>CAWKFH010000008.1:0-627921 GCA_963848845.1 uncultured Actinomycetota bacterium
TGTTCTTTCATCGGGTTCGAGTCTCGGCGATGATTGAAGCGGCTACTACGCGCGCGGCGAGTTGGGGATTGAGTGTGTCCGGTCGAACTGCTACGTTAACAGCCGTTCTTGAGGGGGGGCGTCATGAGCGAACTGGGCCTGTCGGAAGCGATCGGGCAACTGCGGTGCGAGATCAGCGCCTCGATAGAGGCGGCGCGCAACGAGCCGCTGCAATTCCAGCTCGGCCCCGTCGAGCTGGAACTCCAGGTGCAGCTGTCGGCGAAGGCAGGCGTCAAGGGCGAAGCAAAGTGGGTGGTGGTCTCGTTCGGCGCCGACGCGGGTGCCGAGCGCACCCGAACGCACAAGGTCAAGCTGACGCTTACGCCCGCCTTCGAGGGTCGCGACGTCGCGGTCAGCGACGAGATCAAGAGGCCCGGCTAGTCCCCCGCGCAAGCTGAGAGCGCGCCATGGAGTGGCAGCGCGTCGTCGAGATCTACGGTGGGTCGCGCGGCCAGCACGGCAGCGGCTACCTGCTCGGACCGGGCCTGGCCTGACCGCACGCCATGTGGTAGACGGGCTGCAGGAAACCGAGATCCGGCTGCTCGAGCCGGACAAGCTGGGCTTTCCCGGGCAGGTCGGAGCATGGCAGGCCGCGCGCGTCGTCTGGACCGGCCCGGACGCCGACCTCGCGCTGCTTGCAGTCGGCACCGGCAACAAGGTCCGCGAGCTGCCGGGCACGACGACGCTCGGTCGCCTTGACGGTCGCGCGCCGGTGCGCGTGCACGCGATGGGCTTTCCGCGGGCGCTGATGTCACCGACCCACAGCGACGTGCTGCAGCTGCAGGCGACGGTCAATGCCTGGAGCGGCGCGCGCAGCGATGCGCTGCTGCTCGACGTACAGACCACGCGGCCGGCCGAGGACGACGGCTGGAAAGGCATGTCGGGTGCGCCCGTCTTCGCCGGCGACCGCCTGGTCGGCGTCGTCGAGGCGGTGCCTAAGAAGCTCGACGGATCTGCGCTGCGGGCCACGCCCGCCCACCTTCTGTTCGCCGACGAGGACGCCGGCAAGGAGCTGCGCCGCGCGCAAGTGGAACTGGCGGCCGAACCCGTCGATGCCAAGTACGTTGACAAGCTGCCGCTGGCCGGCACGTGGGGCGGCACGCGCGAGCAGTACGCCCGGGCTGTGGTGGAGACCTTCTGTGGCATCGACTTCCTGGGGCTGGCCGTGGCCGGCGCGCCCGATCGCCGCAAGCCTGCATTGGCTGCATTCACGGCACGCAAGCTTCGGCTGTGGCCGGACGAGCCACCGCCCGCGAGCCGCTGAGACGGCATGGGCTTTGTTGGCATTCTGTCCAATGTGATGCTGCCCGCGCTGGGCCGGCTCCTGTCGGGCGTGGTCGATCATCTGACGGTGCCGCTGGTGCGCAGCCTGGCGAGCCAGGGCCAGTTGCCGGCGCTTGCAGCGGCCGGGCTGTCGCGTGTGGTGATCGTTGGTGACGGCGGCGCGGGCAAGTCGACGCTGCTGAAGCAGATGCTGGCGCGTGCAGGCAGCGCTGGTCGGGTGCCGGTGTGGGTGCCGCTGGCGTCGCTAGCCGCCGACGGACCGCTGACCACGACTGTACTGGTCGATCACCTTGTGCACCAGGCGCACAAGCTCGGCCTGGACGACGTCAACGACGCGTTCTTCCGCGCGTTGGTCGACGAGGGCCGTCTCACCATCGGCTTCGATGCGCTCGACGAATGCGGCTCGCTGGCGCGGCGCCAGAAGGTACGGGGGCTGATCGTCGAGGTGGCGCGCGAGTGGAAGCGCTGCCAGGTGTTTGTCACTTCGCGGCCCGATGCCCTGCGCGAGACGCCGTTGGAGTATCTGAAGTCCACCAGACCGGTTGGCGAAGAGTCAAAGCCCGACGAGTTCTATGCCTTCGAGCCGGTGCCGTTCGGCCGCGACGACATCGCGCCGTTCCTGAAGGCGGCCTTCGACGACGACGGAAGACTGGCGCAGACACTGCTGGTGCGCACCGGCATCGAGGCGCTGCTGGAGACACCGCTAACGCTCACGCTGGTGGGCCTGGTGGCGCGCACGTCGAAGGCGGGGCTGCCGGCGACGCGAACGCCGCTGTTTGCGCAGTGCCTCAAGACCGTTTGCGAGACCTGGGAGGACGCCAAGGGGGCACTGCCATCCGATGGCCTGGATGACGAGCAGCGCACGGACGTGCTACGGCGGCTCGGCTGGGAAGCGCAGCAGGTCGAGGGTGATCAGCTCGGCGCGCGCGCTGCGCGCCGCGCGCTTGGCAAGGTGGCGTCGCTGGCGCCGCGCGCCGAGGCCATCGTCAACGGCCTTGCACGACGCAACTTGCTGCTGCGTGCCGAGACCTCGGAGGCCGGCGAGGTGCAGCTGATCCGTTTCTCGCACCCGCAGTTTCGCGAGTACCTGGCCGGCGCGCACCTCGCCGAGCAGTTCGCGCTGGACGAGGCGGCTGCCGCGACGCTAATGGCGTCGCACTGGTTCGACAGCGGCTGGCTCGAGGTGCTGCGCTTCGCGGTGGCCACGGTGGAAGGCGACGCCGAACTGCGCGACGCCCTGCTGCAGGCGATCCTCGCTTCCGACGATCCGTACCGCGATATGCTGCGCCGGCCGGAATTCCTGGTGGCGCGGTTGTCGGCACGACTACCGGCGGCCGACGCAGCGCTGATCACCAAGGCGGTCGAGGTGCTAGAGCAGACCGCGTTGCACGAGCCAGCGCTGCGCGACGAAGCTGCACGGCTGCTGCTTGGCCTGACCCAGCATGCAGCCGCGCGGCCGGCGATCCGGCGTTTCGCCGAGGGTGACGGCATCGCACGCGCGTTCCCCGAGGACGGCCGCGGTTCGGAGCATGCCCGGCTCGAGTACTTGCGCTGGCGGCTGCGCGCCATCGAGGCGCTGGCGCAGGCGGGCGGTCTGGACGCTGCCCGCGCGCTGTTGCAGCAGCTTGCCACGCCGCAGTTGCAGTTGGTGCTAGAGGCCTGCGAATTGCGCCTGCGCCTGCATGACCGCGATGGCGCGCTGGCGATCTGGAAGGCGTGCTTTGACGCTGAACGTCCCGCCGTGCGGCCGGAGATTGCTGCCTCGATGGATCGCGCCGGCGAAGGCATGCAGTTCAACACCTGGCTGCAGTCGTGGCTGGTGCAGGCAACAGCGGCCGCGTCCGACATCGTGCTCGCGCGCCAGCGCAAGATCGCCGCCGACTACGACGCGGTGTGGAGGCGGCTGTTCGAGCAGGCCACACAGGCGCTGCCCGCGCTCGGCCCGGAGGAGATCTTCGCGCCCACGCCGGTGGCCGATGCGGTATACGCCGCGCTGGAACCGGACGTGGTCAGTGCGGGAGCGCAGGCGGCGCAGCGCGCGCTGCTGGTCGCGGCGCTGCGCCACCCGGCGTTTACCTGGATCGTCGGCGGCAAGGTCGGTGAGTTGTTTGCCGACCTGCAGACCGCCGCGGTTGAGCAGTTGCTGCGCTATGTGCTGCGCTCGTTCGAGCCGGATGCGCTTTCACCCGACCACTCTCGGCTTCGCGCCGCCGTAGGGGCACTGTGCGACGCACCTGACGATGCTCTTGCCGTGCCGGCGCTGCGCGAGCTGCTGCGCCACTTCGATCCCGAGGAACGCTGGAGCCTGCGCGTGGCGGCGTCGTTAGCACGCCGCGGTCACGGCAGCGAGGGTCTGGAAGATTTGGCACCGACGCTGCGGCCTCCGGCGGCTGGCGTCGACGATCGGCATCCCGATGGACAGGCCCGCCAAAGGGAGGTGGCATGGCGGCTGGCGCGCGAGCTGGACTGGCCGGGCACGCGCAAGCTGCTCGACGCGATGTACCGCCGCGGCGATCCGCAGACTGCGGCCGAGCGCCTGATGGGCCTGTGGAATGTCAGCGGCGTGTGGGCACTGGCGCGTGACTGGTTCGGCGAACTGGCGGCTGAAGAGGAAGGCAGGAAGTTCCTGCAGATATTGACCACGCACGAGCGCGACACCGGTTTCACCGACCACGCCCGTCATGCGCTGCATGGGGGCGTGTTCGACGACGAGTACAAGGAAGTCCCAGCGAAATGGACGCTCGCCAGCTATGAAGGCGCCTTCGAGTCTGCGCTGCAAAGCGGCTGGTTCTTCGATGAACGCGATCACAAGGAAGACGCAAGCGTGGCCAAGCTGCTTGGTCTGCTTAGTGGTATCGCCGCCGCCGATCCTGCTGCCGCCCTGCGCCATGCTGATACTTGGGTGCAGCGCACCTTGCAGGACGCCTCGCTCGCTGTCGACGAGAAGTCCGACCGGCTGGCCGACCAGCTGCGGGGGCTGGCGAGCCGGGGGATGCTTGCTAAGCACTGGGTCGTGCCAGTGGCGGGATTCGCGCGCACGGTGGCGCCTGCGGACCGGGTCGGTCTCATCGAGTGGTTGAACGCCAGCGCCTGAGAGGCGCGCCACCGGCAGCGCGTTCCAACCCTGGCGTGCGCGCTGTGTCCACGAGAATAATTCGAAAGCGTCGGTCTGGCGAACGACCAAATGAGTTCAGTGGGACGCCCACGATCGGTGGAGACGCGTGCGCTTTCGAACGAGTCAGCCGCTCGGCGCGAGCGTCAGCTTGTGGCGAGGCTGTGTAAAAACGTGCCGACGTGGAGCTTGGCGCTGAACTCGACCTCTCAGATCGCTCTGTATTGAACGATCGCACCTTTGGGAATACCAAACCGACCCCCGGAAACGCACGGATTCGGAGTTTTTACACAGCCTCGGCCGAGCAGAGACTATCGATCTGCGGGGCAACGTAACCTGAAGCGGAAGCGAGCGGAACTCGAACGCGGCTTCAGCGGCGCTTTCCATCCGGCGATTCTCGAGATCAAGCAGGCACGTATGTCAGCCTGATCACATCCTCGCCAATCCGATCATTGGCCATAAGGCGGAGCGGCGGCCGGGGTCCGGCGATCTGTTCAGTTTGGGACGATAGATCGGACGGGGTTCGGCCTACAGCGGCCACCAAGTACACCTCGCTCGGGCGGCGGGAAGCGGACGCCTAGGGTGGGTGGCCGTTAGTGCTGCAAGTTGCGATAACGGGAAGGAATTGTTGCAGGCGGGATGCGCCGGGCAGTTGCCCGCCGCATCCCACTGAGGGATGTCGACCCCTCGCGATCCCGAACGCTACTCAAGCGCCCTCACCTTTAAATTACTCGTTTAGCCCCGGTCGGCCGTCCAAAAAACGCCGGCAGGCTTCTCACTTGCAAAGATTTACAGAACCAAAGTTGCCTGGATAGCACTGCCAAGCAGAAAAGTACGCGTCTACCGTACACACTCTGCACCACTCCTTCTTTCCTGCAGAAGGCCCCCACGGCCAAATCTGAAAATTGCGCTCATAGGCCATTATGTAAAGCCTACCGCTATTGTGCAAACTCAGGTGCGAAACGTTTCCATCGGGTCTAGGTCCAGTGTTTGCATGCCAAACCACCGACCCGCCGTTGTAGATAACGAAGTTGCCGTCTTGCTGCATGACTGCGTAAGCGCCGGGACTGTAAGTGCCTGACGACCAGATCGGACTCCAGTTCCCATCGTATTGAACCAAGTTTCCGTCGGTTTGCATCACGAGCTTGTAGACGCCATTTGGAGAGGCAATCGATTGACCGGAGAACAAGTACTGGCCGGGTCGAAAGAGCGTAGCCGGCGTCATGTCCCACCAACCATCGGCAAACCCTCCGGGATGCCAATACTTGGTCCACCTAATGTCACCGGCGAAGGCGATCATGTTTCCGCTGTCCTCGATGCTCAGAAAGCCCGCATAGCCCCCGGGGTGCGGAATTCGCAATGCGTGCGGACTCCTACTAATGTCAAAGATGTTGTACAAGGGAACGCCGTTCCAGCTATACACAACAAGATTGCCGTCGGTCTGAAAGACGGCAAAGGCGCCCGGATGGCCATGAGTACTCGCATGCCAGATGGGATTCCAATTCCCATCGTATAAGACCAAGTTTCCATCGTATTGCATCACGAGCCGCGCCAGCCCATTGTTCGATGTGAACATTCCACCCGGATTGATTCGACTTCCAGCGGGTAGCGAGTTGCTGGGCGGAACCCACTCTTGCGCGGCAGCGAAAGCTGCCCATGACAACAGTATTGATGCCACGAACCAACGAGCGTATTTCATACCAGGCTTCCTCCTCCATCGTAAGATTACCCACCCGCGAAGGACGACGTCACTAACTAAGCCCGACACATGAAAGTGGAACAGTGCCGGAACCACATGCCGCATCAGCAGCCATTCAGCACTTGCTGTCCACGCGCTGTCCGTTCATAGGGGCGGCACAGCGGACGAAGCGCGATCGTCCTGATTTCGTCTTACGGCCTTTGATGCGGAATTCCTCTCAACGCTTTTGACAATATCGCGGGAGCGCTTTGCAGAGGCGCGAACCTGTTGCTCAGACAGCGCACCTTGAAGTCGGGCCTTGTCTTCAGTGACGGTTTCAAATACTTGCGGTGCAAGCGCTTGAATCGCCAGCAAATAGGCATGGGCCCGCTCGGCGTTCCGCTCGCCTGCTGCGCCAGATTCGTAAGCCTGCGCTAGTTGCATCAGCGCGACTACCGAGCCACGTGTTCCCTCTTCCTCTAGGTAGCCGATCGCACGTTGCATCAGGCCACGCTGTTCTGCGCTTAGGTCCTGGCGTCTCGTCGCATCCGCGTTCGATCCGAGAACCTCTGTAGCGAAGTGAATCCTGGCGATTGGGTCGCCCGCAGCCGCAACCGGCTCTAAGAGGGCGAGAAAGTCGACGCCCGTCGGAAAGTTCGCGCAGTGTGGCTGCAAGCTTGATGGCGGCGAGCTGGAGACGTCCCCTTGCGTTTGCGCCGCTCTTGATCGTGACAACTCCTTCTCGCACCTCCGGAAGATCTGATACACGGCAACCGCGGCCGCAGCGTCACCGCTTCTTGCCTTGCCCAGCCAATACAAGGGGTTTTGGGCAACCGACGCATAGGTCATCGCATCGGAGCGCGACGTCTCGCGCTCAGCTTGGTCGCCTGCAGTGGATGTCTCTCCGCTGGCTTGCGGAGCCACACTCGATACCGGTGGTACGTGCGGATTCTGTGACGGACTCGTCTGGGACTTCAATTCGCGATCAGGTCGTGATTCTTGCGATGCGAATCGACTAACGGCTGTGCCTACGATAAGGACTGCTATGGCAAGAGCCGCAAGCCACCATCGCTGTCCGAGTGACGCTTCTGGCAGCATCCGCGGCGCAGTTCTGGACATGTGCCAAGCCCCTTTCGCGTTCGAGCAAGCTAAGTGTTAGAAAGCTACTTCGCGAGCACGTTTGTTGACAAGGGGGATCCAGTACCCAATTGACGTGTCGTAAGTTGGAGTCGCACCCTTGAGATGAGTCAAGCCAACCAGATCGCGGATTCGTCAACAACGAACGCGTAACCGCGGTGGCGACTGCGAGCATGCTCGACTTCCTAGGACGCCAACGCTAGTGAGAGCAGCGAGGCCTGACGTCTCCTCAATTGAGACCCCCACTCTGGCTTGGGCAGCCTAGCTCAAACGATGAACCCTACGCCTAGCGAGATCTGCCTGCCAAGAGATCCTCCGCTTCTCGGCTCGAATTCAAAGACGGCTTTCGGGGATCGCCGATGTCAGCAAGGGGTCGACATGCGACTTCACCATCAGCGATGGAAGCGCGCTCTCGAACGCCTCGCCGCGCCAGGCGAAAATGGGCATGTTCACGCTTCACTGCACTGCGACACTTCGGGACCGACTAAGGCGACCTCTCGCCACGACCAAGCCCCCGCCGACGACCATCCTCGGCGATTGGTACGGGACCGTACTGTTCTGGAAGCCGCAGCTAGCACTGTTGGTGAACGAGCGGACCCTGATGCCGATCTTGCTGCCGCTGGCACCGGCGAGCACTCTGCCTGAGCGTCTGGGTCCAGCGGTCGCGGCGTTACTTCACTGGTATGGGATGGCGCTGCCGCTCGTCGAACGCGAGCTAGCGGCGATGGCTGAGGTCGCCATTGCCAAGACCAGCAATCGACGGGTTGTCGGCACCATGAACGAATTCGTGTTCGAGGCCAGCGCTTTCCGCGAGCAGATGGGCGCGACGGACCTTGCCATGCTGTCACTGCGGCTCGCCGCAACACCTTGTGGCGCAATCGGCTACAACCGCCCGGATCGTCTTTTGCTCGACGTTGTAGCGGGTACGGTTCAGTGACGTGCGTAGGTCGTCAAGTGGCGGGGAGAAGCTGTCGGCCAGCATCGCCCCCACTTTGGTTGACATTAGTCGCCTGACGCCAAGTTTCTTGCGCTGTACCCTTGCTCCACCGCCAGCGCGAGCACAGGGTGGCGCCTCACGACCGCAGCGGTGTCCCCGGTCGCCGCCGGGTCGGCGCGGCCTCAGCGGCCGGCCGGCTCCGGCGTCATCCGACGCACCGCCGCGATCCGTCGCTCGACCCTTGGATGCGTTCGGACGAGCCAGAAGCGATCACGGTACGGTGAGACGAACATCATGAACGCCGCCTGGCGCGCCGGCCGGTTCGGCTTGTCCACGCGACATCGACCGGCCTTCTCGAGCGCGCTGACGAGTGGCGCGGCCTGCCGCAGGAACTGCAGCGCAGCTGCATCGGCCAGGTATTCGCGTTGCCGGGCGACCGCCGCCTGCAGCAGGCGCGATGTGAGCCGACCCACGGCGCCGACCACGAAGAAGATCGCGAAAGCCATCGCCAGATAGAACGTCAGAATCGGCACGATCCCGTTGGAGCCGAAACGGCGCAGCGGGTAGCCGATCGCGGCCGAGCCGAAGTCGTAGATGCTCGCGAAGCCCCGGCTCAGCGAGAGCAACGCGAGGTTGATGCGCGCGTCACCGTTGCGGATGTGCGCGATCTCGTGCGCGACCATCGCCTGCAGCTCGGCGCGCGACAGTTCGTCGAGCGCGCCAGCCGACACGCCGACCGCGGACTCGTCGCCGGCCGTCACGAGCGCGAAGGAGTTGATCGCGGCATCGTCGGTCAGGTAGACGTCCGGCACTGGTACCGACGCCGCCAGGGCCATCTCGTTGACCACGTTCAGCAACTGGCGCTCGGCGAGCGCCAGGCTGGAATCGGCGCCATCGAGCCTGCGCGCGGCGAAGATGCCGCGCATCGCGCGGCCTCGATACCGATAGATCGCCCAGTGCACGAGCGCGACGAGCGCGATGAGGCCGACCATGGCCACGGCGCCGGCCAGGAACGCGTGGTGCGCATCGATCCAGGCGACCGTGGCCGGATCGCTCGATTCGGCATGGGCATAGACCATCAGTGTCAGCAGGCCGCCGACCATTGCGCTGCCCAGTGCCCCCAGGGCGGTGAGCAGCAGCAGGACGCGCGTCAGGCGACGCAGCGCCTCCTGTCGGTCGAAGAACCGATTTCCTCGATTGGCTGCGCACCCGGTTCCAGGTCGTGATCCTCTCCGACACCTTCTACGAGTTCGCGATGCCACTGATGGCCCAGCTCGGACACCCGACGCTGTTGTGTCATCGCCTCCGGGTGGATGCCGACCGGATCACCGGCTACACACTGCGGCAGCCCGATTCGAAACGCGCTGCGGTGCGCGCCTTCCACCACCTGAATTACCGGGTGGTGGCCACCGGAGACTCCTACAACGACGTTGCGATGCTCGCGGAAGCCAACGCCGGGATCCTGTTCCGGCCCCCGATCAATGTCGCGGCCGAGTTCCCCAGGTTCCCGGTCGTGACCGATTACCCGGGCTTGCGCGAAGCCTTCGCCACGGCCCTGAACTGAGGCCTGGAGGTGCTTTTCACGCCGCCGTCGGTGGGTGCTACAGTGGGAAACGCGCAGTAGCGCACAGCCCCTCAGATCGGGCAGGACGGACGCGAAGTACTCACCGAGTCGTCGAGGAATCCCAGTAGCTAGGCATTGGATGCTGCTGGCGTTTCAGATCTGGAATGTCATTCAAGATGCTCTTTACCGAGCACTGGGCGCGTCTGCCCGGCAAAGCCGGAGACCGCCTGATCCGAAAGGAAGTAAGTGACCGACACCATCGAAGCCGCGACCCAGGGTTCCAGGCGCAAAGGCGCAGGCCTGGAGGGCATGCTGCTTCCGGAGCTGAAGCAGTTGGGCGCGTCCCTGGGCCTCAAGGGCACCGGCACGATGCGCAAGAGCGCCCTGATCGACGCGATCAAGTCCGCTCAGCCCGCCCGCTCCGAGAAGTCGCGAGTCGAAGAGGCCGACCCGACCCGTTCCCGGCGGCAGCGCGCCGAGCGTCCGGCCGATGCCGAGCCGTCCCGACGCAGCGAGCCCGCCGAGGCGCAGGCTCCGCTCAACGCTGGCACAGCCGACGACGTTGCCGCCCGGCTGGAAGCACTCAAGGCCGAAGGCGCCGGGCGCAACCGTCGGCGCGGCACCAGCGCAGACGACGGCGACCGCACCGACAATCGGCAGTCGGAGTCCCGCCAGCAGCCGCAACAGACCCAGCGCAATGACTCCCAGCGCAATGATTCCCAGCGCAATGATTCCCAGCGCAACGATTCGCAGCCGCAACAGTCCCAGCGCAATGACTCCCAGCGCAACATCCAGCGCAACGATTCGCAGCCGCAACAGTCCCAGCGCAATGATTCGCAGCGCAACGACGACGACGAGTTCGGCAGCGGCCGGCGGAGCCGTCGTCGCCGCAACCGCGACCGGCAGGGCAACAACAACAGCAACCGCCGGCAAACCGGCAACAGCGGCCGGACCGGCGGCAACCTCGGCATGGAGCGGATGGAAGCCGAGCCGGTGATCAACGACGACGACGTGCTGCTGGAGATCTCCGGCATCCTCGACGTCCTGGACAACTACGCGTTCGTCCGCACCACCGGCTACCTGCCCGGGCAACAACGACGCCTACGTCTCGTTGTCGATGGTGAAGAAGTGGGGCCTGCGCAAGGGAGACATCGTCACCGGTGCCATCCGTGCACCGAAGGAGGGCGAGCGCCGCGAGAAGTTCAACCCGCTGGTGCGGATCGACACGATCAACGCCGACTCCCCGGACAAGGCGAAGGATCGACCCGAGTTCCAGAAGCTGGTCCCGCTCTACCCGCAGGAACGCTTCCGGATGGAGACCACGCCGCTCAACATGACCGGCCGGATCATGGACCTGGTCTCGCCGGTCGGCAAGGGCCAGCGTGGCCTGATCGTCTCCCCGCCGAAGGCAGGCAAGACGCTGGTCATGCAGGCCATCGCCAACGCGATCACGACCAACCACCCCGAGGTGCACCTGATGGTCGTCCTCGTCGACGAGCGTCCCGAGGAGGTCACCGACTTCCAGCGGACGACCAGCGGTGAGGTCATCGCGTCCACGTTCGACCGTCCCGCCGAGGACCACACCACCATCGCGGAGCTCGCGATCGAGCGGGCCAAGCGCCTTGTCGAACTCGGCATGGACGTGGTCGTCCTGCTGGACGGCATCACCCGCCTCAGCCGCGCGTACAACCTCGCCGCTCCCGCTTCCGGCCGGATCCTCTCCGGTGGCGTGGACTCGGCGGCGCTCTACCCGCCGAAGAAGTTCTTCGGTGCGGCCCGCAACATCGAGGACGGCGGCTCGCTGACCATCCTCGCAACGGCACTCATCGACACCGGCTCCAAGATGGACGAGGTGATCTTCGAGGAGTTCAAGGGCACCGGCAACATGGAGCTCCGCCTCCGCCGCGACCTTGCCGACAAGCGCATCTTCCCGGCCATCGACCCGGTCGCCTCCGGCACCCGCCGCGAGGAGCTGCTGCTGGGCCGCGACGAGCTGGCCATCATCTGGAAGCTGCGCCGGGTCCTTTCCGGCCAGGACTCCCAGCAGGGCCTGGAGATGCTGCTCAACCGGATGCGGAAGACGCAGAGCAACCGCGAGTTCCTGATGGTGATCTCCAAGACCACCCCCAACCCGGAGTAGTCACTGGCGTAACCGCCACCACACGAAGCGAGAGTGGACCGAAACCGCCGTCAACGGCGGTTTCGGTCCACTTTGCGGTGCGTGGGGGAGTGCCGGGCTCCTAGAACACCCAGTTGGTGACCGGTGCTTTGGGCCAGCCGAAAGCCGCCGAGCTTCGTGAAAGGCTGCCCGGGGTCAGTTCGGTGACCAGCCCGGCGGCGGCGAGTTCGCTGAGCGCAGTACCGCCGAGGTAGGCGGCCCCCAACTCGCGAATGTCCAGAGTCAGGTCCGCCGGCTCCCCGGTGCGCTCCACGACCGCGGTTGCGAAGGGTTCGGCCCGCAGCCGCCAGCGACCGGCGTTGTCGGGCAGTTGCACGTCGCTCAACTCGAGGACCACGTCGAGACCGGCCTGGTACTGGCGACCGGCCAGCGCGGCAGGGACGTCGATGATCCGCAGCCAGGTGTTGTCCTGCCAGGTAACCCTGGCCGCGCGCACATCCACGAGCAGGCTCAGCAGCGGATCGTCGAGCGCCAGGATCCCGGTGGTCACTTCCTTGGTCAGGTCGAGGTCGAGCAGGCACGACCACAGCGCGTGCACGACGGCTGCGTCCGGCGCCACCACCTCGGTGACCTGCACCGATCCCTCCGCTCCGGTCAGGCCCCACTTGCCCTTGCGGCGGAACAGCGCGTAACCCACCGGCTCACCGGTCCGCTCGGCGATCATGATCCGGGCCAGCTCGCGGCCCTTCCGGAACAACGGTGCGTCGTCGAACCACGCGGCGGTCAGTTCCGGAGTCTCGCGGGTGACCCAACCGGGCCGGTCAACGGCAGCGTGCAAGGAGCTGACCAGCTCGCCGTGACGATCCTGCGAAACAGTTTCCATCCGGACCGTGAGTTCGCCGGCTCCTGGAACCGGACGCAGCGGTGCCCGGCGGTCGAGGGTGAGGTTGACCTCCCGCGCCGAGGTGCCGTAGCCGAACCGGCCGTAGATCGCGGGCTCGGAGGCGAACAACATCGACACCGCTTCGCCGCGGTCGCGACAGTTGTCGAAGTGGGTCTCGATCATCGCGCGCAGCAGGCCACGTCGCCGCCACTGCGGATGTACCCCAACCCAGGTCAGGCCGGCGACCTTGAGCCGGCCGCCGGGCACCGGGCAGTTGGCGAAGGGGTAGGAGGAGTGCAGCGCTACCAGGTCCTCGGGGTGGTCGGGCCGCACCAACGCGTGCGTCCGCTCCCAGGTCAGCGGGCTCGGCAGCTGCAGCAGGTCCTCGAGGACTTCGGCAGTCGGAAAGGCCCACATGTCCAGTTCCAGGACGTCGCGGAGCCGGTCCGGGGTGAGCGTCATCTGGTGAAAGCCGTCGGGAAGGGTCGCCATGGCGCAACATGCTGCCGCGTCCCGGTCACGCGGCGCCACCTGGCCGTGCTCCGGGTGCTCTGGCGCGCCGCGCGGACGCGTGGGAGCGGTTTGGCTGCCGAGCGGCGATGAGGCAGAATGGTCAGTCGGTTCCGGTTCACGCCAAGGGTTCATCCAACCCACTGATCTCGAGCAGGCGACCCGGACCCCGAACAGGAGAAACCATGAAGCAAGGCATCCACCCCGAGTACGTGGACACCCAGGTCACCTGCACCTGCGGCAACACCTTCACCACCCGCAGCACCGCGAAGAACGGCGTGATCCACGCCGAGGTCTGCGCGGCCTGCCACCCGTTCTACACCGGCAAGCAGAAGATCCTCGACACCGGCGGCCGCGTGGCCCGCTTCGAGAAGCGCTACGCCAAGAAGACCGACGCCAAGAAATAGCTTCGTCAACGCCGGGTACCAGGGAGTCCTGGTGCCCGGCGTTTGCGTTCGGGGGAACGCCGGCCCAGCCAACGGAGCCAGGCTCGACTGAATCGAGAGGAGAGGTCATGTACGAGGCGGCAACCGGGCTGCGCGAGGAGTTCGCGATACTCGAGGCACAGCTGTCCGATCCCGCGATCCTCACCGACCTGGCGGCCTCGCGCCGCGTCGGCCGGCGCTACGCCGAGATCAGCCCGATCGTGCATGCGCTGACCAGCCACGAGCAGCTGACCTCCGACCTGACCGCGGCAAGGGAGCTCGCCGAGGAAGACCCGACCTTTGCCGCCGAGGCGGACGCCATCGCGGCGGAGCTGGTGTCCGTCGAGGACCGGCTGACGGAACTGCTCGCCCCGCGGGACCCCAACGATTCGGCCGACTGCCTGATCGAAGTCAAGTCCGGCGAGGGTGGCGAGGAATCCGCGCTGTTCGCAGGCGACCTCGTTCCGGATGTACACGCGCTTCGCCGAAACCCGGAACTGGAAGGTCGAGGTGCTCGACTCCCAGGAGACCGATCTGGGCGGCTACAAGTCGATCACCCTTGCGGTGAAGGCTGCAGCGAACGCCGACCCGGACAACTCGCCGTACGGCGTGCTGAAGTTCGAGGGCGGCGTCCACCGGGTGCAGCGGGTGCCGGTCACCGAATCCCAGGGCCGCGTCCACACCTCCGCCGCCGGCGTCCTGGTGATGCCAGAGGTCGAGGCCACCGAGGTCGCGATCAACGACGACGACCTGCGCATCGACGTCTACCGGTCCTCCGGTCCAGGCGGCCAGGGAGTCAACACCACCGACTCGGCGGTCCGGATCACCCACCTGCCCAGCGGCATCGTGGTCTCCTGCCAGAACGAGCGGTCCCAGTTGCAGAACAAGGAGTCGGCGATGCGGATGCTGCGGTCCCGGCTGGTGACCAGGGCAGAGGAGGAGGCCGCCACCGCTGCCTCCGCGGCCAGGCGCTCGCAGGTGCGCACCGTCGACCGCTCCGAGCGGATCCGGACCTACAACTACCCGGAGAACCGGATCGCCGACCACCGGATCGGCTTCAAGGCCTACAACCTCGACCAGGTCCTTGCCGGAGACCTCTCGGCGGTGATCGCGGCCCTACAGGCCGCCGATCTGGCCGAGCGGCTCGGCACCACCGGCTGATGACCCGGGTCAACCAGCTGCTGGCCGAGGGCACGAGGCGACTGGCTTCCGGCCCGGAGGCGCGTACCCTCCTGGCGCATGCAGCCGGTGTCGAGCCGTCCCGGCTCCTGCTGCTGGCCGCGGTGCCCACGGCGGTCGAAGCCGACTACCGGCAGCTGCTGGTCCGCCGGGAGGCCGGCGAACCGGTCCAGTACCTCACCGGCCGGGCCTACTTCCGCACCGTCGAGCTGGCCGTGGCGCCAGGGGTGTTCATCCCGCGCCCGGAGACCGAGGTGATGACCGGCTGGGCCATCCAGCGGCTGGGCACCCTTGGGGAGCATCCCGTGGTGGTGGAGCTGTGTGCCGGCAGCGGCGCGATCTCGGCCGCGATCGCCGCCGAGCGCCCCGGTTGCCGCCAGTACGCGGTCGAACTCTCCCCGGAAGCCGCGCGCGCCGCGGAGACCAACCTCGCCGGCACCGGAGTGGCGCTCGCCGAGGGCGACATGGCAGAGGCGTTCACCGAGCTGGACGGCCGGGTGGACCTGGTGATCGCCAATCCGCCCTACATCCCGCTCGATGCCTGGGAGGGCGTGGCCGAGGATGTCCGCACCCACGAGCCGGCGCTGGCCCTGTTCTCCGGGCCGGACGGACTGGACGCCCTCAAGGTGGTCGCGAGGGCTGCCGCCCGCCTGCTGCGCCCCGGTGGGCTGGTCTGCGCCGAGCACGCCGAGGTGCAATCGGCCAGCGCCGTCCGCGTCTTCACCGCGACTGGCGCGTTCACCCAGGTCGTCGACAACGTCGACCTCAACGACCGCCCACGGTTCGTGACCGCCGTGCGGGTCGGCAAGCTGGCAGGATGAGCGGCATGGTCAGGGTTTGGGACATCTCCAGCGATCCGGGGGCAGCCATCGAGGCGGCCGTCTCGGCGATCCTGGACGGAGACTGCATCGTCCTGCCCACCGACACCATCTACGGCATCGGCGCCGATGCCTCCTCGGCCCCGACGCGGTGCAGCGCCTGCTGGACGCTAAGGAGCGCGGCCGGGACATGCCGCCGCCGGTGCTGATCGCCGAGGTGGCCATGCTGCGGGCACTGACCGAGGAGGTGACCGACGAGGAAGCTCGCCCTTGCCGAGGCGTTCTGGCCGGGGGCGCTGACCATGGTCGTGACCGGCGCACCCGCACCTGAACATGGACCTGGGCGACCGTGGCCGCACGATCGCGGTCCGGGTCCCCGACCACGACTTCACCCGCGAGTTGCTGCGCTCCACCGGCCCGCTGGCGGTGAGCTCGGCCAACGTCTCCGGCCAGCCGGCCGCCACCACGGTCGCCGACGGCGAAGCAGCAGCTCGGCAAGCGGGTGCGCGTCTACCTCGACGGCGGCCCGGCCCCCGGCGGCGCCCCGTCCACGATCGTCGACCTGACCGGGGAGCCCGCGGATCCTGCGCGAGGGGCGGATCAGCCGCGAGGAGCTCGCAGCCGTCGTCCCGGCCTTCGGCGAGGGCTGAGCATGCGCGAATACCTGCTGGTGTTGCTGGTCGCCGCGGGGGTCACCTACCTGCTCAGCGGGCTGGCCCGGCGCCTGGCCTTCCGGTACAACGCCGTGGCGATGGTCCGCGACCGCGACGTGCACACCAAGCCGGTCCCCTACTTCGGTGGCGTCTCGATGTGGTTCGGCCTGGCCGCAGCGCTGCTGGTGGCCGCCCAACTGCCCTGGCTGGGCGGGTTCCCGCTGGTGACCCACGACGCCATGGCGGTGCTGCTGGCCGGTGGGCTGATCTGCGCGGTCGGGGTGATCGACGACATGGTCGAGCTGAACGCGCTGGCCAAGATCGCCGGTCAGCTGATGGCGGCCGGGGTCGCCGTGCTGAACGGGGTGAAGGTCTACTGGATCCCGCTGCCCGGACGCGATCGTCTCCCTCGACGAGGGCAGCTCGATCGTGGTCACCGTCGTGCTGATCTTCGTCGTGGTGAACGCGATCAACCTGATCGACGGCCTGGACGGGTTGGCCGCCGGGGTCGTCGCGATCGGCGCCGGGGCGTTCTTCGCCTACGCCTACCTGCTCTCCTACGAGCAGGAACTGGTCCGCGCGACCACCTCAAGCCTGATCACGGTGGCCACCGTCGGGGTGTGCCTTGGCTTCCTGCCCTACAACATCCACCGCGCCCGGATGTTCATGGGCGACTCCGGTGCGATGCTGCTGGGCTTCCTGCTGGCCACCTCGATGATCAGCCTCACCGGACAGCTCGACCCGTCCAGCCTGAGCCGCCTCGGCGCCAATGCGCTCGCCGCCTACCTGCCGCTGTTGCTGCCGCTGGCCGTCATGGCTTTGCCGTTCCTCGACCTGGTGCTCGCCTACGTCCGGCGGACGCTGGCCGGCAAGCTCTGGTACCAGGCGGACAAGCAGCACCTGCACCACCGGATGCTCGAGCCTCGGGCACAGCCACGGCCGGGCCGTGGCACTGCTGTGGCTGTGGTCGGCGCTGATCGCTTTCGGAGTGGTGCTGATCGGGCTCGTCCCCTATCCGCCCTTCATCGTGGCCCTGATCGGTGGCCTGGTGCTGGCGGCCTATCTGACCTGGGGACGGCGGAGCGCGAAGACCGGTCGATGACTGAAGTCAGCGCCAACGTCCGGCGGGCCAGGCGGCTACTGGCCGGGGGGGCCGTCGGCGGCCACGCCGTCCTGGTGCTGGCCGTGGTCGGGTTCGGCCTGACCCTCGGGCTTCCCGCTGCGGCGTCAGCCGCGGTGGCCGGGATCCTGACCATCGCCTTCCTCACCATCGGCCAGGCCGTGCAGATCCTGGTCGCCGACGCCGCGCCGACGACGGTGCTGGTCGCGGCGCTGACTTCCTACACCGTCCGGGTGACAGTGCTCGGGCTGCTCCTGGTGCTGGCACTGGACAATGCCGACCGGATCGCACTCATGAACCCGATGGTCGTCGTGGTCACCACCATCGGTGTCGTCACCGGCTGGTTGGGGGCCGAATTCTGGGTCTACTCAAGGATGCGTATCCTCATCTACGACGAGCCTGAAAACGGCGCAAATGATGGTCACCTCCGGTGAAGTGAGCGGATGTCTGCTGATAGAGTCCCTCAGACAATGGGTGAGCAGAGCGGAACGGACACCGGGCTCCGGGTCATCAGCATCCTCATCTCCGGGCTGGTCTTCTACGGGGGCATCGGCTGGTTGCTGGACCGCTGGCTGCAGACATCGTGGCTGCTGCCGGTGGGCATCATCGGGGGCATGGTGGCCGGTATCTATCTGGTGATCGCAAGGTACGGACGGTCCGAGTGATCGACCAGACAGGAGGTGTGATGCCCGGCCTGATCGGACTGCTGATCCCACTGGAGGGCGCGACGCCGACGCACGGCTGGCCGCCGGGGCCGGAAAGCTTCAACTCCAGGCCGCTGTTCCCCGAGCTCGGTTCCGGACTGGTTCTGGCTGAACAACCATCTGGCGCAGGCCGTCATCGGCGGCGATCCTGGTGATCGGCTTCTGGCTTGGCGATGGCTCGCCGGCAGAAGGTCGTGCCCGGCCGGAGGCAGTTCCTTGGCGAGCAGGTCTACAACCTGCTGCGCAACCTGATTGCCAGGGATGTGATCGGCCACGACTACCGCAGGTTCCTGCCCTTCCTGGTCGCCCTGTTCAGCTTCATCCTGGTGAACAACCTGTTCGGGCAGTTCTTCCTGTTCATGTTCCCGACCTTCTCGAAGATCGGCTACGCCTACGGCCTTGCCCTGATGGCGTTCGCCATGTACAACTTCGCCGGCATCAGCAAGTACGGATTCTTCACCTACATGCGGAAGATGACCCTGCCCGAGGGCGTGCCGGTCGTCCTGTGGCCCCTGCTCATCCCCCTGGAGTTCCTCTCGAACTTCATCGTCCGGCCGTTCACGCTGGCCCTGCGACTCTTCGGCAACATGTTCGCCGGCCACCTGGTCATCATGATCTTCGTCGTCGGTGGCGGCATGCTGCTCACGTCCGGCATTCCGTTCTACCTCGCGGCCGGCTCGGTGTCCTTCGTCTTCAGTTTCGCGATCTTCGCCCTGGAGATCCTGGTCGCAGTCCTGCAGGCCTACATCTTCACGGTTCTGTCCGCCCAATACATCTCCTCGGCGATCGCCGAGGAGCACTGAGCAAGCTCGCAATCCCCCGAAAGGAAACGACATGGAAATCACCGGCAACCTCAACATGATCGGGTATGCGCTGGCCACCCTCGGCCCGGCGCTCGGCGTGGCCTGGATCTTCGCATCGGTGATCAACGGCACCGCCCGGCAGCCCGAGGCCCGTGGCGCCATGATGTCCACCGCCATCATCGGTTTCGCGGTGGTTGAGGCGCTGGCCATCATCGGTATCGCCCTAGCCTTCGCGCTCTGAGGACTGCGGGGATGTTCCCCCTTGCGGGTGAAGAGCCGAACCTTGGTCCGTTGCTGCCCGAGCACATCTCGGAGTTGTTCGCCGGCATCATCCTGCTGGCGATCATCTGGGTCGTGGTGGCCAAGAAGGTCGTGCCGATGTTCGAGGCGACCTACGCCGAGCGCACAGCCGAGATCATCGGCGGTATCGAGAAGGCGGAGGCCGCCCAGAAGGCTGCAGCAGAGGCGCTGGCCGAGTACCAGGCCCAGCTGGCCACCGCCCGCGATGAGGCCGCTCGGATCCGCGAGGACGCCAAGGCCCAGGCGGTGACCCAGGCTGCCGAGATCCGCGACCAGGCACAGGCCGACTCGGCCCGGATGCTGGCCTCGGCGAAGGCCCAGATCGAGGCCGAGCGGGCGCACGTCGTGCAGCAGCTCCGCGCCGAGGTCGGTGGCCTGGCCACCCAGCTGGCCGGACGGATCGTTGGGGAGTCGCTCGAGGATGACGAGCGTGCCCGCCGCAGTGTCGACCGCTTCATCGCCGAACTCGAAACCCAGACGCCGGCGGAGAAGTCGTGAACGCCACCGCCGAGGCCCGGCAGTCAGAGCTCGACCGGGCGGTTGACGCCCACGAGCTCGGCTCGGCCCTGGCGGTGGAGCTGTTCGCCGTCGCCGACCTGCTGACGGACCAGACGCCACTGCGGAACGCGCTGGCCGATCCGACCATGCCCGACGACCGCCGCCGCGAGCTGGCCACCGGCGTCCTCGGCTCCCGGGTGTCGGCGGCCGCAGCTGCCGTTGTCGGTGAGGCCGCGGCCCTGCGGTGGGGGAGCCCGTCCGGCCTGGTGGCAGCGCTGGAACGGCAGGGGATCCGCGCCCTGCTCGGGCACGCCCAGTCCGTCGGGAAGCTGGACACGGTGGAGGAGGAGCTCTTCCGCTTCTCCCGTACCGTCGCCGGCGACCAGGCGCTGCGCCGGGCACTCGACGACCGCAAGGCCCCGCGCGACGCTCGCCGGCAGCTGGTGAGCGACCTGCTGGCGGGCCGGGTGCAGCCGGACACCTTCGAGCTGGCCACCCGGGCGACCGTCGCCAGGGCCCGGTCCTACCAGGTGACCCTCGCCGAATACCTGAAGCTGGCCGCGGCCGCGCGGGCAAGGGCGATCGCGAAGGTGACCGTCGCCCGGGCACTGACCGCTGCCCAGCGCGACCGGCTGCGGGACGCACTGGTCCGCCAGCTGGGCCGGCAGGTGAATCTGCAGGTCGTCGTGGACCCGACAGTCATCGGGGGCGCCCGGGTACAGGTCGGCGACGACGTGATCGAGGGCACTGTCGCCGGCAAGCTCGCCGCCGCCGAACAACTACTCAGCTGAAGTCAACGAATCGAAAGCAGAAGGTGCACACATGGCAGAACTGACCATCAGCCCCGAAGAGATCCGGGACGCGCTGGACAAGTTCGTGTCCAACTTCAACCCCGAGACCGCAACCAGGGATGAAGTTGGCACCGTTGTCACTTCGGGTGACGGCATCGCCAGGGTCGAAGGCCTGCCGTCGGCAATGGCCAACGAACTGCTCGAGTTCGAGAACGGCACCCTGGGGATCGCACTGAACCTCGACGTCCGCGAGATCGGCGTCGTGGTGCTCGGTGAGTCCGAAGGCATCGAGGAGGGCGCGGTCGTCAAGCGCACCGGTGAGGTGCTGAGCGTCCCGGTCGGCGACGGCTACCTCGGCCGGGTCGTCGACGCCATGGGCAACCCGATCGACGGCCTCGGCGAGCTGAAGGACGTGCCGGAGCGCCGTCCGCTGGAACTGCAGGCCGCGGGCGTCATGGATCGCCAGAGCGTCAATGAACCGCTGCAGACCGGAATCAAGGCGATCGACGCGATGACCCCGATCGGTCGCGGCCAGCGTCAGCTGATCATCGGCGACCGCAAGACCGGCAAGACCGCGATCGCCGTCGACACGATCATCAACCAGAAGGCCGCCTGGGCCAGCGGTGACCCCAAGAAGCAGGTTCGCTGCATCTACGTCGCCATCGGCCAGAAAGGCTCGACCATCGCGGCGCTGCGGACCGTGCTGGAGGAGGCCGGCGCGATGGACTACACCACGATCGTGCACTCGCCGGCGTCCGACCCGGCCGGCTACAAGTACATCGCCCCCTACACCGGATCGGCCATCGGCCAGCACTGGATGTACGCCGGCAAGCACGTGCTGATCGTCTTCGACGACCTGACCAAGCAGGCTGAGGCCTACCGGTCGATGTCGCTGCTGTTGCGCCGCCCGCCGGGCCGCGAGGCCTACCCCGGCGACGTCTTCTACCTGCACAGCCGCCTGCTGGAACGCTGCGCGAAGCTGTCCGACGAACTCGGCGGCGGTTCGATGACCGGCCTGCCGATCATCGAGACCAAGGCCAACGACGTTTCGGCCTACATCCCGACCAACGTGATCTCGATCACCGACGGCCAGATCTTCCTGCAGTCCGACCTGTTCAACGCCAACCAGCGTCCGGCCATCGACGTCGGCATCTCGGTCTCCCGGGTGGGCGGTGCCGCCCAGGTGAAGGCAATGAAGAACGTCGCCGGCACCCTCAAGATCGGTCTGGCCCAGTACCGCGACATGGAGGCGTTCGCGATGTTCGCCTCCGACCTGGACGCGACCTCGCGTCGCCAGCTCGATCGCGGTGCCCGGCTGGTCGAGCTGCTCCGCCAGCCCCAGTACAACCCCTACCCGGTGGCCGAACAGGTGATCAGCGTCTGGGGAGGTACCACCGGGCAAGTTCGACGACGTGCCGGTCAGCGAGGTGCTGACCTTCGAGCGCGAGTTCCTCGACTTCCTGCGGCGCAACACCAAGGTGCTGGACACCATCGCCGAGACCGGTCAGTTCACGCCCGACACCGAGCAGGCGGTGGTACAAGCCCTCGAGCAGTTCCGCGAGCAGTTCGTCAGCTACCGACGGCAAGCCCCTGGCCGAGGGCGACCCGGCCGCGAAGGCGATCGGTGACGAAGACCTGAGTCACGAGCAGATCGTCGTGCAGAAGAAGCGGAGCTGATCGATGCCGGCCAGCCTGCGTGAGCTGCGACAGCGCCGGAAGTCGGTGACTGCGACCAAGAAGATCACCAGGGCGATGGAGCTCATCGCGTCCTCGCGGATCATCCGGGCGCAGCAGGCCGCCGCGCGAGCGTTGCCGTTCACCCGCGAGTTGAACCGGGCGGTCTCTGCGGTGGCCAACTACTCCCGCCTCGACCACCCGTTGACCCGTCCGGCGGAGGACCCGAAGCGGATCGCTGTGGTGTTCATCACCTCCGATCGCGGCATGAACGGCGCCTACTCCAGCAACGTGATCAAGTCGGTGGCCAGCTTCCGGCAGCGGATGGAGGAAGAGGGCAAGGAACTGGTCCGCTACGTCGTCGGGCGCAAGGGCATCGGCTTCCTGAAGTACCGCGGCCTGCCGATCCAGGCTCACTGGGAGGGCTTCTCCGACTGCCCCGACCTACGACCGGGCCGTCGAGATCTCCGACCGGCTGCTGGCGGACTTCCTGCGACCGAACGAGGAGGGCGGGGTGGACGAGATCTGGGCGGTGTACACCCGGCTGGAGTCGATGCTCACCCAGACCCCGCGGGTACGCCGGGTGCTGCCGCTGGAGGTCGTCGAGGGCGTGCGCGAAGTGGACTCCGACGACCTGGTGCCGCTGTACTCTTCGAGCCGGATCCCGAGACCGTGCTGGACGCGCTCCTGCCGCTCTACATCCGCAGCCGGATCTGGTTCTACCTGCTCCAGTCGGCCGCCTCCCAGCTCGCCAGCCAGCAGAAGGCGATGAAGTCGGCCACCGACAACGCCCAGCAACTCATCGAACGGCTCACCCGGGAGGCCAACGCCGCGCGGCAGGCCGAGATCACCCAGGAAATCAGCGAGATCGTCGGCGGCGCCAGCGCGCTGGCCGACCTGACCGAAACCGACTAGGCAGCAGAAGGCAGACAGCGATGACCGTGACTACGCAGACTCCGACCGAAGCAGGCGCCGGTGCCGCTACCGGACGGGTGGCCCGGGTGATCGGCCCGGTGGTGGACGTTGAGTTCCCCGCTGAGGCGTTGCCCGACATCTACAACAAGCTGCTCATCGAGATCGACACCGGCGACGGAGATGTGCACTCGATCGCTGCCGAGGTGGCCCTGCAGGTCGGTGACAACATCGTGCGGGCGATCTCGTTGAAGCCGACCGACGGCATGCGCCGTGGCGCCAAGGTGACCGATACCGGCGGCCAGATCACCGTGCCGGTTGGTGACGTCACCAAGGGCCGGGTCTGGAACGTCACCGGGGAGTGCCTCAACGAGGACAACACCGCCTTCGAAGTGACCGAGCGTTGGCCGATCCACCGCCAGCCGCCGGCCTTCGACGCCCTTGAGCCCAAGACCCAGATGCTCGAGACCGGCATCAAGGTGCTCGACCTGCTCACCCCGTACGTCCAGGGCGGCAAGATCGGCCTGTTCGGCGGGGCCGGTGTGGGCAAGACGGTGCTGATCCAGGAAATGATCTACCGGATCGCCCACAACTTCGGTGGCACCTCGGTGTTCGCCGGCGTCGGGGAGCGCACCCGTGAGGGCAACGACCTGATCACCGAGATGATCGAGGCCGGAGTCATGAAGGACACCGCCCTGGTCTTCGGCCAGATGGACGAACCGCCGGGCACCCGCCTGCGGGTCGCGCTGAGCGCCCTGACCATGGCCGAGTACTTCCGGGACGTGCAGAACCAGGACGTGTTGCTGTTCATCGACAACATCTTCCGGTTCACCCAGGCCGGCTCGGAGGTCTCCACCCTGCTGGGCCGGATGCCCTCCGCTGTGGGCTACCAGCCGAACCTGGCCGACGAGATGGGCCAGTTGCAGGAGCGGATCACCTCGACCCGTGGGCACTCGATCACCTCGATGCAGGCCATCTACGTGCCGGCTGACGACTACACCGACCCGGCACCGGCCACCACCTTCGCCCATCTGGACGCAACGACGGAGCTCAGCCGCGAGATCGCCTCGCGCGGCCTGTACCCCGCGGTCGACCCGCTGTCCTCGTCCTCACGGATCATGGACCCGCTGTTCATCGGCCGCGATCACTACGACACCGCCACCCGGGTGAAGAAGATCCTCCAGCGAAACAAGGAACTGCAGGACATCATCGCGATCCTTGGTGTCGACGAGCTCAGCGAAGAGGACAAGATCATCGTCGCCCGGGCGCGGCGGCTTCAGCAGTTCCTCAGCCAGAACACCTACATGGCCGAGAAGTTCACCAACGTGCCCGGCTCGACCGTGCCACTGAAGGACACCATCGAGTCCTTCAAGATGATCTGCGACGGTGAGACCGACAACATCGCCGAGCAGGCGTTCTTCAACGTCGGCGGAATGGACATGGTGATGGCGAACTGGGACCGGATCCAGAAGGAAGGCTGAACCAGTGGCTGCAGTGCTCCGGGTCGAAGTGGTGGCCGCGAACGGCATCGTCTGGGAGGGCGAGGCGCTGAGCGTCATCGCCCGTACCACCGAAGGTGATCTCGGCATCCTGCCGGGTCACGAGCCGTTCCTCGCCGCCCTGGTGCCGTGCGCAGCCGAGGTGCTCACCAGCGACGGGCACCGCGAGGTGCTGGCGATCGATGGCGGGTTCATCTCGGTCGCCGACAACCGGGTTTCGGTGTTGTCCCAGTTCGCCAAGGTTGCCCGCGAGATCGACCTCAACGCCGCCGAGCATGAACTGGCCGCAGCCGAGAAGCGGTTGAACGCCGGTGAGCTGGACGATGAGACGCGCCAGCACTTCCTGCGGGCCAAGGCCCAGGTCCGCGCGGCCCACCTCGCCCAGCAGGCGAAGTAGCCGACCGATCGTAGGGGAAGCGCGGATGGACTGGCTGGGCATCACCGAGTTGGTCGCGCTGACCCTGGTTGTGCTGCTGCTGGTGCCGGTGGTGTTCCTCAGCGCCCGTCGCCGCTGGCTGTCCCGCCAGGGTGGCCTCTTCGACTGTTCCCTGCGCCTGTCGACATCGACGCCGGGCACCGGTTGGGTGCTCGGCGTTGCCCGTTACTCCGGTGACAACCTGGAGTGGTTCCGGGCCTTCTCGCTGTCCCTGCGGCCGCGGCTGATCTTCCCGCGGTCCCAGTCGAGTGCCGGCGTCCAGCGGGAACCGGACCCGATCGAGTCGGTGCTGCTCTACGACGACCAGCGGATCGTGCGGATCGAACTGGTGGACGGGCGGTCGTGGGAGCTGGCCATGGCCGTGGCGTCGCTCACGGGCCTGCTCAGCTGGTTGGAGTCGGCTCCGCCGGGGTCCCGCTACCAGTGATCCGCTTGCGGCGGCGAGCGGCCTTCGGGTCGTCGATCTGACGATCCTTGCCGGGGACCCACAGCACTTCGCCGGCCGCGATCCCGATCACCCGGGACAGGATGAACAGCAGGTCGGAGAGCCGGTTCAGGTAGCCGAGTGCGAGCGGATTCACGCCGCCCGGGTGACCATCTGCGGCGGGCTCGGTCCCGTACTCCGCCACCGCTGCCCACCCGGCCCGTTCTGCCCTGCGGACGACGCTGCGGGCCAGGTGCAGCAGCGCCGCCGTCTGGCTACCGCCGGGAAGGATGAACGAATTCAGCGGCGGCAGGGGATCGCCGAACTCGTCGCACCAGCCCTCGAGCCGATCGACGTAGGCCTGGATGATCCGGAGCGGTTCGTAGGGGGGATCGGACGCCAGTGGGTTGGACAGGTCGGCCCCGCAGTCGAAGAGCTCGTTCTGGATGAGCCGCAGCACCTCCCGGATCCGGGGCGGCAGGTCGGGCTGGGTCGTGACCAGGCCGAGCACCGAGTTCGCCTCGTCGACATGGCCGTAGGCCTCGACCCGCGGGTCGGTCTTGGCCGTCTCGGACAGGTCGGACAGCCGGGTGCGGCCGGCGTCCCCGGTGCGGGTGTAGATGCGGGTGAGGTTGACCATGGATCCAAGGTATCGCCCCCGATCCCTCGGCCTGACGAAGGGTCGCGCCTGCCGAGCGATGTGGCAGGGTGTAGGCGTGAAGAAGTCGATCCCGCTGCTGCCACTGGTTCTCCTCGGCGTCGTCCTGAGCGCGTGCACGACCCCGGCCACCACGCCGGCGACCCCGGGCACGTCCGCGACGTCGGCGCCGGCCTCTGGAGCCGACGTGGCCTGCACCTATATCGTCACCGGCGACGCGTCGAAGCCGGTTGACCTCCCACCCGGCAGCGGCGTACCGAACACCGGGACGACGGCCGTGACGTTGACGCTGAACGACAAGCCCGCCACGCTCACCCTCGACCGCGAGCGGACCCCCTGCACGACGAATTCCTTCGTCTCGCTCGCCAAGCAGGGCTTCTTCGACGGCACCGCGTGCCACCGCCTGGCCGACTCCGGGATCTTCGTCCTCCAGTGCGGCGATCCCACCGGAACCGGCACCGGCGGTCCCGGCTACCAGTTCGCCGACGAGCTCACCGGCGAGGAGACCTACCCGGCCGGCACGCTGGCGATGGCCAACGCCGGTGCGGGCACGAATGGCTCGCAGTTCTTCATCGTCTTCGACGACACCCAGCTGAGCCCGAACTACACCGTCTTCGGCAGAGTGGAAGCCGCCGGCCTCAAGGCCGTCCTCGCCATCGCGGCCGGCGGTCAGGACGGCGCCTGGGGTGATGGCACCGGGAAGCCGAAGCTGCCGGCCGTGATCACCTCGGCTACCGTCGGCTGACTCCCTCGTCGACGCCGGCCATGAAGTCGAGCAGGGCGGTGATGACCGCCTGCGGCTGATCTGCGTGCACCCAGTGCCCGGCCGCCGGCACGACCAGCCGGCGGACGGCAGGGAACAGCCGGGTCATCGCGGCGCCGTGTTCCGGGCGGACGTAGGCCGAGTCCTCGCCGGTCACCCAGAGCACCGGACCGGGGTAGCTGGCGGTGCCGGTGTCCGGCCAGTCACCGATCTCGGCGAGCGAGTCGCCGAGCATGGCCAGGTTCGGCTGCCAGTGCCAGCCGCCTCGCCGGCGCAGGTTCTGCAGCAGGAACAGGCGCACCGAATCGTCCGGGATGGCGGCCCTCAGCCGGTCATCGGCGTCGGTGCGGGAGATGATGCTGGCCAGGTCGAGTGAACGCATCGCGGTCACCAGTGGAGTGAAGGTCTGGACCTGGTCCGATGGGCCGGGAGCGATGTCGACCACGACGAGGGCACGAGACCAGTTCCGGGTGGTTCAGGGCAGCCAGCATGGCGACCTTGCCGCCCATCGAATGCCCGACCAGGATCAGGTTGGCCGCCGAGCCCAGGCGCTCGTCGATCTCCTGGGCCACTGCCCGCGCCATCTCCGGGTAGGAGAAGTGGCCGGTCCAGGCGCTCTGGCCATGGTCGGGCAGGTCGAAGAGAACCGAGGCGAAGCCGGCTTCGGCGATTCCGTTGGCCACCTGCGTCCAGTTGCGGCCGCGACCGAAGAGCCCGGGGAGAAAGGCGAAGCGTGGCCGGCCGGTGCCGACCAACACGGTGTGCAGGCGGGCCATCAGCGCCGCCGCTGCCAGCAGGAGGTGTGCCAGTGCCGTCGTTCCGCCACCGCAGAGGTCGAGCCGATGCTGGCCTCGCGCGGCCAGGCGACCAGGTGCGCGGTGCCTGGAGTGACCGGCTGGCCGCAGCCGGGACAGGAGTAGGTCTTGGTGGCGGAATCGGCAGGCATGGTCTGCACCATCCAGTCGCCGTCGGCCTTGCCCTCCAGCCGGGCGAAGCCGCCCGCCGACAACGGTCGGGGCACCCGAAGGTGCTTCGAGGGTCGTTTGGCCATGTCCGCAGTCCTATGCCAACCCGGTGCCGGGAGGCAAGTCGGCACCCCGCCGGTGGCGGTGTAGGTTGTCCGGGTGCGCTTGTTGATTGCCCGCTGCCAGGTCGACTACGCCGGACGCCTCACCGCACACCTGCCGATGGCCACCCGGCTGATCATGGTGAAGGCGGACGGGTCGGTGTCGATCCACGCCGATGACCGCGCCTACAAACCACTGAACTGGATGAGTCCACCGTGCACGCTCATCGAGAACCCACCCCCGGCCGATGTCGAGGCGGTGGCCGATGCCGACGAACGCGGGCTGACCGCGTTGTGGGAGGTTCGCAACAACGACGGGGACACCCTGCAGATCTCGATCGGCGAGGTCTTCCACGACAGCGCCCACGACCTGGGGATCGATCCGGGCCTGCAGAAGGACGGCGTCGAGGCTCACCTGCAGGTGCTGCTCGCCGAGAACCCGGCGACCTTCGGGAGCGGGTGGACGCTGGTGCAGCGGGAGTACCTGACCCCGATCGGCCCGGTGGACCTGCTGTTCCGCGACCACGCCGGCGCCTACGTGGCGGTCGAGGTCAAGCGCCGCGGTGAGATCGACGGGGTGGAGCAGCTGACCCGGTACCTCGCGCTGATGAACGCCGATCCGCGCCTCAGCCCCGTGCGGGGCGTGTTCGCCGCCCAGCTGATCAAGCCGCAGGCAAGGATCCTGGCGAGCACCCGCGGGATCGACTGCGTCCTGGTGGACTACGACGCGCTGCGCGGCCTGGACAATGCCGAGGACCGCCTCTTCTGATCCCTTGCCGCCGCTGACGCGGCGTCGCGGTCGTCGCCTGTTCCTCGCGAGTGCTCAGGTGCGGTCCAGGTGGGGGACCAACACCTCGCGGTAGAGCAGCAGCAGCGCGGCCATCACCGGAATCGCAAGGATCGCACCGACGAAGCCGAGCAGGAGGCCGCCGGAGATCGCGGCCAGCATCACCAGCACCGCCGGGATCTGCACCGAGTGGGAGAAGACCCTGGGCTGGATGAAGTAGGCGTCGAACTGCTGGTAGGCGACGAAGAAGATCAGGGTGATCAGGCCGGTCGTCGGCGAGGTCGAGAACGCGACGATCGAGACGATGACCATCGAGATGGTCGTGCCGACGAGCGGGACGAAGGCGAACATGCCGACCACGACGGTCAACGCGAGCGCGTACTGGCTCAACCCGACGATGTTGAGGAACACGAACGCGACCGTCATCGCGATCAGCACCACCATGAACAGGCCGGAGACGTACCCGCCGACCCGCTTGAACATCTCGTTCGCCAGGTACTTCACCCGCGCTCGTCGCGAGGCGGGCGCCAGCTGGTAGATGACCTCCTTGATCGCGGGCAGGGTCGTCAGGAAGTACAGCGTGAGGACGGTGGTGATGATCACCGAGAAGACGGTGTTCGCGACGATCTGGCCGGCGCCGACCAGCCCGCCGAACAGCCCGCCGATCAGTTCGCCGGAGGCCAGGAAGGAGACCGCCCGGTCGATCAGTTGGAACTGGGCGTCGAACGCGGCGATCTGTGGGTTCTGGCGCAGGTTCTCGAGGTAGCCGGGGGCCTGCTGCAGCAGCACGTTCACCTGTTCGGTGATCACCGGGACCAAAGCCCACCCGGCCAGGCCGAGTACCGAGATCACCGACAGCGCAACCATCAGCACCGCGACCCCCCGGCGCACCCCGCGATGGTGGAACCACTCCACGATCGGGTTCAGGCCGAGGGCGATCGCCAGCGAAAGGGTGATCAGGATGATGACGGACTTCAGCGAGATCACCGTCAGCACCAGGCCGTAGGCGCCGAGCGCACCGATGGTGAGGAAGAAGCCGATCTGGACCGGGTTCCGGTCCAGCAGGGACGTCCGGTGTTCGGATCGGGCGGTGCTGCTGTCGGCCAGATCCGGGGGAGTGGGCTGGGTGGTCCGCCGCCACTTGCGCAGCCAGCCCCGGGTGGTCGGTGGGCTGGACGGCGTCCCGGCCGAAGCGGGGGTCGGGGTGCTGGTGGCGACCCGGGCGACGGCCGGCAGGTCCTGGCCGGTGGGTGGGGTGGTCACTACTGCGGGTCTCCGTCGCCGTAGTCGGACGCGCTGTTTCCGGCAAGGACCGAGAGCTCGCCGAGTTGCGCGACGATCGCCTTCCGGCGTCCGATCAACCCGGCGATCTCGGCCTCGATGGCTGCCTTCCGCTCCTCGCTGCCGCGCAGGATGGACGCCCGGAGCGCGCGAGCCCGGTCATCGGCCTCCTGCAGGACGCCGGTGGCCTCGGAGCGGGCCGCGGCAACGATCTCGGCCGCCTCCGCTCGGGCGGCCTCACGGCGTTGCTCCCAGGTGAGCGAGTCGGCCTCGAGCCGGGCGGAGTGGTCGGCCACCCGGTGTGCGGCCTTCTCCAGCAGGTCCTCAAGCTCGGCAGTCGTGGCCTCGTGTGCGGCCTTCACGTCGGCGAGGGCAGCTTCCTTCTCTGCCACAACGCCCAGCCGGTGTTCAGCCGCCTCCCGCTCGGCTGCCACCATCCGGGCTTCGGCGGCCAGCCCGGCCTCCCGGGTGATCAACTCAGCCTTCGCGGTTGCGTCCGCGACCAGCTGGGCGGCTTGTCGCCTGGCGAACCCGATGATGGCAGCACCTTCCTCCCGGGCGGCCCCGAGTTCGGCAGCGGTCTGTTCGCTGAGCCGTTGGCGGACGGCGTTCAACTCACCGGTGGAGTTCGCACTGGCGGCATGGAGGGCCAGTTGCACCTCGGTACTGGTCTTCTGTGCTTCCGCCTCGGCGCGCGCGATGATCCCGCGGGCCTGGTGCTCGGCCGCCGTGACCAGCTCGTCGGCCTGCGACTCCGCAGCCTTCAGGAGACCACGCGTGTGAGAGCCGAGTTTGGCGTAGTCGGTGTCGCCGGCCCGGGCGCTGGCCTCGATCAGCTGCCGATGCTGCTGGCGGAGCTGGGCTTTCGCCCTGGCCAGCTGGGCCTCCACCTCTCGGACGTAGGCGTCCACGGCACCGCGGTCGTAACCGCGCAGAGTCTGGGGGAAGCTGCCGACCGCTGAAGCGGTCTCGTCGAAGAGGTCCAGTCCGAAAGTTTCTCCTGCTGCCACGTCATCCCCTCTCGGTCAGGCTTCGATGCTACTGGCCCGGTCCCACGAGGAAACCGGGCCAGGCCAGCCAGTTGCGGATCAGTGCGCGGCCGGCTCGACCAACTCGAGCAGCACCCCGCCGACGTCCTTGGGGTGGGCGAAGTTGATCCGGGAACCATGCGTGCCACGCTTCGGCTCGGGGAAGAGCAGCCGGACGCCGCGCTCGCGCAAGGTCGCCGACACCGCGTCCAGATCCTTGACCCGGTAGGCCAGCTGCTGCATGCCCGGACCGCTCCTGGCCAGGAACTTGCCGATGGCCGAATCCTCCCGCAGCGGCGCGAGCAGCTGGATCTGTGCGTTCTCGGAGCCCTGGTCGCCGGTGCCGATCATGGCCTCCTCGACGCCCTGCTCTTCGTTGGTCTCGCGGTGGAGCACTCGCCAGCCCATGACTTCGGTGTGGAACTTGATGGCCTCGTCGAGGTCGGGCACAGCCAGCCCGACATGGTCGATGCACACAAAGAGTTCGTCGTTGTTCATGCTCACAGCCTTTCACATCTGGTCAGACCAGCACGGCGTCGACCACCTGTTTCGCCTCGGCCTGAACCTGTGCCAAGTGCTCGGGGCCCCGCAGGGATTCGGCGTAGATCTTGTACACGTTCTCGGTGCCCGATGGCCGCGCAGCGAACCAGGCTGACGCCGTGGTGACCTTCAGGCCGCCGATGGCCGCACCGTTGCCCGGGGCCTGGGTAAGGGTTGCCGTAATCGGTTCGCCGGCCAGCTCGGTCGCGGTGATGTCGCTGGCGCTGAGCTTGCCAAGCTTCGCCTTCTGCTCCCGGCTGGCGGGGGCGTCGATGCGGGCGTAGCTGGACGCACCGTGCCGGGCCTCGAGCTCCGCGTAGAGCTGGCTGGGACTCTTGCCGGTGACGCCCTTGATCTCGCTGGCGAGCAGCGCGAGCAGGATGCCGTCCTTGTCGGTCGTCCAGGTCGAGCCGTCCCTGGCCAGGAACGATGCGCCAGCTGACTCCTCGCCACCGAAACCCAGCTCGCCGCTGGTGAGTCCGGGGACGAACCACTTGAAGCCGACCGGTACCTCGATCAGCCGGCGACCGAGATCCGCGGCGACCTTGTCGATCAGTGACGACGAGACCAGGGTCTTGCCGACGGCGGCGTCCGGACGCCAGTTGTCCCGGTGGCTGAACAGGTACTGGATGGCAACGGCAAGGTAGGCGTTGGGATTCATGAGCCCCGCGTCCGGGGTGACGATGCCATGTCGGTCGGAGTCGGCGTCGTTGCCGGTGGAGATGTCGAAGCGGTCGGCGTTGGCGATCAGGCTGGCCATGGCGAAGGGGGAGGAGCAGTCCATCCGGATCTTGCCGTCCCAGTCAAGGGTCATGAACGCCCAGGTCGGGTCGACGGCCGGGTTGATCACCGTTAGGTCGATGCCGAGGCGCTCGGAGATGTAGGCCCAGTACTGCACCGAGGCCCCGCCGAGGGGGTCGGCGCCGATGTGCACCCCGGCCGCCCCGATCGCATCGATGTCGAGGGCGTTGCGCAGGTCATCGCAGTAGGCGCCGAGGTAGTCGACCCGGGTCACGTCCGCTGCCGCCTGTGCGTACGGGGTGCGCCGGATGGAGCCCGGATCGCGCAACAGGTCGTTGGCCCGGTCCGCGATGACGCTGGTGGCATCGGTGTCGGCGGGACCGCCGTTCGGCGGGTTGTACTTGAAGCCGCCGTCCCTCGGGGGGTTGTGGGACGGAGTGACCACGATCCCGTCGGCCCGCGGCCCGTCGTGGGTCTTGTTGTAGACGATGATCGCCCGCGAGACCGCCGGCGTCGGGGTGTAGTCGGACTCGTTCTCGGCCCGGATCGCCACCCCGTGGGCGTGCAGCACCTCGATCGCCGTGCGCCACGCCGGACCGGAAAGCGCGTGGGTGTCCTTGCCGATGTACAGCGGGCCAGTGGTGCCCTGGCCGGCCCGGTACTCGATGATCGCCTGGGTGGTGGCTGCGATGTGAGCGTCGTTGAATGCAGTGTCGAGGCTCGAGCCCCGATGGCCTGAGGTGCCGAAGACCACCTGCTGGTCGGGGTTGTCGGGGTTCGGGACGAGGTCGTAGTAGGCGCCGATCAGGGCGTCGACGTTTATGAGGTCCTCCGGCAGTGCTACCTGCCCAGCGCGTTCATGAGCCATGAAGCCATCTTGCCGTGTACCGCCTCCGGGTGGGGAGCCCGGTGGCAACATTCGCCGTCGTTGTTGAGCGGCTGGCAGAATGCACCTGTGACACCAGCAGGTTTGAACCCGTCCAGAGCCATCGATCTTTCAGGCATCGTCGCTGCAGCCAAGACCCCGCCGCCACCGCCTGGTGCCAGTTACGTCGTCGAGGCGAACAGCGAGAGTTTCGAGGAGGTGCTGGCGCAGTCGGTGAAGTACCCGATCGTGCTCGAGCTGCATTCCCCGCGGGCGAACGCCCAGGAGCTGTCGGCTGCGCTGGCCGAGCTGGTCAACGAGGCCGGCGGTGCCTGGCTGCTGGCCCGGGTCAACGTCGACACCAACCCGCAGATCGCCGCTGCCTTCGGCATCCAGGCCGTGCCTGCTGTGCTCGGTGTGATCGGCGGGCAGCTGGCCCCGCTCTGGCAGGGCACCAAGACCAAGGATGAGGCGAAGGCTTTCATCGACCAGCTGCTTCAGGCAGCGAGTGCGAACGGCATCGTCGGGCGTGCGCAGCCGGTGAGCGTGGACGCGTCTGCCGGCCCCGACCCGCGTTTCGCAGCGGCCGACGCGGCTCTGGCCGACGGAGCCTTCGACCAGGCGGTGGTGGAGTTCGAGAAGATCCTCGCCGCTACCCCCAACGATCCAGAGGCCAAGGCCGGCCGCGCGCAGGCAGCGTTGCTGGCGCGGGTTGCCACGATGGATCCGGCCACCGTCCTGGCCCGGGCAGGAGCCGCGCCGACAGACGTGGACGCCCAGCTTGCGGCGGCCGACGCCGAACTGATGGGCGGGGCGACCCAGTTGGCCTTCAACCGGCTGATCGAACTGGTGCGCAACACCTCCGGAGCCAGGCGGGAAGCGGTTCGGGTTCGGTTGCTGGAGCTCTTCGAGACTGTCGGTCCTGCCGATCCGGCAGTGCTGAAGGCTCGCCGCGACCTGATGAGCGCCCTTTTCTGAGCCAACGCTGCGCTACGCCCTCGATTGCGAGCCATAAGTCGGCGCCATAGCACCGCAAACATTGAGCGCCGCATCGTGGTCGTCGACACTGGCCAAGGTAGGGATTCGGTTCGACCTGATTGCGGCTGACCAAACGCGCCTTTCCATACCTCGCTGCGCATCTGGCCGGCATGCCCCGAAGGCCGGCTAGGACTCGTTGGCCTCGATCAATGCATAGCGGGGAAGCGTCCTCGATTGGCGACGCCCGACATGCCACCATGCTGCGGGCATGCCGATTACGGTTGACGCCCCACCGGGATCGCCACCGAAGGCCCGGCGAGCGCGGGGCCGGTCGGCTGCCGAATGCCCTGCTGATCCAGTAGCGAGATCAAAGCTGGTTGAAACCATTGGACGACTCCATTACTTGGGGGGGTTCGTAATGCGGGTGGTGTGAGCGCCGCGACCTGCAACGCTCGTGGGGGTATTCGATCCACGATTGATTCGTCGGCACAACCTTTGCACAACTGGGTCCGCTCGTTGGTGAATTCCGCACATTCCGCCAGGGATTTCAAGACGCACCGAACCGAACCTGGTTCAAGGGCCGGTTCAGCCAGGTGCGGTGGCGCTTGGTCGATCACGGGTCCCCGAATACCTGGCCGCGCCTAACATGAGGGCATGGACGAATCGAGTGGGCGCATTGAAGAGCTCCGGGAGCAGGCAGCGCAGGTGCGTGTGCGTGCCATCGAGGCCAACAAGGTCTTGATCGCTGAACTGGCCGGGATCTGGCACGAGTTGAATGAGCTGGCCGCCGGCCGGCCGCCCGTGCGCAAGATCTGCGAGCAGATCGCCAGTGACATCGCCCGTCTGGAGAAGCTGGACCTCGCCTTCGACACCGAGTGGCTGGCTGAGGCAAAGCGAGCCCGTCCGTAGTCCGGGACGCGCAGTCACCCGGCTGGTCATTGCCCGCGGTCGAGGGGGGTTAGCCCCCGGAGGAATCCGGGAGCCCGCCGGATGTCGGCCGACCCAAGGCTGTCCGTAGGGTGTTTTCACCGGTAGCGATCCGGCTGGAAACGATCGCTGGCGGGATCAGCAAGCACCCAGCTCTCAGAAAGAACCCGGATGTCTTTCGATCGCCCCGCCAGCGTTTCATGGCTTAGCCGCTACGCCTCCTTGTGGAGCCGCGTCCCTGGCACGACCACCTACCTCATCGCGAGCTTCGTCGTCTCGATGATCGCCATCTCCATCCTCAGCGGAGTCTTCTTCGCCGGGTTGGGGATGGTGATCCTGGTGGTCGGTCTGCCCATGATGAGTGGCTCACTGCAACTGGCCAAGGGTTTCGGCGTCGCCGAACGGGCCATGCTGGGCTGGACCGGCCTGCCCCCGGTCGCTGCGCCGGTGTGGCCGAAGCTCGCTGCCGACGCCCACTGGACGGCCCGCCTGCTTGCGCCGCTCCGTTCTGGCCATCACTGGTCCTATCTGCTGCACCAGCTGATCATCAACCCGGTCGTCAGCACCGTCACCTTCGCCCTCACGATCACCTGGTGGGCGACCTCGCTCGGCGGGCTCACCTACTGGCTCTGGCAGGGGTTCCTGCCAGAGCCGGACGTGGACCCTTGGGCGGTCTGGCTCAGGGATCAGGTGCCACTCCTGCACGGCTGGACCCCAGCTGCGGCCGAGGGCGCCGTCTACCTTGGCGCCGGCGTCCTGTTCGGCGTCACCTTGCCCTGGGTGATCCGGGGACTGGGACACCTGCGGCACGCCATCGCCGTCGCGATGCTCGGCCGCTGGCCCGCCGACGACCTCGCCGTCCGGGCTACGGCCGAGGCCGAGGCTCGCCAGTCGGCCGTCCACGCCGAGGACACGGCCATGCGCAGGTTGGAGCGCGACCTGCACGACGGTCCCCAGCAGCGCCTGGTTCGGCTGCAGCTGGATCTTGCAGCCACCGAGCGGCGGGCGGCCGCCGGCGACACCGACCAGGCGGTCGCCTATGCGAGGGAGGCTCAGCAGCAGGCCAAGGCTGCCCTGGATGAGTTGCGCGCCCTTTCCCGCGGGGTAGCGCCCCCACTACTGGCCGACCGTGGCCTGGTGGCAGCCCTCGGTGCGCTGGCCGAGGAGAGCCCACTGCGCGTCCGCACCGATCTCGACCCAATGCTGGACACGTCGGTGCCTCCGGAAGTCGCCCGAGCGATCTACTTCGTCGTCGCAGAGCTACTGACCAACGCCGCCAAGCACTCCCGGGGGAGCGAGGCTGCCGTCAGTGCCCGGATCCAGTGGGACGAGCCGACCCGGCTCCGGGTCACTGTCACCGACGACGGCCGCGGTGGGGCCGTGTTCTCCGAGGGCCACGGCCTGACCGGACTGCAGGAGCGGCTCCACGGGCTGCGGGGAACTCTGACGGTGGAGAGCCCCCCTGGTGGTCCGACCCGGATGGACGTCGTTGTGCCGCTCCCCCAGGGGGGTCGCCCGGCGGCGCCGGCGTCCCTATCCTGAGCGCGTGAACTCGGACGGACCGCAGGCTGCCGGCGACCCGGGGGCGGCTGCGATCCGCATCCTGCTCGTGGAGGACTCGGTGTTGCTCCGCGAGGGGCTGGCCAGGCTCTTCGATGAGGCCGGCTACCTGACGGTGGGCGCCTTCCCCGATGCAGCCGACATCGTGGAGCGAGTTGAGGCGGCCGGTCCGGACGTGGTCGTGATGGACGTTCGGCTGCCGCCCGGCTTCCACGACGAGGGGATCCGCGCTGCGCTCGAACTCCGACGAGCGGTTCCACGGGTGGGCGTGCTGGTGCTCAGCCAGTACGTGGAGACGGTCTACGCCCGCGAACTGCTCGCCGATGCCCGCGGCGGCGTCGGCTACCTCCTGAAGGACCGGGTGACGTCCCTGGCGGAGTTCACCGAGGCCGTACGCCGCGTGCGCGCCGGCGGTACCGTTCTCGACCCGCTGGTCGTCAAGCGCCTGGTGGCGACAGCGCGGGACCCACTTGGCGCGCTGACTCCGCGCGAACTCGACGTCCTCGAACTGATCGCCGAGGGACGAAGCAACACCAGCATTGCGGAACGGCTCACCATCGGCACCGGGGCGGTGGAGAAACACGTGAGTGCGATCTTCGCCAAGCTCGGCCTTGCCGACTCCCTTTCCGGCAACCGCCGGGTCCTCGCAGTGCTGGCGTACCTCCAGCGCGGTTGAATCAGCTTCGTGCGGGATGAGGCTTGCCGGTCGGTGCTGCGTCCACCAGGTCGTGGCGTACGGAGTACCGCGCGCGAAGCCGGGCGTCCTGCCTGAGGCGGTAGCGCTCGCCGAGGGCCGTGCGGACGGGCAGGGTGCCGGGGATCCGGTCAACGACGCGACTGATGCCGGCGAGCACTGGGCCGACCAAGCGGATGACGTGCTTGAGGCCGGTGTCGGGGATGGCAAGCTCGTCGGCGATCTGGTCGCCGAGGAAGACCCGCTCCAGGGCGTGCACCAGGTGGGGAGCGAGAGGGTGGAGCGGCCGGATCAGCAACTGCTCGATCTCAAGCACGAGGAACTCGTTGTTGATCGCTGCGACCAGGTCCCGGCAGTAGTCCTCCACCTCAGGCCGGGTCAGGAGATAGAGCTGCTCCAGGGCTTCCTGCTCTGCGGCGTTGGTGGCGAGCAGCGCCGGATGGATGCCGAGCAGGTGGCCGATGTAGCGCCAGCGGGCGTAGTAGGCGGCCACCTCGTGGGGCAGGAAGGCGGCACCGATCGCTGCCATGCCCCGCAGGGGGATCAGGCAGAATTCGACCAGGGTGTAGGCGAGGAACGCCTGGCAGATGGGCACGCCCCAGGCCGGTTCGTTCCACCTCGGATCTCTGCACAGGGCCCGCCGGACCAGTGCGTGGATGATCCGGACGCGAACAGTGAGCTCGAATCCTTTGGCATGACGCCGCAGACCGCCGGAGGAACTGGCTTCGACCAGCCAGGAAGCGACTTCGATGGTCCGCACCCCGGCACTCTCGACATACCGTCCGGTCAGTTCCAGGGGGCGTGACGCTGCCGAATTGGCGTAGCCGCCCACCAGGGAGGCCGCACCGAGCACAATTCCGCCCTGTCGGGTGAACCGCCCCAGGTATCGGCAGGCCCGGTCGATCGCGTCGAGATCGACCCAGTCCGGTACGGCATCCAGCTCGGCGAACAGTGCGACCAGGGATGCCGGCGCGTCCGCAACCGCCTCGATGCCGTCCCGGCAGGCGGTCCGCAGCATCCGCAGCGCCGGGCCGGTGCCCAGCCTCGCGGCGTCGGCTACGAACGCGTCCGCCAGCAGGTCGCCCTCCCACATGGCAGCGAAGTAGGCGGGCGCGAGGACCGGGAACCGCTCCATGGCCTCGGGGTAACGCCGCACGCTGGTCGGGGTCCCTGGCTGCAGGTCCGGACCATCGCGAAACTCGCTCACACCGACACCCTACGTGCGGACCTCGCCGCCCAGCAGCGACTCGAACCGCTCCGGGAGGAGTCGGGTTGGTGGCATCACCTGAAGCCTCGCCGAGGTGCGCTTCTGGGGGGAGGGCACCCCGGCGGGCCGAGGCGCGAAGCCCGGAGGGGGTCCAGGGATGGGAGACGCGCCACTAGTAGTCACCTACCCGTGATGCCGAACCTCAAACGGTGATGGGTTGTGCGCCACCGGGCAGCGCATCAATTCAGGGCAGAGGACCTCATGCTCGCCGCGGTCGAAGCCATTCGGCGCCGAACCCGTCCAGCACCAGGCGACCGGCGGTCACCCGAGCCTGTGGCCGAGGCTCGCGGCGAAGCGGGCGATGGCTTCCTCGGCCGTTGGCGGCGACCCGAAGACCTCGGCCTGGCGGCCGGTGTCAGCGACGTAGTTGCCGGTGCCGAACCAGTCCGCCATGGCGGCCAGGTCCTTGATCCCGGGGACGACAAGACCCGCAGCTCGAAGGATGCCGGCGGGCACTGCCCTGACCTTGATCCGCTCGTGCAGCAGGCGCCCGGCAATGTCGGCGAGCTCCTGCATGGAGACTGGACGGTCCCAGCCGATGTCGATGCGTTCCCCGGACGCGAAGTGGCCATCCACCGCGCGGGCGAGGTAACCGGCGAGGTCGGTGGTAAGGACGAACGTGATCGGCACCCGCTTGCTGCCGATCCACTGCAGGCGCCCGGTCTGGAACGGATCCCCGCCCATCGCGGTCACCTGGTCGAGGAAGGCGCCGGGACGCAACGCCACGAAGGGAACTCCGAACTCGTCGAGCTTGTCCTCGGCGAGCTTCTTGTGCCAGAAGTGCGGCACCTGCGGTGTCTGGTCGGCGGTGAGGATGCTGGTGAGGACAAAGCGTCGGACGCCGGCCCGCGCCGCCGCCTCGGCAAGGTTGGCGTTGCCGACGGTGTCGATCTGGAGCGCCTGTCTGGAGCGCCGGGTATAGCCGGCTGCGGTGGTGATCACGGCGTCGACGCCGGCCATCGCTGTGATCAGTGAGTCCAGGTCCAGCATGTCGCCGCGAGCGACGTCGATGCCCCTGACCCGCAGCCTGGTTGGGTCAGAGGTGGGCCGAACCAGGGCGCGGACGCGCTTGCCCCTGGCCAGGAGCGCTTCGATCACCTTGCCGCCGACATGGCCGGTGCCGCCCACGACGAGAACCGGGGCGGTGCCGGGATGCGAAGCTGCAATGGTCATCGGGTGCCCATCTCCTCCGATGGCCAATTATCGTCCCTGACCTGGCGGTGGCCTTGCCGGCCGTGCCGTGCTGGCCCGCGATCCCGACGAAATCGGCCGGATCAGCCGGTTCCGGTGGCGCGTGCGTGGCAGGCTGGTCAACCGGCGGCGTCCACATTAGTGCGCCGGCCAGAGGGATGGCAGTGATGACACTTGGTCGCCGGGACCTGCTGAGTGCTGGGCTGGTCGGCCTCGGCGTGGCCGCTGTCGGGTGCAGCCCGTCGACCATGCAGACTCCGGCCACCACGGACGGCACGGCGGGCCGGCAAGCATTCCCGACCGGTTTCGCCTGGGGAGTGGCAACCTCGGCCTACCAGGTGGAGGGCTCGGTCGCCTCCGATGGCCGGACCCCGTCGATCTGGGACACCTTCACCGCAGCGGAAGGCCGCATCGCCGACGGGAGCACCGGGGCCGACGCCTGCGACCACTACCGGCGCTGGGCGGCCGACCTGGATCTGATGGCGGAACTCGGCATCGGGTCCTACCGCTTCTCGATCGCCTGGTCGCGGATCCTGCCCCGAACCGGAGGGCGGACCAATCCGGCCGGGCTGGCCTTCTACGACCGGCTCGTCGACGGCCTGCTGGAGCGCGGGATCGCCCCGGTGGCGACGCTCTACCACTGGGACCTGCCCCAATACCTGCAGGACGCAGGGGGCTGGGAGAGCCGCGACAGCGCCGGCTGGTTCGCCGACTACGCGAGCGTGCTGTTCGATGCCCTCGGCGACCGGGTGGGATCCTGGGTGACCATCAACGAGGCGAAGGTCATCGTCGAGCAGGGCTACCAGCGCGGCTGGATGGCGCCGGGGAAGCGGGACCCGAGGGCAAGCGGACGCGTGCTCCACCACCTGAACCTGGCGCACGGCCGCGCCGTCGAGGCCTTCCGCGCCTCGTCGGCCCGCGGAGCCATCGGGCCGTGCCTGACGCTGGCGCCGTGTTATCCGGCTGACGACAGCCAACCCGCCAAGGACGCCGCGGCTGTGGCCGACCTGCGCGAGAACCGGTTGTACCTCGACCCGGTGTTGCTGGGTGGCTACCCCGAGGACCTCGAAGTGCTGGACGGCGAGGTCGTGGCCGGGCTGTCGAGCGCGATGCGTGCAGGGGACGCCTCCTCGATGGGCGGCAAGGTCGACTTCGTCGGTGTGAACTACTACTCCCCGGTGGTGATGGGGGCGTCCGGCCCGCAGCAGCCCTATCCGCTGGCTGCCAACGGCTGGCAGCAGGTCTTCCCGCAGGGACTCCGGGACATCCTGTTGCGCGTCCACGAGGACTACGGGCGTCCGGTCCAGATGGTGCTGGAGAACGGCGTTCCGGACGCCAGCGGCGAGGGACCGCTGAACGATCCCCAGCGGATCGACTTCCTGCGCCAGCACCTGCTGGCCGCCGGGCAGGCGATCACCGCCGGTGCCCGGCTGACCGGGTTCCATGCGTGGTCCCTGCTGGACAACTTCGAGTGGGCCGCCGGCTACACCCAGCGCTACGGACTTGTCCACGTCGACTTCAACTCCCAGGAGCGCTCACCCAAGGACTCCGCACGCTGGTACTCGGAAGTGGCAAGGGCCAACAGCGTCCCGACCTGACCGGGCAGTTCAGCTGATCCGTTCGCCGGCCTCGAGGTACAGGGTGCGGCCCTCCTCGCGGGCGGCCAACGCCGACCGCAGCCGGCCGCGGGCGAACGGTGCCATCTTCTCGATGGCCGCCTCCGGCTGCAGCCAGTGCACCGCCCGGATCTCCCGACCGTCTGGACGCAGCAGCGACACCGACCTTGCCGGCATCTGGCAGCCGTCGAAGATCAGCTCGACGGCGTCCTCCCAGCCGAGGTAGGGCGGCAGCCAGTCGACCACCAGCAGCCGGCCGACGCTGACGGTGTGGCTCAGTTCCTCCCGCACCTCCCGGACCAGGCCGACCCGGGGGCTCTCGCCGACTTCGAGAATGCCGCCGGGCAGTTCGAAGTCGGGTTTGAAAGTGGTCTCCAGCACGCAGACCCGATCGGCCTCGTCGGTGAGCAACAGGTGGCTGATCACCCGCTTGCGCCCAGTGACCGTGTTCATCACGGCCGTGAAGCCGGCGCGGCCGGAGACCTCATCGGTGCGCAGCAGGCCGTACCACAACTCGTCCACCGGCCCGGTGGCGGACAGCCGTCGGGCCCTGGCGGAACCCTCGAGGCGGAACCCCGCCCGGTGCAGGGCGCGGCGGCGGGCTGTGTCGGTGGCGGCGACAGAAAGCTCCACCCGCCGGACCGTCGCATCGTCGAACGCCTCGCGGCAGGTGGTCACCAACAACAGGTCGTAACGCTCGACCGAGTCGTCACCCGAGAAGTCGACGCTGGCGGTCCCGTCGGCGACCGTGAACGACAGGGAGTCCCGAATCACTCCTCGCCGGCGTACTCGAAGTACACCGCGCCGAGCGGCGGGACCACGACGGTGGCACTCGCCGGGAGCCCGTTCCAGCCCTCGTCGCCGGCCAGCACCTGACCGAGGTTGCCGTGGGATCCGGAACCGTCGTAGATGCTCGCGTCCGAGTTCAGGATCTCCTTCCAGACCCCTGGCTTCGTCAGCCCGAGCCGGTAACGGGTCCACGGTTCGGAGGAGAAGTTGACCACCACGGCCAACTCCCGACCGGACGCGTCAGAGCGGATCCAGGAGAAGCAGTTGGAGCCGGCATCGTCGGCGTTGATCCAGCGGAATCCCGCCGGGTCGCTGTCCAGCTCCCACAGCGCCGGATGGCTGCGGTAGATCTCGTTGAGGTCCTTGAACAACCGCTGCAGGCCGTGGTGTCCCCAGAGGTCGGTGACCCACCATTCGAGGCTCGCGGACTCGTCGAACTCCGAGCGTTGCCCGAACTCGCAGCCCATGAAGACCAGCTTCTTGCCGGGGAAGGCCCACATGTAGGAGTAGAAGGCGCGCAGGGTGGCGAACTGCCGCCAGGTGTCCTGCGGAATCTTGTTGATCATCGAGCCCTTGCCGTGCACGACCTCGTCGTGGGAGATCGGCAGGACGAAGTTCTCCGAGTAGGCGTAGACCATCGCGAAGGTCATCTCGTGGTGGTGGTACTGCCGGTGAATCGGCTCCAGCGCCAGGTAGCGCAGGGTGTCGTTCATCCAGCCCATGTTCCACTTGAACCCGAAGCCAAGACCGCCGTTGTGGACCGGCTTGGTGACGCCACCGAAGGATGTGGACTCCTCGGCGATCATGACCACGCCCGGGACCCGCTCGTAGAGGTGCTTGTTCACATAACGGAGGAAGTCGATGGCTTCGAGATTCTCGTTGCCGCCGTAGATGTTCGGCACCCACTCGCCGTCCTCACGGGAGTAGTCCAGGTAGAGCATGGACGCCACGGCGTCCACCCGCAGCGCGTCGATGTGGAACTCGGTGACCCAGTACAGCGCGTTCGAGACCAGGAAGGACTTCACCTCGTTGCGGCCGTAGTTGAAGATGTACGTGCCCCATTCCTGGTGTTCGCCCTGGCGTGGGTCGGAGTGCTCGTAGAGGGCCGTGCCGTCGAACCGGCCGAGCGCCCACTCGTCCTTCGGGAAGTGCCCTGGGACCCAGTCGAGGATGACGCCGATGCCGGCCTGGTGCAGGCGGTCGACCAGGTAGCGGAATTCGTCCGGACGGCCGAGGCGGGACTGCGGCGCGAAGTAGTTGGTCACCTGGTAGCCCCAGGAAGGCTCGAAGGGATGCTCGGTCACCGGCATCAGCTCGACATGGGTGTAGCCCTGCCAGGTCACGTACTCGACCAGCTCGTCGGCCAACTCGAGGTATGACTTGCCGCGGCGCCACGAGCCCAGGTGCAGCTCATAGACGCTCATCGGCTCGGCGTGCGGCCGGGATTCGGAGCGCCTGGTCATCCAGTCGCCGTCATCCCACAGGTACTTGCTGGTGTAGACGATCGAGGAATTGGCGGGGGCCTGCTCGGCGAAGAAGGCCATCGGGTCGACCTTCTCGCGCCAGACCCCGTCGCCACAGAGGATGTTGAACTTGTAAAGGGCGCCGGTGCCCACACCCTCGACGAACAGTGCCCAGATGCCGGAGCCGGGAACCAGGTGCATCGAATCACCGTTCCACCAGTTGAAGTCGGCGTTGAGCCGCACCTCGCGGGCGTTCGGGGCCCACACCGCGAATCTCGTGCCGTGGATCTCGCCCCGCTCGTCGTCGAAGATGGTCACTTCGTGGGCGCCCAACCGCTTCCAGCACTCGGTGTCGCCACCGTTGTGGAATCCCTCCATGCTCCAGCCAGTTAGCCCGCCAGCCGTGTCGTGTGCCATTACTGCTCCTTGTCGGTTGGTGCCGGGGGATTGAGCGAAACCCTCCTGGCCTCATCTTGGACTGCTCGCCACGGGATGTGTGCCCAATCAGGACGATTACGCATCTCGTAGACAACCTCGTAGACGGCCTTGTCCAGCTCGTAGGCGCGGAGCAGGGCCGACTCGCCGTCCGATCCGCCGCCGTAGCCGGCCAGGAAGGCGTGTTGCGCCCGGGCGCACCACTCCCTGGCTGCATGGCTGTCTGGTTCCGGGTGGGCGCTACGGGCATAGTCGAGACTGCGCAGCAGCCCGGCCACATCGCGCCACACCGAGTCGGCCTCGCGCCGCTCGGCAAGGGTCTTCAACGGCTCGCCCTCGAAGTCGATGATCACCCACTCCGGACCGTGGGGGGTCTCCCGGAACAGCACCTGGCCGAGGTGGAAGTCGCCGTGGACCCGCTGGGTCTGCAGCACCCGGGTGCCGGTGGCACTGAACAACAGCTGCGCCGCCTGGCGATAGTCCTCGAGCTCGCCGACCTGGTCGACCGCGGCGTCGAAGCGACGCAGCATCGTCGCGGCAACCTCGGCGCCCGGACGCTCCCAGGTGCCGAAGGCAGCGGCCAGGCGGCGGTGGAGATCGGCCAGTTCCACCCCGAGCTGGTGGCACTCCGGGCCGATCTCCTTGTCGGCGGCGCAGGCGGAGGTCGCGTGCAGCCAGCCGTCGGTGACGCCATCGACCCGAAGGCAGAACATCGCCAGGTCGTAGGGGCCGCCGGCCAGGACGCCGTAGAGGTCGGGGGTGATCCCGGAGCCGCTGAGGGCGCCGAGCACCTCCGCGTCGAGGTTGCGTCCCGGCTCGAGCTTGCGGAACAGCTTGAACAGGGTGTTCTCGCCGACCAGCACCGTGGTGTTGCTCTGCTCTCCGGTGAAGAGCCGCATCGTGCCGTCGGCGTCCACCGCGGCAGCGTCCAGCCAGTTCATTCCCGGAGGCGGATTCGCCAACAGCGCGCTGACGAGGGCGGTCATCGCCGGGGGATGCGCCGGGGCGTCCAGGAAGTCGACCTCGCCGAGGTCGGGCAGGCGGGTACGTCCGACCGGCAACCCGGCCGGCGCCGTGCCCGCCGGAAGGTAGCCGACCAGGAGCTGGTAGCGCTCGGTGCGGCCGTCGCCGTAGGCGATCTCGGCGATCTCCGACCGCACCGCCGGCCATTGTCCGGGCGCGGTGAACCAGGGCATCGGCTCGATACCGATGAGGGTTGCGGCCAGCCCCTTGCCGCCGAACCAGCGGGCCTGGCGCAGGTACGCCTCCCAGGCGGACGCGGTGCTCACAGCTACCTATGCGCCAAGGACGTGCAGTATGTGGGCCGGGTTCGCCGGTGTGAGCCGGACGAAGTTCCGCTCGCCCCAGGTGAACGTCGCGCCCGTCAGCTCGTCGCGAAGTTCGACCGTGTCCCCGGGCAGCCCGAGCCAGGCGAGGTCGAGGTAGACATCGCTCTCCACGGTCTGGTTCGGGTCGAGGCTGCAGATCACGATCACCACGTCCTCACCGTCCCGCTTGGCGAAGGCGATTACCCCGTCGTGCGGGGTGTGCTGGAACCGCAACTGGCGCAGCTGGTGCAGCGCCGGATGGTCGCGCCGGATCTGGTTCAGCGTGCCCAGCAGCATGTTGAGGTTCGGTTGGGCGCTGTAGTCACGCGGCCGGTACTCGTACTTCTCGGAGTTCTTGTACTCCTCGCCGCCCGGCTTGAGCGCTTCGTGTTCGAACAGCTCGAACCCGGAGTAGACGCCCCAGCTCGGAGCGAGCATAGCGGCCAGCACGGCCCGAATGGCGAACGCGGCCGGGTTCCCCGATTGCAGGGACAACGGGTTGATGTCGGGGGTGTTGACGAAGAAGTTGGGCCGGTAGTAGGAGTCGGACTCGGTGCTCAGCTGCGTCAGGTACTCCTCGAGCTCCCGCTTCGTGTTGCGCCAGGTGTAGTAGGTGTAGCTCTGGTGGAAGCCCACCTTGCCGAGGGCGTGCATCATCTGGGGGCGGGTGAACGCCTCGGCGAGGAAGAGCACATCAGGGTCGGTCTCGCGGAGCTGGCGCATGAGCCACGCCCAGAACTGCACCGGCTTGGTGTGTGGGTTGTCGACGCGGAAGATCCGCACCCCGTGGGCCATCCACACCCTGAGGATGCGCAGTATCTCGGGATAGATGCCCTCGGGGTCGTTGTCGAAATTGATCGGGTAGATGTCCTGGTACTTCTTGGGCGGGTTCTCTGCGTAGGCGATGGTGCCGTCGAGCCTCGTGGTGAACCACTCCGGGTGGGTGGTTACCCACGGGTGGTCGGGGGAGGCCTGCAGGGCGAAGTCGAGGGCCACCTCAAGGCCAACCTCGCGCGCCTTGGCAACGAAGCGGTCGAAGGCGTCCCAGTCGCCGAGATCGGGATGAATGGCGTCGTGGCCGCCCTCGGCCGAGCCGATCGCCCATGGTGAGCCGGGGTCCCCGGCCGCCGGGATCAGGGTGTTGTTGCGACCCTTGCGGAAGGCGGTGCCGATCGGGTGTACCGGCGGCAGGTAGACCACGTCGAAGCCCATCGCCGCCACCTCCGCCAACCGGGTGTGGCAGGTGTCGAAGGTCCCCGAGGTCCACTTCCTGGTGGTGGCGTCGTAGGTCGCACCCTGCGACCGCGGGAAGAACTCGTACCAGCTGGAGTAGAGCGCGCGGGCCCGGTCGGCGAACAGCGGGAAGTCCGCGCTCGGCGAGACCAGGTCGCGGGGTCCGAATTGTTCCATCGCCCGGGAAATGCCCTTGTTGGTGGCTACTTCGATCAGGTCGGCCGCGGGCCGCTCCGGGATCAACAGCATCGCGGTCGCCTTCAGGATCGACGCCTGCACGGGGTCGCCGGCCTGTTCGGCCATCGTCGCGGTGCGCTCCAGCAGGGCGCGGCCCTCCAGGCAGACCAGCTCGATGTCGACGCCGGCGGGGAGCTTCGCCTCGGCGTTGTGCAGCCAGGTGCCCCAGGGATCCGACCACCCCTCGACGCGGAACGTCCAGTTGCCCTCGGTGTCCAGCCGGACCCAGGCCTCCCACGGGTCGAGGCCGCGCGGCTCGACCGGCCGCATGTCGACCCGCTGCTCGCGGCCGTCCGGTGAGGTGAGGATTACCGAGGCGTTCACGGCGTCGTGGCCTTCGCGGAACACTTTGGCGCGAATCGGGATGAGTTCACCGACTACGGCCTTGGCCGGGTAGGCGCCGCCTTCGATCACCGGGCTGACACCGCTGACCGGGATTCTTCCGAATCCGCTGACCAGAATGGTCACCGGAGACAGGTCGAGGGTTTGCGGGGCCTCCGGTGCGGAGGTAGCGACTGCCGGCTCCGGTGCTGCCGGCCGGCTCGGATTCGCCTGGGGCTGGCGCTGGCGGGACGGGTTCGAGGTTGCGCTCACGAGTTTCAACCTATCGGAGCCTCCTCCGCTTCGGGAGGTATGTGCCGCCGGTAGCGCCTGGTTCAGCCGCGCTTTCCGAGCTCGTTCGGGCTCGGCGGGGAGGCGGTGACCAGCTTTGCCCCGACCCGGACATCGGCGGCGAGGACGGCTACCGTCCGTCCGGGGAAGATGACCGTCGATCCTGGCGCCAGGTGCTTTCGCGGAAGTTCGCCGGCAACGCCGGTGTGCGCGGCGACCCGGTAACCGAGGGCCCAGGGGGCGCCGGGCAGCGACAGCTCGACCGGGTCCGCACCGGCGTGGAAGTAGATCAGGAACGCCTCCGCGCCGTCGGAGACGTACATCCCCAGTGTCTGGCGTCCCATGTCGTGCCAGTGCTCGGTGGTCATCTCGGTGCCAGACTCGGAGAACCAGGCCACCGGGGATCGGCCAAGTCCGTGCCCGGCAATGTCGGTTACCTCGCCGTGGTAGCGCCACTGGTCCGGCCGTAGCAGGGGATGTGCGGCCCGCAGTCTGAGCAGGGTCCGGGTCAGCGCCTCCTGCGACGCCCAGGCCTCCCGCTCGTACCAGTTCACCCAGGAGACCGGCGAGTCCTGGCAGTAGGCGTTGTTGTTGCCGCCCTGGGTGCGACCGATCTCGTCCCCGGCCAGGATCATCGGGATGCCGGCGCTGAGCAGCAGGGTGGCCATCATGTTGCGGGCGGTCCGTTGCCGGTCGGCGACGATCTTGGGGTCGTCGGTCTCGCCCTCGTACCCGTGGTTCCAGGACCGGTTGTCGTCCGCACCGTCCCGGTTGCGTTCGGCGTTGGCCTCGTTGTGCTTCAGGTCGTAGGTGACCACGTCCCGCATCGTGAATCCGTCATGGGCGGTGACGAAGTTCACCGAGGAGGTGGCCGGCCGGCCACCGTGGTCGAAGATGTCGGACGAACCCGAAAGCCGGGTCGCCAGCTCCTGGACGCCGCCGACCGCCCCCCGCCAGAAATCGCGGGTGAAGCCACGGAAGCGGTCGTTCCACTCCGACCAGCCGACACCCCAACGGCCGACCTGGTAGCCGTAGGGCCCCATGTCCCAGGGCTCGGAGATCATCACCTTGCCGGCCAGGACGGGATCGGTGGCCACCAGCTGCTTGAAGCGGTGGTTCTGGTCGACGTGGTGGGCGTGGTCCCGGATCAGGGTGGTCTGCAGGTCGAACCGGAAGCCGTCGACCCCCATGTCGGTGGCCCAGTAGCGCAAGGAGTCCAGCACCATCTTCAACACCCCGGGGGTGGAGGTGTCGACGGCGTTGCCGCACCCGGTGACGTCGTAATCGTTGCGCTGGTCGTCGGTAAGGCGGTAGTAGGCGCCGTGGTCGATGCCGCGGAAACTCAGCGTCGGCCCGTCGTGGCCGCCCTCGCCGGTGTGGTTGTAGACGACGTCAAGGATGACCGCGATCCCGGCAGCGTGCAACGCGGCAACCATCTCCTTGAACTCGGCGACCTGCTCGCCGAGCGTGCCGGAGGAGGAATAGGCACCGTGTGGAGCGAAGAAGCCGAGGGTGTTGTACCCCCAGTAGTTCGTCAGGCCGCGGCCCACGACGAAGGGCTCGGAGACGAAGTGCTGCAGCGGCAGGAACTCCACAGCGGTCACCCCGAGCTCCACCAGGTGCTCGACCACGCTGTGGTAGGCCATGCCGGCGTACGTGCCTCGCAGGTGCTCCGGTACGGACGGGTGCTGCCGGGTGTAGCCGCGCAGGTGGGTCTCGTAGATCACCAGCTCCGTGGTGGGGATTGGGTGCGGCAGCGGCGGTGGGGGTGGAGTGTCGGCGACCACGACACTCAACGGCACCGCAGCGAACGAGTCGGTGGGATCGGGCAGGAAGTTGGACTCGGGAGTGTGGTCGGTGATCGGGCCGGAGTAGTCGACGCCGCCGGTGATGGCCTTGGCGTAGGGGTCAAGCAGCAGTTTCGCCGGGTTGAACCGCTCGCCGGTCTCCGGTGACCAGCGGCCGTGCACGCGGTACCCGTAGCGCTGCCCGGCGCCGACCCCGGCGACGTGGACCGCCCAGACGCCGTCGCCCAGCGGGGCGAGGTCGTGGTTGGTCTGGCGGCGGTGTTCATCGACCAGCGCCAGCTCCACTCGGCTGGCCCGCGGGGCCCACAGCGTGAAGCGCGTGCCGTCGGCGTCGGTCTGCGCGCCGAGGCGCACATCGACGGCCGGCGACGGCTGGACGGTCGGGTTCATGGTTCACTTTCAGAATCAGTCTCGCCAATATTGTGACCTAGCCTTACTCGAACGACCCAATCCGACCCTCAGTGGCGGGTAAATCGATTGCCTGCGAGATCACGGAGGTGAGGGATGGGCAGCCGCAGCTATCTGGACCACGCGGCCAGTTCGCCGACGCTTCCCGAGGCCGTCGAGGCCATGCTGCGCGCCCTCGGCCGGCCGGGCAACCCCAGCTCGCTGCACACCGCTGGCCGCGCTGCCCGGCGGCTGTTGGAGGAGGCCCGCGAATCGCTGGCCGCTGACCTCGGCGCGAGCCCTGCCGAGATCGTGTTCACTTCCGGTGGGACCGAGGCGAACAACCTCGCGCTGCTCGGGGTCGTGGCCCCGGAGCGTCGGGAGGTGGCGATCTCGGCCGTGGAGCACCCATCGGTGGCCGCTGTCCGGGCACGCCTGCCCGAGGTCATGGTCATTGGAGTCGACACCAGCGGGCACCTGGACCTGGCGGACGCCAGCCGGCTGGTGGGACGGCGGACCGGGCTGGTCTCGGTGATGTGGGTCAACAACGAGACCGGCGCGGTGCAGCCGATCGCCGAGGTAGTGGAGCTGGCCGGCTCCGCCGGTGCGCTGGTGCACAGCGACGCGGCACAGGCGTTCGGGCACCTGCCGGTCGACTTCGCAGCCTCCGGCCTCGATCTGCTGAGCGTCTCGGCGCACAAGCTTGGTGGCCCGGTCGGGATCGGGGCCCTCCTGGTTCGCCGCGGGGTGCGCCTGGAACCGTCCGGATTCGGGGGTGGGCAGGAGGCCCGGCTGCGGTCCGGGACTGTGCCGGTTGGCCTCGCGGCCGGCTTCGCGGCCGCCAGCAGCGCTGCGACGTCGCGCCTGGCGGTGGAGGTCGGGCGCCTTGCCCGACTTCGGGACCGGCTGGTCACCGGTGCCCTTGCCGGGATTCCGAGTTGCCGGAGCAACACGATCGAGCCGTGCGGCCCGGCGATCGTGAACCTGACCTTCACCGGCGCCCGCGCCGACGACGTCCTGCTACTGCTGGACGCGGCCGGCATCGACGCCTCGACCGGTTCGGCGTGCACCGCTGGGGTGCACCAGCCAAGTGAGGTGCTGCTCGCCATGGGCAGCACCCCGGCCGATGCCGGAGCGACCCTGCGGTTCTCCTTCGGCCCGGAGACGACCACCTCCGACATCGACCGGTTGCTGGCGGTCCTGCCGGGGGCGGTGGCGACAGCGCGTGGGGCGGCCTGACGGCCCCGACCGGGCAGCTCGAAACGTGCCCGGGGGCCACCGCGGGACGGGACGCATAGACTCATCGGGTTCTGAGGAGACGCGACATGCGGGTGCTGGCTGCGATGTCCGGCGGGGTCGACTCCGCCGTGGCCGCGGCGCGCCTGGTTTCGGAAGGGCACGACGTGGTCGGGGTGCACCTGGCCCTTTCGAAGAACGCCGAGGCCTACCGCAGCGGATCCCGGGGCTGCTGCTCGCTCGAGGATTCCCACGACGCCCGCCGCGCCGCCGACGTGCTCGGGATCCCGTTCTATGTCTGGGACTTCGCCGACCGGTTCGCCGAGGACGTGGTGGCCGACTTCGTGAGCGAGTACGCGGCCGGCCGGACCCCCAACCCGTGCCTGCGGTGCAACGAGAAGATCAAGTTCGCCGCGGTCCTCGAACGCGGCCGGGCCCTCGGCTTCGATGCAGTGGCCACCGGGCACTACGCCCGGGTGGAAACCGATGGTGACCGGGTCTCGCTCTACCGCTCCGCCGAGCCGGCCAAGGACCAGTCCTATGTGCTCGGGGTACTGGACGCCGACCAGTTGCGGTACTCGCTGTTCCCGCTGGGTGCCGACGTCGCCAAGGCCGAGGTACGGTCGGAGGCCGCGGCGCGCGGGCTGCTGGTCGCCCGCAAGCCCGACAGCCACGACATCTGCTTCATCCCGACCGGGGACACCGCCGGCTTCCTGCAGTCGCGCCTCGGCCGCCGCAGCGGCGACGTGGTCGACGAACGCGGCGAAGTGGTTGGCGCCCACGCAGGTTCCCACCAGTTCACCGTCGGCCAGCGCCACGGTCTGCACCTGTCCATCCCGGCCGGCGATGGCCGGCCGCGCTACGTGCTGGGGATCGACCCGGTCGCCAACAGCGTCCTGGTCGGACCGCGGGAGGCGCTGGCGGTGCGGGTGATCGACGGCATCCGGCCAACCTGGACCGAGCTGCCGGTAGCTGGTGCCTGGTCGGGCCTGGTGCAGGTGCGGGCCCACGGCGAGGCCATGCCCGCGACCATCGAGGTCACCGGCGACCGGGTCCGCATCGAGCTCGGGCTGCCGGCGTTCGGGATCGCCCCCGGCCAGGCAGCCGTCTACTACGACGGTGACCGGGTGGTCGGCAGCGCCACCATCGCGGCCACGGCCCCCTGATGGTCGGCTTCACCGGACTCGGGTCGTTGCCGGGCACCGATTTCGGGGCAGCGGTCCGGATGACCTTCGACAAGGTCCCCGACCTGCCCTACCTGCCCGAACTGCCAGCTCGCGGGCCCTGGGCAGGGATGCTCGGCCGCGGCCTCGGGTTGCCCTCCGGGCTGCCGGCCGAATTGTCGGCGGGGGAGTGGCGGCTCAGCGGTGCCCCCGGCGTCGACCAGCGCCGCGCCCGGTCAACCTGGCGGGACGACCTGGACCGGCTGGACGAGGTTGCCGCGGACTACGCCGGACGATTCAAGGTGGCGGTGGCCGGTCCGTGGACCCTTGCGGCAGCCACCGGCATCCCGCACGTTGGCCGGGTGCTGGCCGACGTCGGTGCCCGCAGGGATCTGGCCCAGTCGGTGGCCGGGGCGGTGGGGGAATTGCTGGCCGACCTGGCCCGGCGGTTCCCCAAGTTCGACCTGGTTCTCCAGGTCGACGAGCCCTCGCTGCCGGCGGTTGCTGCCGGTGCGGTTCCGACCCCGGGCGGCTTCTTCCGGCACCGGGCGATCGACCTGCCGGAGATCTGCCGCGGGCTCGGCTGGATCACCGCCGAGCCGGCACGTCGCGGGCTGGCGGTGGCGACCGTCCTGCACAGCTGCGCGCCCTGGCCCGGCGGCTGGCCACTGGCAGCGTTGCTCGGTGAGGATTCGACCGGGGCCGGGTTCGGGTCGGTATCGCTGGATGTCGACCAGCTGAGCACGCCAGACTGGGACGCCCTTGCCGGTGCAGTCGACCGCGGGGCCGGGCTCTACCTTGGCTGCCTGCCAACCACAGGAGAGCCTCGCCCGCTCCCGATCGACGCGGTTCGGCGCCGGGCGCTGACCGCCCTCGAGCGCCTTGGCGGGGCAGTGGTCGCCGACCGGCTGGTCCTCACCCCGGCCTGCGGGTTGGCCGGCTGGGCTCCCGGAGACGTCAGCCGCGGCTTCGACGTGCTGTCGCGGGTGGCAACCCAGGTCGAAGAAGCACTGGCCTGAGCCCAGGATCAGCGGACCACCTCGTAGCGGGCCGCAACGAACTCACCGGAGAGCGCCGTCTCGAGACAGCGCAACTCGGCGCGGCGGGGAAGCAGCGGCTTTCCGGAGCCGAGCGTGACCGGGGCGATGTTGACGATGACCTCATCCAGCAGGCCGTGATCCAGGAACTGGCCGGCAAGGTCACCTCCGCCGACCACCCAGACGTCGCGTCCAGCCGCAGCGGCGACCATTTCGGCATGCACGTCGGGAACCGGTGCCGCGGTCACCCGCAGCTCTGCGCCCGGCCAAGCCGACAGGTCGTGGTGGGTGAAGACCCAGCACGGCTGGGAATAGGCCCACGGCTCGGTCTCCTTCCCTTCGGCGTCGTGGCAGGCGCGGTACACCCATTCGTAGGTGTTGGCTCCCATGCACAGCGCCCCGACCCCTTCGATGAAGGCCGCGTAGTCCAGGGGACCGTCCTTGCCCGGCAGGCGGGTCATCAGCCAGTCCAGGGAATGGTCGTCGGTGGCAATGAAGCCATCCAGGGTGGTGGCGGTGTAGAAGACGGTTCGAGTCATGGTCCAGTCAACTTCGGAGCCCGGCGGTGGTGTCAAGCGGAAAGGTCTGGGGGCCGCGCTGTTCCTCGCAGTTCGTTCCTCACTGTTCCTCGCAGTCCGTTCCTCACTGCTCGTCAAGACTTCTCCCTTCGCGGTCGCTGCCACGACCGCGAAGGTCGGCGTCTGCTCGTCGAGACTCCTCGCGTGGTGTCGCTGGCGCGTCACTACGCTTCGTCGTCTAGATTTCGGCCATGACCGACGACGCCGACCGCGCCCGGCACGCCGAGCTGAGCGCCCAGATCACCGACCACCGCTGGCGCTACTACCTGCGGGACGCCCCGGTGGTCTCCGACGCCGAGTTCGACAACCTGATGCGGGAACTGACCGAACTCGAGGAGAGCTTCCCGGAGCTGCGCACCCCGGACAGCCCGACCCAGCAGGTTGGTGGGGCGCCGAGCGTGACCTTCTCGCCGGTCACCCACCGGGTGCCGCTGATGAGCCTCGACAACGTGTTCTCGCTCGAGGAGCTGGACAAGTGGCTGGCCAGGGCCGAGTCGCTCGCCGGTGAGGACGTCGCCGGCTCGGGTTACCTCTGTGAGCTGAAGATCGACGGGCTCGCCCTCGACCTGGTCTATCTCGACGGCCGCCTGGCCAGCGCGGCCACTCGCGGAGACGGCACCACCGGCGAGGACGTGACCGCCAACGTCCGCACCATCGAAGCGATCCCGACAAGGCTCACCGGCACGGACGTCCCTGCGGTACTCGAAGTGCGCGGCGAGGTGTTCATGCGGCCCGAGGACTTCGCGAACCTGAACGCCGGCCTGGTCGCTGCCGGCAAGGCGCCGTTCGCGAATCCGCGCAACTCCGCCGCCGGATCGCTGCGGCAGAAGGACCCGAAGGTAACCGCCCGGCGCCGGTTGCACTTCCTGGTGCATGGCATCGGCGAGTTCTCCGGAGCGGCGCTCGACCGGCAGTCCCACGGGTACGAACTGCTCCGCGGCTGGGGCCTGCCCACCAGCGACCACTACCGCGTCTGCCACTCCGCCCTCGACGTGAAGGCCTACATCGCCCACTACGGCGAGCACCGCCACTCGGTGGAGCACGAGATCGACGGGGTGGTGATCAAGGTCGACGACCGGTCCTTGCAGGCCAGGCTCGGCAACACCTCCCGCGCCCCCCGCTGGGCGATCGCCTACAAGTACCCGCCCGAGGAGGTGACCACGAAGCTGGTGGACATCCGGGTGAACGTCGGCCGCACCGGCCGGGTGACGCCTTACGCGGTGATGACGCCGGTGCTGGTGGCCGGCTCCACCGTCGAGATGGCAACCCTGCACAATGCCTCGGAGGTGAAGCGCAAGGGGGTCCTGATCGGGGACACCGTGGTCCTGCGCAAGGCCGGGGATGTGATCCCGGAGGTGCTCGGCCCGGTGGCCGACCTGCGCGACGGCACCGAGCGCGAGTTCGTGATGCCGACCCACTGCCCGGCCTGCGGTAGCGAGCTGCGTCCGGAGAAGGAGGGCGACGCCGACATCCGCTGCCCAAATCAGCGCTCCTGCCCGGCCCAACTGCGGGAGCGGCTGTTCCACCTCGCGTCCCGCCAGGCCCTCGACATCGAGGTGCTCGGCTGGCAGTCGGCGGACGCGCTGCTCAGCGCTGGACTGCTCACCGACGAGGGCGACCTGTTCGACCTCACCGAGGAGAAGCTGGTCGGCGCTGGGGTCCTGACCACCAAGTCCGGGGCGGTCTCTGCCAACGGCCGCAAGTTGCTGGACAACCTGGAGGCGGCCAAGACCCAGACGTTCGCCCGGTTCCTGGTGGCGCTGTCGATCCGCCACGTCGGCAAGGGGGTCGCTCCCGACGTTGCTGCGGCTTTCCCGAGCATCGACGCCCTCGCAAACGCTTCTGTGGCCGAACTGGGCGCTGTCCCCGGCATCGGGCCAACCCTCGCCGCCTCGATCGTGGAGTGGTTCGCCGTGGATTGGCACCGGGCCATCGTCGAGAAGTGGCAGGCCGCCGGCTGCCGGCTGGCCGATTCGGTGGCCGCACCGGAGTCGGCCCTGCCGCAGCTACTGGCCGGCCTAACGCTGGTGGTCACCGGGTCGTTGCCCGGCTACACCCGGGACAGCGCGACGGCAGCGATCGAGGCTCGGGGCGGCAAGGTCGCCGGTTCGGTCTCCAGCCGCACTGACTTCGTCGTGGCCGGCGATAGCGCCGGTTCGAAGTACGACAAGGCGGTTGCCCTCGGCGTCCCGATTCTCGACGCGGCCGGCTTCGAGTCCCTGCTGACCGACGGCCCGGATGCGGTTCGGCCCGCCCGCCTATGATGACCGCGTGCCCGAAGGCTTGAATTCCGACCTCAACCTGAACGTTGGCGCCCCGCCGCGCGTGCGTCCTCAGCTCGGCGAGTGGGCCCCGCAGGAGGTGCTCCCGACCCGCAAGAAGAAGCGGATGCGGTGGTGGACCGTGCTCGCGGTGATCGGGGTGACCGCTGCCGTGTCCGCCTACGGCTACTGGATGTACACCCTGTTGCGCTGAGAGGTGACCCCGGCGGCCCGCCACCAGCGCCGCCTCCCGCCTCGCTACGGGTAAGCCCGCCTCGCTACGGTACGCCCGCCCGCTACGGTACGCCCGCCCCGCTACGAGTACGCCCGCCTCGCTACGAGTAAGCCGGGACGCTACTCGTCTACCGGTAGCGTCCCGACGTCCACGTAGCGAAGCACAACGGGGCGTAGCGAGGCAGGACGGTGGGGAGGCGTCCGTGGTCGCGCTCAGAGCGCGAGGGCGGCAAGGTGGCGCAGCCGGGCCATCTCGGACTTCAGGAACTCCGGGCCGCCACGTCGGGCCAGCACGATGCTCGCGTCGCTGCGGAACGGCGCCACCGCGATCAGCGTCTCGCCCCAGCCGGGCATCCACCCGTCGGGAAGCTCGCCGTCACGCAACTCGTCCAGTGGTCCGAGCGCCGCCACGCCGGCAGCGTCCAGGTCTGGGGCGAGGTCGGTCTGGGCAAGCACAGTGCCCTGCATCCGGTCCACAAGGACCGCCCAGGTGATCCGGAAGACCTGCGGCGCCTCGAGGGTAAGGATCACCTCCGCGCGGTCGGGCTCCTCGGTCATCGAGTTCAGCACGTCCACGTCCGACTGCAGGCCCCACGCCTCCGGATAGTGGGAAAGCCACACGACTTCGACCCCCGGTACCGAGGTACAGGCGGTGATCAGTGAGTCGGCAGGTACCCCGATTGGAAGCTCAAGCATGAAGTCGTCAACGGCGTAGCCCTCGTACTTCTCCACGATCTCGACGGCGTTGATGTCGGCTGCCACGGTTCCCATGGCGGACGCCACCGCCCCGAGCGAGCCGGGTCGGTCGGGGAGAACCACGCGCATCAGGAACACCCGGACAGTCTGGCCTAGCAGTGTTACAGCCACGTCAAAAGGGAGCGCCATTTCGAGATCCGCCCGCGCGCCCCTCGTCGAGATTCCTCCACCGGCGGGCGCTGGCGCGCCCGCCGGACGTCCTCCTCTATTCCTCGCAGTTCGTACCTCACTGCTCGTCGAGACTCGTCGCAGTCCAGCCGCTGACGCGCCTGCACTGCTCCTCCTCTAGAGTGAGATCCCCTCGGGCCAACGCCCGCCCGACCTGCGCTACCAGGAGCTTGCCTTGGCTTTGACAACCGCCGAAGTGGCCCGACTCGGTGAGTTGGCCCGGATCCGGCTGACCGAAGAGGAGCTGGTCCACCTGGCCCCACAGCTGGACGTGATCCTGGCCTCAGTCGCCAGGGTTACCGAGGTGGCCGGCGCCGACGTGCCGCCCACTTCACACGCCCTGCCACTGACCAACGTGTTCCGGCCGGACGTGGTCACCGAGTCACTACCGGCAGCAGCTGCCCTTGCCGCCGCACCGTCGGTGGAGGACGGGCGCTTCCGGGTGCCCCGGATCCTTGGGGAGGAGGCGTGAGCGAGCTGTTGCGCGCCGGCGCTGCCGAACTCGCCGGGCGGATCGCCGCCGGCGAGGTGAGCGCCCGCGAGGTCACCGCCGCCCACCTTGGCCAGATTGCGGCGATCGACGATGACATCAAGGCCTTCCTCTACGTGGACGGTGAGCGCGCCCTGGCTGCGGCCGACGTCATCGACGCCCGGCGCGCGGCCGGCGATGAACTCGGCCCGCTGGCAGGCGTCCCACTGGCGATGAAGGACATCTTCACCCTGAAGGGCGCGCCAACCACCTGCGGCTCCCGGATCCTCGAGGGCTGGGTGCCGCCGTACAACTCGACCATCACGGACAAGCTGCTCGCCGCGGGCGTCGTGGTGCTCGGCAAGACCAACATGGACGAGTTCGCGATGGGCTCCTCGACCGAGAACTCGGGCTACTTCACCACCCACAACCCGTGGGACACCACGAGGATCCCGGGCGGGTCCGGCGGCGGTTCGGCGGCCGCACTGGCCTCCTTCGAGGCACCGCTGGCGATCGGGACGGACACCGGCGGCTCGATCCGCCAGCCCGCCTCGGTCACCGGCACGGTCGGGGTCAAGCCGACCTATGGCGGCACCTCCCGCTACGGCGTGGTCGCGATGGCGTCCAGCCTCGACACCCCCGGGCCCTGCGCCCGGACGGTGCTCGACGCAGCCCTGCTGCACAGCGTGATCGCGGGCTGGGACCCCCGCGACGCGACCTCGATCAATGCCCCGGTGCCCGACGTGGTGGGCGCAGCCCGCAGCGGCGACGTGAGCGGCATGAGGATCGGCGTCGTCCGCGAGTTCGGTGGCGAGGGTTACCAGGCCGGCGTCGAGCAACGATTCGGGGAGGCGCTGGCTGTGCTCGAGGGCCTGGGAGCGGAGATCGTTGAGGTGTCCTGCCCGCACTTCGACTACGCCCTTGCCGCCTACTACCTGATCATGCCAAGCGAGGTCTCCTCGAACCTTGCCCGTTTCGACGCCATGCGTTACGGCCTGCGGGTCGGTGACGACGGCGTGAACAGCGTCGAGGACGTGATGAACCTCACCCGCGGGGTCGGATTCGGCACCGAGGCGAAACGACGCATCATCATCGGCACCTACGCGCTGTCGTCGGGCTATTACGACGCCTACTACGGCTCGGCCCAGAAGGTGCGCACCCTGATCAAGCGCGACTTCGACGCAGCCTTCGCCGCCGTGGACGTCCTGGTGTCACCGACCACCCCGACGACCGCCTTCACCATCGGAGAGCGGGTCGACGACCCGCTTGCGATGTACAAGGCCGACCTTTGCACCATTCCGTCCAACCTGGCCGGCAACTGCGCCGCGTCCATTCCCTGCGGGCTGGCCGACGGGCTGCCGGTCGGCTTCCAGGTGATGGCACCAGCGCTCGCCGACGACCGGCTCTACCGGGTCGGGGCGGCATTGGAGCGGGAACTGAACAGTCGCTGGGGCGGTGGCATGCTCGACCAGCTGGCCGATTCCGCGTCCGGCGCCTACCTGAACGTCGGGGGAGTGCGATGAGCAGCGAGCTGATGGACTTCGACGCGGCCCTGGCCTCCTTCGACCCGGTGATGGGCCTCGAGGTGCACGTCGAGCTGAACACGGCGTCGAAGATGTTCTGCGGTTGCACCAACTCCTTCGGCGGCGAGCCGAACTCCCACACCTGCCCGGTGTGCCTCGGCCTGCCGGGCTCGCTCCCGGTCGTGAACGCCAAGGCGATCGAGTCGGCCATCCGGATCGGCCTTGCGCTGAACTGCCGGATCGCCGAGTGGTGCCGGTTCGCCCGGAAGAACTACTTCTACCCGGACATGACCAAGGATTTCCAGATCTCCCAGTACGACGAGCCGATCGCCTACGACGGCTACGTCGACGTGGCGGCGGACGGGGAGGTCTTCCGGATCGAGATCGAGCGCGCCCACATGGAGGAGGACGCCGGGAAGTCGCTGCACGTCGGCGGTGCCACCGGCCGGATCGGGGGCGCCGACTACTCGCTGCTCGACTACAACCGTGCCGGGACCCCGTTGATCGAGATCGTGACCAAGCCGATCACCGGAGTCGGCGCGAAGGCGCCGCAGGTGGCGAAGGCCTACGTGTCCTTCCTGCGCGACCTGATGCTCAGCCTCGGCGTCTCCGACGTCCGGATGGAGCAGGGCTCGCTGCGGTGCGACGCGAACATCTCGCTGATGCCGAAGGGGGCAACGAAGTTCGGCTTGCGCACCGAGACCAAGAACGTGAACTCGCTGCGTAGCATCGAACGCGCCCTGCACTACGAGGTCCGTCGCCAGGCCGCTCTGCTCTCGGCCGGTGAGGTGGTCCAGCAGGAGACCCGGCACTGGCATGAGGACGGCGGCTACACCACCGCCGGCCGCCTCAAGTCCGACGCCGAGGACTACCGCTACTTCCCCGAACCCGACCTGGTGCCGGTGGCACCCAGCCGGGAATGGGTGGAGGCGTTGCGGGCCACCCTGCCGGAACTGCCGAACCTGCGCCGGATCCGACTCCAGGCCGACTGGGGCTTCACCGACCTGGAACTGCAGGACGTCGTGAACGCGGGCGCCCTCGACGTGATCGAGGCGACGGTCGCCGCCGGCAGCGCCCCGCAGGCCGCCCGGAAGTGGTGGCTCACCGAACTGGCCCGCCGCGCGAACGAAGACGGCGTCGAACTCGCCGAACTCGCCATCACCCCCGCGCAGGTCGCCGAGGTGCAGGCCCTGGTCGAAGCCGGGACGGTGAACGACAAGCTCGCCCGACAGGTGATCGACGGCGTGCTGGCTGGTGAGGGCTCCCCGGCCGAGGTGGTTGTCGGCCGCAACCTTGCCGTCGTCTCGGATTCCGGCGAACTGGCAGCAGCGGTGGACCGGGCGATCGCGGCGAACCCGGACGTGGCCGCCCGGATCCGCGAAGGCAAGCTGCAGGCTGCCGGGGCCCTGATCGGTGCGGTGATGAAGGAGATGCGCGGCCAGGCGGACGCAGCGGCCGTGCGCGAACTCGTGCTGGCAAAGCTTGCCTGACCAGGAGGAACCGTCGGTCGAGACCCCCCGGGCCGGTTCGTGGCGCCCGAACCGCCGAGGTAGGTGGCTGACCGGGGTCTTCCTCGCAATCCAGCTGATCGTGCTGTACCTGCCCGGCAGCCTCTACGGTGGCCTGGAGCTGCGCCTGGCTACCCGGCGCTGACAAGCTGATCCACGGGTTGGTCTTCGCAATCCCGGTCTATCTCTTCGGCCGCCTCACCGGACGTGTCGGGTTGGTGGCCGGCCTGTTCGCCGTCCACGCTGTGCTGAGCGAGTTGATCCAGTGGCGGTTCATCCCCTATCGCGACGGGGATGTCTGGGACGCCGTGGCCGATCTGGCCGGGATCGGGCTCGCCGTCTTGGCCTTGCGCCGCAGAAACCAAACGTCCGGACGGTGAGTGGTGCCGAGTTCTGCAGTTGACCACCTTTCTCCGGCGTTCCCCGGCCGCGCCGCCTGGGGGACGGCCGCCCGGCTGCGGGCCTGGCAGGTGGCCGCGCTTGCCCGCTACCGGGAACTCGCTCCAACCGACTTCCTCGCTGTGGCTACCCCGGGTGCCGGGAAGACGACCTTCGCGCTGCGCGTGGCGACCGAACTGCTGGAGGCGCGCACGGTCGAACAGGTGATCGTGGTCACCCCGACCGAGCACCTGAAGGTGCAATGGGCCGAGGCTGCTGCCAAGGTCGGGCTGCACCTGGATCCCGGCCTCGGCGGCAGCAAGCGCGGCCGATCGCGGCAGTTCCAGGGCCAGGCCGTCACGTATGCCGGTGTGGCTGCGGCCACCTACGCCTATGAGGCACGGACGGTTAACGCCAGGACCCTGGTGATCTTCGACGAGATCCACCACGCCGGCGACTCGCTGAGCTGGGGCGAGGCGGTGGCAACCGCTTTCGGGCTGGCGACCAGGCGTCTCGGGCTCACCGGCACCCCGTTCCGATCAGATGCCACCCCGATCCCCTTCGTCCGCTACGTCGAGGAGGCGGACGGCACCCGGCGCTCGATCGCCGACTACACCTACGGGTACACCGAAGCGCTGGCCGACCACGTGGTCCGGCCGGTGGTGTTCCTCGCCTACGGCGGGGGCATGCGCTGGAAGACCCGCGCCGGCGACGAGCTGGCCGCCAGTCTCGGCGAACCGCTGACCAAGGACGTGACCGCGCAGGCGTGGCGAACCGCCCTTGACCCGGCCGGCGAGTGGATGCCGACAGTGCTGGCAGCGGCGGACAAGCGGTTGGAAGAGGTGCGCCGGCACGTGCCGGACGCTGGCGGGCTGGTGATCGCCAGCGATCAAAGACAGGCCCGCGCCTATGCGCGGGCCCTTGCAGTCATCACCGGCGAATCGCCGACGCTCGTGCTATCCGACGATCCGGGTGCCAGCCGCCGGATCGAGGAATTCGCCCAGTCGCTGGACCGCTGGATGGTGGCGGTGCGAATGGTCTCCGAGGGCGTCGACGTCCCAAGGCTGGCCGTTGGGGTGTACGCCACCGCGACGGCTACGCCGCTGTTCTTCGCACAGGCGGTCGGACGTTTCGTCCGTAGCCGACGCCGGGGCGAACTGGCCAGCGTCTTCCTGCCGACCGTGCCCATCCTGTTGGCCCACGCCGGCGCGCTTGAGCGGCAGCGTGACCACGTCCTCGGCCGGCCACTGCACGCCGAGGAGCTCTGGGAGCCGGAGGTTCTGCTGCTGGCCGAAGCGAACCGCACCCGGCGCACCGCCGACCTGGAAGGCCAGCGGGAAACGCTCGAGGCGAACGCCATCTTCGACCACGTGCTCTTCGACGCCCGCGCCTACGGCCTGCAGGCCGAGCCGTCCAGCGAGGCCGAGGCGGACTACCTCGGCCTGCCCGGCCTGCTCGAGCCCGACCAGGTTGCTGCGCTCCTGGCCGAGCGGCAACGTCGGCAGCTCGGGCGGACCGAACGTAGGGAGCGCCGCGAGCGGGTACCGGCCGAAGTGAGCCTGTTCCGGGCGCTCGAGGGCCGTCGGCGCGAGTTGAACGGCCTGGTCGGTCAGGTTGCCCGGGTTCGCGGAGTCCCGCACAGCCATATCCATGCCGGGCTGCGGCGCGAGGCCGGGGGGCCGCCGCTCGCCCAGGCCACAACGGAGCAGGTCGAGGCCCGGATCCGCCTTGCCCGGGGCTGGCTGACCTGCGCCTGAGCAATGGCGGCCGCGGTGGCGTAACTGACCTGGCGCCGTTGTGGGCCGGGCGGATTAGGCTTGCCCGATGGACCATGCAGGCGCCCAGGACTGGCTCGACCGCTACGTCGCGGCGTGGCTGTCGTACGACCGCGAGGACATCGGCTCGCTGTTCGCGGCGGACGTCGCCTACCGCTACCACCCCTACGACCAGCCGATCCTCGGGCGGGCGGCAGTGGTCTCGTCGTGGCTGGGGGAGGCCGACGACGATGACGCGTCCACCCGAGACGAGCCGGGAACCTACGAAGCCGCCTACGCGCCGGTGGCCGTCGACGGTGACGTCGTTGTCGCCACCGGGACGTCCACCTACCGCACGGTCCCGGGCGGGCCGGTGAACCGGGTGTACGAGAACTGCTTCGTGATCCGGTTCGACAACACCGGCCGGTGCCGGGAGTTCACCGAGTATTACCTGAAGCGGCCCTGAGCTACTCCGCGCCTCCGCTGACGCTGCCGAGGCTGTCCCCGAAGCGACTCGCCCCCGCGGCTGGAATAGCTCCGCCCGGGGCCCAGTGCCTCGGCGTACCCCCGCCGAACGGGATCACGTTCACCATGCCGGTGGCCAACGCTGTGTCATCGGGAACACCGACCAGCAGGACCCGTTCGGCCGATCCGGCGACCATGGCCAGAGTCTGTCCGAACATGTCGCCACCAGCGGCTGCGCCCGGAACGCCCGGGCTGCCCTGCGTCCAGCTGACGTCGGCGGCCAGGTTGCCCATGGGGAAGACCTGCACAAGGCCGGTGTCAGTGCCGCTGTTGGTGTCCTCCTTGGGTGAACTCACAGCCAGCCGGGTCTTGGAGTCGCCAAGGCCGGGTGCGATCCAGGCGACCTCATCGCCGAAGATGTCCCCGGCCTGGGTGGAATCGCCCACTCCTGCCGTGTCCTGCGTCAGGCCGGTCCCTGGGTCGAGGTCCCCGGTGTCAGAGCTGAACAGCTGCACCATGCCTGCGTTGCGGTCCGAGCCGACATCCTCACCGGGAACGCCAACGGCGATGCGTGACGTGGTGCCCACAAGGATGGTGTCGATACTGCGCCCGTAGAAGTCCCCGGCCTCGGCGCTGCCCGGTACCCCGGGTGCGTTCTGGTCCAGCTGCACACCTGCCAGCATGTCGTCGAAGTAGATGTCCTGCACGACGGTTACGCCGCCGGCGTCCTTCTTCGAACCGATGTCCTCATTGGGTGCCCCAACGGCGCAGTCGATCTCATGGCTCACGCCGGAAAGGTAGTTGCAGGAAACCGCGGCACCGAACCGGTCGCCGACCTCGGCCCCCCCGGGAATGCCCGCGGTGTCCTGTGTGATCCAGAAGGCCTGGTTGCCGCCATCGACAGCCGCCTCCACCGCGAGGGCGCCGGCATCGTTGTGGCCGGCGACATTTGCGCCCGGCACCCCGATGGCCAGTGCATAGGCGTCGGGCGCCGGCGTACCGCCCTGCCCCAGGTCTTCCACTGCGTCCACTGCGTAGCCGAACTGGTCACCAGCCACCACCGGAAGACCGAACCAGACCTGGGTGTAGGCGGTGGCCGACCTGGCGATGGCAAGTCCCGAAGCACCTCCCCAGAGCACCTGGACGTAGCCGGAGTCGGCCTGACCGCCGACGTCCTCCAGCGGGGTACCCACAACCACGTCGGCGTAGTCGTCACAGTCGAGGTCGGCCACCGCCAGCGCAGCCCCGAACCTGTCGCCGGCTTCGGCAGTGCCGCCGACACCACCCTCGCCCTGCCACAGGACGTCGCGGGCTCCCTCGCCGACCAGGCCGTCGCCGTCCCCGTAGAGGACGATGATCCGGCCGGCCCCCGCGAGCCCGTCGACCGTGGCCGAGGGATCCCCGACCACCGCGTCCGACCAGCCGTCGCCGTTGAAGTCCGAAGTGACCCCGGGTGCGCATCCCTCAGCGGCTTGTGCCGTTGTGCCCGGAACCCCGAAAGGCGCAGCGATGAGTAGCGCCACTCCGGTAAGCCAAGCCCGAATCCGCATTGTTTCTCCCTGCCTGGTCGCGTTGGACCGATCGGAACGCCCAAACCCGGCTGACGATGCATCGTCGGAACGGACCCAAATCGACGGAAGGTCGCAGTGCAGAAGGGCGGCTGGCCGGGCTCCAGGAAGCGTTTGCGTTCTTCAACGTACGCTGTTCGGGCATTCCCGTTGCCGATTCCAACCGGCCCGGCCAGGATTCCACGGCTATCGGCCCGTTGGGGCGTCCCGGCAGTCAGGGACGCAGGCCGGTCAGGGAGCCGACCCGGCCAGCCGTCGGCCTACTTCTTGACCTGCAGGTAGATGAGCGCCGCGATGCCGGCAAGCGCGCAGACGACGCAGGCCGTGATGTAGGCGACTTGGTTCCCGCCGGAGGAGTTTGCGGCGAGAATCCCGAACAGGATGGCGAACACGGCCCCGGCGATGACGCTGCCGGTGAGGTAGGTCGTCTGGTTCTTGGTCAATGACATTGCCGTTCCTTCCCTGACGTGTCCCTCCCGAATTCCATGGTAGGCACCACGATCGGCGCCCACAGGTGCGAGACCTGCGCATCACCGGTCCGGGGCGGTCCTAGACGGAGACCAGGGATCCGCGGGCCCGCGGAGTCAACAGGAAGGCGAACAGGTAGATGACGGCCACCATCAGCAGCAGGTTCCGGTAGCCCGTCAACAGCCCCAGGTACTCCAGGCAGCCACCCAGCATCGCGCCCAGCAGGTTGAGCCCGAACGCTGACTGGGAGTCGTCGGAGGCTCCGAACCGTTTCGAGAACGCCACATTGGCCAGGTAAATCGGCACGAAGGCCAGCAGGATCGCGACGAGCAAGCGCGGTGCGAACGGCAGCGTCAGCAGCCAGGCCGGCTCGACGAAGAAGGTCACGGCCAGCGAGACAGCTATCCCGGCGAACACCACCGGTAGCGGCGGGGTCTTGAATCTTCGCGTGGTCTCCACGGCGGCCAGCACGATCAGCAGCACCCCGGCGAAGACCAGCGCGTTGACCAGCCAGGTGGTGCCGAACAGTAGCGCGAAGGTCGCGATGTTCTTGGTCTCGAGCAGCATGAAGGCTGCGCCCATGAAGAACAGGTCAGCGTAGGGCCGCATCGCCTTGAGCGGTCCGCCGAACGCGCGCACCGCGATCAGGGAGATGATCAGGATGCCACCCAGCGTCCAGAGGTAGAGAGCCGGGATCGGACCGCCCTGGTAGTACAGGAACGGCCGGTCGTCGGTGGCCGGCGCGATCACGGTGCCGGCCGGGACGTACCGGGTGCCGCAGACCTGGTTGTTCTGGTCCAACGCCGCTGTGACCACCGCCTGCCCGCCCCCGGGCAGATCGACACAGGGGGTGTGGCCGAAGGCCGTCCTGGCGGTTCCGGCCAGCCGGTCGATGAGCCAGGGCTCGCGGTAGTAGTTGTACATCGCGAAGGCGCCGTCGGGCGTGAGGTGCTCTCGGGCTGCGGTGAGTGCCTGCTCGGTGAACAGGAAGCTCTCCAGCCGGATCTGCGAGGCCCCGGTTACCAGGGCAAGGGAGTCCGGCAGGGCGAACAGGATCAGGTCGTAGGAGTTGTCGGTGCCCTCGAGGAACGCACGGCCGTCGTTGACGTGTCTGGTCACCCGTGGGTCGTCATAGGGATGATCCGGGTTCCGTTCGAGGCCGATCTCCATGATCCGCGGATCGATGTCCACCGCGTCGATGTGCTGGGCGCCCTTGGCAAGGGCGATCGCCACGTCCGAGCCCGAGCCGGCGCCGATGATGAGCACATTCGTCAGCGGGTTTCCAGGGGTCCGCTCGTAGGGGAGGCCGTACTGCGGCTCCTCGAGCAGCCGCTGGGCCGCTGGGCGCATGATCTGGTGGGGCACGCCGTTGACGGAGATGTCGGTCAACGGCACGCCAGCATGCACATAGTCGGCGGTGCGGATCTTGTAGTACGGCGACCAGGAAATGCCTGGGGTGGTGGTCTCCAGGAGCAGGACCAGGACCATTGCGGCACCGGCGAAGCCAGCCAGGTAGCGCTGCCACTTGCCGATCAGCACTACGAATGATGTGGTCACCAGCACGCCCCACACCACAGAGGGAGCCTGCAGGAAGGACATCAGGGTGAACGAGCCGATCCCGATCAGCGACCCAATCAGGTCCCAGCGGTAGGCGGTGAGCGGCCGGAGGTCGGCGAAACAGCGTCCAACCACCTCAGCGGGCCCGGCGAGTACAGCTGCGACCAGGATGAAGATCAGCGGCAGCACCAGCCAGGCCGGCGGGCCGGAGGTGCTCAACGACGTGAAGTAGATGATCTGATCGCCGGCGCGGTCGATGGTGACCGGCGCGAGGAACGTGGCGATGACCAGGACGGCGAGGATGACCGGTGCGGCCGGGAGCACCGACCACGTCCGCCGCGCGATCAGGAAGCCGAGTCCGATACCGAGGAAGGAGCCGAGCAGGACGAAGTTCGAGAAGTAGCTGAGGTGCACGACGTTCGATCCCAGCCAGCGGATCAGCGCGAGTTCAAGGAAGAGCATCAGGGCACTGCCGAGGACCAGACGGCGCACGACCGCGAAGTCCGGGCGCTCGGGATCGAGGTCGACGGGAAGCCGCCAGGATCGCCGGGTCGCTGCTGGCTCCGCGTCCCGCGCCAAGCGCGACCCGGTGGTCAGTCCAGGACCGTCCGCCATGATTCACCTCCGCCCGGCCGGAACCGGCCGGATTGACAACCAATAGTCCACGCCGGAGGGGCGTCGGGCGCGCGGGTCCGCGCTGCTAGTCGATCATGCTGCATCCGCGACCCAATCGGAGACTTGCCCACGCGAGCTGGTCGGCCGGTCCGGCCAGGCATCCTCGAGCTAGGCGGCGGTTTGGGCAGGGGCGAGCGACGGGAGCCGGCGCTCGGCCACGAGGCGCGCCAGCATCCCGACAACGGCACCGATGATGGCAGGCACCGTGACGGCCGGCCCGGCGGAGATCGTCAGCAGCACGCCGAGGAGGACAGCTGTGAACGGCAACCGCATCCCCGCCGACGTCGCCGCCCCGATGGCAGCGGCCACCAGGGCCGCGATGGAACCGGGGCCCAGAAGTGACGAGGTCATCGCCGCCAGGATCGTGCCCAGCGAGATGGCCGGGAACAGCGCCCCACCCCGGAACCCGCCACCGAGGCAGGCGGTGTAGGCGACGAACTTGGCGACCAGGATGGTGGCCGCCGTCCCGACCGCGGTAAGGCCGAGGTACTCCACCATTGCCGATTGGCCGGCGAAAACGACCAGTTCTGCCGAGCGGCCCGTGGTGAGCACGACGATGGTCGCGCACAGCCCGGTGACGGCTCCGGCACCGACGAGCCCGGCCAGCGGGGCCCGGCTGGCCAGCCGATTCACCTGGCGCGCACCGAGCTGGGCGGCAATGGTCACGCCCGCAACGGCCAGCGCCAGCGGCACGGCCACCGCCAGATCCACCAGCCGCACATTCGGATACTCGGTCAGTCCCGGCAGCCCCAGCCGGGTGGCCCCCAGCCCGGTCCAGTTGCCGACCCCTACCTGCAGGAGGTAGCCGCTGGCCAGGCCGACCAGCGACGGCAGCAGGATGACCGGTGTCGCCAGTGCCGCGCCGCTTGCCAGCGCCACCTCAAGAAGCAGGATCGTCGTGATCAGCGGATTGCCGAAGATGGCCCCGACAGCAGCCATGGCCCCGACGATCATCATTACCTGCTGGGCGGCCGGCCGGCCCTTGCGGAACGCCATCGCGCCGATCGCCGTGCCGACGGCGAGCAGGGGAGCCTCAGGTCCGAGCACGGCACCGAAGGCAAGGCTGGCCAGTGCTGCCAGCAGAACCGACCAGACCTCACCGGGTCCGATGTTGAGGGCAAAACCGTCCAGTGGCGAATGCCCACCGTGCCCCGGCAGCAGCAGCGCGGCGAAGACCAACAGCCCACCGATCACCGGCAGCAGGAGCACCAGCCACCACGGGGCGATCTCGAAACCGAGCAGGCCGGGCAGGTCGTGCCACAACCAGTGGGTCAGGTGGTGCTGGGCGCCGACGAAGACGCTGGCACCAGCTCCGGCGGCGAGGCCAACGACGACCGCGAGCGCGGAGAGAGTCGCGGTCTGCCGCAGCGGGACTTGGCCGGTTCCCGGAGCCGTCGGCGCATCAGCGGTCAATTGCCCTCCCGAATTGTCGAGCCACGATACCGGCGCCGCTAGGTTTGGGCCATGCCAGTCGAACGCGCACGAGAGTGGCGGAGATGGGTTGCGCCGGTGGACGTGGTTGATGTCTTCGTCTACGTCGTCGTGCTCAACCTTGCGGTCGAGTACCTGCCGGCGGTGATCACGGAGACGTTCACGGCCTCGCTGCTGACCGCGATCCTGCTGAAGGTGGTGCTGGAAGTCGTTGTGGCCGTCAAGGACCGCGTCAAGGCCCGCTTCAAGGCGGCCACCACGCCGGTCGGCAAGGTGCTGGCGGCGCTGCTGCTCTGGCTGCTCCTCGTCGGGAGCAAGTTCGTGGTGCTCGGACTCGTGGACGTGCTCTTCGGAGACCGGGTGAGCCTGGGGAACTTCTTCTCGGTCACCGGCCTGATCGTCGTGCTGATGCTGGCTCGGGCCGGCGTCCGCCGGCTGCTGGGTGAGCCGGTGACCGACTGAGTGAAGGGCGGCGACGGGCGAGGCTCACAGTGCTCGCGCCGACAGCACCCCCTCGATCGCCCGGATCTGGTCGAGCAGGTCGGCCGGCAGGTCACCGTCCACGTCCACGATGGTGTAGGCGAGCTCGCCACGTGACTTGTTGAGCAGGTCGGCGATGTTCAGCCCCGAAGCTGCGAGCAGGGTGGAGATCTGACCCACCATGTTGGGCACGTTGCTGTTGGCGATCGCGATCCGTTTGGTCTCCTCGGAGCGCGCCAGTGAGGCGTCCGGGAAGTTCACCGAGTTCACGATCGTCCCCTCGGTGAGGAAGTCACGCAGCTGGTCGGCCGCCATCCGCGCGCAGTTCTCCTCTGCCTCGTTGGTGGATGCACCCAGGTGGGGCAGCGTGACCACCTTGTCCCGCTTGTTCAGTGCCGGGGACGGGAAGTCGCAGATGTAGGCCCGCAGCTGACCGCTCTCCAGGGCGTCCACAACGGCCAGCTCGTCGACGATCGGACCGCGGGCGAAGTTCACGATGACCGCGGACTTGCGCATCCTGGCGAGCTCGTCGGCACCGATCAACCCCCTGGTGCCATCCACTAGCGGGACGTGCAGGCTGATGATGTCGGCGCGCTTCAACAGCTGGTCGAGATTGGTGACGTGCTCGACGAAGGAGCTGAGCTTCCAGGCGTGCTCGACCGTGATCCCCGGGTCGTAGCCGAGCACCCGCATGCCGAGGCCGGTCGCAGCGTTGGCCACCTCCACGCCGATCGCCCCGAGGCCGATCACACCGAGCGTGCGCCCGGGGAGCTCGAAGCCGACGAAGTTCTTCTTGCCGGCCTCGACAGCCTTGTCCATGCTGGTGGGGTCGCCGTCAAGGCGGTGGGCGAAGGACGCCGCCGGAATGATGTTGCGGGCCGCGAGGAAGAGGGCTGCGAGCACCAGTTCCTTCACAGCGTTGGCGTTGGCCCCCGGAGTGTTGAACACCGGGATGCCGCGAGCGCTGTACTCGGCGATCGGGATGTTGTTGGTGCCTGCTCCCGCCCGGGCAACGGCCAGCAGGCCGGCGGGGATCTCGGCGCCGTGGAGGTTCGCCGAGCGGAGCAGCAGCGCGTCCGGATCGGTGACATCCGAGCCGATCTCGAACTCGTCCTTCGGTAGCCGGGACAGGCCGGCGTTGCTGATCGCGTTGAGTGTTCGGATCCGGAACGTCATCGGCTTCCCTTGTTGCGGCGTTCGAAGTCGGCCATGAATTCGATCAGCGCCTGGACGCCTTCGAGCGGCATGGCGTTGTAGATGCTGGCCCGCATGCCACCGACCGACCGGTGCCCGGCCAGGTTGGTCAGGCCGGCGGCGTTGGCCTCGGTGACGAACGCCTTGTCCAGTTCCGGCCTGCCCTGCAGGAACGGCACGTTCATCCAGGACCGCGAGTCCAGCGCAACCGGGTTGCGGTAGTAGTCGCTGGCGTCGATGAACCCGTAGAGGGCGGACGCCTTGGCGCGATTGCGGTCGGCCATCGCCGGCAGGCCGCCGGCGTCCTTCACCCAGGCCAGGATGCGGCCGAGCAGGTAGACCCCGAAGGTTGGCGGGGTGTTGAGCATCGAGTCCGACTCGGCCATCGCCTGGTAGTTCCAGATGGCAGGGGTGCCGGGGCGGGCGTGGCCGACCAGGTCGTCGCGGACGATCACGACGCAAAGGCCGGACGGTCCCATGTTCTTCTGGGCCCCGGCGTACAGGAGGCCGTAGCCGGCGACGTCGATCGGCCGGGAAAGGATGGTCGAGCTCACGTCGGCGACCAGGGGCACCCCGCCGGCGTCCGGCACGTAGCCGAATTCGACCCCGCCGATGGTCTCGTTCGGCGTGTAGTGCAGGTAGCTGGCGTCCGGGTTCACGGTGTAGCTGCCGGCGGCCGGGGTGGTGGTGTAGTTGGACGCCGCCTCATCGGCGAGGACCTCCACGGCCAGGCCCTGGGTGCCGGCCGCCTTGATCGCCTTCGCCGACCACTGGCCGGTGTTCAGGTAGTCGACCTGGTCACCCACTGCAGTGAGGTTCATTGGAATGGCGTCGAACTGTCCGGACGCCCCACCCTGCAGGAACAGCACCCGGTAGTTCTCCGGGACGCCCATCACCTCGCGCAGCAGCGCCTCGGTCTCCGCGGCAGCGGCGACGAAGGCCTTGCCGCGGTGCGACACCTCCATCACCGACATCCCCGAGCCCTGCCAATCGAGCAGCTCGGACTTCGCTGCCTCAAGGACCTCGGTGGGGAGCATTGCGGGACCTGCTGAGAAGTTGTAGACGCGCATGCGCAACATTGTGTCAGCTTGGCTGAGCGCGGATGGGCGCGGGTTTCCCTCGTGGACGCCTAGTCGCGGGGCGCCTGCCGGTGGACAAGGGACACCGCGGCCGGCTCGCCGATCACTTCGACGTTGGCCGCCGACCGCCGGCCGTAGAGATAGAGCAGGATCTCGCTCGGACGGCCGGCCACGGTGACGATGTCCGGGCCGCGACCGATCCGCAACGGCTCCCCGGGCGGCAGGTCGCGCTCCAGCCAGACCGCCACCGGGCAGCCGCGCAGCAGCACCCGTCCCATGGCGCCGAGCCGCTTCCATGCGAGGTTCTCGAAAGCCGGGTCGGAGGCCCTCGGCGTGTTCACACCGCCGCCCCTTCGGACGTCCTCGCAGTGCACGAAGAACTCGATCGTGTTGGCTGCAGCCTCGGCTCCGGGCAGCCGGAACGGGGACAAGCCGGTCGGGCCCTTGCGGATGGCCCCGACCAGGTCGGCGTAGGACCGCTGGGTGATCACCTCGGCCATCCGGTGTTCGGTCCGCGCGGCCAGCGGAGCTGCGACGATGCCGAGCGCGCCGATGGGGTCGTTCTCCCGCACCCAGACGTGGGCCGCCAGGTGGTGCGCCGTCCAGCCAACGCAGAGGGTGGGCGCTGCCGGGCGGACGGCGTCGAGGGCATCACAAAGCGCAGTTCGCTGGCTGTTCGAGCTCATGGCTCGCACCCTACCCATCGCCATGTGGACGGGCTGACACAATGTCGGGGTGACTGACCTCGACCCGCAGGTGGCCGCCCTGCTCAAGCGGAACCCCGACGGCCTGGTGCCGGCCATCGTCCAGGACGCAGCCAGCGGCCGGGTGCTGATGCTGGCCTGGATGGACGACGAGGCGCTCAGCCGCACCCTGAACACCAGGCGGGGCACCTACTGGTCACGCAGCCGGCGGGAGCACTGGGTGAAGGGCGAGACCAGCGGCAACACGCAGGCGGTACGCGAGGTACGGCTCGACTGCGACGGCGACACCGTCCTCGTGGTGGTCGACCAGACCGGACCGGCCTGCCACACCGGAGCCGACACCTGTTTCGACGACCGGCTGCTGCTGGAGGACCGGGGATGAACCCGGAAATCACCATCACCCCCGACCTGCCCGGCTTCCTCGCTGCCGGTGCCGAGCGTCGGGTGGTCAGCGTGCACACCCGGCTGCAGGCCGATGACTTCACTCCGGTCGGGCTGTACCACCAGCTCTGTGGTGACCGTCCGAACACTTTCCTGCTGGAGTCCGCCGAGGGCGGGGTCTGGTCGCGCTACTCCTTCGTCGGGGTCTCCGCCGTGGCCACGCTTTCGGAGTCGGGCGGACTCGCCCGCTGGATCTGGCGCGACCGGCCCATCGCCGGCCTGCCCAGCGACGGTGACCCGCTGAAGGTGCTTGCCGAAACCCTGGAACTGCTGCACACGCCGCGGGAGGACGAGCTGCCGCCGCTGGTGTCCGGCATGGTCGGCTACCTCGGCTACGACGTGGCCCGGCGGCTGGAGCGGCTGCCCGACTCCAACCCGGACGACCTCGGGATCCCCGAACTGGTGATGATGCTGGTCTCGGAGATCGCGGTACTTGACCACCACACCGGCGAGGTGTGGCTGGTGGCCAACGCGATCAACTTCGACGACACCGCCGAGCGGATCACCGACGCCTACGCCGAAGCCTGCGACCGGGTGCGCGCCATGACCGAGGCCCTGCTGCGTCCTGCCGTCCCGCTGGTCGCCGTCCGGGAAGCGACCGCAGGGGCGGCGGAAGTGCGCCGGCAGCGCACCTCCACGGAGTACCAGGCTGCCGTGGCAGCTGCGATCGAGGAGATCAAGGCCGGCGAGGCGTTCCAGATCGTGCCAAGCCAGCGCTTCGAGACCGACTGCCCGGCTGACGCCCTCGACGTGTACCGCGTGCTTCGCCGCCGGAACCCCAGCCCGTACCTGTACCTGCTGCGACTGGACGGCTTCGCCGTCGTCGGTTCCAGCCCGGAGGCGCTGGTGCAGGTGACCGGTGGCCGGGCCACCACCCATCCGATCGCCGGCACCCGGCCAAGAGGCGCCAGCGCCGCCACGGACGCAGCCCTTGAGGCCGAACTGCTGGCGGACCCGAAGGAGGCGGCCGAGCACCTGATGCTGGTCGACCTCGGCCGCAACGACCTCGGCCGGGTCTGCCTGCCAGGCACGGTCGAAGTGGTCGAGTTCATGAAGGTGCGCCGCTACAGCCACGTGATGCACCTTGAGGCTGCGGTCTCCGGCACCCTCGCCCCGGGCCGCACAGCCCTCCAGGCCACCCTGAGCTGCTTCCCGGCCGGCACCCTCTCCGGCGCCCCCAAGGTGCGCGCGATGGAGATCATCGACTCCCTCGAGGTATCCCGGCGTGGCCTGTACGGGGGCGTGGTCGGCTACTTCGACTTCGCCGGCGACTCCGACACCGCGATCGCGATCCGGACGGCCGTTGTGCGCGACGGCGTTGCCTACGTCCAGGCCGGGGCTGGGGTCGTGGCGGATTCGGTTCCGGCGAACGAGGACGCCGAGAGCGTCAACAAGGCGGCCGCCGTGCTGGGGGCTGTGGCCGAGGCCGCCCAGCTGACCCGACTGGTCCCCGAATCCTGAGAGTTTGTTAGGCATTCCTTCTCAAGGGGTGGCGATGTTTGCGTACAACAGCCAATATGGGGTCTTGTTTGGTTTTCCGCAGCAGTACCTGTCTGACTCGAAGGAGCGATCGAATGATCGAAAGCGCTGAACGGGCCACGCGAACTGCCGCCAGGGAGTACCACCACGGCCGAACCCCCGCGGCCTGGGCAGGCAGCATCATCGCTGCCGTGGCGTTCACCCTGGGGGCGGTCGCATTCATGGTCGGACCGAACTGGACCCTGTTGTGGGTGTCTTCGGTCCTCCTCGTGCTGTCCCTGGTCACCGGTGGCGTGCTTCGCCGGATCGGTTACGGACAGCCCTGACATGACCGTGCTGGACGAGATCATCGCCGGTGTTGTCGAGGATCTCGAGGTCCGCCGCGCTCGCCGTCCCCTTGAAGACCTGATTGCCGGCGCCGCCGGGATGCCCGCTGCGCTGAACCCGATCCCCGCCCTTCTGGCGCCCGGCTTGAGCGTGATCGCCGAAGTCAAAAGGTCCAGCCCGAGCAAGGGCGCGCTGGCAGAGATCGCGGATCCGGGCGCCCTTGCGCGTGAATACGAAGCCGGCGGGGCTGCAGCCATCTCCGTGCTCACCGAAGCCCGCCGCTTCGGCGGCAGCCTTGCCGACCTGGCCGCCGTCCGCGCTGCGGTCGCCACCCCGTTGCTGCGCAAGGACTTCGTGGTCACCGACTACCAGCTGTGGGAAGGTCGCGCCGCGGGGGCGGATCTCGCCCTGCTGATCGTCGCTGCGCTGAGCCAGGCCCAGCTGACGGGTTTCCTGGCGTTGGCCGCAGAACTCGGCACCACCTGCCTTGTGGAGGCCCACACCCCGGACGAGGTGCTGCGGGCGCTGGACGCCGGCGCCGGCCTGATCGGCGTGAACAACCGGAACCTCAAGACCCTCGACGTCGACTTGAACCATTTCGAAGAGATGGCTGAGAGGATCGGCGACTCGAGCGGTGAAGGTGGCCGAGTCCGGGATCCTCAGTATCGAGGATGCCGTCCGGATGCGGTCAGCCGGAGCCGACGCCGTGCTGGTGGGGGAGATGCTGGTCCGCCACGGTGATCCGCGGGCAGCGGTGGCCGCGCTGCGGGCAGTGGCATGACGCGGCCGGGGCGAGTGTGAGTGAATAGCCCCGTGAGCTATCCGTTGCCTGACGCCGCCGGTCACTACGACATCTTCGGCGGCCGCTATGTGCCCGAGGCCCTGGTTGCGGCACTCAACCAGCTCGAGGCCGAGTTCGAACGGGCGATGGGGGACCGGACCTTCTGGCGAGAGCTTGACGACCTTCGCCGCAACTACGCCGGCCGGCCGACACCGCTCACCGATGTCCCGCGGTTCAGCCAGCATTGCGGGAACGCCCGCGTCCTGCTCAAACGGGAGGACCTGAACCACACCGGGTCGCACAAGATCAACAACGTGCTCGGGCAGGCCCTGCTCACCCGGCGGATGGGCAAGACCCGGGTGATCGCCGAGACCGGCGCCGGGCAGCACGGCGTGGCCACGGCCACAGCGGCCGCCCTGCTCGGCATGGAGTGCCGGGTCTACATGGGCCGGGTCGACACCGACCGGCAAGCTCTCAACGTGGCCAGGATGCAACTGCTCGGCGCGGAGGTGATCGCCGTCGAGTCCGGCAGCCAGACGCTCAAGGACGCGATGACCGAGGCCATGCGCGACTGGGTGGCCAGTGTCGACAACACCCACTACCTGATCGGGACGGTGGCTGGCCCACACCCGTTCCCGCGGATGGTGAAGGAATTCCAGCGGGTGCTGAGCACCGAGACCAAGGAGCAGATGCTGGCCCGCTTCGGCCGGCTCCCGGACGCGGTCGCAGCCTGCGTCGGCGGCGGTTCGAACGCCATGGGCATGTTCGCCGACTTCATCGACATCCCGAAGGTCGCCCTTTGGGGCTTCGAGGCCGGCGGCGACGGGGTCGAGACCGGACGCCACGCCGCCGCGATCGGCGGCGGTTCGGTCGGCGTGCTGCATGGCATGCGGACCTACATCCTGCAGGACGCGGACGGCCAGACGATGGAGTCGCATTCGATCTCCGCCGGGCTGGACTATCCCGGGGTCGGACCTGAGCATTCCTGGCTGGCTGCGTCCGGGCGGGCCAACTACGAATCAGTCACCGACGCAGAGGCGATGGCGGCCTTCGAGTTGCTGAGCCGCTCCGAAGGGATCATGCCGGCGATCGAGTCGGCCCATGCGCTGGCCGGGGCGATGCGGCTGGGCAAGCGGATGGCGCTGGAGGATCCCGAAGCCGAGCCGGTGATCGTCGTCTGCCTGTCCGGACGCGGCGACAAGGACGTGGATACCGCGATCAAGTACTTCGGCCTCACCGGCAAGCCGGACGCTGCCATCGGCGGCGTGGCATGAGTGCCGGAAGTTCCGCCGCGGCCTTCACCGCCGCTGCCGCCGAGGGCCGGGGTGCCCTGGTCGGCTACCTGCCGGTCGGCTACCCGTCGGTGGCGGGTTCGCTGGCCGCCCTCAAGGCACTGTGCGGCGAGGGTGGTGACGGGCCCGGCGTCGACCTCGTCGAGATCGGCCTGCCCTATTCCGACCCGATGATGGACGGGCCGGTGATCCAGCAGGCCGGAACCAGGGCCCTGGCGCGCGGCGTCCGGACCACCGACGTGTTCGCAGCGGTCGAGGCCGTCCGGTCCACCGGGACGCCAGCCGTGGTGATGACCTACTGGAATCTGGTCGACCGCTACGGGATCGAAGCCTTCGCGCGGGACCTGGCCAACGCTGGCGGCTCCGGCCTGATCACCCCGGACCTGATCCCCGAGGAAGCCGGCGACTGGATCGCCGCTGCCGAGGCCAACGGGTTGGACCGGATCTTCCTGGTGTCGCCGTCCTCGACCGACGAGCGGATCGTCTCCACCGCCGCTGCCTGCCGCGGCTGGGTCTACGCGACAGCTGTGATGGGCGTCACCGGCACCCGCTCGAACAGCCCGAGCGCTGCGCCCGAACTCGTCGGCCGAATCCGCCGGCTGGCGCCGGACACCCTGGTCGGCGTCGGGCTGGGCGTGTCCACCGGTGACCAGGCGGCTGACGTGACCGGTTACGCCGACGGGGTCATCGTCGGCTCGGCCTTCATCAAGCCGCTGCTCGCCGCCGACCAGGCGGGGACGCCCGACGACCTCTCCGGGCTCCGGGCAGTGCTGGCTGACCTGACTGCCGGCGTCCGCCGGCGATGAGGCTGCGTCTGGCGGCGGTCGGTCTGGCGTTCGCGCTGTTGGCCGGGTGCACTCCGGCACCGACGAGTCCGGTCAGCCCGGCCGCCACGGCTACCTCGGGCTTCGGCGGGGCCGAACTCGATACGCCGTACGCGCTACCCGACCTCGCTCTCAGCGACCAGGCGGGGAGGTCCTTCAACCTGCGCTCCGGCAGCGACCGTCCGGTGCTGGTCTTCTACTTCGGCTACACCAACTGCCCCGACATCTGCCTTGGAGTCCTCACCGACCTGGCCTCAGCGCTGAACCGGGTTCCCGACGACGTCCGCAACCGGATCCAGGTGGTCTTCGTCACGGTCGATCCCGACCGCGACACCCCCGCGGTGCTGGCCAGGTACCTGTCCAGGATCGATCCGGACTTCGTCGGACTGACCGGTTCGGCGAAGACGATCGAACAGGTGGCCGGCTCGATGGGCGTCGGTATCCAGGGCATCGAGCAGCGCCCCGACGGCGGCTACGAGGTGAACCACACAGCCCAGGTGGTCGGCTTCGACTCGTCCCGCCGCGGCGTCCTCGTCTGGACGCAGGGGACAGCCATCGGGACGTATCGAGCCGACTTCGAGCGGCTGGTTCGACAACAGGGTTGAAACCCGGATAAGGATTAGCGCGTGACCCTGTTCATCCCGAGCCCTTCGATCAGCAGCTTCCAGATCGGGCCAGTGACAATCCACTTCTACGCACTGTGCCTGATCACCGGGATCATCGCTGCCTGGGTGATCGGGCTGCGGCGATGGCGGGCCCGCGGTGGGCGCACCGAGAGCTTCGAGACCGTGCTGACCTGGACGATCCCGCTTGGGATCGTCGGCGCCCGGATCTACCACGTGCTGACCCACCTTGGCGACTACTTCGCGCCGGGGATCAATCCGTGGAGCGCCCTGTTCATCTGGGAGGGCGGCATCGCGATCTACGGCGCGGTCGGCTTCGGTGCGCTCGCCTGCTGGTGGGCCTGCCGGCGGCAGCGGATCTCGTTCGCTGCGTTGGCGGACTCGCTGGCGCCGGGCGTCGCGGTGGGTCAGGCGCTTGGCCGGTTCGGCAACTGGTTCAACCAGGAACTCTACGGTCTGCCGACCGACCTGCCCTGGGGGCTCGAGATCGACCAGGCCCACCGGGTGCCGGGCTTCGAGCAGTATTCGACCTTCCATCCCACCTTCGCCTACGAGTCGCTGTGGAACCTCCTGGTCGCCGGGGTGCTGCTCTGGGCCGACCGGAAGTTCCGGCTCGGACGGGGCAAGGTCTTCGCGCTCTACATCGCCCTGTACGGGTTCGGCCGGGCCTTCACCGAGCACATCCGGCTCGACTACTCCTACGACACGTTCGGCCCGGTCCGCTTCAACGAGGCGGTCGCGATCCTGATCTGCCTGTTCGGCATCGGGCTGTTCGCCTGGCTGACCAAGTACCGTCCCGGACGGGAGGATGTAGTGGAGTACGACCTGCCCGGACCGGACGCCGAGACAACCGTGCCTGCTGACCCGGACGAGCCCGCCACGCACCATGACCCCGAAGCGCCGGTGCCGCAGGTTCCCGAAGCGCCCACCGAGGCGGACAAGGACTCCGGCGCCTGAGACCCTGCCGGTTGCGTCCATGATGCAGTCGGGCCCAAAGGGGTCAACCCCGCAGTCAGGTAGGCTCGCGCCCCAAGCGTGCAGCGTCGGCTTGCAGCCGGACCGGTTTGCACCCGCCCAGCGCGTTCGCGTAGATGGGAGTGATCACATGGCGTTGATGACGATGCCCGGCAGACCTGGCGAGGGCCTTTATGACCCCGCCTACGAGCACGACGCCTGTGGTGTCGCGTTCGTTGCGCAGCTGAGTGGCGAAGCCAGCCACGGCATCATCGCCAAGGGTCTGACCGCCCTGGAGAACCTGGACCACCGTGGCGCGACCGGCGCCGACCCGGCCGCCGGCGACGGTGCCGGAATGCTGCTGCAGGTGCCCGACCGGTTCTTTCGCCAGGTGGTTGACTTCGACCTGCCCGACCCTGGCCACTACGCCATGGGCATGGCCTTCCTGCCCACCGATCCGGCCCGGCGGGCCTCGGCCAAGCGCACCATCGAGTTCCTGGCCACCGAGGAGAACCTGGTCGTCCACGGCTGGCGTCCGGTGCCCACCGACAACTCCACCCTTAGCCCGGTCTCGGTCAAGAACATGCCCTTCTTCGAGCAGTTCTTCCTCTCCACCGTCGACCAGGCCAGCGGCATCGACCTCGACCGGGCCGTTTACCCGCTGCGCCAGCTGGCCCGCAACGACGCCGGCGTGTACTTCGCCTCACTGTCCGGGCGAACCACCGTCTACAAGGGGATGCTGACCACGCAGCAGCTCGCCGAGGTCTTCCCCGACCTGCTGGACGAGCGGGTGGAATCGGCGCTATCGCTGGTGCACTCGCGGTTCTCCACGAACACGTTCCCGGCCTGGGAACTCGCCCATCCGTACCGGCTGCTGGCCCACAACGGCGAGATCAACACCGTGAAGGGCAACCGGAACTGGATGCGGGCCCGGGAAGCGCTGCTGGCCACCGACCTGATCCCCGGCGAGCTGTCCCGGACGTTCCCGATCTGCACACCCGGCGGCTCGGACTCGGCGTCGTTCGACGAGGTGCTCGAACTGCTGCACCTCGGCGGCCGCACGCTACCGCACGCTGTGCTGATGATGATCCCGGAAGCCTGGGAGAACCACACCGAGATGGACCCGGCCAGGAAGGCCTTCTACTCCTTCCACTCCTCGCTGATGGAGCCCTGGGACGGCCCGGCTTCGGTCACGTTCACCGACGGCACGCTGATTGGCGCCGTCCTCGACCGCAACGGCCTGCGTCCGGGCCGTTACTGGGTCACCGACGACGGCCTGGTGGTGTTCGCCTCCGAGGCCGGCGTCCTTGACGTCGACCCGGAGAAGGTCATCGAGAAGGGCCGGATGAAGCCCGGCCGGATGCTGCTCGTGGACCTGGAGCAGCACCGGCTGATCAACGACGACGAGATCAAGGAGCAGCTCGCTGCCGAGCACCCCTACGGCGAGTGGCTGGCCGAGGGCCGGGTCGACCTCGACGACATGCCCGAACACCAGCACGTGGTGCACAGCCACGCCTCGGTGACCCGGCGTCAGCAGGTCTTCGGCTACAGCCATGAAGAGCTGCGGATGATCCTTTCGCCGATGGCGAACACCGGCGCAGAACCGATCGGCTCGATGGGTTCGGACACCCCGGTCGCCGTGTTGTCCGAGCGCCCGCGGCTGCTGTTCGACTACTTCTCCCAGCTGTTCGCCCAGGTGACCAACCCGCCGCTCGACTCCATCCGTGAAGAGCTGATCACCTCCCTCGGCGCCACTTTCGGGCCGGAGGGCAACCTGCTGCTGCCCGGACCGGATTCCTGTCGGCAGATCGTGATCGGCTACCCGATCCTCGACTCCGACCAGCTGGCCAAGCTGGTCCGGATCAACCGGGACGGTTCGATGCCGGCCTTCGACACCCACGTTGTACGCGGCCTCTACGACGTCGAGGGCGGGGAGAGGCCCTGAGGTCACGGCTGGCCGAGCTCTGCGAGCAGGTCAGCGAGGCGATCGCGCGCGGTTGCCGGACCCTGATCCTGTCCGACCGGCACTCCAACGCCGACCTGGCGCCGATCCCGTCCCTGCTGCTCACCGCGGCGATCCACCACCACCTGGTCAGGGAGAAGACCCGCACCCAGGTCGGCCTGATCGTCGAGGCCGGTGACGTCCGGGAGGTGCACCACGTCGCGCTGCTGATCGGCTACGGCGCTGCCGCGGTGAACCCCTACCTGGCTTTCGAGTCGGCCGAGGACCTGGCCCGGCGTGAGTGGCTGGTCAGCGTCGAGCCGGAGAAGGCCGTCTACAACGTCCGCAAGGCACTTGGCAAGGGTGTCCTGAAGGTGATGTCCAAGATGGGCGTCTCGACCATCGCCTCCTACACCGGCGCCCAGATCTTCGAGGCGCTGGGGCTCTCCAGCGAACTGGTCGAGAAGTACTTCACCGGCACCACCAGCCAGATCGAGGGCATCGGCCTCGACGAGATCGCCGAAGAGGTCAACAAGCGGCATGCCCGGGCCTACCCGCCCGACGGCATCCCGCTGCCGCACCGGACGCTGTCCGGCGGCGGCGAGTACAAGTGGCGCCGCGAAGGCCCGCCGCACCTGTTCGATCCCGAAACGGTCTTCCGGCTGCAGCACTCCACCCGGCAGCGGCGCTACGACATCTTCAAGACCTACACCGCCCGGGTGGACGACCAGTCCGAGCGGCTGATGACCCTGCGTGGCCTGCTGGACTTCAACAGCGGACGCGAGCCGCTGCCGATCGAAGAGGTCGAGCCGGTGAGCGAGATCGTGAAGCGGTTCTCCACCGGCGCGATGAGCTATGGCTCGATCAGCAAGGAAGCCCACGAGACCCTGGCGATCGCCATGAACCGGCTGGGCGGCAAGTCCAACACCGGTGAGGGCGGCGAGGATGCCGACCGGCTGTACGACCCGTCACGGCGCAGTGCGATCAAGCAGGTCGCGTCCGGCCGGTTCGGGGTGACCAGCGACTACCTCTCCAACGCCGACGACATCCAGATCAAGATGGCCCAGGGCGCCAAGCCCGGCGAGGGCGGACAGCTGCCAGGCCAGAAGGTCTACCCATGGGTGGCCACGACCCGGCACTCGACGCCGGGTGTCGGCCTGATCTCGCCGCCGCCGCACCACGACATCTACTCCATCGAGGACCTCAAGCAACTCATCCACGACCTCAAGTGCGCCAACCCGAGCGCGCGGGTGCACGTGAAGCTGGTTGCCGAGGTCGGCGTCGGCACAGTGGCTGCCGGCGTCGCCAAGGCCAAGGCCGACGTGGTCCTGATCTCCGGCCACGACGGTGGCACCGGCGCTGCCCCGCTGACCTCGCTGAAGCACGCCGGCGGGCCGTGGGAACTCGGCCTCGCCGAGACCCAGCAGACCCTGCTGCTGAACGGCCTGCGGGACCGGATCGTCGTGCAGGTCGACGGCCAACTCAAGACCGGCCGGGACGTGATCGTCGCAGCCCTGCTCGGGGCGGAGGAGTTCGGTTTCGCCACCGCGCCGCTGGTCGTTTCCGGCTGCGTGATGATGCGGGTCTGCCACCTGGACACCTGCCCGGTTGGCGTCGCCACCCAGAACCCCGAGCTCCGGGCGATGTACGACGGCCACGCCGACTTCGTGGTGAACTTCTTCGAGTTCGTCGCCGAGGAGGTGCGCGAGCACCTGGCCGCGCTCGGCTTCCGCACCATCGAGGAGGCCGTCGGTCGCGTCGAGGCGCTGCGCACCCGCAAGGCGGCCGACCACTGGAAGGCCAATGGCCTGGACCTGAGCCCGATCCTGCACCAGGTGGAGTTGCCCGAGGGTGCGCCCCTGCATGCCGTGACCACCCAGGACCACGGCCTGGCGGAGAAGCTCGACAGCCAGTTGCTGCAGATCGCCGAACCGGCCCTTGCCCGCGGGGAACTGGTGCGAGCCGACCTGACCGTCCGCAACGTCGACCGAACCGTCGGCACCATCCTCGGCCACCACGTCACGAAGGCGACGGCAGGCAAGGGACTGCCGGAGAACACGATCGACCTGACCCTTCGCGGCACCGCCGGGCAGAGCTTCGGGGCCTTCCTGCCCCGCGGCATCACGCTGCGCCTGATCGGCGACAGCAACGACTACTTCGGCAAGGGACTGTCCGGGGGCCGACTGATCGTCCGGCCGCATTCCCGGGCGAAGTTCTTGGCAGAGGAGCAGATCATCGCCGGCAATGTGATCGCCTACGGCGCCACCAGCGGTGAACTGTTCATCCGTGGCCAGGTCGGCGAGCGGTTCTGCGTCCGGAACTCGGGGGCGACCGCCGTCGTCGAGGGTGTCGGCGACCATGCCTGCGAGTACATGACGGGCGGCGAAGCCCTGATCCTCGGGTCCACCGGACGCAACATAGCTGCCGGCATGTCCGGCGGGGTCGCCTGGGTGCTCGACCTGGACATGTGCCGGCTGAACCCCGAACTGGTCGATCCACTGCCGTTGACCGCCGAGGGCCTGGTGCGGGTGCAGGAACTCCTGGCCAGGCATGCCGAGGAGACCGGTTCGGCTGTGGCCGAGCGGCTGCTCGCCCTGCCGGATGACGAGTTGAGGTCGAGGTTCACCACGCTCATGCCGCGCGACTACGCCAGGGTGCTGAAGGCTCGCGCGGACGCCGAGCTCGCCGGCCTGGACGAGGAGACCACGGTCAGGCTGATGATGGAGGCTTCCCATGGCTGATCCCAGGGGTTTCATGACCACGCCGCGCGAAGTCGCGGAACGCCGTGCGATCGCCGAGCGGGTGCACGACTGGAACGAGGTCTATCCGGGCAGCCCCGGCCAGGCCGTGCTGCCGATCATCAGCAAACAGGCCGGTCGCTGCATGGATTGCGGCATCCCGTTCTGTCATCAGGGCTGTCCGCTCGGCAACCTGATCCCGGAGTGGAACGACATGATCTGGCGGGACGACTGGCGCGGTGCGCTGGACCGCCTGCACGCCACGAACAACTTCCCGGAGTTCACCGGACGGCTCTGCCCGGCACCCTGCGAGACCTCGTGTGTTGTCGGCATCAACCGCGATCCGGTCACCATCAAGAACATCGAGGTGGCCATCATCGACCGCGGCTGGGACGACCGGCGGGTCACGGCAGAGACCCCGGCCTGGCACACCGGCAAGACGGTGGCTGTGGTCGGTTCCGGGCCGGCCGGGCTGGCCGCGGCGCAGCAACTCACCCGCGCCGGGCACACCGTGGTCGTCTACGAGCGCGCGGATGCGATCGGCGGTCTGATGCGCTACGGCATCCCCGAGTTCAAGATGGAGAAGAAGGTCCTCGACCGGCGGTTGAAGCAGATGCGCCTCGAGGGCACCGTCTTCAAGTCCGGTGTGAACATCGGCGTGGACATCACCGGTGAGCAGCTGCTGGAGCGTTTCGACGCGGTGGTGCTGGCCATTGGCTCGACGGTCGCCCGCGACCTGCCGATCCCTGGTCGCGAGCTTGCCGGGATCCATCAGGCGATGGAGTTCCTGCCGCAGGCCAACCGCGTTGCGCTCGGCCAGGAGGTGTCGGAGCAGATCGTTGCCACCGGCAAGGACGTGGTGATCATCGGCGGCGGTGACACCGGCGCGGACTGCCTCGGAACCTCGATCCGTCAGGGCGCCCGCTCGATCACCCAGCTGGAGATCCTCCCGACCCCGCCGGATACCCGGCCGTCCAACCAGCCCTGGCCCACCTACCCGATGACCTACCGGGTGTCCTCGGCCCACGAGGAAGGTGGCGAGCGGCTCTATTCGGTCTCAACCACCGAATTCAACGGCGACGAGTCCGGCCGGGTGACCGGGTTGAACCTGACCGAGGTCTCGATGGTCGGCGGCCGGTTCCTGAGCATTCCCGGCTCGGACCGCGACCTGTCGGCCCAGCTCGTGCTGCTGGCGATGGGCTTCACCGGGCCGCAGCGCGAAGGGCTCGTCGACCAGCTCGGCCTCGAACTGGACCCGCGGGGCAACATCGCCCGCAACTCCGGTTTCGCGACCAGCACCGATCGCGTGTTCGTCTGCGGCGATGCCGGCCGGGGCCAGTCCCTGATCGTGTGGGCGATCGCCGAGGGCCGTTCCTGCGCCAACGGGGTGGACGCCTTCCTCCAGGGCTCATCACGGCTGCCGAAGCCGATCATGCCGAACGACCGGCCGATGGTCGTTTGATCCTCGGGCCGCTGGCGCGCCCCTCGTAAGACTTCTCCCTTCCCGACGCTGGCGCGTCGTGGCGGTCGGCGTCTGATCCTCGGGCCGCTGGCGCGCCCCTCGTCAAGACTCCTTGCGTTGAATACGGTGAACTGTGGCGAAAACAACATCCTCCGGACGGATCAAGCAGTTGAAGAAGCTGGCCGCGCACAGCCTGCGGCTTCCCCTACCTGCCGGCCCGGCGCCGATCAAGGCGCCACTGGACGTGGTGTCGAAATTCATCAAGGCCTGGGACGAAGGTGACGCGAAGGCGATCAGCGAACTCTTCGCCGAGGATGCCGACTTCGTCAACGTCGTCGGCTTGTGGTGGACCAGCCGCCGATCCATCCGGCGGGCGCTCAAGCGTGGCTTCGCCGCCTGGTTCGCCGGCTCGACCTTCACCGTGGAGAAACTCAGCCAGCGGCTCCTCGGCTCCGATGCCGCGCTGGTAATCGCCCGGTGGCGAATGGAGGGGCAACGCGATCCGGAAGGCGAGCTGGCGGGGACCCGGCGTGGCCTCGCCACGGTGGCGATGCAGCGTCTGGACGACGGCACCTGGCTGTGCGTGTCCTGCCATTTCACCGACATCGCGCCGGCGGCTGACACCAACCTGATGGTCGACGGTGTGGTCACCCCGACCAGCTACATCACCGCATCCGGGTCACGCGACTAGAGGGCGATGCCCTGGTGCAGGCGGTGCAGGGTGCTCTTTCCGAACAGCGACTCCACCATGTCCACAGCGAGCTCTGCTGTGGCGTTGCGGAGATCCAGTGCGGGATTGAGCTCCACCAGGTCTACCGAAGCCAGCCGTCCGGTGTCGGCGATCATCTCCATGCACAGGTGGGCCTCCCGGTAGGTGGGACCACCGCGCACCGGCGTGCCGACCCCCGGGGCGATCTCCGGATCGACGAAGTCGAGGTCAAGGCTCAGGTGCAGGTGCGTGTTCTCGTCAACCCCGGCCAGCGCCCGCACCATGGTGCGGCGCATCCCGATCTCGTCGACGAAGCGCATGTCGAAGACCTCGACGCCTTCGGCGAACAGGAACGCCTTCTCTCCCGAGTCGACGCTGCGCAGCCCGACCTGGCGGATCTCGTCGGTCCCGATCGCCGGATGCTGACCGGAAAGGTGGGTGAGTTCCTCGGGTCCGTGGCCGGCCAGGCAGGCGACCGGCATCCCGTGGATGTTCCCGGAAGGGGTCAGCTCGGCGGTGTTGAAGTCGGCGTGGGCGTCCACCCAGATGATCCGCAGCTGCTTGCCGGTGGCGCGGCAGTGCGCGGCGACCGCACTGATCGAGCCGATCGCGAGGCTGTGGTCGCCGCCAAGCAGGATCGGCAGCCGGCCGGCCTCCAGCTCGGCAGCGGTGGCCGCGAAAACCGACCGGTTCCACTCGATCACCTCCGGCAGGTGCCGATAGCCGTTCACCGGCGGCAGTTGGGGATTGTCCGGGCCGGACAGGTCACCAAGGTCGCGCACGTCGCACCCGTAGTCGCGGAGCGCCGAAGCGATCCCCGCCACGCGCAGGGCCTGCGGCCCGAGGCGGCACCCCATCCTTGATGCTCCGATGTCGGTCGGTGCCCCGATCAGACTCACCTGTTGCACGTCGGCCCCTTTCCCAGCGACAGCGGTTGCCGTAAGGATGCAACCATGACGAGCCGCACGGGGCAAACCGGAACGCCGCAGCGGCGGGTGGCCCTGCTGCGCGGGATCAACCTCGGCACCTCCCGGAAGGTACCGATGGGCGAGCTGCGGCAGCTTGCCGCGGACCTCGGCTGGGCGGAGGTGGCGACCCACCTGCACTCGGGGAACCTGATCTTCGCTGCAACCGGAACCGACGCTGAGGCGGCCACCCAGCTCAGTGCCGGCATGCAGAAAGCGTTCGGAATGCGGGTGGACGTGATCATCCGGACGGGACCGCAGGTACGTCGCCTGGTCGAGGTGCACCCGTTCGCCGACGGCGACCCGTCCCTGGTGGTGGTCGCCTGCTGCGACCGCCAGATCACGGCCGCAGCGGTCGAGCGGCTGGCTAGCCTCGCGGTCGGATCCGAGCGGGTCCAGGTCGACGGGTCGGACGTTTTCGCGGACTTCCCCGACGGGCAGGCCAGGTCCAAGCTGGCCACCCAGCTGGTCGCGGCCCTCAAGCCGGCCACCGGCACCGCCCGCAACCTGCGGACGATGACGAAGCTGGCCGAACTGCTGGGTTGAACCGGTCGCCGGACTCGGAACGTCGCGACTGCATCCAGGAGGGGTCCGGAAACGGAAGAAGGGTCAGGTCGCACCCTGCGGCCGACCTGACCGGAAGGACCCCCGATGAAGTCACGACGAATCGCCGCCGCTCTGGTGGTGGCAGGCCTTGCTGCAGCCCTCAGCGCCGCCCCGGCCGCCGCGGTGCCGGCGCCTGGCGCCACCGCCGGCAACCGGAGCCTCGCCCAGGTGCTGACCGCCGACGGCAACAAGTTCGACCGCAACTGGTACGACTACGACATCGTCACCGAAGCTGTGCTGGCAGTCCTGGCAGCCAAACCGGCCAGTGCTGTCGGCCTGCTGGCCGACGGCAATGTGGCCCTGACCGCGTTCCTGCCCAACGACCGGGCGTTCCAGACCCTGGTCAAGGATCTCACCGGGCGCCGCTACCACTCCGAGGCGAAGGTGTTCAGCAAGCTTGCCGGCACCGTCGGCATCGACGCCATCGAGGCCGTCCTGCTCTACCACGTGGTGCCCGGGGCCACGATCACCAGGAAGGACGCGGTGAAGGCCGACGGCGTGGTGCTGAACACCGCCCTGACCGGGGCAACGATCAGGGTGGACGTGATCGGCAAGTGGCTACCGGTGATCAAGCTCCGGGACGCCGATGCCAATGATCGCGACCCCTACCTGAACCCGTGGAGGTTCAACATCAACCTGGGCAACCGACAGATCGCCCATGGCATCACGCTGGTGTTGCGCCCGATCGACCTGTGAGTGCTGGTCCCGGGGGAGGCAGGGTGGAGCGTTTCGCTGAGCGGCTCCCGCCAGGGCGGGAACAGCCTGCGCGCTTGCCCGGCCGACCCCGGGGCCACTCCACTGGCTGGCACCCGCCAGCTAGAGTCGAATCCATGGGGGCCGCCGAGGACGATGCCGTTCGGCTCGATCTCGCCCTCGCGCTCCGGGATGGGTCGGCCGAAGCCATGGCCGAGATCTACCGCAGGTGGGCACCCCTGGTACACACCCTGGCGCTACGCAGCCTCGGCAACCATCACGACGCCGAGGACGTCACCCAGCAGGTGTTCATCGCGGCCTGGCGCGGTCGGCACACGATTCGGCCAAGTGCCCAGGCGCTGCCGGGCTGGCTGGTCGGCATCGCCAAGCACCGGATCACCGACCTGCGGACGCAACGCTTCCGGTCGTTGCGGCTGGTATCGGCAACAGTGGCCGAGCCCCAGCCGTCCTGGAGCTCTACCGACGACGACACGGCCGGCCGGCTGCTGGTAGCCCACGAGTTGGCCCAGCTCGGCGAGCCGAGGAGCACGGTGCTGCGACTGGCAATCGTCGAGGACCGGACCCACCAGGAGATCGCCGCTGCGCTGAGCCTGCCGTTGGGCACGGTGAAGAGCCATCTCAGGAGAGGATTGCTGCAGCTGCGCGCGCGACTGGAGGGGGTGAGCGATGAGACACCTTGACGATGAGGCACTTGCTGAACTGGCGCTCCACCCCGACCAGCCGGTCGAAGCCGGGGTGGCCGACCACCTGGCCCACTGCCAGCAATGCCGGGGCGGTCTCGCGTCCCTCCGGCACACCAGAAAGTTGGTCGCCGATGCCGACCTGACCGGCTTCACCTCGCCGCCGCCGGCGGTGTGGTCAGCTGTCCGCGAGGCGATGGCCGCACCGCCTGAGCCGGCCAGCCCGGTGCCGTCTCCGGCCCACCGGCCGGCGGCTGGACGCCGGACCTGGGTGCTGGCCGCCGCTGCGGCCCTGGTCGGGATCGTGCTCGGCGCCTTCGGCGGACGGCTGTTCTGGTCGCCGGCTGTTCAGCCCGCGCCCGAGGTCATCCTGGCCACAGCCCGGCTCGACACCCTCGACACCGGGGTCCAACAGGGCACGGCCGTTCTCGTGGACACCCCGACCGGGGTGGAGTTGCGGGTCACCACCACGCCGTTTGCCGCTCCGGGCGGCTACCTCGAAGTCTGGCTGATCAACGCCGACGGCGTGAGGATGGTCAGCGTCGGGCAACTGGCCAACGGCACCTCCGGGGTGTTCCCCGTACCCAAGGCGGTGATCGACAGCGGCTACGTGATCGTCGACATCTCCCGCGAGGCGCTGGACGACAAACCGCAGCATTCCGGCGACAGCGTGGTGCGCGGGAAGTTGTTGCTCTAGCGGGTTAGGGTGGTTCTTCGCTGACTTCCCCCAGCGCGTTTGCCAGTCCGTAGGTTCAACCCCGCTCGGAGGTCGTGGGTCAGCGTGTCGTCAGGTTTCGTCCATCTGCACTGCCATTCGGAGTACTCGATGCTGGACGGAGCCGCGCGGCTCAAGGACCTGGTCACCCGAAGCGAGCAGTTGGGCATGAACGCGCTGGCGGTCACCGACCACGGCAACCTCTTCGGCGCCTACGAGTTCTACAAGGCCGCCAAAGGATCTGCCGTCAAGCCGATCATCGGACTCGAGGCGTACCTGACCCCGAAGACCCACCGCAGCGAGCGGAAGCGCGTCCAGTTCGGCGACGGCACCGGCGATGACGTCTCCGCCAAGGGCGCCTACACCCACTTCACGATCTGGGCAGAGAACAACGCCGGCATGCACAACCTGTTCCGGCTCAGCTCGCGATCGAGCCTTGAGGGGTTCTTCTACAAGCCGCGCGCCGACCGTGAACTGCTCGCCCAATACGCCAAGGGCTGCATCGCCACCACCGGGTGCCCCTCGGGTGAGGTGCAGACCTACCTGCGCCTGGGTCAGTACGACAATGCCAGGGCGTCGGCCGCGGAGTTCCGGGACATCTTCGGCGAGGGCAACTACTTCCTCGAACTGATGGACCACGGCCTCGACATCGAGACCCGGGTGCGCTCGGACCTGCTCCGGATCGCGAAGGACCTGCACCTGCCCCTGGTCGCAACGAACGACCTCCACTACGTCAACTCCGCAGACGCCGAGGCCCACGACGTCCTGCTCTGCGTTTCGTCCGGCTCGAACAAGGACACGCCCAACCGGTTCCAGTTCAACGGCAGCGGCTACTACCTGAAGTCTCCGGAGGAGATGCGGGCACTGTTCGCCGAACTACCGGAAGCCTGCGACAACACCCTGGCCATCGCCGAGCGGTGCAACACCTCCTTCGACGAGGGCACCGGCACCTTCATGCCGCGCTTCGACGTGCCCGCCGGTGAGACCGAGGCCTCCTGGTTCGTCAAGGAGGTGGACCGCGGGCTGAAGGTCCGCTACCGCGGCGATGTGCCCGAATACGCCAGCACCCAGGCCGCCTTCGAGGAGACGGTGATCATCGACAAGGGCTACGCCGGCTACTTCCTGGTGGTTGCCGACTTCATCAACTGGGCAAAGGACAACGGCATCCGGGTCGGCCCGGGCCGCGGCTCCGGCCCCGGCTCGATGTGCGCCTACGCGATGCGGATCACCGACCTCGACCCGGTACCGCACGGCCTGATCTTCGAGCGGTTCCTCAACCCCGAGCGCCCGTCGATGCCCGACTTCGACATCGACTTCGACGAGCGCCGCCGGGGTGAGGTGATCAAGTACGTCTCCGACAAGTACGGCGACGACCGGGTCTGCCAGATCGTCACCTACGGCACGATCAAGGCCAAGCAGGCCATCAAGGATGCCGGCCGGGTACTTGGCAAGCCCTTCGCGATGGGCGAGGTCCTGACCAAGGCGTTCACCCAGCCGGTGCAGGGCAAGGATGTTTCCTTGGCTGACGTCTTCAATCCGCAGCATTCGCGTTACGGCGAAGGCTCCGAGTTCCGGGCCCTCTACGAGGCCGATCCGCAGGTTCGCGAGGTGGTCGACACCGCGCGCGGCATCGAGGGGCTGAAGCGGCAGTGGGGCGTGCACGCCGCCGGGGTGATCATGAGTTCGGAACCGCTGCTGGACATCATTCCGATCATGAAGCGGGAAGCCGACGGGGCGATGATCACCCAGTTCGACTACCCGGGTTGTGAGGCCCTCGGCCTGGTCAAGATGGACTTCCTCGGCCTGCGGAACCTCACCATCCTCGATGACGCCCTGAGCAACGTGAAGGCCAACCGCGGAGTCGACCTCGACCTGGATGAACTCAGCAAGGACACCACCGACCGCGCCACCTACGAGTTGCTGGCGACCGGCGACACCCTGGGGATCTTCCAGCTGGACGGCGGCGGCATGCGGGTGCTGCTGAAGACGATGCAGCCCGACAACTTCGAGGACATTTCGGCCGCCCTCGCGCTGTACCGTCCGGGCCCGATGGGCGCCGACAGCCATACGAACTACGCGCTGCGCAAGACCGGACGGCAGCCGGTGGTCCCCATCCACCCGGAACTGGCCGAGCCGCTGGCAGACATCCTGGACCTCACCTACGGCCTGATCGTGTACCAGGAGCAGGTGCAGCAGATCGCGCAGCGGGTGGCCGGCTACACCCTCGGCCGGGCCGATGAGCTGCGCCGGGCGATGGGCAAGAAGAAGAAGGAGGTTCTGGAGAAGGAGTTCGTGCCGTTCCAGGCGGGCATGCGCGCCAACGGCTATTCCGACAGCGCCATCCAGACGCTCTGGGACATCCTGATCCCGTTCTCCGCCTACGCGTTCAACAAGGCGCACACTGCCGCCTACGGCCTGATCTCGTACTGGACGGCCTACCTGAAGGCCAACTACCGATGCGAGTTCATGGCGGCCCTGCTGCAGTCGGTGAAGGACGACAAGGACAAGTCTGCGATCTACCTGGCCGAATGCCGGCGGATGGGGATCAAGGTCCTGCCTCCGGACGTGAACGAATCCGATGGCATGTTCACCCCGGTGGGCCCGGACATCCGCTTCGGGCTGGGCGCCATCCGGAACGTCGGCGACCACGTCGTGAGCGGCATCGTCGAAGCCCGCACCGAGTTCGGCAAGGCCGCCGACTTCAACGAGTTCCTCGACAACGTCCCGCTGGTGGTCTGCAACAAGCGCGTTATCGAGTCGCTGGTCAAGGCCGGCGCGTTCGACTCGATGGGGCACACCCGGCGTGGCCTGATGGAGTGCTTCGAACGCCGGGTGGACGAGGTCATCGACCTCAAGCGCAACCAGGCCAACGGCCAGGACGACCTGTTCGGTGACTTCGGGACCGCGGACAGGATGGTCGCCACCCCGGTGCCAAACCTCCCCGAGTGGGACAAGCGGGTGCGCCTCGGGTTCGAGCGCGAGATGCTCGGCCTCTACGTCAGCGATCACCCGCTGCAAGGTCTCGAGCACATCCTCTCGGCGCAGCGTGACTACAGCATCGGCCAGCTCCGCGCCGACGACGGTCCCCGCGACGGCATGGTAATGGTCGCCGGCATGATCACCCAGGTGGTGCGCAAGCAGACCCGGAACGGTGACCTCTGGGCGATCGCGACGGTGGAGGACCTGGAGTCCTCGATCGAGGTGCTGCTGTTCCCGAAGGTGTACGCGACCGTCGCCTCGGCCCTGGCCAGCGACACCGTGGTGCGGATCAAGGGCCGGATCCGGACCAAGGACGACAGCCTCGAACTCACCGGGCAGGAGGTCACCTTTCCCGATGTCTCCGAGGGTCCGTCCGGCCCGCTGGTCATCCAGCTGCCGGCCGTGCGCTGCACTCCGGCCGTGATCGAGCAGCTGCGGCAGGTGCTGCGGGCACACCCGGGTTCGACCGAAGTGCGGGTGAAGCTGCTGTCGGCCACCAACGGCAGCAAGATCTGGAAGCTGGACGAAGGCCTTCGGGTCGCCCCGTCGCGACCGCTGATGGCCGACCTGAAGGCGTTGCTGGGCCCGTCCTGCGTGAACGTGTGATCCGTTGCACCTGGGCCAGCTGACGCGGCGCTGGTGAAGACTCCGTTACTCTTGCTAGCTGTGAGTACAACCGTTCCCGAGGAGCAGAGGGGCGGGCGTCAGTCCGCCCACGAGTCCCCGGTGGCGATGTGGATCGCGATCCTGACCGGCCTTTCGCTGGTGGTCGGTGGACTCGCCGCCGTGTTGTGGGCGATGGTCGTCGACCTGCCGAGCTACAAGATCCTTTCCGACGGCTCTGCTGTCATCACCGAGCGCGGGCTGACCCAGATCGTGGCCTCGGACGTCTGGTTCGTGATCATCGGCGCGTTCGTCGGAGGCGGGCTGGGACTTGTGACCTGGAAGTGGTTCCGTCCGCTCGGGTGGCCGACCGCCCTGCTTGCTGTCGGCGCCGGCCTGGTCGCCGGGCTGGTCTGCTGGCAGGTCGGGCAGCTGCTCGGCCCAGGGAGCTTCGCTGAGCGACTCACCAGCGCTCAGCCGGGGGACATGGTGCCGATCCCGCTGGAGTTGCGCTCGTTCTCGGCCCTGGCTGTCTGGGGATTCGCCGCGATCACCCCGGTCCTGTTGGCCTCCTCGCTCGGACCCGACGACGAGGACGGGCCGCCCCGCTGGCGGCGGCATGCCGAAGAGCCGGCGGACGAAGAGTCCGGCACGATCGATGATCGCGGAGTGCTGACGGCGACCGACGAGCCCAGCTGACCATGGCGAGCCAGATCGAGGCCGAGCGCAAGTACGCCCTCGCCGCTGGCCAGCACCTGCCGTCCCTAGGCGGCGTGGCCATCGAAGGACCGGTGGCCGAGCACGAACTGGTTGCCACGTACTACGACGCCCCCGACTTCCGGCTGACCCGCGCCTGGCAGGTGATCCGGCACCGCACCGGGGGAACCGACCCCGGCTGGCACCTGAAGCTCCCCGCGGGGCCGGACCAACGGCTCGAGGTGCACGCGCCCGGCGGGTCGGCGAGGGTTCCGGCCGAGCTGCGCAGTCGGGTGGCCGCGACCCTCGCCGGCGCACCGCTGCTGCCGGTCGCAGTGCTGCGCACCCTTCGGCGCGAGCAGCAACTGCTCAGCCCCGACGGGGTGGTGTTGGCGCTGACCTGCACCGACCACGTCCGGGCCGAAGTCGGCCGGCGGCGCGAGGAGTGGGACGAGGCCGAGGTGGAACTGGTGGCCGGTGACCCGGCGTTGGCTGACCGGATCGAAGCCGTGCTGGCCGAGTCCGGAATCGAACGGGCGGCCACCGGGTCGAAGATCGCCCGGGCGCTCGCCGGGGCCATGACAACCAGCTCTGAGCGGACTGCCGGAACGGATCCGAGCGCAGGCGAGGTGGTGCTTGCCTACGCGGCGGAGCAGGTCGGAATCCTGCAGGATCGGGAGTCCGACGTGCTGGTCGATGGCCCCGACTCGGTCCACCGTAGCCGGGTGGCCACCCGGCGGCTGCGCAGCGCCCTGCGCAGCTACGCCGGCGTGTTCGAGGCCGGGACAGTGCGCGGGCTGCGCTCGGAGCTGCGCTGGCACGCCGAGGAGCTCGGGGCGCCACGGGATGCCGAGGTGCTCGCCGAACGGCTGCTGGCCGCGACTGCCGAGCTGCCGGCCGCGGCACGGGCCGAAGTGGCCGGGCCGCTTCGGTCCACGCTCGCCCGGACCCACGCCGAGGCCCACGCCGCCCTGGTCGCAAGCATGCACACCGACCGCTACGAACGGCTGCAGCTGGCCCTTGCGGGCCTGCTGGCCGCGCCCCCACTGACCCACGCCGCCGGGGAACCGGCCCGAACGGTGCTGCGCCCGATGCTGGCGAAGGTGATCGGAAGGGTCCGGCGGGTGGCGGCGCACGCAGCGGCCAGACCCACCGACCTGACCCGCTGGCACGAGGTCCGAAAGGCAGCGAAGGCTGCCCGCTACGGAGCGGAGGTCCTGTTACCGGTGATACCGGCGGCGGCAGAGCTCCTGCGGTCCCGCTGGGAGTCGGTCACCGAAGCTTTCGGGGCCGTCCAGGACGCTGTGGTTGCCCAGCAGGTGATCGGGGAGCTGTCCTGGCAGGCGGTGGCCGCTGGTCGGTCCCGGGCACCATTCGACGACCTGCGCCACCACCAGGACCTCCGGTTGCGGGAATCCCTGACCCGCGGCCGGAACGCGCTCGCCGAGGCCCTGGCTTGAGCCGCGCCGGCTCAGCGGGCGATGTCGGCGAACCTGGCCGAACTGAGGTCGGCCAGGTCGGTGGGGGACAACTCCACCTGCAGGCCCCGCTTGCCGGCAGACACGAAGATCGTCTCCCACAGCAGCGCGGTCTCGTCGATCAGGGTCGGCAACTGCACCTTCTGGGCCACCGGCGACACGCCGCCGATGATGTAGCCGGTGCTCCGGGCGACCTGGACCTTGTCGGCCAGGGACGCCTTCTTGGCCCCCAGTACGCCGGCGAAACGCTTCAGGTCCAGCTGGGTCGCCACCGGCAGGACCGCAACCGCAAGCTCGGGCCGGGCCTGGCCGAGATCAACGACCAGCGTCTTGAAGATCCGCAGCGGATCCACGCCGAGCGTCGTCGCAGCCTCCTCGCCGTAGGCGGTGCTGCCCGGATCGTGGTCGTAGGGATGCAGGGTGAAGCTCACCCCTGCCCGGGTGAGGGCCTCTGTGGCCGGCGTGGCACCGGACATCAGCGGAACAATCCCACCGCCGCGACCAGCAACGGAGCCAGCACCAGAGCCGGCAACAGGTCACCAACCGGGATCTGCTTGATCCCGGCCAGCCGGAACCCGAGGCCGAGCAGGATCACCCCGCCCGTCGCTCCAAGGGCGTCCACCTGGGCGACCGAAAGGAAGTTGCCAAGCCCGAAGCCGAATACGGTGAGCAGCCCCTGGTAGGTGGCTAGCGGGATCACCGAGGCCATCACCCCGATGCCGAGGGAAGATGCGAACGCGATGGCGGCGAAACCGTCCATCACCGACTTCACCAGCAGCTGCTCGGAACCTTGCCCGAGACCGTCGGAGAGCGAACCAAGGATCGAGAGCGGGCCGACGCAGAACACCAGGGTCGAGGTGACCGCGCCCTCGACGAACGTGCTGCCTTCGCTCTTGGCGGCAAAGCGGTCGTGCAGCAGTTCGGCGCCCCGGTCCAGGCGACGCTCGATCTGCAGCAGCGAACCGGCGATGCCGCCGATCAGCAACGCGCCGAGCACGACCAGCAGCCGCGCCTGGGCACCCACCGCGTCCGCGAGGGCCTCCGACATGCCGGACGCCACCGAGGCGCCGCCGATCACCAGGGTGAACAGCCCAAGGATCTGGGTCACCAGCTCGCGGGTCCGCTGGGGGAGCCGATGGCCGACCAGCACCCCGACCGTGCTGCCGATCACCACCGCAACCACGTTGACGACGGTGCCGAAGCCGATGAACATGTCGCCCAGTCAACCATTGCCAGCTGCGCTCCAGCCGCGGTGCCCACGAAGCATCTGCGGCGGGTCGGCTGGCACTCGCCACTAGAATCCGGCTGTGCTGAGAACTATCGACCTGCGTGGGGTCATCGTGGCCGACTACCGCAGCCTGCTGCCACGTGCCGAATTCGATGTCGCGGCCGCCGTCGAGCAGGTGCGTCCGATCGTCGCGGGGGTGGCCGAGCGTGGGCTGGCGGCACTGGCAGAGTTCTCCGAGCGCTTCGACCATGTGGTGCCGGCGAGCTTCCGGGTGCCGACCGAGGCCCTGAGCGCTGCCGAGGCCGGGCTCGCCCCGGACGTCCGGGCAGCCTTCAACGAGGCGATCGATCGGCGTCGTCGAGTGGCGAGGCAGAGGCGGCCACCGTGCCGGTCCGGGTCGAGCTGGGCCCTGGCGCAGTCGTCGAGCAGCGGATCGTGCCGGTGGGCAGGGTTGGGCTGTACGTGCCCGGCGGATTGGCCCCGCTGGCCTCCAGCGTCCTGATGAACGTCGTGCCCGCCCAGGTCGCCGGGGTCGGGTCGATCGCGGTCGCCAGCCCGCCACAGGCGGAGTTCGGCGGCCTGCCGCACCCGAACATCCTCGCGGTGTGCCACCTGCTCGGCGTGACGGAGGTCTACGCCGTCGGTGGCGCCCAGGCGATCGCGATGTTCGCCTACGGAGTGCCGGGACTGTGTCGAGGCGGTCGACCTGGTGACCGGGCCGGGCAACATCTACGTCGTGGCAGCCAAGCGCCTGCTCCGCGGCCGGATCGGCATCGACTCCGAGGCCGGGCCGACCGAGATCGCGGTCCTTGCCGACTCCACGGCCGACGCCCGATTCGTCGCAGCCGACCTGATCTCGCAGGCAGAGCACGACCCGCTGGCGGCCTCGGTGCTGGTCACCGACTCGATCGCCCTCGCCGAGGCCGTCCAGGCCGAACTCGAACCGCAGGTCGCGAGCACCCGCCACGTCGATCGCATCCGCACGGCCCTGACCGGTCCGCAGTCGGCGGTCGTGCTGGTCGACGACCTGGAGCAGGGGCTGGCGGTGGTGGACGCCTACGCCGCCGAGCACCTGGAGATCCACACCGCGGACGCGGCAGCGGTGGCTGCCCGGGTGCGCAACGCCGGCGCGATCTTCGTCGGCCCCTACTCACCGGTCTCGCTCGGCGACTACAGCGCCGGCTCAACGCACGTGCTGCCGACGGCCGGGTGCGCCTGCCACTCCTCGGGCCTGAACGTGCACAGCTTCCGCAAGCAGGTGCACGTCATCGACTACTCCGAGCAGGCACTGCTGGAGGTGGCCGGAGTGGTGGAGACCTTCGCAGCAGCCGAGGATCTGCCGGCCCACGGCGCGGCGGTGACCATCCGGCGTCCGGAGGTGCGGTCGTGAAGCCCGACGTCACCCTTGCCGACCTCCCGCTGCGTCCCGAACTGGTGGGGGAGCAGCCCTACGGCGCCCCGCAGCTGGACGTGCCGGTGCGGCTGAACGTCAACGAGAACCCGTACCCACCGAGCGCGGCGGTGCGGGCTGAGATGGCCGCGGCGGTCTCGGCCGCTGCCTGCTCAACCGGTACCCGGACCGGGAGGCCAGCGCTCTGCGCACGGCGCTGGCCGGTTACCTCGGCCGCGGGCTGGACGCCTCAAGGATCTGGGTGGCCAACGGCTCCAACGAGGTGATGACCCACCTGCTGCAGGCCTTCGGCGGGCCTGGCCGCAAGGTGCTCAGCTTCACCCCGACCTACTCGATGTATCCGGAGTACGCCCGCAACACCCACACCGGCTACGTGACCGAGCCGAGGCAGGCCGACTTCAGCCTCGACGCCGCCACAGGTGCTGGCCGCGATCGCCGAACACCAGCCGGCGTGGTGGTGATCACCACTCCGAACAATCCGACCGGTACCTCGACCCCGGTGGCTGTGATCGAAGAGGTGCTGGCCGGCACCGAGGCGATCGTCGTGGTCGACGAGGCCTACCAGGAGTTCGCCCGGCGTCCCGAGCAGACAGCGCTGCGACTGCTGGACCGCTACGGGAACCTGGTCGTCTCGCGCACCATGAGCAAGGCGTTCGCCCTGGCCGGCGGACGGGTCGGCTACCTGGCCGCGGCGCCGGCGATCGTCGACGCCTGCCGCATCGTCCGGCTGCCGTACCACCTGTCGGCGCAGACCCAGGCGGTGGCACTGGTGGCGCTGGCCGCACGCGCCGGAGCTGCTCGCCCAGGTCGACGAATTGCGCGCCACCAGGGACGAGATGCTGGTCCGGCTGCCTCAACTCGGGGTCGAGGTGATCGACTCCGACGCCAACTTCTGTTTGTTCGGTCCGTTCGCCGACCGCCATGATGTCTGGCAGCGGTTGCTCGACCGGGGCGTGCTCGTGCGCGAGACCGGACCGGCCGGTTGGCTGCGGGTATCGGCTGGGACACCGGCTGAGACCGAGCGGTTCTACACCGCGCTCGCCGAAGTGATGGAGGAGATCCGATGAGTGCCCCGCGCACAGCCACGAAGGAGCGGCGCACCAGTGAGTCCGAGGTTCGGGTCGCCCTGAACCTCGACGGCACGGGCGTCGCCAGCATCAGCACCGGCGTCGGCTTCTACGACCACATGCTGACCGCGCTCGCCAAGCACTCCCTCATCGACCTGGAGATCACCGCAACCGGCGACCTCCACATCGACGGGCACCACAGCATTGAGGACACCGCGATCGTCCTCGGCCAGGCCTTCGCCGAGGCCCTTGGCGACAAGGCCGGCATCCGGCGTTTCGCCGACGCGACGGTTCCGTTGGACGAGGCACTGGCTCAATGTGTCGTCGACCTCGCCGGACGCCCCTACGTAGTGCACTCCGGTGAGCCCGAAGGCCAGCAGTACGCCCTGATCGGCGGTTCCGGGGTTGCGTTCGCCGGGTCGATGACCCGGCACGTCGTCGAGTCGTTCGCGCTGCACGCGCAGATCTGCGTGCACCTTCGGCTGCTGGCCGGACGGGACCCGCACCACATCGTCGAGGCCCAGTTCAAGGCCCTGGCAAGGGCGCTGCGGGACGCGGTCGCGCTCGATCCGAGGATCGCCGGGATCGGTGCCGTCCACCAAGGGCAGCCTGTGAGTTCCCTACCGGTCCCTGAGGAGATTCGCGAGCTTGCGAGCGAATCGTCACGAGGCCGGCAGGCCGAAGGTTGCCGTCCTCGACTACGGCTCGGGCAACGTGCACTCGGCCACCCGGGCACTGGCCGCGGCCGGCGCCGAGGTCGTGCTGACCGCCGACCCGGAGGTGTGCCTGGCCGCTGACGGCCTGGTCGTGCCCGGGGTCGGCGCGTTCGCAGCGTGCATGGACGGGCTGACCGCAGTCGGCGGTCCGCAGCTGATCCTGCGCCGGCTGGAGGCCCGCCGGCCAGTGCTCGGCATCTGTGTCGGCCACCAGGTGCTCTTCGCCCTCGGGGTGGAGCACGGCGACCCGGTGCCGGGCATCGGCGTGCTGCCGGGTGTGGTCGAGCAGCTGGACGCCGTCCCGCTGCCGCACATGGGGTGGAACACCGTCTCGCCGCCGGCTGCCTCGGCGATGTTCGCAGGGGTCGAGGACCAGCGCTTCTACTTCGTGCACTCCTACGGGGTGCACGAGGTACCCGATTGGCCGCCGAACGCGCGGATCACCTGGACCGAGCACGGTGGCGACCGCTTCATCGCTGCCGTCGAGCAAGGTCCGCTGTGGTCGACCCAGTTCCATCCCGAGAAGTCCGGCGAGGCCGGCGCCCGGCTGCTGCGCAACTGGCTGGGGACCCTGCGAAAGGAATCATGAGCGCTCTCGTTCTGCTGCCGGCCGTCGACGTGCAGGGTGGGCAGGCCGTCCAGCTCGTCCAGGGCGTCGCCGGCTCGGAGAAGGTCTTCGGCGACCCGCTGGCCGCGGCCGCGCGTTGGCAGGACGGCGGCGCCGAGTGGTTGCACCTGGTGGACCTGGACGCAGCCTTCGGCCGGGGCAACAACGCCGAGGTCATCGGCGGGATCACCGCCATCGATGACGCTGAAGGTCGAGCTCTCTGGTGGCATCCGCGACGACGCCAGCCTCGAACGTGCCCTGGCCACCGGCTGCCGCCGGGTGAACATCGGAACCGCAGCCCTGGAGAATCCGGAGTGGTGTGACCGGGTGATCGCCGAGCACGGGGACCGGATCGCGATCGGCCTGGACGTCCGGGGCACGCGGCTCGCCGCCCGCGGCTGGACGCGGGAGGGCGGCGAGCTGTGGGAGACGCTCGACCGGCTCAACGCCGCCGGCTGCACCCGCTACGTGGTCACCGACGTCGCCAGCGACGGCATGCTGACCGGACCGAACCTCGAGCTCCTGCGGCAGGTCTGCGCGCGCACCGAAGCCAAGGTGGTCGCCAGCGGCGGCATCGCCCAGCTCGACGACCTGCGCGCCCTGCGCGAGTTGGTGCCGCTCGGCCTGGAGGGTGCCATCATCGGCACCGCCCTCTACGTCGGCAACTTCACCCTTGCCGAGGCCCTGGCTGTGGCGGCAGGTTGACCCGCCACGGTGATGCGGCCGCGGGGGAGGCACTGCGGGCAAGGTTGCTGCAGGCCCACGACGAGGACCTGCGGACTGAGGCGGAGCTGGACCGGGCCACGCAATGCACCCGGATCGGCCCGCTGCACGTCGGACGGTTCGGTGACCGTGGGTTCGTGACCTATCGGGACCTCGCCGGCGCGTCCGGATCCAAGCTGGACCAACTGATCGAAGCGGCCATCGACCATTTCGCCGCGGAACCGGCTGTCGGGTCCTTCGAGTGGAAGACCCGCGGCCACGATGCGCCGGCTGACCTTGGGCAGCACCTGGTTCGGGCCGGACTCTCAGGCGAGGATCCCGAAACCGTGATGATCGGCGAAACCGCAGCGCTGACCGGCGCCACGGGCCTGCCGGCCGCCGTCGTGGTCCGCCGTGCCGGCGACACCGGCGACCTTGCCGGCGATGTCCGGGCAGTGGGCGTCCTGCACCGACAGGTGTTCGGCGCGGGTTCGCCGAACCTGGACGGTCAGCTGTTGACCGCCATCGTCGAAGCCCCGGATGTCAATGAGCTCTGGCTGGCCGAGGCCGGCGGCACGATCGTGTGTGCCGGACGACTGGTCCGGGTGCCGCGCACCCGGTTCGCCGGACTCTTCGGTGGCGCCACCGACGCGGCGTGGCGCCGGGCGGGCATCTACCGTGCGCTCACCGCTGCCCGGGCGCGGTCCGCCCTGGCGATGGGGGCAGAGCTGATCTACGCCGAATGCACCGAGTTCAGTCGCCCGATCCTGGCCCGGTCCGGCCTGGTGGCTGTGACCACCACAACGCCCTACCTGTGGCGGCGTCGTAGCATCTGACTTCCGCAAGCGAGAACTGTCGGCACCGTCGTCGCTACGACCATTCGGCCTGCTGGCCGCCGGCTTGCGGGTGGTCGCCCGGTGCGGGTCCTTGTGGTCGGTGGTTCGGGTAGGAGTGGTCCGCCGGTCGGGTTGCCCCAGGGGTGGTTGCCGGGGGCGTGAGGCCCCACCGACAGTCTCAGGGAGAGAGTGTCAGAGGGCCTTCGCACACTGAACCTCATGGAGAAACCAGAAGAGACACCCAGGGAACGGCGCGACTGGGTCAACACCATCAGCCGCAACCACGTCCTCCGCGGAGTGCAGGGCGGCTTCACGCAGGCTGACCATGGCAGGAGTACCCGGCTGGCACGGCTGCAGGCAGGTGATCGCATCGTGTTCTACTCGCCACGTACCGACTACCCGGAGGGGGAACCGCTCCAGGAGTTCACCGCCTGCGGGGTCGTCACCGGCGCCGCCGTCTACCAAGTGGAGCTGACGCCGGGCTTTCAGCCTTGGCGGCGCGACATGGCCTTCTTCGATAGCGCGCCAACGCCCATCCGCCCCCTGCTTGGCACGCTCTCGTTCATCCCGGACGGGCGGAACTGGGGCTTCACCTTCCGCCGCGGCCTCTTCCAGATTCCCGGCGACGACTTCGACCGCATCCTGACCGCGATGGGCGCGACTGTCATGGCCACCTGACCCGCCGCAGGTCGGGGTCAGCCAGCTCAGGGGACCCGGGCGGTCCACTCCGGATTGTGGAACTTCGACTCGGCCAGCTCCCTGGCCTCGGTGAGTTCGTCTGCGCCCAGTTCGCCGTCGACGACGCGGTAGAGCCGGCGGAAGGTGGCCAGGAATGAAGCCATGACTTCGGCACGCGGCAGGTTGGTCTGCGAGCGCACCGGATCGACCCGCTTGTTGGCGCTCCTTGTGCCCTTGTCCGACAGCTTCTCGCGGCCGATCCGGAGGACCTGCAGCATCTTGTCCGCGTCGATGTCGTAGGCCATCGTGACGTGGTGCAGGACCGCGCCGCCGACGAACCGTTTCTGGGCGGCGCCGGCGAGCTTTCCAGATGGCGATGCGATGTCGTTGAGGCCCGCGTAGTGCGCCTGCACCCCGACCTCGCCAAGCGCGGTAAGCACCCACTCGTCAAGGAACGCGTAGGAAGCCTCGTAGCTCATCCCGTCGACGAGGGTTGCCGGGACAACAAGGGAGAAAGTGATGCAGTTGCCTGCCTCCATGAACATCGCCCCGCCGCCGGAGACCCGGCGCACCACCTGGACCCCGTACTGCTCGGCCGCCGCGGAATCGACCTCGTTGCGCAGCGACTGGAACGAACCAATCACAACAGCCGGGTTCTGCCACTCCCAGAAGCGGAAGGTCGGACCACGCCTCCCGGCGGCAAGTTCCCGGGCGAGCACCTCGTCCAGGGCCGCGTGCTCGGCGGGGTCGAGGATGCCCGGGTCGAGGTAGGTGAACGTGTGGTCGGACCAGCCAGTGGACCGTCCGAGCGCCCGCCGGACGGCGATCGCCACGGCGCGGGAGTCGAAGCCGACCATGGTCACCGGGACGCCGAGAATCCCCTCAGCTGTGGCCCGGGCGAGGTCTGCGTCGATCCGTGCGGCGAGTTCGCCGACGGCGGTTTCGGTCCCAAGGCCGCCCAGCGCGCGATCGATCACCGGCAGCGCCTCGTCCGGGTCGAGGAAGAAGTCCCCGCTGACCTGGACTCCGACCAGCCGGTCGCCGACAACTGAAAGATCGACCGCCACCAGCTTGCCGCCGGGCACCTTGTACTCGCCGTGCAGCCGCTCGCTCATGAGTGTCAGGCTAGACGACGAGCAGACGCCGACCGCCGCGGTCGCGCCAGCGATCGTGAAGGACGGAGTCTCGACGAGCAGTGAGGAACGGACTGCGAGGAACTGTGAGGAACTGCGAGGAATAGGTGGCCTAGACTGAGCGGCGCAAAATCTTGACGACGAACGGATGACATGAGCGGGCACTCCAAGTGGGCAACCACCAAGCACAAGAAGGCAATCGTCGATGCCAAGCGCGGCAAGCTGTTCGCCAAGCTGGTCAAGAACATCGAGGTGGCCTCGCGCACCGGTGGCCCCGACTCGGCCGGCAATCCGACGCTGTACGACGCCATTCAGAAGGCCAGGAAGAACTCCGTCCCGGTCGACAACATCGACCGCGCAGTGAAGCGCGGCGGTGGCACTGAAGGCTCTGGCACCGACTACATGACGATCATCTACGAGGGCTACGGGCCCGGCGGGGTGGCGCTGCTGATCGAGTGTCTCACCGACAACCGGAACCGCTCGGCATCCGATGTTCGGGTGGCCGTGACCCGACACGGCGGCACGATGGCCGATGTCGGCTCGGTTTCGCGGATCTTCGACCGCAAGGGTGTCGTCGAGGTGGCGAAGGTGCAGGGCTCCCGAACCCTTGAGGAGGACGACCTGCTCGAAGCCACCCTTGATGCCGATCCCGAGGACGTCATCGACGACGGCGAGGGCTTCCGGGTGATCAGCGACCCGAGCAACGTCGTCGAGGTGCGCAAGGCCATCCAGGCAGCGGGTCTCGACTACGACTCGGCCGAGGTGCAGTTCGTCCCGCAGTACACCGAGGCGATCGGCGACACCGAGACGGCGGAGAAGCTCTTCCGGCTGCTGGACGCGATCGAGGACTGCGACGACGTGCAGACCGTGTACAGCAACGAGGACGTGCCGGACGAGATCAGCGAACAGCTCGGCGACTGATCCCATTCCACCCGCAAAGTGGGCCGAAGCCGCCGACAGCGACGGTTTCGGTCCACTTTGCGTAGGGGGACGGCCGCTCTGGGCGTGGCACCCACCGGACCGGGCCTGAGGTTGGCTAGTATCCGAACAACTGTTCGGAAGGACGCTCGATGCGGGTAATGGGAGTTGATCCCGGCCTGACCAGATGTGGGGTCGGCGTGATCGACGGTGCCCCTGGGCGGCAGCCGAAGCTGGTGGCGGTCGGGGTGATCACCACGCCCAGCACCATGGAGCTGCCGCAGCGGCTGTTGCTGATCGAGGCGGGCCTGACCGAGTGGGTTGCCCAACACAGCCCGGACGTGGTCGCAGTGGAGCGGGTCTTCGCCGACGTCAACGTGCTCTCGGTGATCGGCACCGCGCAGGCCTCCGGCCTGGCCATGCTGGTCGCTGCCCGCGCCGGCCTGCCGGTGCACACTCACACGCCAACCGAGGTGAAGGCTGCGATCACCGGCTCGGGCCGGGCCGACAAGGCCCAGGTGGGCACCATGGTCGCCCGCATCCTCAAGCTGGACGCTGCGCCGAAGCCGGCGGACGCAGCCGACGCCGTCGCCCTGGCGATCTGCCAGCTCTGGCGGGGGGCCGGCGCCGAACGGATCGCCAAGGCGCTCGCCAAGCAGGGAAGGGGAGTCGGAGCATGATCTCCCAGCTGACCGGGAGGGTGGCCGCCGTCGGCGGCACCTGGCTGGTCATCGACCTCTCCGGATTCGGCCTGAAGGCGCTCTGTACGCCCGCCACCGCCGGGGGACTGAAAGTGGGGGAGCAGGTCACCCTTCACACCTCGCTGGTGGTGCGCGAGGACTCGCTGACCCTCTACGCATTCGCGGAACCGGGCGAACGGGACTGTTTCGAGCTCGTGCAGAGCGCGACCGGGATCGGTCCGAAGATCGCCCAGGCCGTGGTTTCGGTGTTCTCTCCCGAGGAGTTCCGGGTGGCAGTCGCAGCGGCCAACATCACGGCACTCACCCGCGTTCCGGGGATCGGCGCGAAGGGTGCGCAACGGCTGGTGCTCGAACTGAAGGACAAGGTCACCATCCTGGCCGGGTCCGGAGTCGCTGGCGGCCGCCAGCCGGAGCCGTCCGGCTGGCGCGACCAGGTGCGGGCCGGCCTTGAGGGCCTTGGCTACTCCACCCGTGACGCCGAGGCTGCCTGTGACCGGGTCGCCGGGACAGCCCTGGACGATCCGGACACGCCGGTCGCGATCCTGCTGCGGGCAGCGTTGCGCGGCCTGGCAAAGTGAACGACGTGACCGCAGAGACCGACCCGCTGGACCCGCACGTCCACCTCGACGACCAGGCGGCAGAGTCCGCGCTGCGGCCGTCGTCGCTGGCCGAGTTCGGCGGCCAGCGGCGCGTCAGTGAGCAGCTCGGGTTGGTGCTGGCCGGCGCCCGCCACCGCGGCACCAGCCCCGACCACGTCCTGCTTTCTGGCCCGCCAGGCCTCGGCAAGACCACCCTGGCGCTGATCATCGCCGCCGAAATGGGCGCGCCGATCCGGATCTCCTCCGGCCCGGCCATTCAGCACGCCGGCGACCTGGCCGCGATCCTGTCCGGACTCACCGACGGGGAGGTCTTCTTCCTCGACGAGATCCACCGGATGTCCCGTCCGGCCGAGGAGATGCTCTACCTGGCCATGGAGGACTTCCGGGTGGACGTCGTGGTCGGCAAGGGACCGGGTGCGACGGCAATTCCGCTCGAGATCCCGCGATTCACCCTTGTCGGCGCCACCACCAGGGCCGGACTGCTGCCGGGGCCGCTGCGCGACCGGTTCGGCTTCACCGCCCAGCTGGACTTCTACGCCGCCGCTGACCTGGTGTTGATCCTGGTGCGCTCGGCAGCGTTGCTCGGTATCGACCTCGAGCAGTCCGCGGCTGTGGAGATCGCTTCGCGTTCCCGCGGCACCCCACGGATCGCCAACCGGCTGCTGCGTCGCGTCCGGGACTATGCGCAGGTGAAGGCGGACGGCCGGCTGACCCGAAGGGTGGCCATGGCGGCGCTCGAACTGTACGAGGTCGATCCGCTCGGGCTCGACCGGCTCGACCGGGCCGTGCTGGATGCGATCTGCCGTGGCTTCGGGGGCGGTCCGGTCGGACTCAGCACCATCGCCCTCGCCGTAGCCGAGGAGACCGAGACGGTCGAGGAGGTCGCCGAGCCGTTCCTGGTGCGCGAGGGCTTCCTGATGCGCACCCCGAGAGGCCGGGTGGCGACCCAGCGAGCCTGGAGGCACCTCGGCCTGGCCCCACCGTCCGGGCCGGGCGGCGTCCCGCCGGTGGCACCGGACCTGTTCAGCGGCCAGGAGTGAGGCGGCCCCGGTTCGGCGGGCCGCTGGCGGGTCGCCGAATGGGTATTCGCCCAAGACGGCGCTAGGCTTCTGGGTCGGCGGCAGCGCCGCCCCAAGTTACGAAACCTGTGAGGAATCCCAATGGACTGGTCCACCCTGGCACTCATCGCCCTCATGGGCGGTGCCGTGTACTTTCTGATGATCCGGCCGCAGCAGAAGAAGGCCAAGGAACAGGCCGCGCACCTGAGCGCGATGGAGCCGGGCTCGAGGGTGATGATGGTCTCCGGGATCATCGGCACCATCAAGTACCTCGGTGACAAGCAGGCCATCATCGAGATCTCCCCAGGGGTCGAAATGACCATCGACAAGCGCGCGATCAGCACCCAGCCGGTCGCGGACGAGTTCGAGTACTCCGACGACGCCACGGCCCTCACGGATGACGACGAGACGGACGAGACGCTGGTCGAGCCGGCCAGCACGCCGGAGCTCACCGCTGCCGATCCGGTCGACGAGCCGGTCGCGACCGAGCCCGACGACACCGACCGCCCCACCTGGGAAGCTCCCGGGACCACCAGGAACTGAACCAGCAAGGTAAAAGTGGCTACCACAAGCAGGAAACACGCACACCCGCTGCGCACGCTGGTGATCCTCGGCCTGGTGTTGATCGGGCTCTACACGCTGATCGGGTTCTCCGGAGTCTGGAACCCCAAGCTGGGCCTTGACCTGCGCGGCGGCACCACGATCACGCTGACCGCATCGAACACCAGCGGATCCGGCGGCGTCGACCCGACCAGCCTCGAGCTGGCGCGCTCGATCATCCAGCAGCGGGTCGACTCCCTCGGCGTCGGCGAGACCGAGGTCACCACCTCCGGTGACAAGCAGATCATCGTCTCGGTGCCGAATGTGCAGCAGGACGAACTGGTCAAGCTGGTCGGCTCAGACCGCCCAGCTGTACTTCCGCAAGGTCTATGCCGCCGAACCCAGCACCGGCCGGTGCCGACCGACGAACCCTCGGCGGAGCCCCGGCCACGGCCTCAAGCCAGCCCTCGGCCACGGCTTCGCCAGCACCGACGCCGTCGAGCACGACCAACAAGCGACCCCTGCCGTCGCTGCCGACCCCGGTGCCCAGCCCGCGCCCGACCGCCCCGTCCGGTACCGCCACGCCGCTGGCCGAGCTGCTGAAGTGGACGCCGACCGATCGCGACAAGACCGACTTCGCCAACTTCAAGTGCGGCGACCCGTTCCCGGACGTCAGCGACCAGCCGCTGATCGCCTGCGACCAGACCCAGAGCTACAAGTACCTGCTCGGCCCGGCGCTGATCACCGGCGAGTCGGTCACCCAGCGCGTAGGCCGCGGTGCCGCAGGGCTCGGTCTCGCTGGGTCGTGACAGCTGGAGTTCGACAGCCCGGGCGCGACCGACTTCCAGACCGTCACCACCCACCTCTCCACCCAGACCTCGCCCGACAGAACCAGTTCGCGATCGTGCTGGACGGCACCGTGATCTCGGCGCCGTAGCGTCGAGTACCGCTGATCCCCGGCGGGCGGGCCGAGATCTCCGGCACGTTCACCCAGAAGACCGCGACCGAGCTGGCCAACGTGCTGAAGTACGGCGCGCTGCCGCTGTCGTTCGAGGTGTCCAGCGTCGACAACGTGTCGGCCAAGCTGGGTGGCGACCAGCTGCGAGGCCGGCATCATCGCCGGCCTGATCGGTCTCGCGCTGGTGGTCGCCTACAGCATCCTCTACTACCGCGGCCTGTCGATCGTGGTCGTCGATGTCAGCCTGGTGATCGCGGGCGCGCTCATCTGGTCACTGATGGTGCTGCTGCGGCCAGGCGATGGGCTTCGCGCTCAACCTGCCCGGCATCGCCGGCGCTGATCGTCGCGATCGGCGTCACGGCCGACTCGTTCATCATCTACTTCGAACGGATCCGGGACGAGGTGCGCGACGGACGCAGCCTGCGCACCGCCATCGAGACCGGCTGGGTGCGTTCCCGGAAGACCATCCTGGTCGCGGACTCGGTGTCGCTGCTGTCGGCGCTGGTGCTGTTCGTGCTCGCGATCGGCGCGGTCAAGGGCTTCGCGTTCACCCTCGGCCTGACCACCCTGATCGACATCGTCGTGGTGTTCTTGTTCACCAAGCCGCTGATGACGCTGCTGGGCCGCACCAAGTTCTTCGGCGAGGGCCACACGTTCTCCGGCTTCGAGGCCGAGCACATGGGCACCAAGCACGCCGCCGCTGCACAACTCCCGACGAAGGCCGCGCGGCCGTGGAGGTGAGGCGTGATGGCTCGATCCAGAGACGAGGTCACCGTGCTGATCGACGGACCCGAACCGCCGCCGGCGCGAAGGACCGAAGGGCGAGCATCGCCCACCGGCTGTACACCGGCGAGATCTCCTACGACTTCGTCGGCAAGCGGAACCGCTGGTACACTGATCTCGGCGGTGCTGCTGCTGGTCTCGATGCTCGCGCTGGCGATCCGCGGCCTCAACCTGGGCATCGAGTTCCGCGGCGGCGCCGACTTCCAGGCCCCGGTGACCGTCACCGCGACGACACGATCGACGACGTTCGGGCCGCGGTCGAGGCCCTGAACTGTCGCCGGTGACGACGTCACCGTCACCACCATCGGTGACAACCAGGTGCGGGTGCAGACCCGAGCTCGCTCAGCATCGACGAGGTCACCCAGGTCAAGCAGGCGATCGCCACCGCGGTCGGGAGTCGAGCCCGACGAGGTCGCCTACTCCCTGATCGGCGCCTCCTGGGGTCAGCAGATCACCCCCCAGGCGCTGATCGCCCTCGGCGGTGTTCCTGGTGCTGGTGATGGTGTCTGATCTGGGCCTACTTCCGCGACTTCAAGATGAGCATCGCGGCCATCGTCGCCCTGCTGCACGACCTGGTCATCACCATCGGCGTCTACGCCCTGGTCGGGCTTCACGGTGACGCCGGCGACCCTGATCGGCGTGCTGACGATCCTCGGCTACTCGCTGTACGACACGGTGGTGGTGTTCGACAAGATCCGCGAGAACACCACGGACCTGACCAACACCAGGTTCACCTACTCCGAGGCGGCCAACACCGCGCTCAACCAGGTGCTGGTCCGCTCGATCAACACCACGATCATCGGCGTGCTGCCGGTGGCCGCGCTGCTGTTCACCGGCTGGTTCATCCTGGGCACCGGCCCGCTGAAGGACCTCGGCCTGGCGCTGTTCGTCGGCATGATCGCCGGCGCCTACTCCTCGATCTTCATCGCCACGCCGCTGCTGGCCCAGATGCGCGAGGCCGATCCCGACATGGTCGAGCACCGCGAGCGGCTGGCCCGGCGCGCGGCCCGCGGCGCGCGAGACGAACGTCCGCGAGGCCAAGAAGGCGGTCACCGTGGCCGTCGGTGGACGCTGAGGCACGACGGTCGACCAGCCAACCTCGGGCTGGTCGCGGCGAAGGAACTGGAAGCCGAAGCGCCGACGCAGCGCAGCCGAGCAGACCCGCAGCCAGACGGAAGAAGTGACCATGCGACCAGCGAGCGAGAACCAGGCGCTGATCGCGTCCCTGATCCGCGACATCCCGGACTTCCCCAAGCCGGGCGTGCGTGTTCAAGGACATCACCCCGCTGCTGGCCTCGCCGGCCGGCTATCGCGGCCGCGATCACCGAACTGGCGGCCAGCGCGCCCGGCGCGGCATCGACGTGGTGGTCGGCATGGAGGCGCGCGGCTTCATCTTCGCCGGCCCGGTGGCGCTCGAGCTCGGCGCCGGCTTCGTCCCGGTCCGCAAGCCCGGCAAGCTGCCCGGCGACGTGTACACCCAGACGTTCGCGCTGGAGTACGGCGCACGAGACCCTGGCGGTGCACACCGACGCGATCCTGCCCGGCGCGCGGGTGCTGGTGGTCGACGACGTGCTGGCCACCGGCGGCACGGTCGGTGCGACGGCTGCCCTGGTCGACCGGCTCGGCGCCGAACTGGTGCACGTCTCGGTGCTGATGGAGCTGAGCTTCCTCGGCGGCCGCGCAGCACCTGGCCAGCGTCGGCATCGCCGATACCTCAGCGCGGTGCTGACGGTCTGATGGACGCGCCGCGGCCACGGTTCGGCCGGACCCAGGCTCCCTGGACCGGCCGCGCCCAGGTGAGCCTGCCGGCACGGAACAGCACGCCGACGCCGCGAGCTGGTGAAGCGGCTGGGACTCGCGCTTGGGCTGCTGCTGCTGCTCACGATGATCGTCTATCTCGACCGGGACGCCTACGCCGATCATGCCGGCAACGACGGCGTCAGCTTCATGGACGCGCTGTACTACGCGACCGTGACCATGACCACCACCGGCTACGGCGACATCACCCCGGTGGCGCCGCACTCCCGGCTGATCAACGTCATCATGGTGACCCCGATCCGGATCGCCTTCCTGGTCCTGCTGGTCGGTACCACTGTCGAAGTGCTGGCCAACGAGGGCCGCAGGGCCCTGCAGGACTCCCGTTGGAGGAAGACCATGCGCAACCACACCGTCGTCATCGGCTACGGCACCACCGGCCAGAGCGCCACCGCAACGCTGCTGCGGGGCGGGCTGACACCGGAGCGGATCGTGGTCATCGACAGCAACGCGCTGGCGGTGGCAGCGGCCAACCGGCACGGGATACCGGCCTTCGAGGGCGACGCGACCTCACGGGAGCTGCTGCACCGGGCCGAGTTGCCGAAGGCAAGGGAGATCATCGTGACGGTCGGGCGGGACGACACCGCGATCCTGGCCACGCTCACCGTCCGTCAGTTGAACCGCGGAGCGCACGTGGTGGTGGCGGTTCGTGACTCCGACAACGTGCCGCTGATCCGCCAGTCCGGAGCCGACTCCGTGATCACGTCCTCGCATGCCGTCGGCCGGCTGATGGGGTTGAGCTCGATCAGTCCGCAGCTTGGCGAAGTGATCGAGGACCTCCTGTCGTCCGGCGAGGGCCTGGAAGTCACCCAGCGACTCGTCACCCGCGATGAGGACGGCAAGGATCCGCGCGAGATCCAGGGCGAGAAGGTGCTCGCGGTCGTCCGCAACCGCACCCTGCGCCGCTTCTACGAGACCGGGGCTGACCTGCTGCGGACCGGCGATGAGGTCATCGTGGTCCGGAAGGCGCCCGGCGTGCAGCGCACGCCGCCCCGGGTAGAGTGAGCCTCTACTACCAACTTCGGCGGAGGCGGCGTGTCCCAGGGCGTCCATGGACCCTATGGCGAGGGGGATGGCCTGCCCGGAGAACCTCGGGCGAGGCTGGCCGCGACTGACCAGCCACGGATCCGGATGCGCCAGGTGCTGGCACGACTCGGCGCCCAGCGCAACCAGCAGGTGGCGGTGCTGGACCCGCTGATCGGGATCGTCCACACCCACCACCCCAAGGCCGACGTTCCGCTGATCGAGCGGGCCTACCGTACCGCTGAGCACTACCACACCGGCCAGCTCCGCAAGAGCGGGGACGCCTACATCACCCACCCGCTGGCGGTGGCGACGATCCTGGCCGAACTGGGGATGAACGAGGCGACGCTGTGTGCTGCGCTGCTGCACGACACCGTTGAGGACACCTCCTACACCGTCGAGCAGATGGCCGCGGACTTCGGCGCCGAGATCGCAGCGATGGTCGACGGCGTCACCAAGCTGGACAAGATCGCCTACGGCGAATCGCGCCAAGGCCGAGACGATCCGCAAGATGGTGCTGGCGATGAGCCGCGACATCCGGGTGCTGGTGATCAAGCTTGCCGACCGGCTGCACAACATGCGGACGCTGGGTTATCTGCGGCAGGACAAGCAGATGGCGATCGCCAGGGACACGCTGGAGATCTTCGCCCCACTGGCCCACCGGCTGGGCATGAATGCCATCAAGTGGGAGCTGGAGGACCTGTCCTTCGCCACCCTGCAGCCGAAGGTCTACGACGAGATCGTGAAGCTGGTCGCAGCCCGCGCCCCACTGCGCGAGGACTACCTGCGGGTGGTCACCGAGCAGGTCCGCGCCGACCTGAGTGATGCCGGGATCAAGGCCACTGTGTACGGCCGGCCGAAGCACTACTACTCGATCTACCAGAAGATGGTCGTCCGCGGCCGCGACTTCGCCGACATCTACGACCTGGTCGGACTGCGCATCCTCGTGGACAGCCAGCGCGACTGCTATGCGGCCCTCGGCACCCTGCACGCGCGGTGGAACCCCCTCCCGGGTCGGTTCAAGGACTACATCGCGATGCCCAAGTTCAACCTCTACCAGTCGCTGCACACCACCGTCCTCGGTCCCGGCGGAAAGCCGGTGGAGCTGCAGATCCGCACCCATGAGATGCACCGTCAGGCCGAGTACGGCGTCGCAGCCCACTGGAAGTACAAGGAGGGCAAGGCCGACGGCACCGAGCTGAACTGGGTGCAGCAGATCAGCCAGTGGCAGAAGGAGACCGAGGATCCGGGCGAGTTCCTGGACACCCTGCGTTTCGAGATCGCCACAGACGAGGTGTTCGTGTTCACGCCGAAGGGCGACGTGATCAACCTGCCGGCGGGCGGCACCCCGGTGGACTTCGCCTACGCCGTGCACACCGAGGTCGGACACCACACGATCGGCGCCCGGGTGAACGGGCGGCTCGTCTCCCTCGAATCCGTCCTTTCCAGCGGGGACGTGGTCGAGGTGCTGACCTCGAAGGCTGCCAACGCCGGCCCCAGCCGCGACTGGCTCGGGTTCGTCAAGAGCCCTCGCGCCCGCGGCAAGATCCGGCAGTACTTCATGCGCGAACGGCGCGAGGAGTCAATCGACGGCGGCAAGGAACTCCTCACCAAGCAGCTGCGCCGGGCCGGCCTGCCGCTGCAGCGGCTACTCACCCCCGAGCACATGTCCGGGCTCACCGAGCACTTCCGGGTCGCCGACGTGAACGCGCTGTACGCGGCCATCGGCGAGGGTGCGGTCAGCCCACAGGCTGTCGTCCAGCGGCTGATCGCCAGCGAGGGTGGCGCGGAGGAGGTCGCAGAACTCGGCGGCGAGGACACCTCGGTGATCGGGCGCCAGCGGCGCAGCCGGGTCTCTGGCAACGAAGCCGGCGTGGTGGTGCAGGGCGACGCGAACGTCTGGGTCAAGCTCGCCCGCTGCTGCATGCCGGTACCCGGCGACGAGATCCTCGGGTTCGTCACCCGGGAGAACGGCGTCTCGGTGCACCGGATCGACTGCACCAACGCCCAGGACCTGCGGCACCAGCCCGCCCGGCTGGTGGACGTGGCCTGGGCACCGACAGCGACCAGTTCGTTCCTGGTCGCGCTTGCGGTGGACGGGCTGGACCGCACCGGCATCCTGTCCGAGGTGAGCAAGGTGATGGGGGAGCACCACATCTCGATCCTGTCGGCCACCCTGAACACCGCGAAGGACCGCACGTTCAAGTTCCGCTTCACCTTCGAGACCACCGACCCGAAGCACCTCGAACACCTGATCGGGGCCATCCGCAAGGTGCCGGGCGTCTACGACGTCTTCCGGCTGAAGAACTGAACGAGCCCACCAAAAGCCGCCGGTTAGGGCAAAAGCCGCCGTTGCAGCGGCGGCTTTTGCGTCAAGCGGCGGCTTCTGTGCGTTGCCGGTTCGGACTTCGTCAGCGGTTGAAGTCCGCCAACGTCGCCCGGGCCTGATCCAGCCAGGTGGTGTAGGTCTCGATCGACTCCTTGGCCTTGGCCGCAGCGTTCGCGTCGCCGCGGGCCGCCGCCTTCTGCGCCTTCTCGGAGAGCTTGTCGATCTCCGCCGAGAGCATCCCAACGGTCTCCTCTGCCCGGGCCCGGGCCTGGGGATCAGTGCGGCGCCATTCGTCCTCCTCGGCGCTGCGGACCGCGTTCTCAAGGGCCTTCACCCTGGCGTCGAGGGTACGCATCTGTTCGCGGGGGACGCGGCCGTAGGCGTTGTACTTCTCCAGGAAGGACCGGAAACCGGCCTTGGCAGTAGCCAGGTCGGACACCGGCAGCAGATTGGCCTCCGCCTCGTCCAGCAGGGCCAGCTTCCCGTCAAGGTTCGTCTTGAACTCGGCGTCCTGCTCGCTCAGGATCGAAGCCCTGGCGTTGAAGAAGTCGTCCTGGATGCCCCGGAACTCGGCCCACAGCGCGTCATCCACGTCCCGCGGAGCTGCGCCGGCGGCCTTCCACCGGGTCATCAGGTCACGGAAGGCGCCGGCGGTCGGACCCCACTCGGTGGAGTTCCCCAACTCGCGGGCCTCGGCGATGATCTGCTCCTTGGCCGCTCTCGCCACGTCGCGCTTCGCTGCCTGCTCGGCGAACTGCGACTTGCGGCGCCGGGTGTACGTGGTGCGGGCAGCGGAGAACCGGTGCCACAGGGCATCATCGCTGGCCCGGTCGATCCGCGGCAGGGCCTTCCACTCGTCCAGGAGAGCCCGGAACCGGTTGACGCCACCGCGCCAGTCGTTGCCGAGGGCAAGGTTCTCGGCCTCTGCGACCATCAGCTCCTTGGTCTCCTTGGTCGCCTCGAGTTGCCGCGCGCGCTCGGCCTTGCGGGCCTCGGACTGCTCCGCGAGCACCGGCTGGAGCGCGTCCAGCCTTGCCACCAGGGATTCGAGGTCGCCGACAGCGTTGGCGCTGGCGACACTGCCACGCACCGTGCTGATGCTGTGGCGGGCCTCTTCGGGTGACAACGCGCCGCCCTTGACCCTGGTCTCCAGTAGCCCTACCTCCACCTCGAGGGCCTCGTAACGCCGGGTGTAGAAGGCGAGGGCCTCGCTGGCCTCGACATCGGGAATCTGACCGACAGACCGCTCGCCATCAGCCGTGCGCACGTACACCGTGCCATCGGCTTCAACGCGACCGAAGTCCGCCGGACTTGAGGTGGAGTTCATGGGGACATCTTGCCCGATCCTGCCTGGTTTGTGACAACGGGGGGTTCGATGGTCTCCGATGCTCCTCGCAGTTCGTTCCTCACTGCTCGTCGAGATTCCTCGCCGTCCAGCCGCTCGCGCGTCTCGACGTCTCGTCGTCTAGGCTGTCGCTCGTGTTCCTGGCATCCTTCGCGACCGGCCACTGGCAGGCCAATTGCTACGTCGTAGCCGACCCCGGCGTAGCCGAGTGCGTGATCATCGACCCCGGTCAGGACGCTGTCGCCCGCGTCCGTGCGCTGCTCGCCGAGCACCAGCTGAAGCCGAAGGCGCTGCTGGCCACTCATGGGCATTTCGACCACGTGGCCAGCGCGGCGGAGATTGCCGACGAGTACAACGTGCCGCTGTGGATCCACTCCGCTGACCGCGACCTGCTGAGCGAGCCCGCCGCCGGCCTGGGCGCCGATGGGGCGGCTGTGGTGAAGCAGCTGTTGCGCACCCCGATGGTCGAACCGGCCAGGGTGGAGGAATTCGACGGGCTGACCGAACTGACCCTCGCCCGGCTGAAGTTCACCGTCACCCACGCCCCCGGACACACTGAGGGCTCGGTGCTGCTTGCACTCGACTACAACAGCCGCCACCCGCAGATCAACCGGCTGGTGTTCACCGGGGACGTGGTGTTCGCCGGCTCGGTGGGTCGCACCGACCTGCCGGGCGGGGACCAGAAGGTGATGAACCGGACGCTGGCCGGCGTCGTGCTGCCACTGCCCGACAGCTGCGCCCTGCTGCCCGGTCACGGTGGCCAGACCACCATGGCGAGGGAACGCGCGGAGAACCCCTACCTGCAACCCGCCTTCCTGAGGAACTGATGGCCCGACCCAAACCGCTGTCCGGATTCCCCGAGTTCTCGCCGTCCGGACGGATCGTCGAACAGCGGGTGCTCGCGTCCCTTGCCGAAACGTTCGAGCTGCACGGCTTCGGCTCGATCGAGACCCGTGCGGTCGAACCGATGGACCAGCTCACCCGCAAGGGTGAGATCGACAAGGAAGTCTTCGTCGTCCGGCGGCTGCACGCCGCGGCGGAGGCGGCCGACGAGCTCGGCCTGCACTTCGATCTGACCGTGCCGTTCGCCCGCTACGTGCTGGAGCACTCCTCGGAGCTCTCCTTCCCCTTCCGGCGCTACCAGATCCAGAAGGCCTGGCGCGGTGAGCGTCCGCAGGAGGGCAGGTACCGCGAGTTCACGCAGGCCGACATCGACATCGTCGGCTCGGAGACGCTCGCCGTCCACCACGACGTCGAGTTGCCGCTGGTCACCCTCGAGGCGCTGGAGAAGCTGCACGTCGACTTCGGCGTCCCGCCGGCCACCATGAGCGTCAACAACCGCCAGCTCTCCGAGGGCTTCTATCGCGGGCTGGGGATCGATGATCACCTCGCCGTCCTGCAGCGGGTCGACAAGCTGGACAAGATCGGCCCGCAGGCGGTCGGCAACCTGCTCGTCGAAGAGGTCGGGCTGAGCCCCGAGGCGGCCGCCAAGTGCCTTGCGCTGGCCGGGATCCGCAGTGCCGACGCGTCCTTCGTGGACCAGGTCACCGCCCTCGGGGTGGAGCACCCCTTGCTGAGCGCAGGACTCGAGCTGCTCGCAGGGGTGGTCGAGCGCTGCGGCTGCGGCAGTGCCTGGCCGGCTGGTGGCCGACCTGAAGATCGCCCGCGGGTTGGACTACTACACCGGCACCGTCTACGAGACCACCATGGCCGGCTACGAGGCGATGGGATCCATCTCCTCCGGCGGCCGGTACGACTCCTTGGCCAGCGACGGACGTACCACCTACCCGGGTGTCGGCCTCAGCATCGGGGTGAGCCGGATCCTCGTCCCGCTGGTCGGCAAGGGCATCCTGACCGCGTCCCGGCCGGTGCCCAGCTGCGTGCTGGTCGCGGTGGACGCCGAGGAGACCCGTGCCACTGCGATCGCAACAGCCTCCCGGTTACGCGCCCGCGGCATCCCCTGCGAGGTGGCACCAAAGGCGGACAGGTTCGGCAAGCAGATCCGCTACGCCGACCGCCGTGGCATCCCCTTCGTGTGGTTCTCCAACGACGAGGTGAAGGACATCCGCAGCGGCGAGCAGCTGCCCGCGGACCCCGACGCCTGGCAACCCCCGGCGGCCGATCTTCGGCCCTCGGTTCTCAGTTCTCCGTCGGCCTGATCGCAGGCCAGGGAAAGGAAACGCAGACGTGATTCGCACTCATCAGGCCGGCTCGCTCCGCGCCGCGGAGATCGGCACAACGATCACCCTGGCCGGCTGGGTGGCCAAGCGCCGCGACCTCGGCGGGGTGGCCTTCCTCGACCTGCGGGACGCCAGCGGCATCGTCCAGGTGGTGGTGCGTGACGACATCCTGGAGAGCTCGGGTGCCCACTCGCTGCGCAACGAGTACTGCATCGCCGTCACCGGCGTTGTCGAAGCCCGTCCGGCCGACACCATCAACGCCTCCCTCGCCACCGGTGACATCGAGGTGGCTGCCCAGACGCTGGAGGTGCTGAACCCCTCCGCGCCCCTGCCCTTCCAGATCGACGAGCGCGTCAACGTCGGCGAGGAGGCGCGGCTGAAGTACCGCTACCTCGACCTGCGCCGTCCCGCCCCGGCCGCGGCCATCCGACTGCGCTCGGAGGTGAACCGTGCGGCCCGCGAGGTGCTGGCCGCCCGCGACTTCGTCGAGATCGAGACCCCGACGCTGACCCACTCCACCCCGGAGGGCGCCCGCGACTTCGTCGTGCCGGCCCGGCTCTCGCCCGGCAGTTGGTACGCCCTGCCGCAGAGCCCGCAGCTGTTCAAGCAGTTGCTGATGGTGGCCGGCATGGAGCGGTACTACCAGATCGCCCGCTGCTACCGCGACGAGGACTTCCGCGCCGACCGGCAGCCGGAGTTCACCCAGCTCGACATCGAGATGAGCTTCGTCGACCAGGACGACGTGATCGAGGTCGGCGAGGCCGTGATCGCCAAGATGTGGGCGCTGAAGGGCCACCAGCTGACCCGGCCGCTGCCCCGGATGACGTACACCGAAGCAATGGACACCTACGGCTCGGACAAGCCGGACCTGCGGTTCGGGCTGCCGCTGACCGAACTGACCGACTACTTCTCCGACACCGCGTTCCGGGTGTTCCAGGCCGACTACGTCGGTGCAGTCGTGATGCCGGGCGGCGCCGACCAGCCTCGGCGCACCTTCGATGCCTGGCAGGATTGGGCCAAGCAGCGTGGCGCGAAGGGTCTGGCCTACGTCACCATCGCTGCGGACGGCGAGCTGGGCGGGCCCGTGGCCAAGAACCTCACCGACGCCGAGCGCTCCGGTCTCGCCGATCGGGTGGGCGCGCAACCGGGGGACTGCATCTTCTTCGCTGCCGGTGGCCGCAAGAGCTCCCAGTCGCTGCTCGGCGCAGCCCGCAACGAGATTGCGCGACGCAAGGAACTGATCGACGCCGAGGCCTGGTCATTCCTCTGGGTCGTCGACGCGCCGCTGTTCGAGCCGGCCAGCGAAGCGGTGGCCGCCGGCGACGTCGCCGTGGGGGAGGGCGCCTGGACCGCGGTCCACCACGCCTTCACCTCGCCCCGGCCGGAGTTCCTCGACACCTTCGACACCGACCCGGGCTCCGCACTCGCCTACGCCTACGACATGGTCTGCAACGGCAACGAGATCGGGGGCGGATCAATCCGTATCCACAGCCGCGACGTGCAGGAGCGCGTGTTCAAGGTCATGGGGATGGATCAGGCGAAGGCTCAGGAACAGTTCGGGTTCTTCCTCGACGCCTTCGTCTTCGGTACCCCGCCGCACGGCGGCATCGCCTTCGGCATGGACCGGATCACGGCCTTGCTGGCGAACACCGACTCGATCCGCGACGTGATCGCGTTCCCGAAGACCGGTGGCGGCTATGACCCCCTGACCGGGGCCCCGGCACCGATCACGGCCAAGCAGCGCAAGGAAGCCGGCGTCGACAGCGTCCCCAAGCCCGCCTGAACCCAGCAAAGTGGACCCAGACCGCCGACTGCGGCGGTTTGGGTCCACTTTGCGTTTGGGATGAGGCGGTGGTGGCGGTCTGGGTGATGGGGACTACCTCAGGTCGTCGCCGTTCGGCACGTCCTCGTCTGCCGCCAGCAGGCCGTAGAGCTTGCGCCGGGCGTCGGCGAGCAGCCGGGTGGCCGCCTCCAGTTGCTGGGCGTTGCCGTTGCGGGTGAGTTCCTTGGCCGCTCCGGCCAGGGTGGCGAACTCCCGCCACATCGTTCTGGCCGCGTCCGGCTGCCAGCCGACCAGGGCCTCATTCACCATCTCCCACGGCTTGGTCTGGACCGCCTCGGCGGCTTCACGGCCGGAGTCGGTCAACCGGTACGCCTTCTGGCCCTCGTTGTCGAAGGACTCGATCAGGCCTTCGTCCTCGAGTTGCGCCAGCGCCGGGTACACCGCGCCGGGGCTGGGCTTCCAGACCCCGTTGGTGCGCGCGCCGAGCGTCTGCATGATCTGGTAGCCGTTGCGCGGCTCCTCAGCCAGCAGCGCAAGGATGGAATACCGGACGTGGCCGCGACGCCCGCGACCCCGGGGGCCGGGACCCATCGGCCCGCCCATCGGTCCGCCGGCGCCGAACGGACCGCCGGGACCGAACGGACCGCCAGGACCGAAGCCGCCAAGGTCGAAGCCGCCAGGACCGAACGGGGAGCCGAAGCCGTGCCCGTGCCGTGAACCGCGACGAGCGCCACGGCGGTGGGGGCCGCCTTCTGCAGAATCGTCGAACCAGGTCTCTTCGTTTTCGTTGGGATTCATCGCTATCTCCATCAAGTAGGTGTCCTCGGTATCTCACCGATATATCGATGATAGGCACGGAATAGTCTGCGGGCAAGCCCCGGGCTCATCGGATTCCCGAACGGCCGCGAACCGCGAGGTCGCCACGGCGGTGTAGCGTCGGCGCGATGGACACGGATCTCTTCGGCAACCCGGTGGGCGCGGCCGCGCCGCCACCGGGTGGCTCGCTGAGCACCGCCAGCCACATCGACACCCCGCTGGCCGTCCGGATGCGGCCCCGCACCGTCGACGAGATCGTCGGCCAGGACCACCTCCTCGGCCCGGGTTCTCCGTTGCGGCGACTGGCCGAGGGCCGGACGGCCATGTCGGTCTTCCTCTGGGGTCCGCCGGGCGTGGGCAAGACCACCATCGCTGCTGTGGTCTCGGCGTCCGGCCAACGCCGGTTCGTTGAGCTCTCCGCCGTGACAGCTGGGGTCAAGGAGGTCCGGGCGGCCCTTGCCGATGCCAACCGCGAGCTGGCCCGCGGCCTGGGCGACCGTGCTGTTCGTCGACGAGGTGCACCGGTTCTCCAAGACCCAGCAGGATGTGCTGCTGCCGGCGGTGGAGAACCGGCTGGTGACACTGATCGCTGCGACCACGGAGAACCCTTCGTTCTCGGTGATCTCGCCCCTGCTGAGCCGTTCGCTGCTGCTTACCCTGCGGCCACTCACCGATGCCGACATCGGCGTCCTGTCTGGATCGGGCGCTGACCGAGGATCGTGGGTTGGCTGGGGAGTACGAACTCAGCGACGAGGCCCGGACGGCGTTGCTCCGCTTCGCCGGGGGCGATGCCCGCCGGGCCCTGACCTACCTCGAGGAGGCCGCTGCCGGTGCGACCGCCCAGGGCCTGCGCCGGATCGACGACGACATCGTCTCGGCAGCTGTGGACAAGGCTGCGGTCCGGTACGACCGGGACGGCGACCAGCACTACGACGTGATCAGTGCCTTCATCAAGAGCCTGCGGGGCTCGCACGTACAGGCCAGCCTCCACTACCTGGCCAGGATGCTCGAGGCCGGTGAGGATCCGCGGTTCATCTCCCGGCGGCTGATCATCCTGGCCAGCGAGGACATCGGCATGGCGGCCCCCTCGGTGCTGCAGACCTGCGTCGCCGCCGCCCAGGCCGTCCAGCTGATCGGGATGCCGGAGGCCCGGATCAACCTGGCCCAGGCGGTGGTCGCCTGCGCCCTCGCCCCGAAATCCAACGCAGTGATCATGGCCGTCGATGCGGCCATCGCCGACGTCCGGGCCGGCCGCATCGGGACGGTCCCGCCACACCTGCGGGACGCCCACTACCCCGGTGCGAAGCAACACGGCCACGGGCAGGGCTACCTGTACGCGCACGACGCAGAGCACGGGGTGGCGGCCCAGCAGTACCTGCCCGACGAACTCGCCGGGGCCCGGTACTACCAGCCCACCGAACACGGCAATGAGGCGGCCCTCGCCGAGCGCCTTCAGGTTCTCGAGGAGTTGCTCCGGCCGCCGGGCGAGTGAGCCCACCGGCGGGAAGAACATCGCGGCGGTGACGCAACCGAGTTGGGCGCAGCGGATCGGCACGGGACGCGGCCTCGTCGCTGCTCGCGTCGTGCTCGCTGTTCCTCGCAGTTCGTGCCTCACTGTTCCTCGCAGTTCGTTGCCTCACTGCTCGTCAGGACTTCTCCCTTCCCGGTCGCTGGCGCGACCGTGGCGGTCGGCGTCTGCTCGTCGAGACGCCTCGTCTTGTAGTCGCTGCGCGACTACAAGCCTTCGTCGTCTAGGCTGCATGCGTACTCATCTGATCCGACAACAGCGAGGTAGCCCATGTCCGCCGGAGAGATCGCCGGTCTCATCGCCGCGGTGGCCGCGGTGGCCTTCGTCGTGTTCTGCGCCGTGCCCCTGTTGAAGCTTGGCCGGGTACTGGAGGAGGTTCGCCTCGCAGTGCGTGACCTCGGCCACAATTCCGTGCCGATCCTGCAGGAGCTCAAGGGCACCGTCACCGCTACCAACACCGAACTCGGCAAGCTCAGCGTGGTCACCGACGACGTGGCCAAGGTGAGCGCCCATGCGACGGTGGTCAGTGAGAACGCCGCCCAGCTCTCCACCCTGTTCGCCTCCACCCTCGGCGGCCCGCTGATCAAGACCGCGGCCTTCACCTACGGGGTGCGGCAGGCGGTCAGTGGCCGGAAGAAGGGCAAGTGATGGGCAAGCGGCTGTTCTGGTTCGCAGTCGGCGTCGGCCTGACCGCCCTGATCGTGGTCAAGGGCCGCGAGTACTACGAGCGCTACACCCCGAAGGGAGTCGCCGACCAGCTCGAGAAGACCCGTAGCGGGCTGGTCGACTGGGTCGGGGAGTTCATCACCACCATGGGCGAGGCGATGGATGCCCGCGAAGGCGAGTTGCGCGAGGCTCTCGGCCTGGACGAGTGAACCCCACTCGCCCAGGAGAACCACCCGGCCCCGCAGCACCGGCGGCCCAAAGCCGTTGGATCCCGAAGGACAATCAACCATGAAAACTGCTGACATTCGCCAGCGCTTCCTCGACTATTTCGCGGCGCGCGGGCACACCATCGTGCCGTCGACCCCGCTGGTCTACAACGACCCGACCCTGCTGTTCGTCAACGCCGGCATGGTGCCGTTCAAGCCGTACTTCACCGGTGCGGAGGACGCCCCGTACACCCGGGCGGTGAGCGTGCAGAAGTGCGTCCGCACCCTCGACATCGAAGAGGTCGGCAAGACCACCCGCCACGGCACCTTCTTCCAGATGAACGGCAACTTCTCGTTCGGCGACTACTTCAAGGAAGGCGCCATCGAATACGCCTGGGAGTTGGTCACCGGCAGCCAGGCCGACGGCAACTACGGCTTCGACCCGGAGAAGGTCTGGGTTACCGTCTACCTCGACGACGACGAGGCGTTCGACCTGTGGCGCAAGGTCGGCATCCCGGCCGAGCGCATCCAGCGCCGCGGCCTGAAGGACAACTACTGGCACATGGGCATTCCCGGCCCCGGCGGACCGTGCAGCGAGATCTACATCGACCGCGGCCCGGAGTTCGGCCCGGACGGTGGCCCGATCGTCGACGAGGACCGCTTCCTGGAGATCTGGAACCTGGTGTTCCAGACCGAGGAGCTGTCCGCGGTGCGCGCCAAGGACGACTTCGACGTCGCCCGGCCGTTGCCGAGCAAGAACATCGACACCGGCATGGGCCTGGAGCGGACCGCGTACCTGCTTCAGGGCGTGCCGAACATGTACGAGATCGACGAGATCTTCCCGGTGATCACCAGGGCCGCCGAGGTCGCCGGCATCCGGTACGGCGCAGATCCACAATCCGACATCCGGCTGCGCGTCGTCGGCGATCACGTCCGTTCTGCGCTGATGCTGATGACCGACGGGGTCACGCCCGGCAACGAGGCTCGCGGCTACGTGTTGCGCCGGCTGCTGCGCCGCAGTCGTCCGCTCGATGCGGCTGCTCGGCGTGCACGACCAGGTGCTGCCGGAGCTGCTGCCGGTCAGCAAGGACCTGATGTCGGCGTCCTACCCCGACGTGACCGGCCAGTGGCCCCGGGTCAGCCAGGTCGCCTACGCCGAGGAGGAGTCCTTCCGCCGGACCCTCGTCGCCGGTACCCAGATCTTCGACCTGGCCGCCGGCCAGGCGCGAGCCGAGCACCGGACCGAGATCACCGGCGACCGGGCGTTCCATGCTCCACGACACCTACGGCTTCCCGATCGACATCACGCTGGAGATGGCGGCCGAGCAGGGGCTCGACGTCGACAAGGCCGGCTTCCGCAAGCTGATGCAGGAGCAGAAGGACCGGGCCAAGGCCGATGCCAAGTCCAAGAAGGGTGCTGCGGTCGCGATCGACGCCTACCGGACGTTGCGCGCCGCGGGCGAAGTGCCGTTCCTCGGCTTCACCGATCTGGTCGCGACCTGCTCTGGTGCGCGGCATCATCGCCGACGGCCAGCTGGTCGACCGCGCGCTGCCCGGCGATGTCGTCGAGGTCGTGCTCGACCAGACCCCGTTCTACGCCGAGGCTGGCGGCCAGGACGCCGACTCCGGGTTGATCACCAGTGACGGGCTGAGCCTCGAGGTGCTGGACGTGCAGCGTCCGGTGCAGGGGCTGGTCGTGCACCAGGTGAGGGTCGCCGACGGCGAACTGGTCACCGGTGCGGCGGTGACCGCTGCGGTGGACGCGCATCGCCCGTGCCGGAGCCTGCCAGGCGCACACCGCCACCCACATCGTGAACGCGGCGCTGCGCGAGCTGTTGGGTGACGCCACCCACCAGGCCGGGTCCTTCAACAGGCCCGGCTACCTGCGGTTCGACTTCAACGCCGCCGGCGCGCTCACTCCGGGGATGAAGGAAGAGCTCGAAGGCGTTGCCAACTCCGCGATCCGCGCCGACTCACCAGGTGACGGCCGCCGAGATGTCGCTGGCCGAGGCCCGCGCGCTCGGTGCGCAAGCGATGTTCGGCGAGAAGTACGGCGACGTCGTCCGGGTGGTCGAGCTGGCCGGCCCGTGGTCGCGCGAGCTCTGCGGCGGCACCCACGTCGAGCGGACCTCGCAGATCGGGCTGCTCAGCCTGCTGGGGGAGTCCTCTGTCGGCTCCGGCCTGCGCCGGGTGGAGGCGTTCGTCTCTGCCGACGCGTTCGCGCACCTGGCCAGGGAGCGGGCATTGGTTGCCGGGCTGACCGACCTGCTGAAGGTCCAGCCCGACCAGCTCACCGACCGGGTGGCCCGGCTGGTGGCGCAGGTGAAGGCTGCCGAGAAGGAGATCGCCGCCCTGCGCAGCCGCGAGCTGCTGGGCGGAGTGCCGGCGCTGGTCTCCGGTGCGGTTCGGGTCGGGCGGCTACGAACTGGTCAGCAAGCACCTGCCCGGCGTACCGGCCGAGGATCTGAGATCGCTGGCGATCGAGGTCCGCAACGGGTTCGGTTCCCGGCCCGGCGTGGTCGCCCTGGTCGGCGGCGACGACCCTTCGCCGGGCGCCGGACCTGGCAAGCCCGTCCTGATCGTTGCGACCACCGAGGCCGCCCGGACCCTGGGCGCGCGAGCCGGTGCCCTGGTCGGCATCGGTGCGGTCGCCCTCGGTGGCCGTGGTGGTGGACGCGATGACCTCGCGCAGGGCGGCGGCACGGTTTCCGGCGCGGCTCCCGCGGCCCTTTCCGCGATCAGCGCTGCTCTGGCCGGCTGAACGTGCGGATCGGGGTCCGGCTGGCGCTCGACTGGGGGAAGGCCCGGATCGGAGTCGCGGCCAGCGACCCCGAAGGCATTCTGGCGCACCCGGTCGAGACCGTGGCGGCCGGGCCGTCCGCGCTGCCGCGGATCGCGGCCCTGGTCGGCGAGTACGAACCGATCGAGGTGGTGCTGGGGCTGCCGCGCAACCTGGCCGGCGCGGAAGGGCCGGCGGCGATCGCGATGCGCGAGGTGGCCGCCCAACTGCGCATCGGCCTGCCTGGCGTGCCGATCCGGCTGGTCGATGAGAGACTGACCACCGTGACGGCGGCGCGTGGACTGGCCAGTGCAGGCCGGAACACCCGCCGGCAGCGCTCAGTGATCGACCAGGCTGCGGCTGTGGCACTCTTGGAACAGACCTTGCAGCACGAACGCACGACCGGCCGGCCGCCCGGGGAGCTCCTCCTCACTGACGGCGACCCAGGAAGGACCCCAGCCGATGAGTAACCGATCCCCCGGGGAGATCAGGGACCCCGAGACCGGGAAGCTGGATCTGCAAGGAGATCTGGTACAAGGTCCGGGCTGCGTTCGCCGTCCTGCTCTCGCTGGCCATCCTCGGCGGCGGTGGCTGGTACGTGTACAGCAGGGCCCAGAGCGCATGGCTTGAGTACCGCACGGCCGAGGACTACATCGGCAACGGGGTAGCGCCGGTTGAGGTGACGATCCCGAAGGGCTCCACGATCAAGCAGATCGCCGACATCCTGGTGCTGGCCGACGTGGTGAAGACCGCCAAGGCGTTCACCAGGGAGGCCGCGGCCAACAGCGACGTGGCGATCCCTTACGGCCGGTACAACCTGAAGACCCAGCTGCCGGCGAAGGTCGCGCTGTCGATGCTGCTGGACTCCAAGAACCTCGTCCACAACCGGATGACCCTGCGCGAAGGGCTGCGGCTCTCCGAGCAGGTGACGGCGATGGCTAAGGCGACCAATCTCCCGGCGAAGGACTTCCAGGCTGCGCTCAAGGACTGGAAGAAGCTCGGCCTGCCGACCTGGGCCAAGCGGGGCGCCGAGGGGTTCGTCTTCCCCGACACCTACGAGCTGCCCGAAAAGCCGAAGGCCGCCGCGGTGATCAAGCTCGCGACCAGCCAGTTCAACAAGGTCGCCGACGAACTGAACATGGAGGAGGCCGCGCAGGAGCTCGACTACAGCCCCTACGAGGTCCTGGTCATGGCCAGCATCATCGAGCGGGAGGCCGGCGCGAACGACGAGGACCGGGCCAAGATCGCCCGGGTCTTCTACAACCGCCTGGAGCAGGGCATCAAGCTTCAGTCCGACGCCACGGTCGCCTACGCCAACAACATCACCGGCCGGGTGTCCACCACAGACGCCGAACGGTCGCTCAAGTCGCCGTACAACACCTACTACGTGAAAGGTCTGCCGGTTGGGCCGATCACGTCGCCGACGCGGAAGTCCATTGAGGCGGCGTTGCACCCGGCCGACGGCGACTGGCTCTTCTTCGCCGTCGTGAACCTGGACACTGGTGAGACCGAGTTCAACAACGACAAGGCCGGGCACGACGCCACCGTCGCGAAGTGGCAGAACTGGTGCAACCAGAATGACGCGAACAAGAAGAAGTGCTTCGGCTAGCGAGTCCTGATGGGCGGTGCGGAACGAACCGCGAGGATCCGGCCGTGACAGACTGACGCCCATGCTTCGTTACCTCACGGCCGGCGAATCCCACGGGCGTGCCCTTGTGGCCACCATCGAGGGCATCCCGGCGCACGTGCGGATCACCTCAGCCGAGATCGCGGACGCCCTGGCCCGCCGCCGGCTGGGCACCGGCCGTGGCGCGCGGATGAAGTTCGAGGCCGACGAGGTGACCCTGCTGGCCGGCGTCCGGCATGGTGCGGCCCTCGGCTCTCCGATCGCGATCATGGTCGGCAACACGGAATGGCCGAAGTGGGAGGTCGTGATGGCGGCCGACCCAGTGGACGCCGAGGTGCTGGCCGACCTTGCCCGCAACGCAGCGCTGACCCGACCAAGGCCGGGTCACGCCGACCTGGCCGGGATGCAGAAGTACGACTGGGATGAGGCGCGGCCGATCCTGGAACGCGCATCGGCCCGCGAGACCGCTGCCCGCGTTGCCCTTGGCCGGGTTGCCGCGAACTTCCTGGAGCAGGCCTTCGGTATCCGGATCCTCAGCCACGTGGTCCGGATCGGCGCAGCCGCCAGCGACCCGGCGGTCCTGCCAACCCCGGCCGACCTGGCCGGAATCGACGAAGATCCGGTGCGGTGCTTCGACCGGGCCGCCAGCGCGGCGATGGAGGCCGAAATCGCACTGGCCAAGGCCGAGGGCGACACCCTCGGTGGGGTGGTCGAGGTGCTCGCCTACGGCCTGCCGCCGGGCCTGGGCTCGCACACCCAGTGGGACCGGCGGCTGGACGGCCGGCTCGCGCAGGCGCTGATGGGCATCCAGGCGATCAAGGGGGTCGAGGTCGGCGACGGCTTCGAGCTCGCCGCCACCCGCGGCAGCCTCGCGCACGACGAGATGCTGCCAGCTGACGGCGGCGTCGAACGACTCTCCAACCGCTCCGGTGGCATCGAGGGCGGAATGAGCAATGGCGAGGTCCTGCGCGTCCGGGCGGCGATGAAGCCCATCGCCACCGTCCCGCGGGCGCTGCGAACCGTCGACGTGACCACCGGTGAGGCAGCGCAGGCCAACCACCAGCGTTCCGATGTCTGCGCCGTCCCGGCCGCGGGGGTGGTCGCCGAGGCGATGGTCGCCCTGGTCCTGGCCGAACTGGCCCTGGAGAAGTTCGGCGGCGACTCGCTGGCCGAGACCAGCCGCAACCACGCCAGCTACCTCGCCCGACTGGCCGAACGGAGTCTCGGTTGAGCCAACCGAGACTGGTCCTGGTCGGCATCCCCGGCTCGGGGAAGTCGGCCGTCGGCTCCCTGGTGGCCGACCGGCTGGGCGAACCCTTCGTTGAGGTCGATGACCTGGTCGAGACCGAACTCGGCGCCCCGGCCGGTGAGTACTTCGCCAGCGTCGGTGAGGACGCCTACCGGACGGTGGAAGAAGCTGTAGCTCTCGCCGCGCTCGAATCGTGCGGAGTGGTTGCCCTGAGCAGCGGTGCGGTCACGTCCGAGGCGGTCCGGGCGGCGCTTTCCGGGCTGCCGGTGGTCTGGTTGCGCGCGACCGTGGCGAGGGCCACCCGCCGCCTGAGCATGCACAGCCTTGGGATGGGGGCCCTGGTCGCCATCCGGAACAGCATGGACGCAATGCTCGCCGAACGGGCACGCTGGTATGCGATGGTGGCGACCGGGGAAGTGGACACCGACCGGCTCACCATCGAAGAAGTGGCCTCGACGATCATCACCGAGCTAGGAGCGCAATGACCTGGGAGCCGATCGACGTGGCTGGTGACCAGCCCTACCAGGTGCTGATCGGATCGGGCGTCTCGCGTTTGCTGCCCCAGTTCCTCGACGGCGTCGAACGGGTCGCCGTGATCCACCCGCCAGGGCTGGCCTCGGCGCTGCCGGCGATCACCGCCGGCCTGGAGCAGCAGGTGACAGCGATCCGCATTCCCGAAGCCGAAGCCGGCAAGTCCGCAGAGGTGCTGGAGGGTTGCTGGGAAGCCCTTGCCGGCGCCGGTTTCACCCGTTCGGACGCCGTGCTCGGCCTCGGTGGCGGGGCGACCACCGACCTGGCCGGTTTCGTCGCAGCCACCTGGCTGCGCGGCGTCAAGTACATCGCCCTGCCCACGTCCCTGCTGGCGATGGTGGACGCAGCGGTCGGCGGAAAGACGGGCATCAACCTTGCCGCAGGCAAGAACCTGGTCGGAGCCTTCCACGAGCCGTTCACCGTGCTCGGCGACCTGGACTTCCTGGAGACCCTGCCGCCAAGTGAACTGCGCTCGGGGATGGCGGAGGTGCTCAAGTGCGGCTTCATCGCCGACCCGGCCATCCTCACCGAATTCGAGACCGACCCGACCGGAGCCCTGGATCCCGGCAATCCGATCCAGGCCAAGTTGATCCGGCGGGCGGTGGCGGTGAAGGCTGCCGTGGTCTCCGCTGATCTGCGGGAGCGCACCTCCGAGGGCACCGACATCGGCCGCGAGGCGTTGAACTACGGCCACACGCTCGGTCACGCCATCGAGCGCCATGAGCACTTCCAGTGGCGACACGGCGAGGCGGTCGCGGTCGGCATGGTGTACGCAGCCGAACTGGCGCAGCGCCTCGGCATGATCGACGACGAGCTCGTCGCCCGGCACCGAGCCGTCCTCGAACTGGTCGGGCTCCCGACCAGGTACGACGGCGGTGCCTGGCTGCCCTTGCGGCAGGCGATGAGCCTGGACAAGAAGTCGCGCGGATCGAGGCTGCGCTTCGTGCTGCTGGAGGCCCTCGGGGTTCCGGCGGTCTTCGCCGATCCGCCGGAGGGCGTCCTCGCCGACGCCTTCCTCGGCCTCAACGCACGGTGATGTACATCCCCGCGCACTTCGCGATGAGCACCGAGCAGGTCAGAACGGTGCTCGAAGCCGGCTCGGCCGGTGACCTGGTCACCGTCGGTCCGGACGGCCCGGTGGCCACCTACCTGCCGATGATCTTCGACCCCGAGGCCGGCGAGCAGGGCGCGCTGATCGGGCATGTCTCCCTGGTGAACGACCAGTGGCGGAACCCGGGCGAGGCGCTGTTCATCCTGCACGGGCCCGACGACTACATCGAGGCCGGGTGGCTCAACACCCCGGGCTCGGTCAACGTGCCGACCTGGAACTACGTGACCGTGCACGTGTACGGAGAACTGGTGGTCCACGACGACCCGGAATGGATGCTGGCGGCTGTGCGCAGGCTGAGCGCGGCCCACGGTGACGCCTCGGTGGACGCCATGCCGGCAGGAGCGGTGGCCAAGCTGCTGCGCGCCATCGTCGGCGTCGAGCTCCGGATCACCCGGCTGGACGGCAAGGCGAAGATGAGCCAGAACAAGACGCCGGTGGCGATCGGCCAGGTAATCGACGGCCTCCGGACCGGTGGGGGAGACGCAACCGCCAACTGGATGGCCGAGCACTCCCTGCCGCGGGCCAGGGCCAAGGCCGACCTGCTCGCGGGTATCCGCGACCGCAACGCCTGAGCGTGCCCCGGTTCGCCGGGCGAGCAGGTGCCCGGCTAGACTCAGCGGTCGCGAGTGATGGACTTTAGGAAAGCGGGCGGTAGTGGCAACGGTATCCACCAACGATCTGAAGAACGGCATGGTTCTGGACATCGACGGCCAGCTGTGGACCGTCACCTGGTTCCAGCACCACAAGCCCGGCAAGGGCAACACGGTGGTCCGCAGCAAGCTCAAGCACGTGCTCAGCGGCAAGGTGGTCGACCGCACGTTCAACTCGGACACGAAGGTCGAGACCGCCAGCGTCGACCGTCGCGAGATGCAGTACCTGTACCACGACGGCGAGGCCTACGTGTTCATGGACACCGTCACCTACGACCAGCTCAGCCTGAGCGAGGAAGTGGTGGGGGAAGCCAAGGACTACCTGCTGGAGAACGGCGTCGCCACGGTCGCGCTGCACGAAGGCAACCCGCTGTTCATCGACATGCCGACCTCGGTCGAACTGGAGATCACCTACACCGAACCCGGCCTGCAGGGCGACCGTTCGACCGGCGGCACCAAGCCCGCAACCGTCGAGACCGGGCTGCAGATCCAGGTCCCACTGTTCATCACCACCGGGGAGCACGTGAAAGTGGACACCCGGGATGGCAGCTACCTGGGTCGGGTCTGAGTGGCCCATTCCGGTTCAGCCAAGCGGGTACCCACCCGCACCAAGGCCCGAAAGCGGGCCCTGGACATCCTCTTCGAGGCTGACCTGCGAGGCCTGCCCGTTGGTGAAGTCCTCGCAGCGCACACCGAGCAGGCCGACCCGCCCGTCCGCGACTTCACCGCTGACCTGGTCAACGGGGTGACCGCCAACCAGGCCGAGATCGACGGGCTGGTCTCCGGGCACCTGCCGTCCGGCTGGACCCTGGACCGGATGCCCCGGGTCGACCGGAACCTCGCCCGGATGACCATCTTCGAGGTTCTGCACACCGACACGGATCCGGCGGTCGCGCTGGCCGAGTGCGTCCTGCTGGCAACCGAGTTGTCCACCGACGACTCACCGGCGCTGCTCAACGGCGTCCTGGCCGCCATCCTGCGCGACTCCCGACCGGCGGTCTAGATCCGCTGGGCGTCCACCGGACGCAGCCCGCGGCTTTGCTAAGGTCATTCCGGTCCGGTAGCTGACCGCACCCGCCCCAGCAGAAGGACGTCAATGCCCAGCAGCCTGTTCGCCGCCATGCACCTCCCGGCACTCCTTGTGCTCGAGGACGGCAGGTCGTTCCGGGGCATCTCCTTCGGTGCCACCGGCGAGACCTTCGGGGAGGCAGTGTTCGCCACCGGAATGTCCGGCTACCAGGAGACCCTCACCGATCCCAGCTACCACCGCCAGGTAGTGGTGGCCACCGCACCGCACATCGGCAACACCGGGTGGAACGACGAGGACGACGAGTCCGGCCAGATCTGGGTGGCTGGGTACGTCGTCCGCGACCTCTCCCGCGTCCGGTCGAACTGGCGCTCCAACCGGTCCATGGACTCCGAACTGCGCTCGCAGGGTGTGGTTGGCATCGCCGAGGTGGACACCAGGGCCCTGACCCGGCACCTGCGCGAACGCGGTGCCATGCGGGTCGGTATCTCAACTGAGGAACTGGATCCGGCGAGGCTGCTGGACAAGGTGCTGCAGGCGCCGCTGATGGCCGGGGCCAACCTTGTCGCCGACGTGACGGTTACCTCGGCCGAGGTCACCCCGGCGCTTGGCGAGAAGCTCTTCACCGTTGCCGCGATCGACCTGGGCATCAAGGACATGACCCCGGTCCGGATGTCGCAGCGCGGCATCGAGGTGCACGTGCTGCCGGCCGGGGTGAGCATCGAAGGAGTCAAGGGGCTTCGCCCCGACGGGGTGTTCTTCTCCAACGGCCCCGGCGACCCGGCCGCAGCTGACGAAGCTGTCGCCCTGCTGGAACAGGTGCTCGACGCCGGCCTGCCCTTCTTCGGCATCTGCTTCGGCAACCAGATCTTCGGCAGAGCGCTCGGTTTTGGCACCTTCAAGCTGAAGTACGGCCACCGCGGCCTCAACCAGCCGGTGATGGACCTGAGCACCCGGAAGGTCGAGATCACCGCCCAGAACCACGGCTTCGCCGTCGACGCCCCGCTGGATCGACCGACGACAACCCGGTGGGGCGAGGCGAGGGTGTCGCACGTCGGCCTCAACGACGACGTGGTGGAGGGACTGGAACTGCGCTCCCCGGACGGCCGGATGCTCGGCTTCTCCGTCCAGTACCACCCCGAGGCAGCTGCCGGCCCGCACGACTCGGCCTACCTGTTCGACCGGTTCGTGGACATGATGCGCGACGGGGCCCGTCCAACGGGCGAAGCCGCCTCGCCGGAGGGGAAGGCCTGATGCCACGCCGCACGGACATCAACTCGATCATGGTGATCGGTTCCGGCCCGATCGTGATCGGCCAGGCCTGCGAGTTCGACTACTCCGGCACCCAGGCCTGCCGGGTGCTGCGGGAAGAGGGCTTCCGGGTCATCCTGGTGAACTCGAACCCGGCCACGATCATGACCGACCCGGAGTTCGCCGACGCCACCTACATCGAGCCGATCCAGCCGGGCTACCTCGAGCAGGTGATCGCGCTCGAACGCCCGGACGCCCTGCTGGCCACCCTCGGCGGCCAGACCGCGCTGAATGCCGCCGTGGCACTGCACGAGTCCGGAGTCCTGGAGCGCTACGGGGTCGAACTGATCGGCGCCTCGATCGAGGCGATCCAGAAGGGCGAGGACCGGGAGAAGTTCAAGGAGATCGTCTCGGCCCTCAAGGTGCCGGGCGTCCATCCGGAGGTTGCCCGCTCGACGATCTGCCACACCGTGGCTGAGGTGGTGGCCGCAGCCAACCACCTTGGCTACCCGGTGGTGGTCCGGCCGTCGTTCACGATGGGCGGGGTCGGTTCCGGATTCGCCTACGACGAGGCGGAACTGCGCCGCATCGCCGGCAGCGGCCTGACCGCCAGCCCGACCACCGAGGTACTGATCGAGGAGTCGGTGCTCGGCTGGAAGGAGTACGAACTCGAGGTGATGCGGGACAAGGCCGACAACGTGGTCATCGTCTGCAGCATCGAGAACCTCGACCCGATGGGGGTGCACACCGGTGACTCGATCACGGTGGCTCCGGCGATGACCCTCACCGACCGCGAGTACCAGTCGATGCGCGACGTCGGCATCGCCGTCATCCGGGCGGTCGGGGTGGACACCGGCGGCTGCAACATCCAGTTCGCGATCAATCCGGAGAACGGGCGGATGATCGTGATCGAGATGAACCCCCGGGTCTCACGCTCCTCGGCGCTGGCCTCAAAGGCCACCGGCTTCCCGATCGCCAAGATCGCAGCGAAGGTGGCCGTCGGGTACACCCTCGACGAGATCCCCAACGACATCACGGCCGAGACGCCGGCTTCCTTCGAACCCAGCCTTGACTACGTCGTGGTGAAGGCGCCGCGGTTCGCATTCGAGAAGTTCCCGACCGCTGACTCCACCCTCACCACCCACATGAAGAGCGTCGGCGAGGCGATGGCGATCGGCCGCAACTTCACCGAGGCCCTCGGCAAGGCGTTGCGCTCGCTGGAGGACTCCAAGGCAGGCTTCGACTTCACCTCACCGATCACCGCCACCCTCGAAGAGCTGCTGGCCAGCATGGCGCGTCCCCATGACGGCCGGCTGGGCGTTGTGATGCAGGCCTACCGGCTCGGCGCCACCCCGGCCCAGCTGCACGAGGCGACGAAGATCGACCCCTGGTTCCTCGACCAGCTCGAGCTGATCTTCGAGGTCGCCGAGCGGGTCCGTACCGCCCCGGAACTGACCGCCGACATTCTGCGGTTGGCCAAGCGTCACGGCCTTTCCGACCCCCAGATCGCCGCGTTGCGGAACCTCTCCACGGCCGTGGTCCGCGGTGTGCGCTGGGCGCTCGGCGTCCGGCCGGTCTTCAAGACCGTCGACACCTGCGCTGCCGAGTTCGCCGCCCACACCCCGTACCACTACTCCACCTACGACGAGGAGGACGAGGTCCAGCCACGCACGAAGCCGGCGGTGCTGATCCTTGGCAGCGGGCCGAACCGGATCGGGCAGGGGATCGAGTTCGACTACTCCTGCGTCCACGCGGCGATGGCCCTGCGGGAGGCCGGCTACGAAGCGATCATGGTCAACTGCAACCCCGAGACGGTATCGACCGACTACGACACCTCCGACCGGCTGTACTTCGAGCCGCTGACCCTCGAGGACGTCCTCGAGGTGGTCCATGCAGAGACCATGGCCGGACCGGTGGCTGGGGTGATCGTCCAGCTCGGTGGGCAGACGCCGCTGAAGCTTGCCCAGGAGCTGAAGGACGCCGGGGTGCCGATCGTCGGGACGCCGCCGGAGGCCATCCACCTGGCCGAGGAACGCGGCGCGTTCGGCAAGGTGCTCGCCGAGGCCGGGCTCACCGCCCCCGCCTACGGGATGGCCACTTCCGCTGAGCACGCCCTCGAGATCGCCCACGACATCGGCTACCCGGTGCTCGTCCGCCCGTCCTTCGTGCTCGGCGGCCGGGGCATGGAGATCGTCTACGACGACGCCTCCCTCGCCGGCTACATCGAGCGGGCCACCGACATCACCCCTTCCCACCCGGTGCTGGTTGACCGCTTCCTCGACGACGCGATCGAGATCGACGTGGACGCGCTCTTCGACGGCACCGAGCTGTACCTGGGCGGCGTGATGGAGCACATCGAGGAGGCCGGCATCCATTCCGGCGACTCGGCGTGCTCGCTGCCGCCGATCACCCTCGGCAACGAGGTGATCGACCAGATCCGCGTCACCACCGAAGCCATCGCCCGCGGCGTCGGGGTGCTCGGCCTGCTGAACATCCAGTTCGCCCTGCTCGGCGACATCCTCTACGTGCTGGAGGCCAACCCGCGGGCTTCGCGCACCGTCCCGTTCGTCTCCAAGGCCACCGACACCCCGCTGGCGAAGGCTGCCACGCGGATCTCGATGGGCGCGACGATCGCCGAACTGCGCGCCGAGGGCATGCTGCGCAAGGGCAGCGACGGCACCGCTACCCTCCACTCTGCGCCGATCGCCGTGAAGGAGGCGGTGATGCCGTTCAACCGGTTCCGCACCGTCGACGGCTCCTGGGTGGACACGCTGCTCGGGCCCGAGATGAAGTCCACCGGCGAGGTGATGGGGCTGGACGTGACCTTCGGCACAGCCTTCGCCAAGAGCCAGGCCGCCTCGTTCGGAGCGGTGCCCACCTCCGGGACGGTCTTCGTCTCGGTGGCCAACCGGGACAAGCGCCACGCGATCTTCCCGGTGAAGCGGCTGGCCGATCTCGGCTTCAAGGTGCTGGCGACGGAGGGCACCGCGCAGGTGCTCCGCCGCCAGGACGTGGACGTGACCGTGATCCGCAAGGCCTCCCAGGGCCCTGGCCCGAACGGGGAGAAGACCGTCGTCCAGGCCATCCTCGACGGCGAGGTTGACCTGATCTTCAACACCCCGCACGGCGTCTCCCGGGACGGCAGCCCGCGTCGGGACGGCTGGGAGATCCGCTCGGCGGCGATCCTGGCGGACGTGCCGTGCGTAACCACAGTGCAGGGCCTCTCGGCCTGTGTGCAGGGGATCGAGGCGCTGGGCCGCGGGACGATCGGCGTCCGGTCGCTGCAGGAGTGGAGCATCGACATGCGGGCCGAACTGGCCGCGCTCGACTGATGGGTCTCCCCGCGAGCCTGCTCGCCGCCGGCTACACCCGACTGGTTCGGCCGGCGTTGTTCGGCAGCTTCGGTGGGGACCCCGAAGCCGTACACGAGTGGATGATCCGGACGCTGGCCGGCGTCGGCTCGGCCCCACCCGTGCGGGCGGCGGCGCGGCTGCTGGCCGGCAGCGCTGGGCGTCCCACCACGGTCGCCGGGATCGATTTCGCTTCCCGGGTGGGCCTGGCCGCCGGGCTGGACAAGGACGCCTCCGCGGTCCTGGCCTGGCAGGGCCTCGGTTTCGGGTTCGCGGAACTCGGCACCGTCACCGGCGCTGGCCAGCCCGGAAACGAGCGGCCGCGCGCCTTCCGGCTGCGGGATTCGCGAGCGCTCCTCAACCGGATGGGCTTCAACAACCCCGGCGCCGAGGCGGTGGCGGCCACCCTTGCCGACCGGGCCGTCTACCGCGGCAACAACGCTGCCGGCATCCCGATCGGAATCTCGATCGGCAAGACCAAGCTGGTGGCTCTCGAGGACGCCGTCGCGGACTACCTGAAATCGCTGCGGCTGCTGGCCCCCCACGCCGACTACTTCGCTGTGAACGTCTCGAGCCCGAACACCCCGGGACTGCGCAGTCTCCAGGACGCCGGAGCTCTCGCCGAACTGGTCGGCGCGCTGGTGGCCGAGGCCGCAGCTTTGAGCGCGCCATCGGCGGCCGAACCGGTACCGGTGTTTGTGAAGGTCGCCCCAGACCTGAGCTGGGAGCAGTTCGACGAGGTGCTCGGCGTGTGCGAAAGCTCCGGCGCTGCCGGGCTCATCGCCACCAACACAACCCTGGCACGGGAAGGGCTGGCCGCCGCCGACCTGGCCCTGGCTGAGGAGTCCGGCGGGCTGTCGGGGGCGCCGCTAACCATGCGGGCCCGGCAGGTCGTTTCCTACCTCGCCGAACGCACCCGACTTCCGGTGATCGGTTCCGGCGGCGTCATGACCGCTGCCGACGCAATGGCCATGTTCGACGCCGGCGCCCAGCTGGTCCAGCTTTACACTGGCTTCATCTACGGCGGGCCGGGCCTCGCCGCCGCAATCAACGCCCTCGACTCAGAAAGGCAGGGATCGTGACCACCTATTGGCGCAGACTTCGCGAGGTGGTCGCCGACCGCGGCCCGCTTTGCGTCGGTATCGACCCGCACCCGAACCTGCTGAAGGCCTGGGGACTCAACACCGACGCCGCCGGGGCCGAGCGCTGTGCGCGGACGCTGGTGGAGGCCCTCGGTGACCAGGTGGCGGCATTCAAGCCGCAGTCGGCCTTCTTCGAAGCCTACGGATCGGCCGGGGTCGCAGCCCTGGAGCGTGTGCTGGCCGACATCGCCGGGACCGGGGCGTTGAGCATCCTCGACGTCAAGCGGGGCGACATCGGGTCGACGATGGAGGCGTACGCCGACGCCTACCTGGCCGACGGATCGCCGCTCGCAGCTGATGCGATCACCGTTTCGCCCTATCTCGGCTTCGGCTCGCTTGCCCCGGCCTTCGAGCGCGCCCACCGCTACGAGCGGGGGGTTTACGTCCTCGCCCGGACGTCGAACCCGGAAGGCAGCGAGGTCCAGCTGGCACTCACCCGGGACAACTCGGTAGTGCAGTCGATCATCGACGCTGCGACCGAGGTGAACCGCGCTTCCCGGCAGAAGGCGATCGGGCTGGTGGTCGGCGGCACCCACGACTCGCTGGGCTGCGACCTGGCCGACTTCAACGGCTCGATCCTCGTGCCCGGCATCGGCTTCCAGGGTGGCCGGATGGAGGATCTACCGGGTTTGTTCGGCGACGCCGTCGACCAGGTGCTCGCGGTGGTCGGCCGGGGTGTGATCTCCGCCGGACCGGACGCGTCCGCACTGCGCGGCAAGGTTGCTGAGCTGTTGAGCCATGCCGTCGTCTGACCGCGTACATAAGTCCAAGTGAGGAACCTTTCAGTTCGGATGACGAGCGCGTCCGCTGGCGCTAGGTTGGGGTCACAAGGCAAGCCAATCCACACTGTATGAAGGCACTCCTGTGACGATTCCCCAGCTCACGACAGAGCAGCTCGAGGCCGCTCGCGCAGCAGCCACCGAAGCCAGGCGCCGCCGCGCCGACTTGAAGGGCAAGGTCCGTTCCGGCGATCTGAGCCTTGGTCAGGCTCTGGAAGCGGCAGCGCAAGATGACGTGCTGGCGCACGTGAAGGTCGTCGACCTGCTCAAGGCCCTTCCCCGAGTGGGGGAGAAGCGGGCCGGTTTGGTGATGTCCCGTCTTGACATTGCGCCGAACCGGCGCATCCGCGGGCTCGGTCGCCATCAGGTGGCCGGCCTGAAGGCCGAGTTCAGTGAGCGGTGACGTCACAGTCATCTCAGGTCCGACCGCGGTGGGCAAGGGAACGGTAGTCCAGGCCCTCCGAGTGCAACACCCCGAGCTCTGGGTCTCGGTTTCGGCGACGACGAGGCCGCCGCGACCCACAGAGATCGACGGGGTTCATTACATGTTCGTCACCGACGCCGAGTTCGATCAGCTGATCGCCACCGACGGGCTGCTGGAATGGGCGGTCGTGCACGGGGTTGACCGCTACGGAACCCCGGCGGCTCCGGTGCGCGCGGCCGTCGCCGCCGGTCGCCGGGTGATCCTCGAGATCGACCTGCAGGGAGCCCGTCAGGTCCGCACCCGCATCCCGGAAGCCCGGCTGGTGTTCATCGCGCCTCCGGACGCCGAAACGCTGCGCCAACGGCTGGTCGACCGGGGCACGGAGACCCCCGAACAGATGGCGCGTCGCCTCCACACCGCCGAGGCCGAGATGGCGGCCGCTGCCGAGTTCGACCACGTCGTGGTGAACGACGATTTGGGCCCAACGGTGGACCGGTTGGTAGAGTTGCTAGGTCTGTGACGGTAGCCGGAGCCAACCGCTGCCGCGTTCGGAGATCAGGAAGCCCGATTTGAGCACTCATATTCCCGAGGGGATCACCAACCCGCCCATCGATGAACTTCTGACCAAGGTGGATTCGAAGTACCGGCTGGTGCTGTTCGCTGCCAAGCGGGCACGGCAGATCAATGCCTACTACTCCCAGCTCGGCGAAGGCCTGCTCGAGAACGTCGGACCCCTTGTGGACATCGGCATCCAGGAGAAGCCGCTTTCGATCGCCCTGCGCGAGGTGAACGCCGGCGTGCTCCAGTGCACCCAGATCGACCCTGAGGCCGAGGCCGCCGCCCGTGCCGAGGCAACGGCGGATCCCGACTTCTCGCTCGACCCGTTCGGCACCGACGACCTGAGCTGAGTCCGTGCCATGAGCCGGATCGTGCTCGGTGTCTCCGGTGGCATCGCGGCCTACAAGGCCTGTCTGCTGTTGCGGCGCTTCACCGAGGCCGGCCACGACGTCCACGTCGTGCCGACCGCGAACTCGCTTGAGTTCGTCGGTGCCACCACCTGGGCTGCACTCTCGGGCAATCCGGTTGCCACCTCGGTGTTCGCCGAAGCCCAGCTGGTCAACCACGTCCGGCTCGGTCGAGAGGCCGAGTTGGTGGTCGTGGCGCCGGCGACGGCCGACCTGATCGCCCGGGCCGCCACCGGCCGTGCGGACGACCTGCTCACGAACGTCCTGCTGACCGCCACCTGCCCGGTGGTACTCGCGCCAGCCATGCACACCGAGATGTGGCTGCACCCCGCCACCCAGGCCAACGTGGCGTTGCTCCGTTCCCGTGGAGTGGTGGTGCTGAGCCCGGCCGATGGCCGGCTCACCGGCGCAGATTCCGGGCCCGGCCGGCTCCCCGAACCCGAGGACATCGAGGCTTCAGCCCTTGCCGCCCTTGCCGACCCGCAGGTGGCTGCAGCCATGGCCGCCCAGGACCTGGCCGGGCGGCGCGTGCTGGTGAGCGCCGGCGGCACCCGCGAGCCGCTCGATCCCGTCCGCTTCTTCGGCAACTCCTCCTCCGGCCGGATGGGGTCCGCGATCGCAAGGGCGGCCGTCCAGCGTGGCGCCGAGGTCATCCTCGTCGGGGCGAACCTCGCGGCCGAGCCGCCGGCCGGGGTGCGACTGCTGCCGGTGGTGTCCACCGCCGACCTGGCTGGGGTGATGGCCGCGGAGGCACCTGGCGCCGACATCGTCGTGATGGCCGCGGCGCCGGCCGACTTCACGCCCGTGAACCCGAGCACGACCAAGCTGAAGAAGTCCGGCGATGCCGGCCTCGTCGTCGAGCTCACCCAGACCACCGATGTGCTGGCCGCACTGGCGGCGAACCGTCCGGCCGGACAGGTGGTGGTCGGCTTCGCCGCAGAGACCGCCACCGACGAGGCCGAACTGCTCAGCCTCGGCACCGGCAAGCTGGCCCGGAAGGGCTGCCAACTGCTGGTGCTCAACAATGTCTCCGGCGGGGCCGTCTTCGGGTCAGCCGACAACGAGGTGCTCCTCATCGGCCCGGACGGGGTTCTGGGTCGGGCAGCCGGACCGAAGACGTCGGTGGCGCATGCGATATTGGACGCCGTCCGCACCGTGACCGAAGGGAAGTCCGCGTGAGCCGGTTGTTCACCTCAGAGTCAGTCACCGAAGGCCACCCCGACAAGGTGGCCGACGCCATCTCCGACGCGGTCCTTGACAAGCTGCTCAAGAAGGACCCAGCGTCCCGGGTGGCCGTGGAGACGCTCGTCACCACCGGCACGGTCGTGGTCGCCGGCGAGGTGACCACCAAGGCGTACGCCGACATCGCGAAGCTGGCCCGCAAGCGCATCCTCGAGATCGGCTATGACTCTTCCGACAAGGGCTTCGACGGGCGCTCCTGCGGCGTGCTGGTCTCCCTCGGGATCCAGTCACCCGACATCGCCCAGGGCGTCAACCATGCCGAGGAGGAGCGCGCCGAGGGGTCGATCGATGCCCTCGACGCCCAGGGGGCCGGTGACCAGGGCCTGATGTTCGGCTACGCCTGCACGGACACCCCGACCATGCTGCCGCTGCCGATCGACATCGCCCACCGGCTCGCCGAGCGCCTCGCTGAGGTACGCAAGTCCGGCGAGATCGACTTCCTGCTGCCCGACGGCAAGACCCAGGTGACCATCGAGTACGACGGCGACACTCCCGTGCGGGTGGACACGGTCGTGGTCTCCAGCCAGCACATCGAGGCCGTCTCGCACACCACCATCGTCGACGAGATCCGCTCGCGCGTGATCGACCCGGTCCTGGCCCGCTACGACATCGGTTCAGCCGGTCTTAAGGCGCACGTCAATCCGACCGGCAAGTTCGTCATCGGTGGACCGATGGGCGATGCCGGGGTCACCGGCCGCAAGATCATCGTCGACTCCTACGGCGGCATGGCCCGCCACGGTGGTGGGGCCTTCTCCGGGAAGGATCCGTCCAAGGTCGACCGGTCAGCTGCCTATGCCATGCGCTGGATAGCCAAGAATGTCGTCGCCGCCGGGCTGGCGGAGCGCTGCGAGGTGCAGGTCGCCTACGCGATCGGCCGGGCGCATCCGGTCGGGTTCTACACCGAGTGCTTCGGCACCGAGAGGGTGCCGGTGGAGCAGATCACCGCTGCCGTCAAGCAGGTGTTCGACCTCCGGCCGGCGGCGATCATCGCGGCGCTCGACCTGATCCGTCCGATCTACTCCCAGGTGACCAACTACGGCCACTTCGGGCGGGAACTGGACGTGATGACCTGGGAGCGCACCGATCGGGCGGAGGCGCTGGCGCGGGCCGTCCGGGGCTGACCAGCCCCTGGGCTCGTGCAGTCTGCGGAGCCACGGGCTTGAGCGGGCGCGACCGGAAGTGTCAGTGGCGTCTGGAAGAATCGAATACATGTTCGACGAACTGGACCTGGACCTGGACCGGCTCGACGCAGCCGGAGCCCTGGACCTGCTTGAGCAGGCGCAGCAGGCCAGACGCCGCATCGAGGTGGCCGAGTCCCTGGCCATGTTGCGGGTGGTGCACACCTACCGTCACCAGATCCCAACCGACAAGGTCCGGCTGGCGGCCGAGGGCACCGGCCAGGTCGACGACTTCGCCTGCCTTGAGCTGGCCGCCGCCCTGCATGTGAGTGTGGAGTCGGTGACCCAGCGCGTCGTCGACCTGCTCAACCTCGAGGTACGTCTGCCCCAGCTCTGGGAGCAGGTGGTGGCTTGCGGGGTGCCGTTGTGGCTCGCGCGGCAGATCGCGCGCGACACCGCTTGCCTGTCCTTGCTGAAGGCGCTCTGGCTGGATGCCACCATCGCCCCGTTCGCGACGCGTCTCGGGCCCGGCAGGCTCCTGAAGTTCGTGCAGGCCCTCGTGGTGCAGGCCGACCCCGAGGCCGCGGACGCTCGTTGGAGCCGGCAGGCGAAACCCCGAGTCGAGATCGGGCCGTGCCGCCCTGACGGGCTACGCGACCTGTACGGCTGGCTGCCCGCTGCTGATGCCACCTATCTGGATGCAGCGCTGGAACAGCTGTCGGCCATTCTGGCTGACCAGGGCTCCCCTGAGCCCGCCGAGACCCGACGCGCGACAGCTCTCGGGATCCTGGCCACTCCCGGCCGTGCGCTGGCGTTGATCCAGAGCTCGATCACCCAACCCGACCTGCCCGTTGCGGAGGTCGGTGACAGCGAACCGGTCGAGCACGGCCCGCGCTCGCCGCAGGGTTGCAGCGGGCACACCTGCGGCTCGATCACTGTCCTGCCAGAGAGGCTCCTTCCCGAGGCCACCCTCGTCCTCCACCTCTCGGATGATGTGCTCACCACCGGCGTCGGCGTTGGGCGGTGCGAACGACTCGGAGCGGTCACGATAGGTCAGATCCGTACGCTGCTTGGCCACAGCCGCGTCATTGTGCGGCCGGTCTTCAATCCCAACGGAATCGCGCCGGTGGATGCCTATGAGATACCCGCAGCGATTCGTCGCGCGGTCCTGATGCGCCACCCCTGGGAAGTGTTCCCGTACAGCAGCAGGCGCTCAGCTGGCCTCGACCTCGACCACACCAGGCCCTACCGAAGAGGCACGGACTCCCGGCCCGGCCAGACCCACCCGGACAACCTCGGACCGCTCCGCCGCAAGGTCCATCGTGGCAAGACACACACCGAATGGAGGCTGACGCAGCCCGAACCCGGTTGGTACACCTGGGTCAGCCCGCTGGGACGGCGCTATGTCGTCACACCCGCCGGCCTCTCCAACGACTATCGACACGCGCCCGGCGCGAACCCCTGGGACAGCCCCCTCGGTGGACCCCTCCTGCCCGACCCGCCACAAGGCCGCCGCTCGCGCCGGAGGCCCCGGCGACCGGTCGCACGTGGAATCACGCGTCCGGTGATGCGTCGCTGATCGGCGCCCTGGCAAGGTGCTCGGCCTTTCTTGCGATGCCAATTCGGCTACCCGAGGTCGGCGGAGTAGAGGTGGCCACTCCATGTGAACGTGGCCAGGATCTCGACGTCCCGGACGGCCAGCCTGAAGCCGAGCGGGGTGTGCAGGTCGATCGATGCGCGTTCATGCTGCTCACGTGATCCTGGTCGGGGACAACCAGGAGCGGCAGATCCGCGCGTTCGCCTGCTGGCCGGTAGGTGGGCAGGTCGCGCTTTCGCGTCACCCTGAGAGCAGTGGCACGAGATCACGTCGGCTGTCGACGCCGGTCTTGGTGAAGATGGACTTCAGATGATCCTGGACCGTGTAGGGCGACAGGTGGAGCTCACGCGCGATCGACGCGGTGTCGAGTCCCCGGGCAACCTTCCGGACGAGGTCGGCCTCGCGGGGGGTGAGTCCGAACGCGCGCACGCAAAGGTCGAGCCTTTCGGTGGGGGTGGCTGGTTCCACCGAGACGCTGATCGCGTCCGCGGGCCGCAGCCGCGCGGCGCGCACGGCGACCCACCGTCCGTCCCCAAGGTGGGTCCGGGCCTCCGGCTGGTGCCCGTCGACGCCCGCCTCGACCGCGAGGAGCTGGGCCGCCGTGTTCAGGGCCGCGGCCGGGACCGGCGGCAGCCCGTCGGGGCGGGGCAGGAGCCGCCGCAGCCGGTCGTCCATTCCCGGTGTGCTGCCCTGGATCCTAAGGTCGTCGTCCATGAGGAGGGTCGCCGGACCCGGTGGTTCAGGCGGTCCGGACGGCAGCCGTCGCAGGGTGTCCGCTTGGGTGGCGCGCAACGCCGCGGTCACCTCAATCACGACAGATCCCACCAGTTCCAGTTGGTCCGGCAGGAGCGGGTCCCGGAGCCACAGGTCGAGGAACCCCCAACAGCCGTGGGCATCCCTGAACACGGCCGAGACCACGTCGACCACCCCCAGAGGCCGCTGCACCTCACGCCACAACCGGCTGGTCGGTGCCCGGTCTCCAAGACCGGTGACTCCGACCAGAGTGGTCCAACGGTTAACGGGCGTGGCGTACTTGAGACGGATCGTTCTCGCCAAGTCCGTGACCCCGGGAACGTCCGCCAGCGGGTCGACACCCACACACGTGACGGGATCAGTGAGCACCCACACGTAGCCGTCGAAGTCGACCGCATGCCGCAGCTCCTCGATCACGGCGATCCGCAAGGTCCGCGCGCCGAGACCCGAGCGGCAGTGCTGGAGGATCGCGTCGCGCACCCGCTGTGCTGACACATGCCTGACCATGCTTCGAGCCTACGAGCTGCAGTGCCAGGACCCCAGCGATCTGGGATGGAGCCGTCAGACAGCCAGAGCGGATGCTGAGGGCATGTTCACACTCCACATCGAGCACCCGATCTCAGACTTCGACATCTGGCGTAGCGCTTTCGATGGCTTCGCCGCCATGCGCGGCCGGTCCGGGGTCCGCTCCCACACCATCCGACAACCGGTCGACGACCCACGCTACGTCCTCATCGACCTCGACTTCGAAACCACCGCCCAGGCCGAGCACTTCCTGGACCTACTCCGGACCCGGGTCTGGGCCAACCGTGAGAACAGCCCCGCCCTCGCCGGCGCACCGATCACCCGCATCCTCGAAGTCCGCGACACCTCGCACTCCTGACGCAGCGAGAACAGGCCGACGCACAGCGGACGAGCAATCGGGCCGCCAGCGAATTGCGCCGCGAGCATGAGGAAGTGAACACAACGCCAGACGGCCCAGAGGATCACGAGGACACTCGCAGGGCGGCAGATCCGGGCGATTCGGGTTTTCTATGGGTGGGGCTCGAAGGGAGCCAGGAGAGCTGAATAGCTGTTTCTTGCAGCTACCAGGCTTCGCTTCAGCGTCCTAAAGGGAAATCGAGCTATCGAAAAGGGTATCTCCTTCCTTTCCACACCGGCTGCACTTGTGGATCGGCGTCCCTCGTTTCCGGGTCGGTTTCGTAGATCCAGCGGTGGACTCCCAACCGGCATAAGAGCTGATGTAGTGCTTCCATGGAAGCCTCCTCATTCAAGGGACCGCTGCGCCGGTCGGGGAACACCGCGGCAGGCGGCGGTGTCGGGGGAGTGGGAGTTTCGACGTGGGACCTGGGTGAGGAGCATGGGGTTACATGGACTCTGGAACCTAGGAACGTCGAGACCGCCCACTGTTAGCGGTTCGTCAGCCCCATATTCCTAGCCAGCCTGTCCCCGGCGAGTCCAGGGTGCTGGCGAGGGTTGTGGGACGGTCCTTTCCGCAGTGGGCGCAGCACTGCCAGTGGTTGGTGCCGTCCTCAGTGCTTACGGTGTGCCAGTGATGGCGCCCGAGGCGGCACTGCAACGGTCGTCTAGCTGTGATGAGCATGATGTCCTCCTGAAAATTGAAGACGCCGGATTCTGACAATGCGGCACGTAGCGCAGCGCCGAAACCAGGTCACGAACCTGCCCGAGAACGCGGCATGCCTTGCGGCTCGGCGATGAAACTCCAACGCGTGACGCTGCCGCTCGCAGCGGGGAGCAGCCACAAAGTTGCCTCCACCCGACGGCACCACCGCCCGGCCCGAGTGGTGGTCATCTGCCCCGGGCTGACCTGGAATCAGGTGCCCGCGGAATCGGCGGGTGGGAAGGTGTCCCTTTCCTCGCCACAGCGGTCCCACTGTCGGTATGGGGCGCCGGGCTCGGGATGCTTTGGACCATCCAGTGGTGCATCGCGATTCGGCAGAAGAGCCGATGAGCAATGCGCTCATGGGAGTCGCCTCTCGCCGCGTGATGATCCATGGTCACGTCGACTGCACAACTGGCTGCGGAGAGACCGAGGCCCGGAGAGCCGCGGCGCTCACTTCATCGATGCCCGGTCTGTCCCCACCCATGAGTTGCTGATGACCACTAACCCAGCGGGGCTGCTGCCGGCCGGTTCCTACCTGAGAATTGTCCACCAACCCGTGCGTACTGGTTGTGCGCAGTTCTGCCCTGAATCCCTTGCCAGGCCAACCTGCCCGCCAGCCAGACCGCGGTCAGGCGACCTGCTCCGACCAGACCGTCCGCAAGGCCAGGATCCGGACCGCGGTCCGTCGAGCACTGAGCGACCAGACCCTCCGCGCCGCAGTCACCAAGGATCCAAGCCGGACTCGCCACTACGACGTCCTGAGCATCCTTGAGGCTGGCTGTTGGCCGACGTCACCGCCGCGGCTTCACTCTCGGCGGGAGTGAGCAGGCGCATCTCACCACCGAGGACGAATGTCATGCGGGGGGAGCACCAAGAAACGGAACAAGCCAGGCATCGCCGAGGCCACTCGACCGCAGCCCGACAGGGAACGCCCATGCGCGCTGTCCGGCATTTGCGGATGTCCCGCATGTCGGCACACCCGCAGCCCACATCGGGCCTCGTCGGGCGCCGCGCAGTCGGTCACGGAACGCGTGCACCCGGTTTGGGTCAACCCGTCTGCCCGCTCGATCAGCCCGGCAACCATCCGCAGATCGGCTACTTGTCTCATTGACGTCACGGACGGGCCGGGGAGCAAGCCTCAGCTAATTCGATGGCCGGTAAGCGTTTGGCTCCCTTAGGCAGGGCGGTTGTCGGCTTCGACCCCTACCATTCGATCCATGGAGCGACCGGTGGCCAAGGTGGCGGTGGACCTCCCGCTGGCCAACCTCGACCGACCGTTCGACTACCTGGTTCCGGAGGCACTGGACGGTGTAGCTGTCCCGGGTGCCCGGGTGAAGGTGCGCTTCGCCGGGCAGTTGCGGGACGGGTTCATCCTCGAGCGGACCGAGCCGGGGGAACGGACCGACCTGGCGGAACTGCAGAAGGTGGTCTCGCCCGAGCCGGTGCTCAGCGCCCCGGTGACAACGCTCATCCGGGCCGTGGCCGACCACTACGCCGGAAGCTTCGCCGACGTGGTCAGGGCGGCAGTTCCGCCCCGCCACGCCGCCACCGAGAACGCGCGGGTCGCGGACCATCCGGAACCGATGCTCGCCGACCAGTCCGGACCACTGGCCCACTATCCCGGGTCGGCAGGCTTCCTCGGCGCCCTTGCCGCCGGCGGCCGTCCTCGGGCGGCCTGGACGGTGTTACCCACTCCGGCGCCGGCCGGGGATTGGGCCGCGGGCTTCGCCGAAGCGGCTGCGGTGACCCTTGCCGCCGGCCGGGGAGCCCTGTTACTGGTCCCCGACGCGAGGCACCTCAAACAGCTCACCGAAGCGGTCACCACCCGGTTCGGCCGCGGTTCCTTCGCCGTCCTTGCTGCGGACGCGGGCCCGGCCGTGCGCTACCGCAACTTCCTTGCGACGAGCCGGGGCAGCGTCCGGTTGGTGCTCGGCACCCGGGCCGCGGTCTTCGCTCCGGTCGCCGACCTCGGCCTGGTCGCACTCTGGGACGACGGCAACGACGCCTGGGCCGAAGCCCACGCTCCGTATTGGCACGCGCGGGAGGTGGCCGCCATGCGGGCACACCTTGCCGGCTGCGGGTTGCTGCTGGCCGCGCTGGCGCGAACCGCCGAGGTGCAGCAATTGGTGGCGCGTGCCTGGCTGGCGACCATCCAGTCCCCCCCGGTCGAGACCCGGCGGCTGGCCGCTGCCGTCCGCAGCTCGGCCGCCGACAGCCATCGGGACCCACTCGCCAGCGTGGCCCGGCTGCCGCACGATGCGTTCACCGTGGTCCGGTCCGGGTTGGCCGCGGGACCGGTGCTGATCCAGGTACCGCGAGCCGGGTACCTGCCGGTGCTGGTCTGCGCCAACTGCCGGACGGTCGCCCGCTGCCCGAACTGCGGCCAGGCCCTGACCGAATCCGGAGCCGCCGGACCGGCCTGCCGGTGGTGCGGGCCGCCGTTGCGCCACTGGGAGTGCTCAGAATGCGGAGGGACCCGGCTGCGCAGCCCGGTGGTCGGGGTCGCCCGAACCGCTGAGGAGTTCGGCAAGGCCTTCCCGGGCACCGCGGTCCTGCAGGCAAGCGCCGACCATCCACTGACCTCGGTGGGCTCCGCGCCGATCCTCGTCCTGGCGACTCCGGGAGCTGCGCCTCCGGCCGCCGGTGGCTACGCCGCAGCCGTGCTCCTGGACGCGGAGCTGATGCTCGGCCGCGCTGAACTTCGGGCCGGCGAGGAGGCGCTGCGCCGCTGGCTCGCGGTCGCAGCGCTGGTGCGTCCGGCGGCCGACGGCGGCACTGTGATGGTGGTTGCGGACGCCGGGATCCGCGAGGTGCAGGCGCTGGTCCGACTCGATCCGGTCGGCTACGCCGAGCGGGAACTGGCCGACCGGGCTTCAGCGGGTTTCCCACCGGCGCTGAAGCTGCTGACCATTGAAGGTGCCCCGGCGGCCGTCGCCGCCGCCCTGGCCACGCTCGACCTGCCGGCGACAACGCAGGTGCTCGGCCCGTTCGAGGTCCCGGGGGACGGACCGGACCCGCTGGCCCGGGTCACCCTGCGCTGCCCATTGACCGAGGCCGCCGAACTGGTGGGCCGGGTGCGGGCGATGCTGTCGGTTCGGGCTGCGAAGAAGGAGCCCCCGATCCGGGTTCGGGTGGACCCGCAGGTGCTCGGCTGACTGGTTAGAGTGCCGCCATGCCTACAGTCCGGATCGCCCTGGCGAACCTGCCGTTCCCCGAATCGCCGGACGCAGCGGTCTCGGCGACGATCGCGGCCATCATCGAGGCGGCCCGGGCGGGAGCCGAGCTGGTCTGTTTCCCTGAGTGCTTCGTGCCCGGCTACCGGGCTCTGGGGGCAGCTGTGCCGCCGGCCGACCGGTCCTGGCTTGAGTCCGCTCACGCCGAGGTGGCTGCAGCCGCCGGCCGCGCGGGAATCGCGGTGGCCCTCGGGACGGAGAGGTTCGTCGACGACGCCCTGCGGATCACCGTGCTGGTGATCGGACCGGACGGTCGCCGGCTGGGTTGGCAGGACAAGGTCCAGCTGGACCCGTCCGAGGACCACCTCTATGTTCCCGGTGAAGGGAGGGAAGTCTTCACCCTGGGGGAGCTCACCTTCGGGGTCGTGATCTGCCACGAGGGCTGGCGCTACCCGGAAACGGTCCGGGCGGCCGTGCGCAAGGGTGCACAGTTGGTGATCCACCCGCACTTCGGCCCGGCAGAGGTCGACGGCTTCCGGCCGACCACCTATGCCGAACCGGGCAACACCTTTCACGAGGCCGCCGTGTTGTGCCGGGCCGCCGAGAACACCTGCTGGTTCGCCACGATCAACTGCGCGGCCGACGGTGCCCCGACCACCTCCGCCGTCGCCCGGCCCGACGGCAGCCTGCACGCCTTCCAGCCCCACGGCCGGCCCGGGCTGCTGGTCTGCGACCTCGCCCTGGAACCGGCGACCAGGGAACTCGCCCTGCGCCTGCGCGAGTCGTCGGATGGTTCGCTCGCACCGGGACTCCAATAGGCTGCCCCTCATGCGCCTGGTCTTCGCCGGAACCCCTCAGGTGGCCGCGGACACCCTGGCCCACCTCCTGGAGCGCGGCAACCACGAGGTTGTTGCGGTCATCACCCGACCGGACGCCCCGCAGGGACGCAGCTCCCGACCGCTGCCCAGCCCGGTCGCGCAGCTGGCAGCCGAACGCGGCATCGAGGTGCTGCGTCCTGCCCGGGCGAGCGATCCGGCCCTGGCGTCCCGGCTGGTCGAGCTGGCGCCCGACTGTTGCCCGGTGGTCGCCTACGGCGGCCTGATCCCGGGATCGCTGCTGGCGGTGCCACGACACGGCTGGGTGAACGTGCACTTCTCGCTGCTGCCGCGCTGGCGTGGTGCCGCACCGGTGCAGCACGCCATCCTGGCCGGTGACCCGGTGACCGGGGTGACGGTCTTCGAACTGGTCGAGGCGCTCGATGCCGGGCCTGTGCTGGCGACCGCCGACTACCTCCCGGGCGAAGCGGAGACAGCAGGTGCTGCGCTGGCGGCCCTGCAGGACATCGGAGCCGAGCTGCTGGTGCGAACCCTTGATTCCATGGCGGCCGGAACGGCGACGGCCAGGCCGCAACCGGAAACCGGCGTCACCCTTGCCCCCAAGCTGACCGTGGCCGGGGCCCGGATCGACTGGACCCGGCCGGCGCTGGAACTCTCCCGGCAGGTGCGGGCCAACAACCCCTCCCCGGTGGCCTGGACCGAACTGGACGGGGAACGGTTGCGGGTGCTGCTGGCCATACCCGCAGCGGGCGAGGACCTGCAGCCCGGACAGCTGCAGGCAGGGAAACGTTCGGTGCTGGTCGGCACCGGGGATGGCCTGCTGGAATTGCTCCTGGTGCAGCCGGCCGGCAAGCGGCCGGTGGCCGCTGCCGACTGGGGCCGCGGGCTGCGCGGTCCGGGACGGCTCGCGTGAGCCGCCCAGCGCGTCGCCGGGACCCGGCACGAACCGTCGCCTTCAAGGTGCTGCGGGCGGTCTGGGGTAACGGCGCCTACGCCAACCTGGAACTTGCGCGGCAACGGGAAGGGCTCACCGCCGTCGACGCAGCCTTCGCCACCGAACTGGTCTCCGGCACCTGCCGGGCACTCGGCAGCTATGACCGGATCATCGAACGGGCCGCCGGCCGGGAGTTGAAGAGCCTGCAGCCGGCGGTGATCGACATTCTTCGGCTCGGCACCCACCAGCTGCTGGCGATGCGCGTGCCACCGCATGCCGCGATCTCGGCAACTGTCGACCTCGCGGCTCTGGAGGTGGGCGAGCGGGTGGCCGGTCTGGTGAACGCGATCCTCCGACGCGTCGGCGAGCGCGACTGGTCCGGCTGGCTGGACGTGCTGTCCGCCGGACAGGACGCGGTTGGCCGGCTCGCACTGGCCGAGCACCACCCGCGCTGGATCGTGGAAGCGTGGGCCAGCGTGCTGCCCGAGGCGGAGTTGGCGCCGGCCCTCGCCGCCGACAACATCGCCCCGCACCCCTGCCTGGTCGTCCGGCCAGGACTTGCCGAACGATCCGAGCTAGGCGGCACCCCGGCGCGCTGGTCGCCCTACGGCGCCTACCACGACGGTGACCCCGGCTCCGTGCCTGCAGTCCGCGAGGGCCGTGCCGGCGTGCAGGACGAAGGGTCGCAGCTGGTCTCGCTGGCGCTGGCTCGCGCCGCTGCGCCGGCGGGGCCGTGGCTGGACCTGTGCGCCGGCCCCGGCGGCAAGTCCGCCCTGTTGGCCGGGCTGGCCAGGCAGGCCGGCGAACGGCTCGTGGCCTCCGAACTGCAACCCCACCGGGCCCGGCTGGTGGCGGACAACCTGCGCGCCTACCCGGAACCGGGACGACCAGTGACGGTGGTCGCCGACGGCACGCGCCCGGCTTGGCGGGACGGCTCCTTCTCGAGGGTGCTCGCCGACGTGCCCTGCACCGGGCTTGGCGCCCTGCGCCGGCGTCCGGAGAGCCGGTGGCGCCGGCAGCAGGGCGAACTGCCCGGTCTGGTTGCGCTGCAACGTGACCTGCTTGGCCACCGCGATCCGGGCCGTGAAGCCCGGGGGAGTGGTGGCCTATGTCACCTGCTCGCCGCACCCGGCGGAGACCACCGGGGTCGTGGCGACGGCGACCGGGGTGCGGCAGCTCCCGGCGGCCGGGTACCTGCCTGAGGTTCCGGACGCAGCGGTCGGGGACTACGTCCAGCTGTGGCCGCACCGCCACGGCACCGATGCCATGTTCCTGGCACTCCTGCAGCGCGAGGGTTGAGTTCTTGCCGGAATTGCTCCGGGCCATCAGGGCGCCCGGATTTCGTCTAGGGTGAGCGCCGTGGGGATCCGAATCACGCCGAGCATCCTGAATGCCAACCTGGCCAACCTGAGCGCAGAGATCGCCCGGATCCCCAGCGCGGACGCCGTGCACCTGGATGTGATGGACAACCGGTTCGTGCCCAACCTGACCTTCGGGCTGCCGATGGTGGCCAGCGTCCGGGCCGGTACCGACATGCCGCTCGACATCCACCTGATGATCGCCGAGGTGGATCGCTGGGCTCCCGGCTACGCCGATGCCGGCGCCGAGTCGGTCACCTTCCACATCGAGGCCTCCGATGCCCCGGTGAAGCTGGCCAGGGAGCTGCGGGCGCTCGGTTCCCGGGCGGCGATGGCGCTGCGTCCGGCTACCCCGATCGAGCCTTACGCCGACCTGCTCGGTGAACTTGACATGGTGTTGCTGATGACCGTCGAGCCCGGGTTCGGTGGCCAGTCCTTCCTTGATGTCGTGCTGCCGAAACTGCGCCGGACCAGGGCCCTGCTGGATGCCCGCGGCGGTGACATCTGGCTCCAGGTGGACGGCGGGATCAGCCCACAGACGATCGAGCGCTGCGTCGAGGCCGGAGCCGACACGTTCGTTGCGGGCTCGGCGGTCTACAGCGCAGAAGACCCGGACGCCATGGTGCGAGCCCTGAAGGCCACCGCCGAGCAATCGGCCAAACGCTGAGTCGCCGACTGGGCCGGCATCGGGTTCGCGGTGGGCGTCCTGATCAGCCCCTTCGGCGGTCCCGACGCCGCAGGTAGCGCTCGAACTCCGCAGCGATGACTTCGCCGCTCGGGGTCGGGGTGGCCTCGTCCCGGCGCTCCTCGAGCGCATTGATATAGCTGGAGATGTCCGGATCGTCGGAAACCAGTTCGTTGACCTGCTCGACCCACTGGTCGGCTTCGGCCGACAGGTCGCCCGGATCCAGCGGCAGGTTGAGGACATCCTCCAGGCGCGTCAACAGCGCAAGCGTCCCCTTCGGGTTGGGCGGTTCGGCGACGTAGTGCGGCACCGAAGCCCACATCGACGCCACCGGCATGCCGGCCCGGCTGCATTCGTAGGCGAGGACGCCCACGATCCCGGTCGGGCCCTCGTAGTCGGAGAGCTCAAGGCCAAGTTCGTCGGCGAGGGCCTGAGTGCTGGCCGTCCCGGTCACCGGCACCGGGCGCGTGTGCGGGGCGTCGGTGAGCAGCGCGCCGAGCAGCACCACCAGTTCCGGCTTCACCGAACGCAGCATCGAGAGCAACCGGCTGACGTACTCCTGCCAGCGGTAGTTCGGTTCCGGACCGCCGATCAGCACCAGGTCACGCTCGGGGAGGCTCGCCACCAGTACCTCGGTGGTCGGCCATTCGACGATCCGCTGACCGTCGACGAGCCTTGTGGTTGGCCGGTTCACCTGGAAGTCGTAGAACTCCTCCGGGTCGATCGCGAAGGACAGCTCGGCCCGGTACTGGTCGACCAGATGGTCGATCACACCGCTAGCCGCCTCACCGGCGTCGTTCCAGCCGCCGAACCCGGCGATGACCACCGGATTGCGCAGCCCCCTGAGCCCACGAGCCTCTGCCATGGCGACCACTGTAGGCGGACTCGCCTATTCTGCTCCCCATGACCCGCGATCTCCGCTCGGCCCTTGCCACCCGCGTCCTGGTGGCGGACGGGGGCATGGGAACGATGCTGCAGGGTTACGACCTGACCCTGACCGACTTCGAAGGGCTCGAGGGCTGCAACGAGGTGCTCAACGTCACCCGACCCGATGTGGTGGGCGCCATCCATGCCGCCTACCTGGCCGCAGGCGCGGATTGCATCGAGACCAACACCTTCGGTGCGAACCTGGCCGCGCTGGCCGAATACGACGCGGCCGACCGGATCACCGAGCTCGCCGGCGCCGGGGCCCGGATCGCGCGGGAGGCGGCCGACGCGGCCAGCACCCCGGAACGCCAGCGCTATGTACTGGGCAGTGTCGGACCGGGCACCAAGCTGCCCAGCCTTGGCCACATCGGCTACGCCCGGCTGCAGGGACGCCTACCAGCAACAGGCTGAAGCCATGATCACCGGGGGGGTGGACGGCTTCCAGATCGAGACCTGCCAGGACCTGCTGCAGGCCAAGGCTGCAGTCAACGGCGCCCGCAGGGCCCGCGAAGCATTGGGCGTCGACCTGCCGATCTTCGTCAACGTCACCGTGGAGACGGCCGGGACGATGCTGCTCGGCAGTGAGATCGGGGCGGCCCTTACCGCCCTGGAGCCCCTGGGAATCGACGCCATCGGGCTGAACTGCGGCACCGGACCGACGGAGATGAGCGAGCACCTGCGGTACCTGTCGCGCAACGCCCGCATCGGCCTGGTCTGCATGCCGAATGCCGGCCTGCCTGAGCTTGGTCCCGAGGGTGCCCGCTACCCGATGGGACCGGAGGAGTTCGTAACGTACCTCGAGCAATTCACGTCCGAGTTCGGCCTCAACCTGGTCGGCGGCTGCTGCGGCACCACTCCGGCGCACATCGCCCGCCTGGCTGCGGCGGTTGCCGGCCGCGCCCCTGGCAAGCGGGAACCGGTGCACACCTCGGCGCTGTCGTCCCTGTACGCCGACGTGCCACTGCGGCAGGACCTGACCTACCTCGTCGATCGGCGAGCGCACCAACGCCAACGGCTCCCGGGCCTTCCGCGACGCCATGCTCGCCGGGAACTGGACCGACTGCGTCGACATCGCCCGACAGCAGAGCCGGGATGGTGCCCACCTGCTGGACCTTTGCGTCGATTACGTCGGCCGCGACGGCGTCGCCGACATGGCCGAGCTGGCCGCCCGGCTGGGCACTGGGGTTGCGCTGCCGATCATGCTGGACTCCACCGAGGCCCCGGTGCTGCAGGCCGGCCTGGAACGCCTCGGCGGACGCTGTGCGATCAACTCGGTGAACTACGAGGACGGGGACGGGCCGGAATCCCGCTTCGCGAAGGCCATGCCGCTGGTCCGCGAGCACGGCACAGCCGTGGTGGCCCTGACCATCGACGAGGAGGGCCAGGCCCGAACGGCGGAATGGAAGCTGCGGGTGGCCGACCGCCTGATCGCCGACCTGACCGGCAACTGGGGGATGGACATCGGCGACATCATCGTCGACTGCCTGACCTTCCCGGTCTCCACCGGCCAGGAGGAGACCAGGCGGGACGCGCTGGAGACGATCGACGCGATCCGCCAGCTGACCGCCCGCTACCCGGGAATCCACACCACCCTTGGCATTTCCAACGTCTCCTTCGGTCTCAATCCGGCCGCCAGACAGGTGCTCAACTCGGTGTTCCTGCACGAGTGCGTGCAGGCCGGCCTTGATTCCGGCATCGTGCCAGCTGCGCGGATCGTGCCGATCGCCCGGATCCCGGAAGATCAGCGGCAGGTGGCCGAGGACCTGATCTACGACCGGCGCGCGGCCGGCTACGATCCGCTGACGAAGTTCCTCGAGCTCTTCGAGGGGGTCACCACGACCAGCACCCGGGAGGCCCGCGCGGCCGAGCTCGCGTCCCTCCCGGTGGCCGAGCGCCTGCAGCGACGGATCGTCGATGGCGACCCGAAGGGGCTGGAGGCCGACCTCGACGAGGCGCTGCTGACCAAGCCCGGGCTGGCCATCATCAACGACGAGCTGCTGGCCGGCATGAAGGAGGTCGGCGAGCTGTTCGGCTCCGGCCAGATGCAGCTGCCGTTCGTCCTTGGCTCCGCGGAGGTGATGAAGGCCGCGGTCGGCTACCTCGAACCACACCTCGACAAGGCCGACGCCGGCGGCAAAGGCACCATCGTCATCGCAACGGTGAAGGGTGACGTGCACGACATCGGCAAGAACCTTGTCGACATCATCCTGACCAACAACGGCTACACGGTGGTGAACCTCGGCATCAAACAGCCCGTCAGCGCGATCATCGAGGCCGCCCTGGCGCACAACGCGGACGCCATCGGGATGTCCGGACTGCTGGTGAAGTCGACGGTCGTGATGCGCGACAACCTGCAGGAACTGAACAGCCGCGGCTTGACCGGGTTCCCGGTACTCCTCGGCGGCGCCGCCCTCACCAGGGCGTTCGTCGAGGAAGACCTGAACGACCTGTATGCCGGCGAGGTGCGCTACGCCCGGGACGCCTTCGAAGGGCTTTCCCTGATGGAGAAGGTGATGGCGGTGAAGCACGGCGTGCCCGGCGCGACCCTGCCAGCACCGCGGCGGCGAAGGGTGGTGACCAAGCGCTCTGCGCCCACCACGGACGAGGCCCCGACCGGCCGTTCCGACGTCGCCAGGGGCGGGCCCGTGCCCACCCCGCCGTTCTGGGGCAGCCGGGTGGTGAAGGGGCTCGGGCTGGCCGAGGTCGCAGCCTGGCTCGACGAACGGGCGACATTCATGGGCCAGTGGGGCCTGCGGTCGGCGAAGGCTGGGCCCAGCTACGAGGAACTGGTCGAGACCGAGGGCCGCCCGAGGCTGCGCCACTGGCTGGAGCGGCTACGGACCGACGGCCTGGCCGAGCTCGCCGTCGTCCACGGCTACTGGCCTTGCCATTCCGAGGGTGAGTCGCTGATTCTCGGCTCCCCGGAGGATCCGTCCCGCGAGGTCACCCGCTTCACCTTCCCGCGGCAGAGCCGGGACCGGCACCTGTGCCTGGCCGACTTCTTCCGGGACGCGGACGAGGCAGCCGCTCTCGGTCCGGACGTGATCGGGCTCCAACTGGTGACCATGGGTTCTGCGGTGTCCCGGGCGACGGCTGAGCTGTTCGCCGCCGATGCCTACCGGGACTACCTTGAGCTGCACGGCCTGTCGGTCCAGCTCACCGAAGCGCTGGCCGAGTACTGGCATGCCCGCGTCCGTTCCGAGCTCGGGCTGGACGGCGACGGCGGTGTGGAGGCGATGATCCGGGATCAGGCCTATCGTGGCTCGCGGTACTCCTTCGGTTATCCGGCCTGTCCGGACCTCGACGACCGGGCCAAATTGGTCGAGTTGCTCCGCCCGGAGCGGATCGGTGTGCAATTGAGCGAGGAACTGCAGCTGCACCCCGAGCAGTCGACCGATGCGATCGTCGTCCACCACCAGGAGGCCAAGTACTTCAATGCCCGCTGAGACCCACCCCCACCGCGCCACCCACTTGCTGCTGGCGGTGCTTGTGGCCACCCTCAGCGTGCTGGCCGGCTGCACGCCGGTCGGGCCACCGACAACCTCGCCGTCGGCGTCACCGACCCCGCGCGAGTTCACCCTGCTGACCACCGGGCCGATGACCACTGCGGACCCGGCCATCGCCATCGGCGACACCGACTCGATGCTGGTCACCAGCGTCTACCAGCGGTTGATGATGGTCTTGCCGGCAACGGGTGAGCTGAAGCCGGACGCGGCAACCGACTGCCTGTTCACGTCCAAACTGGTCTACGAATGCACGCTGCCCGAGCTGCTGTTCTTCCACAACGGCCATGTCCTGGACTCCTCCGATGTCCGGTTCAGCTTGCAGCGGGCGCTGCGGATCGACGCGGCTGGCACTTCCATCCGCCTGCTGGCAGCGCTGAAACGGATCGAGATCCGCGACGCGCAGACGATCCGGTTCCACCTGTCGTGGGCCGACAACCAATTCGGCTACGCCCTCGCGGGACAGGCCGCAGCCATCGTCGACGAGGAAGTGTTCAATCCCGACACCACGCTGCCGCTGCAGACCCTCCCGATCGGGTCCGGTCCGTATGCCGTGCGGACCATCGAGGCCGAACAGGCCACCTTCGCCAAGTTCGAGAAGTATCTCGGGCCAAAGACCGGCCTCCTGCCGGCCTTGAGGCTGTTGATAGCCACGGACTCGGTGGCGGCGGAGACCGCGATCGCAGAGGGCACCGCGGACGTCGTCTGGCGAAGCCTGGACAACGCCGGGCTGCAGCGGGTCACCGACGAGATCGCCGGCAGCGCCGAAAAGCGCACCGCGAAGGGTTTCAGCAGGTACCCGCTGCCCGGCTTGCGGGTCACCCAACTGGTCTGGAACCCCGACGCCAGGCTTCGCGGGAGTGCCGAGCTGCGGCGGGGGGTGGCCCTGGCACTGCAGGCCGACCGCACCCTCGACTCACTGGTTCCGATCGGGGTACCCGAGCACGCCAAAGCCTTCCCGCTCGGCGGCCGCCCACGCCTGCCCGCCCTGTCCGGCAGCCGGATCATCATGACCCTTGGCTACAGCCCGACCGCACCGGGTCACGCCGACCTGGCCAACGTGCTGCGCAGCCGGATCGAGGGCCTGGACGGGGTCAGCGTCCGGCTGGTCACCGCTGGGGCGGCCGACCTGTGGCTGACCGACGCTCCGGCCTGGGTCAACAACGCGACCGGCTGGCTGCAGCGCTACATCAGCAGCCCACTGACCGGCAGCGAAGCGAAGCTCGAAGCGCTTGACCGTCGGGCCCGGACCACCACCGGGGTCGCGAGGACGGTGGCGCTGACCGAGTTGCAACAGCAGGCGGCCGTCGACAACACCGTGTTGCCGGTGTCGCAGACGGACGGCATCCTGTTCTTCGGCAAGGGAGTAACCGTGATCGGACAACCGTTCGGCAGTGGACAGGCTCTCGGATTCTGGGGGATCACGCGTGGCTGAACACTCCGAATCCGGCGCTCCGCAGCACGAGTTGAGCGGCACCCGCACCGGCGACCTGAAGGCGGGGGAGCGGGTCACCATCTCGGACGCCAAGGGCCGTCGCCACTCGGTGGTCCTCATCCCGGGGGCGACCTTCCACACCACCAAGGGCGGCATCGGGCATGACGACCTGATCGGACGCCCCGAGGGCGTGGTGGTCCAGTCCGCCGGGGGTGCCCAGTACCTGGCGTTCCGGCCGCTGTTGGAGGAGTTCACCGTCACGATGCCCCGCGGGGCGGCTGTGGTCTATCCGAAGGACGCCGCGCACATCCTGGTGCAGACCGACATCTTCCCCGGCGCCCGGGTTCTGGAAGCCGGTGCCGGCTCGGGTGCCTTGACCATCTTCCTGTTGCGCGCGGTCGGCAGCACCGGACGGCTGTACTCCTACGAGCGGCGGCCGGAGTTCGCAGCGGTGGCGAAGCAGAACGTGGAGGCCTTCTTCGGCCAGGAGCATCCGGCCTGGACGCTGCGCAACGGCGATCTGGCCACCGACATCGGTCCGGAGCCGGTGGACCGGGCGGTGCTCGACATGCTGGCTCCCTGGGAGTGCATCGATGCGGTCGCCGGCGTCCTCGTGCCCGGCGGCCTGCTCTGCTGCTACGTCGCAACCACCACCCAGCTGGGCCGGACGGTGGACACCCTCCGTGCCCACGGCGGCTTCACTGAGCCGGCGGCCAGGGAGTACTCGGCGCGGGAATGGCATGCCGAGGGCCTGTCGATCCGGCCCGGGCACGGCACCAGCGGGCACACCGGCTTCCTGATCTTCACCCGGCGGCTGGCCCCCGGCATGGTCGCGCCGATCAAGCGACGCCGCCCGGCGCCGGGTGCCTACGGATCCGACTACAGCGGGCCCCGGCCGCCCGGTGTCGGCGACGAGCCGGGCGATGCCTGAGCCGGCCGAACTCGCCCGCCAGCTGGCCGAGGCGAACGAGCTGTTGAAGGCGCGTGGCCGCGCGCTGGACCTGGCCGAACGACGCCTCACCGACGCCCGCACCGACGCCCGCTCGCTGGCCCAGACCAACGAGAAGCTCAACGCCACCCTTGAGGCAGCCCGGGATTCGCTGCTGTCGCTGCGTGCGGAGCTGGACTCGCTGGCGACCCCGCCGAGCTCTTTCGGACACGTCGTCGGCGTCGGGGACGGCACCGCGGACATCGCGACCGGAGGCCGATGGTTGCGTTGCGCGGTCAGTCCCGAGGTTCCGGCAGGAGAGGTCGCCGTCGGCGCCCGGGTGCTGCTCAACGAGGCGATGCTGGTGGTCGGCATCGTTGGCGACACCCCGGCAGGGGAGACCGTCCGGCTGTCCGAGGTCCTGCCCGATGGCCGGCTGCTGGTGACCGGGGCCTCCGGCGAGGAGTCGGTGCTGCTGGCCGCCGACGGTCTCGACGTCCAGGCGCTGCGGCTCGGCACCACGCTGCTGGCCGATCGGCGGGCGCTGCTGGCCCTGGCTGCGGTGCCGCGCAGCGAGGTGGCCGACCTCACCCTCGAGGAGGTTCCCGACGTCCAGTACTCCGACATCGGTGGCCTCGACGCCCAGATCGAGCAGATCCGGGACGCGGTCGAGTTGCCGTTCCTGCACCGGGAACTGTTCACCGAGTTCGGCCTGCGACCACCCAAGGGCGTCCTGCTCTACGGCCCACCGGGTTGCGGCAAGACCATGATCGCCAAGGCGGTGGCGAACTCGGCCGGCAGCCACTTCCTGAACATCAAGGGGCCGGAGCTGCTGGACAAGTACGTGGGGGAGACCGAGCGGCAGATCCGGGCGATCTTCACCCGGGCCAAGGAGCACGCCACCTCCGGGCGGCCCGTGATCGTCTTCTTCGACGAGATGGACGCCCTGTTCCGGACCAGGGGAAGCGGGGTCTCCTCCGACGTCGAGGCGACGATCGTCCCGCAGCTGCTGAGCGAGATCGACGGCGTCGAGGGCCTGGCGAACGTGATCGTGATCGGCGCAACGAACCGGGAGGACCTGATCGACCCGGCGATCCTGCGTCCGGGACGCCTGGACGTGAAGATCAAGCTCGAGCGCCCGGACGCGGCAGCTGCCGCCGAAATCCTGGCCCGCTATCTGACGCAGCAGACCCCGCTGAACAGCGGAGGCGTCGACCCGGAGAGCTTCCGGCAGGACCTGATTGAGACCATCGTCGGCCGGCTGTACGCCCGCACCGAGGAGAACCGGTTCATCGAGGTCACCTACGCAAGCGGCGCCAAGGAGGTGCTGCACGTGGCCGACTTCGTCTCCGGCGCGATGCTGGTCGGCGTGGTCGACCGGGCCAAGAAGGCCGCCATCAAGGAGCTGATCGGTGGCGGGTCCCGCGGCGTCCGGCGGGAGCACGTGCTGGGGGCGTGTGCCGCGGAGATCAGCGAGAACGAGGAACTGCCGAACACCACGAACCCCGATGACTGGGCGCGGGTCTCCGGCCGCAAGGGGGAACGGATCGTGTTCCTGCGCACCCTGGTCGGCTCGCGCGCGCTGAACCCGTGACCGTACCCCGCGTGATCGTGCCGCGCGTCATGGGCATCGAAACCGAGTACGGCATCCTCGCCCCCGGCGCACCGGACCTGCACCCGGCGCTCCTGAGCGCGGCTGTGGTGACCGCCTACCCCGGCGTGGCGACCGGCACCAAGCTGGAGTGGGACGACCCGATCCCGATCGAGGACGCCCACAACCGGGTGCTGGCCAATGGCGCCCGGCTCTACGTCGACCACGCCCACCCGGAGTACAGCGGCCCCGAGGTCACCTCGGCCAGGAATGCGGTTGCCTACGACCTGGCCGGCGACGCGGCCGTGGTGGCCGCAGCCCGGGTGGCTTCGGCACGGCTGGGCGTGGAGATCGGCATCTACAAGAACAACACCGACTCCCAGGGCGCGTCCTACGGTTGCCACGAGAACCACCTGCTGCCGCGGTCGCTGTCCTGGGACCGGATCCGGGCGGCGCTGCCGTCCTTCCTGGTCTCCCGAGCGGTGCTGGTCGGGGCCGGCCGGGTCGGGCTGGGCCAGCACGGGGAACGGTCCGGCTTCCAGCTGACCCAGCGCGCCGACTTCTTCGAGACCTTCGAAGGCATCCAGACGACGCAGCGCCGGCCGATCCTGAACACCCGCGACGAGCCGCACGCCTCACCGGCCCGCTACCGCCGGCTCCACGTGATCACCGGGGACGCCAACCGGAGCCAGTTCACCACCTGGTTGAAGGCAGGCACTCTGGGTGCGTTCCTGACCGCCCTTGAGGCGGACGCCCTGCCACCACTGGAGCTTGCCGACCCGGTGGCAGCCTTCACAGCCGTGAGCCACGACCTCAGCCTTTCCCACCCCCTGCATTTGGCTGACGGTCGCCGGCTCACCGCCCTCGACCTGCAGGAGGCCTTCGGCGAAGCTGTGCTCGCGGAAGCCGCCCGGCGTCCCGAGGCCTACGACGCCGGTGTGCTCGACGCCTGGGCCCTGGCGCTGGCCGACCTGCGCCACGATCCGGCGACCTGCGCGGACCGGCTCGACTGGGTGGCCAAGCAGCAGTTGCTCGGGGCCTATGCCGACCGTGACGGGCTCGCCTGGGACCACCCCCGGCTGGCCCAGCTCGACCTGGCCTGGGCAAGGTTGGACCGTCCCGGCCCCTTCGAAGCCCTGGAGCGGTCCGGGAGGCTACGGACCGTGGTTTCCGGGGGCGAGGTGACCAGGGCCGGCGACGAACCCCCGGCAGACACCAGGGCGTGGCTGCGGGGCACGCTGGTGCGGCTGGCACCTGAGCGGGTGTTGGCCGCGTCGTGGGACTGGATGTCGGTGCAGGACAGCAATGGGCGCCTACATCGCCTCGACCTGGCCGAGCCGACCGGGCACACTGCGGACGAGGTCGGAGGAGTGCCGGACGTAGCCGCGGTCGATGCGCTGCTGCGCCGCCTGGGATGAGTAGGCTGACGGCGCCGGGAGAACAGGAGCGACGGTGGCCGATCGGGTGCAGCGGGAACGGGCGCAGCAGCGCGCCGAAGAGGTGGTCGAGGAGACCACCAGGTCCGCGCGCGCCGTCGACTACGACGCGATCCTTGACGAGATCGACTCGGTGCTCGAAACCGACGCCGAGGAGTACGTCCGCTCGTTCGTGCAGAAGGGCGGCCAGTGAACTCCCGTGACCTGTCACCGGCAGTGGTCATCGGCACCGGTCTGGTCGGCGCCTCCGTCGCCCACGCCCTCACCCGGGCGGGGCTGACGGTCCACCTGCAGGACAAGGTCTCCAGCCACGCCCGCGTCGCCGCGTCGAGGGGGGCCGGCAGCACGGCGGCACCGGAGCCGGCGGAGGTCCGCCTGGTCGTGGTAGCGGTGCCGCCCGAGGCTTTGGCGAAGGTGATCGCCCGCTCCTTGCACACCTACCCGAACGCCACTGTCACCGACGTGGGATCGGTGAAGGGCACCGTCCTCGGTGCGCTGCGGCGCACCGATGCCGACCTGTCGCGCTATGTCGGGTCCCATCCGATGGCCGGTTCCCAGCACGTCGGGCCGCTCACCGCCAATGCCGACCTGTTCGTCGACCGCACCTGGGTGGTCACCCCGCACGACACCTCCGCAGCGCACGCCGTGCTGGACGTGCAGGAACTGGCGGCACTGTGCGGGGCGCGCAAGGTCACCATGGGCGCAGCCCACCACGACGAGGCGGTCGCCCAGGTGTCCCACCTTCCGCATCTGGTTTCCGTGCTCGTTGCCGGCACCCTCACCCGTGTGCCGGCCGAACACTTGCGGCTGGCCGGTCAGGGGTTGCGGGACGTGACCCGGATCGCCGCCTCCGACCCCGGGCTTTGGCAGCAGATCATCGGGGCGAACTCCGCCGCCGTCCGGATTGAACTCCTGGCGATCCAGGCCGACCTGGCCGACATGATCGCCACCCTCGACCGTGGCGACATCGCAGCGGTGCTCGAGCGGGGCCGCGAGGGCACCCGGGCCCTGCCGGGCAAGCACGGCCTGACCACCGTCAGCTACGCCCACGTTGTGGTCGAGATCCCCGACGCTCCCGGCGCCCTTGCCCGACTGTTCCGGGACATCGAGGCCGCCGGGGTGAACGTCGAGGACCTGTCCATCGACCATGACCAGGAACGTGAAGTTGGTTGGCTCTCGGTGCAGGTGGCACCGGAGAAGGCCGGCGAACTCGCCGCTGCGATGTCCGAGCGCCGGCTGGACCGTCCGCGACCGTGAACCGCAACTGTAGGAGGAAATGGCATGGCCGAACGCCTGGTGATCGCCATCGACGGACCCAGCGGCTCCGGGAAGTCCACGACCTCCCGCGGGGTGGCGAAGGCCCTCGGACTGGCCTACCTGGACACCGGAGCCATGTACCGCGCGGTCGCCTGCGCCTTTCTCGACGCGGGAGTCGACCCGGCGGATGAGGCCGGGGTGATCGCCGCCACCGTGGGTGCCGACCTTGAGATCAGCACCGATCCGGACGACCAGTGGGTCCGGGTGAACGGGCGGGACGTGACCACCGCCATCCGCGAGCCGGAGGTTTCGTCGAAGGTGAGTGCGGTCTCGACGGTCGCCGAGTGCCGGGCGAACCTGGTGGCGCGGCAGCGCAGGCTGATCGACAGCGCGCCGTCGGGGATCGTCGCCGAAGGACGCGACATCACAACCGTGGTGGCGCCGGACGCCGACGTCCGGCTGCTGCTGACCGCCGACCCGGAGATCCGGATGGCCCGGCGGCAGGCCGAACTTGGCGACAAGGTGGACGCCGCCCAGCTGGCCGACCAGGTGCTGCGCCGCGACTCCGACGACTCCAAGCTGGTGAACTTCACCACCGCTGCGGACGGCGTCACCCACCTGGACTGCACCTACCTGACCCTGCCGGAGACGATCGAGGCCGTGCTCAGCCTGGTTGCTTCAGCCCGACCCGAAAACGCTGGCTGAGCCTGACCAAGCCTTCCGGTGGGTGTACGTCCACCACGCGGCGGACGGCGATCCAGACGAGGGCGCCGAGGACCACCGGTGCCAGCTGGACGTGCGCGACGGAAGCGACCGTTCCCGCGACCGCTGGCAGCAGCCACGCGGCACTGAGGATCTCGCGATCGCCCCGGCGCCAGCCCGCTGTCAGTCCCAGGCCGGCCAGCCAGGCGATCGGGAAAGCCAGCCAGACCAGGTCGTAGTCGAAGGCATAGGGATTCGCAAGGAACGTTGCCGCCATCAGTACCGCACCCCGCAACGGCAGCGTGTCGGACCTGCGCCAGACCAGCCAGACCGCGGCAACCGCCAGCAGCGAGACCAAGCCCTGGATGAGGTAGGACCAATCGAGTGGCGTACCCAGCAGTCTCAGCATCGCGAACGTGGACGGCATCTTGTGCCAGGGCAGGTAGCCGGACTCGGTGGCAAGGCGCGCCAGCTGAAGACTGTTCAGCCAGGCGGTCAGCGATTCCGGGCCGAAGGCCGCGATCGATATCCCAAGGAATGCCAACGCTGTCGCTGCGGCCACGAGCATCGTCCGCCATGCCCGGGTCGCGACCAGCGCCACCGCGAACAACACCGCCAGGTGCGGCTTGACCACCAGAAGACCCAACAGCACCCCGGACAGGACCGGCCGGCGGCGCAGCAACAGGATGGATCCGCCGGCCAGCGAGGAGGTCAACAGCCCGTTCTGGCCATGGGCCGCGCAGATCCAGAGCCCGGGGAACGCTGCGATCAGCCAGCCGGCGCCCGGACGTCCGATTGCCCGGCGAAGCGTGAGCACCCAGGCCGCTGCGGTGCTGCCAACAAAGGCGAAGAAGGCGGGCAGGTAGGGCAGCAACGCCAGCGGGGCGATCACCATCAGGAACGTCGGAGGATAGAACCACGCGAACGTCCCCTGCGTGTACCCCGGGAACAGCTCCAGCTGGACCTCCGCCAGTGCGGTGTAGTCGTAGGCCAGCAAGCCGTGGCCGGCCAGCGCCAGCTTCGATGCGGCGTAGAACGTCACGAAGTCGGACCCGACCGGATGGCCACTCAGGTCGATCCCGTCGTGCAGGGACAGCGAATAGCCGATCACCGTCAGGGCGTACACCGCGATGAATATTCGGGGGTAGATCCGAAGCCGTTCGGCGTTCAGCCAATGCGGGCTGTCCGAAGCCGCCACGTTGTCTCCAATCCGTCCTGGCAGCAGTCTGGCACGGCCTGCGGTGCAAGTCGGACCGTGCTCGTGCGGTAACCTGATCGGTCGCACGCGAAAATCGAAGGGACCACCATGACTGAGACCACCGAGATCGATGTGGTCAAACCCGTCGTGGCCGTCGTCGGCAGACCCAACGTGGGCAAGTCGATGCTGGTTAACCGGATCATCGGTCGCCGCGAGGCTGTCGTGCAGGACCTGCCCGGGGTTACCCGGGACCGGGTCAGCTACGACGCCGACTGGAACGGTCGCGACTTCGTGATCGTCGACACCGGCGGCTGGGCGCCTGACGCCAAGGGGATGGCTGCCCAGATCGCCGAACAGGCTGAGCTGGCGATCGCCGCTGCCGACGTCGTGCTCTTCGTGGTCGACGCGACCGTCGGCACCCAGGACATCGACGAGGCGGTGGTCGAGGTGCTGCGCCGGAGCCGCAAGCCGGTAGTGCTGGCCGCCAACAAGGTCGACGACCTGCGCCAGGAGGCGGACGCCGCGAGCATGTGGAACCTCGGGCTGGGGGAGCCCCACCCGGTTTCGGCGATGCACGGTCGCGGCACCGGCGACCTGCTCGACGCGCTGCTCGACGTGCTTCCCGAAGCCCCGGCTTCCGGCGAGCCAGGAGATCGGCGGCCCGCGTCGGGTGGCCATCATCGGGCGTCCGAACGTGGGCAAGTCCTCGCTGCTGAACCAGGTGGCGAACTCGCGCCGCGCCGTGGTCGACAACGTCGCCGGCACCACCGTCGACCCGGTCGACGAACTGGTCGAGGTCGGCCGGGTCATCTACCGCTTCATCGACACCGCCGGGCCTGCGCCGCCGCGTGAAGGAGGCCTCCGGCCACGAGTACTACGCGTCGCTGCGCACCCAGGGCGCGATCGAGCGCGCGGAGGTGTGCGTGGTGGTGCTGGACGCGTCCGACACGATCAGCGACCAGGACCTGCGGATCCTCACCATGGTCGAGGAGGCCGGCAAGGCGCTGGTGATCGCCTACAACAAGTGGGACCTCACCGACGAGGAGCGTCGCCACTACCTGGCCCGCGAGGTGGAGCAGGACATCCGGGCGTTCGCCTGGGCGCCAAGCGTGAACATCTCCGCGCTCACCGGACGCAACGTGGACAAGCTCTCCAGGGCCATCGAGGAAGCCCTCGAAGGCTGGGAGACCCGGGTCTCCACCGGCAAGCTGAACGCCTTCCTCGGCCGGCTCGCTGCGGCCCATCCGCACCCGGTGCGCAGCGGCAAGCAGCCCCGGATCCTGTTCGGCACGCAGGCGCACACCTGCCCGCCGACCTTCGCACTGTTCACCTCAGGCCAGTTCGACCCGACGTACGTCCGGTTCGTCGAGCGGCGCCTGCGGGAGGACTTCGGCTTCAAGGGCTCCCCGGTGCACGTCGAGATCCGGGCGCGGGAGAAGCGCAAGAACCGCTGACCGTCCCGAAGCGGACGGCTCAGTTCGCTGGAGGCTGCTGCCCCTGCTCCGGGTTGCGGGTAGCCCTGCCCTGGTTGCGGGGCCCTGCCCGGGCTGCGGGTCCTGCCACCTGGTTGCGGGGAGCTCTGCCCGGGACGGGTGCGGGTAGCCCGTGCCGGTCTGGCCGTAGTACTGGCCCGGCTGGCCGTAGTACTGGGCCTGGGTGGCCGGGTAGTACCCGTAGCCAGGCGGCGTCTCGTAGTAGCCGTCGGGCCGGCAGTTCCGAGCGGCGCACCTGGTCGATGAACATGTAGGTGATGTAGAGCTGCAGGAACGGCATCGCCAGGAGTTGGACGATGGCCGCAGCACGAAGAGGATGCAGGAAAGCCGGGATCATTGCCGCCAGTGCTGGCGAACACCTCGTTCGGATCCGATAGTCCCGTTGCCAGGCCGGCCATCATCGGCGTCATTGCCAACTGGCCGACGAAGCAGACCATGGAGGAAACGGCAGCCACCGCGATCGAGGCCAGCAGGTAGTACCCCAGCGTCCGCCAGAACGCCCCCTTGGTCAGGTTCCAGGAGCGCTTCATGCCGTCGATGCCACCCACGCTGCTCGATCGCGGTCGCCGGGATGGTGTAGAGCAGCTTGGTCTGGAGGAAGTAGCTCAACGGAATGATGAGCAGGACCATACAGCACCACCAGAAGGATCCGGCGCCGCGGCCGCAGCACCTGAGCTGCTTCCACCGCTCGAGGCCGACCCGATCGCTCCAGTGACAAGGGCGAAGAACCCGGCCGTAGAAGACGGCGATGGCTCCGAAGGCGATCGCGATGACCGGCGCCATGCGCGGCAGGAAGCCCTTCGTCCGGGCGAGCAGCCCGCGGAAGTCGGGGTGCTGGCCCTGGGCGATCTCGTAGGCGCCTACCGTCAGCATCGCCGTAGCTCTTCAGCTGGCCGAGCCCGCTGCGAAAGCGCCGAGGAGGTAGACAGCCCGATCCGACAGGAGGCCGATCGGGATCGCGGCCCTGCTACCACCGGCGAAGGCGATCACGCCGGAGGTGACCGCGATGCACCACCCCGACCCCGATCAGCACCACCCCTAGCGACCACCGGGAGAAGCGCAACAGAACGAACAGCCCGAATCGTCGCTTCAGCGCTTCGAAGGTTCCGGCGAACAAGCCGGAGATGTCCAGCGGGCTGGGCCTGAGCATGGGTGTCGGGGTAAGCATGCGTTGAGCGTATCGGCCGACGGGCGTCGGGCAGGCCAGACCGTCCGGGGCGGGAGGTCCGAATCAGCCCAGGTTCAGGAGACAGTCCGTGGCACCTTGCCGGTGAGCTTCAGGACGCCGCACATGAACTTGTGCGCGCCGTCCGCGGCCGGGTCGAACATCAGCGGGCAGCCGCCGTCGATGACGACGACGCCGTGCTCGCGTCCGTAGGCGACTGCGTCCGGCCGAGACGCTGCCGGCGTCGAGGGAGCGGTGCATCCAGACCTTGGTGATGCCCAGCTCGACGGCCTCCTTGACCGTGGCCAGCGCATGCTCGGGGCGGGTGCCGATGACCACGGCCTCGACGCCGCCGGGGACGGCCGCCAGGTTCGGGTACGCCGTCTTGCCGGCGATCTTCTCGGCGTTCGGGTTGATCGGGAACACCTCGTAGCCGCGCTCGCCGAGCCGGTCGAAGACGGCGTTGCTGCCGTGGCCCTGTGGATTGCGGGACACGCCGGTGACGGCGATGCGATGGCAGGCGAGGAACTCGGCCGCCGCTGCGGCAATGCTGGTCATCACGCGGAAAACGCTACGCCTTCCGGTACACCCGCACGGCGTCTGGGTCGATGAACATCAGGGTCGGCCGCTGCTGCCCAGTCGCATGCCCAGGTCTGTACCCGTCGCCCGGATCGGCGTCGCTGGTTAGGGTCCGCAATCGCGACACTGCCGAGACGACACCGTCGGTTGACGCTGAACAACCCACCACCGTCTGGACGTCGTCCGCGGCGACTTCGACGATACCCGTTGACCAGGACCCACAGCTTGCCGGTCGCGCCCATCGCCGACCTCGAGGCCGGATGCACGGTCAGCGTGGGGTGGCTCGGGCCGACCAGGTTCAGCCGCAGGTTGACCCCCGGGCGGGTGACCACAGGCGGCCGGCCGCCGAAGCTGATCGTGAAGCGTCCGTCCACCCTGCCCGATGAAGGCGAGACGGTGGTGATGGCACCGGTCCGCGGGTTGCCAGCGTCACCTTCTGGTTGGTCTCGTCGAAGCCGTAGAGGGTGCCCGTCACTGATCACGACGGCTACGTAACGGTCCATCGGCACCCGCTTCAGCGTCTTCTTCGGCGACAGCAGGAGCAGACCGGGTGAGTCGATGGTGGTGCTGGTGAGGACGACGGTGCCATCGGCCAGCGCGATCGGGTTCTGCCACTGGAAGTAGATGCCCTGGTGGAGGTACTTCTGTCGGCAGTTTGACCTGTCCCAGGTACTCGCCGGAGTCGCTGTAATGCGCGAGCCGCTTCTTCGCCGCGTCGACGTACCACCAGGTCTTGTCCGGCACTTGGATGCCGTAGCTCGGGCCCCAGAGGATGCCCTCACCATCGCCACCGGGGGAGGTGCCCAGCCTCGCCGTTGCGCTGCCGTAGTCGATCCTGGCGATCCGATTCCAGGCGCTGCCAAGGTGCCGGGATTCTTCAGCGAGATCGTCTTCGTGACCAGCGGTACGGCTTGCGGAACCAACGCGGGCTCGGCCCCCGCCGGGGCAGGGGAGAGGGCAGCCAGAGCGCCGATCATGACGAAGGGAACCACGGTCTTCGCAGAGCCGCCGCATGTTGCGCCTCTCGACTCCTTCAGCCTAGGCCGGGCACGATCGGGTGAGAAGGACGCGTGCGCAGCGGCCTGCGGATTCGTAGTACAGTGCCAGCCGGACCGGGGACGGTCGACAACAGAAGAGCGGGCTGTAGCGCAGTTTGGTAGCGCACTTGACTGGGGGTCAAGGGGTCGCAGGTTCAAATCCTGTCAGCCCGACCATTGAATTGCCTTGTCAGAGGCAGTTTTCTGACACTCGACACCTGGTTGCATGCCTGTGGTTGTCCAGAGATGTCACTCAATAGGCAAAGGGACAGGGAACCGCGGCCTTATCGACCTGCAGACACGCGATCTTGGTGGCCCTGGACGATGTCGCGTTCACCGTTCGTTGTCGCACTCGACTGTGGGCGGTGGGCGGCCGTGGCGGGTCCCGAAAGTGGTCACCGCGGCGGATAACCCAGCTTTGACCCCCACCCGCGGCTTCAGCCCGTGCGGGTGTGGTCCGCCGGTCTCCCCGGTGCGGGTGAGGGGACCTTTGCTTGCCGAGGTCAGCTTGGACACATTCGAGTGGTCGCACGGCTACCAGCTGCGCTACGGACTCTTCTACGTCGACTATCCCACCGGCCGGCTTCTCCCCAAGGCCAGCGCTGAGCACTACCGCGCGCGCATCGCCGTCGAGCGGTCCGAGGTCTTGGCGACCGCTGAACTCCTTGAGACTGAGGAGGAAACCCACCGCGCAGCGTGGCCAGATCTGAGCGAGCAACTCGCTCCCAAGAACGCAAGGGACGCACCGTCGGCCTCAGTGCGTCCATTTCTCGCGTCTCTGCGGAAGCTCCCTCGTCGCGTACTCAGCTTGAACGTGGAGTCCGCGGGGAGCGGACGCCAACGATCAGCAGGTAGAAGACCATCCAGATTTCCGCGATCGCGGGCACGATCCCGAGATACCCGTGTATCAGTCCGGTGAGGTCGGGAAGAAGGAATGTGACAACGACGTCTGCCAGGTAGCTGACTGTCGCCGTAACGAGGGTGATGCCGAGCAGCTTCGGGAACAACCGCGACCGGTAGGCAAGGTAGCCAAGGGGCGCAAGCCACAAGCCGAAGAAGACCTGGGCAGCGAAGATGCCGTAGTGCTCGATCTCCAACAGGAGCAGCGCGAGCGCATCTGCTCCGACTTCACCGAACGCCGCCACATAGGTATCAGTGGTCGCCACCTGGAGCGCGGTGAAGGTGAATACGGCACTCACGGAGATGATGCCGGCCGCGACTACCACCGGGAGCACCATCAGGCGGGCCGCGTGCTTGCCTACGTGCTTCAACAGCACGTAGAGCGTCACGGCGGTCAGGACGAACAAGACCGCGTCCATCAGGTGAGCGACCACGGCAAGTCGCACCAGTCCAGTATTCGCTACCAGGTTCCCTGCCGTGGCTGTCGGATCTCCCGCCACATAGAGGGCCGGATCCATGAAGCCCTCGGAGAACCCGCCGGTCACTCCGACCGCGAAGTAGAACACACCTGCGACTCGCGCAAGGCGCTTCAGGCCGGTGGGAGGAACACCGACGGGTTGCTCGGCGAATATGCCGCTTTGGACGCTCATGACATTTTCCTTTTGTGTTTGGATCGAAGGAATCCCGGTCGATCCTGACGACGGGAGTGGATTTCCGAAGAGATCAAAGCCGAAGTGCTCATGCGAGCCCAGGATTGCCCGGGGTGCTGGATTCTGTGGGAGCCGGACGTCAAGAAGTACCTGCACGAGATGAATCGACTGGGGATCGGTGTCCGGGCTGGTCGCCCAGTCCGGTCGGGTCCGTGGGCCTGCGCGGACGGCGGCCGGGTCCTTGGTAGGCCCGGCCGCGTCTTCGACGGTTAGGCGACGACCTCGCGGATGGCGGGCGGGGTTGCGTCTTCGCGCATGGCATCTGTGATGGGGCAGGGCTTGAAGCCCTTGACGATCAGATAGACGCCGAGCGAGAACTCCCACACGGCGATCGGGATGACGGCGATCCCCGTCACCGTGCTGATCCGGTCGACGACGCCGAACATCGTGAGGACTACGGCGGTGAGGTGCAGTGGGGCTGCGATCAGTCCGATCGCGGGAATGACCCGTGGCACGAGGCCGGATCGGTACAGCAAGGTGCCCAGCAGGATGGCGTTGATGCCCGGCATGAGGCTCCCTCCGAGCGTGAACGCCCAGTGGTAGGTCGCGACGTGCGACGCGCCGAGGGTGACCAGCGTGGCCGCATCGGCTCCGGTCGCTGTGCCCAGGTCCTGGTGCAGGGTCACGAGCGAGAGGATGCTCGCGACACCGGTGAAGAGCATGGCGGCTTCAAGGGTGCGGGAGGCGACGAAGCCGAGCGCCATGCCTTGGTTCTGTCGCTTGACCACCGGATACAGCGTGATGGCGGTGCCGATGCCGGCGAGGGCGACGATGACCTCGAGGAAGGCGCCCCAGAGCGCGCCGGTGTCGGTGCCGGAGCTGATGATGAAGTCCTTGCCTGTTACCGAGCTGTAGAGCGCGAGTGGGGGGGCGAGTGTGGGAATCGAGACAAAGGTAATCAGGTAGAAGATGCCCGCGACGAGCGCGGTCTTCCTTGTTGAGTCCATCGGGACTCGTGTCGTTGCTGTGGTTTGGGCGGTGTTCGACATGTCGGTTTCTCCTGTTCGTGGGTTGAAGAGCTATCGAGGATCGGTGGTGGGCACCTCGGGCTGGTCGGGCTCGACCTGAGTGACCGAGACCAGCGGCAGGCCCGTGTCGCGAATCTTCTGGAGCAAGCCGTGCAGCGCGGCCTGGTCGACTACCGGGCCGTGGATGAGGGTGGTGCCGTCGCTCTCGTGGGTGAGGCCCATTCCGTCGAACCAAAGGCCCCATCGAGAGTCCAGGTGCCCCTTGACGCGGATTTCGTATAGGCCGGGGCTGTGACGATCGCCGGTCGATAGCTCGCTCATGACCCTCCTTTCGCTGATGCCTGCCTGGCTGGGTCTCAGCCGGCGGTGCGCACCTTCGTTCTTCTCGAAAGGTAGAAGCAGACGTGATGAGTGAGCATCACCATGTGTGGTGAATGATGTGGTGATCTTTGTTCCGGCGTCCCCGCCGCCAGACCCCGCAGGTCAGCGGTCGCGGGTCCGGGACAACAGGTCGAGCTCCTCTGCCCGGCGGACCGCTGCCCGGCGGTTGTTCACCCCGAGCTTGGCGTAGATGTTCTTGGTGTGAGTCCGCACGGTGCTCAGCGACACCACGAGCTCGCGGGCGATATCCGGGCCGTCCAGGTCGGTCCCGAGAAGCCGAAGCACGTCCAACTCGCGTTTGCTCAGAGGCTCGAGCAAGCCCTGCCCGGGCTCAGTCAAGCCCTGTCTGACGGGGGTGCTGTCGCCGGTCTCGTCAACGGCTGCCAGGAGCCGACGCACATAACTCGGCGCCGCCTCCTTGTGTTCGCCCTGTGCCACCCGTGCGGCCGCTCGCAGCAGCGAGGCCATTGGTGGGCCCTCATCCACGAACACCCGGACGTAGCCCTGCGGCTCAGCCAACGACAGCGCGCGCTGCAGTGATACAAGCGCTGCAGGGATGTCGCCCAGCCTCTGGTGGGCGAGCGCCTGCAGCACCAGAATCTCGATGACGCTTCCCGTCCTGCCTCCCTCCTCGGCTGCCTTCACTAGCCGTTCCAGGAGCTGGGTCGCCTCGTGAAGGGGACGCTCTGCACGATCTGTGTGATCTTCGGCGGCCTGGGCCAGGAGCACCCTGGCAAAGGTGACGTGGTCGAACTCGCGCAGATAGCTGAGGTCGTCGTCAACAGACAGGCCCTGCTCACGCGCCCAGCCAAGCGCTTCACCCAGCGCCCCCTGCGCGACCAGCACCCGGGCCCTCAAGGCCGGGACCGGCCGCACGTTGGGAAAGTAGTCACTCACATACAGGTGCTCCGCCTCGTCGAGCAGGTCGAGTGCGCCGCCCAGATCTCCTTCAGCCTCCCGTATCCGAGCCATCGCGACACGCCAGCGGTAGGGGTTCTGCCGCAACCCGATGTGCTCACCCAGCTCCTGGCTCCGCAGCAGATGCTCAGTGGCGGCAGCCAGGTCGTTGTGCTCGCGGTGGAGCTCGCTCATCCCGACGTACATGTCCGCGGTTCCCCGAAGAACCGACCCGCCCTGCTCGGATGCGAGCTGCAATGCCTGCTCGTAGGTGCGCATCGCGTCGCCGAGACGACCTTGCGTGCGCCGTATGTCCGCCATGGCGATCGCGCACCCGAAGGTGTCGGCCACGTGCCCGACCCGCCGTAGCCCCGCCATGCAATCGGCATACGCCCGGTGCCCGTCCTCCAGGTCTCCGATCGTCCAGGACGCCAGCCCCCACAGCCCGGACGCCGATGCACGCCGGAGATGGTCGTCCTCAGGCGAAAGCTCCAGCGCCCGCTTGGCATGCCGCATGGTGCCGGGCGCGTCGCCCCGAGCCAGGGCCTGAGCAGCGCGATACAGCTCGATCGTCCCCGGGAGGGCGCGAAACTCCTCGTCGTCGACGACGACCCTGCCCACCGATGAGGCTTCCGGCCCCGGATGGGCACCGGTAGGCGTGTCCAGCCACCGCTCGGCGTCCTCCAGCCGCGCCTCAACGCCGTCGAGCTCGCCGACAAGGATCAAGGTTCCGGCATACCCGACGCTGAGCACGGGCCTGACCCGGATCAGCTCGCCGGGAAGCGCCTCGATCCAGCGACGCAGGGTGGCCTCCTGCCTGCTCCTGCGCGTGGCCGGAATCGCGAGCTCGACCAGGTCCGCCGCTCGCTCGAAGTCCTCGCCCGCCAACGCGTGGCGAATCGCCTCGGACCGATCGCCGTTCCGCTCGTACCAGTCGCTGGCGCGGGTGTGTAGCTCATGGACGCGGTCCGGCTGCTCGTCATTCAGGCGCGCTCGTAGGACGTCTCCAAAAAGATGCTGGTAGCGGTACCACTGGCGGCGGTCGTCGAGCTGGACCAGGAACAGGTTCCCTCGATCGAGAGCCTCCAGCATGGCCTTGCCGCCGTCCTGGCCGGTCACGGCATCGCAGAGTGAGCCGCTCAGCCGGCTCAGGATGGAGGTATTCAGCAGGAAGCTCCGGACATTTTGGGGCTGGCGCTGCAAGACCTCTTCGACCAGGTAGTCGACGATGTAACGGTCGTCCCCGGCGAAGCCCGCGATGAAGCCCGCGGCGTCGTCTCGGCCCTGCAGCGAGAGAGCCGCCAGCTGGAGCGCGGCGATCCACCCCTCCGTGCGCCCCTCCAGCGCTGCGACATCCTCCGCCCGCAGCACCAGTCCCATCACTCCGTTGAGGTACGTCGCGGCCTCTTCGGGCGTGAAGCGCAGGTCGGCGGCGCGGATCTCGACGAGCTCGCCGCGCCCCCGCAAACGAGAAAGTGGAAGAGCCGGGTCTGCGCGGCCGGCGATCACCAGGTGGAACTGTGGGGGGAGGTGCTCCAGCATGAAGGCCATGCCCTCGTGGATGTCGCGCGCGTCGATGACGTGGTAGTCGTCGAGCACCAGCACGACGCTGTCCGAGACGGCGCCGAGGTCGTTGAGCAGAGTGGCCAGGACTGCTTCGATCGGCGCCTGGGGCGACTGCAGCTGCACGAGCGCACCCGTACCGACCCCGGGCGCTGCCGTCTGCAGCGCGGCGATCAGGTAGGTCCAGAACACCGCCGGGTCGTTGTCGCGCTGGTCGAGCGAGAGCCACGCCGCGGACCGTCCATCGGCAGGAGCGTCTGCCAGCCACTCCGTCAGCAGCGTCGTCTTACCGAACCCGGCCGGAGCCGACACGAGGGTCAGCGCCGACTCCGCCCCACGGCTCAGGCGCTCGCTCAGTCTCGGACGCGCCACCAGAGCGCGTCGCAGCCGGGGGACGTGGAGCTTGGTCTCGAGCAGTGGGCCTGCCATGACCACCTCCCCTCAGGAGCCAGCTCTCAAGTGCCATCCACAAGCCCGCCGTGCAAGCGACCCGCTTGGATTCACAAAGGGCATCGTGCCAGCAGGTCGCACGAGACCACCAGGTCACAACTGGTCTCACCGTACGCGGAGCTCGCCATGATCCTTCTCATTGACACCCGGCGTCGGTGGCGCACCACTCGACCCGACCGCGGGCAGACCGGCCCGACCGCTGACGCTGCACCGTCCCAAACGGCCGGCGGCTAGCTTTGGCGAGGGGCTCTGCGGGTAGGCGAGCCAGGCCTCAGCGGTAGGGTGTGGTCAGAGCGCATCGGGAGCGGGTTGCGGGCTCAATCGGCTCCCTCCGTCAGCCGGAGGACTGCATGCCTATTGCATGCCTAGGCTGGTCAGATTGGGTCCGTTTCGGTACCCGCGAGTCCGGCCAAGCACCCGCCATCTCCGCATCATTCCACCTAGTCAAACAGCAGAAAGCACTAGTCAGGCGCCGGTCGCCCGAACCCCCACGGCCCACCTTCAAATCCTGTCAGCCCGACCGGTGTTTTGCCTCGTGGGAGGGTGCCGATGCCGTAATGGCATGGGCCCAGCGGGGCGCGGCCCACCCAATGGGCGAGCAGGAACTCGACCGCCCGATTGAGGGCGGCGCAGTTGTTGGTCAACTCGGTGAATCGGAACGCGTCCAGCGCGAGCAGGGTGGGGCCGGGTTGGAGTCGGTTTCCGGGCCGTGGCCGTAGCTGAACTTGTTGCACCGCCAGCCGATGTCACCGCCGGGTCGCACCCGGAGTGGATGCCCGGAATCTGGGTCTACTTCCGGTCCCCGAACCGTGGCCGGGCATGGTCGTTCGTCACTTGTCCTACCGTGAGTCTGTGCGGGTATCACGGCAGGACTTCGAGCGTCCTCTCTCGGCCTGGCGGATGGTGGTTGGGCTCGGGCTCGTGAGCCTGACCGCTGACATGGTCGCCGACGGCGGCAAGTCGCTGTACGGGCCGCTGCTCGGGGCACTGGGTGCTTCCGGACTCGTGGTCGGCCTGGTCACTGGTGCCGCGGAGGGAGTCTCGCTCCTTCTGCGGGTGGTCGTGGGACCTCTGGCTGATCGCTACGGCAACCACTGGAACTGGACCATCGTCGGCTACGCCGTGACGGCGGTGTGCATCCCGTTGCTTGCCGTTGCCCCGTTCCTTGGGGCGGCCGGGCTCGCGTTCGCGACCTGCCTGATCCTTGTCGAGCGTGTCGGAAAGGCCCTGCGGAGCCCGTCGAAGACCGCCCTGCTCGCGCATGCGGCCGGGCAGTGGGGCGGGGCCGGGGCTTCGGTGTTCACAAGAGCCTCGATCTGATCGGGGCCGTGTCCGGCCCTCTCCTGGTGGCTGCGGTGCTGGCAGGGACCGGCGTCCTGTGGCCCTCGATGCTGGTGCTCATCGTCCCGGGCATCCTCACCATGGCCCTGCTGTTCTGGATGCGGCGCCGCGTTCCCGACCCCTCGATCTACGATCCGACCCGGGGCGCAACCGACTCCACGAGGACCGCGTCCGAGCCAGCGACCTGGTGGGGGCAGGCACTGGGCAGGGGTCTTCCGGGCGAGTTCTTCATTTACGCGGCAGCGGTGGGGCTGACCACCGGTGGGCTCGTTTCGTACGGCATCATTTCGTTCCACTTCACCCGGGAGGGCCTCGTGGCCTTGCCTGTTGTTCCGGTCATCTTCGCCCTCGGCATGGCGGCGGCCGCGATCGCGGCCCTGGCCAACGGCTGGCTGTACGACCGGGTCGGCCCTCGGGTGCTGCTGGTCCTTCCACTGCTCGTCGCCCTAGTGCCGCCACTAACACTGGGTGGCAACCTGGGCTGGACCCTGCATCGGGATCATCTGCTGGGGCGGCGCCAGCGGACTGCAGGACTCAACGATCAAAGCTCTGGTCGCCGACATGATCCCCGCCACCCGAAGGGCGACGGCATATGGGGTGTTCGCCGCCATTCAGGGCCTCGCCGCCCTGGGCGGCGGCGCTGTCGTCGGCGCTCTCTATGACTCCTCACTCACCCTCCTCGTCCCTATCGTCGCCGCCAGCCAGGCACTCGCCGCAGCGCTGCTTGTGGCGGTGTTCCTGCGCCGGCGACCAAGCCACGACTCCAACCGAACCTGACCCCTGGCGCCAGAATTCGACCAGACGGGTTGCCAAGATCGACAGCGATGAGCCAGGGGACCGGTCCCATCGGCGCGGCCCAAGGCGAGCTCGACGAATCTCCAACGGCGGCAGACAGGGCGCGAAGCGCGGATTGGCCGGTGGCCATGTCCCGTGCCCAGGCTCCTTCCCAGGGCTTGATCCTCGTCAAGGAAGTGTGGCCACGATCCTCCTAACTTGGGGACAACTCAAGCAAAGGAGAACACCATGTTCATCAACCGAATCGTCACCCTGCTGGCAGCACTGAAGCCCGTCACCGTGCATGCCCACTGCGACACCGCCGACGGCCCGGCCGTCAAGGACGGGCGGAAGGCGTTGGAGACGGGCAACATCAACTACGCGCTCAAGTGGATCCCCGCCGACGGTGAGGCCGAGCTGCGTGACGTCTTCGAGAAGTCCCTGAGGGTCCGCACCCTCGGGGCGGAAGCCGCCGAGCTGGCCGATCGGCTCTTCCTCGAGACGCTGGTCCGCATCCACCGGATGGGCGAGGGTGTCGGCTTCACCGGTATCCAGCCGGTCGGCACCCAGGTCGACCCGGTCGTGAAGGCCGCCGACGAGGCCATCGCCGTGGGCTCGGACGCGGACCTGCTGCCGATGGTGCCGCAGGAGCGTCGCGCCGAGCTCGACAAGCGCTTTCAGGCCGCGCTGGCCGTCAAGGACTTCGACGTGGACGACGTCGCGGCCGGCCAGACGTTACGTTGCCGCCTACGTCAGCTTCTTCAAGTACGCCGAGGGTGAGGATCATGCGCACCACGCGCACGCGGGCCACTCCCACGAGCACTAGGACACCCCCTATGAATCGCCTTGTCAGGGTGGCCGGCGAGTCCATGGCCCCCACCTACCGCTCGTCCGACCTGCTGCTCACTCGGCCGGTCGGACGCGCCGGGGTGCGCCGTGGCGATGTCGTCGTGTTCCGCCACGGTGGGCTGCGGATGATCAAGCGCGTGGTGGGCCTGCCGGGTGACCTTGTCGAGCTGGAGGCCGGACGCCTGTTCGTCAACGGCGAGTCCGTCGATGGACGCCCCCGGGTGCCGGGCGCCTACACCCAGACCTGGCGGGTGCCCGCGGCGAGCTACTTCGTGGCGGGTGACAACCCGGCCGTCTCGGACGACTCCCGGGTCTGGGACGAGCCCTTCGTCCCGGTTGAGAGCGTCGCAGCGGTGGTCACGCGACGGCTGGTGGGGTCCGCTCGGCCCTGGGGATTCACGCCTCGTCGACGAGCTGCTGCAGCCGGTCGGGTTGCGTGATCGATACCGACCGTCCCGCGCCGATCACGATCAGACCCTGCCCGGCGAGGCTCTTCAGGGCCCGGCTGAGGCTTTCGGGGGTGGTGTCGAGCAGGGAGGCCACGTCCTTCTTGGCCAGCGGCAGGGTCACCGTGGCAACGCCGCCCCGCCAGGTGCTGGGCAGACCGAGCAGGTAGTCGGCCAGGCGGCTCTCGACGTCGCGCGAGGTCAGTGAGTTGAGCCGGTGCTCGGTGTCGGAGAGCCGCGCGCTCACCCTCGCCAGCAGCCGCAGGCCGATCTCGGGGTGCGTCCTGATCAAGGCCTCAAGATCATCGTGGCGGAACACGCAGAGCTGGCAGTCCTCCAGCGCGGTGGCGTAGTCATCGGGCCGCTGGCCCGTGAACACCGAGGTCTCCCCGGTGAAATCGCCTGGACCCAGCACCCGGATCAGCTGCTCGGACCCGTCGGCTGAGAGCCGGAAGATCTTGAGGCGTCCCGTGTGCAGCACCATGAGCTGCGACAGGTCGTCGTCGGCACCGTAGGCCGACTCACCCGCCTTCAGATGGGTCGGACGCGCCAACTCCTCGACCCGTTGCTGATCCTGCGCCGAGAGGCTGGCGAAGACCGGGACACGCGAGACGCAGCTGTCGGCCATGGCCCAAGCCTAGGAACCTGGCAGCAGTGGTGCGCCTGACACGCCGCCGTCAGTGACCCGGTGGTGCAACGCCAAGTCGTCGCTCGCTCCAAAGGCTGCCGGTCACAACGACGAAGTGAACACCACGACCCGACCGCCGGGATCCTCCGACAGTTGCCAGGCCCGACTCTTGGCTGCGAGCCGGACCGCCCAACGACCGGATCTCGCCGCCCGATCGCCTGCATGTGCCCTGCCCCTGGGCACCCGTTGGAGCTCTCGCGCGTCCAGGGTCGGTGGCAGAGGCAAGATTGCCACCACCGGATCCACTGTTACGGGGTTAGCTTCAGGTGAAACCCCCGTCACTTTGGGAGGGCACCGTGAAGTGTCGGAAGAACGTGGGCGAGCTGACTCCGGCCGAGAAGGCGCAACTCGTGCAGGCCTTTCTGGACTTGAAGGATCCGGCCAAATCCCCCAGCAAGATCCCGTCCGCCGCCACCCGGGTCACCACCGGCGGCGGGACCCCGAACCGCTACGACGACTATGTGTGGCTCCACAACACCGTCGGTGTGGGCGCCCATCGGGGCCCGGCGTTCGGGCCGTGGCACCGGGAGTTCCTGCACCAGTTCGAGTTCGACCTGCAGCAGGTCAGCGGCGATCCGCACCTGACCCTGCCCTATTGGGACTGGACCACGGCCCGCTCCTCGGCCAGCGCCGGCTGGCCGTTCACGAACGACCTGCTGGGTGGGTTCGGCAGCGCCGGCCCCGGTGCCACGACCGGCATCGTGACCTCCGGACCATTCGCAAACCCCGCGACCTGGCGGATGAACATCAGGCGGACGGGGGATAGCGACGTCACCTTGAAGCGGTCCAACGGCATCCCCAATGGCAACCAGCTGCCAACCAGGGCCGACGCGCTGCTGGGACTTGGTGTTGGGGTGGCCGCCGGCGCGACCTGGCCCGACGTGTACGACTTCGCGCCGTGGAACGACACGACCCAGCCCGGCCCTACCAGCGCCCAGATCCTCGGCTCCTTCCGGAAGTACCTGGAGCGGCTGCTGCACGACTTCGTCCATGTCTGGATCGGCGGGGCGTGGGAGTTCAACGCACAGGGCAACCCCGGCGACGGCGGCCATATGACCTTCCCTGCAGTAGCGGTCAACGACCCGGTCTTCTGGCTGCACCACTGCAATGTCGATCGGTTGTGGTCGATCTGGCAGCGCAAGACCGCCGCGTCTGGCTACCTGCCCCAGGTTGCTGGCACCGCCACCGCTGGCCATAACGGTGACGACCTGATGGTCAACCTCAGCGATGCTTCCTGGTTCAACGCACCCATGTTCTCCACGCCCAACGACGTCGAGGACCACCACGACCTGGACTACTGGTTCCACACCGACCTGCCGCAGGTCACCCTGGACACCCCGTCGGTCGCCTTCGGCACCGTCCCGGAACTGCTGACCACCTTCGGTCCGATCATGTTCACGGTGCGGACCTGCCAGCCGGTGCGGTTCGAACTCACCGCTGTCACCGGCGCCAACTTCGCCGCCCCCGCCGGGCAGGGCACGGTGGTGGTCGACCACGTCCACACCTCCGACACCGTGACGGCGCGGGTCTACGTCCAGTTCCAGGCCGGCGGGGCGCTGACCGTGCCCCAGTCAGGGACGGCGACCGTCCGCGCCTACATCGTGGACAGCGACGGCTACGACGCGGCCAACCCGGGTGACCAGTTGACGCTGAACACCTGGACGGTGAACCTGTCGGCCACACCGGTGGCCCGCCCGCGGGCGGCGATATCGCTGGTGCTCGACCGCTCCGGCTCGATGTGGGCCGGCGCCGGGGTGGCCGGGACCCGCTATGACCTTCTCAAGGAATCCCTGGCCGTCGTCCGCGACGTGATGCGACCACTCGACGGAGTGGGCGTGGTCACCTTCGACGACGCGACGGCGGTCCTCGACGAGATCACCGAGATGGGTCCGGCGCCGACAACCTCGGGCTCTGGGCGGGAGGTGCTGGAATCGGCCATCGCCTCACCAGACCTCGTTCCGCGCGGCCTGACCGGGATCGGGTTGGGCATGATTGAGGGCGCCGACGTCCTGGACGCCGAACGGCTCAGCGCCGGCACGCCGTACCAGCAGTTCGCCCTGTGCGTGATGACCGACGGCAACCAGAACCAGACCCCGGGGGTCGCCGATGCGCCGGTGACGGCCGCGATCGCCCCTTACACGAATTCGGTGTATGCGATCGGGTTGGGCAACCCCGGCGGGGTGAGCGATGCCGTGCTTACCGGGATCTCGCGCTACATGCTGATCACCGGTGACATCACCGTGGCCGAGCGGCGGTTCCGGCTGACCAAGTACTTCATCCAGATCCTGGCCGGGATCACCAGGACCGCGATCGTCGTCGATCCCCAAGGCGACCTTGCGATCGGCAGCGAGCATCGGATCCCGTTCGTGCTGGGCGACCAGGACCACCAGGTCGACGTGATCGTGCTTTCCCCACTGGCACAACTGCTGGAGGTGGTACTCGAGACTCCCGACGGGACGGTGGTCGACGCGACTTCAGACTCTGCCGACGGTCGAACACCAGGCCAACCCCGACGACGTGCTGTACCGGCTCACACTTCCGCTCGACCCGGGCATCACCACCTCGGGTGAATGGACGGCGGTGCTGCGGCTACCCAAGGGTGCCCTCAACAAGTTGGCCGACGAACGGGAGGGGTGGCAGCAGCGGCTGGAGCAGGTCTCGCACCGCGGGACCGTCCCCTACAGCCTGATCGTGCAGAGCTACTCCGACGTCCAGTTGGACGCCGAGGTGAAACCGTCGCTTTGCGTGGCCGGGGACACGGTTGAGTTGGTGGCGCGGCTGTCTGCGTTCGGGCAGCCGTTCACCAGCCGGGCGCGGGTCAGCGTCCGGGTCACCGGGCCCGCCGGGATCGAGTCGGTGGCAATGCTGAATCCCCAGGGTGACGGCAGCTTCACCGGCACCCTGGCAACAGGGGACCCGGGCGTCTACCAGCTGCGGTTCCTGGCCATGGGCCGCGGCAAGGGAGTGAGCCGCTTCCAGCGCGAGGAGATGCGGACCGTCGCGGCATACAAGGCAGAAATCCCCAAGTCCCATGGTGAGCCCGGTGACGACAAACGCGGCGAGCGGGTCGCGCAGCGGCTCCACGACAAGGAGGCAGAACCATTGACCGAGCCAAGGGCAGGCTCACGCCGCAAGCCCCGCCCGGCGGACTTCGGGCTCCTGGAACAGCCCGCGGCCAAACCTGAACGCATGCACGACGATGGCCACGAGCGGCCGTTGCTCACCCCGAAGGCGGCCACGGACGGCGCGGCGAACACGCACACGACGAACACGCCGACCACGACACGATGTTCTTCCGCGCCTGGCAACGCACAGCCGACGGGAACATCGTCGAGCTCTCACCCGACCAGATCCAGCGTGATACCAGCACCTTCGAGGACGGTCGCGACCCCGGCATCGGACCCGACCCACAAACCCCTCCGGCCGGACACGAACACGAACACGGTGACCCACACTGACCCCCGGCAACCTCCCGCAGCGCCCAGCGTCGTGCCGGCCCAAGGAGACACCGCAGGAGGTTTGAGGAGGTCTGCCTGTGTCTAGTGACGACGCCCCGGCGCCGCGACCGAGTCTGCTGGCGCTGGCCCAGGACCATGTCGGGTTGGTCGTGACCATGGTCCCGATCATGTTGAGCCTCATCAGGGTCTTCGCCGTCGCAAGGGGAGATCGCGCGACGCTGGTCACTCTGCTCAGCACACTTGATGTGAAAGCGATCCTGCTCGGCACTTTCGCTTGGGTGTTTCCCACCGCGGTTGGAGTCATGGCCGCGATTCTGTGGATTCGATGGGTTCAGCAATGGTCCTTGTCCCGCAAGTCCGATGCCGCGGGGCGAGCCGCGAACCTGTGGCCGGCGCTGCTCACCGCGACAGCCGCGCTTGTCCTGTTTGCGCTTGGCCCCGTCAACGATCTGGCCAACCTGTTCATTTGTGTTGCTGCGGTCATCTTCTTACGCAAGCCCGAACGGAACCGTCTGGGCCGGGCGCTCCTGATCGGGGCTGGTTTCCTTGTCTTTGTCCTGGGGCCGGTAGTCTTTCGCGCGGCGAACATGTGGCTTCCGGCCGAGAGGCTCGTGGTCAGGGAGCAGCCAACCTTCGTCGGTTACGTGCTCGCGGCCAACAGCCTCGACATCACCGTGCTCGACGCGGCCACCTCGACCGTGCAGCGACTGCGCCCCGAGGACGTCGAATCGCGAACCATCTGTCGCCTGAATCCCGGTCTGGAATCGACATCTCTTGCCGGCCTCTTAACAGGCTCAGCACGGCCGAGTACGCCCACCTGCGAGGTGCGTGTGTCCCGCAGTCATGTTCACGGCGGGTCGCTTCGTCCCGCAGGAGTGCGGGCTCCTCGGGTCTCGAACCCACGGCCCGGTACATTCCACGCTGATTGGTGACGCTCGATAGCCGGGAGCATCCGGTGCGGTTAAGCGGGCAGACCCAGTTGGTAAATCTGGGTGCCGGACCCTTCCTCGAATCGCCGCCACGAGGCACACTCCTATGCCGAGAGTCGGGTGCTCGCTCAGCGCGGTGAGTTGCCGGTTCTCCGGGGGTGGTGTGCGGACGCGAATGCTCTTGGTGGTCCCCCGACGGGCGAGGGCTGGAGCGTGGCATTCGTGGCCATGGCCTACAGCAGTTCTGGTGATACCAACACGAGGTTCCCGGTGACCGAACCGTTTTCCAGCAGGGTGTTGGCTTGGGCGGCCTCCAAGATGGGGAACTTCTGGTCGATGACCGGCCTGATCTTGCCTTCATGCAAGTACTTGAACAAGCAAGCCCAGTCCTGCAGAAACGGCTCCCTGTCACCGATGAAGTAGAAGGACGTTCCGTACAGCCGGATCGACTTGCGAGCCGGCGGCAGCTTGGATGTGATCGCTGTGGCCAGGATGCGGAAGAGGGTGCCGAACCCGTCTGGTTCGCCGAAGGCCACGAGCGTGCCTCGGTTCCGCAGCAGGGATAGGCCTGCGCGCACGTATTCGGTGCTCATCACGCCGCTGATGACGGCGTCAAGACCGGCTGGCTCTGCTTGGCGGATCTGTTGCATCCAATCGGGGCGGTGGTAGTCGATTGGGATGGCGCCGTACTCGGCGAGGATGGCGTGTTTGGCAGGTGAGGCCAGCCCGTACATCTTCAGTCCGGCGAGTGTGCCCAGCTGCAGCAGTGCTGTCCCGATTCCGCCGCTGGCGCCCACGATCAGCAACGTGTCGCCGGGGCGGACCTTAGCGGAGCGGTGCAGGGTTTGGTAGGCGACGATGTAGTTCAGGATCAGCGTCACGGCCTCGGCCGGGTCGAGTGATTCTGGTACCGGGAAGAGCCGGTCTTGGCGCCAGTAGACGAATTCGCTGTAGCCGCCCACGACCATGAGTGCGCCGACCCGGTCGCCGACCGCCACCGCGGTGACATCGGCACCGACGGCGTCCACGGTGCCCACTACGGCATAGCCGGGTACGAAGGGTGGCTTGCGCCCCAGCGGGGTGCCGGCGTACAAAGCCTCGCCGGTGCGGGCGGTGACATCAGGCCGGCAGACTGAGGCCGCCAGGACACGGATGCGGGCCTCGCTGGGTGTGGGGGCGCGCAGCTCATTCTCCACGACCTGGAGCACCTCGGGTCCACCAAGTCGGGTCGCTACCACGCTGTTGTACTTCATTGCTGGTTCACTTTCGGTTCTGTTTCGGTGTCGGACTTGATGCCGTTCCAGAAGATCTCGAAACCCTGCTGGATGGCTACTTCTGGATTGTTGGGGTCGGCTTGGGTGCGGAGGTGGTTCATGACCGCGACCAGGCCCTGGTAGAGGAAGCCACCGATCAGGGCAGCGGGGTAGGGCTTGATGCTGCCCTCGGCCAGCCCTTTCTGGATGGCGTCGAAGTAGTAGCTCAAGGACCGGCCGGACTCGTGGATGGCGGCCTCGGAGATCATTCCCGTATCCCGGACCTGCTGCTGGTACTGAAAAGCGTCCGGGTGGGCCAGGAACCAGTGCGCAGAGCCGCGCCAGATCTCTCTGAAAGTCTCCATGGTGGAGAGGGAGGGGTTCAGCCGGCTCCTGACTGATGCGGATTGGTCGACTCCGATCCTCAGGACCAGTTCGTCGAGCAACTCCTGTTTGGTGCCGAAGTACAAGAACAGGGTCCCGGCGGCGATGCCGGCCGCCCTGGCGATCTCGGCAGTGGACGTGGTGGTCACGCCGTTGGCCGCGAACAGCCTCAGCGCGGAGTCGAGGATCAAGGCTCGACGTTCAGGGCTCAGCGTGCGCACCATGGCAACTCCTATACTGACTGACTACTCACTCAGTATAGGGAAGCACGCCGGCGCAGGTCAATGGACCGGATGGCCAACCTCCCCGGACCGCATGAAGCCAGCTCCTCCGAACTCTGGTCGGATACTAGGAAACGAGAACCGTTTCCTGGTACTCTGGTGAGTGGAGGCAATTATGAGTTGCACGAAGGACGAGATGGCGAGGACCTTCTTGGCGCTCGCTGATCGTTACGGCTATCGGCGGGCAACAGTGGAGGAGGTCGCGGCCCGGTGCCGGATCTCGAAGAAGACCCTCTACGGGCACTTCGAGAGCAAGGCGGCACTGTATGAGTACGCGCTGGGTCTGTGGGCCGAGGAGCAGCGGGCGGCCGTCGAAGCCCGTCTGACGGCGAGTACGCCGGAGCGGCGACTTGCCCAGTGGGTCGGGCTCGCCTTCGCCGACGCCCGGGAAGCCTCCGCGAACACCCGCCATCCCGGCGCCGACGGTCCTGCGGATCTGGTGAGCGAGGTCAACGAACGCGTATTCGCACCATTGATCACCGACCTGCTGGCCCGCGGCAACGAGGAGGGCACCTGGATTGTGGCGGAACCCGGGTTGACGGCACGATTCTGCGTTGCGGTGGGTGTCGAAGGAGTCAGCCGGCTGCTCCATGATCCTGGCCATGACACTGAGGCCGCGACCCTGGAGACAATCCGACGAATCGTGGGGGTGGGGGGCGCATGAACCACCAGGGAGGGACGACCAGCGGCAGCGCACGCGTCGTGGTGACACGCGTGTTCGGGCTCTTCGCGGCCGCAGCAGCTGCCGAGCACGGTCTCGGCGAAGCACTCCAAGGCAACACCGCCCCCGCTGGGCCGTTCATCCAGTCGTGGCCGGACGCCGCCTTCTTCCGCATCGAGGCCGGGGAACCAGCCCTCACGCTCCTGCCGAACCTGCTGGCCTCGGGGGTGTTGACCCTGCTGCTGAGCGCCCTGCTCGCGTGGAGGGTCATGGCCCACTCAGCGCGCACACCACGCCTCGACCTCGTCCTGCTGTCGGTCCTGCTTGATGCTCGTCGGCGGCGGCTTTGGTCCCCCCATCCTCGGTCTGGCGGTTGCGGCGGCCGCCAGCGGTCCCGAGCCGCGGCACCTCCACGGCCCCGAGCCCCTTCTCGCCCACGCCTTCTGGTGGATCCTCGCCACAACCGTGCTCGCCTGGCTGGCGCTGGTCCCCGGGCTGCCGCTGCTCGACCTGATCTTTGGCACCGGGGACGCAGCATTGATCCCGGTCATCCTCGCCGCTTTCACCCTGTTCCCGCTGTGCGTGCTCGCCTCCCGCGCCGCGGACGCCCTTCCCCACCGAACGTGAGACGTCCAGCCCGCCATTGAAGGAAGCCACGATGAAAGTCCTCGTCACCTACGCCACCCGCCATGGCGCAACCACCGGCATCGCCACCCGAATCGCCGACAGAATCACCGCATCCGGCCACGAGGCCAGCGCCCTGCCGGTGGAGAACGTGACCGATCTCGACGGCTACCAGGCCGTCGTCCTCGGCGGTGCCGCCTACATGTCCCACTGGCTCAAACCAGCGGTCCGGTTCGCCCGACACCACTACGTTGACCTTGCCGCCCGACCGGTCTGGCTGTTCACCAGCGGCCCCATCGGAACCGACCAGGTCGACGCGCAAGGCCAGGACATCCGCATCTCGACACGACCCAAGGAATGGGAAGAACTGGTCCCCCTGATCCGGCCCCGGGGAGAGCGAGTGTTCTTCGGCGCCTACGACCCGACGACGCCTCCACTCGGCCTCGCCGAAAAGCTGATGCGACACCTGCCCGCAGCAACCAGCACCCTGCCGGCCGGCGACTTCCGCGACTGGGACGCAATCGAGGACTGGGCAACCCAGATCGCGACGGTACTCTCCATCCGCGCCAGGTCCTGAGAGCGGGCCCCGGCCTCGATGCTCCACCGATGGGTGGCGCGAGGCCAAGCGCACATCCGTCCAGGCAACCCTGATGGCTGAACCGGCAGGGGCCGCCACCAGCAGATCGATGTCGGAGTCGGGACGCGCGTGGCCACGAGCCACCGACCCGAACACCGCCAACCGATCAAAGCCCTAGGGCCGGGCGACGTCGACCAGGATGAGCGAGGCGGCCCTCAGAAGGACCTCCGGATGAACGTCGGAGAGATCGCGTGCCGCCTTCAACTGCTGGCTCACAGCGGACTGGCTGACGCCCAGAGCCGCGGCGATCTCGCGTTGGCTGGAACTGTCGCGGAGAGCGCGCGCAACGCCATTAGCCGGCTTGGCCGCGCAGACTCCTCCCGGGACCGCGCGTCTCGATACAACAGGGTTGCTGGACACCGCCTCTTCCAGATACCGGCCGTCTTCGACCGCCAAGGTCATAACGCTCGATCATTCGAGTTGGAGGCGGGCGACCCATCTGTTCAGGAGGTGGCCCCTGACCTGGCCGTGTGCCCCAGGCGTCCCTGCGAGTGGCTCGATTCGTGCCAGCCAGCCTTGGCGGTCGAGGTGGCTCAGGGTGGTCGCGAGTTGCGGCTTGGCGTCGTAGAGCCAGGCCTTCCCGCCGGGACGGAGGACGCGTCGGATTTCAGTGAGGCCGGCTTCGGGGTCGGGCCAGTGGTGCAGGCTGAGCGAGGAGACGACCAGCGCCACAGATCCGTCGGGGTAGGGGAGGTCGGCGACGTCCGCGACTGTGTAGCGCAGCGCACCGGCTCCCGACATCACGGCTTCCTCTCGCTCTGCGGTGGCCCGCGCCCCTTCGATCATCTCGGCCGAGACGTCGAGGCCCTCGACGACCAGGTCGGGGCGGAGCTGGTGCAGCAAACGGGGTACCCGCCCTGGACCGGTTCCGATGTCCAGCACGAGGTCACCGGGGGCAAGCCCGTCGGCGTGAGCCGCATCGGCGGCCACCTGCTGGTACAGCGGCTCCCCGAGCCAGCCGAATGCAAGCGCGTAGACGCGGGGGAGCCGGTTCAGGCCGAACATGGCCAGTCGGCTGTCCCGGAGCAGTGAGTGCAGGTGGTCGAGTCGGTCGTGCAGGTGGGCGGTCATCGCATTCCTAAAGGTTGTATCGTGCAACTGTTCAGATGGTAGGCGACATAGTTGTATCCTGCAACCGTGCCCTTGCCTGATGACGATCTCAGCTCCCTGCTCCGACGCATGGTATGGCTGGCCGCCGCCATGGAGCGGCAGGAGCAGGGCGGGATCGGAGCGTCAGCCTCGGAACTGTTCGCCTTGGAAGAGCTCTCCGATTCGCCGTTGACCCAGAGTGATCTGGCGGATCGGCTCGGGCTGGAGAAGAGCACGGTGAGCCGCCTGGTGTCGGGATTGGAGGCCAAGGGCTGGGTCACCCGCAGACGTCACCTGCACAATCGGCGGTTCTCCCAGGTGACCCTGTCGGCGGCAGGTCATGTGGCCGCGAACCGCGCAGGGGACAACCTGCAGCGGCGGCACGCCGAGCTGTTCGCAGCTCTCAGCGAAGACGAGCTGTCCGCGCTGGCCGTCGGCGTGGCGGCGCTCACCCGGATCCTCGCTGATAGCTGATCCCGGATCTCCGAGCGCTGACCACACCGCGAGCGGTCAGGCCTCCGTCACTCCCAGCGTGTGACCGCGGCTTGTGTACCCGCGGGTCATGGCGAGCCGAGCGCGACCTGTCCCGCTCTGTGGCACTGACGGGTGAGCGATGCCCCCGCTGTCGTCGGCAGCTAGTTCGACGTCATGCCGTCGGAGTTCGGTGAGTTCCCCGAAGCGGAGCGCGCACCAGACGGCGGCGGCGATTGGCAGGCCCGAGACGGGCATAGACCCGGCACGAAGCTGCTCTGCCAGGGGCGCGGGCTAATGCACGACTTGCAGGCGCAGGGCCAGACGAGGGCAGCCGGCGACGGTACGCCTGGCTGCGGGGAGAAGCTCGACGGGGACCTCAGATGCGATGATCGGATAGCCCCATTGGTCGAGGGAGATCAGCTCGGGGAGCAGTTCGTGACACAACCCCCGCCCCTGGCACGCGGGCCAGTCAACCCGTAGGCGCGAGGGCGCCATGATCACACTCCTGTCGTTGGTGGAGCCGTAGCTCTTCGTCGAACCAGCGCTGCAGCGATGCCACCAGGCGCACCGTGCCATCGGGGTGCGCACAGGCGCCGCGTCCGCTCAACACTCCCGCGAGTTCGTCGATGCGTTCGACGGGACCAACGCCGCGATCCGCGTCCTCCACGGCCAGCGCGAGCGTGGGCAGGCCGAATCGGCAGGGACCGCAACGCTGGGCCGACTCGCCAGCGAGGTACGACACGATCCGGGCGGTTTCGTGGACCGGGCACGACCCGGAGGCGAGTGGCAACACCACGCCTGCGCCAAGTCGCGCACCCAGTCCGGCAAGGTCCTCATTGGCGATGCGTCGATTCCTGAGGGCCTCGCCCGGAACCCAGACCCCGTGGTAGCCACCCAGGAGAACCGGGCGGCCGAGCTCGGTCGGGCTCAGCACAGCGCTCCATGGCGCCCCGAGGGCAACCTCGACGACCTTCGCGTCCGGGGTGTTGCCGGCGCGGGTGATGAGCATCGTCGCCGGGTCCGGGCCGTCGAACCAGATGCTGCTCAGTTGCGCGAAGGTCTCGGCGTTCGAGAGCAGGGTCGGACGTCCGCGGAAACCCGACACCGCCTCCGGTGTCCACGCGGTCACCGGGAGGTTGGCACGTCCCGACATCAGTTCGATCACGGCACGGGCCTGGCCACTGACGAACCCGACGTCGGCGGTGTGGGTCCGCCACTCCACCCGGTCGCCGCCCTCGCGTTCGGCAAGGGCCGCGGTCATGCGAGTGCCGACCAGTGGCTTGTCACCGGGCAGGACGAGATGGATCCGGCGCGCTCGGAGCGCCCGGGCAGCCAGGACCGCACCATCAAGGATCAGGTGCGGCCGTAGCATCGCCAGCGCCTCATCCTTGTGGCTGGCGGGCTCGCCCTCGCTGAGGTTGACCACCACGACCGCACCGCGACGAGCAGCGGTTCGCAGCTTGGTGGCGAAGGGGAAGCCTGCGCCACCGCGTCCGCGCAGGTCAGCGGCTTCTGCCGCTGCCGCCAAACGTTCGACCGTCACGTCTTGGGGGCGGGATGGCGCAGTCGATGCCGGGCGAGCCCCGGGCCGTCGGCCAGGTGCGAGAGGAGACGCGGGCCTTCGTCCACCCATGCACTCATGCGAGAACCGCTTTCCGCACGGCTCCACCGATCCGGAGGGCCACCGCCAGGGCGACGGCCAGGACGCAGCCGGCTGTGATCATGACCGACCACGGCGCATCGCTGTCAGTCCCGATCCCGAACCCGTGAACCACTGCGACCACCCAGGCCAGGTAACTCGCCCAGTGCACCAGCCGCCACGCCGCGTGGGGCAGTCGGGTGCGCAAGAGACTTGTGAGCGTGATGGCCAGCAGCAGGTCGAAGGCCAGGGCCCCAAGCCCGAGCCAGACCGGCTGGTAGAGGCCTCCCCAGGGAACGACTGCATCCCACCACCGGATGTCGACATAGGAGTCGACCACTGCGGAGACCACATGGACCGTCAGCATCGCCACGGAAAGGAGGGCGACGTTGCGGTGCACCACATTGCGCACGAATCCGGGAGTACCTCGGCCGGCGCGCGATCTCGCGCTGAGGATCCCCAGCACCACCGAGAGCGTCATCAGCACAAGGAGGATGATTCCGGTCCCCCGATTCAGGAACCACAGCAATGGCCCGTTCACCGGTCCACTCCCGTCTCCGGCCATCCGGATGTCATCGTGACGTTGCCGTCCTCCGACACGAGTCGGGCCGCCACTCCCCGCTGGGTCAGCCAATCCACCGCGTCCTCGCCGAGGATGACCGCAGCCGTGGTTGCGATGTTCGCCGCGGTCGCCGACGGCCCGGTGGCACTGACCGTCCGCCAGCAGGTCAGCGCCGAGGCGCCGGTACGGGGGTCGACCAGGTGGTGATGGCTGGTGCCAGCGATCGTCCAGCGACGCACCCGGGTCGAGGACGTCGCCAACCCGCCCCCGGCAAGGGCGACTTCGGCGCTCGACTCGCCCTCGGGGTGCTCAGAGATTGCGATCGGCCACCACGTCGGGCTCCGGTCCCCGGTGGCGATGGCGACGTCGCCGCCGAGGCTGAGCACAACGTTGGTGTGTTCCTGCTCCGCGATGGTCCGGCTGATCAGGTCGCCGGCCCAGGCCTTCGCCGTAGCCCCAAGGTCCAGGGCTGTGCCGGCGGGAATCCTGATCGCATCGGCTTCCCATTCGACAGAACGCCAGGCGCCAAGCGGAGGAGGTGCGATTCGAGCCCCCAACACCCTGCCGGGCTGCAACTCGCTGAACGTACGGTCATAGCCGAGCCCGATCATCACCCGCCCGAGCAGGGGATGCACGATGCCGGCGGTGTGCTCGGCGGCCTCTACCGCCGCTATCGTCGCGCCCACCAGCAGCGGGTCCACCCGGACCCAGGTGCCCGCACCGGCGTTGACGCGGTTCAGTTCCGAATCCGCGCGGAATCGGCTGCAGGTCCAGTCGATCGCTGCCAGTAGGGCACGTGCCCGTCGTTCGGCCGCCGCAGCCTTGTCGGAGTCCGAGACGCTGAGCTGCACGTAGGTGCCCAGCGACTGCCAACGCACCTGGATGGGCTGGAGTCGGGTTCTCGTCACGATCCGGACGATTTGGTGGGCGGCTTGGGCGCGGCCTTCTTCGACTTGGACCCGGTGCTCGACGTCCGGCTCCCGGTGCGGACCACGCGGATCGTCGGGCCGGACCCCGGCTTGGTAACTGTCTTTATCTTGGTCACCTCTGCAGTGGGCCGGGCGACTTCCATGACGATGGGCTGGGCGCTCAGTTCTCGCTGCCGGGCCGCGGCCAAGTCATGCTCGCTCTGGGCGTTCGCTGCCGCGGCCGTCCCCATCACCGCGCCGGTACCGGCCAGACACGCGGCGGCCACCGCCCCGGTGGTGGCTGAGGCCACAACGCGGTAGCGATCCCGGTTGCGGGCTGAGTAGGTCATGGTTGTCCCTTCATCGGTTCAGTTCAACCCTGCACCCTGCGCCGATAAGCCTTCCTCATGCCTTCGTTAAGTCCGCCTTGATTCGCGTGACGCGACCGGCGGGCCGCGGGAAGCTGGTGGTGACCCAAGGAGATCCTCATGCATCTGTTGAACGCAGCCGTGGCAGTGACCTCGGCGCTCGTCGGCACCGTCGGCGCCACCGTGGCCTACGGCGCCCTGAACACGACGCCGATCGAACACACGGAACCAATGGTGGAGCCTGTGACGCTCACCCAGTACCTCCCGTGCGAACCGCCGTCCATACTCACCGACGGAGTCTGCGTCACCACAGTGGTCAAGAAGGTCGTGAAAACCACGGAGCCCAAGGTGATCACGGTGGTGGAAAGGAGCCGCTCGACGGGCAACGACCGCACTTCGAGCAAGACCGCCGCCAAGGACTCCGACGATGACGACCACGAGGACGAGGACGAGGACGAGGACGAAGACGACGAGGACGAGGACGAGGACGAGGACGACCACGACGAGGACTGAGCGACTCTCGGGCGGGGCAGTCCGCGCAGATGGCTGGGCAGGACTCACCACGCAGCGGATCGCCGCTCCCGCGGGAGCAGGACTTCGACGCTCGCCCCGGCTGTCCGATCCCCGCGTCGGGCCTCGCGGCCGGAACCGGAGAACCGCTTGGCGCGTCTCAGGGCGCTCAGCGCACCCGTTACCGCGTCTCGGCGAGCGAACGCTCCAGCAGCGTGCGCAGGGCGCTGCGATCCACCCCCGTCAACCGCTTGAGGTAGAGGCAGACCTTGCTCGCACGGTGTTCGCCGAGCTGGGCCAGGAGATCGGGCCAGCGCTCCGAAAAATCGCTGGGGAGGTAGATGGTGTGCTCCGCGGGGCCCGGCGCGAAGGCGAGCCGGGGAGCGCGGCCCCCGTGCCCGCTCTCGTAGCGGTACTCGAACTCTCCGAAACCGATGATGCGGCCCGCCCACACGACCGGCTGCTCGCCGCTGATCTCGCCGAAGAGAGCGAGCAGTTCGTCGACCTCGGCGCGCCGAGGGCCCGTGGCGCGGTCGAGCACCTCGGCTACCGGCAGGTCGGAGGGTGACATCGCGGGCTGCTTCGCTGCCATGGGGTCTCCTCGCGATGGTGCTGGATCGCCCAGCGTACTGCGGCAGGGTCAGGTCCCGGTTGGCAAGTGTTCCCTGTCCGGCGTCCACCAACTCGATGCGCCCGCGACACTCCAGGCCTGTTCGGCGCGCCTTCCGGGCCGGGTGATCGATGACCCCGTCACCGGTACGCCCCTGACGGTGCCGAACCTCAGGCGCCGAACCGGGGGCAACTGACCCAGATCAGGGGCGCGGTGCAGGCGTCCAGCGGCGCACCCTGATCTCATCCAGGTCGTCTGGCAGCAGGTGGACGGGTGTGCCGTCGGGGTGGGAGTGGGACGGCGTGCCCGAACCCATCCGCACGGGGGCTCCAGGCACGATTCCTTCCTGGCGGAGGCGGGTCAATCGCTCCGGATCGGCGTCTGACACGCGCACCACCCGGTACTCGCCGGGCTCTACGTCGGCGAGCCTGGCCGCGTCCGCCTGGGACCTCCAGACCCCGTCGGCCGAGGGGATGGGATCGCCGTGCGGGTCGGTGACCGGGCGTCCGAGCACGTCGTCGATCCGGTCGAGGAACCGCTCGGAGGCCGCATGCTCGAGCAGCTCGGCGTCTTCGTGAACCTCCTCCCAGCCGTAGTGGAGCACCTCGGCGAGGAAGGTCTCGAGCAGGCGGTGCCGCCGCACCATGGCGATCGCCAGCCGCTCTCCCAAAGGGGTGAGCCTCACCGGCTTGTAGGGCTGGTAGGCAACGAGGCCCTGGGCCTCGAGCCGGCGCATGGTCTCGGAGACGTTGGCCTGGCTGGTCGCGAACCGGGCCGCTAGCGCCTTGGTGCTGATTGGCGGCTCACCCCATTCGACGGCCGACCAGATGACCTTGAGATAGTCCTGCGCGACCGGGGTCAGGTCCTCCACCAGCATCATGCGCTCCCGCTGACGGTGAGCACGATCAGCAGCACGTTGAGCGAGACGATCAGGGCGACCACCAGCCAGGCGATGATCTTCACCGGCAGCGAGTTGGCGTATCCGCCCATGACGGTGCGATCGCTACTCAACCGCACCAGCGGTGCGAGCGCGAACGGGATGCCCAGGCTCAGCAGTACCTGGCTCAGCACCAGCGCCCAGGTGGGGTCCACCCCGATCACCAGGATAACCAGCGCGGGCACGAGGGTGATGGCCCGGCGCGTCAGCATCGGGATCCGGACCTTCAGCAGACCCGACATGATGGTGGCACCGGCGTAGCACCCCACCGACGTCGAGGCCAGGCCGGAGGCGAGCAGCCCGATGCCGAACAGCACTCCCACTGTGGGCCCGAGCGAACTGCTGATCGCGGCATGAGCGCCCTGGATCGAATCGGTCCCCTCGACGCCCTGCAGGCTGCCGGCAGCCAGCAGCAGCATGGCGATGTTCACCGCACCCGCCACCAGCATTGATGCCACCACGTCCCAACGGGTCGCCCGTAGCAGCCTTGGCAGGTCCACCTCGGCATGACGGTGCCGGTCGCGAGCAAGGGCGGAGTGCACGTAGATCGCGTGCGGCATCACCGTTGCGCCCAGCATGCTCGCCGCCAGCAGCACCGAGTCCGAGCCCTGGAACCGCGGCACCAGGCCGGCCGCCACCCCCGGCCAGGAGACGGGGCTGAGGAACAGTCCGGCCATGAAGCCGATCGTGATCACCAGCAGCAGGCCCATCACCACGAACTCGAAGGGACGCTGGCCCCTGCGGCTCTGAATCGCCAGGAGGAGCATCGACACCACGCCAACGATCAGTCCGCCGACGGGGAGTGGCACCCCGAACAGGATCTCCAGCGCGATCGCTCCGCCGAGCACCTCGGCGAGGTCTGTCGCCGCGGCGACCAGTTCGGCCTGCACCCAGTACAGAAGGCGCGGTCCGCGCCGCATCCTTGTGCCGAGCAGTTCCGGCAGGCTGCTGCCGGTGACCAGGCCGGTCTTCGCCGAGAGGTACTGCACGAGTACCGCCATGAGATTGGCGAGCACGAGGACCCAGACCAGGAGGTAGCCGTAGCGCGAGCCTGCGGTGAGGTTGGCCGCAACGTTGCCCGGATCGACGTAGGCGATGGCCGCAACGAAGGCCGGGCCCCACAGCCAGGCAAGTCGCGCCCTGGGACGCGACGGGGCGGCCGCCGCGGTCTCCGTCGGCGTGATGACTTCTTCCTGCACGAAAGTTAAGTTAGCCGAACTTTGTCGCCTTGTGGGTCGATTCACGTTTCTCGCAGGTTGGCCCCGGCGGCCGGCGAGCCGGGATTGGGCTAGCTGGCGGGCGCCAGTTCTGCGATCAGTGCTTCGACTCGGCCGCGGATCTCATCGCGGATCGGGCGGACGGACTCGAGGCCCTGCCCGGCCGGGTCGTCGAGTACCCAGTCCTCGTAGCGTTTGCCCGGATAGAACGGGCAGGTGTCACCGCAGCCCATGGTGATGACCACGTCGGAGGCCAACACCTGGTCGGTGGTGAGGATCTTCGGCTGTTCGGCGGCGATGTCGATACCCTCCTCGGCCATGGCCTGCACCGCGACGGGGTTGATCGAGCCCGCTGGGGCTGACCCGGCCGAGAGGACTTCGATCCGGCCCTGGCCGAGGTGGCGCAGGTAGCCGGCAGCCATCTGGGAGCGGCCGGCGTTGTGGATGCAAACGAACAGGACGGTGGGCTTGCTCATCTACGTGACTCCTCGCATCTCCGGCGGACGCATCCCGTCGGGCTTGACTCGGATGGTAGCTCAGTTACCATTGCCTCAATCATTGTGGAGGTAAACGGCGCATGTCAATCTGGAACCTTGAAGCTAGGTCACGCGCTTATGCCGCTCTCGGCGACCCTTCCCGCCTGGCGATCATCGACCTGTTGACGAACGCCGACCTGGCCTCCGGGGAACTGGGCACCCGGCTGGCCATTCCAACCAACCTGGTCGCGCACCACCTGCGCGTGCTCGAGGAGGCGGGTCTCGTCGTCCGCAGACGATCCGAGGGGGACCGCCGCCGCACCTATGTCGCCCGCACCGGCGCCTGCAACAGCCTGATCGGTGTCGGCCACATCGTGCGTCCGCACAAGGTTGCCTTCGTATGTTCGGCAAACTCGGCCCGTTCCCAGCTCGCCGAGTCCTACTGGAGGACTATCAGTGAAATCCCGGTGGTCTCCGGCGGCATCCACCCCGCCAGCCGTGTCCATCCTCGCGCCGTGGCGGTGGGGCGGCGCCACGGGCTTGACCTGACCAGGTCAGTTCCGCGACTGGCAGCCGATGTGCTCACCGGCGAAGAGTTGGTGATCGCCGTTTGTGACCGCGCCTATGAAGACCTGGACAGCAAGCCGCTGCACTGGTCCATCCCCGACCCGGCTCAAGGCGATGAGCCCGAAGCATTCGAGGCGGCCTACGGCGACATCACCGGGCGGATCACCCTCCTGGCCGACAGCTTCCAGTAGGAGTCGGGGCTCGCCGGTCGACCGAAGGCCGAGGGCGCGTGGCACTCGTGCTCGGCAGGGTGACTGGGCAGTTGGCTGGAACAGCTGCGGTGGGCGCATCCAACCCCATACACTTCAGTAGGTATTGATTCAATAGGCATTGGAGCGTGGGGGTGGACGGCTGGACGCTGTACCTGGTGCTGTCGGTGCTGTTGTTCGGGTTGTCGTTCCTCTCGGGGATGATGGGCTTGGGTGTGGCGTTCATCGCGACTCCGGTGCTGGCGATGTTCGGGCTGGATCTGAAGAACGAGATCATGCCGCTGTCGCTGTGGCTGAACGGGGTCACGGCCATCTCCAGCGCGGTGGCGTTCGCCCGCAAGAAGATGATCGACTGGCGAACCGCCATTCCGCTGCTGATCGTGACCACGATCGCAGCGCCGATCGGAGTATGGCTGTTGCAGTTCACCTCCACGGACCTGTTGTGGTGGCTGTATGTCGGGGTGCTGTTGTTCCTGGCCTGGCGGATGGCGTTCCCGCCGACCCAGGACGACACGGCGCCCTCTGTGGTCACCGACATCACGCGCTGGAAGGCAACGGGCGCGAGTTCGGGGATCGGGGTGTTCGCCGGCCTGCTCGGCGTCGGGCCGGGCTTCCTGATGATGCCCACCCTCGTGCTGTTCGGCTTCGCGGCCCGCACGGCTGCGGCCACCAACAGCGTCGTGGTGACCCTGCCCTCCTTCTCGGCGTTCATCGCGCACCTGCCTGAGGCCCGGTTCGACTGGACCCTGCTCATCCTCACGACGATCGCAGCTATCGCCGGTGCCCAGTGGGGTTCCCGGTTCATGGCGAAAAGGGTCAAGAGCCTTACCCTGACCCGGATCTTCGCGATCGCCCTGGTCCTACTCGCGGTCCAGCGGGTGTTCGCCTTGTTGGGCTGAGTTGACAAGCCTGTGGCGCAGGACGATGCTTCAAGCATGGTTGATTCAAGAACTGCTGAACAGTGGGAGCCGCGGCGGCGCTGCTGACGGCGGTGGCGGATCCGATCCGGCTGCAGCTGCTCAACCTGCTGGTCGGCCGGACGCGCTGCGTCTGCGACCTGCAGCCCGAGCCGCCGATCCCGGGCAACCTGCTCAGCTACCACCTCAAGGTGCTGCGTGAGGCCGGCCTGATCGAGGGCGCCCGCCGCGGACGCTGGATCGACTACTCCCTCACCGAAGGGGCCCTGGAGCGGCTCCACGCCGCACTGCCCGACCCCGCGTCGGTGCCGCGCCAGCTGGCCGTGGTCCGATGACCACCACCACCCAGCCCGAGTCCGCGCCGCAGGTCGATCCTGCGCTGGGGCGGCTGCGCGCTGGCCGCCGCCGCCTGGTGGGCGCTGTACCTGGTCAACCAGCCGTTCTGGGACTGGCTGATCGGCGGCGTGTTCGGCCTCGACCTGGCCTCCCGGCTCGGCAGCGGCGTGCACTTCTTCTTCTACGACACCGTCAAGATCGTCCTGCTGCTGGCCGGGATCATCTTCATCGTCACCGTGCTGCGCTCCTTCATGAGCGTCGAGCGCACCCGCGCGCTGCTGGGCGGCAAGCGGGAGGGAGTCGGCAACGTCCTGGCCGCCGGGCTCGGCGTGGTGACCCCGTTCTGCTCCTGCAGCGCCGTGCCGGCGTTCATCGGGTTCGTCGCCTCCGGCATCCCGCTCGGGGTGACGATGAGCTTCCTGATCGCCAGCCCGCTGGTGAACGAGGTCGCCATCGCCCTGCTGCTCGGCCTGTTCGGCGTCGGGCCCGACCCTGATGTACGTCGGTGCCGGGCTGGTGATCGCGATCGTGGCCGGCTACACCATCGGCCGGCTCAAGCTCGAACGCTGGGTCGAGCCGTTCGTCTTCGAGACCAAGCTGCGCGGTCAGGTCATCGACTCCACCGCCGGCCTGACCTGGGACGACCGGATCCAGATGGGCATCGAGGAGGTCGGCTCCATCCTGCGCAAGATCTGGCCCTACCTGCTGGTCGGCATCGGGCTCGGCGCGGCCATCCACGGCTGGGCACCCGAGGACTTCTTCGCCACCTACGCCGGCGCCGACAACCCGTTCGCCGTCCTGATCGCCGTCGCTGGTCGGGGTGCCGCTCTACTCCAACGCCGCCGGCATCCTGCCGCTGGTCGACGCGCTGTACGCCAAGGGCCTGCCGATGGGCACCCTGCTGGCGTTCATGATGGCCACCGTCGCCCTCAGCCTGCCGGAGATGATCCTGCTGCGCCGGGTCCTCAAGCCCAAGCTGATCGCCGTCTTCGTCTCCGTCACCGCCATCGGCATCATCGCCGTCGGCTACCTGTTCAACGCCGTCCTGTAAACCCAACCAGAAGAGAACACCAAGTGAACATCAAGATCCTCGGCTCCGGCTGCGCCAACTGCGTCAACCTCGAGAAGGCCGCCAAGCAGGCCGCCGCCGAACTCGGCATCGACGCCACCTTCGAGAAGGTCACCGACTACGCCGACATCGCCTCCTACGGCATCATGCGCACCCCCGGCCTGGTCGTCGACGAGCAGGTTGTCCTCTCCGGACGCGTCCCCACCGCGGCCCAGGTCAAGGCGCTCCTGGCGCCCCTGGCCGTCTGAGACCTGAGGGCACATCAAGCTGGCGGCCTCGCCACTTCGCGCGCCCGCCCGATCAACTCCCGGCCGGGTTCGGGTCGAGGAGTTGCCGGATCGCCTGCACCCCGTCGGTGTTCACCGTGTACCAGGTCTGGCGACCGTCGCGTTCCCGCTCGACGAACCCGGCCTCGAACAGCGCCCCGAGATGATGGGTGATCGTCGGCTGGGTCAGGCCGACTTCCTCGGCCAGCGCACCGGTGGTGGCCCGGCCCCCGTGGCGGATCGGATCAGGCTGAGCAGTCGCAGCCGGGCGGGGTCGGCCAGTACCTTCAGCGCGCCAGCCAGCACCCGGGCGTCGTCGGGCTCCAGTGCGCCTGGAGCACCGGCGAGCAACACAGGTCACCGACCAACGGGAGCTGGCGCGGGAGCACTTGAGAACTCATAGATGTATGTCTATCATATCGATCGACGTCTAACAATAGACGGGCATCTATGTATGGAGCACAGCCATGGACTACCTGACCAACCTGGTCGCAACGGTCGCCGGCGACGTGTGGACGACGATCGTCCACAACTGGCCCTACCTCCTGCTCAGCGTCGTCGTCGCCTCGGTCGTGCAGGTCTACGTCAACCCTGACCGGCTCTCGGCCTGGCTGCGCCGCCGCACCTGGGTCGCCGTGCTCGCTGCGGTGGCCCTCGGCGCGCTCACGCCGTTCTGCTCCTGCGGCACGACGGCCATCGTCCTCGGGGCGCTGGCCTCCTCGGTGCCCTGGGCTCCGATCGTCGCCTTCATGGCGTCCTCGCCGCTCACCAGCCCGGAGGAGTACGTGCTGTCCGTCGGGCTGTTCGGGCCCGCCTTCGCCACCACCTACTTCGTCGCCGCCATCGCCGTCGGCCTGCTCGGGGGCGTGGCAGCCTGGTGGCTGGAGGGACATGGGTACCTGGCCGGCCAGTCCCGAGTCGCCGCCCCGAAGCCGTCTCCCGCGGCAGGACAGCTGCTGCGCAGGGCCGGACGCGGCGACGACCGCGGCCGCCGGCGGTACCCGGCTCCTGACCGTCATCCAGCCACAGGCACCGACCGCGACCCGCCCGGCGAGGGCGGCGCCAGCTCGGGCCGGCCCTGTGGACGAACGCGCGGAAGCTCGCCGTCTTCTTCCTCGCGTTCGCCAGCATCGGCTACCTCCTGATCCGGGTCATCCCAACCAGCGTCATCACCGGCCTCCTCGGCGACGGCAACCCGGTCTGGTCGGTGCCCCTCGCCGCCGTCCTCGGCATCCCGGTCTACCTCAACACCGACGCTTCCCTGCCCCTGGTCGCGAGCCTGGTGCATGGCGGCATGAGCCCCGGCGCGGCGATCGCCTTCCTGATCACCGGCGCCGGCACCAGCATCGGCAGCATCTCCGGAATGCTCGTCATCGCCCGCTGGCGGGTTGTCGCCCTTGTCATCGCCACCCTGTTCGTGACGGCGATCGCCACCGGCTGGCTCGCCGGACTCTGGCTGTAGCCACTCGATGTACGGCCGAGCCCGAAACGCCGGACGTGCGACGCTATCATCGTCGGATGGCGATACCAAGTGATGTGCGGCGGCCAGCACCCGTGGTCGAACTGGACGAGGCGGCTTCGCTGTTTCGGAGCCTGTCGGATCCGGCCAGATTGGCGATCCTGCTTCATCTGCAGCTGGGGGAGCATCGGGTGCGGGATCTGACCGGGCATCTTGGGCTGGCGCAGTCGACGGTCAGTGCGCACCTGACGTGTCTGAGGGACTGCGGTTTGGTGGTGTCGCGCCCGCAAGGCCGGGCTTCCATGTTCTCCCTTGCTGTGCCCGACGAGTTGCTCGGCTTGTTGGCTGCGGCGGAACGGTTGCTGGAGGCCACCGGGTATGCGGTTGATCTGTGCCCGGTGTACGGCTCGAAAGCGACGGGACAGTGAGTTCGGTATCGGGCTTGACACCCAAAGAGGAAGCGCTGAACCGGCGGGGACTCAGGCTGGCCTGGTTCACGATCGGCTACAACCTGGCCGAGGGGGCAGTCGCCATCACTGCGGGTGTGCTGGCCGGGTTGGTGTCGCTGATCGGTTTCGGGATCGACTCCGGGATCGAGTCGATCTCGGCGGTGCTGGTGGCGATGCGGTTGTCGGCTCGGCTGCGGCACGGAACGGTGGACGAGGTGAAGGAGCGCCGGGCGCTGCGCCTGGTCGCGATCACGTTCTTCCTCCTGGCCGGATACGTGCTGGTCGAGGGGATCCGTGGCCTTCTGGTTGGTGAGGTTCCCGACACCTCTGGTCTGGGCATCGGCGTGCTGGTTGCCTCGCTGGTCGTGATGCCACTGTTGGCTGTGGCGAAGCGCCGTGTCGGTGTAGCCCTCGGTGGCGATCCGTTGATCCTTGCCGATGCGGCCGAGACCCGGGTCTGCGTTTGGCTCAGCGTGTCGACCCTTGCCGGGCTCTTGCTGTTCCACCTGACTGGCGCTGCATGGCTGGACCCGGTCGCCGGATTCGTGATCGCAGGGTTTGCCGTCCACGAGGGCATCGAGGCCTGGCACGGCGAACTCGTCGAAAGCGGCGACGACGATGGCTGAGCCGGACACCGCTGCTTACTGGCGAGGGACTGATGCACGGCACGACCAGGACCTGGCCGTACGGGCAGTCGGGGGTCGCTCGGCGTGGGCCGCCCGAGGCCAGTTGGCTTAAACGGATCCGGCAGGATGCCGTCGGGAAGACTTCGCCAAAGCTGGCGGAGGATTCTCCGCGCCGGTATAGATGGAGGTGGCGGGGATGCGCCTCGTCGAGGGAACGATGTCGCCTTGCGCCTTCGGACCCTTGCGACCCACTGCTGGGAGGCTGCGATGACGATCGCCGACCGTCGGCCCCGGATCCCCGGGGTGGCCGGGTTCGAACCCGTCCGCCGGGCGGTGGTGGTTGGCGCGGGAACCATGGGTGCTGGCATCGCCGCCCAGCTCGCCAATTGCGGAATCCAGGTCACGCTGCTCGACCGGGCCGGTGACGGCGCCGACCGCTCCGCGCTGGCGAGGGCAGGTATCGAGCGCCAGCTCGCGGTTGGCGGGTTCATGGTGCCGGACTTCGCCGACCGGGTGGCGCCCGGCAACACCGACGACGACCTCGGCACGTGTGCCGAAGCCGACTGGGTGATCGAGGCCGTCTTCGAGGACCCCACGGTCAAGCACGACCTGTACCGCCGGCTCGACGAGGTGCGTCGTCCGGGGACGCTGGTGTCGTCGAACACCTCTGGGATCCCCGTCCACGAGCTGGTGACCGGCCACTCGGACGCCTTCGCCCGCGACTTCACGATCACCCATTTCTTCAACCCACCCCGGACCATGGAGTTGCTGGAGGTCGTGGCCGGCGAAGCGACGGATCCGGCCATCCTCGACCGGGTGGCCGCGGCCGGCGACCGGCAGCTGGGCAAGGTCGTGCTCGAGTGCCGCGACACTCCGGGCTTCATCGCGAACCGTCTCGGCAGCCACTGGATGGCTGTCGCCGCCCTCGAGGCGTTCCGCGGGGGGCTCGACGTCGAGACCGCGGACGCGGTGATGTCTCGCCCGTTCGGGATCCCGCGCACCGGGGTGTTCGGGCTGTTTGACCTTGTGGGCATCAACCTGGTGCCGCTGCTGTGGCCGGTACTGACGAACGCGCTGCCCGCATCGGACGCGTGCCACAGCTATGACCTCGGCACCGACCCGGTGTTCAGCCACCTGCTGGCGCATGGCCTTGTCGGGCGCGCCGGGCCTGGCGGCTTCTACCGGCGCCGGACCCCGGGCGGCGAGAAGGTCGACGAGGTGCTGGACCTCAACACCCTCGACTACCGGCCGAGCCGAACGCCGGACGACCCTGCTGCGGCCGCGAAAGACCTGCCGGGTCTACTCGGCACCGACAGCCCCGGCGGCCGCTACGCCTGGGTCGTGTTCGCGCAGGTGCTCGACTATGCCTGCGCCGTCGCGCCCGAGGTTGCCGACGATGTCGAGGCCGTTGATGACGCCATCCGGCTGGGCTACGGCTGGGCCAGGGGTCCGTTCGCTCTGGCCGACACCGTGGGCGCGGCGGTGCTGGCGGACCGGTATGCGGCGTCCGGCCGGGAGGTGCCCGGGCTCGTGGTGCGCGCTGCCGAGGTCGGCGGGTTCTACCCTGACGTCGACAGCGTGCTCGGCGCGGACGGCTCGATCCGGCGGCGGCGGCGCGCCGAGGGCGTGGTTACCGTCGCCGACGCCGAGCGGGCGAACGGCCTGCTCGCCGAGAACGCTTCGGCCGCCGTGGTGGACCTCGGCGACGGCGTCGCGTGCCTCGCGCTGCGGACAAAGCTGAACACCTGCGATCCAGGCGTCATCGAGATGGTCGAGCGGGCGACCCAGCTGGGCACGTCCGGTGCGTTTCGGGCGCTCGTCATCGGTTCGGACCACCCGCGTGCCTTTTCGGCCGGCGCCGACCTCGGCACTTTCGTCAGCCTCCTGGATGCGGGCGACCTCGACGGCCTGCACGACTTCGCCCGGCGCGGGCAGCAGGCGTTCCACGCGCTGCGAAACGCGACCTTCCCGGTGGTGGCAGCTGCTCGCGGCTTCGCTCTCGGCGGCGGCAATGAGCTGATGTTGGCGGCCCATCGGATCGTCGCGCACGCGGAATTGAACGCCGGCTTTCCCGAGCGGACGGTCGGACTCATCCCCTGCTGGGGCGGCGTTACCCAGAGCGTGGCCCGCGCCGCGGCCGCCGGCGAGACCGATCCGGCGGCTTCGGCGTTCGCGGTCGCGTCCAGCAGCGAAGTGAGCACCTCCGCGTGGCAGGCCGGCGACTGGCACCTGTTGCGCGGCACGGACGAGGTGGTCGCTTCGGCGCGCCGCGTGCTGGCCGAGGCCAAGGCGGCAGCGCTGGAACTCCTGGTGGCGCCGGCGTCCGCGCCGTCGGGGCCGCTGCCCCTGCACGACCCGGCGGGTGGGGCACTGGATGCCGGTTGGGCCGGGGCGTCCGAGACCGACCGGACGATCGTCGCCCGGTTGGCGGCGTTGCTGACGGGCACGGGTCCCGGCGAGACGGCGTCCGAGGAGGAGCTCCTGGAAGGCGAGATCCAGGTCGCCGTCGACCTGCTGGTTCGGCCAGCCAACCAGGCGAGAGTTCGGCACCTGCTCGCCACCAACCGGCCGCTGGCCAACTGAGCAGGCGACGTCCGTGGCCCTCCCCGCTTCCCTCGTCGGACGCCTCCGGCTACCGCTGGTCGCGGCCCCGATGTTCCTGGTGTCCGGGCCGGACCTGGTCGCCGCGGCGTGCCGTGCCGGCGTCCTCGGCACCTTCCCGGCGTTGAACCAGCGCACGACGGCCGGGCTGGGGGAGTGGCTCACCGCTCTGGACGCGAACCTGGGTCCAGACGATGCACCGTACGGCGTGAACCTGATCGTGCACCGGACCAACCCCCGGGTGAGCGCGGACCTCGAGGTCATCATCCGGCACCGCGTCCCCGTGGTGATCACCAGCCTGGGTGCCGCAGCCGAGGTGGTGGCCGCGGTCCACTCCTACGGGGGCGTGGTCTTCCATGACGTCACGAGCGCTCACCACGCGCGCAAGGCAGCCGAAGCCGGCGCCGACGGCCTGATCCTGGTGGCGGCCGGCGCAGGGGGCCACGCGGGGTCGCTCAGTCCCTTCGCCCTGATGGCCGAGGTGCGCGCCAACTTCGGCGGCACGATCCTGCTGGCCGGTGCCATGTCGTCGGGGTCGGACATCCTCGCCGCCCAGGCGATGGGCGCCGACCTGGCCTACTTCGGGACGCGCTTCATCGCCACCATCGAGTCGCTGGCGGGTGCGGCGTACCGCGACCAGGTCGTTTCGGCCTCCGCGGCCGACATCGTCTACACCCCGAGCGTGAGCACGATTCCCGCGAACTTCCTGCGGCGCAGCCTCGAGCTGGCCGGCCTCGACCCCGAGGCCGCCCCCGGCCCGGTCGACCTCGCCCATGTCACCGACCCGTCGCAGGCCGACGCCAAGGCGTGGCGCGACATCTGGTCGGCAGGTCAGGGCGTCGGCGGCATCGACGCCGTGTTGCCGGTGTCGGGGTTGGTCGACCGGCTCGAGCTCGAGTACGCGGACGCCAGGGCGCGGCTCTGCGCGGACGGCTGGGTTGCACGGGACGGACCAGCCGAGCCCCGCATGGGGTGAGTCGGGTCGTCCCGCTCCCGCCGGCGTTCGAGTGCGCTTCCGCGGCGCGCGTACCGTTGCTGGCATGAAGACCAACCGTCCGGTTGCCCTGCTGGCGTTCGGCATCGTGCTGGTTGCGATGGGCTTGCTGTGGACCCTCCAGGGGCTCGGGGTGGTCGGTGGCAGCGCCATGTCCGGAGTCACGCTGTGGGCCATCGTCGGACCGATCGTCGCGATTGTGGGTGGCTACCTCCTGGTGCGCTGGCGTCGTTCGCGCTGAGCGCTTCATTGCCGCATCATGGGGCGAAGCTGCGGGCGGGGATCCGGTACCTCGCCGGTGCAGGCCGGGTAGCCGGCCTCCTGCCAGGTCGTCGCGGTTTCGATCAGTTGCTCGGTGGCAACCCGGTCGGCGGTTCGGGCCCTTGCCGAGCCGAACTGGTAACTACCGGTGTGCTCAGCGATCACCCCGCGGGCCTGGGGGAAGGCCTGGACGAGCCGGTCAAGGTGTTCGCTGAGTGCGTTGGTGGTGGTGCGGTAGCGAATCCAGCGGTGGGCATCGAAGTCGAAGTCCTCGAGCTGGATGGCTGCCTCGTTCCCGCGACGGGCAAGGTCCTTGATCACGGAGTCCTTCATCTTCAGGTTGATTCCGCCTTCTCCAGCGCGGGTGCGGACTTCGACGATGCGGTCCCGGAATCCGGGAGCCGGGGTGGCCATGCTGTCCACCCAGTCGTGCATCGTGTTGAACACCGCCACCAGGAAGTCCACCAGGGAGTTGATCGGGGCCGGCCGGCGCAGAATGCCTGAGCTGTTGCGGCGCGATCGGTGCACCAGGTCATCGGGGAAGTCCGGGTGCTCGTCGCCAAGGGTGATCCCGAAGGTGGGACGGGTGGGGAGTGGCGAATCGAAGAAGTGGATCGGGAAGTTGCTGGAGATGCCGCCGTCGGAGAACCACACCTCCACCAGGCCACGCTTCCCCTCCGCACGGGTGAAGTCGATCGCCTGGAAGGGGACCGCGCTCAGCAGGATCGGGAAGCTGAGGCTGAGCCGTACCCCGACGACCACCGGGATGGCGGGCCAGGCGGGTAGGTGCAGTACGGGCGTTTCGGGGTGGTGGCGGCATCGTTGGTCGATGGGGGTCCGCACCTCGTCCACGGTCTGCAGCACGGGTGCCGGCGTTTCGGCGTGGTCCACCAGGTGCTGCAGGACGCGTGGCGGGAAGTACCGCTCCCAGCAGCGAGGGCAGAACATGAACACCCTGGTCCGGAACGGGAAGACGTAGGGCCGCTGCAGGGTGAGGCACGTTGTCATCACCTGAAGGTCGATCTCCGGGGCGAAGGTCCGCTGGTCGATCGGGGACGGGGGTGACCCGCGGTCAAGGCCGAGCTTGAGCGCAGCTGCCGACGCCGCATCGCCGTAGAGGTGGCCGAGGGTCAGCGGGCCATCGGCCGGAGCGAGCCCGGCGACCTTGTCCAGCCAGTCGGTCAGCCACTCGGTCAGCGCTGGTTCGACCTGGGGACGGTGCGGGTCACCCAGCCCATTGCAGAAGCCGAATCCGTTGCCGGGCAACATCCGCAGCAGTTGCCGGACGAAGTGGCCGCACACCGCGAGCAGGGCGATCGCCAACGTGCCCGGCAGCCAGACCAGCAGGGAAGCGAGCGCCTTGGCCCACGCGGTCGCGTCCAGCTGCCAGTCCAGCAAGGCGAGGGCCAGCAGCAACCCAGGGATCAGCAGCCCAAGCGCGACCAGCCAGAACAGGCCGGGGGCCGAGGCGACCAACCGCATGACGCTGGTTCGGACCCGCTTCGGCAGGCTCCAGTCCGGCTCGATCAGGGCGGTAAGGGTGTCGTAGCCGGCCCGCAACTCGGGTGCCGGGACGAACAGGGTCGCCAGGCTGGTGCCAAGGACGTCGGGGATCGTGGTCAGCATGGCGAAGCCATCCCCGGCGGAATCCGATCCATCGGGACGGCGTCGGGGATGGCGGCGCTGGTACTCGGCCGCCGCCGTCAATCCCGCAGCGATGGCGCCGGCCGATGCTCCACCGAGGGAGGCGAACCGGTACCGGGTGGCGAGGCGGCTCGCAGCGAGTGGGTAGACCAGCCCGCTGGTGATGCCACCCTTCATGATCAGATCCGCTCCCAATGATGGGTTCAGGTAGCTCCTTGGGTCATTCAGGTCATAGCTGGCCATTGAGTCGAGGTTGGGCATGTTTCGCCGACCTTCCTCCCAGCGATCTCTGGTGATCGCGGTACGGGTTCAAGGTGAAGGGTTGCCCACGTTCGACTGCGAAGGAAATGCTGAATTCTGACCTGTCCAGCAAGGACCCGCGTGGGCAAGGATTGGCCGATGGACCTAAGCACCTTCTATGCGCTCATGTCGGTCACGTGCTTCACCTTGGTCGGACTCTGGTGGACGGTCCTCGAACGTCACCCGGAATGGCGCAGGGACACCAGACTCCGTCGGGCCGCGGGCGGTATCTACCTCTCCTTCCTGCTGCCCGGCGTGATGAGCATGTTCGCCCAGGTGAACCCGTCCAGCCCGCTGATGTGGCGGGTCAGTTTCGGCCTCACCGCGGTCGTCGGGCTGGTCTCCTCGGCGATGCTGCTCGGCGTCGAGCCAACCGGCACCGTGGGCCCGTTCCGCCGATTCAGGTGGTTGACCCCGGCGCTCTACGCCGCGATCGTGGTGCTCGGAGTTGCCCCGGAGCTGGCCGGCCTGGTGGCGGCAACCCCGCTGCAGGTGGCTTCGGTTCTCCTCATCGCGCTCGTGCTGCTCGCCCACGGGCTGGCTTGGGAGTTCATGATGGAGCCGGACCGCAGGCCTTCCGCCGGCTGAACCCGGCCAGCGCACTGCCGAATGGGCGAACATTGCCACCCCCGTTGGCAGTGCGGACGCCGAACCCGGCGGCTTAGCATGGCGCCAGCCTCTTCAAGCAGAGCGGACCCGTCACGGCAGGCAACCAGGGCAAGATCTTCATCAGCTACCGGCGCCAGGAGACCGCATGGCCGGCCCGGCAGCTCTACGAGGTGCTCGTTGCCAGGTTCGGAGCCGAATCGGTTTTCAAGGACGTCGATGACATCGAGCCCGGGGACGACTTCGTCGAGAAGATCACCGGGGCTGTGGCGGCCTGCGATGTGTTGCTGGCCCTGATCGGCACCCAGTGGCTGACCCTGACCGACGAGCGTGGCCGCCGTCGCCTGGACAATCCCGAGGACTTCGTGCGGCTGGAGGTCCGGGCGGCGCTCAGCAGGGGAGTGCGGGTGGTGCCGATCCTTGTTGACGGTGCGAAGATGCCGGCCGCCGACCAGCTGCCTGAGGAACTGATGCCGCTGACCCGACGGCAGGCCGTCGAAATCAATCCGGTCGGCTTCAACACCGACCGCCTGCTCGCCACCCTCGCGGCCACGTTCGCAACTCCGCGTGCGGCTCCACCCGCCGACCAGCCGGTGCCGGCAACCCAGCCAGCTCCGGAGTTGCCGCCCGAGCAACCCTGGGCATCGACGGCCGCCGCCTGGTCGCGCACTGCGCCCGAGCAGCCGCCGGCAGTATCCGGGCAACCTCCGGCCGTCGCGGATCAACCGCCTGCCGTCACCGATCAGGAGGCTGCTGTCGGCGATCAGCCGCCCGCGGGCCCCGGTCAGCAGCCTGCGGACAGTGTCGAGCCAGCGGCGCCGGCCCCCGTGCCGGCCGCTGCCGGCGGGCCGCCAAGGTCTCCCGAGACGCCTGACCTTCCCGGCGCCAGCGGGCGCCGGCCTCCCCCGGAAGCGTCCGTGCCCGCGCCGCCAGACCGCCCCGGTTCCCGGCGACAGCTGGTGCTGATCGCAGCCGGCGTGGCGGTGGTGGTCCTGGTCGGGGCCCTGCTCGTGCTGCGGCCGTGGACGGCTGGAACGTTGACGGCCACCCAGGGCACGCCGACGCCGATCGCCTCCCTGACCCCGACCGCCTCCCTGACCCCGAGTTCCTCCAGCTCGCCGGACGCTGGCGGGTCCACCCCGCTGATCCTTGCCCACCGGGGTGGTCTCGAGGTGCACCAGTTCGAGACCCAGCCGGCCATGGAAGCGGCAGCCGCCGCGGGATTCGCGGTCGAGACCGACGTGCGCTTCACCTCCGACGGCGTGGCGGTCCTGGTCCACGACGAGCAGGCCACCAAGGGCCTGGACTGCGGCGGACGTCCGATCAGGGTCTCTGAAACCACCTGGGCCGAACTGAACAGGTACTGCCGCTCCAAACCGACAGCCAAGGATCCAGCGAAATACCCGGTACCCAAGCTGGCGGACACCCTGGAGGGGATCGCCGCAGCCAGCGACGAGGTCCTGATCTTCCCCCAGATCAAGACCGCGCAGACAGCCAAACAACGAAAGGCGTTTCTGGATGCGGTAACCAAGTACGGGCTCCGGGACCGGACCGTGGTCACCGCGTCGAATCAGGACTGGCTGGACGCCATCGGTAAGGCCGCTCCGGACCTGAGACGGGTCCTGTTCGTCCAGGGCAAGGCTGTCCCCGCAAGCTCGCTCAAGGATGCCGGATTGTGGGGGGTGGGCCTCGAGCAGGGGGTGGCGACGAAGAAGTACGTCGCAGAGCTGAAGGCCATCGGGGTTGAGGTGATGATCTGGGTGCTCAATGACCCCAAGCAGTGGGAAGCCTTCATCCCCTACGAACCGGACCAGGTCATGACCGCCTATCCGGCCAAGCTGAAGGCGTGGCTCGAGAACCGCTGATTCCCCGTCAGCCCGGGCCCGCCGGACGATAACCGGCCCGGAAATGCTCGTCGCCGACAATCCACTGGTTGTCGTCGCCGTCGCGCAGTACCCAGCCTGAGCTGCCGGCCACTTCAGCGCCCTCCTGGGTTTCGACGATCTCGCCCGGCACCACCGGGCGCGCCTCCACGTAGCCGGTTCGCGACCAGAGGTCGGCCTCCAGGTGGCCATGGCTGGCGCGGAAGCTGCGGTCGGTCACCGTGCGCCGGCCACCCGACTCATCGGTCACCAACCAGTCCCCGGCGGCACCGGTCAGCTCGGCGCCACCACCGGATCGCCACGCCATCGGCTCGCCCAGCCGGGTTGCCTGCACCTGCCCGACCCGCTGGTAGCTGGCCCAGCCGAGGTCGGTCGGCGCCCGGACGGCCCGGTAGCCGAGCGCCCGCAGCTGGAAGAGGCTGTCGACCACTCCGGCCTCGGTCTTGGCCCGTGCGGCAGCGTCCAGCTGCGACCAGGGCAGGAGGTCCGGGTGCCGGCGCTTGCCGTCGTCACGCACCTCACCGTGCCGCCACCCGTCGGCCAGGTAGTGCTTCCGCCAGGACTCGTGCTCCGACTCGGCGAGGCTGGTCAGCTCGGCCGCGCCCAGTTCGAACAATCGCCGGCCCTCGCCGATCCGCACCTCGGCCTCGGGAGAGGAGCTGCGAGCCTCGTCGATGCTGGCGCGCTCCGCGCCGGCCGGGGACCAGGTGCGGCCGAGGGCAGCCATGCCGTCGAGAATCGAGGCGAGCTGGCGCCGGTTCGACTCGCGAAAGAACTCCGGCAACTCTTCCCACGCCACAGCCAGCCGGGCATCCGGGAACCGGCGCCGGTAACGCTCGTGGATCGCCCTCGCTGCCCGCTCCCAGGCATCGGCCGAGCGACCGGACGGCTGCGAGAGGGCAAGGGTGAACGCGGCAAGCCTGCCCACCACCGGCTCGTCGCCGAACAGCGGACGGTCGCCGGCGGACAGCTCGAAGATCGGCAGGTCCGGGCGCCGGACGGCGAGCCGGGTGCCGAGCCTGGTGTCGCCGTGAGTGATCACCACCACCGGGCTGCCGCTTTCGGCGCCCACCCGACCGAGCGCGGCGTCGAGTTGAGTCAGGCCCGCCGGTCCCGGCACCGGCGACAACTGCAGCAGGTCGGAGGCGAACCGCTGCTGCCGGACGCGGTGATCGGCCACCAGGTCCTCGGACTCCGGATCCAGCAGCCATACCTGCGGCAGGGACGCCCCCTCGTCGAGGAATTGCAGCTCCCGGCCGAGCTGGGAGAGCTCTGCCAACAGCGCGAGGGCCAACGGACCACCCCCCACCAGCAGCAGGTGACTGACGGCGGGCAGTTGACGGATCCGTCCGATCAGCGCCTCCGCTGTGGCCTCATGGCTACCGATGGCGTCGAAGACGAACCCGGGATCACCGATGAACCGCTTGCGGAAGTCGTCCGCGTGCCAGGGGTCGTCGATTCGGGCGATGACGGTGAGCCGACGCGTCGGCTGCTGCTCCAGCCCCGGGACGATGCGGCGCAGCAGCATGGCCCGGGACCGGTTGACGGCCGCGTCCGGGGACAGCAGGTAGCAGCGGACGGTCCGGCCCCACCGGAACCCCTCCCGCAGGCCGAGCGGGTCATCGCTGCCGGTCCGCAGCACCAGGACGCCGATCGCCCTCGCCCGCTCGGCGACCGACCCCGGGTCGCTGGTGAGCAGGACGGTGCGTTGGGACGGGTCACCGCTGCGGACCAGTCGCTGCAGGACCGGCCACGACGACTCGTCGGACCCGATCACTGCGACCAGCCGGCGGGCACGGAGCATCGCCAATCGGTCCAGCTGCGAGCGGTAGAGCGAGAACAGCACCGACGTGGCACCGGTGAGGGTGGCCAGGATGGCCAGCAAGCGGGCCAGTTGCAGGGCGAGCGGCACCGGGTAGGCGCACACTTCGCCGGGGCCGAAGGGCCGCTCGAAGGAGCCGAGGAAGAGCGCGAAGGAGTTGCTCAGCGCATCCCAGAAGGGCGGAGCCGAACCCGAACACGGCAGGTAGGCCGCGATCGCCAGGGGCAGCGCAGCACCCGCGCACCACACCGAGAGCAGGAACGGAACGCGCACCGATGCCCGCCACCGGGTGGCGACCAGTGCAGCGAAGGCGACCGCAGACATGGCAAGGGCGACGGTCATCGCGCCCACCGACCCAGGCGTGGCCAGCCAGCTGACAACCGACGGAGCAAGGGTGCGGGCTTCCGGGTTGAATGCTGTGACCACCAGCCAGACCAGCAGCAGGGCGTACAACCACACGACCGCAGCAGCGGCCGGTCGCCACCGCCGCCCCGGTGCGCTGTCGGGAGTCATCCCACCTCCCTTTGCCGCCGTCAGTGGCCAACGATATTGGCCTGGCTCCCCGTGGCCGACCCCCGCGGGTGGGGCTCAATTACCCCCGGTCGCTGCCTGGGATGCCGAGTCCGCCCGGCGGGGACCAGATTGCGCATGGCAGGCCTGGGTCTCGCGGACGAAGCTTGCCGTTGGCAGCCCAGCTGGACCAGCTGGCGATACCCAAAGGGGGAGTAATGCCAAAGGAACTGTCTCACGATGACATCGCACAGCGATTCCTCGATTCCCAAACCCTGAATTTCGACGCCATGGGCAAGTTCGTCGCGGAGATCGGGCCGGAACTCCTGGTCCTCGACAAGGGCTTCCACGGCGTCGCCTTCGGCCGGTTCAACTACCTGGCCTGCATGCTGACCGCCGCCGACCTGATGCAGGTGGTCGGTGATCTCCGGGTGGCCGGCCGGGTCGCCGAGGCCATGAACATCAAGGGCGCCCGGTCCTGAAGAACTCGCCGCCCGGCCCCCGGCCGTCCCGCTGACTGCGCCCGCGCCGATGAACCAGTGGGGGGCCCCGGACCTGGAGGCCAGGCTTTGCCGCGCGCTTGACCTTGCCGTCCTTGCGATCGGCGAATTCGGAGCCGGCGGCTATGTCGACGCCGAGGTTCCGGACCTCAGCTTCGGCCCGGAGAAGGTCGTGGCCGAGGCCGCCATGCTTGCCTACGCTGCGTCCGGGGCCAGCGCCGCTCCCGAGGTGGGCAGGCGAGTCGCGGCGCTCGCAGCCGAGGTGGGTCCGCGAGTGCGTTCGCAGCGAGCACTGGTCGAATTGGCCACCCAGCCCGGCCGGGCGTTCAAACACGCCGTGCCCCATGTCCTGTTGACCGCGATGGGCTATCCGCACGCGGGCATGGACGCCTTCTTCCGGTCCCGGTCGCTGCAGGCCCTTGGGCTGGGCACCGACCTGCCCCCCTCGGCACGGCTGGAACGGGCCTGGATCTCGCGGCGGTGGGGATTGTCGGCCGACGCCGCCGACGATCTCCCCGGCACCTTTCTGGACCTGCCGATCGACATCCTCAGCCAATCCCGGGATGAGGCCTACGCGCTCACGCACCTGCTCTTCTACCTCACCGACTTCGGGCGCCGGCCTGCGCAGCTGCGGTTGCGGCCAGCCCGCACGGTCCTCGCCGAAGTCGAAGGACTGCTGCTCCGCAACCTGGACGCGGAGGACTACGACCTTTCCGGCGAACTGCTGATGGCCTGGCCACAGTTGAGGGCCGGATGGGACCCGGTGGCGTCCTTCGCCTTCCGGGTCCTTGCCCGGGTCGAGGACGAGGTCGGGGTACTACCTTGTGGCAACGTCGACGCCGACCGGATGGGTCGGCTGGAGGGGACGGAGCGGCGCCGGTATGCGCTGGCCACCGGCTACCACACCGCGTTCGTGATGGGCTTCCTGTGCGCGGTGACCCTCGCTGGTGACAACCTGCCACCGAACGTGATCGAGGGTCGCCAGTACCCCGACCGGGTCTGGCAGGGCTTCCTTGACCTCATCGACCAAGGGCAGGGCCATTGGCTGCAGGACTTCGCAACTTCGCCGGACGCCGAGAAGCGGGTGCTGGCCCCGCTGCTGGGCAACTTCGCCATCGTCCAGAATCTCCGTCGGCACGACTACAGCGGGCTGGCCCGGGCGCTGGCGCTGGCCGACGCTGCCGACCTGCCGGCCCATCCGCTACGCCACCGGGCGGCCGAGCTCCTCGTTGCTCTCGGCGAGGCGATGACCGTCGCCGAGGGCGCGGAGGCACTGCCCAACTGACGTCAGCGGGCGTCCATCAGGCCGTGGCGGCTGCGGCTGGCCTGCTCCTGGGCGCGGAACAAACCGAACCGTGGCAGGAACTTGTCCCAGTCGATGCTGTGGGAATCGATCTCCGGGCCGTCGATGCAGGCGTGCTTGCGCACCAGCTTGCCGCCCTCGGTCACCGGCACCATGCACGCACCGCACATGCCGGTGGCATCCACCATGATCGAGTTGAGGCTGGCCACGCACGGCACGTCGTAGGGCTTGGTCAGATCCGAGACCGAGCGCATCATCATCGGCGGGCCGATCGTGATCACCCCGGCGATCGGTCGCCCAGCCCCGGCCCGAGCCGCTTCGAGGAGGTCCTTGAGCGGGGCCGTGACGAAGCCCTGCACGCCTACGGTGCCGTCGTTGGTGGCGTAGATCACGTCGAGCAGGGCAGGGAACTCGGCCTTGAGCCGTCCGATGCGTTCGTCGGAGGCGTCCCAGAACATCAGGTCGGCAGTGCGGAACCCCGAGATCAGGGTGACGTGGTTACCCAGCCGAAGGTGCTCGCGCATGATCGGGTACACCGGCGGCAGCCCGAGTCCGCCGGCGGTGAACACCACCGTCGCGTCGTCGGCGTAGCGCTGGAGCTCGCTCGGCCGGCCGAGCGGGCCGGCGATGCCGGCGAAGGCATCGCCAACCCGCATGGCGTTGATGGCAAGGGTGGTGGTCCCCATGCCCTGCACCACGAGGGTGATCGTGCCGGCCTTGGCGTCCCAGTCGGCAAGGGTGAGCGGGATCAGTTCGCCGTCCGGCGACGGGAGCACCCGGACGAACTGGCCTGCCTTCGCGGACTCGGCGATCACCGGGGCACGGACGGTGAACTCCTCGATGCCGAGGCTCAGGTGCTGCTTGGCGACGATCACCGGCATCGCGGAGGCCAGCTCGGTGTAGGCGAGCGCCCGGGCCACCTTGTCGGTGACATCGGCCCGGTCCAGCTTGTCGATGTTGGCGATTATCTCCCTGGCCGCCGACTGGCCGTCCCCGGCCGCGCGGATCGCAGTGGAGCCACCGCGGGCGGCGTCGCCACCGGTGAAGACACCCGGCAGGGTCGTCTCCTTGGTCGACTCGCTGGCCTGGACGATGGTGCCGAAGGGGGAGACCGAGAGCCTCGGCTCGGAGTCCTTGATGATCGGATTGGCCGAGTTGCCGAGCGCCATGATCACCAGGTCGGCCGGCACCTGGGCGGTGCGGCCGGTGGCTACCGGACGACGGCGCCCGGACTCGTCGGGTTCGCCCAGTCCCATGATCTCCACGACGGCCCCGGTGACGAACCCGGTCGCATCGTCCCCGAGGAACTCGATGGGGGAGCGCAACACCGCCAGCTCGATGCCCTCCTCGAGGGCGTGCTCGAGTTCCTCCACCCGGGCCGGCATCTCCGCACGGGTGCGGCGGTAGACGATGGTCACCTGACCACCAAGCCGTCGGGCGGTGCGGGCGGCGTCCATGGCGGTGTTGCCACCACCGATGATCAGGACCTGCTTGCCGGCCGTCTCCGGCAGCGGCGTCTCATGACCGACCTGGTGGGCCTGCATCAGGTTCACCCGGGTCAGGAACTCGTTGGCCGACATCACGTTCAGCAGGTGCTCGCCGGGCACATTGAGGAACCGGGGCAGCCCGGCGCCGCTGCCGACGAAGGCCCGGACGAAGCCGGCTTCCCGCAGTTGCTCAAGGGTGGCGGTCTTGCCGACGACGAAGTTGGTGACGAAGCGTCCGCCGAGCAGGCGGATCTTGGCGACGACGTCGTCGATCAGCTGGTTGGGCAGCCGGAACTCCGGAATGCCGTAGCGCAGCACACCGCCGAGGGCGTGGAACGCCTCGAACACGGTCACCGGGAAACCCTCGGCGGCCAGCAGGTAGGCGGTGATCAGCCCCGAAGGTCCGGACCCGACGATGGCGATCGGCGGCTGGGCGGCTGTGCGCCAGGGGTCGGCGATCCCGTCGAAGCGGGCGGTGGCCGCTTCCGGGTTGGCCAGCTTGTCCCATTCCGGGAGGAACCACTCCAGCTGGCCGATGGTCATGGACTGCTTGTGGATGCACATGCCCTGGCACTGCAGCTCCTGCGGGCAGACCCGGCCGGTGACGTTCGGCAGCGGGTTGCAGGATTCCAGCATCTCCAGGGCTTCGCGGAAATGCCCGGTGCCGATGAGTTCGAACATCTGCGGAATGTGGATCTGGACCGGGCAGCCGCCCTGAGGTTCGCGGTGACCGGCGATCAGCACTCCGAGCTCGCACGGCGCTTCTGCGCATTGCTTGTCGCGAAGCGCCTCCAGCCAGACGAACAGCTCCACGTCGCGCCGGGTGTAGCCGAGGTCCATGTAGCCGAGGAAGCCCTTGTTGACCAGCTCGAAGTCCACGGAACGAACCTCCGGCTCGCGGACATAGGGCGGGATCGCGTTTCCGGCCGGCCAGTTCACCGACAACCCCTCGAACATCGGGTAGCGCTCACGGAGGTGGGCGTCGAGGGCGCGGACGAACATGCGCTTCTTGCCGACCGGGAGCTGCCAGAGGAACCGCATGAGCACGCGACTGGCGTCATCGTCGCGCTGCAGGACCGCCCACAGCTGCCAGATGAAGTCGGCGCTCAGCTCCGGCTGCCGGAACGCCCAGGCGACGGCTTCCATGCCGTCGGCGGTGAACAGTTCGCGGAACGCCCGCGGATCGGCAACGAGTCGTCGCTCCAGCAGCCCGAGCTGGTTGGCGAAGGACGGGGCGGTCACTGGATGATCTCCGCGTCGCAGGTGCCCTTCACCCGGGTGATCCGGGCGATGAGTTCCGCGGTCACCTCGATCCCGTCAAGGGCATCGGGACGCATCCGTCCGACCGTTCGGGGCTCGCCTTCGACGACGATGGTCGCCTTCTCGAACAACTGCGGGAGCTCCTGATAGCAGGTGGCGCAGTCGTTGCACTTGACCAGGTCGTCGGGATCGAGCCAGATCGGGCGCTCGGTCACCGCTGCTGCGGCTGGCTGCGCCGGTTCCGGGCTCGCCACCGGGCCGGCGAACCCGAGTCCGAGGTGCAGCGGCCCGCCTGCCGGCGCGCCGCTGGAGACCGCGAGGTCGGCCATGGCCTTGGCGATGACGTCCAGTGCCGACTCCCGGGCATCGATGGCTTCGCCGTACCGGGAAGCCCAGGCATCGACCTCGGCCCGATGCTGCGCCGAGAGGGTCGCCTCGGACTGCCCGGCGAGGAACTGCAGGGTGCGCCAGTGGCGCTTGCGCTCCTCGACCAGGGCAACGATGGTCGCCGAACAGGCCATCTTGACCAGGTGCTGGCGGCGGTCGGTGGTGTAGACGAACGGCACCCTGCCGGCGCGTTGGTGCACCGGCAGTTCGATGTAGTCCGCGATCGGGATGGCTGCGGCCTCCTGGTAGGCGGCCAGCCAGCTGAACTGCTTGGCGAACCGCAGTTCGCCGATCGCGAACTCAGCCGGGGTCACCGGCATGCTGAGCAGCTGTACCCGGCCCTGGTCGTCGCGGTAGGTCAGCGTGGTCGTGTTCCAGAGGCGGTCCGGCTCTGGGTTGCCGTCGAGACTGAAGCGTTCGGCCAGCGTTTCGCCGCGTCGTGGGTCGTGCACGAAGAGCGGGCTGATCCGGCTCTCGACCGCCAGCCGGGAGCGGGCATTGGCGAGGTCTTCCGGCATGCCGTTCTCGGTGTCACACGGGGTGTGGGTGACCATCAACGCAGCGCCGGAGTTGAACTCCAGCATGTCCGCGGCGGCCCGCAGGAAGTGGCCGTGGTAGGCCGTCGCCGTGGCGCAGACGAAGACGCCCGGGTGGAAGGCCGCGAGCAGGCCGAGCTCCTTGCGGGTCTCCTGCTTGCCCTGGTGCGAAGCGCCGAACCGGGCCAGGTCGGCGTCCTGCCCGGCGAAGCTTGCGGTTGAGGCCTGCCCGCCGGTGTTGGAATAGCCGCCGGTGTCAAGGACAAGGGACTTGATCGGCGTGCCGCCGACCAGCACCCTCGACATGGCTCCGAAGCCGATGTCGAACGCTGCGCCGTCGCCGCTGATGGTGAGGACCACCGGTACCAGGGCAAGCTCGGCCGGGGTGAAGTCCCGCCAGGACAGGGTGGCCAGCATCGCGTCGTGGACGGCCGGATCGTAGCTGCCGGCGAGTTCAAGGCGGGCAGTGCGCAATGCGCGCACCTCGGCCACCAGGCCGGAAACGAGCCCTTCGTAGATCCCGACAGCAAGCGGCTGGGCGTCCTGGAACAGCCCGTTGACCCAGGGGTCCAGATAGGGCGAGAACGGCATCGTGGACGCGTAGACGCTGGAGCAGCCGGTCGAGTTCGCGATCACCGTCGGCGCCGGACCGTTGCCGGTCGGCCCGGACTCGTACAGGTAGAGCCGGTGCTCGAGTTCGGCGATCGCTGCCGCGACCCGCGTCCGCCTCGGGCCGGCATCGGGCAGGGTGTCGAGCAGGCTGCCGAGGCGCGCGAGGCAGTCGTCGAGCTCCAGCAGGTGGGCGTTGCGCCGGTTGGCGCCGATCCGGTGGGTGAGCGAGTTCACCAGGTGAATGGCGGTGACCTCACCACAGCCACGGCAGGCGCCGTGGCCGCCGGTCATCGAGTAGTAGTCGCTGCGGTTGAGCAGGATCCGCTTGATGTCGCCTCCGGGGGCTGTGGCGTCGGCGGTGATCCGCTCGGGGGTGTCGGGCAACGTCGTGAGTCGCTCGAACCGGGTCTCCAGCATCCCGAGGAGGACGTCGTCCTGCTCGGCCGAGGTGAGGGCATTCGGCCCACACACCTCGATGCACTGCAGGCAGCCGGTGCACTTCCACGGATCCACGACGGCAGAGAACATCACGCCGCTGCCCGGAACCTGCTTCTCCGGGGTGTCGAAGAGCGGGCGGGTGCGTGACGTCGGGAAGGTGGCCAGGGCGGCCACCACCGCGTCCACCTGGCCGGTGGTCACCAGGTCGGACGGCAGGACCGCTGCCGACTGGCCGGCCGCGGCAGCCAGATCGGTGACTGCCGTGTCCGCGCGGAACTGCCGCCGGATCTCCGCGACCCACTCCGGCACCAGGCCGTACAACGTCGAGCGGTCACGCTCGGCCAGCCCGGTTGCGTCGATCGCTGCACCCAGCAGGTCGCCGAGTTCGTGTCCGGTGTTCGGGATCGCGTTGTCCGGGCAGGCAAGGGCGCATTCCATGCACGCGGTGCAGGCGGAGGCGTCGAAGACCGGGATCGTCCGGCGGAAGATCCCCTTGTTCTTCGCCGCGCCGGTACCGACCGGCATGAACAGTCCGGTGCCGGGAACGATCGGCGACTCATCGATAGTGCCCTCGCGGAGCGGCCGGCCGAGGATCTCCTCGAAGTAGCCCGGGTCGAACAGCCCGCTGTTGCGCTCCTGGGTGACCGTGGGCGTCATTGATACCGACAGCGCCGCCCGCACCCCGGCAAGGATGGGATCGGCTTCGACAGCCTCGAACGCCGGGTCGTTGTAGTCGACCCTGACCGCCCCCATCCCGTCGCGGATCACGGCGACATTGGCGTCGACGACCCGCTCGCCACGACGGCCGAACTTCTTCGCCAGCTCTGCCCTGACTTCAGCCTCGATCTCCTCGGTCGACCCGCCGCGGGCAACCCCGTCGACATGGCCGATGATGGCGCCGATGAACGCGATCCCCATCATTCGGGTCTCGAGCTCGGCATTCGGGGCATGCGCCCTTGCGACAGCGAAGGCGTCCAGCACCAGGAACCTGATGCCCCGCTCGCGGATGGTCCGGCGGGCGAACCCGGGCAGGTCACGCCAGACGTCGATCGGGGCCTTGTCGGACTGCATGATCAGGGTGCCGCCGCTGACCAGGCCCTTCAGCGGGTTGGTGTGGGAGAACACCTGGTGGTCGGGGGCGACCACGACCTCCACGTCCTCGAGTTCGGCGTTGGTGATCAGCACCGGTTCGGGGGAGAGGGTGATGTAGTAGTTGGTCGCAGCCCCGGACTTCTCCGAGCCGTACTTCGGTGCCGACTTCGAATGCATTCCGAGCAGCGAGGCGAGCAGGTCGGTGAGCAGCTTGCCAGTGGCGACGGTGCCGTACCCACCCACCGAATGGAACCGGATGCGGAGCGCGCCCGGGGGCAGCACCTGCGGGTTCGGCTCGGTCTGCAGCGCCATCAGCTCGGTCTCGGGATAGGCCTGACGGAGCTTGTCCTGGATCGCGGCGATCGCGGGCGTCGGGCTGGTGGTGAAGAACTGCGAACCCAGGTAGACCAGCGGCGCGCACGCGCCGGAGGCCATGTTCTTGACCGCGGCGACCAGGTGCCGGGGCTGGACGTCGTGCCCGCCGAGTCCGAAGATCGCTGTGGTCATCCTCGGGATCGAGCCGATCGCCGGGACGCCGGGGTAGGGGAGGTTGGATCCGTCCGCCTCCGAGTTGGCCCGGGCATGGAAGATCGCCTGGGTCACCCGGCGGGTGAGCGCTGTGTCGTCCGAGCGCTCGAGGACGGTGATCGCGCGGGCAGTCTGGAGCGCCTCGATCAGCTCCGCCTCCGGGAACGGCTGCAGCAGCTTCACCGACACCACGCCGACCTTGAGCCCAAGGCCGGTGAGGTACGGCAGCAGGGCCTGGACGTCGTCGGTGATCGAACCCATGCCGACCAGCACGAAGTCGGCGTCCGCACAGCCGTAGCTGAGCACGGGCGAGTACTGGCGTCCGGTGAGCCCGGAGTACTCGGCCATCGCCTGCCGAACCAGGCTCGGGACGCCACTGGCGAAGTGGGTGCGATGGTCGGCGGAGCCGGCCTGGAAGTCCGGCTGGTTCTGCACCGGTCCGGTGAGGCCCGGATTGTGCGGGTCGACCAGGGCTGGAACCAGCTGGCGGGTGCCCAGCGGGGCGGCGTTGACCCATTGCCGGCGCCACTGGGGACGCAGTCCGGCCGGCACCCAGGCGAGGGTCCGTGCCACCAGGTCGCCGACGTTGTCGTTTTCGACCTGTTCGGCCATGGCGCCGAGCTGGGCGCGCAGGGCGGCCAGATCGCCGGGGGCGAAGTCGTCGGCATGGCGGTCGAGGTAGCGCTGCAGCTGGAACACCCGGCCCTTGGCGCCGAACAGCAGCTCCTGCGCGACGGTCGGGCAGGCGATCCGGCCCTGCGGGTCGCCGAGGTAGTCGCGCAACAATTCCGGCTCGGGCAGCAGCACCTCGCTCATGACGTGGCTGGTGGCGAAGCCGTCCATGGCATTCGCCACCGGCACCAGGGACAGTGCCGAGGCCTTGTAGGCGATGGCGGCCAGGTCGGCGGCTTCCTGCGGGTTCGAGCCGAACAGGATCGTGTAGCCGGTGGGCAGCAGGGCATAGACATCGTCATGGCCGGCCATCACGTTCAGCGAGTGCTTGGTCACCACCCGGGCCGCGACCTGGAGAACGAAACCGCCGATCTTCTTCCCGACGGTCACGTAGTGCGACTCGAGGCCGTAGAGGATGCCCTGGCTGGAGGAGGCGTTGGAGATGAAGTTGCCGCCGGTGAGCGCAGCCCCGAGCGCTCCGCTCTGCGCCGAATGCTCACCTTCGGTCTCGACGAAGAAGGGGTGTTTGCCCCAGACATTCAGCTGGCCCTCGGCCCGGGCGGCTTCGAAGATCTCGGCGATTTCGGTGGACGGGGTGATCGGGTACCCGATCACCCCCCCGCAGACGTGCTTCATCACGTAGGCGACGGCACCGTTGCCGTTGATCACCTCGGGGATACCCGGGAAGGCGTTATTGACAGACATCAGATTTCCTCAGTAATTGAACTTGCTCCACCAGCGTTCACTCTGCGATGAGCGAACGTGTCAGCGGTCCCAGAAAGTGACCCTGTCTGCATTCTCCCCCGTGCGGCCGCGTTGGTGGCGATATCACCAAATGCCGGGCGGGGTATCCGGGACGGGGTCGCAGGTCGTCCAGATCCGCCACCCGGATTGGCGGCGATGGTGGCCGACCGGGCGTGCTCGCCGAAGCCCGAACCGAGCCTACGATGGCTGCCATGTCCAAGAATCCGGCCCCGCCGCCCATCGAGTCCGACCCGGCCCAGACTCCGCAGGACTTCTGGGAGCGGCGCTACGGGGACCGTCCACAGGTCTGGTCGGGCAGGGTGAACCCGGTCCTGGCAGAGCTTGCCATCGGGTTCACGCCGGGGCGCGCGCTCGATCTCGGCTGTGGCGAGGGCGGTGACTCGCTGTGGCTGGCCGAAAGGGGCTGGGAAGTCACAGCCGTGGACATTTCGGAGACCGCCATCGCCCGCGGACGGGCTGCTGCCGCAGCCGCCGGAATTGCGGGCGACCGGATCCACTGGGTGGTTGCCGACCTGGCCGGCTGGATCCCCGACGCTGACTACGAGTTGGTCAGCGCCTGCTTCCTGCAGTCACCGCTGGAACTCGACCGCAGCCGGATCCTGAACAACGCCGCGGCCCGGATCGTCCCCGGTGGCCACCTGCTGGTGGTTTCGCACGCTGCCCCACCCCCGTGGGCCAGCCAACTGGCCGCTCATCACAACCACAACACCTTCCTGACCCCGGAGGAGGAGGTCGCGGCCCTCGGCGTGACGGCCGCCGACTGGCAACCGGTGATCGTCGAAACCAGGCAGCGGGCCGCCACCGCCCCCGACGGCCAGCCGGCCATCCTCGACGACGCCATCGTGTTGCTGCGCCACAGCTGACCGTTCGGGCCGCTTCGTGAAAATCGCGGACGGGGTCGGCCAGCAGGGCCAACGACTGGTAGAACGCTGGGGTGCGCGCAGTGGTCTACGAAACGGTGGGGGCGACCCCAGAGCTCGTCGAGGTACCTGAGCCCGATTGCCCCGAGGACGGAGCGGTGGTGGCGGTGCGGGCTACGGGTATCTGCCGTTCGGACTGGCATGCCTGGCGCGGTCACGACCCGGTGCCGCTGCCCAACATCGGCGGCCACGAGTTCGCCGGCGTCGTTGCGCGGGTCGGCCCGGCCGTCACCGGATTCGCCGTCGGGGACCGGGTGACCGTTCCGTTCGTGTACGGCTGCGGGAAGTGCGCGTACTGCCGGGACGGCCAGGCCCAGGTGTGCCCGAACCAGACCCAGCCGGGTTTCACCCACCCGGGCTCGTTCGCCGAATCGGTCGCCGTCCGGGCAGCGGACTTCAACCTGGTCCGGCTGCCGGAAGCCATCGACTACGTCACGGCCGCCTCACTCGGCTGTCGGTTCGCCACTGCCTACCACGCCCTCACGACTCAAGGCCGGCTCACCGAAGGGAGTTGGCTGGCCGTCCTCGGCTGTGGGGGAGTCGGGCTGTCCGCGGTGATGATCGGCGTAGCCCTCGGGGCGAAGGTGATCGCCATCGATCCGTCGCCGGACGCCCGGCGACGCGCGCTGCAGCTCGGCGCGGCGACGGCCCTGGCCGAGGCCGACCCCGAGGCGATCGTCGCCGTGACCGATGGTGGCGCCCACGCCTCGCTGGACGCTCTCGGTTCCGCGGCGACGGCGCGGGCCGCGATCCTCGGCCTGCGGCGGCGTGGCCGGCACGTCCAGGTCGGGCTGATGCTGGGGGACAGCGGCGAGGCAGCGCTGCCCTGGGGCGAGGTGGTCGCCCGCGAGCTGGAAGTGGTCGGCAGCCACGGGATGGCCGCAGCCGACTATCCCGGACTCCTCGCGATGATCTCCTCCGGTCGACTCGATCCAAGCTCCCTGGTCGGGCGGGTCGTCGACCTGGCCCAGGTCGGAGCGGAGCTGCAGGCGATGGACAGCCCGGTGCCATCGGCCTCCGGCATGGTGGTCGCGGTCGTCTGACCCGACGGAGTCCTGCCGGCCCAGCTGCTGGTTCCCTAGATCGCGTCGATGCTGGGGGATTCGGCCTGAACCGCATGCCCACCGAACTGCTGGCGCATGGCCGCCACCAGCTTCATGGCCGGGGATTCGTCCTGGCGGGAGACGAAGCGGGCGAACAGGGCAGCGGTGAGTGCAGGCACCGGGACGCCGAGGTCGATTGCCGCATCCACCGTCCAGCGGCCCTCACCGGAATCGTCGGCGTAGCCCCGGATCCTCGACAGCGCCGGGTCGTCGGCAAGGGCGAGGGAGATCAGGTCGAGCAGCCAGGACCGGATCACGGTGCCCTCACGCCAGCTGTCGAAGACCGCGGGAACGTCGGTGACCAGTTCGGCTTTCTCCAGCAGTTCCCAGCCCTCGGCATAGGCCTGCATCATGGAGTACTCGATGCCGTTGTGGACCATCTTGGCGAAGTGGCCGGCACCATGGCCGCCGGCATGTGCGAAGCCGTGCTCGCCGGGGGGCTTGAGCGCGTCGAAGATCGGCTGGGCAGCGGCCACGTCTGCGGCATCGCCGCCGCACATCAGCGCGTAGCCGTTGTCCTTGCCCCAGATCCCGCCGGAGACCCCGCAGTCGATGAAGTGCACGCCGTGTTCGGCCAGCCGCGCCGCCCGGTCCGCGTCGCCGGTCCACTTGGTGTTGCCCCCGTCGATGACGATGTCACCCTCACCCAGCAGGGGAGCCAGGTCGTCGAGGACGCCGTCAAGGAACTGCACCGGCACCATCACCCAGACCACCCGCGGCTTGACGGTCAGTTGTCCGACAAGTTCCGGCAGGCCGGCGACCTCGGAGACCTCCGGGTTGGTGTCGTAGCCGACCACGCGATGCCCGGCGGCGCGCAGCCGGGCGACCATGTTCCCGCCCATCTTCCCGAGCCCGATCATGCCGAGTTCCATCAGGTCCTCCAGAGTGTCTTGTGACGTCAGGCTACGTGCCCAGGCAACGCCGGCTGCAGGCCTCCGTACGCACTCAGGAGGGTTGCAGCTTCGCGTCCTGCCTGGGGATGAAGACGGTGTCGACGATCATCAGCAGCGATGCGGTCACCGGGACGGCGACCAGCGCGCCGAGCAGGCCCAGCAGCGGTGCCACCAACCATGGCGCCGATCAGCACCAGCGACCCGGGGATGTCGACGGCCTTGTTCATCACCCTCGGGGTCATCACGTACGCCTCGACCTGCATGTAGGCGAAGTAGACGACGGCGAAGACCAGCGCCGACCACGGGGAGGTGAACATGATGACGCCGGTGGCCAGCAACCAGAACAGCACCGGGCCGATCAACGGGATCATGGTGATCAGCAGGGCGAGGAAGGCCAGCAGTGCTGCGAACGGCACGCGAAGGATCGACAACAGGATGAACGCGAAGACCGCGTTGCAGAATGCCAGGATCGCCATGCCGGACACGTAGCCACCAACCGATTCGGTGATCTGGTCGATGATCTCGGCCAGCTGCTCCCGAGCGTGCGCCGGCGCCAGCCGCTCCAGCGCGAGCTTCATGGTGCGCAGGGAGGCCAGGAAATAGAGGGTGAGGACGAGCACGATCAGGGTTCCGGAGATCGCGTTGACGACCCCGGTACCGACCGAAAGCGCGCCGCCGCCGATCGCCAGCAGGTTCGCCGGGTTCGACAGCCAGGCCCGCGCCTGGCCGAGGAGGTTGGCAAGAAGTCGCTCTGCCCGGAGGCGGCGACAAGGTTCTTGAACCAGTCGGTGTTCTGGAGGTCGGTGATGTAGCCGGGGACCGCTGCCGCGAACTGGGTGATCTGGACGACCGCAATCGGCACCACTATGGCCAGGACCCCGGCGATGACCAGGGCGAACGCAGCGAACACGACGGCGATGCTGAGGCCACGGCTCATCCCATGCCGCTCCAGCCAGCGCACCAGCGGATCCAGGGCGAGCGCGACGAACAGGGCCACGCCGATCGATACCAGCACCGTGGACAGCGATACGACCGCTGTGCCCAGCGAGATCGCCACGAGGGCGCCCGCCGTCGCAGTGAAACCCCAGACGAAAGGATGTCCGAGGTCGACCGAGATCCGGCGGTGACGAGGTTGCGCAGCGGGCTGTGCCGCTACCGGGCCGGCGGTAGCTGCGGGCGCGGACTCGGCGGGCGGGGTGGTCGACTTCGATGACGACGCGGCTTCGGACATGCGAGCAGCGTAGGGCAGCAGCGCCGAACTGCGGTCACGGTCGCCGGGTGAGCCTGGAAAGCGATGGCAGCCCGGCAACCAGGGCACAGCCGCAGAGCAGCAACACCATTCCGACCAGCTGTCCGCCAGAAATCGTCTCGCGGAGGAACACGATGCCGATCAGGACCGCCGTGATCGTGGCACCCGACCTGGCGCTTATGGCGAAGACTCTGCGCCGGCGCTCTCGCGGAGGCCCCGTTCGAGGGTGTAGCCCACGCCGCCCAGCACGACTCCGAGCACGAGGAGGCCAAGCCAGTCCACAAGGCCCGCTCCACCAGGACCAGGGAACAGCCAGGCCAGTGGTGCGGTCAGGACGGCCGCGGTCAGGAACGCAGCCGAGACCAGTTCGGCCGGACCGGTGTCCGAAAGCCGGGCAACGGCGTAGCGGGAGGAGACCGCCCCCGCGATCGCGCTGAGCAGGCCGGCGAACATGCCGGCGATGAAGTCCCAGCTGATCCCGGCCGCCGGGAACAGCAGCACCAGGATGATTCCGACGAACCCGACCACCAGCCCGATTGCCGCCCGACCGGTGATCCGCTCGAAGCCCCACATCTGGCCGATCAATGTGCCGAACAACGGGATCGTGCCGACCACGGCGGCGGCGAGCGTTGTGCCGAGGCGATCGACAGCCAGCGACAGACCGATCAGCTCAACCGCCAGTCCGGCGCCGAGCAGCAGCATCCGTCGCCACCGCAGACGCAGGTCGAGCTGCTGGCCACCGAGGACAGCAAGACCGGCGACGGTCAGCCCGATCAGCAGGCAGCCGAGGGAGATCGCCGGTGCCCAGCCGAACCCTCCGATCACACTGCGGATCAGGATGAAGGAGAGACCCCACAGCAGCGTCAGGCCGCCGTAGGCCAGCGATCTCCCTTGTGGCATTGCGAGGTCTCCCCGGAGCTTCGGATTGTCATACGCTCTCATACGATCGCCGGGATCGCGAAGTGATGCCCAAACGTGCACGCGACAAGGGCCGATCCGCACGCCGGGCGGTCAGTGGCCGGTCGCATGCACCGCGGCGTCCACCACAGCCGTCGGGCCATCGACGGCCCACCCGCGCTGCTCCTCCGCGCCGGTGCCCCGGGCCAGGAGTTGTTGCCAGGCTGCGGCGACCCAGTCGTCTTCGCCCGCCTCGGCGAGCACCGGACCGACGTACTCCAGCAGCGCTCCCACGACCTCGGCGGCGGGTACCTGGGTGAGGCGGATCGGGTGCACCAGTGGACCCCGCAATCCTGCGCGAGCGGCACGCCAGCCGGCACCGCGCAGTACCTCTGGCCGCACCGTCTCCACCGGCACACCGTCTGCGGCCTCCCGGGCGACGGTCTCGGCGAGGGCCCGCGCAAGCCCAGCCAGCAGGACGGTGTCCTGCGCGCGGAGACAGACGTCGGCCACCCGGATCTCGACGGTCGGGTAGCGCTCCGACAGCCGGGCGTCGAAGTAGATCATCGCCCGGTCGAGGGCCGCCCCGGTGGCGATCAGCGCGTCCACCACTTCCCGGTAGGTGGCAGCGGAGCCGAACGGCCCGGTGGGACCTGCGGTCGGCCAGCGGTGCCACACCTGCGAGCGGTAGGAGGCGTACCCGGAGTCGATGCCATGCCAGAAGGGGGAGTTGGCGCTCATCGCGAGCAGGACCGGCAGCCATCGCCCGATCCTGTCCAGGACGGCGACGCCCTCATCGTCGTCGGCAACCTGGACGTGGACGTGGCAGCCACAGGTCAACTGCTCGCGGGCGGTCTGCCCGAACTCTGCGGCTATCCGGCGGTAGCGGAAGCCCGCGGTCACGTTGCTGGAGACCTGCAGGGGAGAGGTACCGAGGGCGGCCAGCCGGGCGCCGGCCGATGCCGCAGCCGAGGCGGCCGCCGTCCGCTGGCGCCGAACCTCTGCTGCCCAGGTCGGCCAGGTCGAGGCAGGGGTCAGTGCCGGTCTCGAGCATCTCCTCCTTCAGCTCCAGCCGCACGCCACCACCGGCTGCCGCCTGCGCCAGCCTTGCCGGGGCACCGGCGGCGTCGACCAGAAGGAACTCCTCTTCGACTCCGACCGTCCGCACGAGGTCTCCTCCCTGGGACATCGCCGGCCCCGACGGGGAATAGTTACCCGGCGCGGTCCGCGGTGAACCCCAATAGCCTGTGGCGGTGACCGACACCGAGCACACCATCCAGCGGACCTATCTGACGCTCATCGTGCTCACCACCCTGGCCGCCTCGTTCATCTGGGGCGTGAACACCCTGTTCCTGCTGGACGCCGGCCTCGACAACACCCAGGCGTTCGCCGCCAACGCCTTCTTCACCCTCGGCATGGTCGTCTTCGAGGTCCCGACCGGCGTCGTGGCGGACACCCGCGGCCGGCGGTTCTCCTTCCTGCTCGGCACCCTCACCCTGCTTGTCCTCGACCGTCCTGTACTGGCTGATGTGGGCGACGCACGCCCCGTTCTGGGGCTGGGCCATCGCCTCGGTGCTGATCGGCCTCGGCTTCACCTTCTTCTCCGGCGCGACCGAGGCCTGGCTGGTGGACGCCCTTGCCGCCATCGGCTACCCCGGCGACCTGGAGACGGTCTTCGGCCGGGCCCAGGTCGCCGCGGGGATCGCCATGCTCACCGGCTCGGTGATGGGCGGGGTGGTCGCCCAGTTCACCGATCTGGGCACGCCGTACCTGCTGCGGGCCGCGCTGCTCGCCTTGACGGCCGTGGTGGCCTGGCGCTGGATGCGGGACCTTGGCTTCACCCCCGATCGGGAGGCGAGGCCGATGAAGGCCGTCCGCACCGTGCTGGCCGGCGCCGTCGACGGCGGCCTGCGGAACCGACCCGTCCGGTGGCTGATGATCGCGGCACCGTTCACGGCCGGCACCGGCATCTATGTCTTCTACGCGCTGCAGCCCTACCTGCTCCAGCTGTACGGCGACCCGACGGCCTACAGCATCGCCGGCCTGGCCGCGGCGCTGGTCGCCGGCTCCCAGGTGGTCGGCGGCCTGCTGGTCGCCCGGGTCCGGAAGCTGTTCCGGCGCCGCACCGACGCGATGCTCCTCGGTGGGGTCGTCGGCATAGTCCTGTTGGTCGGCATCGGCCTGGCCAGCGGCTTCTGGCTGGCGCTGGCCCTCGTTGCGGTCTGGTCGATGCTCGGCGCCATCGTCAGCCCCCTGCGGCAGTCGTTCATCAACGGGGAGATCCCCTCGGCGCAACGGGCGACGGTGCTCTCGTTCGATTCGCTGATGGGTTCCTCCGGCGGCGTGGTCGTGCAACCGGCCCTCGGGCGGGTCGCGGACGTGGCCGGCTACCCGGCGTCCTATCTGGTCTCGGCGGGCATCGAAGCGCTGGCCGTGCCGTTCATCCTCCTGGCCCGACGTGAGCACGCCGCCAGCGACCCGATCACCGCCGATGGCGCCGCGGCTGGCTAGACTCTCGTCCTCCAGAACCGGAGGAGCCCACCGTGACCGCTACCAGCCCTGAAGCCCTCTCAACCGCCTGTGGTGGATGACCCTGTTGCGGGGGATCGTCACCCTCGCCATGGGCCTGACCGCCCTCTTCTGGCCGTCCATCACCATCTCGGTGCTGTTCGGGCTCTTCGGCTTCTTCGCCATCGTCGACGGCGTGATCGCCCTCGTCACCGGGTTGTTCTTCCGCCGCAGCGCCTGGGGCTGGACGGTGTTCCAGGGCATCGCCGGCATCGTGATCGGCGTCCTCGCCCTACGGTACCCGGCGACCGTCGCTGCGGTGATCGTGATCTTCTTCGCCTTCTGGGCGCTGGTGGTCGGGCTGTTCCAGGTGGCCACGGCATTCGGCCTGCGCGGTCTCGGCCAGCGCAGCTGGGGCTGGGTGCTCACCTCTGGCCTGCTGACCGCGCTGCTGGGGCTGTACTTCCTGATCAACCCCGACACCGGGGCCAGGTTCATGGCCGTGACGATCGGCTTCTTCGCGCTGATCGCCGGTGCCGTCCTGGTGTACGGCGCAATCCAGCTGCGCCGGGCCAAGCCGGAACTGGCTGCCCTGCTGGCGGAATGACCGACCGGCTGTTCGTGGCGGTCGTCCCGCCGACCGCCGTCCGCGAGGTCCTCGACGCGTTCCTTGAGCCGCGCCGAGCAGCCGGTGGCGGCCTGCGCTGGGTGCTGCCGGAAGCTTGGCACCTGACCTGCGCCTTCATGGCAAGGGTGCCGGAGGCATCGGTGGACGGGCTGCAGGCCGCGCTCGACCAGGTGGCCGGACGCACCGCGCCGTTCGAGGCCACCATCGGCGGGGCTGGCGCCTTCCCGCACCCGGACCATGCCCGCGTCCTCTGGCTCGACGTGACCGGCGGAGCGGCCGAACTGGCTCGGCTCGCCGGGCGGTGCCGGACCGCCGCGGCAACTTGCGGGATCGAGGTCGAGGGCGGCCCGTTCCGGGCACACCTGACCCTGGCGAGGACCAGCGGGATCTCGGCGACCCGCTGGCTGAACGTCCTTGAGGCCGTGCCGACCCAGTCCTGGCTTGTGGACGGCTTCGCGCTGATCCGGTCCCGGTCGTTGCCCGGAGGGGCGGGGTACCAGCGTCTGAGGGACTTCCGGCTGACCGGCTGACCGGAGCTACGCTTGCCGACCATGGCCGGTGTCAGGGGATTGTTCGCGGACACGACCCCCCTTGCCAATCCGCATTTCCGGCGGCTGTGGCGGGCGAACATCATCACGGTGATCGGCGCGCAGCTGACTGTTGTGGCCGTCCCCGCCCAGATCTACTCGATCACCGGCCAGTCATCCTATGTCGGTCTCACCGGGGTGTTCGGACTGGTCCCGCTGATCGTCTTCGGGCTGTGGGGCGGGGCGCTGGCCGATCACTTCGATCGGCGCCTGCTGTTGCAGATCACCACGGCTGGGCTGATCGTCACCAGTGGGCTGTTCTGGGCGCAGGCGGCGTTGGGGTTGAACGACGTCTGGCTGCTGCTCGGGCTGTTCTCGCTGCAGCAGGCCTTCTTCGGCGTGAACCAGCCCACCCGCAGCGCTGTCCTGCCCCGCCTCCTGCCGGCGGCGCAGCTGCCTGCGGCCAGCGCCTTGAACATGACGGTGATGATGGCCGGCGCGATCGCCGGCCCGATGATCGGCGGCGCGCTGATCCCGGTGCTGGGCTACTCCTGGCTGTACCTGATCGACACGTTCACGTTGTTCGCCACCCTGACCGCAGTCTGGCGGCTGCCCGCCCTGCCGATCGAGAACCGGGTCGGATCGCCCGGGCTGCGTTCGGTCGTCGACGGCCTGATCTACCTGCGCGGCCACCCGATCCTGCTCACGTCCTTCCTTGTCGACCTGATCGCGATGATCTTCGGAATGCCAAGGGCCCTCTTCCCGGAGATCGCCCACGTCGACTTCGGCGGTCCCAGGGAAGGCGGTCTTGCCTTCGCGCTGCTCTTCGCAGCGATCCCGGTCGGGGCCGTGCTGGGCGGGGTCTTCTCCGGCTGGGTTTCCCGCGTCTCCCGGCAGGGCCGTGCGGTGGTCCTGAGCATCATCGTGTGGGGTGCTGCGATGGTGTTCTTCGGCCTTGCCGTTGGCCTTGCCCCGGCCTGGCGCCTGCCGATGCTCGCTGTGGCCGTGCTGATGCTGGTGGTCGGCGGCGCTGCCGACATGGCTTCGGCAGCGTTCCGGCAGGCGATGCTGCTTTCGGCGGCCGACGATGCGGTGCGCGGCCGGTTGCAGGGAGTGTTCATCGTGGTCGTCGCGGGCGGCCCGCGGGTCGCCGATACCGTGCACGGCTATGCGGCGGAACTGGTCGGCACCGCCTGGGCCAGCGGCGGTGGGGGACTGCTGGTGATCGCCCTGACCGCAGTGGTTGCGGTCGCCATCCCGGCGTTCTGGCGATACCGCACTGCCTGAACCGTCCATCCCGGAGATGGGGCAGCGCCGAGAATAGACTCCTGCCATGGCGGTTGAACGGCTGTTGTGGGTCGACCGGGCGACCAGGAAGGTAACCCGGCGCACCGAGGATGAGCTTCCGGCCCTGTTGGCCGACCCGTCCGGCTGGTTGTGGCTGGACGTCCCAGAACCGGACGAGCAGACCGCTGCCCTGCTCGGCGAAGTCTTCGGCGCCCACCCGGCCGCGGTAGCGGACGTGCTGGAACGAAACCACGTGCCCAGATTGCACGTCTACGGGCAGACGCTGTTCCTGGTGCTGCATCGGCCAGAGGCCGGCATCGCCGGCCACGTCCACTACCTGGAGCTCGACCAGTTCATCGCGCCCAACTACCTGGTGACCACCCACGGACCGCGAAACCCGGCGGTACCGCTGGAGCGGATGTTGGCCGAGACCGACGAACTGGCCGACCGGATGCTCTCTGGACGGCATGTGCCGGTCAGCCCCTGGGCGGCGTCCTACCGGATCGTGAGCACCATGGCGATCGGGGAGGAGCGCTACGTGAACCGGCTCGCCAAGGAGGTGGGCGAGCTGGAGAAGCGGGTCATGGCCCACGCCGGGGACGCCAACCCGCAGGCCTTTCTCGAGGAGCTGTTCCACACCAGGCATGCCCTCCTCACCGTCCAGACGATGACCACCCAGGCCGCCGAGATCTACGGACGGGCGGTCCGGCTGCTCGCTGACGCCGAGAAGGCCACGGTGAAGGCGCTTCGCGACAACAAGGACGCCTACGACCGGCTCAGCCGGATCACCGCAAGCCAGCTCGAGTTCCTGACGGGGGTCACCGAGTACTACCGGGCCCGCACCGACACGAAGATGACCATCGCCGCCGAACGGCTCGCTGTGATCGCCGCCATCACCCTGCCGGTGACGGCAATCAGTTCCGTGGTGGGGATGAACGTGATCGTCAACGGCGAGACCCAGTGGTGGTGGCTCGGTGGCCTGCTGATGGCGATGCTGGGGCTGTCCCTGTTCCTGCTGCGCTGGGCCCATCGGCAAGGCTGGTGGTGACCACGGCCGAGCTCAGGCGGCCAGGGCGGCCTTCACCTTGGCGGCCACCTTCGCACCTTCGGCCCGACCGGCCGCCCGCGCATTGACGGCCTTGATCACCAGGCCCATCTGCTTCATGGTGGGCGCCGCGCCGAGCCCGGCAGCAGCCGCAGCGACCTCCTCGGCCACGATCACGTCCAGTTCGGCATCGGAAAGGGCCGTCGGCAGGTAGTGCTGGAGGATCTCAACCTCTGCCAGTTCCCGAGCCGCGAGTTCCGGCCGGTTCCCGGCGGTGTACGCCTCGGCGGAGTCCCGGCGCTTGGCGACCTCCCGGTTGAGGACGGCGAGAATCTCCGGTTCGGTCAGCACCCGAGCCGTCTTGCCAGCCACCTGCTCGTTCCTGATGGCACTGACTGCCATCCGCAGCGTCGATTTGGTCAGGTCGTCCCTTGCCTTCATCGCCACCACCAGATCGAGCTGGAGTTGCTCGGAGAGTCCGGTCATCACTGTCCTTTCACCGCTTACCAGTGCATTCTCCCACGTCGGGAGCGCTTTCCCCGGCGGCTATAGTGAGCGCGCAAAGCTGGAGAAGGGGTAGTGGATGCCTGGGACGCCCGAGGCCGGCTCGGTGGGCTTGGTGAGCACCCAGACGGTTCGGCTGTTCACCGCAGAGAACCCGCTCCGGCTGGAGCAGGGCGGCAGCGTCGGTCCGGTCGACATTGCCTACGAGACCTACGGCACCCTCTCGCCAACAGCCGACAACGCCGTGTTCGTGTGCCACGCCCTTACCGGCGATGCCCACGCAGCCGGCTGGCATCCCGAGGCCAGCCGTCCCGGTTGGTGGGACAACCTGATCGGACCGGGCAAGCCGCTGGACACCGACCGGTTCTTCGTGATCAGCCCCAACCTGATCGGCGGCTGCCAGGGCAGCACCGGCCCGTCCTCGGTCAATCCGGGGACCGGCGATGCGTACGGCCTGGACTTCCCGGTGCTGATGATGCGCGACCTCGTCGCCGCCCACCGAGCCCTTGCGAACCACCTTGGGGTCAGTCGGTTGCTGGCGGTCATCGGCGGCTCTCTCGGCGGCATGCAGGTGCTGCAGTGGGGCCTGGATCATCCGGAGGAAGTCGCGAATGCCCTGGTCATCGCGGCGTCGAGCCGGCTGACCGCGCAGAACATCGCCTTCTCCGCCGTCGCCCGACGGGCGATCATGACCGACCCGAACTTCGCCGCCGGCAGCTACGCCGCCGCCGGGGTGAACCCGGACATCGGCCTGTCGATCGCGCGGATGATGGCCCACATCACCTACCTTTCCGAGGATGCGCTGACCGAGAAGTTCGGTCGGCAGGTCGATCCCAACCGGCTCCAGCCGGGATTCGGCATCGACTTCGCTGTCGAGAGCTACCTCGCCCACCAGGGACAGGTGTTCCTGGAGCGGTTCGACGCGCTGAGCTACCTGTACCTGACCAGGGTGATGGACTACTTCGACCCGTTCGCCGACCCCAAGTCCCTGGACGCGGTGAGGTTCAACCCGGTGAATTGGCTGGTGCTGTCGTTCGCCAGCGACTGGCGGTTCGGGACCGACCACTCGCGCCGGATCGTCCGCAGGCTGGAACGGGCCGGCCAGCCGGTCAGCTTTCGGGAGATCCCCTCCACCTACGGCCACGACTCCTTCCTGCTGGCTGTTGAGCCCTATCACGCCACCTTGACCGCCTTCCTCGACCGGGCGCTGGCGGGGGTGCGGAGATGAGACTTCGTCCTGATCTCGAACTTGTCGCCGGCCTGATCGCACCCGGCAGCCGCGTCCTCGACCTCGGTTGCGGCTCCGGGGCCCTGCTGTCGGAACTGATGCGGGTGGCGAACTGCCGGGGTACCGGGGTCGAGATCGACCCGGACTCGGTGGTTCAGGCGATCCGGTTGGGCGTCCCGGTGATCGAACTCGACATCGACGCCGAGCTGGACGACTTCGCCGACCGTTCCTACGACGTGGTCGTGCTGTCGCGGACTGTGCAGACCCTGCACCGCCCCTACGAAGTGCTGCAGCACATGGGCCGGATCGCCGAGCGGCTCATCGTCTCGGTCCCGAACTTCGGCTACTGGCGCCACCGCCTCCGGCTGCTGCGCGGACGGATGCCGATGTCCAGGGAGCTGCCGCACGCGTGGTACGACACCCCCAACCTGCGGCACACCACCCTGGTGGAGCTCGAGGAACTGTTCGACCGGCTCGGACTGACGATCGAGCAGCGGATCGTCCTCAGCCCCGGCGGCGTACCGCTGAGGTCGGGCGACCGGCTCGCCAACATCGTGGCCGGCGCAGCGGTCTATTCCCTGCGCGCCTGAATCGAGCCTGTCCGAAACCCGCTGGTTGGGATGGTCGAAACCCGTGGCGGAGGTGGGTAGGTAGTGCTCCGCATGGAAGTCCGGAGGCCCGTCTGCGAGGCTCGCGCACGAGAGCGATTCGCTGGCTGGGGACTGCGTCTCCAGATCGAACCGGGATGGGAAAAGAAATGGATGATCCCAGCGCGGAACTGGAAACCTATCGGACCCTGAGGTTGGCCATGGCGGCCGGCGGGGTGCTGTTGGGAATAGCGCTGGTCTGGTTGATCGCCCTGCCGGAGGTGCCGGTGCCCAGGTCGGTCAGCGCCACCTACTACAGCCCGATCCAGAACGTCTTCGTCGGCAGCCTGATCGCGGTGGGCCTTGCCCTGGTGGCGGTGAAGGCCAGGCCGGGCTGGGAGAACGGCCTGCTCGACGCCGCCGGAGCACTGATCCCGCTGGTGGCTCTGGTGCCCACCCCGATCTATGACCCTTCGTGCGTCCCGGCAGGCCGGGACTGCGTCCCGGCGTCACTGGTGCAGGGCGTCGAACTCAACGTCGGGTCCTTCTGGACGCTGGGCCTGATCGCGCTCGGCTACCTCTGGGCTCGCCGGTGGCGGGCCGGCACGACCGGGAAACCCTGGGGGCCTGAGGCCACGAAGGGGCTGGGTGCCATGAGTGCCCTCTGGCTGCTGGTGACCGGGATCTTCTTCCTTGCGCGGGACACCTTCCTGCAGTACGCCCATTACACCGCTGCCATTTTCTTCTTCGCCATCCTCATGGTTGTGGTGTGGATAAATGCGCGGCGCTCGACCGCGGACAATCCGGCACTCGCCAAACCGGAAAGCTGGTACCGGCGCTGGTACGTCGGGATCGCGGTGGCAATGCTTGGGCTCGTGCTGGCGGGGGTGGCGCTGTTCCTGATCACCGGCTCCCAGAGTGCCGTGATCACCGCCCCGACGGTCCAGATTCCGGTGATCTTCTGGCTGGAGGTGTGCCTGCTGGGCCTCTTCATCGTCTACTGGACGCTGCAGACCGTGGAGTTGTGGAATCACACGGTGCCGCCGTCCTGAGCCCTGGCGAGCGCAGCGAGGATGCGATCGGCGGCGCCACCGAGATTCAGTTCGATGGCCAGCCGGGCGAATCGATCCGGGTCGGCCGGCGCCGCTGGCAGGGTGAGGTCGAGCGGCCCGAGGTCCACGTCCCGGCGCACCGAGACCACCTCACCGGCAGCGCCGAGGTAGTCGATGGCAGCAGCGATCCGGGCGGTGATGGTGGGCGAGAGGCGTCCCGCGGTGGCGGCGGCGAGGATGCCCTCCAGGTCGCCGTAGTCAGCGACCATTCTGGCCGCGGTCTTCTCGCCGATGCCGGCAACTCCGGGCAGCCCGTCGGAGGGATCACCGCGTAGCACGGCGAAATCGACGTACCCGGGGCCGTCGATGCCGTACTTGGCCTGCAGCCAGGCGGTGTCCACCCGGTCATGGTTCGCGACGCCCCGTCCGCAGTAGAGCACCCGGACGTGGTGGGCGTCGTCGACCAGCTGGAAGAGGTCGCGGTCGCCGGTCACCACATCGGTCGGGATTGAGGACCGCTGGGCGAGGGTGCCAAGGATGTCGTCGGCCTCGAACCCGTCCGCGCCGACCACCGGCAGGCCAAGGGCTGCGAGGACCTCCCGGATCAGCGGCACCTGGGCGACCAGCTCCGCCGGCACCACCTCGACATCGCCGTAGGCCACGCGATGTTCCTTGTAGGAGCCGATCAGCGCGACCCGCCAGGCCGGCCGCCAGCTGTTGTCCCAGCAGCAGGCAACCTGGGTGGGGGAGTAGTCGGTGATGAACCTGGCCAGGAAGTCCAGCAGCCCGCGCACGGCGTTGACCGGACGCCCGTCAGCGGCCCGCAGGGTGGCCGGAATTCCGTGGAAGGCGCGGAAGTACAGCGAAGCGGTGTCGAACAGCAGCAACCTTTGCTCTGGCATCGCCCCATGCTGCCATCAGCGTGCAGGGTTCTGCCCGAACACGGTCGAAGATGCTGCGCGCCGAATCCGTGGTCGCAGCCCGACTAGGCTGGCCGGGTTGCCTGAAGGGGGATCAGTGATCGATTGGCTCGCCGCGAGGCACTGGGGCGTGCGGGCTGGCCTGGCGATCCTTTCCGGGGTGCTCACCGCTCTTGGCTTCGAGCCGTTCGGCTGGTGGCCACTGGTTCTGATCGGGGTGGCCGGTCTGAGCGTTGCCGTCCATGGCGCACGCCGCGTCCGTGGCGCGACCGGGCTCGGGTTCGGCTTCGGCATCGGGTTCATGCTGCTCGGCATCGGCTGGATGCAGGTCATCTTCGTGCACGCAATGTTCGGCCTGGTGGGTCTCGAGGCGCTCTTCTTCGCCCTTCTCGGCGCGCTGCTCAAGGTGGCGTTCCGAACCCGCTGGTGGCCGCTGCTGGCGGCGGGCTGCTGGACCCTTGTCGAGTTCTGCTACGCCAGGTTCCCGTTCAACGGCTTCGGCTGGATGCGGCTCGGCTATGCCATGGTCGATTCCCCGCTCGCCTGGCTGCTGCCCCTGGCCGGGGTGGCCGGTCTCAGCTTCGCGACCGCCCTGGTGGGCCAGGGGATCGCCTGGCTGATCGCGTCCCCATCGCGCCGCAGGGCCGTGGCCTCGGTAGCGACCCTGGCCGCGCTGCTGCTCCTTGCGGGTTCGGGCACCCTCGTGCCGGTCGGCGCGCAGATCGGGACGGTGACCAGCGGCTACGTGCAGGGTGGGGCCCCCGGCGGTGGCGTCTACGGGCTGGGTGAGGCGAGGACCATCACCCGCAACCAGTTGGCGGAGACCTACCGGCTGGCCGAACGGATCGACTCCGGCGAACTCGCCAAACCGGACTTCGTCGTCTGGCCAGAGAACTCCACCGACATGGACCCGTTCAACGACGCCGTGACCGGCAGCCTGGTCCGTTCCGCTGTGGGCAGGGTGGGGGTACCCATCCTGGTAGGGGCCATCCTCGACGGTCCCGGGGAGGACGAACGCCAGACAGCAACGCTTTGGTGGGATCCCGCCGGTGGCGTCAGGTCCCGCTACATCAAGCGCGGGATAGTGCCGTTCGGCGAATGGGTGCCGGGCCGGGCGATCCTGCTGCCTCTGATCCCCGAACTCCGGTACGTGGGCGCCCAATCGATCGCCGGCACCGAGCCGGGCGCGATGCCGGTCACCCTGCCCGACGGCCGGGAGGCCACGATCGGGATCATGGTTTGCTACGACCTCGTCTTCGACGACTTCGCCTACGACACCGTCCGGCACGGTGGCCAGATGCTGGTCGTCCAGTCGAGCAACGCCATGTACCAGGGGACCGGTCAGATCGAGCAGCAGTTCGCGATCACCAGGGCCCGGGCGATGGAACTCCGCCGGGAGATCCTTGTGGTCACCACCAGCGGGGTGTCCGGGCTGATCAACGCCGATGGTTCGGTCGCCTTCACCGTCCCGGATCACGTCGGGGCCTCCGGAGTTGTCGCGCTGCCGCAGCGCGAAGGGGCGACCCCGGCGACCTGGCTGGCGGGCTGGTTGGAACCGGCATTGACGGCGCTTGCCCTCGCCGGGATAGTCGCCTGCCTCCCATGGGGCAGAATGAAGAGGTCTGCACCCCCGAACTGGAGAAACGAATGACCGACCCGGCACCCTCGCTTGAGCGAGTGCTCGTCATCATCCCCACGTACAACGAGTCGGAGAACCTGCGACCGATCACCGCCCGCATCCGGGCAGCGGTCCCGGACGCGCACATCCTGGTCGCCGACGACAACTCCCCGGACGGCACCGGCACCATCGCTGACGAACTGGCGGCTACCGACGACCACATCCACGTGCTGCACCGCACGGGCAAGGAAGGCCTCGGCGCTGCCTACATCGCGGGGTTCCGTTGGGGCCTGGCGGAGGACTACGGAGTGCTCGTCGAGCATGACGCTGACGGGTCCCACCAGCCGGAATACCTGCCGGCAATGCTGGAACGCCTCAAGACCGCGGACGCCGTGAAGGGCTCCCGCTACGTGAAGGGAGGGTCAACCAAGGGTTGGCCGTTCCACCGGCAGCTACTATCCCGCGGCGGGAACCTGTGGACCCGGCTGATGCTCGGGCTCAAGGTGAAGGACGCCACCGGCGGCTTCACCGCCTGGCGGGCGACGACCCTGCGCGGCATCGACCTCGCCGGGGTCGAGGCGGCCGGCTACGGCTTCCAGGTGGACCTGGTCTGGCGCGCCCTGCGCAACGGCTTCAAGGTTGCCGAGATCCCGATCGAGTTCATCGAGCGCGAGTCCGGGGATTCCAAAATGAGCACAGAGATCGTGGCCGAGGCCATGCTGCTGACCACCCAGTGGGGCCTGAGGTACCGCCTCGACCAGGCGAAGGACACAGCGGGAAAGCTCGGCGAAGCCGCCGGAGAGGTCTCCCGGAATGCCGGCGGGAAGCTCGGCGAGGTCCCGAGCCGGTTGACCCGGTGGTGGCAGGACCGGAAAGGCGTCCGCCGATGACCGGGTCGGTTCCGAGGCGGTCCCGGCTTCTGCTCCCCGTGCTTGTGGTCGGGTTCATTCTGCTGTCGGTCGCGGAGGTGTGGTTGCTGACAGCCGTCGGGGCACGGATCGGGGTCCTGTGGACGCTGGCCATCCTGGTGGCGGAAGCATCCTTCGGGGTCTGGTTGATGCATCGGGAGGGCCGGAAGGCCTGGGCAGCGTTGACCGACGCCTACGCCACCGGCCGGATGCCGACCGGACACCTGGCGGACGCAGCCCTGGTCCTGGTGGGCGGCGTCATGCTGATCCTGCCCGGCTTCTTCACCGACCTGCTCGGCCTGGTCTGCCTGCTCCCGTTCACCCGGCCGCTGGCTCGCCAGCTGATCGGCTTGGTGATCGCGCGCCAGGCCGCCAAGCAGGGGCTGGACCTGAACACCCTGCGAGCCCGGTTCGGTCCTGGGACAGTCATCCGTGGCGAGACCGTCGAGGACTCACCGGTACCGCCAGCGCAGGAGCCTGAGGTGATCCGGGGAGAGATCGAGGATTGATCACCTCGCTTCAACCGACCTCGTGGGACCTCAGTGTTCCTCGCCGCGGATCTGGTCCAGTCGTTCGGCCAACAGGTCCTCCAGTTCCTCGATCGAACGCCGCTCGCGCAGCATGTCCCAGTGGGTGCGGGGCACCTTGGTTTCCTTCACCTCTGGCTCGACGCCGTCGGAGCGACCGGCCACTTCGCCACAACGCGGGCACTCCCACTGGGTGGGCAGATCCGCCTCCTCGGCGAAGACCACATTGAAGTGGTGGCCCTTCGGGCAGTCGAACCCGATCTCCTGACGTGGCGCCAGTTCGACCCCACTTGGGTCGGCGTGGCTCTTGGCACCAAGTCCGGATCCCCTCAACGCACGATTCTCAGCCATTGCACTCCCTCCGCTCCCAGCTAACCAGCCCGATCAAAATCGGAGCCCCGGACAAACTTCAGAGCACCTGTGGCAACACGTTCCCGGCGTCAGTGATTCCCTTGCGCATGTCCACCCTGGTCAGGACGAGGCCGCCGACCACGAAGAAGACCACCAGGGCCACCAGCGCGAGCCGGTAGGACTGGGTGAACTGGAAGACCAGGCCGAAGGTGAGAGTGCCCAACCAACTGGTACCCCGTTCCATGGCCTGGTAAAAGCTGAAGTACTCCGACTCGCGGCCCTTGGGTACCAGGTGGCTGTACATCGAACGGGACAGGGCCTGCGTGCCGCCCATCACCAGCCCGATCGCCGCACCGAGACCCAGCAGGGCGACGAAGCTGCCGGACGGCAGGCCGAAGCCGACCGCGACGACTCCCAGCCAGATCACGATCCCGCCGAGAACCGTCCGCTTGGCTCCGATGGACGCGGCGATCCGGCCGAACAGCAGCGCGCCACCGAAGGCGACGAACTGGGTGAGCAGGAAGGTCGCCATCACCTGGCTGGTTTCCATGCCGAGCTCGGCCGACGCGTAAAGGCTGGACTGCACGATCACGGTCTGGATGCCGTCGTTGAAGAACAGGAAGGCCAGCAGGAAGAGCATGGTCTGTGGATAGTTCCGCAGGTCGCGGAGTGTGTCGCCGAGTTGGGCGACCGGGTTCTTCGAGGAGATCTGCACCGGGACCTGCCGGGGGAGCTTGCGCAGCCCGATCACCGGGATGAGCGTGAAGACACCCCACCAGAGGCCGGCCGACAGCAGACTGAACCGGATCGCGAGGCCGTAGGTGATGCCAAGGGCTTCGTAGTTGGACATCAGCAGGAAGTTGGCTGCCAATAGCAGGCCGCCACCGAGGTAGCCCCAGGCCCAGCCGCGGCTGGAAACCCGGTCGCGGTCATCGGGTTCGGCGATCCGGCAAAGGATGGCGTCGTAGACCACGAAGGAGGCCCCGGCGGCGAAGCTGGCGATGATCATCAGCCAGGCACCGAGCTGCCAGTTGTCGCCCTGCAGGAAGAACATCAGGCTGGCCGCGACCGCGCCGACGGCTGCCGTGCCGCCGAGCCAGCGGTGCGGGTGTGCCGACCGGTCGGCGGCGGCCCCGACGAAGATCAACAGGATTGCCGAAACGATGGTGCTCAAGGTGGCCAGGAACGGGTGCAGCGCGCCGGGCAACACCGGGAAGAGACCGAGCAGCATCACCGGGTTCCGGCAGACTTCGCCATCAGCAAGGTTCGGGCAGGCAGCGTTGGTGGCGAGACTGGTCAGGTAGGGGCCGATGATCACGGTTGCGGTTGTGGTGATGTAGGCCGAATTCGCCCAGTCGTACCAGTACCAGGCGCGCTGTTCCCGGGTGCTCTTCATGCGGTTCCCTCCCACAAGCCGTGATCGGTGAGTACCCGTTTGAGCGCCGGTGATGTCGTTGCTGATCAGGCCGTCGACCCCGAGCTCCACCAGCCGTGCCATCTCGTCGGGATCGTCGACGGTCCACACATGGATCACCCGGCCGGTGGCGTGTGCGAAGTTGACCACGTCCCGTCGGACCAGCGGTACCCGCTCCCGGGCCACCCGGGCCGGGATCTGCAGGACCACCCCGGCGTCGATCCGGAGGCGGCGGAACAGGGGAGCGAAGCCGGCCCAGGCGACGCCGCCACGGGTGACCCCGGTGGGCATGTCGGGCGCCAGCCGGCGGAACGCCCGCAGCCGCGTCCCGGAGAAGGAGCTGACGCACACCCGGCCGGCGACGCCATGACGTTTGAGCAGGGCTGCCAGCGGCTCGACCGAGCGGTCGTCCTTCAGGTCGATGTTGAAGGCGACGCCCGGCAGGGCTTCCAGGACATCGGCGAGCAACGGGATCGGATCCACACCGGCCACCCGGACCTGGTTCAACTCCGCGACGGAGAATGCGCTGACCAGCCCGGTCGCATCGGTCACCCGGTCGAGTTCGGGGTCGTGGATCACCACGACCTGGCCATCGGCTGAGGTGTGGACATCGGTCTCGATGAACCGGTAGCCGAGCTCGACGGCAGCGCGGAAGGCGTGCATGGTGTTCTCCCGAGGTTCGTCCTCCGGGGTCACCCACCCGCCTCGATGGGCCATCGCAACGAAGCGATGGTCCAGGAACGGATAGTCGCGCGCCAGCACGTGTGAACTCTAGGGCCCGGGGGAGTGGGACCGGGTCGCCGGGCTGCGTATTGGCCGGAGAATGGCCCTCGTGACCACGATCCTCTCCATCCAGTCCTCGGTGGCCTACGGCCACGTCGGCAACAGTGCCGCAACGTTTCCGTTGATGCGCATCGGGGTCGAGGTGTGGCCGGTGCTAACCGTGCACTTCTCCAACCACACCGGCTACGGCCAGTGGCGCGGACCGCTGCTGGCCGCCGACGACGTTGCGCAGGTGATCCTCGGCATCGACGAGCGCGACGTGCTGCACCGGGTGGACGCAGTGCTGTCGGGGTACCAGGGGGCCAGAGAGGTCGGCGCCGAGGTACTGCGCGCTGTCGAGTTGGTGAAGCAGCGCAACCCGAAGGCGGTTTACTGCTGCGACCCGGTGATCGGCGATGTCGGGCGCGGCATCTTCGTCCGTCCCGGGATCCCGGAGTTCATGCGCGACCGGGTGGTCCCGACGGCGCAGGTGGTCACCCCGAACCACTTCGAGCTGGACTTCCTCACCGGTCGGCACACCGAAACCCTCGCCGGCATCCTGGCCGCTGCCGACGAACTCCGCTCCCGCGGGCCCGATGTCGTCCTGGTGACCTCTGCCGTCATCGACGGGACCGACCCGGACCTGCTGACCATGCTGGCGGTCTCAGGCGAGGGCGCCTGGCGGGTGACCACGCCGCGGCTCGAACGGACCTTCACCGGATCCGGGGATCTGACGGCCGCGCTCTTCCTTGCCCACTACCTGGCCACGCTGGATCCCGGCGCGGCAGTGGGCCGGACCGCGGACGCGGTGTACGCGATGCTGAAGGCCACCGCAGAAGCCGGCTCGGCCGAGCTGCTACTCGTCAAGGCCCAGGACCAGCTTGTCGCGCCGGGCGAGCACTTCGAGGTCGACCGGATCCGGTGAAGCCTGGCGAGCGGTCCGACGAACCGCGAGGATCAATCGTGGAAGACGTCGATCCGGGCGCCGAGCGCGTTCAGCCGGTTGGGCAGGTCCTCGTAGCCGCGGTTGATCACATAGACGTCACGCAACACGCTCGTGCCCCTGGCCGCCAGCGCAGCCAGCAGCAGGCAGACGGCCGGCCGCAGGGCCTGCGGGCAGATGAGCTCCTGGCCGCGCCAGCGGGTGGGTCCGGTGACCACGATCCGGTGCGGGTCCAGCAGCTGGACGTCGGCGCCCAGCTTGTTCAGCTCCACCAGGTGGATCGCCCGGTTCTCGTAGACCCAGTCGTGGATCATGGTTCGACCCTCGGCCACCGCAGCGATCACGGCGAAGAACGGCAGGTTGTCGATGTTCAGCCCGGGGAACGGCATCGGGTGGATCTTGTCCGCTGCGTGGTGCAGGACCGACGGCCGGACGGTGAGGTCCACCAGCCGGGTCTGACCGTTGAGGGAGCGGTACTCGGGGCTGAGGGAGAAGTCCAGGCCCATCTCGGCCAGGATTGCCAGCTCGATGTCGAGGAACTCGATCGGGCTGCGCTGGATGGTCAGCTCCGATCCGGTGACGATGGCCGCGGTGAGCAGGCTCATCGCCTCGATCGGGTCCTCCGAGGGGGCGAAGGAGACGTCGGACTCGATCCGGTCCAGGCCGTGGACGACAAGGGTCGTCGTACCGATGCCATCGATCTGCACACCCAGCTCGGCCAGGAAGAAGCACAGGTCCTGCACCATGTAGTTGCTGGAGGCGTTGCGGATCTCGGTGCGCCCGGGGAACTGGGCTGCGGCCATCAACACGTTCTCGGTGACCGTGTCGCCGCGTTCGGTGAGGGTGAGCTTGCGGTCGGCCTCCGGCATCGGGTGCATCTCGGCGTGGTAGAGCCCCTGGGTGGTGCGCACGCTCAGGCCGAAGTGCCGCAGCGCCTGCAGGTGCGGGGTGATCGTCCGCTCACCGAGGTTGCAGCCACCGGCGTAGGGCAGGTCGAAGGACTCCTCGGAGTGCAGCAGCGGGCCGAGGAACATGATGATCGAGCGGGTCCTGCGGGCCGCAGCGACATTCATGTTCGCCAGGTCCAGCCTCGCCGGCCGGATCAGCTCCAGTTCGGACTTGTCTTCCGACCAGGTGGCCCGCACGCCGATGCTGGTCAGGACCTCGAGGATGCGGTTCACCTCCTCGATCTGGGCGATCCCGCACAGCACCGTCCGGCCGTGATTGATCAGCGATGCGCACAGCAGGGCCACCGCGGCGTTCTTGGAGGAACGGACGGCGATCGAGCCGTGAAGCTTCACCGGCCCGTGGATGCGCAGGTGGGTCGGGCCGCCGGCGCCAGCGGTGATCAGGGGGCTATCCAGCGCCCCGGCGATCCGGTTGATCATTTCGAGGCTGAGGTTCTGGCCACCGGACTCGATCCGGTGCACAGCGCTCTGCGAGGTTCCGAGGACATCGGCGAGCTCCTGCTGGGTCAGGCCACGCTGCTTGCGCGCGTCCGGATCAGGGTGCCGATGCTGCTGGGGAGGAGGTCTGCCACGTCCCGCACCTTAGTCTCATATGGGATATGAACTCCCAGTCCACGCCCGGCTGGGGCACATCGTAGAGTTGCGCCCATGACCCAACACTTCGATGTCGTCGTCCTCGGCGCCGGTCCCGGAGGCTATGTCAGCCGCCATTCGTGCAGCCCAGCTCGGCAAGAGCGTGGCAGTGATCGAGAAGCAGTGGTGGGGCGGGGTGTGCCTCAACGTCGGCTGCATCCCGACCAAGGCCCTGCTGCGCAACGCCGAGCTCGCGCACATCTTCACGAAAGAAGCCGGCACCTTCGGCATCGAGGGGGAGGTGACGTTCAACTACAAGTCGGCCTTCGACCGCAGCCGCAGCGTCTCCGACCGGATGGTCAAGGGCGTGCACTTCCTGATGCGGAAGAACAAGATCACCGAGCTCAACGGCTGGGGTACCTTCGTGGACGCGAAGACGATCCGCCTGGAGACCGACAACGGCACCGACGACATCACGTTCGGGTCCTGCATCATCGCCGTCGGCGCCACCACCAAGCTGCTGCCCGGCACCCAGCGCAGCGCGCGGGTCTTCACCTACGAGGAGCAGATCCTCTCCGACCAGCTGCCCAGCTCGATCGTGATCTGCGGCGCCGGCGCGATCGGCACCGAGTTCGCCTACGTCCTTGCCAACTACGGGGTGGACGTCACCATGGTGGAGTACTTCGACCGGATGGTCCCGAACGAGGATCCCGAGGTGGCCGCAGAACTGCTGAAGGCCTACAAGAAGCTCGGTGTGAAGGTGCTCACCGGAACGAAGGTGGACGCGATCGAGGAGCATGCTGACGGCGTCCGGGTGCGGGTCAGCCCGGCCAGCGGGGGAGAGGGGCAGGTGCTCGAGGCCGAACGCGTCCTGCAGTCCCTCGGCTTCCAGCCGCGCACCGACGGCTACGGCCTGGAGAACACCGGGGTTGCGCTCACCGAGCGGGGTGCGATCGAGATCGACGACTTCATGCACACCAACGTGCCGGGCATCTACGCCATCGGCGACGTCACCGGCAAGCTGATGCTTGCGCACACCGCAGAAGCCCAGGGTGTGGTGGCTGCCGAGACCATCGCCGGCGCCGAGACCATGGCGATCAACTACGACATGATTCCGCGCGCCACCTACTGCCAGCCCCAGATCGGCTCGTTCGGCTACACCGAAGCCCAGGCCAAGGACCGCGGCTACGAGGTGAAGGTGGCCAAGTTCCCGTTCAGCGCCAACGGCAAGGCCCACGGCCTCGGGGACGCCACCGGCTTCGTGAAGGTGGTCGCCGACGCCCGCTACAACGAGATCCTCGGTGCCCACCTGATCGGCCCGGACGTGTCCGAGCTGCTGCCGGAACTCACCCTCGCGCAGCAGTGGGACCTGACCGCGGACGAGGTCGGCCGCAACATCCACGCTCACCCGAGCCTGTCCGAGGCGCTGAAGGAAGCCGTCGAGGGCATCGCCGGTCACATGATCAACCTCTGAGCGTGCGAGCGGCGCTCCGTTCATTCGGTGGCGAGACCCTTGGCCTGACCACGAGTACGGCCACCGTCTGGCGTGTACTCCATCGGCGCCACCCCGAGTTCGATGCTGGACTGCGGAACGTATTCGGCCGCAAGCTCGAACGTGACCTCAAGCGCCATCGCGGTGTTGCCCGGCGGGACCAGCGACCGCTGGTCGGAATCGCCGATCCGCACGGATTCTGGATCGGCGGTGCGCCTGCTGGAGCGATCGTGAACCACGAAGTTCCCGGTTGGGCCAAGAATCGGGTAGAGCGTCTCGTCGTTGGGATTCCTGACCGTACCGAAGGCGACTACTCGCCACTCCCGCTCGCCGGAAAAGTCGGCCACCGATTGCAGGGTCGCGCTCGTGAAGGTGAAGACCAGGTTGTGGCTGTCGATCTCGGCGCCCGGGCTGGTGGGCAGGAGCTGATCGGTCCGCCTGTCGAACCCGCCAAGTCCCACGAGCAGTGCGATCAACACGCCTGCTGCCACCGGCACCCAAAGGCGAAGGGCACGGCGCCGGGTCACTGGGGCGGTCACGGCTCCAACCTAGGCCATCGCCATGGTGGGGCAGACTTGGGCCATGCCTACCCTGCACATCACCGGCGACGCGATCGCGGACGAGCTCCTTTCGGAAGATCCCAACGCAATTCTCATTGCGATGCTGCTGGATCAACAGGTCCCGATGGAGAAGGCGTTCAGCGGCCCCGCAGCGATCGCCGAACGGATGGGGGGACGGCTGGACGTGGCCGCGATCGCGGCAGCGGACCCGGCCGGCTTCGTGGAGCTCTGCGCGACGCCGCCGGCGGTACACCGGTTCCCGAAGGCGATGGCCGAGCGCATCCAGGCGCTCTGCCGGATTCTGGTCGCCGACTGGAATGGCGACGCGGCCCAGCTGTTCCTTGCGGCGAGCGGCGTCGAACTGAAGCAGCGAATCGTCGGCCTGCCAGGTTTCGGCGCCCAGAAGGCTGCCATCCTCGTGGCCCTGCTCGGGAAGCAGTACGGCGTGACCCCACCGGGCTGGCGGGAAGCTGCCGGCGACTACGGGCTGCCCGGCCATCGCTCGGTCGCCGACATCACCGATGCGGATTCGCTGGTTCTGGTCCGGGCCACGAAACGCGCAGCCAAGGCCGCAGCGAAGGGCTGAGCTGCTGCTCCAGTCCGCAGCCGGCAGCGGACCCAATAGCGTCGTCGGTCGATGTGGGTTTTCGGCGCCTGTCCTCCTAAAGAGTGACAAGAATCGAAATTTGTCGCCCATTAGGGGGACAATAGCACTGTGAAATCCGCCACATTCCTCGAGAATAGAGCTTACCTAACCCGTCGGATTGCATTATCATCTCTTTTGTGATGACTCATCGGGAACGCGGTGCAACCTCAGTCGAGTACGGCCTGTTCGTCGCGCTCGTGGCCGCGGTGATCATCACTGCCGTCTCGACGCTTGGCTCGAACGCCGCCGAGTTGTTCACGCCGGTCACCGCCTTCTTCGCCGGCCTGGGCCACTGAGGCCCGGCCGTGGTCCGCATCCAGCTCAACTGGCCCAGCCGGCAACCTGTCCTTGCCTTGGCCAACGGGGGTACCTACCGACTCCCTCCAGCACCGCTACTGGAACTCCAGCTGGATTGGCCGATAAGGTACATTATGACATTCCGGGCGGACCGCCGTCCCCTCAAGGCAGTTCCCGCCCGCTCCGCCAGGTGCTGGCGATGAGCCGCGGACCGGGCCGTTTCGCCCGCTGGCTGCAGCAAGTGATGGACTCGGACGGGCGTTACATCTGCGCTGCGTGCGATGACCGGTTCCACGGCCGGATGGAAGGGACCGAGCACGTCCTGCGGTGCCACCCCGAGTTCGCCGGAGTGACCCTGACTCTGGTCGACGATGGCCCGATGTCGGTTGTCGAGCCCGCCTCCGTCCGCACAACGTGCGCCTCCCCGGCGACTCCAATGGTGCCCGCGGCGCTCTGGAACTGAGCCCACTGCACAATGGACGCGTGGAGCCACGCGTCCCGGCAGCGGCAGCCGTCCTCGATCTGGCTGGCGTCGCCTACCGGTTGCACCACCACCCACCGGTTCGCACCGAGGCCGACCTGCACCTGACCGGGCTGGACATCCAGACTTCGGCCAAGACCCTGGCCTTCGCCCTGCCCGACGGCCGGATCGTCCTCGCAGCGATCCCGGGTCCAGCCCGACTCCGCTACGGCAACCTCGCCCGAGCCGTTGGCGTCTCCCGTTCCGCGCTGCGTCCGGCTGCGCCCGACCAACTCGCCGGCCTCGGCATGGAACCCGGCGGCGTGGGCCCGGTCAGCACCGCTCCGCACGTGCAACTCGTCCTCGACTCGTCCCTTGCCGACTCCCCCGTGCTCTACTGCGGCAGTGGGCTACCCGAGATCTCGGTGGAACTCGCCGCCACCGATCTCCTGGCCATCTCGCCAGGCACCCTGGTTGCCGACCTCTCCGGCGAGTGAGCCAGTGCTGAAGGAGTTACGCTTAATCTCCTATCGTTCAGCCTATTGACTTCACGAGCTCTCATCTGACCGCCCCGCGTCCGCCCAAAGCCCAACGCCATTCAGCAGTTCGCGGCCAGTGGCACGGACTGTCCGTCGCGGATGGCTACGATGACCGGAGATGCAGTTGGCCCAGCGTCGTGCAAAGACAAGGAGCTGCCGTGATCAACCCCGCTAGCGAGTTGCGGGCATTCTTCACTGCCGCTTTCGTCGCTCCTGTGGAGCGAGACCACATCGAATCGCCGGAACAGTTGGTCCGACGCCGCTGGGTCTCCGCGGCGACACTCGCCGTTGGCTCGTTCATGATGGCCTGGGCGATCCGGATCCCGCCGGGCGATCCGGCCATCTACGCCGCGATCCTGGCCCTCGGGACCACGTGGATCGTGGGAGCGCTGCTGTCCGGCAAGCTCTACCTCGGCTCAGCCAACACCCGCAGGGGCACCCAGGACGGTCCGCCGATCCTGCAGTCGCTGGCGATCGGCGTGGTGCTGATCGGCATCTTCCTTGCCGGCGGTGCTGTGGTCGCCGGCATTCCGTTCCTGCGGGATCCCTTGCAGCTCCTGCTGGCCCACGTCGAGTTGGGTTACCTGCCGGTCGTCGCCGCCCTGTTTTCCCTCAACGCTGTGGCCGAGGAGCTCTTCTTCCGCGGTGGCCTCTATGCGGCAGTCGGCGGTCAGCACGGGGTCCTGATCACGACCTTCGTGTACGCACTGTCCACCGTGCCGACCGGGATTCCGATGCTGGTGATCGGCGCCGCCGTTCTCGGCTTCGTTGTTGGTCTGCAGCGCCGGGTCACCGGTGGCGTGCTTGGACCGATCGTCACCCACCTCACCTGGCTGGCCGGAATGCTGCTCGTACTGCCCGGCCTCCTCACTGTCTGGCGGTGAGTTCCAGCAGCGTCGACCCAAGGTGATCTCGACACCCCGCTCCCCCGCCGCGGAGTTGGCCAGGTCATGGTCTCAAGGCAGGCTTGTTGACCGATTCAGCTTTAGGACTTAACTTGGTCGATATGAAGCCTTTGACCTTCATGTTCGTTGTGGTCGCCGATCAGGTGGACAGCCGGAGCGGCCCTGACGGCGTACCCGCTGCCCTTGCCGCGCTGGTCGACCTCGATCTGGTGCTGCCGTTCGAACGCACCGCAGGTGACGAGATCCAGGGACTCGCCGCCGCTCCAGGGACGGTGGTCGAGGCAATGGTCAGGCTCACCCGCCTCGGCGGCTGGCGAATCGGGATCGGCGCCGGCGCGGTGGACTCCCCCGTCCCGGACTCGACCCGGGCCGCGCGCGGCCCGGCCTACCTGGCCGCCCGGGGAGCCATCATCGCCTCCAGGACGGCTCCCGCAGAAGTCGCGTTGTCGCTACCCGCCGGCGTCAGAGGAGAGGCCTATCGTGAAGTCACCGAAGCGGCCAGCGACGCCGAAGCCGCACTCTGGCTGCTGCGCACGGTGCTGTCGCGACGCAGCGAGGAGGGCTGGGAGCTGATGGAACTGCTGGACGAGGGGCTCACCAACGCCCGCGCTGCGCAACGCCTTGGCATCACCCCGTCCGCCGTGAGCCAACGGCTGTCCCGGGCCCACCGGCCGGAGAGCGAGCGTGGCGCCGCGCTGGCCACGCGCCTGCTCGCACGCCTGCAGGCCACCGCCAGCGAGGCGGTCGGATGAACCCCGCGCTCGCACTGTCCCTGAAGGCAGTGGTCATCGGCGTCCTCGCCGTGGTGGCGGTGCTCTTCGGCAGCCCGGTGGTGACAGCCCTGTTCAAGCGCGCGGACCCGCCGCGGCCGGCCGGTGGTGACCCCGCCTCCGCTGCTGCCGACCCGGGGGACGCCCCCGGTATCCGCGCCGCGGCCGCAACCCTGCGCGGTGGCCGGTGGATCGGGATGCTGGAACGACTGGCCGTCTTCGCCACCATCCTGTCCGGCTTCGCCGAAGGGATCGCCGTGGTCCTTGCCATCAAGGCACTGGCGCGCTACCCCGAACTGAAGGCGACCAGCTCCGGCGCGGCCGAGCGGTTCATCATCGGCACGTTCACCAGCGTCCTGTTCGCTGCCGGTTGCGCCGGCCTCGCCTGGTGGCTGATCGGTCTGTGGTGACCGCGGACCTGCTCCACCAATGGCGGTCGTTGCTGCCCGGCCAGCCGGAGCTCGGCGAGGAACTGGTCAGCCGCTGGAGCGAGCCGCACCGGCGCTACCACGACCCGGGTCATCTGCGGGACGCACTCCGGGCACTCGGCGAACTCGGCGGCGCCACCCGGGCTGAAGCGCTCGCGATCTGGTTCCACGACGCCGTGCACACCGGTACTCCGGGCAGCGACGAGCAGGCGTCAGCGGACCTCGCGGTGTGGCGCCTCACGACTGCCGGATTGCCATCGAAGGAAGTCACCGAGGTCGCCCGGCTCGTCCTGGTCACGCTTGAGCATGCGCCGGCCGCCGGGGACGGACCGGGATCCCGGGTCAGCGACGCCGACCTGGCGATCCTCGGCTCCGAGCCGGCGGTCTACCTCGCCTCGGTGGTTTCCCTTCGCGCCGAGGCTCCGGGAATCGACGATCAGGTCTGGAGAGCCCGGCGACTGGCCCGGCTGGCCGGCCTGCTCGATGGTCACCCCATCTTCTACACGAGGCAAGGACGGGAGCGCTGGGAGGATCGGGCCAGAACCAACCTCCTTGCCGAGCGACTCAGCCTGCTCGCCTGAGCATGGAGCCCCAGTGGCCTGCTGGGGCCGTTCTCGACCTTCGTGGACGAGCAACCCGGACCGGCCCGATGGGGCACCATAAGGGACATGGCGCCCCTAGCTCTGGGCCTTGACGTCGGCTCAACCACCGTCAAGGCCGTAGTGCTGCGGGAAACCGAGGTGGTCTTCAGCGAGTACCGCAGGCACAACGCCGACGTCCGCGGCGAACTCAGGGCCCTGCTCCAGACCCTGGCGGATCGGTTCCCGGAGCAGAGCCTGCGGACCGCCATCACCGGATCGGGCGGGCTGCAGGTCGCGCAGCTGATGGGGGCGACCTTCGTCCAGGAGGTGATCGCCGGCACTGAAGCCGTCCAGCGGTTCCTGCCCGAGACCGACGTGGTGATCGAGTTGGGCGGCGAGGACGCCAAGATCACCTACCTGCACCCGGTCCCTGAACAGCGGATGAACGGCACCTGCGCCGGCGGTACCGGAGCGTTCATCGACCAGATGGCCGCCCTGCTGCACACGGACGCTGCCGGGCTCGACGAGCTCGCGGGGCAGTACCGGCACCTCCATCCGATCGCTTCCCGCTGCGGGGTGTTCGCGAAATCCGACCTGCAGCCACTGCTGAACCAGGGCGCAGCCCACAGCGACCTGGCCGCCTCGGTGTTCCAGGCCGTGGCGCTGCAGACCATCTCCGGCCTGGCCTGTGGACACCCGATCCGCGGGAACCTGGTCTTCCTCGGCGGGCCACTGCACTTCCTCCCCCAGCTCCGGGAGGCCTACCGGCGCGCCCTGCAGACTGCCGTGACCAGCTACACAACACCGCCGAACGCACAGCTGTTCGTCGCGATCGGGGCGGCCCTCCTTGCCGGCGGCGAGACGCGATCTCCGGTCGCACTGCTGTCCCGGCTGGGTCGCAACGTCGCGTTGACCCCAGCGACCGCCGCCCTGCGTCCGCTGTTCGACGGAGCCGCGGAGTACGCCGAGTTCATCAGCCGGCATGCAGCGACCAGCATCCCCCGGGGCGAACTGGCGGACACCGTCGGGCCGTGCTTCCTCGGCATCGATGCCGGTTCCACCACCCTCAAGGCTGTCCTGCTGGATGACGAGAACCGGGTCCGCTACTCCCACTACGCTTCCAATCTCGGCGACCCCGTCACCGCAGCCGTCGACATCGTCCGCACCGTCCAGGCGAACCTGCCACCGGCTGCGCGACTCGCCCGGTCGTGCGTCACCGGCTATGGGGAGGGACTGATCAAGGCCGCCCTGCGAGTCGATGAGGGCGAGGTCGAGACCATGGCCCACTACCGGGCCGCTGAGCATGTCGCCCCGGGGGTGACCGCGGTGATCGACATCGGTGGCCAGGACATGAAGTACCTCAAGATCCGCAACGGCGCAGTGGATTCGATCGCGGTGAATGAGGCCTGCTCCTCCGGGTGTGGCTCCTTCCTGCAGACCTTCGCCGAGACCATGGGAACCGACGTCGAGAGCTTCGCCACCGCCGCCACCAGGGCCGCCCGCCCGGTCGACCTCGGCAGCCGGTGCACGGTGTTCATGAACTCGTCGGTGAAGCAGGCCCAGAAGGAGGGCGCCGACGTCGGCGACATCTCGGCCGGGTTGTCCTACTCCGTAGTACGAAACGCCCTCTACAAGGTGATCAAGCTCAAGGACGCCGCCCAGCTCGGCGAAAAGGTGGTTGTCCAGGGCGGCACCTTCCTCAACGACGCGGTCCTGCGGGCGTTCGAGCTGCTCACCGGGACCACCGTCATCCGGCCGGACATCGCGGGGCTGATGGGAGCGTTCGGCGCGGCGCTGACAGCGAAAGGACACGCCAGGCCAGGTCAGCGGTCAGCGCTCCTGAGCTCAGCCGAGCTGGACTCGTTCAGCGTGAAAACCACCATGGACGCCTGCCGGCTGTGCCAGAACCACTGCCAGCTGACCATTTCGACCTTCACCGACGGCACCCGGCACGTCTCCGGCAACCGCTGCGAGCGGGGCGCCAGCACCGAGCGCGTTCCACGGAAGTCCGAGCTCCCCAACCTGTTCGACTTCAAGTACCGCCGGATCTTCGGCTACCGCCGGCTCACCGAGGCCGCAACCACCCGGGGCGACATCGGCATTCCCCGGGTGCTGAACATGTACGAGAACTATCCGTTCTGGTTCACGGTGCTCTCCCGGCTCGGCTTCCGGGTGATCCTTTCCGGCCGGACCTCGCACGACACCCTCGCAGCTGGAGCCGAGTCCATCCCCTCCGAGAACGTCTGCTACCCGGCCAAGCTGGCTCACGGCCACCTGGAGAACCTGCTGGATCGTGGGGTGAAGACGATCTTCTACCCGTGCGTCCCGTACGAGCAGAACGCCTTCCCCGACGCCGACAACCACTTCAACTGCCCGATCGTCGCCTTCTACCCGCAGGTGCTGGAGAAGAACGTGCCCCGGTTGCGGGAGCCCGGAATCCGCTACCTCGACCCGTTCCTCAACCTGGCCGAGCCGGAGCACCTGGCCCGCCGGCTGGTCGAGGTGTTCGAGGACTACGACGTCACCATCGCCGAGGCCACCGCTGCCGTAACGGAGGGTTACGCCGAGGACGCCCGGATGAAGGCCGAGATCCGGGCCGAGGGTCGGCGGGCGCTGGACTGGCTCGCCGAACACGACCGCCGCGGCATCGTGCTCGCCGGCCGGCCGTACCACCTGGACCCGGAAGTGAACCACGGGATCCCGGAGCTGATCACCGGCCTGGGCCTGGCCGTCCTCACCGAGGACAGCATCATCGACACTCCCCAGGTGCAGCGCCCGCTGCGGGTCCGGGACCAGTGGGCTTACCACACCCGGCTCTACGAGGCTGCCACGGCCGCCGCGCTGAACCCGCACGTCGAGGTCGTCCAGCTGAACTCCTTCGGCTGCGGCGTGGACGCCATCACCACCGACCAGGTGCAGGAGATCCTCGAGGCCGCCGACAAGGTCTACACGGCCCTCAAGATCGACGAGGTCTCCAACCTCGGCGCCGCCCGGATCCGGCTGCGGTCGCTGCAGGCCGCAACGGCCGAGCGCCTGCCCAGCACCGAGGTGGCCACGCACGAGGCCCGCGGTAACCGGCCGGTGTTCACCACCGCCGCGCGCCGGACGCACACCGTCTACATCCCGCAGATGGCGCCGATTCATTTCCGGCTGGCAGCCGCAGTGCTCAACCGGCTGGGCTACCGGGTAGAACTGCTCGAGCGGGCATCTTCCGCCGACGTTGAGGTCGGCCTCAAGTACGTGAACAATGACGCCTGCTACCCCGCGATCATGGTGATCGGCCAGCTCGTGAACAAGTTCCTCGCCGGCGGGGCTGACCCGGCCAACTCCAGCGTCGCCATCACCCAGACCGGCGGCATGTGCCGGGCCACCAACTACGCCGGAATGCTCCGCAAGGGGCTGGCCGACGCCGGCTTCGAGCAGGTGCCGGTGGTTGCCGTCAGCGCGCAGGGCTTCGAGGAGAACCCCGGCTTCAAGTTCGGGCCGACGCTTGTGCACCGCGGGATTCAGGCTCTGGTCCTCGGTGACCTGATGCAAACGCTCCTGCTGCGCGTCCGTCCCTACGAACGGCAGCCCGGCAGTGCCCAGGCGCTCTATCGCCACTGGGACAGCATCTGCCAGGAGTTCTTCACCACCGGGGGCCACTCCCCAACGCTCGGCCGGCGGATCGGCTACGCCTGGCTGATCGACCACCTCGTCGCGGACTTCGACGCGCTGCCGCTTCGCGCCGTTCCACGGCTGCCCCGGGTCGGACTGGTCGGTGAGATCCTGGTCAAGTTCCATCCGGACGCCAACAACAACGCCGTCCGGGTGATCGAGGACGAGGGCTGCGAGGCCGTCCTGCCCGGCCTGCTGGAGTTCTTCGGACAGATGCTCTACACGGGCGACTGGAAGTGGCAGAACCTCGGGATCGGTGAGAAGTCACGGCACGCCAAGCGGATCGGATTGTGGTTGATCGAGCAGTACCAGGCCCCCGCGAACCGGGCACTGGCCCGCTGCGGCGGCAAGTTCACCATCCAGGCCGACTTGCACACCATGGCCCAGCGGGCCCAGAACGTCGTCTCGCTCGGGACCAGCGCCGGTGAGGGCTGGCTGCTGACCGCCGAAATGATGGAACTCATCGAGTCCGGGACGCCGAACATCATCTGTGCACAGCCGTTCGCCTGCCTACCGAACCACGTGGTTGGCAAGGGCATGTTCCGCGAACTGCGGCGCCTCTACCCGCAGGCGAACATCACCTCGATCGACTACGACCCGGGGGCCAGCGAGGTGAACCAACTGAACCGGATCAAGCTGGTCCTCGCCCGCGCCCACAAGGTCCACCGGTCCGCCGCCGAGCATTCCGCCGACGGCATCGCGGCAACCGCCACCATCGTCGGCTGAGCCGGGTCTGGTAGCTAACCTCCCGACACGAGTCACCCGATCGGGGTCTGACGCAGCGCCCCATGCCTGCAATAGCGTGGAGCCTCGCCCCATCCCGGGCATGTCCCCGGATGCGCGACTCACGCCGACCCTGGGGGGCCGCCGGCCGAGTTGTGTGCTGGAGTGGCCTCCGTGTTGGAGGGGTCCTGGAGGACACTCCAGCAGGGTTCAGGCGGCCAGTGCCAAACGCCATGCCGGGTGGTCAGACCTCAGGCCGGAAGGCGTCGAAGCCTCCGACTCATGTGAAGTGCTCGATCAGCGTCGCCGCCGGGGGGACAGCTCCTGACCAAATACTCGGGGGGGTTCACATTTCGTGGGGTTGCGCCTACCGGGCCTTGATCACCAATATACGCGCAAACGGTCAAGAAAGACCCGCCAAGCCAGCAGTAAGAAATCTGATCAGCGTTCCAAACGCTTTTCTACGGCTCACGATTGAGTCGCAAGGCAGTTTCCTGCGGCTCCGCACCAGCCGATTCCTGGTGGTTGCTTCCCCACGGTCCCCACACCGGGGGCGTCCGAGCGGTCGTCCCAAATGGGTTCTGACTAGGACTGTCACCCAATCCCTCGACAAATCGTCGTGACGATGCGCGTTCTCGCCAGTCTGAGGATCTCCCCTCCGGGGAGGTTCCTGGAACGCGTGGGCCGGCAGGCGACACCGCCCGTCTTCTTGGTGACGATTCAGAAATTGTTTCCCGCTGCCGGGGCCGGAAATGTGCGATCTCGGCGTGTGGCGGGCTCGGTGGGCCCAAATATCGTTTTTTCCGATTTTCGACCGAGGAAGGAAATCCAGCCCGGCAATATATCCCGGCGGCGAATTCACCGGCCGGGTTGCCGTGGCAGAGACCTGCTCAACCCTCGAAGGGTTTGGGGTCGCCCGCTCCGTAGCGGAGGATCTCGACCTCGTCCTCGGAGAGGTCGACGATCGTCGTCGGCTCCAAACCGCAGTCCCCCGAGTCGAGCACGGCGTCGAGCAGGTTGCCCAGTTCGTCGTTGACGGCCCAGCCGTCGGTCATCGGTTCCTCGTTCCCGGGAAGGATCAAGGTGGTCGACATCAGGGGTTCCCCAAGCGTCTTCAACAGCGCGAGCGCGGTGGTGTGCTGGGGCACTCGCACGCCGACGGTCTTCTTCTTCGGGTGCAGCATCACCTTGGGCGCATCCCTGGTCGCTCTGAGGATGAACGTGTAGGCGCCCGGGGTGGCTGCCTTCACCGCACGGAACACGTCGTTGTCCATCTGCACGTATTGGCCGAGCTGGGCGAACTCGCTGCAGACCAGGGTGAAGTGGTGCTTGTCGCTGAGCTTGCGGAGTGTCCGGATCCGGTCCAACCCGTCCCGGTTTCCGAGGCGGCAGCCCAGTGCATAGCCGGAGTCGGTCGGGTACGCCACCAGTCCCCCTGCGGTCACGATTTCGGCCATCTGGACCAACACACGGGGCTGCGGGTTGTCGGGATGCACATCGAAGTAGCGGGCCATGGCAAGAGCCTACCGATGACGAGTTGTCCAGTCGCGTCAGGCGGCAGCGGACGGGGAGCGCACGTGAAATCGGTAGGGTGCCGCCATGGCCCTGTTTTCGCTTTCCATCGAGGAACTCCGCGACCGGCAAAGCCTCAAGTGGCGCACGTACGAACCGGACGTGCTGCCGATGTGGGTGGCCGAGATGGACACCTGGATGGCCGATCCGGTGAAGGCAGCCCTGCTGGCGGCGGTGGAACGCGGTGACACCGGCTATCCGCATGGCACCGCCTACGCGGAGGCCTTCGCTGCGATGGCGGCACAGCGCTGGGCCTGGCCACTGGACGTCGCAGCGCAGGTGCGGCGGGCCGGTGACGTGATGAACTCGGTGCTCGCCGTCCTGGAGGCGACCACAGCACCCGGCGATGCCGTGGTGATCAATCCACCCGTCTATCCGCCGTTGCGCCAGGTGGTCTCCGGCTACCGGCGACAGATCGTGGAAGCACCGCTGAACCCGGCCGGGCGCCTCGATCTGGCGACCCTGGCTGGTGCCTTCGCCGGCCCGGACCACCCGAAGGCCTACCTGTTGTGCTCGCCCCACAACCCAACCGGGGCTGTGCACACCCGCGAGGAACTCGGGGCCGTCATGGCACTCGCCGAAAGCTATGGGGTGCAGGTGATCGCGGACGAGATCCATGCCCGCCTGGTCGACCCTGGCACCACGTTCGTCCCTGCGCTCACGGTTCCCGGGGGCGACCGGGCGATCAGCGTAACCAGCGCTGGCAAGGCGTGGAACCTGGCCGGGTTCAAGGCGGGACTGATCATCGCCGGGACCGCAGCAACAGGTGTGCTGGCCAACCTGCCGCCGCTCGCGCAGCAGTCGAGCGGGCACCTGGCAAACCTGGTGCACACGGCGGCCCTCACCGACGCCCAGGACTGGGTGGACCAGCTTGTGGCGGAGATCGCAGCCAACAAGGAGCTCCTCGCTGCGGAACTCGCTCGCCAGCTGCCCCAGGCTGGGTACGCTCCCGCCGAAGGCACCTACCTGGCCTGGGTCGATTGCACGGAGCTCGGGCTGGCGAACGCTGCGCGTGACTTCCTCGAGCGCGGTCGGGTGGCGTTCTCGCCCGGCGCCAATTTCGGTGTCGCGCACCGCCAATGGGTCCGGATCAACCTCGCCTGCTCCCCCGACCTGGTCGTCGAGGGTGTGGCCAGGATGGCCGCGACCGTCAACGGTTAGCCACGAGGTCGGCCTCGGCGGAACCGCGTCCGGTCAACCGCTGGATGCCGATCAGGCTGAGGAACACGGTGTCGACCCCGGCTGTGGTGGTCACCCGGACCCGTCCGTCGACGAACCGCACCTCGCCGCTGACGTCCCCACTGCCGGCGAGGACGGCCTCGGCGGCTGCGATCGCTGGAGCTGCTTCCGGGCGCCTTCCGGCCAGCCTCGCTGCAGCGGTCTCATCGGCGGCCGCTCGTGCCGCTGCGGCTGCCACGAGTTCGGCCCGCCTGGCGGCAACCGCCTGGCCGCCCCCGTCCACGACCAGGCCGGCAACCAGCAGCAGGGCAAGCACGGACACCGCGACGAAGACCGACATCGACATCCCCCGCTGGTCCCGCTCCATCGCCACCCCCGATCGCGAGTCTTCATTGTGCCCCTGCCGATGCCGTTCCACGTAGGTTGTGCACAGCCGAGTCCGGCGTCGCAATGGGTAGGCTGAGGCTTGCCTCTAGACCCAGATGATTGGAAGCCAACGATGGTCCAGAAAGTCGCCCTGCTCACCGCCGGTGGTTTCGCCCCCTGCCTTTCGTCCGCCATCGGCAGCCTGATCGAGCGCTACACGCAGGTTGCGCCCGAGGTCGAGATCATTGCCTACAAGAACGGGTACCAGGGCTTGCTCACCGGCGACTACCTGACCGTCACTCCCCTGGTGCGGCAGAGGGCCGCCCTGTTGCACGAGTACGGGGGCTCGCCGATCGGCAACTCCCGGGTGAAGCTGACCAACGCACGGGACCTGGTCAAGCGCGGCCTGGTGACCGAGGGCCAGGATCCACTGAAGGTCGCAGCCGACCGACTGGTCGCTGACGGGGTGGACGTGCTGCACACCATCGGTGGGGACGACACCAACACCACCGCTGCCGACCTCGCCGCCTACCTCGCCGAGCATGACTACGGGCTAACGGTGGTTGGCCTGCCCAAGACCATCGACAACGACGTGGTGCCGATCCGGCAGTCCCTCGGTGCCGACACCGCAGCCGAGATGGGCGCCCGGTTCGCCAAGAACGTGCTGGCCGAGCACAACGCCGGGACCCGCATCCTGCTGATCCACGAGGTCATGGGCCGCAACTGCGGCTGGCTCACCGCCGCGACGGCGCGCAAGTACCACGAGTGGGTGGACAGCGTTGAGTGGCTGCCGGAGATCGGCCTGCGCAAGGAGGCCTGGGACGTGCACGCGGTCTTCGTGCCCGAGGCGGTCATCGACCTCGAGGCTGAGGCCGATCGGCTGCGGAAGGTGATGGACGAGGTGGACTGCGTCAACATCTTCCTCTCCGAGGGCGCCGGTATCGCCGACATCGTCGCCGAGATGGAGCGGTCAGGCCACGAGGTGGCGCGCGACGCCTTCGGACACATCCGGCTCGAGCGGATCAACCCCGGGGCGTGGTTCGGAAAGCAGTTCGCGCACATGCTGAAGGCCGAGAAGGTGCTGGTGCAGAAGTCCGGCTACTACTCCCGATCGGCCCCCGCCAACCAGTTCGACCTCGACCTGATCAGGTCGATGGCCGACCTTGCCGTTGATTCCGCGATCGAGGGCAAGCCTGGCGTCGTCGGACACGACGAGGAGAACGGCGACGTGCTCAGCGTCATCGCTTTCGACCGGATCAAGGGCGGCAAGCCGTTCGACATCACCCAGCAGTGGTACCTCGACCTGCTCGACGGGATCGGCCAGCCGGCTCCCGTCCCGGCACCCCCTGCCGAGCACTGACGGCCGGACAAACGCCGAGGGCCAGCCTTAGCGTCGAGGGCCAGCCCCTAGGAACTGGCCCTCGACGCTAAGGCTGGCCCTCGGCACTGCAGGCTGGCCCTCGGCGTTTCCGCGGGCGGGTCACCGGGGACGGGAGTTCAGCGGGCGAGGTAGGCGACCAGCCGGTCGATGGCCTCGTCCAATTCCTCGGTGCCGCCACAGAAGCTCAACCGCATCGTCTTGTGCCCGGAGACCTGGTCGAAGTCCAGGCCCGGCGCCAGCGCCACCCCGGTGGCGGCGAGAACGTCCGCGCACCAGCGCTGGCTGTCGTCGGTGAGGTGGCTCACGTCACACCAGGCGTAGAACGCCCCGTCCGGCGGTGCGAAGCTGGTGATGCCCAGTTCCGGCAGCCGACGCAGCAGGAGGTCGCGGTTGCGGGCGTAGCGCGCGACATGACCGTCAAGTTCATCGCGGGCTTCCGCACCGAATGCGCCCAGCGCTGCCGCCTGGGAGATGGCGGGGGCACAGATGGCCAGATTCCCCTGCAGCAGCTCGACCGGCCGGCGCAGCTCGGGCGGCAGCAGCAGCCAGCCGAGCCGCCAGCCAGTCATCGAGTGGTATTTGCTCACCGAGCCGACGACTACCGCTCCGGTACCGAATTGCCGGGCGCTGGCACAGGTGCGGCCGTAGCTGATCTGGTGATAGATCTCATCGCTGATCAGCAGGCAGTCGTTCGCGGTGCACCAGGCGGCGAGTTCGGCAAGGTCGGCCGGATCGATGATGGTCCCGGTCGGGTTGGACGGCGAGGCGACCACCAGCCCCGCCGGCACCTCGGGCAATGCCTCCAGCATCGCGACGGTCGGCTGGTAGCGCGTCTGCGGGCCAGCCTCCAGGTCGACCACGCGGCAGCCGAGGCTGAGCAGCGTGTTGCGATACGCCGGATAGCCGGGACGGGTCATCGCCACCTGGTCGCCGACGTCGAAGGCAGCGAGGATCGCCAACTGGAAGCCCGCTGAGGACCCGGTGGTGATGACCACTTCGTCGGCGCCCACCGGAATCCCGTAGCGAGTCGCGTACTCGGCCGCGATCCTCAAGCGGAGTTCCGGGATTCCCGGGGTGACGGTGTAGCCGAGCACGTCCTCGGCAATGGCCGCAGCTGCGGCAGCCCGCACCGCTGCCGGCGCCGGGGTCGCGGGCTGGCCGACGCACAACAGGATCGCATCGCCGTGGCTGACCTGCCGGGCCGCGGCGGCTTTGGCCACCTCCATCACGTGGAACGGTTCGACTCTTCCCCGAACCGATTGCCTCATCGGTCTCGCCGGCCGAAGAGCGCCGCCAGCGCCGAGGTGATCAGGGCGCCGATGCCGAGCCCGGTCGCCGCCCCGATGGTGTAACCGGTGCCGAGGCCGATCCCCAGCGACTTCCGGGCCACCTCGCTGGAGACGTAGAGCTCGCCCGGCCGGCTCTCCACCGGCTCCGGCGTGACATCGATGGCCGGTTCCGGCTCGGGTTCCGGCACCGACAGCTCGGACGTCGCCAGCCACGCGGCGATGTAGAGGATCAGCGTGGCGAAGAGGTTCAGGAACAGCATCAGGACGAGCGTGGAACCGAACACGGCGAAACCGAGGTTGCGGGAGAAGGAACCGAAGAGGTAGCCCGCGAGCGCCTGGAGCGCCAACAGGCCGGCTGACCCGATCCCGGCGCCCACCCAGGCAAGGTGGCCGGGGACGGGATCGGGGCTGAACCAGCCGAACAGCAACCGGAACCCGATCGCGCCGATGCCAAGGGACAACCCTGCCCCGACCAGCCGGATGAGGGAGGTCCAGCCAAGGCTGCCGCCGATGCCCAACCACTCGCCCACCGTGCTGCCGAGGCTGGTCGCCACCGCAGCCGTCACGAAGGTCGCCGCGATGCCGAAGAAGATGCCGAGCAGGCCGCCGAAGTTGGCGAGCACATCCAGCGGCATCATGACCTGCTTGCCGGGGTTGTCCACGTCGATGCGCATCAGCAGCCGGACGGCACGCTTCAGGTTGCCGACCCAGCCGGAGCCGACCCACATGGTGATCAGCAGGCCGAAACCAAGGATCGATGACCAGTTGGTAAGGGCGCCGGCAATCAGTTCGTACAGGCTCTCCCCCATCGTTGAGTCCGCCTGGAGCTGGCCCTGGATCCAGCCTTCGATGATCCCCAACGCCTCTGGCCGGAAGACGGTCAGGGTGAAGCCGATCGCCGAGAAGGCCAGCATCAGGATCGGTACCAGCGCCAGCACCGAAAAGTAGGTGATCGCCGCTGCCAGCTGGACCCCGCCCCGCAGGTTGAAACGATCGACCGCACGCAGCAGGTGCGCAACGAACGGACGCTCGGAGAACTGCTTCCACCACTCCAGCATGGGCGGCGCCCTTTCAGTCCGTTGCGTAGGCCGCAACCGGTGCGCAGGTGCACATCAGGTTGCGGTCGCCATAGGCTTGATCGATCCGGGCCACCGGCGGCCAGTACTTGTCACGACCCCCGGAACCCACCGGTCCCGGCCGCTGTCCCGCAGGATAGGCGGCCAGTTCCCGGTTGTAGGGATGCACCCACTCGGACGCGACGATCCGCGATGCCGGGTGCGGCGCGTTGTGCAGTGGGTTGTCGTCGGCAGGCCAGACGCCGGCTGCCACCTGGTCCATCTCCGCCCGGATCGCGATCATCGCATCGCAGAAACGGTCGATCTCAGCCTTCGATTCAGACTCGGTGGGCTCGATCATCAGCGTCCCGGAGACCGGGAAGCTCATCGTCGGAGCGTGGAAGCCGTAGTCGACCAGCCGCTTCGCGACGTCATCGACGCTGACGCCGGTGCTGCGGGTGAGTTCCCGGAGGTCGATGATGCACTCATGGGCCACCAGGCCCGCCGCGCCGGTGTAGAGCACCGGGAAATGCCCAGCCAGCCGGTGCGCCACATAGTTGGCGGCAAGGATCGCGGTCTGGGCGGCGCGCCGCAACCCGTCCGCGCCCATCAGGGCGATGAACGCCCAGCTGATCGGCAGGACTCCGGCCGAGCCGTACGGGCCGGCACTCACCGCGCCGTAACTGGTAGACGGGCCGGCCGCCTCCACCAACGGATGGTTCGGCAGGAATGGTGCCAGGTGCTCGCGGACCGCGACCGGGCCGACGCCCGGCCCGCCGCCACCGTGCGGAATCGCAAAGGTCTTGTGCAGGTTGAGGTGGCTCACGTCGGCGCCGAACTTCCCCGGCCGGGCCAACCCCAGCATCGCATTCAGGTTCGCACCGTCGACGTAGACCTGACCTCCAGCCTCGTGAACCAGCCTGCAGATCTCGGTGATCGTTTCCTCGAAGACACCGTGCGTGGACGGATAGGTCACCATGACCGCCGCCAGTTCGGCCGCGTGTTGGCCGATCTTCGTCCGCAGGTCCGCGAGATCAACAGAGCCGTCGGCCGCGGTGGCCACCACTACGACCCGCATCCCGGCCATGACGGCGGAGGCGGCGTTCGTGCCGTGCGCCGAAGCGGGGATCAGACAGACGGTGCGGCCGGCTGCACCGTTGGCCAGGTGGTAGGAGCGGATCGCCATCAGGCCGGCGAATTCGCCCTGGCTCCCGGCATTCGGCTGCAGGCTGACCCGGTCGTAGCCGGTGATCTCGGCCAGCCAGTCGCACAGCTGGCCGATCAGCTCGGCGTAGCCTGCGGCGTCCGCAGCCGGCACGAAGGGGTGCAGGCCGGCGAACCCCGGGTAGCTGATCGGCTCCATGGCTGCGGCCGGGTTGAGCTTGAGGGTGCAGGAACCCAGCGGGATCATGCCACGGTCGAGGGCGAAATCGCGGTCGGCAAGCGTGCGCAGGTACCGCATGAGTTCGGTCTCGCTGTGATAGGCGTTGAACACCGGGTGGGTCAGGTAGTCGATCGCCCGGTGGTGGTCGCCAAGACTGCCGGCGGCCGCCTGGGTCAGTTGCACGCCGAACGCGCCGCAGACCGCAGCGAGGGTTTCCTCACCGGCGTCCTCGCCGACACTGATCCCGACCCGGTCGGGGTCGACGAGGCGCAGGTGTATCCCGGCGGACCGGGCAGCGGCAACGATCGCGGCTGCGCTTCCGGGCGCGGCCACGGTGATCGTGTCGAAGAAGGTCTCCCCCACCAGCTGGAACCCGCCGGTCAGCAAAGCCGCCGCCAGCCGGCGGGTGCTCCGGTGGATCTCGCCGGCGATCGCCGCCAGCCCGCCCGGGCCGTGGTGGACGGCGTAACAGCTGGCGGCCACCGCCAGCAGCACCTGCGCCGTGCAGATGTTGGACGTGGCCTTCTCGCGCCGGATGTGCTGCTCACGGGTCTGCAGGGCCAGCCGGAAGGCCGGCACGCCGTCGGCGTCCCTGCTCACCCCGACCACCCGCCCGGGGAGTTGCCGCTCAAGTCCGGTGCGGACGGCGATGTAGCCGGCGTGCGGACCCCCGTAGAACAGTGGGACGCCGAAGCGTTGCGCCGAGCCGACGGCGATGTCGACTCCCCAGGCTGCGGCCGATCCGATCAGGGTGAGGGCAAGCAGGTCACAGGCCGCGATCAGCTGGGCTCCGTTGGCATGGGCAAGTTCGGCAAGCTCGACGATTTCGGCCGCCCCCGGCAGCACCCCATCGGCGCCGGGCACCTGGACCACTACTGCGAAGGCCTGGTTGGCCCGGACGGCATCGGCGAGCCTGCCCTCGGCGACCACGACCTCGATGCCGCTGGCCAGGCAGCGGGTGCGCAGCACGGCAAGGCTCTGCGGCAGGATCCGGGCATCGACAACGACGCAGCCACCCTTGCGGGAGACCCGGTGGGCCACGGCGACTGCCTCGGCGACCGCCGTCCCCTCGTCCAGGAGGCTGGCCCCGGCCACCGGCAGGCCGGTCAGGTCGGACACCATGGTCTGGAAGTTGGCCAGGGCCTCCAGCCGGCCCTGGCTGATCTCTGGCTGGTACGGCGTGTAGGCGGTGTACCAGGCCGGGTTCTCCAGCACGGTCCGCCGGATCACCGGCGGCGTGATGGTGCCGTGATAGCCGAGCCCGATCATGGCCGTGCCCGCAAAGTTGCGTCCGGCCAGTTCGGCGAGTTGGCGCTGGACCTCGAACTCGCTGCGGGCTTCGAGCAGCTGCAGCGGTTCGGTCAGCCGGATCGCCGCGGGCACAGCGGCATCGGTGAGCTCGTCAAGGCTGGTGTAGCCCAGCGAGAAGAGCATCGTTTCCTGGTCGGGCGCTGACGCGCCCAGATGGCGTTGGGTGAAGTCGTCCATGGCAGGGACAAACCTATCGCCGAGTGGAGCTCGACCGGCGTCCGCCTCACCTGACGAGGGTTTCTGCGGCGTGATCGAGCAGCGCGGTGCGGCCTCAGCCGGCGACGCGGGCCCGGCGACGGCGGGAGAGTTCGTCGTCGGTGTGGGACGCATGCTCCTCGGCGCGCTCGGACGGGAGTTGCTGCAACGTGCCTTCGATGTCGCGCCACACCCCACCCAGGGCGATCCCGAACATCCCCTGGCCGCCGCGGAGCAGGTCGACGACCTGGTCGTCGGAGGTGCACTCGTAGACCGAGACACCGTCGCTCATCAGCGTGATCTCCGTGAGGTCCTCGGCTCCGCGGGCCCGCAGGTGGTCGATCGCGGTGCGGATCTGCTGCAGCGAAATGCCGGCGTCGATCAGCCGCTTGATCACCTTGAGGATCAGCAGGTCGCGGAAGCTGTACAGCCGCTGCGTCCCGGAGCCGCCGGCGGCGCGGATCTCCGGCACCACCAGTCCGGTGCGTGCCCAGTAGTCCAGCTGACGGTAGGTGATGTCCGCAGCGCGGCAGGCGATCGGGCCACGGAAGCCCAGATCGTCGGGCAGTGGCGAGAAGTCACCGTCGAACAGCAGGTCCTGTGCCGGGGGCACCGGGTGCTCAGCGTTCATGTCTGCCTCGTTTCGCGCGGACGAATCACTTCGTTGGGATTACGAAAGTAATCCGCCGTACCCGTGGGGGTCAACGACACGCCGCGCCTCGATTCGGGTGTGCCCCGAGTCTAGAGCGCGACCTCAGGGTTTGCCCTCATCCCCGGTGAAGTCCTCCGGGGTGATCGAATCGAGGAACTCCCGGAAGCGCTCCACCTCATCCTCGGACGGCTCCGCCGGCGCGACCAGTGCGTCTTCCGGGCTTACGCCAGCTTCATCAAGGACATCCTCAGCGCACATGATGGGGCAGCCGGTCCGCAATGCCAGCGCGATCGCGTCGCTTGCCCGTGCTGCGAGGGTGAGTTCGCCAAGGACCAGTTCGGCGTAGAACTGCCCGTCGGTGTACCGGATGATCCGGACGGCCTCCAGCGGCTCTGTGGTGGCCTCGGCCAGCCGCCAGGCGACGTCGTGGATGTTGGGACGTTCCTCGTCGGGTTCCTCGGTCGCGCTGAAGATCGCCGAAGCGCCACCGTGGCTCATCCAGATCGGCAGCAGCCGCTCGGCGCCCTCCAGCTCGGCGAGCACCACCAGCGGGGGCGCGTCCCCGGTGGAGACCCGGATCTCGACCACCCTCACCTCGCGCACGTCGACCTCACTGGGGTAGCTGGGAACGCATTATCGCCGCATGTGCGTGCAGCACCAGCTGCATCACGTCGGCCGGCAGGGTTCGGGCGGCCGGGTTCCGGCGCAGGTGCGGCGCGATCGCCTGCTCGATCAGCCCCACCTCACGCTCGGCGGCCTGCTTCACCACCCGCATGTGTCTCGCATCCATGCCGAAGGCGGCGAGCTTCCTGGAGATCACGGCGACCGTCAGGGCGTCTCGCCCGTAGTAGATGGTGCCGCGCCGCGGGATCACCAACTGGTGCTTCTCGAGTTCGGTCAGCGAGGCCTCGTTGAGCCCGCTGAGCTCCAGCAGCTCCCGCCGGGTGATCCGGATCGCCCGCTTCGGCGGATGTGGCTGCGGCGAGAGGGCCTGGGCGGTCTCGACGTTCTCGCTGGCACCGCTTGGCCGGGCCGTCCCGAGGGCCGGCGGCTCCTGGCCGCGGTCCATCATGTCGAGGTGCTCGCGGATGACCTTCAACGGCAGGTAGTGGTTCTTCTGCACTTCCAGGATGTAGCGCAGGCGCTCGATGTCGGATTCGGCGTAGCGCCGATAACCCGAAGGGGCGCGCTCGGGAGAGATCAGTCCCTCGGACTCGAGGAAGCGGATCTTGGAGATGGACACGTCATCGAACTCGGGTTTCAGGATGGCCAACACCTGGCCGATGCTGCGAAGCCCGAGCGCCATCAGTCCTGCCCGGAGAAGAACACCATGCGGAACTTCCCGATCTGCACTTCGTCGCCACGGCGGAGAGCTACCTCGCCGTCGATCAGGGTCTTGTTCACGTAGGTGCCGTTGAGGCTGTTCTCGTCACTCACCCAGACCTGGCCGTCCCGCCGGGTGAAGCGGGCGTGGTGCCGGGAGACTGTGATGTCGTCGAGGAAGATGTCGCACCGCGGGTGCCGACCAGCGGTGATCACATCAGTGTCGATCAGGTAGCGAGCACCGGCCTGAGTGCCGCGCATGACCAGCATGAGCGCGGAACCCGGAGGCAGGGCTTCGATGGCCGCGGCGTCGGCTGCGTCCAGCTCTTCGATCTGGAACTCCTCGACCACGGTCGGGATGACCCGGGTAGTGTCGCCAGAGATCTTGGCGAGGCTGGCGCCGCAATGGGGGCAGAAATTGGCGGCCTCAGTGAGTTCGTGGCCGCAAGCGGGGCAGTTCATCATCTACCGGCACCTTTCGTTCCTGGCTGAAGGCCCTCCCCCGGATCGAGGCTCAACTACAGGTTGACCTCCAGCCTAGCCCGAGACGAGCTCGATGTAGGCGTCCACATCGAGAAGGTCCTCAACCTCACCTGGTTCGGAAAGCTCGAGTTCGAAGATCCAACCATCACCGTAAGGGTCAGAGTTGATGGTCTCCGGCGTCGAGTTCAACAGCTCGTTCACCGCCGTGACGACTCCGGTGGCCGGCGAGTAGACGTCGGAGACGCTCTTGGTGGACTCCACCTCTGCGCAGGCGTCGTCGGCGGCGACCTCTTCGCCGATCTGCGGCAGGGACACGTAGACCACGTCGCCGAGGGCCTCCGCGGCGTAGCTGGTGATGCCAACCCGCACGGTGCTGCTGGCGCCCTGGCGGACCCATTCATGCTTGCTCGTGTAGCGGAGATCATCGGGGAACACGCGGGCACTCCTTCTGGCAGCTTGCTGCCGGTCAGTTCGGCACAAGAGTATCGCCCGCGAGGTTCCCAGCCGGGGGTGTCAGTCGACAGAACGACCAGAATCGAGTGGGAACTTGCGGATGACTTCGACGCCCTGGCCGAGGTACAGCAGTCCCGACCACCAGTACAGGCCGGCCCCCCAGATGACACAGGCCCAGCCGATCACCTTTGCCACCGAGTGCCAGAACTCGTCGCCGGTGCCCCCGAGCAGGACCAACGGGAACGCGTACAGCAGCGCGAAGGTCGCAGCCTTGCCGAGGAAGTGGACGGGCAGGCTGGCGAACCCCCGGCGTCGCAGCGCTGGCCAGATGGTGGTGGCCATCAGGACGTCCCGCGCCGCCAGCAGCCCCACCAGCCACCACGGCACGATGCCCCGGATCGCGAACCCGATCAGGATGGCAAGGATGTACATGCGGTCGGCCAGCGGATCGAGCACCTGACCCAGCCGCGAGCGCTGATGCCAGCTGCGCGCCAGCTTCCCGTCCAGCCAGTCGGTGGCACCGCCGATGATCAGGACCACCACAGCCCAGATATCGGACTGGCGTTCGAGCAGGAGCCAGAGGAACAGGGGGACGCCGAGCAGGCGGATGAAACTCAGGATGTTTGGAACCGTCAAGACCCTTTCGGTGTCGTACGGTTCTCCGGTCACGACGGTCAGCCTATAAGCCATCCGGCTGATCGACGTTCCAGGCTGCCGCCAGGAGCTGCCGGGATTGCTCGAGGAGTTGCGGCAGCGCCCTGGTCTGCGCGATCACCGGTAGGAAGTTGGAGTCCCCCAGCCAGCGCGGCACGACGTGCTGGTGCAGGTGCGCGGTGATCCCGGCACCGGCGACCTGGCCCTGGTTGATGCCAAGGTTGAAGCCGGCCGGGTGGGACACCTCGCGCAGCACGGTCATCGCCCGGGAGGTGAAGGCGACCAGTTCAGCGCTCTCGTCGAGGGTCATCTCGGTGAAGTCGCTGATGTGCCGGTAGGGGCAGAGGAGCAGGTGCCCGGGCGAGTACGGGTACAGGTTCATCACTGCGTAGACGTGCTTGCCGCGGTGCACCACCAGGCCCTCTTCATCGCCCAACTCGGGCACCTGGCAGAACGGGCAGTTGCCCGTGGCGTCATCGGTGGGCTTGTTCTCCCCTGCGATGTAGACCATCCGGTGCGGTGTCCAGAGTCGCTGGAAAGCGTCGGGGACGCCGGCCAGCGCACCGCCGTCCTCAACGGACACCGCGTCATCGCTCATCGCCGTGGCGGCCTGGTCGCGGCGATGATCTCGTCGATCGCCGCCTGGATCGGCACCCCGTTGTTCTGGGTGCCGTCGCGGTAGCGGAAGGACACCGCACCGGCGGCGGCATCGGTCTCGCCGGCGATCAGCATGAACGGGATCTTCTGGGTCTGGGCGTTGCGGATCTTCTTGCCGAACCTGTCGTCGCTCCGGTCGAGCTCCACCCTGATGTCTGCCTCGACCAGCCTGGCGGCGATGTCGGCCAGGTACGACTCGTAGTCCTCCGCCACCGGGATGCACATCACCTGAACCGGTGACAGCCAGGCCGGGAAGGCACCCGCATAATGCTCGGTGAGCACGCCGATGAACCGCTCGATCGACCCGAACTTGGCGGAGTGGATCATCACGGGCTCGGCCGGGTGGCCGTCCGGTCCGGTGTAGGTGAGCCCGAACCGGGCCGGCTGGTTGAAGTCGTACTGGATGGTGGACATCTGCCAGGTCCGGCCGATGGCGTCCTTGGCCTGGACCGAGATCTTCGGGCCGTAATAGGCCGCACCCCCCGGATCGGGCACCAGCTCGATGCCGGACTCGCGGCCCACCTGCTCAAGCACGGCGGTCGCGACCGCCCATTGTTCTTCAGAGCCGATGAACTTGGTCGACTTGGCGCCCTCGGTGTCCCGGGTGGACAACTCGAGGTAGTACTCGTCCAGCCCGAAGTCCTCCAGCAGGTTGGTGACGAAGGTCAGCAGGTGCTTAACCTCATCGGCAGCATGCTCAGCCATCACGTACGAGTGGGAGTCGTCCTGGGTGATCATCCGCACCCTGGTGAGCCCCTGCAGGACGCCGGACTTCTCGTTCCGGTACACGGTGCCGAACTCGAACAGCCGCAGCGGCAGTTCCCGGTAGGACCTTCCGCGCGAGGCAAAAATCAGGTTGTGCATCGGGCAGTTCATGGCCTTGAGGTAGTAGTTCTGGCCCTCGTCGTCCATGGGCGGGAACATGCCGCCGGCGTAGTACGGCAGGTGGCCCGAGGTGTGGAAGAGCCCCTCCTTGGAGATGTGCGGGGTGCCGACGTAGGCGAAGCCGTTGCGGATGTGCGCGGTGCGGACGTAGTCCTCCATGACCCGCTTGATCACGCCGCCCCTGGGATGGAACACGGGCAGGCCCGCGCCGAGCTCCTCGGGGAAGCTGAACAGGTCGAGTTCCGCGCCGAGCTTGCGGTGGTCGCGGCGGGCGGCCTCCGCCAGCCGGGTGCGGTAGGCAATCAGGTCCTCCTTGGTGGCCCAGGCGGTGCCGTAGAGCCGCTGCAGCTGCGCGTTTCGCTGGTCACCTCGCCAGTAGGCCGCAGAACTGCGGGTGATCGAGTACGCGTTGCCGAGGTAGCCGGTGTGCGGCACGTGCGGGCCGCGGCACAGGTCCTTCCAGGCCACGCTGTCGTCGCGCCGGACATTGTCGTAGATGGTCAGTTCGCCGGCGCCGACCTCCACCGATGCGCCCTCGGTGGACCCGGCCGACCCCTTCAGCCCGATCAGCTCGAGCTTGTACGGTTCGGACGCCAGTTCAGTAGCGGCGTCCTCGTCGCTGACCACCCGGCGGACGAACCGCTGGCGCTCCTTGACGATGGCCCCCATCTCCTTCTCGATGGCCTTCAGGTCCTCGGGGGTGAAGGGAGTGGCGACGTCGAAGTCGTAGTAGAAGCCGTCGGTGATCGGCGGCCCGATCCCCAGTTTGGCGTCTGCGTGCAGCCGCTGGACCGCCTGCGCCGCGACGTGGGCGCAGGAATGTCGCAGGATCGCCAGGCCCTCATCGCTGGTTGCGCGCACCGCAGCCACCTCGTCGCCGTCCTGAAGCACGGTCGGCAGGTCGACCACCCGGCCGTTCACCCGGGCTGCGACGATCGCTCGATCATTGCCGAGGAGCTCGAGCGCTGTGGTGCCGGTGGCGACCTCCTGCTCGCTGGTCTGGGACTGTTCATCGAGCACGCTGACGGACACGGACACTGGTGGTTTCCTTCCTGGACTGCGGCTTCCTAGTCTGCCGCAGATTGAGTGGGCTCGTTTCGCAGCGCAGCCGCCGAATCGATCGGCACCGATTGGCTGGCGACCGCTCCGCTTTCATGAAAGCGTGCTGGCATGGCGTCCGAGACCGAGCCGCTGTCCCCGTGGAAGCTGGTCATCAGCACGGCTCTGGAGGCGCTCGACGATCACCGCAGGTTCCGGGCGTGACGGAGGCGCGGGCGCTGCGCCTGTCCGTCTACGCTTCAATCGCTGATCAGCGCGTTGGCCCCACTCGAGCTGGACATCTGGGCCAATGTTGAGCTGACCACAGATCCGGAGCTCGCAAGCTGAGTAGGAGAAGAGATGCCCAAGTCCCCGAGCTGGTGGCTGCAACGGCCAGCTCTGAACTGGCTGGAGCTGATCGGCTTCGCCCTTGTGCTGGCGCTCGCCGGAGGTGCCTTCGGCGCGTGGGGAGCCCTCAGGTTCTACCCCACAGCCGGTTCGTGTGACGCGGCAAGGGTGGCGTCGGCCGCGCTGCCGTCGGTGGTCACCATCTTCGTCACCGGCCCAGGTGGATCGGGATCAGGCAGCGGGGCGGTGATCCGCGCCGACGGCTTGATCCTCACCAATGACCACGTCATCGCCGCCGGAGCAGAGTCGGGGACGATCGAGGTACTGCTGAACGGCGGGGACCGGATCGCTGCCCAACTCGTCGGCACCGATCCGATGACCGACCTGGCGGTGCTTCAGATAGACCGCAACAAGCTGCCGACCCTGCTGCTGGCGCCGCGCGAGCCGCTGAGCGTCGGCCAGCCGGTGGTCGCCCTCGGTGCACCCCTCGGGCTGTCCGGTACCGTCACGGCCGGCATTGTCAGCGCCCTCAACCGGAGCGTGCCGGCACCGAAAGCCGGCGGCGGTACCACCGTCCTGGTCGGCGCCATCCAGACTGACGCCGCGATCAACCCCGGCAACTCCGGAGGTCCCCTTGTCACCTGCGAAGGCCGGCTGGTCGGGGTGAACACCGCCATCTCCACGGTGCCGAACGCCGAGGGGATCGCTGGTGGTGGCAGCGTCGGGATCGGCTTCGCAGTGCCGGCCAGCACCGCCCAGCGGATCGTTGACGAACTGCTGAGCACCGGTCGGGCCACCCACCCGTGGATCGGTGCGACCACGGCCGAAGTCAGCCAGGACATGGCCGACCGGTTCGGGTCGCGGGCCGGGTTGTTCGTCCACGAGGTGGCCGCTGGCGGCCCGGCTGCGGCGGCCGGGATCGAAGCCGGTGACGTGATCACCAGCATCGCGGGTGCGCCGGCGACCAGCACGTCGCTGGCCTGGCTGCTGGTGACAGCAAAGGTCGGGGAGGAGCTGCCGGTCGAGTACTACCGCGACGGCGCCGTCCGCCAGGCCCAGCTCACCCTGGTCGAACAGCCGGCCCGCTAGTCCGGACGGTCGCGATGGCGGGTCAGTCCGCAACCAGGTAGCAGCTGCGGGCAAGGCTGACCGCGACCAGCCGGTCATGGACGCCGAGCTTGTCGTAGATGTTGCCCAGATGCTTGTGGACGGTTCGCGGCGAGAGCGAGAGCCGGGACGCGATGGAGGTGGCCAGCAGTCCCTGGGCCAGCAGCTCCAGTACTTCGAGCTCCCTGCCGGTCAGACCGAATTCGCCGGCCGCCTGCTGGCCGGCCATGGCTCGCTGGCGGCGTTCGGCCGCCGCGACCACATGCGGCAACAGCGCCAGGAACACCGGCACCGACTCCCGGAGCAGGGCGAGGTCCGGTTCGGTGAAGCCGGACCCGCTCGCGAAGGCGAGGCCACGCGATCCGACCACTCCAGGTGGCAGTTCGATCGCCGGGACCGGAAGCACCACGAGCACCTGCCCCAGCCGGGGGTCTTCGATGAGTGCCGGCTCGTCCGTCGGCGTTGCGGAGACCAGTTCTGGCAGGCGTTCGATCAGGACTTCCGCTGCGACCCCGCCGGGGTGGCGGCTGATCGGATTGGCCGAACCTTCGTCCTGCGGCGCGAAGCACACGCCTGCGTCCGCCCCCAGTGCACCGGTCAGGTGCGTGCACAGCACCTGCTCGACGGCCGAGTCTTCCTCCAGAGCCTTGGCGGCGCCAGTAAGCATGGTCAGGATGGCAATGGCCCGTTGGCCTCGATCCATTGGGAACTCCCGCCCCGGAGCACGATGCACAGAGTCACCGCGAACTTGAAATGAACAACCCTGCCGATACCCGGGACTATTCCCGTCGCCTCCGAGGCCGGATAGGCCCGCCGCTAGGACGTTGCCGGCCCAAGCCGGCCGTTCCCCCGACCCCCGGGTCCAGGTTCCTTCAACTCGATGAAGAGCGAGTGGGTAGGCGTGGTGCCGATATTGGTCCCGGAGTGCTCCTGGGCGTCCAGCCAGCGCGCCTGGAAGGCTGGCAGCTCGACCTCGACCTGGTTGCCCCCGGATTGCAGCCGCCGCCGAAAGGCGCTCAGCGTCACCATGATGCTGTCCGGGTGGGAGTGTGGCTTCGTCGCGTCCCCTGGCCGGTCGAGGTACTCGAGCACGCGGACGCGATCGTTTTCGAACACCAGCCGGTAGAGATCGGGATTGTTGACGATCGGGTCGGTCATAGCCATCCTCGTTTCTTCGCGGTACCTGCGTACCATGACGGTATGGCGATACCATAAGTCCCATGGCCGAAACCGACAATGGGTATTCCGAGCACACCGGGCGGACCCGGCAGAAGGCCCGAACCCGGCAGGCGCTGGTAGAGACGCTGCGGGAGCTCCTGGCCGGCGGTGCGGACCCGTCAGTGGCCGCCGTTGCCCGGGCGGCAGGAATTTCCCGCACCACCGCCTATCGCTACTTCCCTGACCAGGGATCCCTGCTTCAGGCTGCGATCCCGGAAACCGCGTCGACGAGTCTTCTGCCCGGGGATGCCCCCCGCGAACCAAGGGCCCGGCTCGTCCAGACCCTCGACGCCCATTTCGAGTTCTTGCGCCGGTGGGAACCGCAGCTTCGCGCGGCGTTGCGCGCATCCCTGCTGCCGGGCGCCAGTCAGCCGGCGCTCCGTGGGGGCCGGGCCGTGGCCTGGTACGAGGATGCGCTGGTTTCGCTGGAATCCCGGCCCGACCTCGACGCCCATGACCTGGCTATCCGGCTGCGATCGGTCGCGGGGATCGAAGCCTACGTCTGGCTGACCGATGTGGCCGCCCTCGACCCCGTCCGGGCGTGCGAGGTCATGCGAGCCAATGCGCTCGCCGTGTATGAGGCCGCCCTGAACCGGTCCTGACCGGAGGCTCAGCCGCAGCCATCAAGGAGCGCAAGTGGCGTCTCAGCCGGCGATCCGCCGCACTTCGCGCGCATATGAGGCACCGTCCGGATGCTGCCTTACTGCCTGAACCAGCGTCAGCTGCTCCCCCGGCGCCAACTGCCGGGCAGCTTCGGACGGAGTCCATTCCGCAGCGGCCAAGGCCGCAGCAAGGTGCGGCTCGTCAGCGGCCACCCCTGCTGTCAGCCATTGAGCCAGCTCGCCCGGGCCAAACCCGTACTTCCGCCAGCCGGAGGCCAGCTCCTCGATCTGCCGCAGCCCGAACTCGCGCAGCATCCTCTCCAACTCTTGATAACCGTCAACGCCCATGCCGAACTACCCCCCGATAGCCACCTGCCCGGAGCCTAGCTTGGCGCCTGCCAGGCGTCGAGTAGAGCGTGCTGACCAGGCGTGACGGCCGGGTCGTAGGATCGAGGTCGCTGGCCGGCGCGGTTCGCATGCGAAGGGAAGTACCAATGAAGGTTGCTGTCATCGGGTCGGGCAACGGGGCCCTCGCCGTTGCTTTCGACTGGGCCCAACACGGGCACACGGTCTCGATGGCGAACGCCAAGGAATTCACCCACCACATCGATCCCATTGGACCCGCCGGTGGGATCACCGCCACCGGTGACCTGAATGGCTTCGCCAAGATCGCGTATGCCGGCAACGACGCCGCACGGGCAATGGAGGGCGCTGAACTCGTCTTCGCAGTTGGTGCTGCTTTCGCGACCGAGACCATCGCCAGGACCGCCGCCCCTTACCTCACCCCTGGTCAGGCCATCATCGTGTGCCCCACCTCTTGTGCGGGAAGCGCGGCGTTCAAAGCCACCGCGGGCATCGACACCACCAACACCGACTACACGGTCGGCGAGACCAGCACGCTCCCCTACGCCGTGCGGACGACGGGTCCGGCCGAGATTCACTTCTTCAAGAAGATCGACGGGGGCTTCTACGTGGCCGGGCTACCCCGAAGCGGCACGGATCGGTTGTACGACATCCTCCTGGAGGTCTATCCCTACGTGGAGAAGGCAGGCAGCATCTTCCAGACCACGCTGCAGAACGGCAACCCGGTGATCCACCCGGCGGTCACCCTCCTCAATGGCGCGCGTATCGAGCAGACTGCCGGCGACTTCGACTTCTACTGGGAAGGCGTCACCCCGGCAGTCGGTGACCTGATGGAGGCGGTCGACCTGGAGCGGCTGGCCATCGGCAAGGCACTCGGCGTCCAGGTCATCCCGGAGCCGACCCTCGGTGTCATGCAGGGCTACAACTCGGCCGACAACTACACCACCGGCTACTCCACCGCCCCCGGGTTCAAGGGCATCAAGGCCCAGGTCAAACTCGACAACCGGTATCTCACCGAGGACGTCGGCTACACCATTCTCTTCCTCACCGAACTCGCCGAAAAGGTCGGCGTCCCGACGCCGGTCATGAACGGGATCATCGACATCTCCGGCGTGCTCCTGCACAGGGACTTCCGCAGCGAAGCCGCCCGAACCCTCGCCGGGACGCACCTCGACCGCTTCACCGTGGCGCAGCTCACGGCACTGTAGGCATCACCCGTAGGCCAGCCCGGCCAAGGACTCTGCGCCGTCTGACTTCTCAACCCGAGTCCGCCACGCACCACCCGGAGCGTCGCCGCCCGCCTCAGGGAGGCCAGGCAGGCACGGTGTGGCTGTTCTTCGCCGGTTGTCGTACTTGGCCTGAACGCACAAAGACCCCTAGTCATCGTCTGACTAGGGGTCTTGCTGTGGGCGACACTGGGATCGAACCAGTGACCTCTTCCGTGTCAGGAAGGATCGGCGCGCGCATCCGTGCAAGCATCCCCGCTGTGGTGACGAGCTTGTGGACCAGATTGTAGGTGGTGCGCGCGCTTGAACACCACCACGTACCCGGGGCGTACCCGGGGGATTCCGCCGCTGGCTGGGCGACGTGGTTTCTACCCAAGGTGTGCGAGGTCCCACCCTCGGGTCGGGGGACGCATCGGGTCCAATGCTGAGTTAGTGAGCCGGCCGTCGATGCCTCAATCCGTGGCTCGACTCTCCCCCGTCAGCAGGATGTGCGGCCCGACGTCCAGCACGCTCGCGAGATCGACAAGTCGCTCATACAGGAGCCCCGTCCGACCGTGCTCGACCTCGATCAGCAGGTTGCGTGAGAAGCCGGCCTCTAGTGCCAACGCTTCTTGGGTCAAGCCCTTCTCCATCCTGGTAGCGCGAACGCGAGTCCCGACTTGGCGGCGAAGTTCATCCCATTTGGCTAGCTGCTCAGGAGCTGTCTGCGATGGTCGTGTTGGCACCCTTTGATGTCACACTTGAGTGGCACGAATGTCTGCCCTGCTAGCAGGGCAATGCACTACGATGCTGAGATGAGGCCTGACGAGAATCGGCACTCTGAGCCCACCGGGCCGTTGCCGCTCGAAGAGCTCCTTGCCACGGGCAATGCCGAGCTCTCGGCGAGGCACGAGGCGGACGATCTGCTCCGAAGCGGGCACGCGCTGCTCGACCACCTCAAGGTGCATCGAGACGAGCTCGCGGCCAATCTCGCGGCCGCAGAGAGACTCTTGGCTCTAGTGAGGACGCATCTAGCGGGCCTGGAATACAGGCTTAATCGTTCCGAAGCCCCGCGCCTGATGGGCGTCCCTCGTGCCAGCAAGTACCTCGGAGTGAGCAAGAACACGCTCTACAAGATGATCCACAGCGGCGAGATCGCCGCTGTCGAGTCCCGCGACGGCTTCGCCAGACTCGGCATCCTCAAGGATGAGCTGGACTCCTTCATCGCAAACCGTCCTCGGCGTGATCCGCGGTCGGCGGCCCCAGGCGCGAGGACCACGAGGGCGAACCCGCGGCAATAGCCATCCAGCCGACATCGTCAACCGGCGACATCACCCTAGTCAGGCTCGCGCCGTAGTGAGAAGTACCTCAGTGATCGCTCCTCGCCCGCTCGAAGCTTCAACCCGAAGACATGGCACGTATCGAGGCCGGTAATCGCTGCCAGCACTTCGGTCAGAATTGTCCCATTCGTATGTGATGACCCGCAGAGTATTGGTCAGGCGACCGAGCAGTACGGCGACGGGGAACGGGCACCTAAGCAGAAGATGAACCTCAGCGTTGCCGTCTTCTTGTGAGAGCGACCGTATGTGAGCCGCAAGGTCTGCGGCAATTAGGCCAGCGTCGTGAGGATCCAGGAGGCCACTTCCGACAGCTTTCAGATGCCTCCATGCCGTCAGCCTGCTCCCTTGCTCCTCAAGGAAGCGGTCAAAGGCGGAGTCGCTCGGTGTGGAAAGCAGATCGACATATGCCGCCACTTGGGGCCTACCGGCAGAGGCAGGGTTGTGTCCCTCTGCGTGCACACGGACGGCGAGTGGGTTGGGATGGCTAGGTTCGGGGCCGCTCTGCCACAGAGCACCGTCCTGGTGGACAACTTCCATCCTCCCGACACGGGTGGACGGAAGTGCGGCGCCGAGGGCGAGCGCCACGGAGAGATGAGCTCCACCGAGAACGCGCACACGCCTTGCCCCAGAACGGGTTACCGCGTCAGGAAGGAAGCTGATGGTGTCCTTGAAGTCCATCAGGCCGGCACGGCTCGGCAACCGCCCATCAGGAGTGGGCTTGAGGCGAATGTCGAGCTGACCCTCCCTGTGGTCGTAAACCTGCGCTCCGTTTCTTGTTTGAATGCTTAGAGTCAGGGTTTCGTCGTCTCCCGCTACCCGGCCCCGTAGCAGCGCTACCCGGGTTCTGAGGAGCCCTTCAGTAAGGCGCCGAAGACCCGTCCGAGAAGTTGGTTGCTGGTCGACGACCTTGAGCCGGCCAACGGGTAGACCTAGCAGACGATCGGGAGCGGCGTAGTCAGGCTTCGCACCTGGGCTCGCCCCGTTGACAATGCCGAGGGTGAACTCAGGGAACTTGTCGTGGAGGGCAAGAAGCCTGGGCGCTTCCGTCCCGCGCACGATGTCGCTGTACTGGATGTCGGGCGTGATGACGAGGACGCCCACGGAGATCCCATCGTCGATGGCCTCTTGAAGGCGAGCGATTGTGTCGCCCGGCGGCAGGTCATCCTTGTCGCGCCAGACTGGAATCCCGGCGGCGCGAAGTAGCTGGGCTAGGTCCGCCGTGGTGCGTGTGCCGTCAGTTTGGCGATAGGAGAGGAAGACCGGATCCGTGGGATCGATGGTCGTGGGATCAAGGGGCACTTCAGTCCTCACTTTGGGCTCGGGCGATCCTGGGAACCTCAGTTGACGTTGCCCCGTCAGGCACCACCCATATCCGGGCGGCCTCAGCCTGCTGGCGGGTGACAAGCCATGTGGCAGCCACAGCGTTCGCGCTCTGTAGGCTGACGATAATCGAGACAAACCTCCGGAACTGAAGCTCGCGATCGCACAAATGCCGGTGGTACGACTCCAGATCCACATCGCTTGGGACCGGAGCCGCGTTGACGTGTGTGTGCCACTCCCCAACCCACTGACTGCCGTCCAGATCCCAAGCGTAAGCAGCCAACCGGCGAGCATGATCAAGGTCTCGCACAAAGCTGAGTGGGCCCCGCAAAGCCCTTGAACCAGGATCGCCAGCATGGAGTATCGAGATGATCGCGCCGCTATCCTGCCCCAGCAGGATGCCACCCGTCTCGAGCCCATCGAGCGATTGCTGTGCCTCCCGAGTTATGAGCCTCCAAGACTCCTCGGTGATCGTGACCTTTGGCGCCATTGGTTCAGCGCCCAGGTGAGCTGCATGTCGGACACGACGGCCTCGGCGGTGGAATTGGCGCCCAGGTGATTTCGTTTGTGAAGTTGAGATCGAACGGCTTCGCGAGGTCTCCGCGAGGCCGGAGCCCAACGATGGCGTGTTCCCCCGGCAGTTTCTGGGTGTCGTCCCCATGGAGTGACTCGAGCAGAGTTGCCACAGCCACCTTCGCGGCAAGGAGACCGATCAGGTGCAGGTCAGGTGGGACCGCCGTCATCGGCTGGTGAACAAAGCCGGTCCCGTAGTCAAGCTCCTGATCCGCTTCGGCGTCCATCGCTCCGGATGTTTGCAGGTGATCGCGGAGACACAGTAGGCATCCGAAGCGGGGCCCCGGTCGGAGGCGGATTACCTCACCAATAGCTCCGTGCTCGAGGACACATGCAAGCACAGCTCGGCTTGCGGGCTCGGCGAGCCAAGTGACTTACCACCCGTCGTGGTGCAATCCCGTCTGCGGCACAAAGGACCAGATCGACCCGATCCACCAAGGGGCGGACGTAGTGCGCTTCGGTGACGACATCGAGAACATGCGGGATCACCTCTTGGCTGGGCCAGCGGTCGCCCTGACGTGTCTTGATTGCATCGACCTTGAAACGCCCGACGCTTTCGCTACCCAAAGTGTGACGGACTACGTTATGCCACAAGAAACGGTCAGGATCGACCAGTTCGAGCCGTCCAACTCCGTATCCGGCGAGGGCCTCGGCGGCTGCGCTGCCGATGCTGCCACAACCCACAACCATCACGGATGCGGCGGCAAGCTCCTCGACGGGCCATTTGCCTGCGAGTTGTGCAATCCCGACCGTCTCCGGCTCAACCGCCAGGTGGACGGGACGAACAGCAGCCCGTGTGACCAGCCATCCGGCGAAGGCTTGTGCGCCGAATGCGACGAGTTCCGGCGAAAGGTCCGGCGCGTGGGTGATCAACAATCCCATTCCTTCGCCAGGGTCTTGAACTTGGGGAGCGAGCTTTCGGAACGTCTCAAGAGTGAGCGTCGTGCCTGGTCGCCGGAACTGGAAGAAATGATGGACGTCTAGTTGATCGGAGGGTGAGCGCATCCACTGCCCTGCGCAGTGCCTGTCCCTGGCGGAGAGAAGAGCGGCGAACTGTCGCGGAATATCCACTTGAACTTTGACTCCTCGCGACGCCTCAACGCTTTTCACCACATACAACGCGTCGTCCGGAAAGTGGCCCAAGACCAACTCGCCGTGCGAGATCGCAGAGTTCGCGATGCGGATCGCGGCTGCGGCAGGCATGACGATGAAAGGATCATTCCGAAACACCGTCGCCCTCCTCTTCCCCACTGTCCGAGTTCTTGGCCCCCGGTCCGGGCTGATCAATGAGCCCATCCAAACTCGAGTCGGACACGATGCCGCTTGTGGTCATGGCGTCAATCAATCCCGCCTTCATCAGCGCGTACTCGATGCGCCACCCGCATGCCTTCATCAGAAGCTCGACGATGCTCGCCTCGGGCCTCCACCCACCTTCGCTTTGCAGCAGGCATAGCGAACCGTCAGGCGACACATGCCAAGCGCTCTGGGTCCACTCGATGATCAGTGGCGCCGGATGCAACGGGGATCACTGTGGGCGGGACAACGGGGTAGGCCGACGAGTGAAGAACTTGTACGCCGAGGCCGTCTCCATCGACCAGCTCGTCAAGCCCGTTTGGCCTTGGTCTTTCGAACGGCCACTTCGGCAAGCGGCCGCGCCAACCACCGTGTGTATACGTATCGCCAGGCGGCTCATACTCGAGACTCGGAGCGAATTCGCTCACCTCAACTCGGTCGCGTTCAAGACGGGCTGGCTCCGCATCCGACCAAATCACAGGTGGGAGCTGCGCGACCTTCGGAAACGAGGCCGCTCCTCCTCGGGGCACAGTCATCCTTGGGGCGTGTCCTTCACTGGTCGAGGGGGGGCCGCAACCGGCGCCGGCGAAGCTACGGGTGCCTCCGGGAAGCTTGCTCCGAAGACTGCACCCCAGTATCTGACGGCGGATGCGTAGTCGTCCGAAGTGAACGCATTCATCGCCCGAGCTGCATCGCTCGCGGCCTCGCCGAGCAAATCCCCGAATACCGCGTAGTCCAAGTCGGCTTGGATCGGACCGCAGAGCCTTGCAGGGTCCTCCACCCGGTTTCCTTCGGAAATGAAATAGCTCGCGCGCACAAAGAACTGCTTGATCGCGGGCGCCTGCTGCGGGACGTCAACAGGCAGGAACTGAAGCGCGAGCACCTCCATCACCAAGGACTTGATCTTGATGTCCTGCTCGTCAGCCCACCACTTGAGCATCCTGACTGTCCCCGCGAACTTGTTCCAAGACGCATGCTTCCTCTTTACGTCGCCTATGCAGCGACTCAGGATCGCAGCGAACCCATTTCCTTCCGATCGCCTCTGGGATCAGGAGCGATCCTTCCCGGCGCAACGCCGGCATCGCATCAACGGTGAACGCATCGGGGTCGTCAGGATCGTCAAGGAAGCACTTGACAGCGTGGTTCCTCCAGCGTGCCAGGCGGACCACCTGCGCGTAGGTTCCATTTGTGGCTCCCAGCAGCTTGTTCACTTGATCTCGCGTGTAGTCGAGTGCCTCGCTGGCCGACCCTCCAGGAATCCCCCACCCGGGATGCTTGTCACCATCGAAGATCACGATCGCGTCGACGTCGTGGATAGGGTCCTTCTGCGTCCCTCGGGCCAAGGACCCAGAAGCGACGACCTCGGCCACATCACTTTCCGCGAGGAAAGCCCCCTTGAATAGGTCACGTCTCCTTCGGGCCTCGCGAACTCGCTCGGCATCAGCGTTCACAACCCCTTGGAACTCCTTGAACGCGCCACTCACACCTATGCTCATGCTTCCCCCAAACTGGACTTGCCTCATTAGGGAGCGTAGACCGATGCTCTGACATTTCTTGCACCAAGCTGCACCAACGGGCTCCGAATGCAGGGTGCTCCGCCTCCAGAATCTGGAACTGCTTGTCAACCGCCTAATGCGGGACTCGACCAGTTGGACCGAAGAGACGGCGACCTGACTCCGACGGTGAGGTGCAGCAGGATCCGTTGATCGGCCCCTGGAGCGCCGACTTGTCGAAGCCGAACGCGAGCCGAGGTTCCAAGTCGCCGCGAACCACCAGCAAGAGAAACGACAGGTCGCTCGGGTGGCGCAGGCTCGCAACTTGCGCACTGGATCGCCGCCTCAGATGCCATAGATTCCTTGGCTCGGTGGATGGCCGGGCTCGATCGCACCACGGAGTCTCTCCATGCATCAGCGTCACCTCGACTCAGCCCGCACCATCCTGGAAAGCGATCCGGCCGGAGCCTTGCGTCTGGCGATCGACACGATCCGGTGGTCAGTTGACTGGACCATCCGTGAGACCGATACATCGATGCTGACTGGCTGCCGAAGAGTCAGGATGTGGGCCCGATCATCGAGTTGGCTCAGGCACTTGATGACTGCCTTGATCGGATCGTGGCCTACGAAGACGAGACGTCGAACGACGATGGCCGACGACCGTGAAGACGCTCGGCTGCCTGCTGTTCGGTGACGCGGGCGCTTACCATCTCTGGCGGGTCTTCTTGATCTCGACGACGTCGCCGCGGATTTCGGCATCGAAATCGGCCAGTGGCAGGATCCCAACGCGCTAGTCGAGGATCGCGAGGCGCGTGTCGCCGGGGGGATCCCCAATCGAACACCCCGTCATGGCCAGGGAGCTCGCTTGACGCAGCCGATCGTCCGTCACCGCTACACGACGGCTCGTCCGATGCTTTCGCCGACCCGGCTGGTCTACCGCCAGGATCGGGTGTCGTTGCTCCATATTAAGGCCGGGTGCCCGGGCGGCTTCTGAAGGTTGAACACTTCGAGAATGCCGTCGCACCAAGTGCTGGGCCGCATGGCTTCGAACAGGAGTGTGTCGAGTCCGACCCTGGTTACGCCGAGGCACTGGGAGCCTCGGCGGATCTGAAGCACTTCGGTGTCTATGCGAGGATGCTCGTGCGCCGAGTAGGGGTGAATCTCGGCTGTGAGTCCGCGTTCTTCCAGGAGGCTCACCAGCACATCGGACGACATGACTAGTTGGACCGTGGCGCGGTCGCAGATGAGCGCAGCGCGATCCGCAGCACTCAGCGGGAAGATCGACAAAGGGGCGGCGATCGGCGAACGCCCGGCTCGGTCGCTGCTGGTGCCGATCAGGTGGGGGTTGGCGCTGCCGATGTGCGCACGCCTGATCGCTGCATCCCACGCCTGCTGCCGTACATCGACGACAGCATCAATGTTGTGGTGGTGAAGGCGAAGCACGTCGAACAGTGACGACGCGAACAACATGCGGCCCTCCGGCAGCCTCATGCCCTGCACGCCGCGCTCCTGAGCGAGACGGATCACATCACCGATCTGGCGCGAGTCGGAGCGGAATCTGGTATTCAGGACTGTTAGCCGAGTGTCCTCGTCGGTGCCCGGAAGTGGACCACCTTCCTCGATTGCGTCGATCGCGGCCTGCGCGCGGGCCTTCTGCGTAGGGACTGTGCGGCCTGGTTTCGTCTTCACTTCATGGACGATTCGACGGTTTCCGTTGAACTCAGTGACGTCCGAGATGCGAAGGCACGTCGTCAGGTCGTGTAGCAGCGCGAAGTGCTGCTCGTCGTTCCACAAGGCTTCGACTGTGCCAAGTTCCGACTTGAGGCCAGCCTTGCCGACGATCGGTCCAGACGGCTCGTTTCGTGACAGCGCGTAAATGGGCCGTCGGTCGTACTCGAATGCCTTCCACGCCAGACCGTCGCCAACACTCCGGAGCTGCCGTGCAATCCGCTCCGCCACGAACACTTCTAGGTCCCATGAGTCGACGTCGCGGGGATCGACGCCCGCAGGAAGGTCCGGCGCGTCCGCTTGGGGGGCCTTGCCTTGCTGGACGCGCTTGGCGGTCTTGCTGGAGCCGGCCCTTCGCAGCTCGACGGTGTAGATGGCTGCGAACAGGTCCCGTTGGAACTCATAGAGGTCCGCGGGTGACTTGCACGCGTCTAGGGCCTTGAGCAGCCTCTCGACTGTTGTTATGTTGTCGAGTTGCCACGGGTGGCGGGTCACCTTCGCGAGCTGTTCGTGGTCGAGGCCGCGCATGGGTCGGCCCGCTTTGAGCCGGGGCGGCGGGGTGCTGTTCGGATCGGAACCCATGGTGGAGACGCTAGCGGTCGGATGTGTCAGTCCGCGCCACACACCGATAGTTGGCTCGCCGGTGCTCCTCCGGTCATCTGGGCACACGTTCAGCTCAGTATCCGCGTGCAAGGACGTCGCTGATAGAAGCTGATCGCGAGGAGCTCCTCCTCCGGGACCCGACTAGCAATGATCGCCCAGGGCCGGTGTAGCTTCCCCCCTTCCCTCGTCGCTCCAACCCGCCCACGCTCCAAACCACCTGAGTGGCCGCGGTGCGGGCGCTCGATCTCGCCGAGCAGCGGACGTTTCGGACACGACCGCCGGCAACTGACGTGCCTGACTCCGCCGGCGGCTAGCGCACCATCCGGCCAACGCCAGCCCCGGTCGCTGAGCGGCTGCATATCGTGGCCCTGATCCTCAATGACCTGGCGGGCTCGTACAACGACTTCTGCATCCGGCGATGGTTCAAGCGGCCGCGAACCCAACTGGACTGCAAGTCCCCGGCGGACATCTTTGTTGGAGGTGGAGCCCCAGCGCAGTCGCAGTTCAGCAGGTCCGTCAGTTGGCGGGTGGGCTCACCGGGCTGCTGCCCGCAGCAGACGTCTCGCGACACCGACCGGGGTGGCAACTTCACGCCAACCAAAGCCAGACCGACCTGGCAAGCTCCTGAGGCCGATGGACAGCGCGACTGGTCACCGTCAGAACGTTGATTCTAGGGACCAATCGTCGTGAGGCTGGAAGCGACCTGCGGCCCATATGTCCTGAGGCATCTTCAGCGGCAGTTCCCAGGAGGCGAGCGCGCACACGCTAGCTGAGGTCCGGAGCCCACTACGCCCACCGAAGACGACGCTTGATCATGCGGGCGCGTTCACTGCACCAATGTGAGCGCTGCGGGGTGGGGTTCTCGCTTTGAACGGGGGGTGAGGCGTACTTGGTAACGTCCCGCCTATGAAAGAGTCGACACAGGACAGTGCAACGCCGGCGAGATGGGTCGCTTGGGTCGTAGTTCCTAGCGTCCTCGGACTTGGCCTCGCCACGGCGTCCTATTTCATCCGACAACTGGATGGGTGGTGGAGTGACGCCACGATGACCATCGGCTTCACCCTCCTCCTGCTCGGGCCGGTGTACTGGCTCACGGACCGCATCGAGGTTTCAACCAAACAGCAGATAGAGGAAGTCCGCGAGACGCTGTCCGACGAGGTGGGTGGATTGTCGAGCGAGGTACAAACGCTCCGCCGATCCCTTGAGGAATCACAGGAGACCGTAACCAACGAGCTACAAGAGCGAGAGCAAGCCCAGATCGAGGGCGTGAGGCGCCTCCTGGACGACTCGTCATTCGAAGCCATGGATCGAGTGCTAGCCGAGGCGCTGGAACAGAACCTGATTAGTAAATGTGGCGTTCGCGGCGACCTACCCTTGACCGATTTCCATTTGCGCATTCAGCCCGATGGTGACCGGCTCCGGGTGCACCTTGACGCCGATCCTGAAGCGAGTGTCTTCGAGGCTGTGTGGTCCCCCGGTCAGGGTCTTGAGCTAGTCATGCTGGAGCTGGCTGACCAAGTGAAGCCCACACATCATTGGCCAGGTGTCGGGGCTTGGGAATTTGCTAGCGGCGTGAGGGAGATAGTTGAGCTTCTTGAGACCGCCATCAACCTCAGGGCTCGCGGTCGAGGAGGGAGCCACGTCGTCCAGAAGCTCGAGGATGAGTGGATCTTCTCCGACTGGGACGTACGCGCGATTCCGCACTTCTACCAGATCACATACAGCCGCCTAGATGAGCCTGGCTGGTACGAGCACATATCTGGCAAGACGTGGGTCAATAGAGACAATGTCGAGCGCATGCTCGATACGGCGGAGTTCCTCCGAGACTTGGCAGCGGCTCAATCGGTGCCCATCGCCCCCTCCAGCACGAGTGACTCGAGCCCTGAGCGCCTGGCAACCTAGTCCCCGCCAATGTCGGAACGCGAGACTTGCGACTGGGTGCCGACCGCCACCCGTCGGGACACGGAGTCAGGCGGGATCAACCACGTAAGCCCTCCCATCGAGTAACAACTTGGTTGGGGCCGCCCCTTAGGACCTGAGAGCAAGATGCCGCACCCGCCCCGGTATCCGGCTGGGATCGCGCCGAGGCTCAACTCGCCAGCTACACGGTACGAATATGGACGTCGGGACCCTCCACGCCTGCCCTCTCGGTGTAGGCACCAGTCACCCTTAGCGGTCACGGGCGAGCCAGGCGAGGGAGTTCGCGCTGTTGTGGATCTAGGAGTTCACGTGTCGGACATGTCGGTGTGAGGCGATCAAGACCGCAGAACTGCCGATTGGCGCGAGGTGATACGAACGCTCGTAGTCCTCGGCCTCCAGAGCGTCGGATCTAGTGGCTGCCCACTCCGCCTCGTTCGCGGGTGGTATGGAGATCGACCGTCACTGCCTCAACCCGGTCCACTTGATCAACCCAGTTCGTAGCCAGGTATGACATCCAGCGCGCCTGAATCCACCTCGGCCAGTCGCCCTACGAGCTCAGCAACAGTCATAGGTCCGATCTTGAACTGGCTAGAAAGGGTTTTGCCGCATGTCACTCCCTCGCTGCAACCTTCCAGCCGACGTCCCGGGTTGCGGCGTCAGCAGATACGACACACAAGGATTCGCGCTGGCCGCCTAATTCTGCTCGGCAACACTGGGTGCTCGGAGTTGCTGAGCGACCTGGGTCGCGAAGACGGGATCGTGCAGGATGCGCACCACGACGTCCTCGGCAATCTTGTTCACGTCCACCTTGCCCACAGATTCGAAGCTCGCTTCCTGTGTAACCCCGAGATCGACTCGCGGGGTATATACGCTCTCTCCGTTGTCGCCGTAGGCGGTGAGGACGTGGTCGAAGACGAGCCTGGACCTTGGCGTCGAACACCTCGGGCGGGTACGGGTCGGCGGGCAGGCTCGGCGTCGAGGACGCGGCGGATCGATGCTGTCGACGTCGTGCGGTCACGTCGACCTTGCGGCGCCAGTCGAGGACGAGCTTGTCGTGGAGGTGCTCGAGGAGCCGCTTGGCGCTGCGCCTTCACGACGTTCGCGCTCGTCGTCGGTGAGCACCGGCTCGGGCTTGGTGAGCAGGTCGAAGATCGCCAGCTCCTCCTCGGTGAGGCCCTCGACGGACGGCCCGCTGCTCCTCCTCGGTGAGCGTCTGGGACAGCTCGATGAGGCGGCGGAGGTACTCGTCGATGTTGAGGCTGCCGGCGTTGTAGTCGGCGATGAGCTGCTCGATCCGCTCGACGAGGTCGTAGCGGGTCGGGTTGCGGGTCGCCGCGCCGATCGCCCGCTGCTGCAGGAGCAGCTGCGCGAGCCGGTCGGTCTCGGCGCGCTTGCGGCCGGCGAACTGCGCGGCGAGGGCGTCGAAGTCGATCTGGGACAGGTCGATGAGCGGGTCGGGCTCGCTGCCCTCGGCGGCGGCCCGGATGACGTACTCCTCGGCGCCGACCGAGCGGTCGAGCAGCGCGTCGACGGCGTCGGCGATCGCGTCGAGGTCGGCGTGCGGTGGCCGGGCCAGGTCGAGCGAGCCGTTCGGCGAGCACCCGGATGGCGGCGACGGTGCGCTGCTGCGCGGCGGCTGCCGGGTCGGGCAGCAGCGCCTTGAACAGCTTGCGGACCTGGCGGGCCGCGGCCAGGAACTCGGTGCGCGTGCTCCTCGTCGACCAGCAGCGCCTCGACGGCGGCGTCCCGCAGGGCGATGTGCTCGAAGCCCGTCGGCGTCGCGCAGCGCCGATGCAGGTCGACGCCGGCCGCCGCAGCACAGCCGACGATCAGCTCGTCGATCGCCTCGCCGAGCGCGCCGACGAGCGCGTCGACGTGCTGGATCGGCGAGTCGACGCCGGCCTCGGCGTTGGCGGCGCCGTAGATGGCGAGCGCCTTCTCGAGGTTCCGGAACACGCCGATGTAGTCGACGATCAGCCCGTTGTCCTTGTCGGGGAACACCCGGTTGGCGCGGGCGATCGTCTGCATCAGCGTGTGGTTCCGCATCGGCCGGTCGAGGTAGATGGTCGACACGCTCGGGGCGTCGAAGCCGGTCATCCACATGGCGCAGACGAACACGATCCGCAGCGGGTCGTCGGCGTCCTTGAACTTCTCGGCCAGGTCCTCGTCGTTCATCCGCTCGCGGTGCGGCCGGATGTCGAGGCCCTGGTCGTCGAGCGTCGGCGATCTCGTTCTGGCTCTGCGAGACGACGACGGCCATGTCGGTCGTCTCCATGAGCTCGAGCCGGCTGCGCCAGCCACGGCCGCTCCAGCTCCGGCAGCGCGTCGTGCTGCGGCCTGCAGCTCGGCGAGGTGCTCGGCCCACGCCTCCTGCACGTAGGTCGTACATGCGCACCGCGGCGGCCTTGTCGATGCCGACGTACATCGCCTTGCCGGTGAAGCCCCGGCCGACGAAGTGGCGCACCAGGTCCCGGGCGATGGTCCGGAGCCGCTCGGGGCGGGTGAGCAGCGTGTACTGCCGGCCGAACGCGGCGGGCGAGCTGGCCCTCGGCGTCCTCGTCGAGCTCGGCCTCCTCGAGCAGCGCGGTCGAGCTCGTCGGCGAAGTCCTCGTTGACGAGCTGCAGCTCGGGGATGCGGTTCTCGTAGTAGAGCGGGACGGTCGCGCCGTCCTCGATGGCGTCGCGGAAGTTGTAGATGCGAGACGTAGTCGCCGAACTGCTGGCGGGTCAGCTCCTCTCGCCGGCGATCAGCGGCGTGCCGGTGAAGCCCATGAACGACGCGTTCGGCAGCGCCTGGCGCATGTTCAGCGCCAGCGTGTCGTACTGGCTGCGGTGCGCCTCGTCGGTGATCACGATGACGTCGGAGCGGTCCGACAGCACCGGCATCGTGCGTCTCGCCGGCCTTGGCGTCGAGCCGGAACTTGTGGATCAGCGTGAACACGTAGCGGTGGTCGGCGGCCAGCAGCTCGCGCAGGTGCGCGACCGAGGTCGGCGTGCACCTGCGCCTCGGCGGAGATGGCGCCGGCGTCGGCGAACTCGCCGTGGAGCTGGACGTCGAGCTCGGTGCGGTCGGTGACCATCACGAACGTCCACGCGCCCGGGAGCGGCGCAGCACCTTCTGGGTGAACCACAGCATCGACAGGCTCTTGCCGGAGCCCTGCGTGTGCCAGAACACGCCGAGCCGCTTCTCGCCCGCCGCCCGCGACCCGGAGCAGGTTCTCGATCGCCGCGTTGACGCCGAGGAACTGGTGGTTGCGGGCCACCACCTTGATCAGCCCACCGGGGCGCTCGATGTAGGCGACGAAGTTCTCGACCAGGTCGAGCAGCCGGTCGTGGGTCGCAGGTGCCCCGGATGCGCGGTCTCCAGCGCGACGACGCCGCGGGTGCCGTCGGCGTCGATGACCTTCCAGTCACCGAAGAACTCCCACGGCGCGTACGTCGAGCCGACCTTGGCCTCCGACCCGTTCGAGACAGATCACGAACCCGTTCGGGACGAACAGCTGCGGGATCGTGTCGCGGTAGTCGGTGAGGTTCTCGTCGAAGCGCCGCCTTGACCGGCCGGTTCGGCTCCTTGAACTCCAGCCAGCACCAGCGGGATGCCGTTGACGAACAGCACCACGTCGGTGCGGCGGCGGTGCAGCTCGCCGGCGACCCACACCTGCGACGCCGCCAGCCAGTCGTTCTTCGTCGAGTCGCGGAAGTCGACGAACCGCACCGTGGCGAACTGCTTGTCGCCGCCGGTCGTCGGTCCACTCGGCCCGGTAGCCGTCGCGCAGCAGGTCGTGGACCTCCCGGTTGGCCCGCACCCGGTCCATCACCGACCGGTCCTTGGTGACCGCCTGCGAGCGCCTCCTCGCGGACGAGGTCGGGAACGTCCGGAGTTCAGGAGCCTGCGATCGCGATCCGCAGCCGATGGACGAGGACGACCTCGTGCATCGAGTCCCGCCCGAGCGTGCCCCGCCGGCCCGAGCGTCTCGCTGAACGCGTTGACGACCTCCCACCCGAGCTCGGCGAGCAGCTCCAGCGCCGGCTCCTCGACCAGCCCGGCCTCCGAGTACGGCCCCGGCGGGTTCACGCCACCGCTGCCTCGGTCAGCGCATCGAGGTCGAGCGTGCGACACGTCGATCTGCCCGGTCACGAGCTTCGGGAGGAGCAGGTCTCGGAGCGCCGCGAGCTGCTCGCGTGCTGCTGCGAGCAGTGCAGCGACCTCGCGTGCTCAGAGGCGACTGCGCCTCGCGAAGCGTCGCAGCAGCTCGATCGGCGGGAGTCGCAAGCGCGAGCTCGACATGACCTTCGGCAGCTGACGCTCTTGCGTGTCGCGCCCGTGCTCGCACCCGGTACCGCAGCTCGATAGAGCGTCGTCCGACGAGCGTCGAACGAACGAGGCAATCGTGAGCGACGCCGTGGCTGCCAGTCGGCCGAAGCGTACGAGGTAGGACGCGAATACTGCCGTCGATCTCGACCTCGACACATGCCGACCTGCCGAGGTCGGCCGATTCGGATCGACGAACGACGTCGCCGTGCCTGAACCCGAACTTCGCGATCCGCTCGCGCTCGACTCGGCATCGCGACGACGCCCAGTCGACGTAGCTCGCTCGTCGATGTCCATGCCGGCCGCAGCGTACTCGGGCTCGACCGTCTTCGGAGTCGACCGGTCGCCGTACTGCGTCGACCAGGTCGCCGAGCGTGGCGCACTGCCAGCCGTCGGGGATCGGGCCGAGGGGGGAGTCGACGAGGGGGACGTCCTCGTGGCCGGGGTACCGGAAGTGGACGAACCACTCCCGGTAGATCGCCCGCGCCATCTCCTCCAGCACCTCCACCCGCCGCCGGTTGTTCTCGATCAGGTCGTCGAGCGCATCGAGAATCGCAGCGATCCGCTCGCTGATCGGCGATCGGAGGGACTGGCGATCCGCGGATTGACCCGAGGTTGAAGTTCGGCGGTAGCCGGTGCGCGCTGCGATCGGATGTCACTGCCGGAGCGCTGCGCCGAGTAGCTACGAGTAGAATCGCGCGGTCAGCACGTGCGGAGTGACTCGATCCGCCTGGTCGATCACGACGAGGTCGATGCAGTCCGAGCCGTCCGATCGGCGGACACGATGCGGCGATCCCGGCTGCCAGTACGATCACGACCGGTCGTCAGCCACGAGGACGAGCTGCCGACTCGAAGCTTGCGGATCGACCGCTTCGTCGTACTCGAGCATCCGTGCAGGTCGACGAGGACCGGCTTCGCGTCTGCCGATCGGACGAACGGGACGCCGTCGTCGACGTCAGCGGTCGCACCGCTTGTCCGAAGTGCCGCCGAAGCCCGTCGACCACGCTCACGCACGAGTCGCCGAGTGCGACCTCGCGCCACTCGCTCATGCGCCGAGGATCCCTGTGACGGCGGCGTCGACCTTGGCGCGCAGCACGTCGGCCTCGTCGCTGAGCCGGGTGAACTCCTCGTACAGCTCCTCGAGCTTCTCGGCGAAGTCCTCGTCGTCGTCGTCGACGGCGGCGGTGCCGGTGTAGCGGCCGGGGTTGAGGCTCCAGCCCTGGGCTTCGATCTCGGCGCGGGTGGCGACCTTGCAGAGGCCGGGGACGTCGACGTAGGTGCCGTCGGGGAAGTGCTCCTTGAGCAGGGCGTCGCTGCCGTCGACGGTCTCGACGTCCTCGCCGCGGTAGAGGCGGACGATGTTGGCGAGGAACTCGATCTGCTCGGGCAGGAAGTCGCGGTGGGCTCGGTCGATCTGGCGGTAGATGTGGCGGGCGTCGATGAACAGCACCGTGTCCTCCGCGGTCGGTGCCGGCCTTGCCCTTGTCGAGGAACCACAGCGTCACCGGCAGGGTGACGGTGTAGAAGAAGTTGGTGCCGATGGCGACCATCACGTCGACCGCGCCGGACTCGATCGAGCTGGCGGCGGATCTCCTTCTCGGAGTGCCCGGCGTCGCCGGCGGAGTTGGCCATGACGAACCCGGCCCGGCCCGTCGTCGTTGAGCGCGGCGTAGAACTGCTGGATCCACAGGTAGTTGCCGTTGTCGGTCTTCGGGCAGGCCGAACGGGAACCGCTTGTCGCCGGCGAGCTTGTCCTTGTCGACGCCGTCGACGTTGAACGGCGGGTTGGCCATCACGAAGTCGAACGCGCCGACGGCGCCGTGGAGGTCGTCGTAGTAGCTGTTGCCGAGGCGGATGTCGCCGGAGAGGCCGTGGAGGGCGAGGTTCATCTTGGCCAGCGGGACGGTGACCTCCTTCTGCTCCTGGCCGTAGACCGACAGCTCCCGGGTGGCCGAGCCGTGGTGGCGCTCGACGAACTTGGCGCACTGCACGAACATGCCGCCCGACCCGCAGGCCGGGTCGAAGACCTTGCCGTGGAACGGCTCGATGATCTCGACGATGAGCCGGACGATCGAGTACGGCGTGAAGAACTCACCGCCGCAGTCGCCCTTCGGCCATGGCGAAGTTCGAGAGGAAGTCCTCGTAGATGAGCCCGAACGCGTCGCCGGACAGCTGCGGGGCAGCGGCGCGAACAGCCGCAGCAGCTCGGTGAGCGTCGAGCGTTCGAGCCGCTGGTAGCCGCGCGGCAGGACGTCCTTGAGCTCGGGGTTGGCGGCCTCGATCGCCTTCATCGCGTCGTCGACCGCCTCGCCGAGGTCGTCGCCCTCGGGCAGGTCGACCAGGTGGGAGAGGCGAGCTCGTCGGGGACGTACAGCACGGACCGCGCCTTGTAGTCGGCGGTCGTCACCGGGTTGCGGGCAGTCGCCTTCGCCTCGACCTCGCGCCGGACGGCCTCGAAGCGGTTCTCGGCGTAGGCGAGGAAGATCAGCCCGAGCACCGGCTCGCGGTACTGGCCGGCGTCAGCTTCGAGTTGGCCCGCAGCTCGTCGGCAGCGGCCCAGAGGGTGGCTCGCACCTTGGCGAGGTCAGGTGCTTTCACAGGGGCAGGCTATCGGGGAGCGCTCGCCGATGGGCCGTGCTCACGGCCACTCGTCACTGTGTCGTACTTCAACGTACGCGACCCATGCGAACGGGCCTGCCTGGTCCGCCAGCCCTGTCCAAGACCGAACCCCAAGTCGTCTTCCGGAACAGACCGCACCTTGGTGCGTGATCGATCGGATCTGAGGGTCAGGCGACCTCACCGTCCTCCCCGGGAGTGCTCGACGCGAGTTGAGACGATAGAAGCCTCGCGGCGCGGCTGATGATGTTCGGGTCCAGTGCTCGGTGCCACAGGCACGCCTCCTTCCAGCCTTTCGCAAGAGTCCTCCGAACCTCCCTTCGGGTCGACTGAGCCGCCCGGCGTCGGCGGCATCCCTCCGTAGTCGCCGCTCCCGGGTGACTCGATCTCGCTCCCCGGTGGGCGGATCGATGCCGAAGTCGTACTGCCAGACCCATCTCCCGTTCGCTCGTCGCTTCAGGGAGCCCATGCCCTTTGGCCGGGGTGAGTCCCTTAGCGTGGTGGAAATCCTGGACGGCCTGAGGGGTGGTGTGTCGGCGGGTGTGCGCATGGTGATGGGCCACCGGGGTTAGCTTTCGAGAAACGACCAAGTAACTCTGGAAGGAACACCACGATGACCCATCGGGACAAGTCTGCCGTGCGCGGGCTGATTGAGGAACTCCTCGCCGTCGGCGGCGAGGTTGATCATGGCGATGCGATGCGCCGGCTGCTGGAGGCCGGGCTGCAGGAGCTGATCGAGGCCGAGGTGGCCGCCAGGATCGGTGCAGGCCGCTACGAACGGTCGGCGGATCGGGTCACGCACCGTAACGGCACCAGGGCCAAGCAGCTCGCGACACCGGCCGGGCAGGTGGAGTTGGCGATCCCGAAGCTGCGCGAGGGCAGCTTCTTTCCCTCGCTGTTGGAGCCGCGCCGCAGGATTGATCAGGCGTTGTGGGCGGTGATCGCCCAGGCCTGGATCCAGGGCGTCTCGACCCGCCGGGTCGACCAGCTGGTCAAAGCGTTGGGCAACGAGGCGGGGATCTCCCGGTCCCAGGTGTCCCGGATCTGTGCCGAGATCGACGAGTACGTGGCGGTGTTCCTGGGCCGCCGCCTCGATCGAGAACGACACCTGGTACCCCTACGTGTGGCTGGATGCCACCTACCTCGACGTGCGGCTCGGGAAGCGGGTCGCCTCCCAGGCCGTGGTGGTCGCCACCGCGGTCTCGGCTGCGGGCCGCCGCGAGATCCTCGGCATGGCGATCGGGGATGCTGAAACCACCGACTTCTGGACCGAGTTCCTCCGTGGCCTACGTGAACGCGGCCTCAAGATCGCCACCCCCACCGACCCCGCCGGGGTGGTGCTGGTCATCTCCGATGCCCACGCCGGGCTGAAAGCCGCGGTGAAGGCGATCCTGCCCGGCGCCGGCTGGCAACGCTGCCGGGTCCACTTCGCCCGCAACGTCACCCAGGCACTCGGCTCGGCCCGCTCCAAGCCGGTCAACGCCCTGATCGGGACCGTGTTCGCCCAAACCAACGCCGAAGCCGTCACCGCCTGCTACCAGCACGTCACCGACAGCCTCCGCGCCGGGTTCCCCACCATCGCAGCCATGCTCGAGGCCGCCGAACCCGACCTGACCGCGTTCGCACCGCATGCCCACCGAGCACTGGCGAAAGATCTGGTCGAACAACCCCATCGAGCGCGTCAACCGGGAGATCAAACGCCGCACCGACGTCGTCCAGATCTTCCCCGACCGCGACAGCGTCACCCGCCTGGTCGGCGCGATCCTCCTCGAGCAACACGAAGAATGGCAATACGGCGAACGCCGCTACCTCTCCGAAACCAGCATGCGACGACTCATCGACACCCTCAACGACGACCTACCCGACACGCACGCCCGCACCCTCAGCCTCACCGGCTAAAACCACACCACCCCACGGGACTTGACCTTTGGCCGGCGGCCCGGCGAACTCATGAGTCGCCTCGCGGGCCGGAGCGACCCGGCAGCGCATCGGGGGCCGTCACGCCCCGGGTCTGGGGGGTTCGACAAGGGCGTGACCTACGTTAGCGACGCCCGAATGTGGACTCAACAAGCTGGCGGGAGCGCCAAAGTTCGGGCAGCGCCGCTGCGTGAGGTCCGGGCTGAACTGCAAGGGTTGCGTTCTCACACCGGTTCCATGCGGGCCGAAGAGTGGGGCGCCCTTCCCCGAGTTCAAGCACGGTTCGCTCCAAGAAGCGGCTCGGGGGCCTCTTCCGGGGACGGAAGCGCGAACCTCTGCATCGGTCCTTGTCAGAGCGATTTCACCGGCAGATACCCGGGGGAAATGGGGGATTCCCCGGGTGACGCCCTGCCTATTTCTGGCACTTTTCGGGATGTTCCGGAACGTAGAAAGACCCCTAGTCAGCGTCTGACTAGGGGTCTTGCTGTGGGCGACACTGGGATCGAACCAGTGACCTCTTCCGTGTCAGGGAAGCGCGCTACCGCTGCGCCAGCCGCCCGAGGTGGAGACGGGATTTGAACCCGTGTACACGGATTTGCAGTCCGTTGCCTCGCCTCTCGGCCACTCCACCGGCAAGAGCCGGTCTCGTTGTCGAATCTTGAGACCTTCTCCGAGCGGACGACGGGATTCGAACCCGCGACCCTCACCTTGGCAAGGTGATGCTCTACCAACTGAGCCACGTCCGCGAACGCCCCCACACCGTTCCCGGCGCAAGTGCGAGAGCAACCATACCCAGCCCCGGACCCACCCGCAAAACGAGCGCGCCGGACGCCTCCGGGGCCTCAGGACGCCAGCGGATGACGCCCGTTGTGCAGCCACAACATGACCAGCAGGATCGGCAGGGGCGCGAGAAAGGCCAGCCGGAGGTCGACGACGGTGGCCAGGAGCGCAAGGACGGCAGGGGCCACAGTGATCGCCGTCCCGGAGGCCAGAGCCCCCAGCGACGCGCCGACCTCGGGGCGAAGCCCGGGCGTGGCCATGAGACGGGCAAGCATGATCGGATACAGGGTGGCCAGGCCGAAACCGGCCAGCAGTTGCCCCGCGCCGACCACCGGCCAGACGTCGGTCAGCACAACCATCAACGTCCCGGCAGCGGTGAGCCCCGAACCTGCCAACACCATCGGGAGCCGGGCGATCAGCCAGGAGCCGAACACCCGCCCAAGCGCCATCCCCACCGGGAAGGCTGCGCCGACCAGGGCGGCCGCCCCGGCGTCGAGACCGGTTCCGGTCAGCCGGGCAACTCCCCACACCACGAAGCAGAACTCGACCGATACCGCGCAGACCAACGCGAGCCATCGTCGGGCAGCCCCGAGCCGCGACAGCTGCGCCGGCTCGGCTGCGGCCACCGTCTGCACGGTTGGCTGTTCCCGACCCGAGCGCAGCGCCGCAACTCCGAGCAGCAGCATCGCGGCGGCAATCAGGACCAGCGGCAGCCGTCCGCCGAGCCCGGTGAGAGCCGCGACGCCGAGCAGGACCGGCGCCAGCACGCCTGCGAGACTGGCTGCGGCGGTGGCCTGGGTCAGCTTCACCTCGGCGTCAGGACCGTGCAACAGCCGCGGTGCAAGCAGGACAAGGCCCGCTGCCCCAAGGCCCTGCAGGATCGCGCCAACGTAGGCGGTCGTCGCGCCGGCGGAAACCGCCAGCAGCACGCTGCCCACCCCGAGGGCTGCCGCCGAGAGCGCGAGGACGCGGTTGGGGCCCAGGCGCAACAGGAAGGGTCCGGCCAGCGCCATCCCGATCAACCCGTAGCCGAAGGTCGTGCCCACCCAGGCCAGCTGGGCAACCGGGACGCCGAGATCCCCGGCAAGGAGGACGACTACCACTCCGATGCTGGCGACGTAGAAACCGACGTTGGCCATCGCGAGATTCACCCTGAAGGCGACTCCGGTGAGCCAGGAACCGGCGGTGCGCTGCCCCGCCGGGCCACCATCAACACTCACGTCCACCCATGCCTCCAGGTTCGCCAGGACCGACCATAGACCCGTCCTCAACTCGATGTGACGGCTTCGCCGGCTCTCGGCTATGGTTGGTCACCGCGGGCGATTGGCGCAGTGGTAGCGCGCTTCGTTCACACCGAAGAGGTCACTGGTTCGAACCCAGTATCGCCCACCAACCGCTCCCTGATCCCGAACCTTGGGACAAGAATTCTCATTATCTGGGATGATCCCGAATCTCACGGGTGAGTCGTGACGGCGTGTAACGCTGCAGTAACCTGAGATCTCAGGATATGGACTGCGGTCTCACCATGCGGTAGGCAAAATTGCGTCACGACTTGATAACGACAAGAGTTCGGGCTATCGAAACCTCGGCAACGGAGCCGGCTCCTTCGCACTGGAAGGCACTCCCATGACCGCCCCCGCACTCGTTATGGTCGCTAGCGGTAGCTCTGACCCATTGGTTGCGCAGGTGACTCACCAGCTCGTCAAGGGGCTCCAGGAGCTGCGTCCGGAGATGTCGGTCCACGGAGCATTCCTCCAGCAGAATCCGCCGACCGCCAAGCAGGTCATCGACCAGCTGGCCTCGGCCGGCAGCACCGAAGTCGTCCTCGTCCCGCTCCAACTGACCCACGCTGTCGAGTGCGATCCGTCGATGACGGACCTGCTCCAGCGTTCCCGCGCCGACTACCCCGACCTGCGGTTCACGCTGTCCCGACCGATCGGACCGGAGATCAGCCTGCTGACGATCCTCGACCAGCGGCTGCGGAGCGCGCTCAGCCAGGCCCGCTGCCTGGAACTCGACGGCCTCGTGCTGTCGGCGTCCTGCACCGGGGATGTCCGCGGTAGTGCGCTGCTGGCCCGCAGGGCCCGGCAGTGGTCCACCCACCACCGTCTCCCCTGCCTGACCGCCGTGGCTGACGATTCCGGCCCTTCCGTCGCTCAGGCGATCATGGGTCTTCGCGCCCAGGGGCGCCGGCACATCGCGGTCGGTTCCTTCTTCCTTAGTGCCGACGAGTCCTACCACACCCAGTCCGACCTGGCCTTCCGCTACGGTGCGGTCTCCGTGAGCGAACCCATCGGCGCTGCCCGCGAAGTGCTCGACCTGGTTCTGGCCCGCTACGCGTTCGCAGCGATGGACCTGCTGGACTTCGGCGCCGACGAGCTGGCCGAACCGGTCCGGCACCTCAGCGTCGTCGGCGCCTGAGCGATCAGGACGCGGCCACCCGCCGCTTCTCAGCCGCCACGTCGAACTCGGCCCGAGGCCAGGCCAGGTCCATCCCGGCCAGCGTTTCCCGCAACAGCTCGGCAACCGCCCAGTTGCGGTACCACTTCCGGTCTGCCGGGATCACGTGCCAGGGTGCCGCCTCGGTGTTGCACTTCTCCAGCGCCGCCTCGTAGGCCGTCATGTAGGCCGGCCACTTCTTCCTGGCGTCCACGTCGCCGGGGTTGTACTTCCAGTGCTTCGTCGGGTCGTCCAGACGCTCGGCCAGCCGAGCCTTCTGCTCGGTGAAGGAGACGTTCAGCATGCACTTGACGATCCTGGTGCCGCTCGCTGCCAATCTGGCCTCGAACCTGTTGATCTCCGCATAGCGCCTGCTCCACACGTCCTCGGCGACCAGGCTCTCCACGCGCACGATCAGGACGTCCTCGTAGTGCGAACGGTCGAAGATGCCGACCTTCCCCGCTGCCGGGAGAGCCCTGCGGATCCGCCACAGGTAGTTGTGCCGGCGTTCCTCCGGGGTCGGAGCCTTGAACGAGGTCAGGTCGATGCCCTGCGGATCGACCATTCCGATGGCATGACGGATGACTCCGCCCTTGCCGGAAGTGTCCATCCCCTGCAGCACCACCAGCACACGCGGAGCGGTCTCCGGATCAGTCCGGCCGGCTGCGAACAGCATCTCCTGAAGGTTGGACAGCTGCGGACCCAGGTCGGCGGTCAGCAACGGGGCGTCCGCCTTGCCCTTGCCCGGATACCCGGGAGTCGCCCTCGGATCGAGGTCGGCCAGCGAGACCTTCCCCAAGGGGAGCCGCAGCAGCTCGGACAACGGTGCCGATTCTGGTGAGGCCTTCTCTGCCTTCTTCTTCGCTGAAGTCATTGGCCCAGTCTGGACCGGGCCGCCCGGCAATGGTGCGAAGATGGGCAAATGTCGCTGCCACTGCGCCCGCCGCTGGAGCCGATGCTCGCCCGTTCCCAGGCCGAGATCCCGCCCGGCATGGCCTACGAGCCCAAGTGGGACGGCTTCCGCTGCCTCGTCTTCCGGGACAACGACGACGTCCAACTGATCAGCCGGAACGGCCGCGACCTCTCGGTCTACTTCCCGGAGGTCGTCCGGGCGGTCCTTGAGAACGTCCCGCCGCGTTGCGTCCTGGACGGCGAGCTGATCGTGGTCTCCGGCGACCGGCTCGACTTCGGCGTGCTGTCCGAACGCATCCACCCGGCGCAGAAGCGCATCGACCTGCTCTCGACCAACACACCGGCCTCGCTGGTCTGCTGGGACCTGCTCGCCCTTGACGACCGGTCGCTGCTGGAGCTCCCCTTCGTGGAGCGGCGCCGGCTGCTCGAGAAGGCCCTGCAGCACAGCGACGCCCCGATCCACCTCACCCCGCTGACCCTCGACCTCGACCTGGCCAGGGTCTGGTTCACCAGGTTCGAGGGCGCCGGCCTCGACGGGGTGGTGGCCAAGCGCCTCGACGGGCCCTACCAGCCCGGACAACGAACCATGGTGAAGATCAAGCACGCCCGGGAGGCCGACGTCGTGGTTGCCGGTTACCGGCTGCACAAGAACTCGACACCACAGCGCCGGCTCCTCGGCTCAATCCAGCTCGGGCTCTACGACGCCGACGGTGTCCTGCACTTCGTCGGGGTGGCAGCTGCCTTCCCGGAAGCCAGGCGGGCAGAACTGGCCGCCCAGTTCGAGCCGGTGACGCTTCCAGCCGGTCCGGGGGAGCACCCCTGGACCCACTTCGAGATCGAGGGCCGCCGGCCCGGGGCGATCAGCCGGTGGAGCACCGAGCTCAAGGAGACCCACCTGATCTGGCCGATGCTGGTCTGCACCGTCGGCTACGAGCACATGGAGGGCACCCGGTTCCGGCACACCGCCCAGTTCCGGCGCTGGCGGCCCGATCGGGACCCGGACTCGTGCACCTTCACCCAGCTCGAGGAAGTGGTCGGCTACGACCTTGCGGAGGTGCTCGCCGACAGCTCCTAGTCCTCCCGGGATGCCCAGTTGGCCGGATTCAGCTTGCTCGGCTGCACCCGCGGTGGCTCACCGGGCATCTTCGGGTACTCCGGTGGATACGGCAGTTCGCCCTCTCCGGCAGCGGCGTCCCTTGCGTACCAGTCCAGGGCTGTCTGCAGGGAGCCGGGCTCGATGGCCTCCATCGCCGCCCACGGGTCGCCCACTTCGGCGAACCTGGCCGGCATCGTCAACACGGTGAAGTCGGTCGGGCTGGACGCTGGCGGCAGTTCGGCCCAGTCCAGCGGGGCGGACACCAGTCCCCGAGGGGTCGGCCGGATCGAGTAGGCGGAGGTCATCAGCCGGTCCCGCGCCATCTGGTTGAAGTCGACGAAGACCCGCTCGCCCCGCTCCTCCTTCCACCAGTTCACCGTCACCTGGCGACGGCAGCCGGCGGGCCAGTTCCCGGCCGATCGCGATCGTCGCGTGCCGGGCCTCGATGAAGTCGGCGGCCCGGATCGGGGCGAAGACGTGGACGCCGCGGCCACCGCTGGTCTTGCAGAACCCGGTCAGTCCGGCTTCGGCGAGTACCTTGCGCAGCTCCAGGGCCGCGGCCACGGCTGTGTCGAAGCCGACCCCGGGTTGCGGATCCAGGTCGATCCGCAGCTGGTCGACGGACTCGGTGTCTGCTGCCCGCACCGGCCACGGGTGGAAGCGGACGGTGCCGAGGTTCACCATCCAGACGATCGAGGCCAGGTCGGCCGGCGCCACCTCGATGGCGGTGCGTCCGGACGGGAACTTCACCTCGGCGGTCTGCACCCACTCCGGCGTGTTCGCTGGCGCCCGCTTCTGGTAGAAGGCCTCTCCCCTGCCGTCGGACCTGGTCGCGACCACCACGTCGTCCCGCACCCCGCCCGGCCAGCGCTCCATGGCCGTTGGACGATTCCGCAACGCGCTCAGGATGCCGTCGCCGACGCTGCGGAAGTAGTCCACCACCCCCAGCTTGGACAGCCCGAGATCGGCGAAGTACGGCTTGTCCGGACTGGACACCCGCACCGCCCGGCCGTCCACATCCAGCTCCACCCCTGCTGTAGCCATGCCGCACAGGTTACGCGCTGGTTAGGTGCGCCTAAGCTTTGGAAGCCGAGCACTAGGAGGTCGCATGGAACTCAAGGTCATCAAGACGCCGGAGGAATGGCGGGCGCAGCTGAACCCGCTGGAGTACCGCGTGCTGCGGGAAGCCGGCACCGAGGCGCCCTTCACCGGGGAGTACACCGACACCACCGCAGCCGGGCATCTACCGCTGCCGCGCCTGTGGCGCGGAACTGTTCCGCAGCGAGCACAAGTTCTCCTCGCACTGCGGCTGGCCGTCCTTCTACACGGCGGCCGCCGCGGATCGCGTCCGATTGCTGACCGACAAGCAGCCTGCCGATGCATCCGCGGACGGAGGTACGGTGCGCAGCCTGCGACTCCCACCTCGGGCACGTGTTCGAAGGCGAGGGGTACGACGTTCCCACCGACCAGCGTTGGTGCATCAACTCGGTCTCGCTGGATTTCGAGCCAGCCGGTGACTCGGGACCGGCGCGCCCGAAAGCCACTTGAGCACGGGTGACAGTACGCTCCAAGGGTGGCCGCCAGGCGTGAACCGAGCATGCCGCCCCTGTTCGAAACAGCGGTGCAGGCGATTCTCGGCATGTCCTGGCGTCCGGAGCTGAAGGTCGAGGAGATTCCGGCCCCGCAGAAGATCGCCCCGTTCGCGGTCGCGATCAGCGCAGAGGTCGAACTGAACGACGAGGAGTTGGGCAGCGGCCGACTGGTCCTGCTGCACGACCCGGCCGGCAGCGCCGCCTGGGACGGCGACTTCCGTTGCGTCACCTACGCGCGCGCCGACGTCGATCCGGAGATGGTCACCGATCCCCTGCTCACCGAGGTCGGCTGGTCGTGGCTCCTGGACGCACTCGAGCGCAACCAGGCAGAGTACGGCTCCCCCAGCGGGACGGTGACCGCGGTCTCCAGCCGCTCCTTCGGCGGTATCTCGAAGGATTCCCCCCGCGCGGAGGTGGAGTTGCGCGCATCCTGGACGCCCACGGTGACCTGCGCGGCCGACATGGTCCGCCACCTGCAGGCGTGGTCGGAACTGTTGTGCCTCACCGCCGGGTTGCCGCCACTGCCCGATGGCGTCGTGCCGATAGCACCGCGCCGTTCGGGGTCGTGGCTGCGGTGACCGAACCTGAACCGCCCACGGAGGCGTATCCGATCCTTGCCCTTCCGGCCGACGGCATTCCCGGCGTGGTCGAGACGCCCGAAGCCCTGGCCGACACCCGGGCAGCCCTGCTCGCCGGTCACGGTGCCCTCTCGATCGACACCGAACGGGCGCACGGCTTCCGGTACTCGGCGAAGGCCTACCTGATCCAGGTGCGCCGCGATGGCTCCGGCACCCACCTGATCGACCCGACAGCGTTCGAGTATGGCCAGCCGCGGGCCGATTTCGGCGAGTTCGCGGCCGAACTGGCCGACGTCGAGTGGGTGCTGCACGCTGCCAGCCAGGACCTGCCGTGCCTTGCCGAGGTGAAGTTCCTGCCAGTCAAGCTGTTCGACACCGAACTGGCCGCCCGGCTGCTCGGGTTGGCGAAGGTGAACCTCGGTGCCCTGATGGAACAGGCGCTCAGCCTGAGCCTGCTGAAGGAGCATTCCGCCGCCGACTGGTCACGCCGGCCGATCCCGGAGGACTGGCTGGCCTACGCCGCCCTCGATGTGGAACGGCTCACCGACCTGCGGGATTGGCTGATCGACCAGCTTGAGGAGACCGGCAAGCTCGATTGGGCCCACCAGGAGTTCAGCTATCTGGTCCAGCATGCCGGTGATGCCCCCCGCCTCCGACTGGACCCGTGGCGACGGGTCTCCGGACTGCACGCCCTGCGAACGCCGGCTGCGCTGGCCATCGTCCGGGAGCTCTGGGCTGCCCGCGAGGAACTTGCCGCTGCCGAGGACCGCGCACCGGGCAGGGTGGTGCCCGATCGGGCCATCTCCGAGCTCGCCGGGAAGCTGGAGCGGGAACAGAAGACCAGGCTCACCAGGGCCGACCTGCGGACGGTACGCGGTTTCGCCAACCGTGTCGCCAGCCGGCATGAGGCGGAATGGCTCGCAGCCCTCGACCGTGCGGCCGCGCTCACCCGGGCCGAGTTGCCGCCCCGGCACTCGACCCAGGAGGGTCCGCCGCAGCCGCGGTCATGGGAGCGGCGTTGGCCGGCATCGTTCGAGCGGTTCAACCGGGTGCGTCCGGCACTGATCGAGCTGGCGGCCGAGAACGCACTGCCGGTGGAGAACCTGCTCTCACCGGATCACCTGCGCCGGTTGTTGTGGGACTCCCCAGACACCACGGACGCCGAGACGGTGTCTGCGCGGCTGGCCGAACTCGGGGCTCGGCCCTGGCAGCGGGAACTCGTCGTTCCGGTGATCACCCAGCTGTGGTGATCTGAACCGGGTTCTCTTCTGCAGCGACCAGTTCGGTTGCGAACCGGGCGATCTGCTGGGCGGTGAGACCGAACTCCTCGAGCAGTTGGGCCCGGTTGCCCTGCGGCAGGAACTCCTGGGGAATGCCGAACTCCCGAATCCTGGTGTCGATCCCGGCCGCGCGAGCCTCCTGCGACAGCCTTGATCCCAGCCCGCCGGCCAGGCCGTTGTCCTCAATGGTCAGCACCAGCTCGTGTTCGGCAACCAGCTCGAGCAGGTCGGCCGAAACCGGCAGTGCCCACACCGGGTCGACCACGGTCGCACTGATGCCCTGTTGCGAGAGGCGCCGGCCAACCTGGACCGCCACCGAGCAGAGCTGGCCGTAGCCGACCACCAGCACGCGCGACCGGTGCCCGGCGAGCAACAGGTCCACGTCGCCGCGGGTGGCGACCGCCGGCAGGGGGTCGGGCAGCGGGTCCTTCGAATAGCGCAGCACCGTCGGCGCGTCGTCGATGGTCACCGCGAGCCGCAGCGCCTCACCCAGCCGCTGTTCGTCCCGGGGCGCGGTCAACCTCAACCCCGGAACGAGTCCGAGCAGGGAAGCGTCCCACATGCCGTTGTGGCTGGGGCCGTCCGGGCCGGTCACCCCGGCGCGGTCGAGGACGAAGGTCACGCCCTTGCGGTGCAGGGCGACATCCATCAGCACCTGGTCGAAGGCCCGGTTCAGGAAGGTGGCGTACACGGCGAACACCGGGTGCAGCCCGCCGGCAGCCAGGCCGGCGGCCGAGGTGACCGCGTGCTGCTCGGCGATCCCCACGTCGAACACCCGATCCGGGAAGTGCCTGGCGAACCGGTCAAGCCCGGTCGGGTGGAGCATGGCTGCGGTGATCGCAACCACGCGCTCGTCGGTGGCCCCGATCCTGGCCAGCTCGTCCCCGAAGGCGTCGGTCCAGCTACGCCCGCCCAGCTCCACCAGTGACTCGCCGGTGACCTCATCGATCTTCCCGACTGCGTGGAAGCGGTCCTGCTCGTCCTCCTCTGCGGCCTTGAAACCGCGGCCCTTCTGGGTGATGCAGTGCACCAGCACCGGGCCGCGGAAGCCCTTGGCCTGGTGCAGCGCCAACTCGACAGCTTCGATGTCGTGGCCGTCGATCGGACCGACGTACTTCAGGCCGAGGTCGGAGAACATCCCCTGCGGAGCCAGGACGTCCTTGACGCCCATCTTGAATCCGTGCAGCAGCCCGTAGAACATCTGCCCGAACAGCGGAGCGTTCCGGACGGCCCGCTTGATGCGCTCAAGGGCCCGCTCGTAGCGGCGGTCGGTACGAATGGCTGAAAGCTGCTTGCCCAGCAGCGAGAGCTGGGTCGCGATGCCGCCGACCGTCGGGGTGTAGGAGCGCCCGTTGTCGTTGACGACGATGACCAGTCGTTCCTCGCGGGCCACGGCGATGTTGTTCATGGCCTCCCAGACCATGCCGCCGGTGAGGGCGCCGTCACCGATGACGGCGACCACGAAGCGCTCCTCCCCCAGCAGCCGGTAGGCCTTGGCCATGCCATCGGCCCAGGACAGCGAGGTCGAGGCGTGGGAGTTCTCCACCCAGTCGTGCGGCGATTCCGCCCGACTCGGGTAGCCGGAGAGCCCGCCGGGCTGCCGCAGCGTCGGGAACCGGTCCCGGCGACCGGTGAGGATCTTGTGCACGTAGCTCTGGTGGCCGGTGTCGAAGATGATCGCGTCGATCGGGGAATCGAAGACCCGGTGAAGCGCGATGGTGAGCTCCACCACCCCGAGATTGGGCCCCAGGTGGCCACCGGTCCGGCTGACATTGGTGATCAGGAAGCCGCGAATCTCCTCGGCGAGCTGCCGCAGCTGGTCCGGCGTCAGGTCACTCAGGTCCTCGGGACCGTTGATCTCGTCGAGCAGGGGCACCGGACGAGTCTATGTCAGAGCTTGCGGACGAACACCCTCCCACGCAGCGCCTCCTCCACCAGCGCCACCTCGCGCCGCAACCGGATCAGCCGGGCGCCCTGCTCCGCCCAGGCGTCCGCAGCGGCCTGGACCACCTCCGGGGCGACCTGGTCGGCCAGGCTGGTGCGCACCCCGGCCAACCCGTCGGCGCTCGCCCGCACCTGGGATTCGACGAACTCAGCGGCGAACCTTGCCAACACCACCGGGTGCCGACGCAGCACCGGGTAGCCGCGATAGTCGGCTGGGCAGCAGTCCAGCAGGAAGGCCGCAGCGGTCGACTCCCAATCCGGCGTTCCCGGCGGACGCACGCGCGCCGGCCAGCCGGGCGGGGTGTAGACCTGCTCCGGCACGCCTCGGCGACTGCGCTCGGCGAGATTGGCCATCGCCCACCCTCCCATCTTTGGTATCGAACCTGTGTTCGATTCTAGGCCTCCGCCGTGACCACCGTCCAGCCCCTGTTCCTTCGGCCGGTCACCAACGGTCGATCGGCGCCCGATTCGTTGGTTCGGTACCGGGCTGATAGGCTGGACGCGTTGTTTGGTTGGAATAATCGTTTACTTGCTTGGTTAAACCGTCGGTTCACCGGCGCAGGTAGTCCTTCTGGGAAGCGTTCATTGCAGCTGCATCACAGAGCGCCGCATCCGCGGCCGCTCCACTTCCCTAATAAAGGAGAACAATATGGCTACCGGTACCGTCAAGTGGTTCAACGCTGACAAGGGCTTCGGCTTCATCGCCCCCGAGGATGGCTCGGCCGATGTGTTCGCGCACTTCTCCGCGATCAACTCAAATGGCTTCCGTTCGCTGAACGAGGGCGACAAGGTGTCCTTCGACACCCAGCAGGGCCAGCGTGGCCTGCAGGCCGCCAACATCAGCGTCCTTAGCTGAACTAGCTTTCAAGTTGGGCCCGGCTTCGGCCGGGCCCTTCTGCTATTCCCGTGACAATCGCCTGCGTTCGACGAACGAACGCCGATTCAGCCGGTGAAGAACCACCACACCAGCGCCCCGATCGCCGCCGCAACCAGGACCAGCAGCCCGACCACCTGCCCCCGGCGAACCCGCGCCCCCCTGCCCCAATCGGCGCTGAGCAGCGCCGCAGCAGCCGGCAGCAGTGCCGCGCCAAGCCACCACCACCATTCGCTCGCAGCGTCGGCAGCCACCAGGAGTCCGACCCCGGCGAAGACGGCGGCCCACAGCCACCAGTCGAGCTTCAGCAACCGCACCGCCGGCACCAGGCAGAGCAGGAAGCCCGCGATCCCGCTCCAGATCGCCGCCCCCAGCTGACAGGTCAGTTGCAGGTCCCCGGCCACGTCCCCGGCCATCGGCGGGCAGGCCAGCGGGGCGATGACCTGACTGGCCAGGGCCACCACGAGGCCGGCGCCGGTCAGCGAGATCAGGACGGCGAGGTAGGTCCAGGCCACCCGTGCCGAGACGTCCAGGTCGGCCACCTCCACCACTGGTCGCCGGGCTGCGGACCGGGCCCGCCGCCGGGCCATTACCTGGTGAGCAGCGAACGCAGGACGTACTGCATGATGCCGCCGTGACGGTAGTAGTCGGCCTCGCCCGGGGTGTCGATCCGGACGAGGGCGTTGAAGACGATCGGCTCACCATCACCGGCAGCCTCGACCCGCACCGTCGCCGGGGTGGTCCCGTCGTTGAGTTCGGTGATGCCAGTGATGCTGAACGTCTCGGTTCCGGTGAGCCCAAGGGACTCGGCGTTCTCGCCCTCGGGATACTGCAGTGGCAGGACGCCCATGCCGATCAGGTTCGAGCGATGGATCCGCTCGTAGCTCTCTGCGATGGCCACCTTGACCCCCAGCAGCGCCGTGCCCTTGGCCGCCCAGTCCCGGGAGGATCCCGAGCCGTACTCCTTGCCGGCCAGCACCACCAGCGGCGTCCCGGCAGCTGCGTAGCTCTGGGCAGCGTCGTAGACCGTGGCCACGGGGCCCTCCGGGATCGTGAAGTCCCTGGTGAAGCCGCCTTCGGTGCCCGGGGCCAACTGGTTGCGCAGCCGGATGTTGGCGAACGTGCCGCGAATCATCACCTCGTGGTTGCCGCGCCGCGAACCGTAGGAGTTGAAGTCCTTGCGTTCGACGCCGTGCTCGGTGAGGTACTTGCCCGCGGGGCTGTCGCCCTTGATCGAACCTGCCGGCGAGATGTGGTCGGTGGTCACCGAATCGCCGAGCTTCAGCAGGACGCGGGCGCCGGCGACATCGCCGACCGGGACCGGGTCGGCCGGCATGTTGTCGAAGTAGGGGGGCTTGCGAACGTAGGTGGAGTCCGGCTCCCAGGCGAAGGTCTCACCCGTGGGCGTCGGCAGCGAGCGCCAGGTCTCGTCGCCGGCGAACACGTCGGCGTAGCGGGAGGTGAACATGTCGGCTGAGATCGACGAAGCGATCACCTCATCGACCTCTGCCTGGCTTGGCCAGATATCGGCGAGGTAGACGGGCTGCCCGTCGTTGCCGGTGCCGAGCGACTCGGTGGTGAGGTCGATGTCCATCGTGCCGGCAAGGGCGTAGGCGACCACCAGCGGTGGGCTCGCCAGGTAGTTCATCTTCACGTCTGGGTTGATCCGGCCCTCGAAGTTCCGGTTGCCGGAGAGCACGGAGGTGACGGCAAGGTCGTTCTCGTTGACCGCGCGGGAGACCTCGGGGATCAGCGGCCCGGAGTTGCCGATGCAGGTGGTGCAGCCGTAGCCGACCAGGTCGAAGTCGAGCGCGTTCAGGTACTTGGTCAGGCCGGACTTCTCGTAGTAGTCGGTGACCACCTTCGAGCCGGGGGCCAGTGACGTCTTCACCCAGGGCTTGCGCTGCAGACCCTTTTCCACGGCCTTCTTGGCCACCAGCGCCGCCCCGATCATCACGCTGGGGTTCGAGGTGTTGGTGCAGGAGGTGATCGCGGCGATCGTGACCGCGCCGTGGTCGAGGTTGAACGTCGTGCCGTCGGCAAGCGTCACCGGTGTCGGTCTGGACGCGCGTCCGGGAGTCGCCGGCGCAGCCTCGCCGTAGGCGTGGGGCTCGGCCGAGCCGTTCTCGCCACTCCGGGTGGGGGCGTCGGAAGCCGGGAAGCTCTCCGCGACCTGCTCGTCGTAGCCCTCGATTGCGTCGTTGTCCACGTAGTCCCGAAGCGCCTCGGCGAATCCCTGCTTGGCGTGCGCAAGGATCACCCGGTCCTGCGGCCGCTTCGGCCCGGCGATGCTTGGCACCACTTCGGCCAGGTCGAGCTCGAGGTATTCGGAGTAGCGCGGCTCGTGGTCGGCGTCATGCCACAGCCCCTGGGTCCGGGCGTAGCTCTCGACCAGTTCCAGCTGCTCCGCGCTGCGTCCGGTGAGTCGCAGGTAGTCGATCGTCTTCTCGTCGATCGGGAAGATGGCGATGGTTGACCCGTACTCCGGGCTCATGTTGCCGATCGTGGCCCGGTTGGCAAGGGGAACCTCGGCGACACCGGGACCGTAGAACTCCACGAACTTGCCGACCACCTTGTGCTGGCGGAGGATCTCGGTGATCGTCAGCACCAGGTCGGTGGCGGTGGTGCCCTCGGGCAGCCTGCCGGAGAGCTTGAAGCCGACCACCCGCGGGATCAGCATGCTGACCGGCTGGCCCAGCATCGCTGCCTCGGCCTCGATGCCGCCGACACCCCAGCCGACCACGCCGAGACCGTTGACCATGGTGGTGTGGGAGTCGGTGCCGACGCACGTGTCCGGATAGGCCTGCAGGACACCCCCCACCTCGCGCGGGAAGACCACGCGGGCGAGGTGCTCGATGTTGACCTGGTGGACGATCCCCGTGCCCGGCGGGACCACGACGAAGTCGTCGAAGGCGGTCTGTCCCCAGCGCAGGAACTGGTAGCGCTCGCGGTTGCGCTGGTACTCCAGCTCGACGTTGCGGGTGAAGGCGTCGGGGGTGCCGAACAGGTCGGCGACCACGGAATGGTCGATCACCATCTCGGCCGGCGACAGCGGGTTCACCTTCGTCGGGTCACCGCCGAGTTCGGCGATCGCCTCGCGCATGGTGGCCAGGTCGACAACGCAGGGGACGCCGGTGAAGTCCTGCATGATCACCCGGGCCGGGGTGAACTGGATCTCGCGGTTGGGCTCGGCGGCCGGGTCCCAGGAGCCGAGCGCTGCGATGTCGGCGGCGGTGATGTTCGCGCCGTCCTCGGTGCGCAGCAGGTTCTCCAGCAGCACCTTCAGGCTGAACGGCAGCGTGGCCGAACCCTCGACCGCGTCGATGCGGAAGATCTGGTACGCCTTGCCGGCGACCTCCAGCTGATCGGATGCGGAGTAGCTGTCGATGCTCATGGGTCCTCGTCTCCGGAGATATCTTGATGTCGAGATATTATCGCACCCGACCCGACGAGGGTAGCCGAGCACGCCGTCCGGATGGGTCGATCGCCCACCTCAGCTGGACGCGCGCCGCCGTTCTCCCCACTCCTCGCGCTGCTCGGGGTCGGACATCACCAGGTACACCAGTCCGCAGTCCTGCGGACCGGTCACGTCCAGCTGGCAGAGGCTGCAGCTGTCGTCGGGACGCAGCGGGCACCTGGCTTCCGGACGGGAGCGCCTCGGCGTGGCGGTGGGGGCGGTCATCTCCGTTCCAGGATAGCCACGCACTCGACGTGGTGAGTCATCGGGAACAGGTCGTAGGCCCGCACCGAGACCGGGTGGTAGCCAAGGCCGGCGGCGATCCGCAGGTCCCGGCCGAGCGCGGCCGGATCGCAGGCCACGTAGGCGATTCCACGCGGACGCCGTGCCGCGACGGCGGCCAGCACTGCGGCACCGGCACCGGCCCGGGGCGGATCCAGCACCACCAGATCAGCGGATTCGGGCAACCCCGCCAGGCGGCGGGCGACGTCCCCACCCACGAAAGTGGCGCCCGGAACGTTCTCCCGGGCGAGTCCGACCGCCCTGCGGTCGCCTTCCACTCCCCACACCTTCGCGCCGGCAGCGGCCAGAGCGCCGGCGAAGAGGCCGACCCCGCAGAACAGGTCGAAGGCGACCTCGCCCGGCCGCGGCGCCAGGCCCGCCAGGACCGCATCGGTCAACAGCCGGGGTGCGTCGGCGTGCGCCTGCCAGAAGCCGTCCAACGAAACCCGATAGGTGCGCTCCCCCACCACCTCAAGCACGGTCTGGCCGGTTGGACCCGGTCCGGCGAAGACGGGGCCGTCAGCGGTCGCCAGGGCAAGCAGCTGGCCGTCCGGGCGACCGGCATCCGCCGGCGGAACGGCGATTCCCACGTCGGCGATGCGACAGCCCTCGGCCGGCAGCGGCACCACGTCCGGCGACCGGTGCGCCAGCAGGCCGGGCCGCCCGGAGCCGTCCAGGTGGTAGCGCATCCGCCGCCGCCAGCCGAACGGGGCTGGCGGCACCTCCGCCACCTCACCGGTGAAGTCGAAGCCGGCCAGGTGCCCCAGCAGCTCGGCCACCACCTGCCGCTTCAGTTCGCGGCTGTGCGCCGGCTCCACGTGCTGGAAGTCGCAGCCGCCGCAGCGCCCGGCGATCGGGCACGGGGGTGCCACCCGGTGCGGGCTGGCTCGGTGCACCGCCACCACGTCCGCGCGGGCGAACCGCTTGCTCAACTCGGTGACCCGGACGTCGACGATCTCCCCGGTCAGCGCGTGGCGCACGAAGATCACGCGGCCATCGTGCCGGGCCACGAAGTGCCCGCCGTGGGCGACCTTGCCGACCTCGAGGCCGGTGAGCAGTTCCCCAACCGCCAGCCCGGAGGTCACTGTTCCTCCTTCCGGTCGCTCGGCACGCCGATGCGCACCTGCCCGCTGCCCGGACGGCGCCAGGCCGCGGCGGTGTTGCGTTTGGCCCGGTCGATCGCGTACTTGGAGGAGGCCAGCTGGTAGGGCACGGAGGTGACCATGACGCCCTGCAGGAAGTTCAGCCGGGTCTTCAGGATCAGACCGGTCTGGTTGTGCAACAGCTGCTCCCACCAGTGGCCGACGATGTACTCGGGGATGTAGACGCAGACCACGTCACGGGGGTTGTCCGAGCGGATCCCCTTGACGTAGTTGAGGAACGGACCGGTCACCTCCCGGTATGGCGAGGAAATCACCTTGAGCGGCACCTCCAGCTCCTGGGAGTCCCACTTGGCGATGATCGCCTTCGTCTCGGCGTCGTCGATCGAGACAGTGACCGCCTCGATACTGCTGGCGCGGGTGGCCCTGGCGAAGTTCACCGCCCGCATCGTCGGCTTGTTCACCTCCTGCACCATGATCACCGCGCGGACCCGGCTGGGGAGCAGCCGGGCATCCGTCGGCCCGACCGCGGTCTCCCGGGCCACCTTGTCGTAGTGGGCCCTGATGGCCCGCATGAGGACGAAGACACCGATCATGGCCAGCACGGCAAGGTAGGCGCCGTAGAGGAACTTCGAAACCAGGACGATCACCAGCACGACCCCGGTGCCGGTGAGGCCCATGAAGTTGATGACGCGGGAGCGCAGCATCCGCCGCCGGATGGCCGGGTCCTTCTCGGTCCTGAGGTGGCGGGTCCAGTGCCGGGTCATCCCGAACTGGCTGATCGTGAACGAAACGAAGACCCCGACGACGTAGAGCTGGATCAGGGCGGTGACACTTGCATTGAATGCGAGCACGAGGCCGACTGCTGCCATCGCCAGGAACAGGATCCCGTTGCTGTAGGCCAGGCGGTCCCCCCTGGTGTGGAGCGCGCGTGGCAGGAAACCGTCCCTTGCCAGGATCGACCCGAGCACCGGGAAGCCGTTGAAGGCGGTGTTGGCAGCGAGGAAGAGGATGATCAGGGTTGCGCCGACAACGAAGTAGAAGCCGAAGGAAGGCGCCCCGAAGATGGTCTCGGCAAGCTGCCCCATCGCTGTGGTGTGGTACTCGATCTGGTTGCCGGCCGAATCGACGAAATGGGAGTGCCCGTCCGGGTCGACCAGCTTGAGCCCGGTCAGGTTCGCCAGTGCGATGATCCCGGCCAGCATGCTCAAGGAGGTGGCTCCGAGCAGCCCAAGGGTGGTGGCAGCGTTGCGGCCCTTCGGCTCCTTGAACGACGGAACCCCGTTCGAGATGGCCTCGACCCCGGTCAGCGCCGCGCATCCGGAGGAGAAGGCCCTGGCCATCAGGACCACGAACGCGAGTCCGACCAGCGGCTCGTAGTCCGGGGACCCGATGATGGTGAAGTCGGCGGTCGGGGCCGGCAGTTGTTCGTTCAGTACCAGGATCCGGAACAGTCCCCAGCCGATCATCGTCAGCACCCCGGCCATGAAGGCGTAGGTCGGGACAGCGAAGAAGGTCCCCGACTCGCGCACGCCACGCAGGTTCATCGCCATCAGCACGACGATCAGGCAGGCCGCCCAGGCACCCTCGTTGCCGGCGATGAAGGGGAAGATCGCCTTGGCGTTCTGGATGCCAGCGGAGACCGATACGGCGACGGTCAGGATGTAATCGACCAGCAGCGCGCTGGCGACGGTGAGGCCGGCGGTAGGACCAAGGTTGACAGTGGCCACCTCGTAGTCGCCGCCGCCAGAGGGATAGGCCACAACGTTCTGCCGATAGGAGACCACGACGATGATCATGATGATCGCGACCGCCAGGGCCACCTCCCACGAGTAGACGAGGCCGGCCATCCCGGCAAGGGAGAGGGTGAGCAGGATCTCGTCAGGCGCATAGGCGACCGAGCTGAGGGCGTCGGAGGCGAATACCGGTAAGGCGATCCGCTTGGGCAGCAACGTCTCCCCCAGCTGGGCGCTGGCGAGTTTCCGTCCCACCAGCAGTCGCTTGACCAAGTCGGTGGCGTTCACGAACGGCACCCTATGCCCTGTTGCTGGTGTATCCATCGAATCGCCGGTGTAGCGTCGGTTTCGTCCACCCGGTAAGGCCGGATAAGGTCTTCCGCGGCACCCGGCGACGCAGAAGTGGAGGCAGCGGTGCATATCGTCATCATGGGTTGCGGACGGGTGGGCGCGTCCCTGGCCCGGTCCCTTGAGCGCCGTGGCCATTCCGTGGCCGTCATCGACATCGTCCAGGACGCCTTCCGCCGCCTCGGCCCCGAGTTCCAGGGCAAGACGGTCAAGGGCGTCGGCTTCGACCGGCAGGTCCTGCAGCGGGCCGGGATCGAGCGCGCCGACGGGTTCGCAGCCGTCTCCAGCGGCGACAACTCCAACATCCTTGCCGCCCGGGTCGTGCGGGAGACCTTCGAGGTACACAACGTGGTCGCCCGGATCTACGACCAGGGACGGGCCGAGGTCTACGAGCGACTCGGCATTCCCAGCGTCGCCACCGTGCGGTGGGCCGCCGACCAGGTGCTTCGTCGGCTGCTCCCCACGGGTTCGGAGCCGCAATGGCGGGATCCCTCCGGCAGCGTCCGGTTGATCGAGGTGCACGTGAACTCCGCCTGGGTGGGCACGAAGCTCTCCGCCATGGAGGCTGCATCCCGGTCCCGGATACCGTTCCTGATGCGTTTCGGCTCAGGCATCGTCCCGGTTGAGGGCACGGTTTTCCAGGACGGCGACCTGATCTACGCCGCGGTCACCAACGAGCAGGTGCCGGAGGTCGAGGACATCCTCGGCGCCCAGCCGGTCGAGCACTGAGAAGGGTAGCGCCATGCGTGTAGCCATCGCCGGGGCCGGGAACGTGGGCCGGTCGATCGCCCGGGAGCTGATCGCCAACGGCCACCAGATCCTGCTGATCGACCGTGATCCCAACGCCATCAAGCCGGAGAGCGTGCCGGAGGCCGAGTGGCTGCTGGCCGACGCGTGTGAGCTGGCCAGTCTCGAGGAGGCCGGCCTCGACACCTGCGATGTCGCCATCGCCGCGACCGGTGACGACAAGTCCAATCTGGTCCACGCCCTGCTGGCGAAGACCGAGTTCGGCGTGCCCCGCACCGTTGGCCGGGTGAACCACCCGGCCAACGAATGGATGTTCGACGACCTGTGGGGCGTTGACGTCGCCGTGTCCACCCCGCGCCTGATGTGTGCGCTGGTCGAGGAGGCGGTGACCGTTGGCGACCTGGTGCGCCTGTTCAGCTTCCGCGGCGGTCACGCGAACCTTGTGGAAATGACCCTCCCGGAGGGCTCGCCGCGGGTCGGCACCCGGGTGGCCGACCTCAACCTGCCAAGGGACGCGGTGCTGGTGGCAATCATCCGGGACGGTGCCGCAAGGGCCCCCGAACGCGATGCTGCCCTGGAGGGCAGTGACGAGTTGCTGTTCGTCGCCGACCCCGGATCCGAGACCGAGCTGGCCCAGTACCTGGTGCCGCGGAACCAGCGGACCCCCGAGCTCAGCTAGCTACCAGTTCGTACATCGGGTTGTACAGGCGGCGCTGCCCGTCGACGTAGGAGACCCGGCCGCTGACGATCAGTTCCCGGCCGGCGGTGATCCCCGGGATGGAGCGCCGACCCATCCAGATCAGGGTCACGGTGCCGGAACCGTCGTTGAACTCGGCCTCCAGCCAGGGGGTGCCGCCGCGCGGCTTCATCGTCAGCACCGTGATCGTGCCCCGCAGCTGCGCCCACTGGCGGTCCTGCAGGTCACCGATCAGGTTGGCGCCGGCGGATTCCACGACCCGCTGCCGGGCTTCGGACTCCAACTCGGCGTTGGTCGCGCCGAACCGGCGCCATGCCCGGAGCAGTGGGTTCGTGTCGGCCATCAGCCCTCCCCGGCAGCAGCCTCGGGCAACGTCATCGAGATCAGTTCGCCCGGCACCATCGGCTTGTCGCCCCGGCGCACCACCAGATTACGAAACAATTCGACGAACGGCGCCACCAACGGGGCATCGGCATCACCGATGGCTGCCTCGCCAAGCAAGGTGGCCCGAAGCAGCCAGCGCGGCCCTTCGGCGAACCAGATCCGGGACACGTGGAACAGCTGCTCCCCGCCCGGACCCTCCTGCGGCAGCACCCGGCGCACCTCGGTGCCGAATGGCCCCTCGGCAAGGGTTGCGTTGCCGCCGGCCTGTTCGGCCTCGTCGACAACGTCCTCCCGCAGTTCCTCGGCCAGCCCGCCGCTTGCCGGAGCGGCGAACAACGCGATCTCGAGGCCGGAGTTCTTCCAGACAGCCGTGACCGCCTGAACCTGGCGGGTGGCCTCGTTCACCTGCAACTGCAGGCCGAGGCCGTCCCACGGGGTGACGATCAGCGAACCGAGGTCAACCCGGGTGACGTGGTCCTCGCCGAGTTCGACCTCCTCGGAATCGAAGGGACCGTCGGACCGCCAGTCGATCCCGTCGTCGGTCTCGCCCGCAACTTCGTCCTCAGCCGCCAGCAATTCCTCAGGATTCGTCAGGTCTTCGAAGTCATCGGCTTCCGCGGACCGGCCGTCGGCCCCGTCCGCGTCGAGCTCGGCTTCGTGATCGCCGGCGTCATCACCCACGATCTCCAGCGCCTCCTCGTCGGTGTCGATCGGGTCGGTCACTGCTGCCTTGCGCTTGCGCCCAAAGATCACTTGTCCACCTCTGTAGTCCTGTTCCCGGCCGGTTGGCCGGCCCATTCTGCGATTCCGCCGCTGGAGCCGTGGCCCCGGTCGCCCCGGACACTCCCGGGCAACTGTTCAAGTACCTCGAAGTCGGCTTGCGCCACCCGCTGCACCACCAGCTGCGCGATCAGGTCGCCGCGGGCGAGCCGGACGGGCCGGCTGGCGTCGGTGTTCAGCAGGCAGATCCGGATCTCACCGCGGTAGCCGGCGTCGACGGTTCCGGGAGCATTCACGATGGTCAGCCCCGAACGGGTCGCCAGGCCCGACCGTGGATGGACGAACCCGGCCCAGCCCTCGGGCAGTGCGATCGCCAGCCCGGTGCCGACCAGGCGTCGCTCCCCCGGCAGCAGCTCGCAATCCTCAGCGATCGCCAGGTCCGCACCAGCATCGCCGGGATGTGCGTAGCCGGGCAGCGGCATCCCCGGGTCGAGCCTGGTCAGGCCGACCCGAACCCTTTCGGGGTTGGCCGCAGTCATTGCCGCAGTCTAGCCGTGACGGGGTCAGCTCCCGGACGGCGAGATGGCCCGGCAACGCTCGATCGTCTGTGCCAGCAGGGGCGGGTTCCGGCTGGACACCAGCCAGTAGGGGTGGGGGTCTGCCGGGTCCGTCACGGCCACCTCGACCGAGCCGGGCACGAAGCCCCGGACCAGGAGCCAGGCCGCATGGTCGGCCCCAGGGCCGAGCCGGGTACGGGTCGCCGTCCGGTCAAGGACCTTCGCCTCGCCGACCCAGCTCCACTCCAGCAACGCGCCGCCCGCGTGCAGCCCGTCGGCGTCGACGACGATCTGGCTGCGTCCGTACCAGAGCAGCGCCGCGGCGATGCCGGCAGCGGTCACCAACCCCGCCGCCACGGCAACCTCTGGTCCAACGTAGAAGCCGACGGCGGTGACGAAGGTCAGCCCGAAGAACAGGCCGATCGCCCACCAGCTGGCGGGAACGCGCAGGCGCTCGGAGTAGCTCATTGCCCAAAGCTAGCGGGGGTTGGCAGGATGGCAGCAGGAGGAACAACGTGAACACATCCCAGAAACTGCTCTGGAATCTCTATGCGGGCGCGATCGGGGCCCTCACCGCCGTGCTGGCGGCAAGGGCCGTTAACGCTGTCTGGGAGCTGGCCACCGGCGATGCTCCCCCGGAACCGAATGACCCGGAGGTCCCGCTGCGTCGGGCCCTCACCTGGGCCATCGCCAGCGGGGTCGGCATCGGGCTGTCCCAGTTGCTGGTGAATCGGTTCGCAGCCGGTCAGTGGACGCGCGTAATGGGCACGCCGGCGCCCCGCTTCAACAAGACGACGTTGAGGATTTGAAATCGCGGTCCGGTTCCTCACCGCTCGTCGCCGGCGTGGGTCGTCGTGCGGTCAGCCGGCGCAATCCACGCAGTAGGTCAGGCCGTTCTTGACCTCGGCAATCTGGCTGCGGTGCTTCACCAGGAAGCAGGATGCGCAGGTGAACTCATCGGCTTGGCGCGGTAGCACGCGGACGGTGAGTTCCTCGTGGGATAGGTCTGCTCCGGGCAGCTCGAATGTTTCGGCAGCCTCGACCTCGTCCTCGTCGACCTTTCCGGAATTCTTGTCGTTCCGTCGGGTCTTCAGTTCCTCGATCGAGTCTTCGCTCTCCTCGTCGGTCTTGCGAGGAGCGTCGTAGTCGGTCGCCACTTGGTTCCATCTCCATTCCGCGGTGCCCGCGTCGGCGGCTGTTGGGCATCTGATGCGAGGAATGTGTATCACATCCCGGGCTGGTTTCCCCCTTGCCACCACAGGCACAGGGCGACACAGGCGGCCCGGCGGCAGTGATGATCAGGGATCGGGTTGGTAGGTTACCTGCATTGACAAACTGGAAGTGAGACCATGACTCACCGAGACCTGGGCCGCGACACCAGGGGTCCGGTACGCCAACAGCCACAGACCACCCACCTGGAGATCCAAATGGACAGTGCCCTGACGCCCCGGGAGATCCAGGCACGCGTCCGGGCGGGTGCGCCATTGGCTGAGGTCGCGCGCGCGGCCGGCATGGGCATCGAATGGGTGGAGCCGTTCGCAGCGCCGGTGCTGGCGGAGCGGGAGTTCATCGCCGGCCAGGCACAGTCGCACCCGGTACGTCGCGGATCGGAGACGATCGCCCACCGCACACTCGGCCAGGTCGTCGGCGACCGGCTCGCCTCCCGCCGGGTGGACGCGGACACCGTGGTCTGGGATGCCTGGAAGCTCGAGGCCCGTCGCTGGATGATCCGGGTCGACTACGACTCCGGCAAGTCGCACCGGGAGGCCCGCTTCATCTACGACGCCAGCGGGCGGTTCTCGGTGGCAGACAACGACGACGCCAGATGGCTGCTCGGCCTGCACTCGGCATCCCACGGACCGCAGCCGGGACGCCGCCGCCGTGAGGAAGAGGCTGAACCGACCGTCGACCTGAACGACGATCTCGCGCTGGTCCGGGTGGTCCAGCCGCGGGTGGACGAGCCGGCCGACCCCGACGACACCATGCCGCTGGACGACATCGACGGCGAGGTGGACGACGCCTACGCCGAAGGCGAGCTGGCCGAGGTGGACGGGGTCTATGACATCGTGCCCTCAGCCGGGTCCGGCCTCGACGTGCTCTACGACATGCTCTCCAGCTTCGACGAGGACTCGGTCCAGATCTACGCCGGGCTGATCCGCCCCAGCGACGCCTCCGACCCCGGTCCGGTCCTCGACGAGGATCCCGACGTTGAACCCGAACCCGAGTTGGCAGCCGAGCCGGACCCGGTCGTGGCCGAACCCGAGCAGCCGGCGCTGGTCGAGGAGGTCGCACCAGCGGCCAAGCCGAAGCGCAAGCGCGCCCAGGTGCCCAGCTGGGACGAGATCATGTTCGGTTCGCCGAAAACCCCAAGGAAGCGCTGATCAGGCCAGTTCGAACGGCAGCGGCTCGGGGCTGAGGGTGACCGCGGCCACCTGGGCGGTGACCCGACGGCGGTGGTGTCGACGGCACAGCACCTGATAGGCCACTTCCGCGTCGCCGGTGTCCCCCACCACTACCTGGCTGCCCTCGGTGACCATGGCGCCGTTCACGGTGCGCGCGTTGTGGGTCGCCGGTTCCCCGCACCAGCAACGGGGTCGCACCTGCAGCAGCTCCATCCGGTCACAGAGTTCGACCAGCCGCTGTGACGCCGGGAACAGCTCGGTGCGGAAATCGGTGAGGATGCCGAAGCAGAACACGTCGATCTGCAGCTCGTCCACGATCCGCGCGAGCTGGTCGATGTGCGCTGGGCTGTAGAACTGGGCCTCATCGCAGACCAGGAAGTCGACCCGGCGGCCGCCAGTGAGCTCCGAAACCACGTAGTGCCACAGGTCGAGCTCAACCGTGACCTCGAGGGCCGGCGACTTCAGCCCGATCCGGGAGGTGATCGCGGCCTCGCCGGAACGATCCAGCATGGTGAAGAGCCGGCCCTGACGGCCGGCGTTGGACTCGGTGTAGGCAACCTGGAGCGCCAGGGTCGACTTGCCGCAATCCATCGGCCCGGTGAAGTAGGTCAGCTCAGCCATGGGCCACATTCTCGCCCATGCCGATGGCCTTCCGGTTCACTCCACCAGCAGCGGCACGGCCAGCTCCTCCGGGGTGAGCGAACCGTGCATGCCGACGAGGTCGAGTTCGCGCGGCAGGGTGCGACTGAGGACCGCCCAGTCCTCGGCCATTGCCACCAGGACGTCGCCGAAGCGGTCGGCCAGCCTTGGCTGCACCTCACCGAACCAGCCATCGGCGATCGCTTCCTGCCGGGTCCGAACCCAGGCCCGATGGGCCAGCAGTTCCCGCCACCGGCCGGCCACCAGCTCCGCCCTTGGCGTCATCAGCTGCCGCAGCCGTCCCTCGCCGGCGAAGGCGGTGACGTCAGCCATCAGGTCGGGCTCGTCCTCGACGACGACCCGGTGGTTTGGCGGGACGTTCACCATGCCGTGGTCGCCGGTGATCACCACCCGGACGTCGGCGGGCAGGGCCGTCCGCAGGCCGGCCACCAGTGCATCCGCGGCTGCCAGCTCGGCCAGCCACTGCTGGCTGCCGACACCGTGGACGTGGCCGGCGTGATCGAGTTGGCGCTCGTAGAAGTAGGTGAAGGTGCGCTCCCCCGCCGCGATCGCCTGCAGCGCCAAGTCGATCCGCCGCTCCGGTTTGCGCTCATCGACCACCGGCAGGAATGCCGGGCCACGGAGCGCGGCGACGGTCAGCCCGCTGCCGGCGAAGTGCGCCGGGGCAATCGTCGCCGTCCGGACGCCGGCTGCGGCCAGCCGCTCGAAGTAGGTGAGCTGGGGCTGCACGTCGAGTCCGCTGAGGTCAGCCGGCCAGCGCAGGGTGTTCAGCACGGCACCCGCCGGTGGGTACCAGAAGGAGTAGCCGGCGATGCCGTGCCGGCCCGGCGGTAGCCCGGTCCCGATACTGGTGATCGAAGTGGCTGTGGTGCTCGGCACCCCGGAAGTGATCCACCTCCCGGCCAGGCCAGCCAGGTGCGGAGCCCGGTCGGCGTAGTCGCACAGCTGGTGCCAGCCGAGACCATCGATCAGCACCAACAGGTAGCGGTCGGCGTCGGGCAGGTCAAGGGAGTCCGTGGCGCCGGCCACACCGAGGTGTGCGCCGATGCTCGGCAGCAGGTCGGAGAGGGTGGAGCGGCCGTAGGCGGGAACCAGGGGCTCGGTCATCCGAAACTGCCGGTGGCCAGTTGCAGCGCGGTACCGAAGGTGATCAACTGCTGCACCTTCGCCTCCCCGTCGCCAGCAGCGCTGATCCGCACCGTCAGGTCATCCCCGGCGATCATGCCGGTGAGGCCGTGCTCGGCCTCGCAGTTCGGGTCCGCGCACGTGGCGGGCTCAAGGTCCACCCGGCGCATGGTCCCCCAGGTGATCGTCAACCAGGTCTCGGCCACCGTGGCACGCCTGGAGCCGTACCGCTCCGGGTGGGAAACCACCTGGCTGAGGGCGACCGAGTTCAGCTTGCGCAACGGCACCGACTCGGTGGTCGTCAGTGCCTGGGCTGGCTCGCCGGGAGTCTCATTCTCATCGGTGTGGGCCACGATCAGGCGGGAAGCGGTGAGAACCAGCACCGACAGGTGCCGCTGGATCTCGTCACGATTGAACGTCGCCTCGTGGTGCACCAGGTAGGCGAGCGGCTCCTCGGCACCGAGGGAGAGCGACACCGCGTCCGCGACCAGTTCCGGGAAGTACCCACAGTCGTGGATCTCCGTGTTCAGGGCGGGCGGGAGGCGCAGCGCGGGGCGTGACGTCATTTCCCCATCTTCCCACGCAGGTCTGTCGGCCCCAATTCGAGTAGCGACGCTAGATTGTGGTGCCGTGAGCACCCGTCCGTTTATCGCTGCCCGAGTCGAGGAATTCGTCGACCGGCGGATCGAGGGTTTCCTGCGGTCCCTCGGCTGGCGGGAGAGGGTCGTCTGCCACACCGGGTACGGCACCGGGGAGAGCATCCGGGTGCTCGCCCGGGTGATTCTGGTCCCCAAGCGTGCCCGCTCGGGTATCGGCAAGGCGACCGAAGACCTGATCAAGCGTCGCGGCTTCCGGAACTTCTTCAGCGCCGCCTGCGTCCGCGCCTCCGTGACCATCACCGTCGGCGGCCAGGAGACCAAGGTCACCACCGACCGGGGCGGCTACATCGACCTGCGGATCCGCAATCATGGTTTGGAGCCGGGCTGGCGGACCGTCGAGGTGCGCAGCAGTGCCTCCAAGGTCGCCCTCGCGGACGTGCACGTGGTCGCCGATGACGTCGACTTCGGGTTGGTCTCCGACATCGACGACACGATCATCTCCACGATGCTGCCCCGGCCGCTGATCGCCGCCTGGAACTCCTTCATCCGCGACGAGTCCGCCCGGCAGTCGGTGCCGGGAATGGCCAGGATGTACGCCGAACTGCTGGCCGACCACCCCGGTTCGCCGGTGATCTACATCTCCACCGGCGCCTGGAACACCCACGGTTTCCTTTCCCGGTTCCTGAAGCGGCACGGGTATCCGTCCGGGGCGATGCTGCTCACCGACTGGGGACCGACGAACACCGGCTGGTTCCGCTCCGGGATGGCGCACAAGTCCGAGACCTTGTTGCAGCTGACCCGCGACTTCCCGAACATCTCCTGGCTGCTGGTCGGCGACGACGGCCAGCACGACCCGGTCATCTACGCCGACTTCGCCCACCTGGCCCGCGACCGGGTGCGGGCGATCGCGATCCGCCAGCTGACGCCAACCGAACAGGTGCTCGCCCACGGCACCACGACCGTCCTGCCGGAGGAGCAGGAGGCCGCCGCCGACATCCCCTGGGTCGTGGCCCCGGATGGACGGGGACTACTTGCCGGGCTCCGCGGCCTGCTCGATCCCACTGACTGACCGAAAGAGAGAAGCCAAGCCCTGATGGTTGCCAAGCCACCACTCGATGAGGAAGTCACCGAGCTGATCGTCGATGTCGACGTTTCCGCCGAGATGGAGACCAGCTTCCTCGAGTACGCCTACTCGGTGATCTACTCCCGGGCCCTGCCCGACGCCAGGGACGGGCTGAAGCCGGTGCAGCGCCGGATCCTGTACACGATGGACCAGATGCGGATTCGTCCCGACACCTCCCACGTGAAGTGCTCCCGGGTCGTCGGCCAGGCCATGGGCCTGTACCACCCTCACGGCGACTCGGCGATCTACGAAGCCCTGGTCCGGCTGGCGCAGCCCTGGGCGATGCGGCTGCCAACCGTCGACGGGCACGGCAACTTCGGCTCCCTTGACTCAGGCCCGGCGGCCATGCGGTACACGGAGTGCCGGATGTCCCCCGCAGCGGTGGCCATGACCGCGGACCTCGCTTCCGACACCGTCGACTACCGGCCGAACTACGACGGCAAGGAGATCGAACCGGTGGTGCTGCCGGCGGCCTTCCCGAACCTGCTGGTGAACGGCAGCACCGGCATCGCGGTCGGCATGGCCACCAACATCCCGCCGCACAACCTGATCGAGGTTGTGCAGGCACTCAAGCACCTGCTCTGGCACCCGGAAGCGGACATCGACGAGCTGATGCGGTTCGTCCCCGGTCCCGACTTCCCCGTCGGCGGGAAGATCATCGGTCTGGACGGGATCCGGGAGGCGTACACGACCGGCCGTGGCAGCTTCCGCGTCCGGGCGTCGGCGCGGATCGAGCAGGTACACCCGCGGCGCAAGGGCATCGTGGTCACCGAGCTGCCCTACCAGATCGGTCCGGAGCGGATCATCGAGCAGGTCAAGAACCTGGTCGGGGCGAAGCGGCTCACCGGCATCGCCGACATCAAGGACCTCACCGACCTGGCGAACGGCACCCGCCTGGTGATCGAGGTGAAGAACGGCATCAACCCCGATGCCCTCCTCGAGGAGCTGTACCGGCTGACGAAGCTGGAGGACAACTTCGCCATCAACAACGTGGCCCTGGTCGAGGGCCAGCCGAGCACGCTCAACCTCAAGCAGTTGCTGGAGGTGTATCTCGAGCATCGCCTGCAGGTGATCCGCCGGCGCACAGCCTTCCTGCTGGGCAAGGCGCGTGACCGGCTGCACCTGGTGGAGGGCCTGCTGCTCGCGATCGTCGGCATCGACGACGTGATCGCCATCATCCGCTCGTCGGAGGACTCGGGCCAGGCCCGCACGCGGCTGATGGCGGCCTTCGACCTCACCGAGATCCAGGCCAACTACATCCTTGACATGCAGCTCCGCCGGCTGACCAAGTTCTCGACCATCGAGCTGGAGTCGGAACGGGAGAAGCTCTGGCTGACCATCGCCGACCTCTCGGGCATCCTCGACTCCGACCACCGCCTACGCGACGTGACCTCGACGGAGCTGGACGAGGTTGCCCGCACCCACGGGACGCCGCGCCGCACAATCCTGCTGGCTTCCGGCGGCAACCAGGTGACCGCAGCCAGGGCAGCCAAGGCCGGCAACGTCCTCGAGATCGCCGACGATCCCTGCTGGGTGATGCTCTCCTCCACCGGCCTGCTGGCCCGCTCCGACAACGACGAGCCGCTGCCGACCTCCGGCCCGCGAGCCACCCACGACGTGATCAGCTCGGCGATCCGGGCCACAGCCCGCGGCGAGTTCTGTGCACTGACCAACCAGGGCCGGCTGCTGCGGGGACAGGCCATCGACGTGCCGTCGGTGCCGATCACCGCAGCCGCACCGAACCTGCAGGGCGGGTCACCTGCGGCGGAGTTGCTCCCGCTGCAGCCGGGCGAGCGGGTTCTCTCCCTCGGCACCCTCGGCGAGCACACTTTCGGCTGGGCCCTTGGCACAGCGCGCGGCGTGGTGAAGCGGGTTCATCCCGAGGTCATCGGCAAGGACGCCTGGGAGATCATCCGGCTCGACGAGGGCGACGAAGTGGTGGGCGCGGTCGAACTCAACCACGACCTCGTCGAACTGGTCTTCATCACCTCGGACGCCCAGCTGCTGCACTTCCCGGCGAGCGGGGTGCGGCCGCAGGGTCGCTCCGCTGGCGGCATGGCTGGCATCAGCCTGGCTAAGGGCGCCAGGGTGGTGTTCTTCGGGGCCACACCCAGCGCGGACTCCTCGGTGGTCAGCGTCGCCGGTTCCTCCGCAGCCCTGCCCGGCACCGATGTCGGCAGCGTCAAGGTGACCCCCCTTGCCGAGTACCCGGCCAAGGGTCGAGCCACGGGAGGCGTCCGCTGCCAACGGTTCCTGAAGGGCGAGGACTGCCTCCTGCTGGCCTGGGCCGGCCCGGACCCGGCGATCGCTGCCGCCGCCAGCGGCACACCGATCGACCTGCCCGCACCGGACCCGCGCCGGGACGCCTCGGGTGCCCCGGCCGCCCAGCCGATCGCATCGGTGGGCTCCAGGTACCACGCCTGAGCCAGCAAACCGGATCCTGAACCGTAGTCGGTACGCGAACCGGATCCTTGTCCACAAGGCATGGGTTGGGGTGACCTTCGACGGCCTCGGGTGCCGATAATTCTGGGGCGTGATCCCCAGAGTGCAGCCGCCCGAAGAGCTACGGAGGCTTTCCACATTCCAGGCGGGCGCTGTCTCGCGCCAACAGGTTCTGGCCTTCGGGCTCAGCGACCGGGTCGTGCATCGGCTCGTCCGGGACGGCACCTGGCGATCAGTAGCTCCCGGCATCTACGCCGACCGGGAGGAGACCTGGCTGCAGTTGGCCTGGGCGGGTCTCCTCATCGGGGGGCGCTCAGCCGTGCTGGGGTTGGCTGCAGCTGCCTACCTGCACGGGTTCATCAAGGAGCCGCAGCCCGAAATTGTGGTCTTCACCGGCGCCAGGAACTCGCCGCCCCGGAGTTGTCCTCGATTCCGCTTCATCCGGGCCGATCGGCAAGGCTTCGGTGAGCCCTGCCGGACCCGTGGAGCCCAGACCGTGCTCGACCTCAGCGCGCAGCTTCGGCCAGACGAGCTGGCGGCACTACTTGCCGAGGTGCTCGGTCGCCGCCTGGTGTCAGGACGAGAGATCCTGCGGCTCCTGGGGGAAACGTCGCGCCACCGGCATCGAAGACTGCTGCAGGACGTCCTCGGTGATGTCGCCGATGGTGCCCAGAGTCCACTCGAGGTCCGCTACCTGCGCGACGTCGAGCGGGCGCATCGACTGCCGAGGGCCAGCCGGCAGGCCCGTCTCGGGCCCTACCGGGGGGATGCGCTCTACCACGAGTACGGGGTGCTGGTTGAGTTGGATGGCAGGGCGTTCCATCAGGGGCTGGCCGCCGCCGTCGATATGGATAGGGACAACTTCGCCCAGCTCCACGGGGTCGTGACCCTGCGCTTCGGCTGGCGGCAGGTGACGGGGAATCCGTGCCGGGTAGCCCGCCAGGTGGCAGCTGCCCTGAACAGCCGAGGATGGCCGGGCACCGTCTCCCGATGTCGACACTGCCCCGGATCGTGAACCGTAGTCGGTACACGATCCGGCGCACTGGCTAGGGTTGCCGCATGTTCGATGACTTGCTGTCGGCCAATCAGCGCTACGCGACCTCCGCGCCCCGGAATTTCGACGGCTACGCCCACGCCGGCATCGCCGTGGTCACCTGCATGGACTCACGCCTGCAGCCGCTGGAGATGCTCGGCCTGTTCGTCGGAGAGGCCAAGATCCTGCGGACTCCGGGCGGGCACGTCACTGAGGACGCCCTGAACGGCTGCATCCTCGCTGTGAACCTGTTGCGCGTCGACCGGGTCCTTGTGATCACCCACAACCGCTGCGCAATGGCCTCTGGCGACGACCAGGAGCTCGCTGAGCGGATCGCCGAAGCCAGCGGGCAGGACGTGACCGGGCTGCGGCTCGGCGCCGACCCCGACCAGGAGGCCCACCTGAGGGCAGACGTGGACCGGCTGACGAATCACCCGCTGATCACCGGCCGCGCGGTCGTCGGCGGCTTCCACTACGACGTCGACAGCGGGCTGTTGACTCGCATCTGCTGAGTCAGGTGTCGATCCGTTGGGCGTCCAGAGCGTAGGCGCCATCCACGATGAACTCCTTCCGTGGCCCCACGTCGTTGCCCATCAGCTTCTCGAAGGTGCCCTCCGCGGCCACCGCGTCATCCACGGTCATCCGCCGCAGCGTCCGGTGCTGCGGGCTCATGGTGGTCTCGGCCAGCTCGTGGGCGTCCATCTCGCCAAGGCCCTTGTAGCGCTGCGGCTCCTTGAAAGCCTGGCCCCGCTTGGTCAGCTCGGCGAGCTTCCGGCGGTACTCCGCGTCGTTGTAGGTGTAGATGTACTTCTCCTGCCCCTTGCGCGGGCTGATCAGTTCGAACCGGTGAAGCGGCGGTACCGCCGTGTAGACGCGTCCCGCCTCGACCAGCGGCCGCATGTACTTGAAGAACAGCGTCGCCAGCAGGGTGCGGATGTGGGCGCCGTCGGAGTCGGCGTCGGCCATGAAGATGATCTTTGAGTAGCGGGCGGCTTCGAGGTCGAAGGTGCGTCCCGAGCCGGCACCGACCACCTGGATGATCGAGGCGCACTCGACGTTCTTCAGCATGTCGCCGACCGAGGCCTTCTGGACGTTCAGGATCTTGCCCCGGATCGGCAGGAGCGCCTGGAACTCCGAGTCCCTGGCCAGCTTGGCCGTGCCGAGCGCCGAGTCGCCCTCGACGATGAACAGCTCGGTGCGGTCGAGGTCGGTGCTGCGGCAGTCGGCCAGCTTGGCCGGCAGTGTGCTCGACTCCAGTGCATTCTTGCGCCGCTGGGCCTCCTTGTGGGCCCTGGCCTGCTGCCGTGTCCGGGACGCGGCCACGACCTTCTCCATCACAGCCCTTGCCTGGGTGCGGGCGGCTGCGCGGGTCGAGGTGAGGAAGTCGCCGAGCTCGTTCTCCACGATCCGGGTGACCATCCTGGTCACCGGTGGCGTGCCGAGTACCTCCTTCGTCTGGCCTTCGAACTGCGGCTCGGCCAGGCGGACGGTGACCACTGCGGTAAGCCCCTCCAGGGCGTCGTCCTTGATGATCTCCTCCCCGGCCTTCAACAATCGCGTGCCGTCCAGCCCGCGCAGGAAGGCCCGGGTGAGGCCGCGCTCGAAGCCCGTCAGGTGCGTGCCGCCCTTCGGCGTTGCGATGATGTTCACGAAGGACTGCACCTTGGTGTCGTAGCCGGTTCCCCAGCGCAGCGCGATGTCCACGTCCAGGGTTCTTTCGACATCGGTCGCGGTCATCGCGCCGGCGTCGTCCAGCATCGGTACGGTCTCGGTGAACTGGTCCGAGCCCCGCAGCCGCAACACCTCCGACACCGGCGGGTCGGCGGCCAGGTACTCGCAGAACTCGGAGATGCCGCCGTCGTGCTTGAACAACTCGACCACCGGCTCGCCGCTGCGGGCGTCGGTGACCAGCAACTCAAGGCCCGGCACCAGGAAGCTGGTCTGCCGGGCCCGGGCCAGCAATTGGGTCAGCGAGAGCTCGGCGTTGGCGAGGAAGATCTGGCGGTCCGGCCAGTAGCGGACCCGGGTCCCGGTGACGCCCTTCGCGACCCGGCCGGTCTTGCGCAGCGTGCCCCCCGGGGTGAACACAGCCTGCGGCCCGTCGCCGTCGAAGACGCCGGGGACGCCTCGGCGAAAACTCATCGAGTAGGTGGCGCCGTTGCGGTCGACGTCGACGTCCAGCCGCGAGCTGAGCGCGTTCACCACCGAGGCACCGACACCGTGCAGGCCACCGGTGGCGTTGTAGCTGCCGGCGCCGAACTTCCCGCCGGCGTGGAGCTTGGTGAAGACAACTTCGACGCCGGTGAGCTTCGTCCGGGGCTCGATGTCCACCGGGATGCCGCGGGCACGGTCCACAACGTAGATGCTGCCGTCCGCCTCGAGCCGGACGTCGATCTTCTCCCCGAAGCCGGAAAGAGCCTCGTCGACGGCGTTGTCGATGATCTCCCACAGGCAGTGCATCAGCCCCCGGGTGTCGGTGGAGCCGATGTACATCGCCGGGCGCTTGCGGACCGCCTCCAGGCCTTCCAGCACCAGTAGGTGCCGGGCTTCGTAGTCCCTGCCTTCTGCGGCGGTCTTGGTCGTGGTCACCGGCTGAGATTATCTCGGCGACGTAACAGTTCTTTGCATTCGCGTGACGGTGTCGGGCGCTGGCGGGGATTGTCCCAGCGGCTGCATACACTGAAGACCTGGCCGGGAACAACGAAGCGATCGCTGCTGTTGCAAACGGTGCGAGCCCTTGGACGCGAAGCGTGGGTGAGAGAGAGAGTGAGGAAGAGCTGATGAGCGTAACCGTTACCGAGACCTTGACCGCATCAGATCGTTGCGACCGTTGCGGGGCACAGGCGTACCTCCGAGTCACCCTCAATTCCGGCGGCGAGCTGCTCTTCTGCGGGCACCACGGCCGAGCCCACTCGGACAAGCTGAACCAGGTGGCCCTGAAGATCCACGACGAGACCGGCAAGCTCTCCTGAGCGCAGCCACGAAGAGGGCCCCGGGATTCCCGGGGTCCTTTCTCAATTCAGGGCTGGGATACTGCCGTCCATGAGCATCGAAGCGATCCTCGGCGACCTGACCACCGAGCGGGCCGACGCCCTGGTCAACGCCGCCAACTCCAGCCTGCTCGGCGGCGGCGGCGTTGACGGCGCACTGCACGCCGCTGCCGGCCCGGCGCTGCTGGAGGAGTGCCGGCGCGTTCGGGCTGAGCAGTTCCCGAATGGCCTGCCGGTCGGTGAAGCTGTCCCGACCGGGGCGGGGCGCCTGAACGCCCGGTGGGTGATCCACACCGTCGGGCCCAACCGGAGCGCCGGGCAGACCGACGAGAACCTGCTCGCGTCCTGTTACCGCCGGTCCCTCGACGTCGCGGCCGGTCTCGGCGCCACCTCGGTGGCGTTCCCGGCGATCGGCGCCGGGGTCTACGGCTGGGACGCTGCGACGGCCGCGCGGGTCGCGGTGGCAGCCGTGGTCGCGCACCCGAAGGCCGGGATCGAAACCGTGCGTTTCGTGCTGTTCAGCGAGCGCCTCCACCGGGCCTTCGCCGCCGAGCTGGCCGCGAGCAGCGGCCGCTGAGCCGAGCCGGGTCGGAGTGCCCGACTGGCTAGAGTGCTGGGATGCGCACCTCCCCCTACGGCGCCTGGCCCTCCCCCATCGCAGCCACCGACCTGACCGCAGCCGTGGTCGGGCTTGATCGTGGCGTGGTCGACGGTGACCGGGTGCTGTGGACGGAGGCCGATCCCGAACAGGGCGGCCGGGTCAGCCTGTGGTGCAGCGACTCCGGGGCTGACCCGGTGGAACTGACCCCAGACGACAACGTCCGCAACTCGATCAACGAGTACGGCGGTGGCGCCTGGACGGCCGCGTCCGGGCTGGTGGTCTACAGCACCGCACCCTCCGGCGAGCTGTACCTGCTCTCCCCCAACGGTGGCCGACGACTCCTGGCCCCTGGCGGCGATCATCGGTTCGGCTGCCTGATGCTCCACCTGGCGGGCCGGCTGGTCCTCGCCGTGCGCGAGGATCACGGCTCCGACGGTCCCTGCGTACAGTCCCTGGTCAGCCTCGACCTGGACACGATGAACCCAGACGGCGGTCTCGTTCTGGCCACCGGCGCCGACTTCTACGCCTCCCCCGCCATCCGGCCCGACGGCCTGCTGGCCTGGGTCGAGTGGCAGTTGCCGGGCATGCCGTGGGACGCCACCAGGCTGATGGTGGCACCACTGGAGCACCCGGAGCTGGCAATCCAGGTGGCCGGCGGTCCGCGCGAATCCGCGGTGTACCCCGCCTGGTCGGCCGACGGTTCGCTGGTCTACCTCTCCGACGTCTCCGGTTACTGGAACTTCCACAGCTGGGACGCCGGCGGCACCCGGCAGTTGCACCGGCACGCCTGGGACTTCTGCGGACCGATGTGGACCCCGGACCCGCCGCCGTTCACGTTGCTCGACGACGGCCGGATCGGCTGCACCTGGCTCGAGGACGGCATCGTCCGCCTGGGGCTGTTGGGTCCCGGCGGGAGCTCAGTGGACTGGGAACTTGGCGAGCTCAGCACCGGCGGTGTGAGCTGCCAGCTGACCGGGCGCGGAGCGAAGGTGGTCGCCCTGGTCGGCTACCGGGAGCGCCCGGCTGAGCTGCACCTGCTCGAGCTCGACGCCGGCGGGGACCGGCTGCTTCGGTGCGCGGGCAGCCGGCAACTGCCGGAAGCAATGGTGTCCCGGGCCCAGCCGGTGAGCTGGGACTCCCCCGACGGCCCGGTCCACGGCTGGTACTACCCGCCGACCAACCCCGATTACACCGCCCCGCCGGGCGAGCTCCCGCCGGTCCAGGTGTGGAGCCACGGCGGGCCGACCGGCTTCCACGGAGCCGAGTTCGCCACGTCCACCCAGTTCTGGACGAGCCGCGGCATCGGCATCCTCGACGTCAACTACTCCGGCTCCTCCGGCTACGGCCGTGCCTACCGGGACCGGCTGCAGGGCGGCTGGGGTGTGATCGATGTCCGCGACTGCGTGGCCGGCGTCCGGGCCCTGGTGGCCGCAGGGCTCGCCGATCCGGCGCGGCTCAGCATCCGTGGCGGCTCGGCCGGCGGCTACACCACCCTGGCGGCACTGACCTCGACCGACGTGTTCGCTGCCGGGATCAGTCTCTACGGGGTCGGCGACCTGGAGGCCCTGGCCACCGGCACCCACAAGTTCGAGTCCGGCTACCTCGACGGGCTGGTCGCACCGTATCCCGGGGGCCGCCAGACCTACCTGGACCGCTCGCCGATCCACCACCTCGACCGCCTCTCCTGCCCGATGCTGGTTCTGCAGGGCGGCCTGGACCGGGTCGTCCCGCCCAGCCAGGCCGAAGCGATCGTCGCGGCGGTGCGGGCGCGGGGTTTGCCGGTGGCGTACCTGCTGTTCCCGGACGAGGGCCACGGCTTCCGCAGGTCGGAGAACCTGATCGCCACGGCCAAGGCCGCGCTGGCCTTCCTTGGCGTGGTGCACGGCTTCACCCCGTACGACGACCTGCCGCCGCTCGACCTGCGCTGAGCGACGGCTACCCGCCGGGGTCGGGCGGGTGCCGTCGCTCCCGGTGGTGGCGCAGGGTCGGCGGCTCGCCGGCGCCATGCGGATGCATCAGCGTCGGCGGGACCTGGGGTTCGGAAGCCGGCTGCGGCACCATGCCGGCGGTGATGGTGACGTCGATCACCTGTGGCGCGCGGCGCAGCCGGCGCTGGACCATGGACGCTGCCCTGGTCAGCAGGGAGTTCATGATGATGTACATCACGGCCAGCACGATCATTGTCGGGATCAGGTTGCCGAACACGGCAGCCAGGTTGGTCCCGGCGCGCATCAGTTCGAGGTAGCTGATCATGTAGCCGAGGGCGGAGTCCTTCAGGATGACGACCAACTGGCTGAGCATCGACGGCAGCATCGCCGTGATGGCCTGGGGCAGCAGGATCGTCGTCAGGGTCGCCATCGGGGTGAGTCCGATCGCCAGCCCGGCCTCCTGCTGTCCCTTGGGCAGCGAGTTCACGCCGGACCGCACCAGTTCGGCGATGACGCATGAGTTGTAAAGGGTCAGACCCACCACGACGCCGAAGAACGGCAGGAAGTCGCCGGTGATCCGCAACGCGAACAGGCCGGCGTAGTAGGCGAAGAGCATCATCATGAGCACCGGCACCGACCGGAAGAACTCCACGAAGGCGCCGCAGACCCAGCGGACCCACCGGACCTGGACCAGCCGGCCGATCCCCAGTGCGAGGCCTGCCACCAGCGACAGCACCACAGCGACCACCGCAGCAAGGATCGTGCCGAGCAGGCCGGGGAGAAGGTAGTTGGTCCAGGCCGAGGCGGTGAGGAACGGCATCCACTTCTCGGCGGTGAATTGGCTGTTGCGTGCTCGGGTGAGCGGCTCGGGCAGGTCGAGCATCCGGACGACGACGAATGCGAGGATCGCCACCAGGAGGAGGGTGCCGACGATCGCCACCACGCGGTAACGCGCCCTGGCTCGTGGCCCAGGGACGTCGAAGAGGACGGCAACCGGCGCGCTCATCGCGCCACCGCCAGCCGGTTGGAGAGCCAGGTGAAGATGATGCCCATCGGGAGGGTGAGGATGACGAAGCCGGCAGCCATGATGAAGAAGATCGCGTACAGGTAGTTGGGCGAGAACTCGATCATGTTCCGCATCATGAAGGCTGCCTCGCCCACCCCGATGGTCGCTGCCACGGTGGTGTTCTTGGTAAGCGCGATCATGGTGTTGCCCAGGGGCGCGATCGCACCCCGGAACGCCTGCGGCAGCACCACGTACCGCAACGTCGGCATGAACCCGAGCCCGATCGAGCGGGCGGCCTCCGCCTGCCCGGCGGGCACCGTGTTGATGCCGCTGCGGATCGCCTCCGCGACGAACGAGGCGTGGTAGAACGCCAGCCCGACGACGGCCCACCGGAAGGCGTTCTCGAGGACATTGGTGGAGTCGAGCTGGATGGCGAGGATGTTGTTCAGGCCGAGCAGGCAAAGGGCAATGATCAGGGTGAGTGGGGTGTTGCGGAAGATCGTGACGTACCAGGCCCCGATTCGCTGCAGCACCGCCACCGGCGACACCCGGCAGATGGCGATCACGGTCCCGATCAGCAGGGCGCCCACCGCCCCACCCAGGGTCAGCCTGATCGTCATCAGGAAGGCGCCCAGCACGTCGTATCGGGCAAAGAGCGCCGCCAGTCCCTCCATCGATCTCCCCGGGTCAGGGTTCCCCGGCCCGCCGCGGCGGGCCGGGGAACCTGGTGGTCAGCTCAGGCGCAGGCGTCGGCCTTGGGCGGGTTCTTGGCTGCGTCGGGCTTGAACCCGGACGGACCGACGGTGCTGTCGATGGCGGTCTGCCAGGCACCGGAGCTGACCATGTCGGCCAGGGCGGTGTTGATCGCCTCGCAGAGGGCCTTGTCGCCCTTCTTGATGCCCACGCCGTAGCGCTCCTCACTGAAGGTCGAGCCGACCACCTTGAGCTTCCCGGCGTACTGGGACTGGGCGGCGAAGCCGGCGAGGATCACGTTGTCGGTGGTGACGGCGTCGATGGTCCCGGCCGCGAGTGCCTCAACGCACTTGGAGTACGTGTCGAACTCCTGCAACTGCACATCGCTGGCGAGGGTGTCCTTGACCTTCTGCGCCGAGGTCGACCCGGTGACCGAGCAGAGCTTCTTGCCGTTGAGGCTCTCGGGGCCGGTGATCTCGGTGTTGGTGGCGGAGACCAGCAGGTCCTGCCCGGCGATGAAGTAGGGCCCGGCGAAGGAGATCCGCTGCTTGCGGGTGTCGGTGATGGAGTAGGTGGCGAAGATCATCTTGACCTGGTCGCTCTCCAGCAGGGTCTCGCGCTGTGCGGACGGGCTCTCCTTGAACTCGACCTGGGTGTAGCCGAGCTTGTCGGCGACGAACTTGGCAACTTCGACGTCGAGGCCCTTGAAGGTGTCGCCATCCTTGAGCCCGAGGCCGGGCTGGTCGAACTTGATGCCGATCACCACCTTTCCGCCGGAGCCGGGTGCCCCACCGGCGGAGCTGCCGCCGGCGCAGGCCGTGAGCGCGGCCGCCATGGCCAGCGCGGACGCTGCCGCGAGCATCGCCTTTGCGTACTTCATGGTTCCTCCTGTTGTCTCTGCTTGGTCAACCAATAGGTGGGTCAGTGGGTAAGGATCTTGCTCAGGAAGTCCTTCGCCCGGGCGCTCCGGGCGTTGGTGAAGAAGTCCTCAGGGGTGCCCTCCTCGACGATCAGGCCTCCGTCCATGAACACCACCCGATCAGCGGCCTTGCGGGCGAAGCCCATCTCGTGGGTGACGACGACCATCGTCATGCCCTGCCGGGCAAGGCTCACCATCACGTCCAGCACCTCGTTGACCATCTCGGGGTCGAGGGCGGAGGTGGGCTCGTCGAACAGGATCACCTTCGGCTGCATGGCCAGGGCGCGGGCGATGGCTACCCGCTGCTGCTGGCCGCCGGAGAGCTGGGCGGGGTACTTGTCGGCCTGGTTGTCCACCCCCACCCGGGTGAGCAACTCCATGGCGAGCTTCCTGGCCTCGTCGGCGCTCTTGCGACGCACCTTGGTCGGCCCCAGGGTGACGTTCTCCAGGATCGTCTTGTGGGCGAACAGGTTGAAGGACTGGAAGACCATCCCCACGTCGGCCCGGAGCTCTGCGAGCCCCTTGCCCTCCTCGGGCAGCGGGACACCGTCGATGGTGATGGTGCCCGACCCGATGGTCTCCAACCGGTTGATCGCCCGGCAGAGGGTGGATTTCCCCGATCCGGACGGCCCGAGGACCACCACCACCTCGCCCTTGTGGACGGTCAGGTTGATGTTCTGCAGCACGTGCAGGTCCCCGAAGTGCTTGTTGACCTCCGAGAGCACCACCAGTTCCTCGCCGAGCGGCTGGCCCGGCGCGGCTTCGTCTCCTGCCATGGGCAGACCCTAGCGCAAGCACCGCTCGGCACTATTGCAGGAAGTGTTGCGATCAGATCACGCCGGTGAGGGGGGTTCTCGCGCCAGCACGAACCCGTCGAGCGGGTCGGTGCTGGTCAGCCGGGCGGCCGAGGATCAGTCGAGGTAGTCCCGCAGCACCTGCGAGCGCGACGGGTGCCGCAACTTGCTCATCGTCTTGGACTCGATCTGGCGGATCCGCTCGCGGGTGACGCCGTAGACCTTGCCGATCTCGTCGAGGGTCTTCGGCTGGCCGTCTGTGAGACCGAACCGCATGCTGACTACGCCGGCTTCCCGCTCGCTGAGGGTGTCCAGCACGTCGTGCAGCTGCTCCTGGAGCAGGGTGAAGTTGACCGCTTCCGCCGGCACGACGGCCTCGGAGTCCTCGATCAGGTCGCCGAACTCGGAGTCGCCGTCCTCACCGAGCGGGGTGTGCAGCGAGATCGGCTCGCGACCGTACTTCTGCACCTCGACGACCTTCTCCGGGGTCATGTCGAGTTCCTTGGCCAGCTCCTCCGGAGTTGGTTCGCGACCCAGGTCCTGCAGCATCTGGCGCTGCACGCGGGCCAGCTTGTTGATCACCTCGACCATGTGCACCGGGATCCGGATGGTGCGGGCCTGGTCGGCCATCGCCCGGGTGATCGCCTGCTTGATCCACCAGGTCGCGTACGTGGAGAACTTGTAGCCCTTGGTGTAGTCGAATTTCTCCACCGCGCGGATCAGGCCGAGGTTGCCCTCCTGGATCAGGTCGAGGAAGAGCATGCCGCGTCCGGTGTAGCGCTTGGCCAACGACACCACCAGCCGGAGGTTCGCCTCCAGGAGGTGGTTCTTCGCGCGGCGTCCGTCCTCGGAGATCCAGTCCAGGTCGACGGCAGCGTCCTTTGAGGTGTTGCCCTCGTTGATGGTCTCCTCGGCGAACAGCCCGGCTTCGATGCGCTTTGCGAGCTGCACCTCCATCTCGGCGTTCAGCAGCGCGACCTTGCCGATCTGCTTCAGGTAGTCCTTCACCGGATCAGCGGTCGCGCCGGCGACCATCACCTGCTGCTCGGGTTCGTCCGCGTCGTCGGCGTCGGAGAGGCTGAAGCCGCCGTCCTCGACCAGCTCCGCCTCGACCTTGACTTCCTCGGCCGGCTCGAAGCCGGTGTCGTCAACGTCGTCCAGGGTCCGCTTCTTCCCGCCGACGGTGAGTACCACGTCCGCTCCCTCTCGCTGGAACTTCACGTTCTCGATCGCGCCGGGGACGATCACTTCCTCGACCGTGACTTCCTCCAGGTCGTCGACGACCACTTCCTCGACCAGCTTGTCCGGGGTGGGTTCGAGATCCTCTTCCGGGGTGACCGGGGAGGTCGGGACCGCTTGCGGAACCGCCTTCACCGGCGAGTCGGCCACCTTCCGGGTCCGCCTCCGCGGGGCCACAACGGCTGCCTCATCGGGGGTGGAAACGGCGGCGGCGCTGGAGCGTTGGGACACAGGCAAACCTCTCGACCAAGCGATTCAGGGCGCACAACATACGGGTGCTGTCAATACTTCGCAGGTCCATTGTGCCACGACCGGCACAAACACCCAACACCGCCCCAGCCCTAGGCTGTCGCCATGCCAGTTGCCGTCCACCCCCCGGTGGCCCCCCGCCGTCCCTCCACCCGTACCCACCACTCGGACACCTTCACCGATCCGTACGCCTGGATGCGGGACAAGACGGACCCCGATTTCCTGGCCTACCTGAAGGCCGAGAACGCGTACACGGAGGCGGTCACCGCACCACTCGCCGGGCTTCGCCAGGAGATCTACGACGACATCTCGGCCCGGACCCGACAAACCGACCTGAGCGTCCCCGAGTTCGTCCGGCACCCCGGACTGGGCGAGTTCTGGTATTACGCCAGGTCCACCGAAGGCCTGGACTATCCGAGCTACCACCGCTGCCCCGCCAACGGGCGCGACTCCCTGCCAGATCCGAACGCAGGCACCCCTGACGGCGAACAGTTGCTGCTGGACGCTCAGGCGCTGGCCGCCGGTGAGGAGTTCTTCGCGCTCGGCTGCTTCGACGTCTCCCCGGACGGCCGGCTGGCCGCCTATTCGGTGGACACCAGCGGCGACGAGCGTTACCACCTCCGGTTCCTCGACCTCATCACCGGCGAACACCTGGCCGATGAGGTGGACCAGGTGGCCTCTGGCGGTTGCTGGGCCGGAAACGACGCTTTCTGCTATCTCACCGTTGACGAGGCTTGGCGTCCCGACCGGCTGTGGCGCCACCGACTCGGCGATGCGGCCCCCGACACCCTGCTGTACCGCGAACCAGACGAGCGGTTCTGGCTCGGCGTGGACTCCTCCCGCGACCACCGCTGGGTGGAACTGGTCGCGGCCAGCAAGACCAGCACCGAGTCCTGGCTGCTTGACGTCGCCGACCCGGCCGCACGGCTCCGCTCGGTGACCCCGCGCCGGGAGGACGTCGAGTACGACATCGAGATCGCCGGGGACCGGCTGTTCATCGTGCACAACGACGGGGCGCCCGACTTCGCGCTTGCCCAGGCGCCGCTGACCGCCGCCGCTGCGTCCGACTGGAGCCCGATCTGGCCCGGCGTCCCCGGGGTCAGGTTGCTCGGCGTGACGGCCTACGACCAGGTGCTGGTGCAGGTCCTGCGGCGGGACGGCCTGCAGCTGGTCACCCTGCGCCACCGTGACTCTTCCGGCGAGGTCGGCCCGGAGGTCGCGATCGAGTTCGACGAGCCGATCTACCAGGTCGACGCCGATGGCGGCGACGAAGCCGACACCGACCGGATCCGGCTGCACTACCAGTCGATGGTCACCCCGGACCAGGTCATCGAGTACCGGCTGGCGGACGGCGACCGAAAGGTGCTGCGCCGGCGCCCGGTGCTCGACCACCCCACCCATGGGCCGTACCGTCCCGCCGACTACCTGCAGCGGCGCGAGTGGGCCGTGGCCGCCGACGGCACCCGGATCCCGATCTCTGTTGTCTACCGCGCCGACACCCCGCTGGACGGCAGTGCCGGTTGCCTCCTCTACGGCTACGGCGCCTACGAGATCAGCGTCCCGCCCGGCTTCTCCATCGCCCGACTCAGCCTGCTCGACCGTGGCTACGTCTACGCCACCGCCCATGTGCGTGGCGGTGGCGAACTGGGGCGGGAGTGGTACACGACCGGGCGCCTGGAGGCCAAGGAGAACTCGTTCACCGACTTCGTCACCTGCGCCCGGCACCTCGTCGAGGCCGGCTACACCAGCACTGACCGGCTGGCGGCAGAGGGCGGGAGTGCCGGTGGCCTGCTGATCGGGGCGGCGATCAACCTCGCCCCGGAGGCTTTCGCAGCTGTTCACGCTGCCGTCCCGTTCGTCGACGCCCTCACCACCATCCTCGACCCCGAGCTGCCGCTGACCGTGATGGAGTGGGAGGAGTGGGGCGACCCGTTGCACGACCCGGGCGTTTACGCCCGCATGCGCCGCTACTCCCCCTATGAGAACGTCCACGCGGCCCAGTACCCGGCGATCCTGGTGACCGCCAGCCTCAACGACACCCGGGTTGAGGTCACCGAACCGGCGAAGTGGGTGGCGGCCCTGCGACACGAGTCCGGCTCGGAGCGGCCGATCCTGCTGAAGACCGAATTGGTCGCGGGCCACGGCGGGCGAACCGGTCGCTATCAGGCCTGGCGGGACGCGGCTTTCGAGCTGGCCTGGCTGATCGCTGCGACCCCGCCTCATCCGAACGGTGACGGCCAGGACCGCCCACGGTAGGGGGTTGGGTACGACTGTGGTCTTGATCTGCATGTTCGGGGTGCCCTCGGGGTAATCCAAGGGGTGTTGGGGGCAGAAAACCGCCCTCCTCGCACGTTGTACTGATGACGAGCGAAAGGGACTCAAGTGATCGCCACCGCGCATCGGATTCGCAGCACTGACGGCATCGACGGCAAGGATGCGGTTGGCCTCTACCTGGACGGGATCGCCAAGACCCCGCTGCTGACAGCAGAGGAGGAGGTCCAACTGGCCAAGCTGATCGAGGCCGGGCGCTACGCCCACGCGATCCTCGAGAACACCCTCACCGACACCGAGAGCTCCCTGCACAAGGTGCAGGCCACCACCGAGGAGCTTCGCGAGATCGCCGAGACGGGTGACGCCGCCATGCAGCGCTTCATCACGGCGAACCTGCGGCTCGTCGTCTCCGTTGCCCGCAAGTACGGCCGGGCGCAGATGCCGCTGCTCGACCTGGTCCAGGAGGGCAACACCGGCCTGATCCGGGCAGTCGAGAAGTTCGACTACACCAAGGGCTTCAAGTTCTCCACCTACGCCACCTGGTGGGTCCGCCAGTCGATCTCCCGCGGCATCGCCCAGCAGGGCCGAATCGTCCGGCTGCCGGTGCACGTCGCCGAGCAGGTGAACCAGGTCTCGGCGGTGCGCCGCACCCTGGAGCGCCGCTTGGGCCGCGAGCCCGAACTGTTGGAGATCGCCCAGGAACTCGGGGTGGCCGAGGAGCAGATCGTCGACCTGCTGCGGCTCTCCCGCGATCACGTCAGCCTGGACGCGCCGGTCGAAGAGAACGGCGACACCGCCCTCGGCGACCTGCTCGCCCGCGAGATGTCGCCCGGACCCGACGAGGTGGTGCTGGACGCAGAGGACCGCGCCCGCCTCGACGCCATGCTGGCAAGTCTCGATGAGCGATCCGCCGATGTGGTCCGTCGCCGCTACGGGCTCCTCGACGGTAGGCAGGCCAAGCTCGCCGACATCGCCGCCATCTGGGGGATCACAGCCGAGCGGGTCCGCCAGATCGAACGGCACGCAATCACCAAGCTACGAGGGGACTCCGAGGCCGCCTGACGGTCTGAGCCACACCCCCGAAGCCAGGAGATCCCAGGTTCTGCGATGTGATCTGGGATCTTTCTGGCGTCCGGGGAAGATCTGCTGCCACCAACCGTGGCGGGTCTCAGCCGACCAGCCGGATCAGCCCCTCCTGCGCGCACGATGCCACCACCCGCCCGCCGGCGAACAGCCGGCCGAAGCTGAAGCCGAGCCCGGCCGAGGCCGACGGTGACACCTGGTCGTAGAGCAGCCACTCGTCCGCCCGGGCCGGCCGGTGGAACCACATCGAGTGGTCGATCGAGGCAACCTGGATGTTGGGACCGCCGAACTCCACCGGGTGCGGCACGGTGCTCACCGCGAGCAGGGTCAGGTCGCTGACATATGCCAGCACGGCCTGATGGAGCATCGGATCATCTGACAGGGCGCTCTCCGCCCTTACCCACACCTTCATCGCCGCGTCCGGCTGGGCGGCCGCTTCGAGGTTCGAGGTGTCGCTGGCGAACCGGGTCTCCAGCACGCCGAACTCCTGGCGCCAGACCTCCGCCGCGCGGCGGGACCGGGTTCCCAGCACCTCCGACAAGGGCGGGCATTGTTCCGGCGGCAGGACGCCGGCCGGGGTCGCGTCGGCGTGGTCGAGGCCGGGCTCGAGCTCGTGGTAGGAGCAGACCATGCTGAAGATCACCCGACCACCCTGGTCGGCCACCACCCTGCGGGCAGAGAAGCTGCCGCCGTCCCGGGTCACCTCGACGGTGTAACGGATCGGGGTCCCGGCCACCCCGGCCCGCAGGAAGTAGGCACCGAGGGAGTGGGCGACGCGACTGTCCGGCACGGTCCGGTAGCCAGCGGTCAGCGCCTGGGCCAGCACCTGGCCGCCGAAGACCCGCTGGCGAGCCGAACCGGCGTCCTTGCCGACGAAGACGTGCTCGTCGGTCTGGCGCAGGTCGAGGATCTCGATCAGCTGGTCAACAGTCTCCGGCACGGGTTACCGCCGGAAGTCGGGCGGGGGGTCCTGCTCTGCGAGGAACTGCTCCACGGCAGCGCCGATTTCCTCCGCGCTCGGTACCGAGGCCGCGCCGCTGTTGCTCAGCCGGTCGTACTGCTCCTCCAGCGCGGTCACGACGGTCGGGAAGTCGGCGTCCTCCGCAGTCTCGGAATCGATCGAGGCCAGGTTGGCGGCCGAGCGTTCCTCCAGTTCGCCCATCGGGATCACCAGCCCGGCGGACTTGGCCAGCCGGCTGATCACCGCCTGGGTCGCCTGCGGGAATCCGGTCTGGGCAAGGTAGTGCGGAACGTGGGCGACGAAGCCCTGGCCGAGTAGACCGGCCTGGCCGGCGCGGTACTCCAGGACGTGGGAGAAGCTCCCCGGGATCTGCACCCGGTCGATCCACATCGGGTTGCCGCTGACGGTCTCCGGCTCGGTGGCGTGCGCCGTGACCAGCGTCGGGCGGGTGTGCGGCACCGCCATGGGCACGCCGGCGACAGTGATCAGGCGGGACACCTCGAGCCGTTCGGCGATTCCGAGGACAGCGGCGGCCGCCCGGTTCCACTGGGTGTCCGGCTCCGGGCCGGTGAGCAGCAGGAACGGCTTGCCGTTGGCGTCCCGCAGGCGGTTGATGACCAGGGCGTAGTCGGTCATCCCGACCCATTGGTTGGTGTCGAAGACCATCTGCGGCCGGCGGGAGCGGTAGTCGTGCAGCTGGTCGTGGTCGAACTCCACCAGCACCTCGTGTTCGCAGACCTCGAGCAGGTAGCGCCCGGTCGCGTGGGTGACCGATCCGGCGTCGATATACCCGTCCAGCAGGTGGATCAGGGCAGGTTTGGTCCCCCTGACCGACTCCCAGAGGTCCGGGTCAAAGGTATAGAGGAGACGCGGATCCAGCACCCGGCCACTGTACTCCCGACCACTCCGGCATCCGGGCATTGCGCTGAGGGCTGACGTGCCGGTGTCAGTGCCTCGCGTGTCCCGGCGGCAGTTCTCGCCAAGCCGTCCGCCGAGCTCGGTGAGGAGTTCGATGGTGCGCGCCGCGGCGGGATTGGTGCGAACGCTGTCTCGCACCAGGGCGACGATTCGACGGTTCGGGCTGGGGTTGGTTGGCCGGACGTAGGCCACCTCGAAGCCCGACCAGCCAAGGGCCAGTTGCGGCACCAGGGCGATCCCGACGCCGGCGGCCACGAAGGCCAGCCCGGTGACGTGGTCCTGGGCCCGGGCGACGAACCTCGGCGTGAACCCGGCGCCGGCGCAGGCGTGGGCAGCCAGCCGGGTGGCGATGTCGTCCCGGAAGTCGTACTGCACCCAGTCGTCCTCGGCGAACTCGCTCAGGTCCATCGTGCCGGCCCCGGCGAGCGGGTGGTCGTGTGGGAGCGCGACGAGGAAGTCGTCGTTGCCGAGTTCGAAGCGCCGGTAGGCCGGCGGCACCCGCGGCTCGTCGTAGGGGAGCTCGGTGTGCACCTCGACGTCGGCCTGCCCGGCCATCTCGGCGCTGTCGGTCTCGTTGATCGACAGCTCGAGGGTGAGGCCAGGAAACTCCTGGCGCAGGGTACGGGCCACGGCCGGCATCCAGGTGTAGGCAGCCGAAGCGAAGGTCCGCATGGTCAGCCGCTCGGTGGCCCCCTCCCGGAGGTCACGGGCCAGCGCGTCCAGATCGGCCATGGCGTGCAGCGCATCGGCGCTCGCCCCGGCCAGCTCGACGGCGGCCGGCGTGGGCCGAATGCCTCGTCCCACCCGTTCCACGAGGGCGAAGCCGACCTCCCGTTCGAGGGTGTGCACATGCTGGCTGACGGTGGACGGCGTGAGGCCGAGGCGGCGCGCGGTGTCGTTCACCGAACCACTGGCGACGACGGCGCGCAGGATACGGAGTCGGTTGAGGTCCAGCACGTGAACATCATACGGCAACACCGAATGGTTGTTCGGAAAAGTGAGCTTGTGGCGAACGGAGGCCAGAAGGCAGAATTGCTGCATGCTCAGCTACCCGGTCACCGATCGCGATCACGCCCGCGTGGTCGAGGAGATCGACATCGCCCGTCAGATCGAGCAATCGCCGATCAACCGCCGCAAGGCAGACGCCCGCCACTGGTTCGGTCGCTCGATGGTCGGGCGCGAGGCCATCCGCACCCACCTGCCCACCTTCTGAACCTGCCTCATCCAGGTGTCGGCGAGGCTGCGGCCATCGCCGTCCGCACCCGCTTCGCCGACACCGGCACTGCCGTTCCCAGGGACTGAGCGAACAGGCTCACCCGCAGCTCCTCGAGCAGCCAACCGATCTCGGCCACGGCCTCGGGTAGCGGGCCTTTCGGGAACCGGGCGCACAGCCCCGCGTACTCGTCCTCCAGGTCACTGATCACCGCCAGGCCTTCCGCCTCGCGACGCGGATTCGTGACCGTCGCTGCCAGCCGGCGCTCGATCCCCCGAAGATAGGTCGACAACCGGCGCCAGGCCGCAGGTGGGGTGGCGGCGATGAACCCCGGGTAGACCAGCCCGGCAAGCTGCTCGGCAACGTCCGCCCGGGTGGCAGCGGGCGCCCCGGGCACCAACCGCTGCACCTCCCCCGCCAGCGCCACGATCTCGCCGGCTGCCGTGACCGCCCGCTGCATGGCTGCGGCGGCTTCGGTGCGGACCGCTTCGGCGAGCCTGGTGTAGCTGGCCTCGTCGCGCACCTCCCACAACCCGCCAACCGCGTCCGCGAGTTCGCCGACGACCTTCAGCCTGGCGTCGGCGAGTAGCGCCGGCGCTCCTGCGTACGGCGAGGTCGCGAGCGCCAGCTTTGTGGCGTTGCCCATCCGCGAGACGACCCAGCGGGTGGGGTCGACGGTGGTCAGGGTGAGCAACCGGCGCAGGCCGTTGCGATGCGCTCGGGCGGCCGCATCCGGCTCAGCGAAGACCTGCACCCCAACCTTGGTGATCCGGTCGACCAGGGCCGGGTAGCCGGGCATCGGCTCGCTGAGCGACCTCGGCAACGTCGCGAAGTCCCACGTAGTCGCGCCGGCGTGGGTCAGGTGGGCAGCCGCGGCGTTCAGCGTCCGGCTCACCTTGGGGGCCAGTTGCTCGGCCAGTTCGGCCAGGTCGCGCCCGACCACCGGCTCTGCTCCCGCCGAAACCACCCGGAACCGGACCCGGAGGTGTTCCGGGGCCGAGGCCGGTTGCCAGGCCTCGGCCGGCACCTGCACCCCCTTGAGGGCGAGGATGCCGCGTCCCAGCGCCGTCCACAGCGGCTCGGTGGCCGGTCCGGGATGCTCGTCGAGCCAAGCGAGCGCGCGGCGTGCCGTGTCCGGTGCCGGCACCAGCTGCGTCCGCAGGGCCTTCGGCAGTCCCCGTACGAGTTCTGCGGCTACTTCGGCCCGCAGCCCCGGAACCTGCCAGCTGAAGACCGCCGGGTCGAGCCGGGTCAGCGTGGCCAGGGGAACCGTCACCGTGACTCCATCGTGGCCGCTGCCGGGGTCGAAGGCGTAGTCGACGGCGAGCTCCTCACCGCCCGCGAGCCAGCGGTCGGGGTAGGACTCGGTGTCCAGTTCCGCTTCTGGTTGCACCAGGTCGCCGATGGACAGGTCGAGCAGGTGCTCGTCCCGTCCACGGGCGTCCCGCCACCACCGGTCGAAGTGCGCGACGCTGACGACCTCCTCCGGGATTCGGGCGGCGTAGAAGGCAGCGATGGTGACGTCGTCCACCAGCAGGTCGCGGCGCCGGTTACGGTCGGCCAGTTCCTCGGCCTCGGTGCGGACTGCCTGGTTACGAGACCAGAAATGGTGTCGGGTGCGCCACTGGCCCTCGACCAGCGCCGAGGTGATGAACACTTCCCGGGCAACGACCGGATCGATCCGGGCGTAGCTGACCAGCCGCTGGGCGATGATCGGCACCCCGAGCAGGGTGACCCGCTCGTAGGCCACGCACTGGCCGCCCTTGGCCGACCAGTGGGGCTCGGAGTAGTTGTGCTTGAGCAGGTGGGCACCCACGGTCTCGATCCAGGCAGCGTCGATCGGGGCGACGATCCGGGCCCACAGCCGGCTGGTCTCCACCAGTTCCACCGCCATCACCAGCGGCGGATTGGTGCGGGCAGCGCTGGAGCCGGGGTTGATCGCGAACCGCGCGCCCCGGGCACCCAGGTACTCGGCGGGCCCGCGGCGCTTGCCGCGTTCCGGCTTTGCCTGGCTCGCCAGGTCGAGCAGCCCAACGTGCGACAGCAGACCGGAAAGGACGGCGGTGTGCACCCGGTCGAGCCCGGCCGGCGCGTCGTTGCGGCGCATGCCGAGCTCGGTGCAGGCCTCGCGGAGCTGGGTGTGCAGGTCCTGCCATTCCCGCACCCGAAGAAAGTTCAGGTACTCGGCCCGGCACAGCCGGCGGAAGGCGTTGCCGGAGAGCTCCCGGCGCTGGTCCCGCAGGTAGTTCCACAGGCGCGAGATCGCGGCGATGTCCGAGCCGTCCGGGGTGGGCTCTGGACTGCCGTCCATCGGGGCCCAGAACCTGCGGTGCGCGGTGTCGGCGGCCGCAGTGTCCTCGGCCGGCCGCTCCCGCACGTCCGGGATGGCGATCCCGGCCACGATCGGCAGCACCTCGCGAAGGCAGCCCTGCCGGTCCGACTCGACCAGCATCCGGCCAAGGCGAGGATCCACGGGGAGTCGGGCCAGGCTGCGGCCAACCGGGGTCAGCCGGACGGTGCCCCGCTCGTGGCCGCCGGAATCGATCGCTCCGAGCTCGGTGAGTAATCGCAGCCCATCCCGTACCTGGCTGGCGTCCGGCGGCTCCACGAACGGGAACCGGGTGATGTCGCCGAGGCCGGCGTCGGCCATCTGCAGGATCACAGCGGCCAGGTTGGTCCGCAGGATCTCGGGCTCGGTGAACTCCGGACGGGCGGCGAAGTCCTCCTCGTCGTACAGCCGGATGCAGATGCCCGGCCCGAGCCGACCGCAGCGTCCGGCCCGCTGATTGGCCGAGGCCTGCGAGATGGGTTCGATCGGGAGTCGCTGCACCTTGGTGCGGGCCGAGTAGCGGGAGATGCGGGCCATGCCTGGGTCGACGACGAACCGGATCCCGGGCACCGTCAGCGAGGTTTCGGCGACGTTGGTTGCCAGCACGATTCTCCTGCCGGTGTGGGCTGCGAACACCCGGTGCTGCTCGGCGGCCGACAGCCGGGCGTACAGCGGCACCACCTCGGTGAAGCGCAGCTGCAGCCCGGCGATTGCTTCCGCGGCATCCCGGATCTCCCGCTCCCCGGAGAGGAAGACGAGGATGTCGCCGTCCAGGCGGGCGGACAGTTCGGTGACGGCAGCGCAGATGGCGTCCAGCTGGTCCCGGTCGCGCTGCTCGGCGCTGCCGGCGACCGGACGGTAGCGGAGCTCGACCGGGTAGGTGCGCCCGGTGACCTCGATCACCGGCGCGTTGTCGAAGTGCGCGGAGAAGCGCGCGGTGTCGATGGTCGCCGACGTGATCACCACCCGGAGGTCGGGGCGCCGAGGCAGCAACTGCTTCAGGTATCCCAGCAGGAAATCGATGTTCAGACTTCGCTCATGCGCCTCGTCGATGATGATCGTGTCGTAGCGGCGCAGGTCCCGGTCGTGGGCGATCTCGGCCAGCAGGATGCCGTCGGTCATCACCTTGATCCGGGTGTCGCGGCTTCGCTTGCTCGAGAAGCGCACCTGGAAGCCGACCGTCCGACCGAGTTCCTCACCAAGTTCCTCCGCCATCCGGGCGGCGACGCTCCGCGCGGCGATCCGGCGCGGCTGGGTATGGCCGATGCTCTTCCGTCCGGCGAGCAGGCAGATCTTGGGAAGTTGGGTGGTCTTGCCCGAACCGGTCTCCCCCGCGACCACCAGCACCTGGTTGGCGATCAGGGCTTCACGGATGGCGGCGACGTGGGCGCTGATCGGCAGCGCCTCGTCGAAGCTCAGCACGGGCAGGTCAGCAGTCATGACCGAGCAAGCCTACCGAGAACGCACACCTGCCCTGAGGAGCCGTCCTTCGACAGGCTCAGGAACCGTGGGCATCCTTTGGCCGGATCACGCCGATCGGGCACCGCCCGTGGCTGAGCAGGCCGCGGATCAGCCCGCCGACCGAGTAGGTCGGGAACGCGGCGTGCACCTCGACCACGAGCATGTCGAGTTCTTCGGTGCGCGCGGTCAGGAGGTCAAGCGGGTTGCCGTAGGGCACCTCGAGGGTCACATCGACACCCGGGAAGTCCTCGGTGATCTCCGAGATCATTTCGGTCATCCGGGCGCGGGTGACCTCCACCGCGGCCAGCTGCTGCTCGACGGTCGGCTGGCCACCGCCGAACCAGCGGCCCTGCGGGGGGCGGCAGACGCTGATCACGACCACCTTGCCGCCGTGTCCCTGGCATTCGGTCAGCGCCCATTCCAGCGCCACTGCGCCACGGGCGGACGTGTCCACTGCGACCCCGATCAGGCCGGTGCGATTCTCGTGGGCGACGTCGTTCTCGGAGACCACGATGACCGGGCAGTGCGCTGCGCCGACCACCCCGACCGACGTCGAACCGACGTACCGACGCTCTCCAGGCCCGTTGGACTGCCTGCCCAGCACAACCAGTGACGACTGGTCGCTCATCCGGGTCAGCGCCGCCGCCGGGTTGCCCAGCACCACCTCGGTGCGGACACGCCCACGGGCCAGCCCTGCGGCAACCGCGTCGTCGACGCCCTTGGCCAGCATCGAGGCCGCGCCGAGTTTGATCTCCTCCGGGTCGAACACCACGCCCCAGGCACTGTTGAGGACGGTGTCGTCAACGGCGTGCACCAGGACCAGTTCGGCGTCGCGTTCCACCGCTTCAGCGATGCCGTGCTGGAGGGCGCGGTAGGCGTCGTCGGAACCGTCGAAGCCGACCACGACCCGGGCCGGACCCGAATAGGGCTTCAGCATCGTTCAACTCCCTTTATGGGCGGCCGAGACAGCTCGGCCAGAGCATGCGGACGGGGTGATGGCCACGGTCAGCGTCCGATCCCCCGGGGCCCACGGCTCGAGGCGGAGGTCATCGGCAGGGCCGGCGTAGGCCTGCGCTACCCCCTGGACCAGGACGCTCCAACCGGTCGCTGTGGTGACGTCGATGTCGTCCACCTCGAAAGCGACCTCGATGGGACCGGTCAGGTCGCCCATCACCGACTGCGGATTGGTGCGGATGTAGATCCTGCCGTCGACCGAAACGTAGGAGACCGGCAACACCTGCAAGCCGTTGGCTGACACCCAGCAGACCCGGCCAACGCTGTGGCCGCGGACCAGATGACTGCATTCGTCGCCCGAGAGGCGGGTGAAGTGGCCGGTGTCCATCGCGCGAATGTTAGTCGCTATGCCGCCCCGGCGAGGCAGGAACCGCCGAAGTCACTACCGGTTTCTTGCCCCCGACGCTCAGCGGAGCCAGGTGGAGGCAGCCACGATCACTGGGATCGAGGCGATGGTGGAGATGAAGATCGCGTCCCGCGCCAGCAGCGTCCGGACGTGGTACCGCCCCGCGATCAGGTAGATGTTCTGTGCGGTTGGCAGGGCGGCGATGACAGTCACTGCCAGGACGTCCGGCAGCCGCAGGTGGAACACAGCTGTGGCGAGGCCGAAGGCGATCAGTGGGTGCAGGAGCACCTTGATCGGGGTGACCAGGAACAGTTCGCCGGCGTGGGCTCCGCGGCCGGGCAGCGGGTCGAGGCGCAGCGAGATCCCGAAAGCCAGCAGCATCGATGGCACGGCCAGCTGGCCCACCATCTCGATGGGCGGCCACGTCCAGGCGGGCAACTGAAGCTGGAACGCATTGACTCCCAAGCCGGCCAGCGTCCCAAGGGTGATCGGATTGCGTAGCGGCAGGGTCAGGTAGCGCACCCAACTAAGCCGGCGCCCCTCACCGCGGGCTGCGGCCAGGTCGAGCAGCGCCAGGGCGAGCGGTTGGAGCACGCCGACCTGGATCAGCAGGATGGGAGCCATCCAGGTCATGTCCCCGAGCACGTAGGCGGCGACCGGCAGCCCAAGGTTGCCGGCATTGGTGTAGACCGAGCAGAGGGTGCCGACCACCCGCCCCTGGAGATCGCCGGGGCCCAGTAGCACCCGCGCCGCGGCCAGGTAGACCAGGCCAGAAACCACGATCGCGAGGGCCGAGACCACGAGGGTGGCGCTGAACAGGTGGCTGAGGTCGGCGCGCGACACCAGCGAGAACAAGAGCACAGGTGAGGCCACCGTGAACGCCACCCTGGACAGCATCTTGCGGTGCTGCTCGTTGAGGACGCGGAAGTGTGCGACCACCCAGCCGACCCCGATCACCGACCAGATGGTGAGGTATCCGCTGAGGGCAGCCTGCACTGCGCCAGATTACGGGTCCCGCAGGTCACCCGGGTGTCCGGGTTCGGCTGGCAGGACGGACCCGCCGGCCAGAATGCCTACGATGAGCCGGTGCCCGAACGCAACCACCTGATCGACCTCGCCCGGATCGGGTCAATGCTGATCGTGGTGGTGTTCCACTCCCTGCTCTGGCAGGTGCTGGTTGTCGACGGCCAGATCCAGGTGGTGCCGTGGGCACCCGGTCCGGTGTGGTGGGCGATCAGCTGGGTCACGACCATCATCCCGACCTTCTTCATCGCGGCCGGATTCGCCAACGCAGTGGTGGTCGACAAGTGGCGGGCGTCCGGGGCCCCCTACTCGACCTTCCTCACCCTGCGCGGCAGCCGTCTGCTCGGGCCGATGTCGCTGTTCATGATCGTCTTCACCGTGATCGGTAGCGTGGCCGCCTGGACCGGCTGGTTGCCGGCGGCGGCCGCGCTGAGTCGTCAGTTCGCCCAGTTGCTGTGGTTCGCAGTGGTCTACCAACTCCTGCTGGCCGCGGCGCCGCTCGCGGTTTGGCTGCACGATCGCGCCGGCGCCTGGGTGATGCTTCCACTGCTCGCCGGAGTGATCGGGGTGGACGTCGCCGTTCGGCTGACCGGCGACCTTGGGTTGCAGTGGCTCAACCTCGCTTTTGCCTGGCCGCTGGCCCACCAGTGGGGGGTGGCTTACCACCGGGGCTGGTTCCGCGGTTGGCCGGTCGGACGGCTGGTCACCGTGGTCGCCTGCTCGGCGCTGACCATCGTCGTGTTGGTGAACTGGCTGCACTACCCGCCGGCCGCTGTGGCCTGGGCAGACGTGCTGGTCGCAAACCTGCTGCCGCCGACCCTGGCGATCGTGGTCCTCAGCCTGATCCAGACCTGCATGCTCGGCCTGCTGGAACGCGGCCGGATGGCCGCAAGGCTCAGTGAGCGGACGGCCGCGGTGCTGCGGCTCGCCAATGCGCTGCTGCTGACCGCCTACCTGTGGCACATCCCGGCGATCGTCGTCTGCGCCGGGATGCTGGTTGGCCTGACGCTGCTGGTGCCCGCGGCTGGACCTGTCCTGATGAACCCGATGCTGCTGGTCGTGGTTGTCCTGACGGTAGTCACGCTGGTCGTCCCCCTGATCGCCCGTTTGGAGCTGCGCTTCATCCCGCGGCCCGGCCCGGGCCGGCCGCCACGCGACCTGGCGGTGGGTGGTTACGCGCTCTTCGCCGCGGGCACCTGGGCGGTCTGGCAATTCGGCGCCGTGCTGCATCCCGGCGACCCTGCCGCGGCCGTTGCCGTGGTCGTGTTCGCGGCGGGGGTGGCGGCACTCCACCGCGCCACCACCCGGACCTCAACGTAGACTGGCCACCCCGTGTCACATCCAGGGAAGGCCGCATGGACCCGACGAGCTGGAACCTGCCGTTCCCGGCGCTCGTTGCAGCCCTGTTCGTGATTGTGATGCTGCGGGCCAACGGCACCTACTGGCTTGGCCGCCTGGGCTCGGCCGGCGCCCGCCGCACCCGGCTGGCGCGGGTGATGGATTCACCCGGCTACCTGCTGGCGACCGAGCGGATCGACCGCTACGGGCCGCCGGTGGTTGCCATCTCGTTCCTCACCATCGGCTTCCAGACGGTGGCGAATCTCGCGGCCGGTGCAACGGCGATGAAGCTGCGGCACTACCTGCCGGCGGCAACCATCGGATCGGTCGCCTGGGCGTTCCTCTACGCCACGCTCGGCACGGTTGGGCTGGACTTGTTCGGCCGCCTCTATTCGCTCTCCCCTGCCGCAGCGATCGCGTTCATCGTGTTCGTGGCAGCAGCGATCGCGCTCTACGTGGTGTGGCAGGTCCGGCGTCGCGCCGGAGCCGAGAGCTGACCGTCCGCGGGGCTGTTCCGGCCTACGATGGGCCCCATGGCCGAGATCCGAAAGCACGACCCCAGCAAGGGCAGCGCCATCGCGCAGGCCCTGCGCGCCGCGATGGGTGAGGAGATCCGCCCGAACACCCCCGGTCGCGTCGCGCCGGTGAAGAAGACCACCAGTGAAGCGACCGGCAGCACGACCTGGGTGAACCTCACCTTCACCGGCGCAGCCGAGGACGACGAAGCGGACCAGGCCTAGACGGGCAACCGGCGGTCGGATCCAGGTGGGACCCGACCGCCGGTCGTCACGTTTTCTGCTCAGCTGCAGCCACTGGTCGAGCCGCAACCCTCGCAGATGTAGCAGGAACCCGAGCGCCGCATCTTCGTCCCACAGGTTAGGCAGAGCGGGGCGTCAACGCTGAGTCCGGACAGCTTCTCCAGCACCTCGGCGGTGGAGCGGGCGGTGACCTCCACCAGCGCTGGCTGGTTGGGGCCGTCGGCGTGCACCCGGACGTCATCGGCTGCGTCGTTCTTCAACGACTCGGACTCGATCATCTCGGATTCGTCCTCCTCCGAGAGGTACCTGCCGGTCTCGACGTAGCGAGCCCGTTCGGAGGCGGTGTAGATGCCCAGCTCGGCGCGCTCGTCGAAGGACAGGTAGTCCAGGGCCAGGCGCCGGAAGATGTAGTCCATGATCGACTGCGCCATCCGGATGTCGGGGTCGTCGGTCATGCCGGCCGGCTCGAACTTCAGGTTCGTGAACTTCTGGGCGAACTGCTCCAGCGGCACCCCGTACTGCAGGCCGATGGAGACAGCTATCGAGAAGGCGTCCATCACGCCGGAAAGGGTCGACCCCTGCTTGCCGAGCTTCAGGAAGACCTCACCGAGGCTGCCGTTGCCGTACTGCCCCGAGGTCATGTACCCCTCGGCGCCGGCCACGGAGAAGGACGTCGTGCGGCTCACCCGCGACTTGGGCAGCCGGTTGCGGCGCGGCCGGTACTCCACTCGAACCTCCGGCTGTGGCACGACCGCGGCCTTCTCCTCCGGCTTCTTCCCGTCGCTCAGCGGCTGGCCGACCTTGCAATTGTCCCGGTAGACGGCCAGCGCCTTCAGCCCGAGCTTCCAGCCCTGCAGGTAGACGTCGGCGATCTCCGCCACCGTTGCCGACTCGGGCAGGTTGACGGTCTTCGAAATCGCCCCGGAGAGGAACGGCTGCACGGCAGCCATCATCCGGACGTGGCCCATCGGCCGGATCGAGCGCAGGCCCATCGCGGTGTCGAAGATCTCGTAGTGCTCGGTCCGCAGCCCCGGGGCGTTGACCACATGACCGTTCTGGGCGATGTATTCGATGATCGCTTCGACGGTCTCGGCCGGGTAGCCCAGCCGGTTGAGGGCCCGCGGGATGGTCTGGTTGACGATCTGCATGGAGCCGCCACCGACCAGCTTCTTGAACTTCACCAGCGAGAAGTCGGGCTCGATGCCGGTGGTGTCGCAGTCCATCATGAAGCCGATGGTCCCGGTCGGGGCCAGCACGGAGGCCTGCGCGTTGCGGAAACCGTTCTTCGCCCCGAGCGCCACCACCTGGGCCCACTCCGCCGCAGCTGCCTCGTGAACCGGCTTGTCGAGGATGTCGACGCTGCGGGTGTCGTCATTGGCGGCCTGGTGCTTGCGCATCACCCGCTGGTGGGCCGAGGCGTTGCGGGCGTAGCCGTTGTACGGCCCGACCACTGCCGCCAGCTCGGCCGAGCGCCGGTAGGAAACACCGGTCATCAGCGACGTGATGGCAGCTGCCATCGACCGTCCGCCGTCGGAGTCGTAGGCGAGGCCGACAGCCATCAGCAGAGCGCCGAGGTTGGCGTAGCCGATGCCCAGCTGACGGAAGTTGCGCGTGGTCTCACCGATCGACTCGGTTGGGAAGTCGGCGAAGCAGATCGAGATGTCCATCGCCGTGATGATCAGCTCGACGGCCTTCACGAACGTCTCAACGTCGAAGGTGTCATCGTCGCGCAGGAACTTCATCAGGTTGAGGCTGGCCAGGTTGCAGGAGGAGTTGTCCAGGCTCATGTACTCCGAGCACGGGTTGGAGGCGGTGATCCGGCCCGATTCGGGGTTGGTGTGCCAGTCGTTGATCGTGTCGTCGTACTGCAGGCCGGGATCGGCGCACGCCCAGGCTGCCTGGGAGATCTTGGCGAACAGGTCGCGGGCGTCGACGGTCTCGATGACCTCACCGGTCATCCGTCCGCGCAGGCCGAACTCGGTGCCGTCCTCGACCGCACGCATGAACTCGTCGGTCACCCGGACCGAGTTGTTGGCGTTCTGGTACTGGACGCTGACGATGTCCTTGCCGCTCAGGTCCATGTCGAAGCCGGCGTCGCGCAGCGCACGGATCTTGTCCTCCTCGTGCGCCTTGGTCTCGACGAACTCGTAGATGTCGGGGTGATCGACATCGAGCACCACCATCTTGGCGGCCCGCCGGGTGGCGCCACCGGACTTGATGGTGCCCGCCGAGGCATCGGCACCGCGCATGAACGACACCGGGCCGGACGCCGTCCCGCCGGAGGACAGCAGTTCCTTGGAAGACCGGATCCGGGACAGGTTCAGCCCGGCACCGGAGCCGCCCTTGAAGATGAAGCCTTCTTCGCGGTACCAGTTCAGGATCGACTCCATGGAGTCGTCGACGCTGAGGATGAAGCAGGCGCTGACCTGCTGCGGGCTGGTGGTGCCGACGTTGAACCAGACCGGGGAGTTGAAGCTGAAGTACTGGTTCAACAGCATCCAGGTCAGTTCGTGCTCGAAGATCTCCGCGTCCTCGTCGGCTGCGAAGTAGCCGTTGTCCTCGCCACTCTTGCGGTAGGTCTTGACCACCCGGTCGATCAGCGCCTTCAGGCTGGTCTCCCGCTGCGCCGTGCCAACTGCCCCCCGGAAGTACTTGGTGGTGACGATGGTGGAGGCGTTCAGGCTCCAGAAGACCGGGAACTCGACACCTCGCTGCTCAAAGACGTGCTCATTGGTCTTCCAGTTGGTCTGCACCACATCCCGCAGTTCCCAGGTGACCTCGTCGTAGGGGTGAACCCCGGCTGTGGTGAACACCCGGTTGATCTTCAGCCCCGGTGACTTCCGGCCACCACGGTTGGTGGCCTTCGCGGTCTCGGTCATGGTTGGACTGCCTTTCGCTATCTGAGGAGGGGGGTGATTCAGTTCGTGATGAGCGCCACGCGGCGCAGATTCTCGATCTCGGACTCGAAGTCCTCAACCGAGTCGTAGTGCTTGTAGACGGAAGCGAAGCGCAGGTAGGCGACCGAGTCGAGCTCGCTCAACGGACCGAGGATCGCCAGTCCGACCTCGTCAGCGGGGATCTCGGCCTGCCCGCTGGCCCGAAGGGTCTCTTCCACCCGCTGGCCCAGCCGGGCGAGGTCCGTCTCGGAGACCGGGCGGCCCTTGCAGGCCTTCGCCACACCGGTGATGACCTTCTCCCTGGAGAAGGGCTCGACCACTCCGGAGCGCTTCACCACCACCAGCTGCATCTGCTCGAGGGTGGTGAACCGTCGCTCGCAAGTGGGGCACTGCCGGCGCCGGCGGATGCTCGTCCCGTCCTCGGCCACGCGGCTGTCCAGGACCCTGGTATCGGTGTGACGGCAGAATGGGCAGTGCACTCCGTGGCTCCTCTCATTGGACGGGGCTGTGGATTCAACCGTGGACAGTGTGTGGATCACCAACACTATCTGTGGAGGAAAGACAACGCTGTAACTACTACATATAGAGGTTACGCAGGCTTGGGCCGACTCGCAAGGCCAACTGCTGCGCGTGTCGCGGGTTGGGTGGAATTGCGCACGCCGGCCGGTCGGGATCGACTGGCCGGCGCCCCTGCAGCAAGTTCAGCGCTGGGTTGCGACCAACGCCAGCACCTGTCCACCGGACGGGATCGGCTCATTGCTCACGCCAAGGAAGCTCACGACCAGCACAACCGCTGCGGTGGCCAGAAGCGCGAGGAAGAACCCGACGATGACGGCGATACCTCGATCGGTCAGCCGCAGCTGCGCCGACTGCCCGGCAACCCGAGTCCGCACCGGAGCGGCCTTCGCCCAGCGCCCGGCCTGCGCTGCGGGTACCCCGGTCGGGTGCAGGCGCGCCTGCCGAGCAGGCTCGACATGCCGCCAGCCGGCGGCTTGCTGCCGCGCCGACAGCTGCACGTACAGGTCGTCCACCAGAAGGGCGCTCATACCCGTCTCCTTCGTTCTCGAACAAGTGTTCGATACCTGTTCTACTCCAGATTCCCGCCAGGATCAAGCAGATTCGAACAACTGTTCGTCCGCGTGTCGGGCACTGGTAACAGCTTCACAGGCCCCACCGACAGTTCTGCCCGAACTCCGCGACACGTCGAACATGTGTTTGATTCGGGGCGGCGGTCGGGCTAGTTTGCTGTCATGCCAAGCAAGCAAGAACCCGTAGCCCGCAGGCGCGGTCGTCCGCGCAAGGAGGACATCGCCGCCCAGCTGGGCACCAAGGTCAGCCAGTTGCCCGACGGTCCGGCGGACGCGGAGGGCCTCACCGCAAGGCAGCGGCGCATCCTCGAGGTGATCCGGGACGCCCTGGTCGCCAGGGGTTACCCGCCGAGCATCCGCGAGATCGCCGACCGCGTGGGGCTGGCCTCCTCCTCCTCTGCCGCTCACCAGCTGAAGGTGCTCCAGGCGAAGGGCTTCCTGTTCCGTGACCCGCACCGGCCCCGCGCGCTGGAAGTGCGGCTGCCCGACTCGATGTCGGGCACCGGCGATGCGCAACCGCTCGAGCCCGACCTGCCCGTCATCTCCGCGCCGTCGGTGGATGTGCCGATCCTCGGCCGGATCGCGGCCGGCGGCCCGATCCTCGCAGAGCAGGCCATCGAGGACGTCTTCGCCCTGCCGCGGCAACTGGTCGGCGAAGGCACCCTGTTCCTGCTCGAGGTTCGTGGCGACTCGATGATCGATGCCGCCATCTGCGACGGCGACTATGTCGTGATCCGCCAGCAGCCCGACGCTGTGAACGGCGACATCGTCGCAGCCCTGATCGGCGAGGAGGCGACGGTGAAGACGTTCAAGCGCACGCCCGACCAGGTCTGGCTACTGCCGCACAACCCGGCCTACGAGCCGATCGACGGCAACCAGGCCTCGATCCTTGGCAAGGTTGTTGCGGTACTGCGACGGGTCTAGCCATCCGCGTGCAGATCCGGGTGAAGCCCGGCGCCAGTCGAACCAGGGTGGGCGGACGCTACGGCGACGACACCCTTGTGGTGGCCGTGCAGGCGCCGGCCGTCGACGGTCGAGCAACGGAGGCCGCGCTGAAGGCTCTCGCCAAGTCCTTGGGCGTCCCGGCCCGGGAGGTTACGTTGGTGTCCGGGGCCACCAGCCGGACGAAGCTGGTGGAGATCCCCGGAGATCACTTCGAACGCGTACAGCTCCTCCTCGACAGCTGAAAGGCGGCGGTCGTGACCAGCATCATCTCAACGCTGTTCATCTCGCTCGATGGCGTGGCCGAGATCGACCCGGCCTGGCACTTCCCCTACTTCGACGACGCGATGGGCGCCGCCGTCGGCGAGGACTACACGGACGTGGACGTGCTGCTGCTCGGCCGCGTGACCTATGACAGCTTCGCCGGCGCCTGGCCGGATCGCGAAGCGGCCGGTGGTGAGGACTCGGCGTTCGCCAAGCAGCTCGGCGACACCCGCAAGGTCGTCGCCACGCGGAGTTCCGCCGACCTTGGCTGGCGGAATGTCGAGGCCGCCCCCGACCTGCTGGCCGCCGTGGCTGCGCTGCGCTCCGAACCAGGCGTCGCCAAGGTTCTCGTGGCCGGCTCGATCTCGATCCTTCGCCAGCTACTGATCGCCGGAGAACTGGATGAACTGCGCCTCTTCGTGCACCCGGTGGCAGCCAACAAGGGTGAACGCCTCTTTGACGAGTCCATCGGCCTGCGCCCCCTGAAGCTTCTTCGCTCTGAGGTGTTCCCGGCCGGAGTGGTGCGGCTCTGCTACGCGCCGGCCGAACTGCCCACCGGCGGCAGCTACGAAAGCGCCATCGAGAACCTGCCGAACAACTGATTCACTCCCCCAGCCGACGCAGCGCACCGATCGCGGTTTCTGCGTCGGTGGTCATCCAGAAGTCCGGCATCGAAGCCTTGAGGAAGGCGCCGTAACGGGCCGTCACGAGTCGCGGGTCGAGCACCGCCACCAGTCCACGGTCGGTCAGCGTCCGGATCAGGCGACCGGAGCCCTGCGCCAGCAACAGGCCGGCGTGGGTGGCCGCCACCGCCATGAACCCGTTGCCGCCGGCTTCCGCCACTGCCCGCTGCCTTGCCTGCATCAGCGGGTCGTCCGGACGCGGGAACGGGATCTTGTCGATGATCACCAGCCGGCAGGTGTCGCCGGGCACGTCGATCCCCTGCCACAGCGACAGCGTGCCGAACAGGCTGGCCTCCGGGTCGGCGACGAACTCCCGGGTGAGCTCCGCAAGATGGGCGTCCCCCTGGCAGAGGATGGTCCGTCCCGGAACCTGGATCCGGCAATGCACCGCGGCCGCCTCGGCAGCCCGCTGGGAAGCGAACAGGCCAAGCGTCCGGCCACCCGCTGCCCACACGAGCTCGGCGATCTCGGCGAGGACCTCCGGCCTGATCCCGTCTCGGTGCGGTGGCGGCAGGTGCCGGGCCACGTAGAGGATGCCCTGGCGACGGTAGTCGAACGGAGAGCCGACATCGATCCCCCGCCAGGGACCTGGGTCCTCACCCGTCAGCCCGATCGAAGCGGCGACGGCTTCGAAATCCCCGCCGACCCGCAGGGTTGCCGACGTCAGCACCACCGGGTGCTCGTCGAGGATGCGGTTGCGCAGCAGGCCGGCCACCGAGAGCGGCGCGCAGTGTGCCTGCCGTCCGAACCGTTCCCGCTCCCCCACCCAGACCACATCGGCCTCGGCCAGCTTCGCCATCCGTTCGGCGATGTCGAACACCTCCTGCGCCGCGGCCTGAGCCTGCCGACGTTCGGGTTCGTCCTCACCGCCGCCGAGCCCGGATACGGCGTGCCGGGCTGCGTCCCGAACGGTCCGGAAGGCGGCGACGATCCCGGCTTCAGGATCGATCACCCGCCCCAACTCGGCGTCATCGAGACCCAGTTGCAGGGTGTCCGCAGCGTTCAGCAACTCCAGCCCGGTCTCGTCGGTCAGCCAGGTCAGGCAGCGTTTCGCCACCCGCTCCACCTGCTGCGGACTGAGCTCGACACTGGCTGCCCCGGTTACCCGGGCCACCAGCTCGTGGGCCTCGTCGATCACCACGGCGTCGTATTCGGGCAAAGCTGTGCCGCCGTGGAGGGCGTCGATGGCCAGCAGCGCGTGGTTGGTCACCACCAGCTGGCTGTGTCGCGCCCGCTCCCTGGACTCCTCGACGAAGCAGTCGGCGCCGTAGGGGCAGCGTTGGGCGCCCAGGCATTCCCGCACCGGCACCGACACCTGGGCCCAGGCCTGGGGGCCGTGGCTCGGCGCGTCGTCCCGGTCGGCGAGGCCGGCGTCCCTGGCCTGTTCCTCGGCCCACTCGCGCAGGGCGACCACTTCGGCGCCGGCTGCTGTGGTGGAGCTCGGGTCGGGCAGCAGCGCCGCCTGCTCGGCGCCGGACCCTTCGCGAACCCGGAGCAGGCAGGCGTAGTTGCTGCGACCCTTCACCACGGCGTGCCCGATCACCTTGCCGGTCACCTGCTCGCAGGCGGCGACGGCCGCCGGAATGTCCTTGGTGGCCAGCTGCGCCTGCAGGGCCAGCGTTGCCGTGGCGATCACCACGCGAGCCTCCGGATGCTCACTCAGGGCGGCCAACGCCGGAGCCAGGTAGCCGAGGGACTTGCCGGTGCCAGTGCCGGCCTGCACCAGCAGGTGCTCGCCGCTGTCGATGGTCCGGGCCACTTCCTGGGCCATCATCGCCTGCCCGGGACGCTCCTCGCCGCCGATCGCATCAATGGCGGCTGCCAGGATCCGCCCGGTCAGGTCAGGCGTCGCCGGCATCGGTGGAGTATCGGGCCAGTTCCCCGGCCAGCTCCGCGTTCACCCTGGCCACAACGAGGGTGCCCTTCCCGGTGTGCTCGCTGGAGACGAACTCGCCGGTGGTGTGGATCCGGTTGATCAGGTCGCCCCGGTCGTAGGGAACCAGTGCGCGGACCTCCACCTCGGGCCGCGGCAGGCGTTGCTCCACCCGCTCCCGCAGCTCGCCCATCCCGGCACCGGTGCGGGCGGAAACGAAGACCGCTTCCGGGAACCGGCCACGCAGGTTCATCAGCGTCTCCGGGTCGGCGGTGTCGATCTTGTTGATCACCAGCTGTTCGGGAACACCCGCAGCACCGATCTCGGCCAGCACGGTGCGAACGGCCGTGACCTGGCCGAACGGGTCCGGATCGGAGCCGTCGACCACGTGCAGCAGCAGGTCGGCGAGAACCGACTCCTCCAGGGTTGAGCGGAAGGCCTCGACCAGGTCGTGCGGCAGGTGCCGGATGAAGCCGACGGTGTCGGTGAGGGTGAATACCCGGCCGTCCTCGGTCTGTGAGCGGCGCGTGGTCGGGTCGAGCGTGGCGAACAGGGCGTCCTCCACGAGCACCCCGGCGCCGGTCAGCCGGTTCAGCAGGGAGCTCTTGCCGGCATTGGTGTAGCCGACGATCGCGGCGCTCGGCACCTGGTTCCGGGTGCGTTGCGACCGCTTCGTCTCCCGGACGGAGTCGAGGTCACGCAGCTTGCGACGCAGGATGGCGATCCGCGTCTTGATCCGCCGGCGGTCGGTCTCGATCTTGGTCTCGCCCGGCCCGCGGCCGCCGATGCCGGCGCCGGCTGCCGCCCGTCCACCGACCTGCCGGGAGAGGTTGCCGCCCCAACCGCGCAGGCGCTGGCGTAGGTACTGGAGTTGCGCGAGCTCGACCTGCGCCTTGCCCTCCGAGCTCTTGGCGTGTTGCGCGAAGATGTCAAGGATCAGGGCGGTCCGGTCGATCACCTTCACCCCGACCCGGTCCTCGAGGTTCCGAAGCTGGGCCGGTTCGAGCTCGCCGTCGCAGATCACGGTGTCGGCGCCGGTGGCGATCACCACCTGGCGCACCTCGTCCACCTTGCCGCGGCCGATGAACGTCGCCGGGTCGGGTGCCTTGCGTCGCTGGACCAGTGCGTCCAGCACCTCCGAGCCGGCCGTCTCTGCCAGCAGCTTCAGCTCAGCCATGGCGTTGTCGACCTCGACCTCGGTGCCGGCGGTCCAGACGCTCACCAGCACCACCCGTTCCAGCTGCAGCTCGCGGTACTCGACCTCGGAGATGTCGGCCAGCTGTGTGGACATGCCGGCCACTCGCCGCAGCGACAACCGGTCGGCCAGGTCCTGCTGGTCGCCGTCGGGATCGAGGTTCTCCGGATCGGGTTCTTCCAGGAAAGGTTCGGTCATCATCAGCTCAGCTCGGCAGTAGGCAGGTGCCGCGGGCCACGACCACGGCTGGACCGGTCAGGACGGCCTCGGGGCCGGTCAGGTCCACTTCGAGAGTGCCACCCTTCACCTCAACGGTGAAATGGGTGGCATCGCCGACGGCTACCGCTGCCGCGACGACCCCGGTTCCGCAGGCTTCGGTCTCCCCGACACCGCGTTCATGGACCCGCAGTCGGAGGTGCCCTGGAGCGTCGCGAACGACGAACTCGGTGTTCACCCCGTTCGGGAAGGCTTCGGGGGGACTCCAGGATGGAGCCTGGGTGAGGTCGAGGCCGCCGAGCTGGTCGGCGTCAGCGAGGATAGCGACAGCATGCGGGTTCCCCACGTCGATCGAGCGGGCTGGCCAGGTCCGGTCGCCAAGGCCGACCTCCACCTCGTCGCCGAAGGTCGCCGAGCCCATGCTGACCGCGATCCGGCCGTCGGCCAGGAACCTGCCAGTGCGCAGCCCGGCCCTGGTGGCGATCCCGACCTTCTCCCCGCTCACCAGCCCTTCCTCGGCGAGGTAGCGCAGGAGGACGCGCAGTCCGTTGCCGCACATCTCGGCGATCGAGCCGTCGGCGTTGCGGTAGTCCATGAACCAGACGTCGCGCGCCCCGGACCATTCCGGCACCAGGTTTGCGCGGACGGCGCGCAGGAGGCCGTCGCCGCCGATCCCGCCGCGCCGGTCGCACAGGTAGGCCACCTGGGCCGGCGTCAGGTCCACCAGGTTGTCGGGGTCGGCGAAGACTACGAAGTCGTTCCGGGTCCCGTGGCCCTTGGCGAAGTCGAGGCGCATGCCGTTCCTCCTACAGTCCGACCTGCACCATACCCCGCACCACCCCGGCCAGCTGTTCGGCATTGCCGGCCCCGGCAGGGAGCCAGCTGATCCGCGGGTCGCGGCGGAACCAGCCCAGCTGTTTGCGGGCGAACCGGCGCGTTCCGAAGATGGTGGCCTTCCGGGCTTCCTCCTCCGACAACTGCCCGTCGAGGAAGGCGAGCACCTGGCGGTAGCCCAGCGCCCGCCACGCTGTCCGGCCGGTCAGCAGGCCACGGTCGATCAGCTGCTGCACCTCGGCGACCAGGCCGTCGGCCCACATCTGGTGCACCCGGAGTTCTATCCGCTCGTCCAGGACCTCGCGCGGGACCTCAAGGCCGACCTGGACGACGTCGGGCAGCGCGTAGCGCCACTCGGGCAGGGTGGAGCTGAAACTCCCGGTCAGCTCGATCACCTCCAGGGCGCGGACGGTGCGCCGGGAGTTGCCTGGCAGGATGCCGGCGGCGGCTTTCGGATCGAGCCCGGCCAGCCTCGCGTGGAGGGCCGCAGCGCCCACCACCTCCAGCTCGGCCTCGAGCCGGGCCCGGACTTCCGGGTCGGTGGCGGGGAAACTGAAGTCATCGAGGATGGCGTGGACGTACAGCGCCGAACCACCGGTCAGCAGTGGCACCACTCCCCTGGCGCGGCACTGCTGGATGGTGCTGCGGGCGAGGGTCTGGAAATCGGCGACGCTGGCGGTCTCGGTGACGTCCATGATGTCGATCAGGTGGTGCGGGATACCGCCCCTTTCAGCCTCGGTCGGCTTGGCTGTGCCGATGTCCATACCTCGGTAGACGAGCATCGAGTCGGCGTTCACGACCTCGGCCGGGATCCCTGCCGCTGCCAGCGACACCGCCACCCCGACCGCCACCGCGGTCTTGCCGCTGGCCGTCGGTCCGTTGATGGCCAGCACCGGGATCGTCACAGCGGACATTGTGCCAATTGATTTCGGTCTGATGCTTGGCAGGCGGGATCTGGAAGCACACAATGGACGAGACGCCGAGACGGGCTCGGCCCCGGAGCAGAAAGGAGGTCGCATGGACATCGTCGAACAGATCAAGGGTGCCGTGGCCGGCCACGAAGCTGAGATCAACCAGGGGATCGACCAAGTCGGCGACCTGATTGACGACAAGACCGGCGGCCAGTACGCGGCCCAGGTGGATCAGGCCCAGGGGTTCCTGAAGGACCAACTGGGTGGAGCTGCTGACACAGCCCAGTAATTTCGATCCACTGATCTGGGGCAGGACTTGTCGTCCTGCAGATACGACGAACCCGAGGGGTCGGCTTGCTGGCCGGCCCCTCGGCCTATGCCTCGCGGTTCATCCTCACCGCTCGTCAGGACTCCTCATGCGCGGACGAGGCGGGGAATGCCGAGGGTGGTGGGCGCCGGCCCGACCGGAACCTGCCGCGTAGCCCACGCGTCGCCGCCCGGGGTCCGGCGCAGGCTCAGCAGGCCGCCGTCGGCATTCAGGTGATGGGGCGCCGCATAACTGATCCTCACCTCGGCGAGGTCGCCGGGGCGTGGTCGCAACTCCGGTTGGGTGGGCACGGCAACGTGTACCAGTCGGTTGTCCCTTGCCCGACCGGACATCCGGTGGGTGGCGGCGTCCTTGCGGCCCTCGCCGTCGGCGAACAGCACCTCAACCGTCTGCCCCACCAGCTTCTGGTTCTCTGCCCACGCGATCTCGCCGACCAGGTCCACCAGCCGCTCGTAGCGTTCCTGCACCACCGTTCGGGGCACCTGGTCGGGCATGGTGGCCGCCGGGGTGCCTGGCCGGATCGAGTACTGGAAGGTGAAGGCAGCGGAGAACCGGGCGGCGCGGACCACGTCGAGGGTGGCCGCGAAGTCGTCCTCGGTCTCCCCGGGGAAGCCGACGATGATGTCGGTGGTGATGGCAGCGTGCGGGATCGCGTCCCGAACCCGGTCGAGGATGCCGAGGAACTTCTCGCTGCGGTACGAGCGCCGCATCTGCTTCAGGACGCGGTCGGACCCCGACTGCAGCGGCATGTGCAGGGACGGCATCACGTTGCGGGTCTCGGCCATCGCAGCGATCACGTCGTCGGTGAAGGCGGCCGGGTGCGGAGAGGTGAATCTGACCCGTTCCAGGCCGTCGAGCCCACCACAGGCGCGCAGCAGTTTGGCGAACGCCTCCCGGTCGCCGAACTCGACCCCGTAGGTGTTCACGTTCTGGCCGAGGAGGGTGATCTCCTGGACCCCTTCGTCGACCAGGGCCTCGACTTCGGCAAGGACATCCCCGGGCCGGCGATCGGCTTCCTTGCCGCGCAGCGCTGGGACGATGCAGAAGGTGCAGGTGTTGTTGCAGCCGACGCTGATCGACACCCAGGCAGCGTAGGCGGAGTCGCGGAGCGTCGGCAGGGTGGACGGGAACCGTTCCAGGGATTCCAGGATCTCGACCTGGGCCTCCTGGCGGACGCGGGCGCGTTCGAGCAGCACCGGCAGCGAGCCGAGGTTGTTGGTGCCGAAGACCACATCGACCCAGGGGGCGCGATCCACCACGACCTGGCGGTCCTTCTGCGCCATACATCCGCCGACAGCGATCTGCATGCCCGGGTGGGCCAGCTTGACCGGTGCGAGATGGCCGAGGTTGCCGTAGAGGCGGTTGTCGGCGTTCTCGCGGACCGCGCAGGTATTGAAGACCACAACGTCGGCCCGGGTGCCGGGCTCGGCCGGCGCGTAGCCGGCGTCAGCGAGCACCCCCGAGATCCGTTCGGAGTCGTGCACGTTCATCTGGCACCCGTAGGTGACCACCTCGTAGGTGCGCATATCGGAGTACTTTACCTAGACGCCGACAGCCGCGGTCGCGCCAGCGACCGCGAGGGAAGTCTTGACGACAGACGACGACAACGGACGCGCCGGGGAAGGAGAAGTCTTGACGAGCAGACGACGACCGCAACGGACGCGCCAGCGGCCGGGAAGGAAGAAGTCTTGACGAGCAGTGAGGAACGAACTGCGAGGAACAGTGAGGAACGAACTGCGAGGAACAGTGAGGAACGAACTGCGAGGATCAGTCACTTGGCCAGGGCGATTGCCCGCGACTCCCGAACCACGGTCACCTTGATGTTTCCGGGGTAGGTGAGTTCCTCCTCCACCCGCTTGGCGATCGCCCGGGCGATCACCTGCGACTGGGCGTCGCTGACCAGTTCGGGGACGACCATCACCCGGATCTCCCGGCCAGCCTGCATGGCGAACACCTTGTCCACCCCCTCGTGCTCCTTGGCGATGTCCTCCAGCCGCTGCAGGCGTTTGACGTACATCTCCAGGCTCTCCCGGCGCGCACCCGGGCGGCTGCCGCTGATCGCGTCCGCCGCCTGGGTGAGGACGGCCTCCACCGTGCGCGGCTCGACCTCGTTGTGGTGCGCCTCGATCGCGTGGACGACGTCCGGGTGCTCCCCGTGGCGGCGAGCCAGATCGGCCCCGACCTTGGCGTGGGAGCCCTCAGCCTCGTGGGTGAGCGCCTTGCCGATGTCGTGCAGGAAGGCCGCCCGCCGGCACGTGTCGACGTCCAGGCCGAGCTCTCCGGCCAGCAGGGCTGCGATGTGCCCACACTCGATCAGGTGCCGAAGGACGTTCTGGCCGTACGAGGTGCGGTACTGGAGGGCGCCGAGGATCGGCAGCAGGCCGGGGGCCAGGTCGGTGATCCCCATCTCGATCAGGGCGTCCTCGGCGGCCCGGATGCAGAGTTCCTCGATGCGTCGCTTGCTGCGTTCGTGGACCTCCTCGATCCGGGCGGGGTGGATCCGGCCATCGGCCACGAGTTCGGTCAGGGTGATTCTCGCCGTCTCCCGGCGGACCGGATCGAAACAGGACAGCAGGACGCTCTCCGGGGTGTCGTCGATCAGCACGTTGACACCGGTGATCTGCTCGAACGCCCGGATGTTGCGGCCCTCGCGGCCGATGATCCGGCCCTTCATCTCGTCACTGGGCAGGGGCACGGCGGCCACCACGGACTCGGTTGTCTGCTCGGCGGCCAGCCGCTGGATGCTGGTCACGATGATCGTCCGGGCCCGGGCATCAGCCGTGCGCTTGGCCTCCGACTCGATCTCCCGGGTCAGCTGGGCCGCGTGCAGCCGAGCGGTCTTCTCCACGTGGGTCATGAGTTCGGCGCGGGCGTCAACCGGCGACAGCCCGGCCACCGCTGCCAGCGCGTCGACCTGTTGGGCCTCGGCCTCATCAAGGAGCGCCTCCCGCTTGTCGATTCCAGCGGCGATCTGATCCAGGTGCGCTTCCCGGTTGTGCAGCTCGGTCAGGTAGTGGTTGAGCCGGTCCTCACGTTCGGCCAGCAGCTCCTCCCGGCGATCGGCCGCCTGCCGCCGGGATCGCAGTTCCTCGTCCAGAGCCGCAGGAACGCCGGCTGTCGCAGCCGGTGGGGCGGGCCGGTGGCTGCCGGGGTGCCGAGCAGGTTGGGTGACGCGCCGGGCCTGCTGCGGGCGTCCGGTGCCCCTGGATTGTCCCCGCAGGAGCATGACCAGCAGTACGACGACGGCAATGGTGACCAGCGAAAGGACGCCGAGCGCTATTCCCAGCATGACCGTGGCATCCATGGCGTCCTCCTTGAGCGGGTGCAGGGGACGCCGAGGACCCAGAACTCAAGCGAACGTGGCAATGCCGTGGCGGCAATGGCAGGCAGGTCCGGACAAGCCGGGCTAACTATCAGCGGGGTAACAGCCCCAGGTAATCGTCAAATCGCTCAAGAGTCGGGTCCGCGGGCGCACCCAATGCGCAGGTTATGGCCCGCCGAGAGAATTCCGCAAGCGTCCCACCGGTCAACTCGCTCACTCGAACTCTTCGGGCTCGCCAAGCGCCGCCAGCGCCTCCCTGGTGACCTGCGCCACGACGGACGCGGGGAAGCCCCGCCGTGCCAGGGCCCCGGCCAGCCGCCGGTACCGGACCGGGGGCTCGAGGCCGGCAAGGCCCGCCGCCTTCCTTGCCGCGAAGGCGCTGGCAACTTCGTAGTCCCGCTCGGCCTCCAGTTCGGTGGCAGCCGCAGCTATCAGTTCGGCGTCGACGCCCTTCTCGGCGAGTTCCCCCAGCAGCACCCGGCGGCCTTTCTGCCGGCGGCCGCCAGCGGCCAGCCAGTCCCGGGCGAACACTGCGTCGTCGATCAACCCGACTTCCTCCAGGCGATCGAGCACCACTTCGGCCGCGTCCTCCGGCACGTGCTTGCGGGCAAGGGCCCGGGCCAGTTCGACCCGGGTTCGTGCCCGCACGGTGAGCTGTCGCAGCGCGATCTCCCGCGCCACCGCGACCGCATCACTGCTTCCCCGGGTCGCCTCCGCGTCCGGGTCAGCCTCGTCAGCTCCTGGGTCCATCAGCTCAGAACTCGACCTCGCCGGTGACCGGATCGATGCCGTCGGGCACGGTGTCGGCTGCTGCCCCGATCCCGAGCTTGGTAAGGATCCGCTTCTCGATCTCGTTGGCCATCTCGGGGTTGTTCTTCAGGTACGTGCGGGCGTTCTCCTTGCCCTGGCCCAACTGGTCGGCCTCATAGGTGAACCAGGCCCCGGCCTTGCGGACGATCCCGTTCTCCACGCCCATGTCGATCAGGCTGCCCTCGCGGCTGATGCCCTGACCGTAGATGATGTCGAACTCGGCCTGCTTGAACGGCGGCGCGACCTTGTTCTTCGCGACCTTCACCCTGGTGCGGTTGCCGACCATCTCGGCGCCGTCCTTGAGGGTCTCGATCCGCCGCACGTCGAGGCGGATCGAGGAGTAGAACTTGAGCGCCCGGCCACCGGTGGTGGTCTCGGGGGAACCGAACATCACGCCGATCTTCTCGCGCAACTGGTTGATGAAGATCGCGGTCGTGTTGGTCGTCGACAGCGCCCCCGTCATCTTCCGGAGTGCCTGGCTCATCAGCCTGGCCTGCAGTCCGACGTGGCTGTCGCCCATCTCGCCCTCGATCTCTGCTCGCGGGGTGAGCGCGGCCACCGAGTCGATCACGACCAGCGTCAGGGCGCCGGAACGGACAAGGGTGTCGGCGATCTCGAGGGCCTGCTCGCCGTTGTCGGGCTGGCTGACCAGCAGGGCGTCGGTGTCGACGCCGAGCTTGGCCGCATAGTCGGGATCGAGAGCGTGTTCAGCATCGATGAAGGCACAGATGCCGCCGGCCGCCTGGGCGTTCGCGATGGCGTGCAGCGCGACTGTGGTCTTGCCGCTCGACTCCGGCCCGTAGATCTCGACCACCCGGCCGCGCGGCAGTCCGCCGATGCCAAGGGCGACGTCCAGGGCGATGGACCCGGTGGGGATCACTTCCATCGGCAGCCTGATCTCGTCGCCGAGCCGCATCACCGAACCCTTGCCGTGCTGCTTCTCGATCTGCGCCAACGCTGCAGCGAGCGCCTTCTCCCGGTCAGCTATCGCCATCAGCTGCATCCTTTCCCTGCTGGAATTTCTGTCTTGACCTTCACCATAGGCATCGCCCCTGACAGTCGGTCGGCCGGGGGCGGCTTGTGGAAAATCCACTGCCTGGTGTGGTGCTGATCCACAGCCTAGGCGAACAGGTGTTCGAAATCACAGCGACACTCCGGTTCGCCTCAGCGTTCGCGCACCGGCAGCTCAAGGACCTCCCAGGCGGCCAGCCAGATCTGCTTGCACGGCACCCCGCCGGCCAGCGCCTGGCTGACGGTCAGCTGCCCGAGCGCGCCGAGGACGACCGTTTCGGACCACATCAGGGAATAGCCCGTTCCGATGTGCCGGTCCAGTCGGGCACGCAGATCGGCTTCGCGCATCCCCGGGCTCAGGCCGCGGCGCTGCGGTGGCTGCGAACCGGGAGCTGGGTGACGCTGGAGTGGGCGTCGACCTTGTCCGAGACTTGCCGGAGGACGAGGGAAAGGGGCACGTCGAGGGCGCCGCAGACCGCGTTCAACAGCTCCGAGGAGGCTTCCTTCTGGCCCCGCTCGATCTCGGAGAGGTAGCCGAGGCTGACCCGGGCCCTGCCGGAGACCTCGCGCAGGGTGAGGCTCGAGGACGTGCGCAACTCCCGCAGCGATTCGCCGAGGAGCTCGCGCATCAGCAGCGGGCGCTCACGCACTTCCTGAATCATGGCCTTGACTCTACCTGTCCCAACTAGTACCGCATCGACGCTGCTTCAACGCCACGCGGGTACTGCGTTGTTCCCTCGACCATCACGCGAGGCTCAGGGCCTTCGCCAACAACTGCAGGGCGGCGAGTACGGAGGCTTCCCGGATGCTTCGGCGATCGCCGGTGAAGTCGTACCGCACGGCGCTCGCAGCCGCCTCGGGACCGGCCAGTCCGAGCCAGACCTCACCGGGCTGGTGGCCCTCCTGCGGGTCGGGGCCGGCGACCCCGGTCGCTGCGACCGTCCAGTCCGCCCCGGTCGCCGTCCGGACGCCAACGGCCAGAGCGATCGCTGTCTCCGCCGAGACCGGCCCGGCAGCCGCCAGGACTTCCCTTGGGACGCCGGCGAGCTCATGCTTCATCGGTGTGGCGTAGGCCACCACCCCACCGAGATAGGTGCCCGAGGCTCCGGGAACGCCGGTGATCGCGGCCCCGATCAGGCCGCCGGTGAGTGACTCAGCGGTCGCGAGTGTCTGGGTCCGCGCGGTGAGCGCGGTCACGACAAGGGCTGCTAGCCGCTCAGTGGTGCTCACCAGTGGCCTTGATCGCCTCGGCCCGAAGCCGCCAGGCGTCCCGGATGTACATCCCGCCAGTAACGACGGTCAGCACGAAGGCTGCCCCCATCACCAGCCACGACAACACGAACCAGAACGTCAGGCTGTCCATGGTGGCCGGGATCGGGTAGGGCAGGAACATCAGCAGGGCGAAAGACTGCAGCAGGGTCTTCAGCTTCCCGCCGGCAGCTGCCGCCATCACCTTGTACTTGAGCATCACCACCCGCATCCAGGTGATCCCCCATTCCCGCACCAGGATGATGATCGTCACCCACCACGGGAGTTCGCCGAGGATGCTCAGCGAGATGAAAGCCGCCCCCGTCAACGCCTTGTCTGCGATCGGGTCCCAGATCTTCCCGAAGTCGCTGATCAGGTTGTAGCGCCGGGCCAGCAAGCCGTCGAAGAAATCGGTGAGGATGGCCACCCCGAAAGCCAAGGTCGCGGCGAGCCGCCAGCCGAAGTCCTGCGGGTGGGCGAACAGCAGCGCGAGGAACACCGGCACCAGGACCAGCCGCAGGATGGTCAGCGCGTTCGGCAGCCAGTAGGGCACGCGAGTGCTCGTTGGCTGCTGCGTCATGGCCCCTCCAGCTCTACGACGAGATCTACGCCGTCCGACGCGGCGACCTTACCCCAGACCAGGGCGCCCGGAGCAGGGTTGCCGGCGACGATCGTCGTGCTGCCATCGGTCTCCGGACCCTGATGCGCCGAACGTCCCTGCCGGCCGCCCTCGCCCGGGCCTTCGACCAGCACCTGTGCCCGCTCGCCGATCCGTTGGGCAGCCCTTTGGGTCGAGACCTCGTCGGCGAGAGTGGCCAACCGGTCCACCCGCTCGGCGATCAGGTCGTCGGGGAGCTTGCCGCCGAGTGTCGCCCCCTCGGTGCCCTCCTCGTCGGAGTAGCCGAACACCCCGATGGCGTCCAGTCGGGCAGCGGCCAGGAAATCCGACAGCACAGCCAGGTCGGCTTCGGTCTCGCCGGGGAAGCCGACGATCACGTTGCTGCGGATTCCGGCTTCAGGGCGCACCGCCCGGATCCGGTCCAGCAGGTCGAGGAACGAGTCGGCGTCACCGAACCGGCGCATCCGCCGCAGCACGGAGGCGGACGCGTGCTGGAAGGGCAGGTCGAAGTACGGCAGCACCGACTCGTTGGTCAGCATCGCCTCCAGCAGGGTCGGCCGCACCTCGGCCGGCTGCAGGTAGGACACCCGGATCCAGTCCAGGCCGTCCACGCGGGTCAGCCCGGCAAGCAGGGTTTCCAGGTTGGTGCCAAGGTCCTTGCCGTACGCGCTGGAGTTCTCGCTGACCAGGACCACCTCACGGACGCCGGACTCCACCAGCCAGCGGGCCTCGGCCACGACTTCGGCAACCGGCCGAGACAGGTAGGAGCCGCGGAAAGCGGGAATCGCGCAGAAGGCGCACCGCCGGTCGCAACCGGAGGCGATCTTCAGCGGGGCGGTCGCGCCGGCCGCCAGCCGGTGCCGCACCACCCGGGGGCCGCTGGCCGGAGCCAGTCCGGCGGGCAGGTCCCCGTGACCGGGCACCGAGACGCCGACGGCGTGCGCCTGCCTGGTTGTCGGAGTCACCGGCAGCAACCCGCGCCGGTCCCGTGGGGTGTGGGCCTCGTGGTGGCCGCCGGCCAGGATCCAGTCAAGGCGACGGGCAATGTCGGGATAGTCGTCGAAGCCGAGCACCGCGTCTGCCTCGGGTAGCGATTCGGCCAGTTCCGAGCCGTAGCGCTCGGCCAGGCAGCCGACCGCCACCACGGCCTTCGTTGTGCCATTGCCCTTGTGGTCAGCGGCGTCGAGCAGGGTGTCGATCGAGTCCTTCTTGGCTGCATCGATGAAGCCGCAGGTGTTCACCACGATCGCTGCAGCCGCGTCCGGGTCGTCAACCAGGCTGAAGCCGCCGGCAGCCAGCCGGCCGGCAAGCTCCTCGGAATCCACCTCGTTGCGGGCACAGCCGAGACTGATCACGTGCACCGGTGTTGCGCTGGCCGTCCCTGAACTCACCCGGCCACGCTACCTCAGCCAGCGCGCAGCGCCGCCAGTACCTCATGCAGGTCATCGGGCTTGACCAGCACCTCGCGCGGCTTGGAGCCCTCCGATGGCCCCACCACTCCCCTGTTCTCCAGGATGTCCATCAACCGTCCGGCCTTGGCGAAGCCGACCCGCAACTTGCGCTGCAGCATCGAGGTGGAGCCGAGTTGCAGGTTGATGATCAGCTGCGCGGCCTCGAGGACCAGTTCCAGGTCGTCCCCGATGTCCTCGGCCACGGCCCGTCCCGAATCCGTGGCCGCCGCGACGTCGTCGCGGTACTGCGGCGCCATCTGCTCGGTGACCTGCTTGACCACTGACCGGATCTCGGCCTCGGTCACCCAGGAGCCCTGCACGCGCAATGGCTTCGACTGGCCCATCGGCAGGAACAGTCCGTCGCCCTGACCGACCAGCTTCTCCGCCCCCGGCGTGTCAAGGATGACCCGGGAGTCGACCATCGAACTTGTGGCGAAGGACAGCCGGGAAGGCACGTTGGCCTTGATCAGGCCGGTGACCACGTCGGTGGACGGGCGCTGAGTTGCCAGGACCAGGTGGATGCCGGCGGCGCGCGCCAGCTGGGTGATCCGCACGATCGAGTCCTCGACGTCCCGCGGGGCCACCATCATCAGGTCGGCCAGCTCGTCGACGATCACCAGCAGGTACGGGTACGGCGCCAGCACCCGCTCCGAGCCCGGCGGGAGCTTCACCTGACCGCCGCGGACGGCCTTGTTGAAGTCGTCAACGTGCCGGAAGCCGAAGGCAGCCAGGTCGTCGTAGCGCGCGTCCATCTCGCGCACCACCCATTGCAGGGCCTCCGCAGCCTTCTTCGCGCTGGTGATGATCGGAGTGACCAGGTGCGGGATGCCCTCGTAGTGCGTGAGTTCGACCCGCTTGGGGTCGACCAGCAGCATCCGCACCTCGTCCGGCGTTGCCCGCATCAGCACAGAGGTGATCAACGAATTCACGAAGCTGGACTTGCCCGAGCCGGTGGCGCCGGCAACCAGCAGGTGCGGCATCTTGGCCATGTTCGCGACCACGTAGCCGCCCTCGACGTCCTTCCCGAGACCGACGGTCATCGGGTGGTGGTCGTTGCGGGCCCGGTTGGAGCGCAGCACGTCCCCGAGGGAGACGATCTCCTTGTCGGCGTTGGGGATCTCGATGCCGATGGCGGACTTGCCCGGGATCGGCGAGAGGATCCGCACGTCGGCGGACGCGACAGCGTAGGAGATGTTCTTGCTGAGCGCGGTGACCTTCTCCACCTTGACCGCTGTGCCGAGTTCGACCTCGTACCGGGTCACCGTCGGGCCGCGGGTGTAGCCGGTAACGGTGGCGTCGATCTCGAATTGGCGCAGCACCTCGCTGAGCCGCTGGACGACCAGGTCGTTGGCCTGGCTACGGGCCTTCGGGACGGTGCCGGGCTTCAGCAGCGCCGGGTCGGGCAGCACATAGGCGACGTCACCGGAGAGCTGCAGCTGCTCGGCACGGAGCGGTCCGGGCGAGATCACCGGGGCCTCGAGCGGCGGCTTGACGAGCTTCGCCTTGGTCCCCGGTCGCCCGGGGGTGGTGATCAGCTCGGTCTCCTCGTCGTCCACTTCGGGCTCCGGCTCGTCGACGATCGGCGTGTCGTAGGCACGATGCTGGGCCCCGTACTCGATCTCGGGCCGTTCTGGCCGACGGAGCCGCTCGCGCAGGGCGCCGAGCCGCTGGCCGAGCTCGCTCATCGGGATGCCGGCGATGACGAGCACGCCGAAGGCCGTCAGCACTACCAGGAGCGGCGCCGCCAGCCAGACCGTTAGCAGGTCGACGGTCAGCGACGACGAGATGAAACCGAGGAAGCCGCCGGCCTCACGCACCAGCGCCGGCTGGGAACCACGGGGCAGGCCCCTGGCGATATGGATCAGGCCGAGAATGCCGAACAGGGCTGCCGTCCAGCCGACCACCTGGCGTCCGGCGGTGCCGTGCCGATCCGGATGTCGAAGGGTCCGCCATGACATTCCGAAGCAGAGCACCGGGACCATGTAGGCGAAGGAGCCGACCACGGTGGTGACCGCGACCTTGACCCAGTTCCCGGCCGTTCCCGGCAGGCCGATCCAGAACTCGCCGGCGACCAGTAACCCGGCCAGCAGCAGGACCAGTCCGGTGCCGTCGTGGCGCTGCTCGACGGGCAGGTCCCTGGCTCCGTGGCCGATCGCCCGGGCGGAGGTGCCGACGAGGGTGGCCAGGCCGCGCCCGACGGCCGAGATGCCGCGACCGATGCCGGACATGACTCGGCTAAGCCCCGACGGCTTCGGCTTCTTGCGCGCCGATGTGCGCGATGGGGTTCTCTTGCTTCCTGTGCTTCTGGAGGCGCTCTGGCGCGTTGCTGCGCTGCTGCGGCTCCGCGAAGGGGAAGACGCGCGGGTCGCCATGCCACGAAGGTTAGGCGATGGCCGCGCCTATTCCGAGCCTCCACGCCGAGGGAGCCTGATCGACCGCAAAGCGGGGACGGTTCCTATTCCGGTCCAACGTGAAGGCTCCGAGCTTCATCATGAACCCTCACACGCTCGCTGAACCGAAACGGGAACCGTCCCCGGGTTCGGTTCAGGACACTCGCTGAACCGAAATAGGAACCGTCCCCGGCGGGTCAAGACGAGAAGTGCTGCCACCCCGTGGTCGGGCCCGACCAGGACTCACCGTCGACGAGGACCGTCGGCTCACCGGCAAGGACCTGTCCGATCACCTGCCAGCCGGCCGGGACGAGGGCACGGTCGAACGTGGCGACCAGGGCGTGGTCGTCACCGCCGGTGAGTTGGAACAGCAGCGGGTCGCCGCCACCGATGGCCGCGGCCACCGCCTTCTGCGGCTCGGCGATCTCCAGGGTCGTCGTGTCGACGTCGATGGTCACCCCGGACGCCCGGGCGATGTGGCCGAGGTCGGCCAGCAATCCGTCGGAGACATCGATCATCGACGACGCCCCGGCCTCGGCGGCGAGCCGTCCCTGCCCGTAAGGCACCTCGGGCACGCGATGCGCGATCACCACCGCCCGCGGCGAGCGGAAGCCCCGCCCCAGCACAGCCACCCCGGCGGCGGCCCAGCCCAGGCGTCCGGTCATGGCAAGGACCTGCCCGGGACGGGCCCCGGCCCTGGTCACAGGAGGCAGGCCGGCCAGGTCGGCCAGCACGGTGGCGGTGATCACGATCTGCGCTGCGGAGGTGGTGTCCCCGCCGACCAGCTGGACGCCAGCGCTCGCGCACTCCGCCCGCATGCCGGAAGTGAAACCGTCCACCCATTCGCTTGGGGTGGTCGCCGGGGCAGCCAGGCTCACCACGAGCCCGATCGGGGCCGCGCCCATGGCTTCGGCGTCCGCGACGCACGCAGCGACCGCCTTGCGGCCGACGTCCTCTGCGCTGGACCAGTCGGTCCGGAAGTGCACGTGCTCGACCATGGTGTCGGTGGACACGGCGAGGTCACCGGCCAGCCGCAGCACAGCGCAGTCGTCGCCGACTCCCAGCACCACAGGTCCGCTCGCGCCGAGACCGGCCGTGATCCGCCCGATCAGCGCGAACTCACCGACGTCGCCGATGCTCTGCCTTGAGGGGTTCCCAGCATCGCCGCCTCCGCGGAGGTCACGAAGGGTCACCGGAGGCCCATGGGCCGAGCCAACGCGAGCTCGACGAGGCTGGCGATGAGCTCCGGGTACTCAAGTCCGCTGGCCGCCCACAGCTTCGGGAACATTGACGTGCGGGTGAAGCCGGGCATCGTGTTCAGCTCGTTCACCCACGGCACGCCGTCCGCGTCCACGAACAGGTCAACCCGGGCGAGACCCTCCACCGCCATCGCCGAGAACGTGCGACCGGCAAGCTCCTGCATGGCCTCCCGCAGTTCCGGGGTCACGTCGGCGGGCACCTGAAGCGTCACCTGCTCCTCCGGCAGGTACTTGGCGTCGAAGTCGTAGAAGGCGTCGGGAGTGTGCATCAGGATCTCTCCCGGCAACGACACCCAGGGCGGGCCGTCGAGGTCCTCGAGCACACTGAGCTCGATCTCGCGGACGCCGACGAAGCCTTGTTCGACCACTACTTTCGGGTCGAAGCGCTGGGCCTGGATGATCGCCGCTTCCAGGTCCGCGGGATCGTCGACCCTGACGATGCCGATGCTGGACCCACCCCGCGCTGGCTTCACGAACACCGGAAAGCTGAGTTCACCGACGCGGTCCAGGCTGCCCGCCCGGTCGTCGCGCCACTCGGCTGGAGTGATCGCCACCCACGGGCCGACCGGCAGGCCGGCACCGGCCATGGCGCGCTTCATCAGGTCCTTGTCCATCCCGATCGCGCTCGCTGCGACGCCCGCGCCCACGTAGCGGACACCGAGCATCTCGAACAGTCCCTGGATGGTGCCGTCCTCACCCCACGGGCCGTGCAGCAGCGCGAAGGCCACGTCGATCCCCGCGATATCGCAGAGCCGGTCGCCGTCCCGGGTGGCGACCTCCGCCCCGGCGGCGCCGCGGAGCAGGACCGCCTCAGGACGGTCGCTGGCCACTCGCGGCAGCTGTCCGTCAACCACTTCGTAACCGGCGAGTTCCGCCGGCGCGATCCGCACCCACCGGCCATCGGTGGTGATGCCGATACCGACGACCTCGAAGCGTCCGGGATCGATCGCCCGAGCAGCGCTGCCAGCGGTGAGGCAACTGATCTCGTGCTCAGAACTGACACCACCGAAGACGAGGGCTACCCGTACTCGGTTCGGGTGATCGGTCATCAGGCCTCCGGTCGCTGGATCGGCGACCACACTATCGGCCCATGATCCAGGCGCTGGCCCGGTCGATCAGCCCGCGGTCCTCACCGGGAGCGTCCGCGGCAGGAAGGACGGCCGGGTAGCCTCGTAGGCCGTGATCGCATCGGCGTGCTGCAGGGTCATGGCGATATCATCCAGGCCCTCGAGAAGGCGATGCCGGGTGTAGTCATCGATGCTGAACTCGAAGACGTTGTCGGCTGCCTCGATGGTGCGGTGGTGCAGGTCGACGGTGAACTCGATGCCCGGCTCGCTCTCGGCGATCTCCCAGAGCTTCTCCACCACATCGGTGTCCACACTGGCGACCACGAGGCCGGCCTTGCCGGAGTTGCCGCGGAAGATGTCACCGAACCGGGAGCCGATCACCACCTTGAAGCCGTAGTTCTGCAGGGCCCAGACGGCATGCTCGCGTGAGGACCCGGTGCCGAAGTCGGGACCGGCGACCAGGATCGAGCCGCGTTCGTAGGCCTCCTGGTTGAGCACGAAGGTCTCGTCATTGCGCCAGGCGGCGAACAGGCCGTCCTCGAAGCCGGTGCGGGTGACCCGCTTGAGGTAGACCGCCGGGATGATCTGGTCGGTGTCGACGTTGCTGCGCCGCAACGGGACGGCGATCCCGGTGTGGGTGCTGAACTTGTCCATGGGTGACTCCTTACAGGTCGGCCGGGGAGCTCAGGGTGCCGCGGATGGCGGTGGCAGCTGCCACCGGCGGCGAGACCAGGTGGGTGCGTCCGCCCTTGCCCTGCCGGCCCTCGAAGTTGCGGTTGGAGGTGGAGGCGCTGCGTTCGCCGGGTGCGAGCTGGTCGGGATTCATCCCGAGGCACATCGAGCATCCGGCCGCGCGCCACTCGGCGCCGAATTCGAGGAACACCTTGTCCAGGCCCTCCACCTCGGCCTGCAGCCGGACGCGGGCGGAGCCGGGCACCACGAGCATCCGGACGCCGTCCGCGATCCGGTGCCCGGCCAGCACCGAAGCTGCGAGGCGGAGGTCCTCGATCCGGCCGTTGGTGCAGGAGCCGAGGAAGACCGTGTCCACGTGGATGTCGCGCATCGGGGTGCCTGCGGTCAGATCCATGTAGGTGAGGGCCCGCTCGGCAGATGACCGGTCGACCGGGTCGGCGAAGTCCTCCGGCGCCGGCACCGAAGCGCCCAGCGGGACACCCTGGCCCGGGTTGGTTCCCCAGGTGACGAACGGACTCAACTGGGTGGCGTCGATGTCGACCTGGGCGTCGAAGACCGCGTCGGCATCGGTGAACAGGGTCTTCCAGTAGGCAACGGCCGCGTCCCAGTCGGCGCCTTCGGGGGCGTGCGGACGGCCCTTCAGGTAGGCGAAGGTGGTCTCGTCCGGCGCCATCATGCCGGCCTTGGCGCCCCATTCGATGCTCATGTTGCAGATGGTCATCCGGCCTTCCATCGACAGGTTCTCGATGGTGTTCCCGCGGTACTCGACGATGTAGCCCTGACCACCGCCCGTGCCGACCTTGGCGATCAGGGTCAGGACGATGTCCTTGGCTGTCACCCCGTCCGGTAGTTCGCCGTTGACGTTCACGGCCATGGTCTTCGGCCTTGCCTGCTGCAGCGTCTGGGTGGCGAGCACGTGCTCCACCTCGGAGGTACCGATGCCGAAGGCAAGCGCGCCGAAGGCGCCATGGGTTGAGGTGTGCGAATCGCCGCAGACCACGGTCAGGCCGGGCTGGGTGAGCCCCAGCTGCGGGCCGATGATGTGGACGACGCCCTGGTCGAGGTCGCCGAGGGAGTGGATCCGGACGCCGAACTCGGCGGCGTTGGCGCGCAGGGTGTCCACCTGCACCTTTGACACCGGGTCGGCGATCGGAGCCAGGATGTTCAAGGTCGGGGTGTTGTGGTCCTCGGTTGCCATCGTCAGGTCCGTGCGACGCACCTTGCGGCCAGCCAGGCGCAGCCCGTCGAACGCCTGCGGGCTGGTCACCTCGTGAACGAGGTGGAGGTCGATGTAGAGCAGGTCCGGTTCCCCGTCCGCTGTACGGACGACGTGGTTCTCCCATACCTTGTCGCTCAGGGTTTTACCCATCGGAACTCCCTCGATGCCGCTGTTGCCTCCGTGCACTCTCCAGAGTACAGCTTGCATATCATGATGCGAGACGGCAGTCTTAGCCTATGGACAACTCAAGTGGCGTCGGAGTCCTCGACAAGGCAGCCCTCGTGCTAACCGCACTGGAACAAGGCCCCACCACTCTCGCCGGGCTGGTGACCGCGACCGGGCTCGCCCGGCCCACAGCCCATCGCCTCGCCGTCGCCCTCGAGCACCATCGTCTGGTCAGTCGCGACCTGCAGGGCCGCTTCGTGCTGGGACCACGGCTGACCGAGCTCGCCTCCGCCGCCGGCGAGGACCGGCTCCTGGCCACCGCCGGGCCGGTCCTTGCCAGGTTGCGGGACATCACCGGTGAGTCCGCACAACTGTTCCGTCGGCAGGGCGACATGAGGGTCTGTGCAGCGGCCGCGGAACGCCCTTCCGGCCTGCGTGACACGATCCCGGTGGGCAGCCAGCTCACGATGGGCGCCGGCTCCGCAGCCCAGGTGCTGCTGGCCTGGGAGGATCCCGAACGGATCCAGCGCGGCCTGCAGAGTTCCTCCTTCTCCGCGGTGGCACTGGCCACCGTCCGCCGTCGCGGCTGGGCCCAGTCGGTCGCCGAGCGCGAGCCGGGCGTCGCGTCGGTCTCAGCCCCGGTCCGCTCGCCCAGCGGCAAGGTGATCGCCGCCGTCAGCGTCTCCGGTCCCATCGAGCGCTTGTCCCGTCAGCCCGGACGCCTCCACGCTCCCGCGGTCATCGCCGCGGCGGAGCGGCTGAGCGAGGTCCTGCGCCGCAACGGCGGCGAGGGCTGACCTTCCTCAGGCCTCCGTGTCGCGGTGCTCGACGACATTCGTCCGCTTGGTGTTGGTCGCCTGGGCATTGGCCACCAGCGCGAGGATGAGCGCGAGTGCACCCGCTCCCATGCAGATGTAGCCGACTATCGACAGGTCGACGCCTGGTACTGAATCGCGCACCGCGAAACTCAGGATGGCGCCCACGGCCAACAGTGCAATTCCGATACCCATGCTCATGTTGCGCTCCTTCTCGATCACCGGCAGTTCCGGACTCCCTGAGCCAGTACCCCCGAGAGCCACTGGGAAACCATCGTCAGCTCAGAGCCAGTCGAGCCAGTAACCGTGCGAGTGGCACCGCGCCAGCGTCCGGTCGGTGCGGAGGCCGCCACGCCAGGTGGTCAGGCCGAGGATGGTCTTGTCGCTGCCGGCCAACTCTCCCGACACCGGCAAGACGCCGACCCGGTCCGGAGCTTCGGCCCAGACCCACGAGATGTCCAGGTGGGAACCAAGGCTCCCCAGTTCGTCCAGCCACGCCACCTGGCGCTCGGGAGCGAGGTAGCAGAGCACCCAGCTGGTGGTGACCACCGGAGCCCCGCCACCGGCCAGGGCTGCGACAGCCGTGGCCAGGTCGTCCACGGCGTCGCCCCTACGGACTTCCACCGGCTGCCGGCGCCGCAGCTCGATCGCGGCCTCGAGCCGGTGGAACCGATCCGCCTGGTCGGGCCAGACACAGGCCTCCAGCCAGCGCACGGCGTCGGCGTCACGGGGGTCGATCGGATTCGCGTCCAGGCCGAGCCGGGCGCCGATGTCCGGGAGCCCGACCGCCAGGCCCGGGGAGTCCGGCCCCGAACGGCGGACCGAACAGTCCAGTACCACTTCCGAATGGCCAAGCTGTCCGCCCCGGCCGTCGCGATAGGCCAGCCGGTCGAGCATCAGGTTCAGCCCGGCGCTGGCTCCAACGTCGAGATGGGCCTTCTGCCCCGGCTCCAGCCGGCCGAAACCGGCGAGCAGCAGCGCCGAGCGGCCGATCTCGTTGGTCTGCGGCAGGCGGGACGCGAGCGACTCACGGATCGCCGCTGCGTGCTCGGAGCAGAAGGCGAGGAACTCCGGCACCGGATCGCCGGGATCCGGCTCCGCTACCAGATTCGGGTAGAAACGGGCCAGCGGAGCGGACCGGTCGGCCAGCAGCCGGTCGTGGACGGCAGCGAACAGGTTGACCGGCACCTGTGCCACCGGCGGCGCGTCCCGGAACAGCTCAGTGAGCAGGGCCGATTCCGCGATGCCTGCGCTCAGCCGGGAGTACAGCGGCGCCCGACGGCGGGTGAAGGCGGCCAACCCGACGAAGGCAGCGGTCAGTCCCGGGTCCGGTGTCGAGGTCACCGGCCCCCCTCCGCGGCCGCCTCCAGCAGGGCTCGCATCCGGGTTGGGAGTTGCTCTGCCAGCGAGATCGAGGTGCTGCTTCGCTGCACCCCCGGCACTGCCAGCATGGCTGTCGTCACCCGGTAGAGGTGGGCGGTGTCCTTTGCCACGACCTTCACGAGCATGTCCGCGTCCCCGGTGGTGGCGTGGATCTCGATCACCTCCGGCATCCGGCTAAGGTGATCGGCCGCGGCGTCGCCGGCCGACTGGCTGATCGAGAGCGAAACGAAGGCCACCAGCGGGTAGCCGAGGGCTGCGGGGTCGACCCGCTGCCCGAACGAGCGCAGGGCCCCAGCCTCCAGCCGCTTGAGCCGCGCCTGCACCGTGTTCCGGGCGACGCCGAGGGTGCGGGAGAGCGAGAGGATGGTGGCGGCGGGCTCATCGTCGAGCGCGAGCAGGATCCGGGCGTCCAGCGGGTCGATCAGACTCATGCTGATCATCATGCGTTATGTACGCCCGACATTGCTACATTTTGCCCAGTTGCTGCACTCTCGTTTGTGCAGTGTGGGCAAGCATGGCCACCATGACACAGCAACTGGCTCAAGGAGGGCAACGTGACCGCATTGCCAACGCCTCGTTCGGCGGTGGCCGGGCTGCCGGCGTACGTGGCCGGCCGCCGGGCGAGTGGCGAGCAGGTGGCAGCGCTCGCGTCCAACGAGAGCCACTATCCCCCACTGCCGAAGGTCCTCGACGCGATCGCCGGTGCTGCGGGACGCGTTAACCGGTACCCCGACATGGCGACCACCGCACTTCGTGAACGCATCGCGGTTGCCGCCGGCGTCTCTCCGCAGGCGGTGGCGGTCGGACCCGGCAGCGTCGGCGTGCTCGCCCAGCTGATCGCTGCGTTGTGTGATCCCGGGGACGAGGTGGTCTTCGCCTGGCGCTCCTTCGAGGCCTACCCGATCCTCTGCCAGATCGCCGGAGCCGTTGCCGTGCGGGTGCCGCTGACCGCGGCCGAATGTCACGACCTGCCCGCGATCGCCACCGCCATCACCGGTCGCACGCGGGCAGTGTTGCTCTGCTCGCCGAACAACCCCACCGGCGTCGCGATCTCCACGGCCGAGCTCGTCGGTTTCCTCGAGCAGGTGCCCAGCAACGTCCTGGTCGTACTGGACGAGGCGTACCGCGAGTTCCACGGCGCCGCCGCCCCCGATGGCGTCGCCCTGCTCGGTTCGATGTACCCGAACCTGTGCCTGCTGCGAACCTTCTCCAAGGCGTACGGATTGGCCGGGCTCAGGGTGGGCTACGCGATCGCCCATCCCGACATCGCCGAGGGGCTCCGCAGGACCCAGATCCCGTTCTCGGTCAGCAACATCGCCCAGGCAGCCGCCCTGGCCGCGCTCGATTCCGCAGACGAGGTGGCCCAGCGGGTTGGCGCGGTGATCGCCGAGCGGACGCGGGTTGAGTCCGCCGTCCGCCGTCTCGGCTGGGCGGTGCCGACCGGCGCCGCCAACTTCATCTGGCTGCGCACCGGCGACGCCGAACGCGAGCGACTGGTTGCGGCCTTCGACGCCGCCGGCGTCATGGTCCGCGGCTACGCCGGTGACGGCGTGCGGATCACCGTGGCCGACGCGGTCAGCAACGACCGGGTGCTTGCCGTCTTGGCCGCCTTCGAGCGGAGCGCGCCGTGACCGCCCGTCCGCTGGACGAGGCCGAATCCACCCCGGCCCTGCGGCACGGCCTCGTCGAGGACGCCTTCGGTCTGCTGACCGGCACCTTCGTTGCGTCGCTGGGCCTCTACCTGCTGCATGCCGCCCACGCGGTCACCGGCGGCACGGCCGGGTTGTCGCTGCTACTGAGCTACGGCACCGGCTGGTCCTTCGGCCTGCTCTTCTTCGGAGTGAACCTGCCGTTCCTCGCCCTGGCCATCCGGGCCAAGGGGCTCGACTTCTCGGTGCGGACACTGCTGTCGATCGCGCTGGTGTCCGGCTTCGGCTACCTGCACCCGTTGATGCTTGCCGAGCAGCAGCCGAACCCGGTCTACGCCACCCTTGTCGGCAACCTGCTCGCCGGCGTCGGGATGCTGATGGTGTTCCGACACCGCTCCAGCCTTGGCGGGTTGAACACCCTCGCGCTGATCGTCCAGGACCGGGTCGGCTGGCGCGCGGGCTACGTGCAGCTGGCCTTCGACGTCGTCATCATCGCCATGTCGCTGGCTGTGGTTCCGCCGGCCAACGTGCTGCTCTCAGCGGCCGGTGCTGTCGTGTTGAACATCGTGCTGGCCCTCAACCACCGGCCCGGGCGCTACCTGGGTCACTAGGGAATGAAACCAGCCCGGCCGGTGTTCGCGAGGATAGGTAGCAACCATTTGCTGGTTTCGGGTTCGCCGCTGCTCGGTTCGGGGGGACCGCGCGCAGGCGAAGCTGGATGCCTGGTCGCTACCAGGACGAAGAGGGGCGGCTGTCGTGGTTCTCGCGACCACGTTCAGCTACGACCCGGCCGATCGGGGGGATCGGTCTGGGTCTCGGGCGGTGTGTGGACAAGTGGTTTCCGGGGGGAGCCCGAGCATCCGCACACCGCCCCTTCTTGCGCTCCTCGACTCTGGCTTCTGGCGTTGGTGCGATGTGCCAAGGGACTGCGCGCGCAGTTACCTATCCGGACAACACAGCCTCAAGCCGGGCGGCCCGCTGGAGGAGGTAGCGCCGTTCCGGATCATTGGAGGTGAGCCGTGCCGCTTCCAGGTAGTCCGCGCGGGCGGCATCGAGCTCGCCGAGGCGCTCCAGCAGGTGGGCGCGGATGGCCGGGATCCGGTGGTGCCCGGTGAGTGCGGGATCGGTCGCGCACTTGGCGAGTTCGGCCATAGCCACCCGCCCATCCACCGCCATCGCCAGCGCCACGACCCGGTTGAGCGTGACCATCGGCCCGGGCGCCACCCGGCTCAACAGGTCGTAGAGGCCGCGGATCTCCCGCCAGTCGGTCTCGGCAGCGCTCGGAGCCTCGGCATGCACTGCTGCGATCGCAGCCTGGAGTTGGTAGGGCCCGACCGGTCCCGCGCGCAGGGCGGCCTCAACCAGGGCCACGCCTTCGGCGATCATGGCTCGATCCCACAGGGTGCGGTCCTGCTCGTCGAGCGGCACCAGTGCCCCGGTTCGGTCGACGCGAGCCGACCAACGGCACGCGGTGAGCAGCATCAATGCGAGCAACGCGCTCACCTCGTCGCGGATCGAAGCCAGCGCGGGTTCGGCCACAGCCCGGGCGAGCAGCATCCTGGCCAGGCGCACCGCTTCGACGGTGAGGTCGACTCGCTGCAGTTCTGAGCCGGAAGTCGCCGTGTGGCCTTCGGTGAAGATCAGGTAGAGCACCGCAGCCACAGACTCGACCCGCTCGACCAGGTCAGCACCGGTGGGCAGTTCGAACCTCGCCCCGGACCGGCGGATGCCGCTCTTGGCCCGGCTGATCCGCTGCGCGATCGTCGACTCGGGCACCAGGAAGGAGCGTGCGATCTCCGCGGTGGTGAGGCCGCCCACCGCCCGCAGGGTGAGGGCCACCTGCGATGGCTGGCTCAGCGCCGGATGGCAGCACAGCAGCAACAGTTCCAGGGAGTCGTCGCCAGCCGGCTCGAACCGGTCGGCTGCCTCGGGTTGGGCGAGCACGCGCCGGTCGCGGACCCGGCGCGCGGTCTCCCGACGCCAGTAGTCGATCAGCCGGCGCTGCGAAACCGTGATCAGCCAGCCACGGGGGTCTCGGGGCCGGCCGGCGATCCAGCTGACCGAAGCCTCGAGGAGCGCCTCCTGCACCGCGTCCTCTGCATCGGCAAAGCTGCCGTGGCGGCGAACCAGGACGCCGAGGACCTGCGGCGCAAGCGTGCGCAGCAGGTCCTCGAGGTCGGTGTCAGGCAATGGCCTCAGGCCATCGCTGCGGTGTCCATGACCGGGCGGACCTCGACGTCCCCGGCCCCGGCCCGGACCTCCGGGATCTTGGCTGCGATCTCAAGGGCACGGTCCAGCGAGCTCACGTCGACCAGGTAGAACCCGGCGAGCAGCTCCTTAGATTCGGCGAACGGGCCGTCAGAAGTGACCACCGAGCCGCTCTTCAGGCTGAGCACGGTGGCGGTGGTGTCGTCGGCGAGGGCCTCGGCGCTGACCAGTTCGCCGGTGCCGGCCAGTTCGGCGTTGAGGTCGTAGTAGGCCTGCATGCCGCTGGCCTGGACGTCGGCGGGCATCGCAGCGAACTGCTCCCGGGCGCCACGGTTCTGGTGGATGAGGATGAGGTACTTCATGTCGGGCTCCTTAGCTAACGACCGCCGGGCCGGCGATCTCTCTCACCCCTGGGTCGAAGCCAACCTGGCGATCTCGACATCCTCAGTCGAAGCCGGCCGGGAACGGTATCCGTAGATTCCGCGCGCCACACCTCAAGCCCTCTTCGGGGGTAATGGCAGCCCTCGCATCGGTCCCCTCGCCCCGCTCCTCTGGCAGGCCGATCACCCAGACCCGGTGCCGTGACTCAGAACTCGTCGATCCTGACCGGGATGCGGTGCGGGCCGTACCCGCCAGCCGCCTCAGCGAAGCGTCCGGGGATCGCCAGACCGCAATCCGGGCAGCGACCCTGGGCGGTCAGCCGGTAGCTGAGCAGCCGGTACCAATCCCGCCTCACCAGTGCACCGCCACAACCGGGGCACCAGGTGGTGTCGCCATCCGGGTCGTGCACGTTGCCGACGTAAACGTAGTTCAGCCCGTGGTCCATCGCGATCCGTCGCGCCCGCGTCAAGGAGGCCGGTGGCGTCGGGGGCACGTCCATCATGTGGTGGGACGGATGGAAGGCGGAGAAGTGCAGCGGTACGTCAGTGCCCAGCTCGGTCGCGACCCACTCGGCGAGGCGGCTCAACTCCGCGTCGGAGTCGTTATGGCCGGGGATCAGCAGTGTGGTCAGTTCCAGCCACACCGAGGTTTCGTGCGCAAGATACATGAGCGTGTCCAGCACCGGTTGCAGGTGCGAGCGGGTCAGCGACCTGTAGAACTCCTCGGTGAAGGCCTTCAGGTCCACGTTGGCGGCGTCAATGTGGGCGAAGAACTCCCGGCGTGGAGCGTCCTGGATGTAGCCGGCGGTCACGGCGACCGTCTGAAGGTCGGCGGCATGACAGGCGTCGGCAACGTCCATTGCGTACTCAGCGAAGATGACCGGGTCGTTGTAGGTGAACGCGACGCTGCGGCAACCGAGCCGGGTGGCGGCCCCTGCGATTACGACCGGGGAGGCCGCGTCCTGTAGGCGCTCCGGGTCGCGGGAGGTGCTGATGTCCCAGTTCTGGCAGTACCGGCAGGCCAGGTTGCAACCGACCGTGCCAAAGGAGAGCACGCTGCTCCCGGGGTAGAAGTGGGCCAGCGGCTTCTTCTCGATCGGGTCGACGCAGAACCCCGAGGCCAGACCGTAGGTCGTCAGGACGAGCTGCTCACCTTCCCGGCGCCTCACGAAGCAGGCGCCGCGCTGCTGGTCGCGCAACTTGCAGAGCTGCGGGCACAGGTCGCACTGGATCCGGCCGTCATCGAGGTGGTGCCACCAGCGCGCCGGATGCAACACCGGGACGCCGGTCATCCCGGCGTCCTCGCTGGCAGGGTGGCGGGCTCGGCCCACGCGGTCACCCGGAAAACGTGGACGGTGACATCGGGCCGCCAGAAGGACGCCGGCAGTCCGGCCTTCCTCAGCAGGTGCTCGAGGAACACCTCCGGGTCGGGCAGGTCCTTCCAGACCTCGGGCAGGAACGTGCCGCGATGTCCGTGCCAGGCCAGCATGACCCCCTCGACGCCGGGACGCAGCCTGCCCAGCAGGTCCTGCCGGGAGCTGAAGCGCACCGGCTCCGTGGCCGACAGCAGGGACACCTCGATCCGGACGTAGGCCAGCCCGGACGCCCACAACGGAGGGAAGCGCGGGTCATGGAAGGCCGCCGCGCAGGCGTTCTGCGTGACGTCGTCGCGCAGTGGGCGATGCGGTTCGATCGAGCCCATGCACCCCCGAAGCCGACCGTCCATGGTCAGGGTGACGAAGACGGCGCCCGGCTCGGCGAGCCAGGCTGGCTCGTCTGCTCTCCGCACCACCGGTCCCCCACGGGCCGCTATCGCAGCGCGGGCCAGTCCGAGCAGGATGGGGCCTGCCCCGGGGTCGGACTGTGGATGCAGGGGCACCGCCACGGGATGGTGCCGGCCAGCCGGCTCGACAGCAGTCCGGATACCAGCTTCAACGCTGTTCATCGTGTCCCCTCCTTGAATGGGTCTCCTCGGCAAAGCTCACTGCGACGTAGCCCACTACCCTCTGGCGGTCACCGGCCGTGTCGCCGGAGTTGCGACGATCCAGGAGCGCGGCCCGCAGCCCATGCTCACCCGCGGCCAGGAGCAGCCCGTTGACTGCCCGTCCGCCGCACGCCGCGCGGTCGGGCAGCGGCCACTCCAGGTTCAGAATCTGGCGGATCGTGTCTTCGTCCATCGCCTCGGCGAGGTCATAGGGCAGGTAGTGGGACAGGTCGGAACTGATCAGCAGCAGGGTTTCCGGCCCGCCCCAGCAGGCTTCGATCACTGCCGCGACCTGCTGCGGGGTGGCTTCGCCCACGACTATCGGGATGAGCGTGAAAGCTGGCAGCACCCGCTGCAGGAACGGCAGCTGGACCTCCAGCGAGTGCTCCGGGGCGTGCGCCCGGTCGGCTTCGAGCACCTGCGGCAGCTCAAGCAGTGCGTGTTGCGCGACGTGGTCAAGTGGCACCTCCCCAAGGGGTGTGGCGAAGGCGTCCGCGGACGACAGTGCGAGCCCGCGAAAACCGACATAGTGGGCCGGACCAAGCAGGACCACACGGTGGATTCGGGTACGCGCGGGCTCGAGCAGGACATAGCCGCAGGCAGCGGTTGGGCCGGAATAGGCATAGCCGGCATGGGGAACGATGAGCGCTTTTGGCGATGTCCCGAGCTGGGCCGCACCGGATCGGCGGGCCTGGTCGAGCAGGTCGTCCACGCTGCGTTCCAAGACCTCAGCGCGACCTGGGTAGAACTGACCCGCCACTGCGGGTTGACGAATGGTCCGCATTGACATCGCCTCAATCCGACCGTATGCCCGACCCGTGGCGTCGTCAACGGTGCCTGCCCCGTGCCGGTGGATGTCGTCCGTAGAATCCGACCATGGAGACTTGGCGAAGTTGCGCGACCTGCGGCGTTGAGAACGATCTGGACGACCAGCTCTGTGCGATCTGCGCAGACGAGCGGCAGTACCTGCCTCCCGGCGGGCAGCGCTGGACCAGCCAGGCCGAGCGGGCAGCGGAGGGCTGTGAGATCGAGATCGGGGGGCTCGAGCCCGACCTGTTCGGCCTGACCGCCCGTCCGAAGGCCGATATCGGCCAGACGGCACTGCTCGTGCGTACCCCGGCCGGAAACCTGCTGTGGGACGTTCCCGGGTACCTCGATGAGGCAGCGATCGAAGCGGTTGATGACCTCGGCGGGGTGGCAGCGATCATGGCCAGTCATCCGCACATGTACGGCGCCCAGCTGGAATGGGCCCGGGCCTTCGGCGCCACCGTCTTCGTCAGTGAACGCGACCGGCAGTGGGTGCGTCGGGAGGGACCGGAGATCCGGACCTGGACCGAGCCGTTCGAGGTGCTCCCCGGAATCCGCGCCGTTCAGCTCGGCGGGCACTTCCCCGGTAGCGCGGTGGCGCTGTGGTCGGCCGGCGCCTCAGGCCGCGGCGTCCTGCTGAGCGGAGACACCATCGTCGCGGTGCCCGCTGCCGGCTGGGTCAGCTTCCAGCGGTCCTACCCGAATCTCATCCCGCTTTCGGCAGCTGTGGTCGAGCGGGTGAGCGCGGGAGCCCTCGGGTTGCCCTTCGACCGCCTCTACGACAACTTCGGCGGCATTGTCGCAGTTAGCGCTTCCGCTGCGGTGGAGCGGTCGGCCGCGCGCTACGCGAGCTGGGTGCGCGGCGACCATGACTCGGACACCTAGTCCGTGCCATCTCAACGGGCAGCCGCCGGCATGGGCAGCCTCTCCCGACCCCAGGCGTCGACTGCTGATGGCGTGGTCGCGCCCAGATGCGGGCCCACGGCCGGGGCTGGCCCTGCCGCGGGCGGCCGCACGGAACTACGCTGCGGGTCATAGGGAGCGGGGTCGGTGATGGAATGTTGCCCTGGTGGGGACGCCTACGAGGTGGCGTTCTCTCGCGACTTCGCCCGGTCCACCGCGCGACGCTACGTGCGGCGCGGACTCACGAGGTTGACCCGTCGCATGGTCGACTTCGTGGAGACCCGCGGAATCGAGGGCGCCTCTGTGCTCGAGATCGGCGGTGGGGTCGGCTACCTCTCCATCGACCTGCTTCGGCGGGGAGCCGCGACGGCCACCAACCTTGAGCTGTCGCCGAGCTACGAGGAGGAGGCGCGCGATCTGGTGACCCGCTACGGGCTCGCTGGCCGCCTGGCCCGACTGCAGCTGGACATCGCACGGGACCCGGACGCCGTCTCCCCCGCGGACGTCGTCATCTCCAGCCGAGTGGTCTGCTGCTACCCCGACTACGCTGGCCTGTTGTCGGCTGCCGGCAGCCACGCGCGCTCGCTGCTTGTCATGAGCTACCCGACGGCGAACCGGCTGACCCGGCTTTGGCTCACGATGGAGAACAAGATTCAAGTCGTTCGAGGTCAGGAGTTCCGCGCCTACCTGCACGACCCGGCAGCCATGGTCGGGGTCGTCGAACGCACCGGGCTGCGGCTGGTCATGGAGCATCACGGGCCGATGTGGTCGATCGCGGGCTTCGAACGCCGGGCGGCCTGACTTCCCGATGTGGCCGCCGCTGGCATCACCGCCCGGCGGATCTCTGGGGGATCTATCCATCCGGGCGGTTGTGGGCTTCCAGCCAGTCGGCCATGACGGACAGGGCGAGGCCGAGGTTGCCCATCTGGCAGTGGTTCTGAGCGCTCTCGGCGCTGGTGAAGATCCGCGATGTGACCGAGCGGGCGTTCGTCAGGGCTGCGGCTTGCAGCCGGGCCAGGCGCGGCGGCTGGAACCGGTCGTTGGCGCCAACGGTGATGAGGACGTCCTGGTCGACCAGTTCAGAATGCAGGTGGGCCGCATTCATGCCGAGGAACCAGGGCACGACCACGGTCGGCTCACGATCGAGCTGGTTGGTGATGTACAGGCAGTTCCGCACCGTATGCCGCAGGACTGGCACAAGGGCGGTGCGCGTCCGAATCGACCAGGCCATGAAGCGTTCCTGTCGCACCATCCATCGCAGGAACCTCTGAACGGTTGGGGGGTACGGCGCGAGCAGGTCGAACAGCGGCGGGTGGACGATCACCCGGGCGATGCGCTTGTCGAACGCTGCGGCCCGGACGCACCAGTATCCGCCGAAGGAGATGCCCAGCAGGGTCACATTCGCAAGCTGGAAGTAGTCGAGAACCCTGGCGACGGGCTTCTCCCAATCGTGGTCATGGGGCACCCCGTGGAGCCGATGGCTGGCGCCTTGGCCCGGCCCGTCGAAGGCCACGACCTCGTAGCCCAACTCGCGGAAGAACCGCCAGAAACAGAAGAACTCCTCGATGAAGGAGTCGAAACCACCATGAATCACCACTGTCCCGCGTGCTGGGCCACGGGGCGCCAGGCGGGCGGCGGACAGGGCGCCATCGCCATAGGGAATGAGATGGCGCTCGATCTCCTCTGTCACGAACCCGGCGTCGAAGGCTTCCCTGAATCGCCGGTAGAGGATCACCTTGGCAGGGTCCGCGGGGTCCACCAGAAACTCCGCTGCTCGGTGATAGAAGGCGGCGTTGCGCAATCGGCCGTCGGTCTCGGCAGCGCTGGCCAGCGAGCTGAAGACCCGGGTGTTGTCCTCGAACGACCGGATCCGGCGTCCCGCGTCCGCCACGTCATCGAACCGCGTGAAACCCAGGGAGTACCAGCGGTTGAGCTGGTAGTCGATGAAGCGCGACCGCGCGAACCGGTGGTACCCCACGGGCAGCGCATGAGTCGGCCTAGGCTCCATCGGGAAGTCCTACCATGACTATGCGCGAGCCAGACAGACCAAGTCTTACGCTGACGGCCCTCGCAGCCCTGATGCCTGCGCCAGGCGATGGCTGCTCTGCGGGTGGCTCCGAGGTGGCCTTACCTGAACCTGCCGGGCGACTTGGACATCCGCCGCTGAAGTGTTCTCTTCGTGTTCGGCGCCCAGTGGAGGCATCGATGCTGAACCCGACGCTGCACTCTCCGCGCTCCGCAGCCCATCGTGGCGCCACGCCCGGTGCCTTCGCTCAGTGGCTGTGTTGAGCCGGAGGTCTGCTGGCGGTGTCCATCGGGGTGATCCGCGGAGATTTGCAGGGCATGGAGGCCGGATCTGGGAGGTTCGGGAGTCGGTGCGGAGATTTGCAGCTCATGGTGCCCGATTCTGGCCTCAGGGGGTGCAGAACTCCGCGTCTTGAGGGGATCCGGCGGCCCACCGGGTTCAAAGCCTGCAGAACTCCGCACAAACCGCTCGGGCGGCGCGGCCAAGCGGACCCCATGCACTGTCCCGCCGCGGATCGCCACGCTCCTCGCACCGCCGAACAGCCGATTCTGCTTGACCGATTGCGCATCACGATGGTGAGGTCATCTGCGGGGACGACACTCCCCGCCCAGCATCGACGCATCCGGGGGTTCTGGGATGACCAACACGATCAGTACCCATTTCCAGGTGGACGTTCCGTCCTGGGTCGCTACAGAGGTGGCCGCAACGGATGGGTTCCTGCCCAGTCTGGATGAACGGATGGCCTTTGCCATTCACCTGGCCGACCGCAACTTCCGGGAAGGTGGCGGAGGTCCCTTCGCGGCTCTCGTGGTTGAGCGGTTGACCGGAAGGATCATCTCCGCAGGAGTGAACCTCGTGCTCGCTTCCAACCTCTCGGTGAGCCATGCTGAAGTGGTTGCGATCAGCCTTGCGCAATGCCGATTGGGGACCTGGGATCTTGGCGGCAGAGCCGACGCTCCAGCCGAGTTGGTCGTCAACTGGCGCCCCTGTCTTCAGTGCTGTGGAGCGGTGCTGTGGTCTGGCATCTCCCACCTGGTGATCCCCGACGATTCGGACGAGTTGGAGAGGTTGACCGGATTCGACGAGGGCCCGGTGACGGTGGACTGGATCGAGCAATTCGAACGCCGAGGCATCAACGTCACCAAAGGCATACAGCCACATGAGGCACTGCGGGTCTTCAGTGACTACGCCGAATGGGTCAGCCAAGGGCGCGCCGTGGTTTACAACGCCCGCGGCACTGGCGTCAACGTGCAGGGTGATGCTGCGCACTCAATCCGCGACTGATCTCGACGCTGGCCTGTGCTCCCGCCCTTCAATTCGCCAGGTTGTCGGCGATGATCCGGGCTGCCGCGGCGGCGCCGTCCTCGCCTTCGTGGGCTCGTTGGACATCTTCGGCGGCCGTCCGGATTCCCGGGTCGGTGAGGGCGCGGTTCACTGCGGTGATGAAACCGGGGCTGCCTACCTTCCTTGGTGGCAGGCCGATCGCGTTGCCTCGGCGCTCGCACAGCACGACGTGCCAGGTCTGTTCTGGTTGGAGGCCCATGCCGACGAACGGGGCCGTCCGCTCAGCATGCCGCCCAGCATCTGCACGGCTGTGTCCGCGGTTCCAGCCGTGATGGGATCTTCGTAGCGCTCAAGAGCCCACCGGTCGAGTTCCACGAACGTCGCCATCGCGATCCCCGCCCGGAATGTCCGGCTACTCGCCAGTCGCGCCGTCGATGGCCTCGCGGATCAGGTCGGCGTGGCCGTTGTGGCGGGCCCATTCCTCGATCAGGTGCAGGTACAGCGTGCGGATCGACCAGGACTCGCCGCGCCGGTCGAACGTGTGGTCAAGACCGTACCGTGCAGCTGCCGTGTCTACAGCGGGCCACTCGTCGAGCAGCTGCTGGTAGTCCTCGGCGGCACGATCGGGGTCGAGCCGCTCCCACTCGTCGTCATCGAGGTAGAGGCTCGGGACGTCCTCACCTGCTACGCGGTGGCGCCACCAGTGGCGTTCCACCTCGGCCATGTGCCGGACGATGCCGAGCAGCGTCACGTTCGAGCTTGGGATTGCGTGGCTCACAAGTTGCCTGCCGGTCAGTCCCGCCACCTTCCACAGCAGGGTCTGGCGGTGCCAGGTGATGAACGCCTCGAGAGCCTGCCGCTCGGGCAGGTCGAGCGGGAACTCGGCCCGGGTCACTTGGGGGGCTGTCCACGTCATGGGTCCATCGTCGCGCAAGCCTGGCATGTCTCAACAGGCTCGACCTCGGTTCTGATCCGGAAGCTCGTGAGCCGGAGCGGAGGGATGCAGCGAATGGTGCCCAATTCTGGCCGCAGAGAGTGCAGGACTCCGCCCAGGAGGCGAGCCGGCAGCCTGCCGGGCCGCTAGCCCGGGGACTGGGCGAAGGTGAGCGTGGCGTGGGCCGCGGCGTCGGCCATGAGGCCCAGCATGTCGCGGTCGATGGTCTCGACGCGGTCGCAGGCTTGGTGGTAGCACGGATCGGCACCGTCGTCCGCGCCGGTGAACAGCCCACCGACGGGGATCCCGGCGGCCAGGAACGGCGCGTGGTCGCTCGCGCGGAATCTGACCGTCTGGGGGGTTACCCCTTGCGAGGTCAGGAAGTCGGTTAGGACGGTCTGGATCGCCCCCGACCCGGTGGGCCACCCCGAACCGGGTGCACCGCCGCCGTAGACAGACGCCACCGGGTTCGGGGAGCCGACCATGTCCAGGTTGAGGTAGAGGGCGGTCCCGCGGCGCCCGGCGTCGTCGAGCTGTGCGACGTAGTGCTCCGAGCCGTGCAGGCCGTCCTCCTCGGCACCCCAGAAGGCGAACCGCACGCGGTTGTGGGGCTGGACGCCGAGCTCGCTGAACCGCACCGCCGTCTCCAGCACGGCAGCCACCCCGGAGCCGTTGTCGTTGATGCCCGGCCCGTCCGCGACCCCGTCGAGGTGCGCACCCACCACGACGGTGCGCTCGGCCGCGCCCGCCCGCGTGTCGGCGATGAGGTTCTCGGTCGTGACCCGCCTCACCGTGGATTCGACGACCAGCATGAGAGTCGTGTTGGGCGTGGCCGCCCATTCGGCACCGAGATCGAACGTCGTGGCCACCACCGGCACCCTGGCCTGCCTACCGAGCGTGCCGGCGAACAGGCCCAGCCGGCTCGGGTCGTTGCCCTGATTGAGCACGACCACCCCGCTGGCCCCGGCTGCGGCCGCGTTGTCGACCTTTGCCGAGAACTGGCAAGTGCCTCGCTGCACGAGCGCGATGTTGCCCCGGGGGAAACCAGTGAAGTCCGAGGCCTCGCACGCGCTCGTCGTCGTGCGGTCGCCGCCGAGGTTGAGGTCGACGGCGGTGACCGGTGCCGTGACCGAGCCGGCACCGGAGTAGGCCAACGGACGATGGTCGCGCATGACGGCGTAATCGGTGCGGGTCGGCACTGTTCGTTGGAGCGTGGCCCTGGTGAAGTCGGGGCGGTCGTAGCTGAACTGCTGGCGTCGCGTCTGGTAACCGGCCCGCTCGAGTTGGGCCTCGACATAGTCCACCGACGCCGCGTACCCGGCTGTACCCGCGGCGCGATTGCCGTTGTGGGCGTCGGCGATCTGCTGCAGGGCGTCGAGGTGCGCCGTGACGGCTTCGGTCGTGACCGCGGCACGGAGTTGCTCGGAGTCGACCGGTCGAGGCGGCGTGGGCCGCACGGCAAGCACGACACCGACCACCACAGCAAACAGAACCACGGCTGCCGCTGCGATCAGCGTCCTCTTTGGGAAGGGCTTCACCCCTTCGAAGCTACCCGGAACAAGCAGAGCCACCCCTGCGACCGACTGGTTCGCTGGCCGGTGTCTACCACCTGCCCCAAGGCAGATCGACCTGGTCGAACTGGTCCAACTCGCGATCGATCGGTCGTGACGACCCGATCACCGCACCCAACCCAAGTGCCGCCGGAAACGTGTGGACCAGAAAGGCAGGAAGCCCCCGGCAACCTAGTTCAGTTGGGCCCGCAGAAGACAGAACTCGTTGCCCTCAGGGTCGGCCAGGACGTGCCACGGCTCCTCACCGCTCTGACCGATGTCGGCCGGGCGCGCACCGATCGCCAGGAGACGTTCGAGCTCGTCGTCCTGGTCGCGGTCGGTGGGGTTGATGTCGATGTGCAGCCGCAGCTTGCCGGCCTTGGGCTCGGTCGTGGAACTGAAGATCAGGGTCGGCTGCAGTCCGCCGAACCCATCCCGCGGCCCTATCTCGACCGCTCCTTCCTCCGTGTCCAGCACGACGAAGCCGAGCACCTCGCACCAGAACTCCGCCAGCCGATGCGGATCCCTGCAATCAATCACAAGCTCGGAGATTCGAGAAGCCATGACCGCCAACCTAGGGCGTCGCAGGACGCGGCCAGGCATTTGTGAGCGCCACTGCCCTCCGTAGAGGAGGCTGGTCTGCTTCGGTTGGGCAGGTAGTGCTACGCCTTGCGTACTGGGTAGCGCAGGTGTGTAACGCCGACGCCCGGGATCACCGTCGGGTTGCCAAGGACGGCTGGCGTGCCGGCGAGGTGGTCGAAGAGTCGAACTCCGGAGCCAAGAAGAACCGCCGCGATGTCGACGTGGATTTCGTCGAGGAGGCCAGCATTCAGGAACTGCTGGATGGTGTCAGCGCCGTGGACCCCAACGGACTTCCCGGCGGCGGCGGCTTTGGCTTGGTTCACGGCGCTTTCGATGCCGTCGGTCACGAAGTGGACAGTCGAGTTGGGTCGCGGCCATCCGGCGGGGATGTGGTGGGTAAGGACGAATGCCGGTCCCCAGGCGTGATTTCCGCCCCAGCCTTGGGCGACGTCGAAAGTGCGTCGACCGGTGAGCACGGCACCAAGTCCGGACGTGAGACCGCGAAGGTGCTCGGCGCTCGGCCCGGACACCTTGAACGTCATGGGGTCCGACCCTCCGGTGTGGATTTCGACGTCCCCCGAGGTGAAGTACCAGTCGAACACTTCGGCCACGCCATCGTTGAGGTCGGCGACGTAGCCGTCGAGCGACATGGACATGATTGCGACAACCTTCGACATGGCGATGCTCCTTTCACTGGGGCTCTGATGACCACCTTCTACCCCAGCGACAAATAGAATCGCCCCGATCCGACAACCTGTCAGCAGTTGGGATTCGACCTCCGGGTGTCGGCACCACCCCTCGGGCGTTCCTAGGCCGGACTCCATGCCGGAGTCGATCATCACTTCGCGGGTCGCGTTGTCGGGCACGTCGGGGAGCAGCGTCGGGGGTGAAAATGGTCAGCCGACTGCTTGCTCGCCAAGCGACTCGGTAACAGTCACGGTTGGCGCTTCGATCCACTCCTGCAATCGGTCGCGGTAGTACGCCTGGTGAGTACCGCCATGTCCTCGAAACATCAGGCAAGGCTGCGTCGACCCGTCCTCGCGGCGGCGCCACACTGACTCACAGGTGCCATACCCCCAGTCCGAGACGGCCGGTGAGATATCTGAATCAGCCACGTTCTCTCTCAACTGTGCTGCTCGGTACGTCCTGCTGGTGAGCCGCCGATCGAGCCGCCCTTCCCTACGCACTACCCAAGGTGACTCGCTGGTAAACGCTGCTGCGAACTGGCAGCGTCCAAGGCCATGGCCCTGCGCTGAGAAGGCGAGTTCTTCCATCTGGTTGATCAGCGCAACGTGTCCCTACGCTTGGGCTGGGAGGTGCGATGGCTGAGGCTCAGCCTTCCGCTGGCGCTCGGGCAACCCGGCTGGTCTTCATCGATTGGCTTCGGGTGATTGCGACCGGGTTGATCTTCGCCTACCACTGCGCGCGTCCGTTCGACGATTTCGAGCCATGGCACATCAAGAACGGCGAACTCACCGACGTGTTCACCTACCCGATGGCAATCGGCAGCCAGTTCATCATGCCGCTGTTCTGGGTGGTTTCCGGGATCGGGACCTGGCTCGCACTGCAGGCGCTGGCAGCGCTGGCGTTCCTGCGTCGGCGGCTGGTCCGGCTGGTCATTCCGGTGGTGACCGTCGGCTGGTTCGTCCTCTGCCCCCCGCAGGTCTACATCGAGGCCACCACCGGTCAGCACTACAACGCCCCGCCCTTCCAGGGCAGCCTCTGGGAGTTCCTGCCGCACTATTTCACCGGCGGCGTGTACGGCTTCGGGGGCTGGTTCCCCATCACCGGCCTGCACTTGTGGTACCTGTCCTACCTGGCGCTGTTCACCCTGGCCTCGATGCCGCTGTTCATGCGCCTGAGGAGCGCCTGGGGCCGCCGGACCATCGACCGGCTGGCCTCGGCAGCGGATCACTGGTGGCTGCTGATCGCCCTCGGCCTGCCACTACTGGTGACCGAGGTCCTGATGCCGCCCGGCATCCCAATCCTGAGCTGGGGCGAAGGAGGCTGGAGGCTTGGCACCCACTGGGTGTTCCTGATCCTTGGCTTCGTGCTCGGCGCCGACGAGCGCCTCCGCGACGCGGCCGAGAAGTGGCGCCGGCTCTGGCTCACCCTCGCGGCGGCGACCCTGATCCCGTTGTACTTCTGGGCACCAACCATCGGGCACCTGGCCTGGGGCACCCCCGACTTCGCCCTCCAGTGGGCCTGGCGAACCATGAACGGCTGGCTCTTCCTCCTGGCCCTCATCGCGTACGGATCGCGTTACCTCAGACACGGGAGCCGGCTGCTGACGGTCGCAAGCGAACTGGTACTGCCGTTCTACATACTCCACCAGACCGCCATCGTGCTCCTCGCATACTGGATCCGCGACTGGCCGATGCCCATCGTGGCCGCCTATCCGCTGCTGATGGCCGCCACTCTCCTGGTCTGCGCCACAGGCTGTCTGATCATCCGAAGACACAAGGCGCTCAGGTTCCTGTTCGGCATGTCGAAACCACACCCACACACAGCGACACCGGCTACCCGCCCGCTGCGCTGAGCCGGGCGACGACCCGCGTCCGGCGGTACCGGTGACCACCGTGCCGAAGGCGAGTCACCGCAAACTGCTGCAGGACTTGTGGTGGGCGGCCGGCCACAACCTGGTGTCGGACCCTATCCCTCGTCCTTGGACTCGCGGAAGTGCTCCAGTTCAAGGTCGATCAACTCCGGGAGATCGGCCTCGGGAGCTTCGCCGTGTCCGGTCACCAAGGCTGCGGCCTGGAGCCACTCCTGCTCACGCGCCGGGTCCACGGCGCGCTCCGTCCCATCCTCGGGCGCACCGATGACTTCGTCTTTGATCGGCTCTGTTTCGTTGGGCTCCATTGCTCCACCGTACGGCCATTGCGCGGCCGGAGGAGAGGTTCCCCCGCGACTTTCGCTCAACAGCGCTCACGTCGGCCGGCGGTCGGCGAGCCGGGGGCTGACACGGCAGGACCAGCCTCCACTTGGTCGATAGCGCCACCTGGTCGATGAACTACACCAGGGATGGGTGCTGGAGGCGCGAACCAGTGTAGAATTCAAGACCAGCCCGTTCGAAGACAGCCGTTCGGGGTCTTTCTGGCAGCGGAGGAATCCAGGTCGGCTCTCGGGAGAGGTCGCTGCGATGACCGGTGAAGACAGACTGCCTGAGCGTGAGGGTCCGTTGTTGGATCGCTCCTTGGCGGTGCCCCGTGGGGGTGCCGAGGCCTCACCTGATGTTGATGCGCGAAGCCGGGACGTCGACCCCCAGTTCGTGGTGACGTTCGCCGCGCTCGCGCTGTGCCATTCCGACGAAAGGGTCCACTGCGGCCTGACCGTGATTCCGGCTGGCCGGGCACCGGAGACCATCGCTGCCAGCGACGACCTGCCGATTCGCGTCGATTGGCTGCAGCGCGAGTTGACGCAGGGGCCCGCTCTGGGCGCGAGCCCTGGTGAGGTGCTGGTGAGCAAGGACCTGGCCGCCGACAAGCGGTGGCCGGACTTCGGCAGGATGTGTGTTGCCGTCCTCGATCTGCGCAGCATGGTGAGCATCCGGGTCCCGATGGCCGCATCGGACCGTGCCAGGTTGAACTTCTACTCAACCGATCCCACGGCTCTGGATCATCTGGACATGGACGCCGCCCTTGGCCTTGCTCGCGCCGTCGCTCCTGCGACTCGCAGGCTGCTTGGCGAATTCCGTGAGTCCCTGGTGGCTGCGGCGGGCAGCGACTTCAGCCGCAGCGCGATCGCCCTGGGCATCATGATCGCCCGATACCGGCTGAGCTCATCCCAGGCGTTTGACCTGCTCCTACGAACCGCCCATGACCTCGACCGGGCGCTCCTGGACGTCGCGCTGGAAGTCGTCCAGCGTGGTCGCCTCCCGAAAGAAGCGAATTCGCGGAAGGGCGTATCCCGCCGCATTGGCCCAGCCGCGGCATCGCACTGGGACAGCCGTGGCATTCGGCCGGTTCGGGACCGCACCCAACACGTCGGGGGGCCGGACATGTGGCGAGAGCCTCCGCCGTTGAACCCAATCCCAGCCGATGCAGGCACCCCGCTGCGCCCAACGAAGTCCAAGCGATCAGGCACCTGAACACCACCGCAGCGTTCGTCGGAGCCGATCTTGCGAGGGTGCGGATGCGTCTGCCGCAAGGGGACGGAGGACGTGAGCCCGAAGCCAAGCGGGGCAGGTTGAAGGCAGGTGGTCCGCCACCCGGCACAGCACAGATCCCTACCCCGCGAACAGAAGCCCCTCAACTTCGTGGGCGAGAGGCGCCGGCAGAGTCGTCGCGAACCATCGCCCGCTCTGCTTCTGGGTGCCCTTCCGGGCAACCTCCGTCCACTTCGCATCCGCTGTCAGAAGAGCATCCGGGCCCTCACACTCGCAGCGCTGGAAGAGCAATTCGATGTGGTTGTCTGCGTCCTCGGCCGGGGCAGCGGAGAGGCTGGCGGTTGATCCCCCGGCCAACGCCCCCACCAGAAGGGCCGCATGATCGAGGGGAAGCTCGGCCTTCTTGGAAACGCCGTACCACTTGCCGCAGGTCTCGCAATAGGGCGTGTCCGCCAGAGTCCGAGCGCTGTATGCAGCGAAACAGGTCAAGACCAGCGCATCGAGCCCGAGCACAGCCAACGAGACCCAATCAGGCACCCCGAGGATGTTGTCGAGTACCCGCGACGACTCCCGGACCTCGCCTTGGACAAGGAGTCCGGTGAGCGCAAGCGCGCCCCACGTTGCGAGTCCGGCGAGCAGTCCAAACGCGACGGCCACGCCGATCCGCCGGCACTCGGCCCGCTGGGCGGCCCAGACGACCGCGCTCCCGGCCATAGCACCCAGGATCGTCGGGTAGCCGAACCCAGCGAAAAGGAAGACGAGCGCGACGATCGCAAAGCTCACCCCGGTCCCCAGCAGGCCACTGCCCCACATTCCGCCCGTGACGATAGAGCGCGAACCAGCTGAGCCAGTACGTCAGCCAGCCCCCCCAATAGCCGATGGCACCGACCAAGATCCCGCCAACCAGGGCCGCGGCGAGCATCAAACCCCAGGCGCGGCCGGGACACACGCCGCTGAAACGGTAAGGACGGACCCACGGGGCGTTGCGCACATCAGGAAGCGGCGATTTCGGCATTCTGAGCCCCCCTGCTCAAACCGACCTACCTGCAATCCTACGCCAGCGCGAGTTCCGGGAGAGGCGGGTTTTGAGTCTTCGATTGAGCGGACGCGGGATCCGCCGCTGACAACAAAGCCGCGCGCCGCACGAAGCACGGGTGCAAACTGGAGTCGGGAGACTGCCGTGACCACGCGGAGACGTGGGCACCCCGGTTACCCTCCCTCGAGGAGGAGCGATGGCGGGCGTTGTCAGTCCTCTGGGCAGTCGAGTGCGCCTTGGGCTCGTGGCGATGGTGATGTCGGTCGCACTGGCCGGTCTCTCAGGGTGCAGCTCAGCGTTCGACCCCTTTGTCGACGAGTACGTCGATGGGACGAGACTCACCGACGTCTCCGACGTTTCCAGCCCGTACCGGGTCGGAGGCCTGGTAGCGGTCGATCCCAAGGTCGGTGGCATCGACGGGCGGCTCCAGGACGCACTTCCGTCGGACCTCCGGGCTGCCGACAACGAAGCGGTCGGCACCATCATCTGGATCTCCTGGAGTGAGGCCCTCGTCGGCGTCTACGAGGAATTCGGCAGCAGGCAGCGAGGGAGGGCGTACCAAGGCCACTGTGACGTCGCGGTAATCGACCGGGCAGCGTCGCTGATTGTGGCGCGGCGGACTTTCGACGCGCCCGCGCCGCCGGAGACGACCACATCCAGTGGCGACGTCCACACCGAGGTGGACGTGGCCGAGGTCGTGCGCTACCTGGTTGGCCTGCCCGAAGAGGCCTCCCACACCCCGGTCACCGCAACAGCACCCGCGCTTGAGCCCGGTTCCAGCCTCACCATCACGCTCAGCGGCCCCGACTCGGGAACCTACTCCCGAACGGCCAAGGAGATCTACTGCTCGCACACCAGACGCAAGCCGCTTGACGAATGGTCTGTCACAACCATTACTGCGGCCGAGAACGACGAATCCCTGGGCGCCTTCATCTTCTCCGGAAGCCTGGGGTCGACACCGGCCCAGTTGGGGTCAGGCACGACCGATCTTCAGGCGCTGGTCATCATCGGCCCGATCGGCGGAGGGCGACGATATGAGGCGTCGGCGACGGCGGGCGGTTCCGGCACGTTCTCGCTGAACGATCGTGGGCGAAAGGCCACTCTGACCTTCGTCGGCGAGACGGCCTCAGGCGTGCGCATGGCGTGGACCGCCAGGTGCGTGAGCAAGTAGCCCGGCGAACGCCGATGGCACCGCGCCACCGGAGCGGCGCGGCTTCCGGGCGAGGCTTCTAACCTTCCACGCTCACGGGGGTATAGCTGCCGTTCGTCGTGCCGTTGCCCAGCTCGCCGGACTCGTTGTCGCCCCAGCATTGCTCGACCCCGGCACCTGTCAGGACACAAGTGGACTCCTCGCCGGCATGGACGATGCGGACGTCGGAGGTCAGCCCGGCCACGGGCACCGCTGTCAATCGGGTCTCGGTGGTGCCGTCGCCCAACTGTCCGTACTCGTTGTCGCCCCAGCAAAGAACCCCGACCGCGCTCGTGATTGCGCAGGAGTGCCGGCCGCCGGACGACACAGCACGGACACCAGAGCCCAGCCCCGACGCGGGGACCGGCGTGGATTGATCGTCGGTGGACCCGTTGCCTAGTTGCCCATACAGGTTGTGTCCCCAGCACTGGACCTCACCACTCACGGTCAGCGCGCAGACGTGCTCGTTCCCGGCGGAGATCTCCTGAACACCAGAAGTCAGCGCCGTCACGGCAGTTGGTGTCGACCGGCTGATGGTCGTTTCGTCGCCCAGCTGTCCGGACCTGTTGTTGCCCCAGCAGACGACGCTGCCGTTCGTCTTGAGGGCACAGGTTTGGCCGCCTGAGTAGTCGCCACCTGCCGTGACCATAGCTACGTCTGACGCCAGGCCTTGGACGTCGGCCGGCGCCGACCGATCGGTCGTCGTGCCGTCCCCCAACTCCCCCGACTCGTTGGCTCCCCAACACTTGACCGCTCCGCCCATGGTGACCGCGCACGTGTGCTCGTACCCTGCGGCGACGCTTCGCACCCCGGCACGCAAACTGACCACGTCGACCGGGATGGGTGAGCTGGTCGTGGAGCCGTCACCGAGTTGCCCTCGTTCGTTGAACCCCCAGCACTTGACCGCCCCGGCATTGGTCACAGCGCACGTCTGGTACCCGCCGGCGCTGAGCGCGACGACGCCCGCGTTCAGTCCGACAACGTTGACCGGCGTTGCCTGATCCGTCGAGGTGCCGTCCCCGAGCTGGCCGAAATCGTTGTCCCCCCAGCACTGCACGCCCCCAGCGGCGCTCAACCGGCACGTGTGCAGGTAGCCGGCGGTAAGTACTGGCCCCGCCCCAACAGGCATCCCGGGCGTGGAGGACGCGGGCGGCCGACTGGCCGATGCGGGCACGGTGGCAGCGCTATTTGACGGCAAGAGCCGAGGTACCACGACCACCCCGACGATGGCCACCACCGCCAGGACACCGACACCTGTGATGACTGGCCAGCGTTTCGTCGGTTGCTTGGGGTTTGCCGGCTGGATCGTGGGGGTTGCGGGTCGAGTGACGGCCGCCGGGGTCACCGGGGGCACGCCGGACAATGCGGCCGCCTGCTGCTCGGTGACCGGTGGCGGCGCCTCAACAACCGGGGCCGCTGGGGTCACCTGGGCACGCCGGACGACGCCACCGCCTGCTGCTCGGTGACGGGCAGCGGCTCCTCAACCAAGGGCGCCGACTGATCGACCACGGCTGCTGGTTGCGGAGTCGCATCTGCGGACCGGGGGACGCGCCCGGACGAGGGGCCGACGGGCTGCGGATAGTGACTGGTGCTGGGTTGCCATTGCGCACCGTCCCACCAGCAGATCGCTGCGACATCCGTGGGGTCGGCGTACCAGCCTTGTGGAGGACCTGAAAGCGGTTGCCCGACCTGCGCCGGCGTCACCGCCGGCAGCGGGGTCGCGGGCGGCGTGACGGCCGGTTCCAGCGAGCCCACTTCTGCCTGATTCAGGGCGGCGTAGCGCTCGGCGACGGCCGCATTGACCACATCGACGACAACCCGCCAGCCCTCCTTCCCCTTGAGATATCGGAAGGTGGGAAGGAGTGGCTTGACGACTTCCAGGAACTTGGTGCAGACCGGGCAAAGTGGCACCTGCAACTCCGCCTTCGGATGGCCCAGAACGGGCCCCCCGAGCATGCCGACGACTCCCGAGGACTCAACTGTGCTGGCGACAGACTGGGATTTCGATCCCTGGTACAGGCCGCAGATGTTGCAGACCGGAGGAACCTTGATCTTGTCGTTGACGACGACAGATACGCCCATCGCGTCCATTGCACCGGAATTCAGGTCCCCCGTCAGGGCGCCGAAGGTCAAGCTCGCTGCCTTGGCTCCGAGTCCGCCTGGGGCAGGGGCGACAACGCTCACCACGTGGTGTTTTCCAGGGTTGTTGGCGATCGACTCCCACCACGCCAGGGGATTGTCGCCGAATCTCTGTTTCGCGGCACGGTCGAGCAGGGCCCGCTGCCGGGGCAACGCTGCCGCCCACGCCGTGCGGAACCCGGACAACCCCGTCTGATTCACCGGAAGCTGGCCGACGAACGCACTCGCCTCCCAGACCTCGAAGACGTCTTCCCCGAATCGCGCCTTCGCGGCCAGGATCAGCTGAGCCTGTTCCTCGGGAGCCGAGGCTCGCAGCTTTGCCGTGAATCCGTCCAGCCCTTTGCGATCCAGCGTAAGCCGTGCGACGTATTTCGCGGCGCCCGGAGTCGCCCGCGAAACGACAAACGGAGCTGTTGGCGGCACCGGCTTCAGCTCCCTGGGCGCAACCGCAGGGGGCATTTTCGGAACCTTGTCCGCCTTGTCCGGAGATGCGAAGTACCCGAATCGGAGCCCTTCGAGGACCCGTCGCACAGAATCGGTCCTGCTGCTCTGGGCCAGGTTCTTGAGACGCCATGCTGTTGCCGGGTCCAGACGCACCCGGCCAGCGCGCGTGGAATCGAATCGCTCCAGGAGTAGCCGCTCCAAGTCGGCAAGACCCAGACCGTCTGCCACATAGCTGAGCAGCAGATAGGCGTCGCATTCGACAGGATTCAGCGACAGGCAGTGTATCGCCTGCGACCACCAGTACACCGCGCCGCCGAGATTGCCCAATTGCGCCTCGGTGTCACCCAAGTCAGTTAGAAGCAGAGACTTTCGTCTAGCTTTCGCCAAACCCGCGAGCAGGACTTCGCGCGACTGCGGCATTTGCTGAATGGAGCGGTGGGCCGCGCCGATCCACTTGTAGAGCAAGTCGAAATCGGCGAAACGAGGAAGAAGCGCCTGCCCGGCCGTGATTGCGGCCGCGAACTGCCTGGAGTTGAGGGGGGTCAAGACGGCGGCAAATGCCGGGTCACTTCGATAGGTGCGTGCCTCAGGCGCCTCCAAGAATTCACCTGTCAAGCACCGGCGAACATACTCCTCGACATTTGCCGGGTCCGGAGCTCGCTGGAGCGGCCGTGCGCCCGGGTTGTCGTCCAACTCGTATCCTCGTCCACCGGACCCGTACTGCACCATTCCCCCCTTGAAGCTGGTTGCGGTCTCGCTACCGCCTGGCGGAGCCTTTTGTGAAGCCGACAATGTAAGGCAGCGGTGTCTTCGCGCTGACGCGGAGGGTGTCCAGATACCAGGGCGGATCCGCCGAACTGACAGAGGTTCTGGTAGGACACTTCGGCATACGCGTGAAGGTGCTCCTTCGGAGTTCCTTGCCGGTGCTGGCCACCACTATTCGCACCGTGACGACATCCTTGCGGCGGCGAAGCGTGCCGCGGACATGATCGCTGCTGCGCACATAGGTGCCACACGCCGGTCCGAGCTTGACCTTCTGGGTGATGCAGACGACCAGTTGGACCTTCTCGATTCCGGTGGGACGCAGCCCCTTCGGGGCGCCAGCGCCCGCGAGTCTGACCGCCCACTTGTTGTGGTCGGAGCCTGGACCGAGGATGACCAGCGGATGGCTTTTCCCCACGTACCGCGCACTGATGGCGACCTTGCGGCCCTTGCAGACGCCGGAGTACCAGCCTGCCAGCGTGTCGGTGGCGACGTCGACGCTGGACCAGTCAACCGGCAACGTCCCATCCCCGAGTTGGCCGCTGTCGTTCGCGCCCCAACACTCCACTTTCCCGCTGATCGGCAACGCGCAGGTGTGTTCACGGCCCGCACTGATGGCTTGCACCCCCGAACCCAACCCGGGAACGTCCACCGGCCACGACTGAGTCCCGCCACTTCCGTCCCCGAGCTGGCCGTAGGTGTTGTCGCCCCAGCATTTCGAGGCCCCTTCGCTGGTCAACGCGCACGTGTGCTGACCGCCCGCACTGATGGCTTGCACCCCCGAACCCAACCCGGAAACGTCCACCGGCAACCACTGATCCCCGACGGAGTTGTCCCCGAGCTGGCCGTAGGTGTTGTCGCCCCAGCATTTCAGGGCCCCTTCGCTGGTCAACGCGCACGTGTGCTCACCGCCTGCACTGATGGCCTGCACCCCCGAACCCAACCCAACCACGTCCACCGGCGACGACTGATTCCCGCCGCTTCCGTCCCCGAGCTGGCCTGTCGGCGTTGGCTCCCCAGCACTTCACCGCTCCGCTGGCGGTCACCGCGCAGGTGTGGTCACGGCCAGCAGCGACGGCCCGCACCCCCGAACCCAACCCGACCACGTCCACCGGCGATCGACTGATCCTCGGTGGTTCCGTCCCCGAGCTGGCCGTAGCTGTTGTCGCCCCAGCACAACACCGCTCCGCCTGACGGTCACCGCACACGTGTGCGCACCGCCCGCGGCTGACGGCTTGCACCCCGGAACCCAACCCGACCACGTCCACCGGCGACGACTGATCCTCGGTGGTTCCGTCCCCGAGCTGGCCGTTGGTGTTGTCGCCCCAGCACAACACCGCTCCGCTGGTGGTCACCGCGCAGGTGTGCCCACCGCCCGCGGTCACCGCTCGCACCCCTGAGGCCAGCCCAGCCACTCCCCGCGGCGTCAACCGGACCGTGGTGGTGCCGTCCCCAAGCCGCCCATCGGTGTTGTCACCCCAACACTTCAGACCCCCGCTGACACTCACCGCGCACGCGTGGAGGTCGCCGGCATCGATGATGCTCGGGGCGCTCGCGGGAGGGGTCGTCGTGCTCGTGGGTTCGGGCGTCGTGGGTGCGGGCGTCGTGGGGACGGTGGAGGGGGCGGACACTGACGATGGCCCGCTCGACACGGGTGCCGCCGCGCCGGACTTGCCCTCGCTCCCACGCTGGATCAGGACCACGCCCCCGGCGATCACCAGCAACACGGCGACCACGAGGGCAAGGAGCAAGTTCCTCTTCGACGACGCTGAAGCGGCCTGCGAGGAAGGGTGGCCCGGGGGTGGAACCTGATATCCAGCCGCACCCTGGTAACCAGTCGGAGGATAAGGCAAAGCCTGGGGACCAGTTGGCGGGATCCAAGCCACCGGCGAGGATCCGGACGGTGACGGGTAAGGCAATGCGGACGAGTCTGAGACCTGTGGCGCCCCGCCAGTTTGCGGCGGTGGTGCCGACGCAATGACAGGGCTTCCGCATCGCGGACAAATAGTCGCGTGCGCCAATAGGTCAAGTCCACAGTCGGCGCACCTCATGGTCCCCCCTAAGCATCAGCGTATGCCCGGTCCCCGGCAGACGGGGCGAATTGCGGCTTTCCGCAAGACCCCGGCACAACGGCGAGAATCGAGGAGCTGAGACCACCTGGCCCGCTGCGTTCTCAGGTAGTTCCGAGGGTTGGAGCTGCTCCACGAACACAGCGGCAGATGACGTCGGATTTGGCCTTGGCTCCGCCATGGTGGTCCGGTTGGGTGGGCGCTCATGGAAGGCTGGTGACATGGCTAGGGTTCTGCCTCCCCCATCGGAGCGTTTTGATCCGGTCACCGCGCGTTGGGTGACTCCGGGCGGGCCGCTCCACGACCCGCAACGCGACCGTTTCGACCCTGATCATGGTGAGCCGGTGAAGCTGGTCGGCCCGATCCCTCGAGAACTCGCCGGACTGGACGGGTCGGGGATAAGTGACGGACACAGCGGAGCCGCTCGCTCGCGGCGCCGTCGGTGGGTGCTGCTCGCCATTGTTGCGTTCGGCATTGCTGCGATGCTGATCGGTGGATTCCTGATCGTGTAGTGCTGGACGGACTGCGGCCACGAGCTCGCCGGGCTCACGGTCGCTCGGCATGACGCCGACCTTCACGATGACGAACCAAGCTCGGCGCGGCAGTTGCGCGCCTGCAGCCTCATCGCCGCACCTTTTGCACCGAACACGGTGCACCACGTGCGTCGCTATGAGCTTCTGCGCGGCCAGCCTCTGGGCTGAGCGCTTCTCTCGCCGACTGCGTCTGACAAGGGGTTTTGCACCAGGACCAACGACTCAAACGTGGGAACTCGCTTCCCACGAGGGCGGTTGTCCGGGCATGGGGAAACCCCTTGTCAAAATTGCTCTGACAAGGGGTTACACCGTAGCCCCGACGGGATTCGAACCCGCGCTACCGCCTTGAGAGTTCGATACAGGCCGTCCGGGCCACGCTTTCAGCGTTGGCGAGCGCGATTCTGAGCGTGAAAGCCAGCATGACCGACTGCTCCCAACGCTCCCCCGCCAGACCAACTGTGTCGAAAACGTGTCGAGTCCCATGAGCCCCAACCAACCTCGTCTCCGTCACGCGATTCACCGCCGCAATCGAGGACCTGCGTGTCGGTGCCATACCCAAGTGGAGCCCGGGCCGGTCAACACCGGGGAGACCGCCAATTGAGCCAGGTTTCCGGAGCCGCACCCTACAAGTATCCGCTCATGCTTGTTATGCACGTGATCTTGCCTCCCTCGCTGCTGCTGGTTTCGATGGTCCCGTCGGCGTGCCGGTCGGCTGGACGGGGGATGTTGAGGTGGTCCTGGGTGTGAACGCGGCTGCGGCCGCGTGGCGGCGCGTTGCTGGCGTCGAGGAGCCGTTGGTGGCCGACTATCTGGAGTTCCTGGCGGGCCGTTCCCGGCCGAACTCGGTGCTCGCTGCGGGCTACGACTTAAGGGTGTTCTTCGCGGTGGTGGCCAAACCCGCGGCCGAGGTGACCCCGGCTGATGTTCTCGGGTTCGTTACCGCCCAACGGACCGGCAGGCCGGCATCCCTGCCGTTAAGCCCGGCCGATGGCCTGGTTGGGGTGTCGGCTTCGACGGTGGCCCGGCGGTTGTCGATGGTGTCGGGGTTCTTCGCGTTCTTGCAGGTTCGTGGTGACGTGCCGGCGAACCCGGTGCCGCGGGGGTTACCGACCCGGCGTGAACGTCAGCGCCCACGTCAGGGGGTGCCGTTGACGCGCCGGGTCCGCCAGTTGCCCCGCATTCTGACCCCGGCCGAGGTGGACGCTCTGACCGGTGCTTTGCGGACCCATCGGGACCGGGCGATGGTCGCGGCGATGGTGTTGGCCGGGTTACGGCGCTGCGAGGTGCTGGGGCTGCGGATGGAGGACCTGCGGGTCGCGGAACGGCGGCTGTTCATCCGTGACGGCAAGGGCGGCCGGCAACGCCTGGTCCCGGTCTCGCCACGGTTCTTCGCCGAGCTGGCCGCCTACCTGGAGTCTGAGCGGCCCGCGGATGCGGCCACCGACACCGTGTTCGTGGTCCTCAAGGGACCCCACCGGGGTGGGCCGTTGTCGGTGCGTGGTTTGGATGAGGTGCTGGTCGGGGCACGCCGACGGGCCGGGTTGTCGCACGCGACCTGCCATGAGCTGCGCCACACCTGCCTGACCCGGCTCCGGGAGGCGGGGATGGCGCTGGAAGCTGTGCAGGCCCAGGCCGGGCACGCCTCGATCGAAACCACCAGGATCTATCTCCATCTGGCCGATGACTGGCTCGCCTCGCAATACCGGAAAGCTGCCGAGGTCATTGACGCCCAAGTATTCGCCGGCAGGGGTGCGTGGTGAAACCCTGGGGCGAGCGGCGAACCACCGGCCCGGTACCAGGAAGCCCGGCGGCCCGCCGCGGCACCAAACGCAACGGGATGGCACCCATGTGCCAATGGCCCGAACTCCTCGACGCCCTGCCCGGGCTGACCGGGCCGATGCGCCGCTACCTGGAACAGATCGACACGGTGCTGCGGCCCGGAAGTGTCCGCAACACCGACCAGGCGCTGCGCTCGTTCGCAACCTTCCTGCTCCAGCACCACCCCGAGATCACCAGCCTGGACCAGGTCTCCCGGGCTCACATCGAGGGATACAAGCCGTGGCTCGCCGCCCGGCCCGGGCAACAACAGCAGCAGGCGTCGAACGCGACCCTGGCGCACCGGCTCGGCACGCTGCGGATGTTCTTCGTCCGGATCGACGAGTGGGGCTGGGACGAAGCACCAGCACGGGTACCGATGTTCCCCGGCGACCTGCCCCGCCAAGACCACCCCCTTCCCAAAGCCCTCGACGACCCGACCGCCGCGAAACTCCTGCGCGCCGCCCACCGCGACGACCGGCTCCTGGTCCGGGTCACCGTCGAAGTCCTGCTACGCACCGGGCTGCGGGTCAGCGAGTACATCGCCCTGCCCGCGAATGCGGTGGTTCAGTTCGGCGAAATGCCCTGGCTACACGTCCCGGTCGGGAAGCTCCGCGACGACCGCTACCTGCCGCTGCACCCCGACCTGGTCGACCTCATCGACACCTACCGGAACAGCTACGTCGACCCGGCGAACCCCCTGCTCCTGCCCCGCGAGAACGGCCGGCCCGCCGACCGGCACTCCGTCACCAGGATCCTGAACCACGCCGCCCGCACCGCCGGGATCGACCACATCCACCCCCACCAGTTGCGCCACACCCTCGCGACCCAGGCGATCAACCGCGGCATGAGCATCGAGGCCGTCGCCGCCATGCTCGGCCACCACAGCCTCGACATGACCCTGCGCTACGCCAAGATCGCCAACCGCACCGTCGCCGATGAGTACTTCGCCGTCACCGAGAAAGTCGACGCCCTCTATGCCCAAGCCGGACAGCTACCAGCAGACACCCTCGGCCCGAACATGACCCGGCTCTCCCGCGAGCACGACCGGCTCCTCGGCAACGGCCGCTGCAGCCGGCCCCACAACCTCCAGTGCGCCTTCGAATGCATCTGTGAAACCTGCACCTTCTTCGCCACCAGCATCGAGTTCCGGCCCACCCTGCAAGCCCAATACGACGACGCCGTCTCCAAGGCCCAGCACCACCGGGCCGGCACCTACCAAGCCCTCCTGGCCACCATCACCGAAAGCGAAGCCTCATGAACCCCGGCCCGGGCCATCACGTGCATAATGCCGATGTGCGGATCCCGAGGGCCGCCCTACGCGGCGTGAAATGTTGGCGCCATTGGGTGGCCAGCCATGTCGCGTAGCGTTCGTCGGTCCAGCCGCGTTCGGCCACGAGCCGCTGCCAGAGGGCGCCGTCGATGGTGGCGTAGAGGATGTCGCGGCATTCGTCCCTCGCTGATGGCGAGCTGTCCGGTTTGGGCGGCAGCACGGGCGTGCCTGGTGGCGACGTCGATGCGGCGGGTTTGCCATACCGTCCAGCAATTCCGCCGCGCCAGATTCGCTGCTGGCGGCGCCTTCGACGGCGCGCAGCAGCGGTGACGCTCGACGGTTGTTCGCAGTGACAAACCGGGCATGGGCATCGATCGCCCGCCCGAGGTCGGCGATGGCCGAGAGGATGGCTTGCATCTCGGCCCGGTCATAGAGCGTCACGTCGCTCTCGTCGCCGCGGAGGACGTAGGAACCACGCAGCGCGCAGCAGAGCAGGCTTGTTGCCGAAAGCCTTGTACACAGTCTCGGCGGAGACTCCGGCCTCGCGCGCCACGTCAGCGATTGTGGTGCGGCCATAGCGATGACCGACGAACAGGTCGTGTGCGGCGCGGATGATCTGTTCGCGGTTCTCGCGGGCTTGCTCGTGGCGCCGGCTGGTGTTGTAGCGCCTCTTGACTGTGTCCGTCATTGGGTACATCCTCACTGTATGGAAACAGTCTAACTGTAAGGCGGTCGGGATGACCGAATGCGACGAGTTCCTTGCCGAGATCGTGCCTGTCCTGCGAGCGGCCCAGGAGGCGCTCTACGCCGGCAACGTCGACCCGTGGCTCACGTTGTGGTCCGACACCGAGCCGCTGAGCTGGCTCGGCCAGTTCGGCACCCGCGCCAATGGTCGCGACGGTGTGGCAGCGCACTACCGCCGGGTTGCCGACCGCATGTCCGGCGTCGAGCACTACCAACTCGTACCGATCACCGCGGATGTCACGGGCGGATGGGCCTATCTGGCCGCTGAGGAGAACCTCCGGGTCCGTGTCGATGGCAACGCGCCGGTCGCGATGACGGCGCGGGTCAGCCGCGCCTTCCGGCGGGAGGCCAGTGTGTGGCGGTTGGCGCATGGACACGCGGATCTGGAGCCGTCGAGGCTCAACCTGCCCTGGCAGCCGCCCGGGTCGAATCGAACGGAGATGGAGCATGAACACTGAGACGGAGCAGTTTCTCGCCGACATGCTGCCCAAGCAGCGCGCCGCTGAGCGGGCATTGCACGACGGCGACGCGAACCCACGCATCAGCCTGTGGACGCGCAACGACCCAGTGACCCTCCTCGGCGCCAAACTCACGGCTAAGGGCTGGGGCGAAATCGAGCCGGCGTTCCGCGAGGTGGCGTCTTGGTTCAGCGGGTCTGAGTTGTACGAGTTCGACGTCATCGCTGCCGGCGCGAGTGGGGACATCGCGTACGTCGTTGGCTACGAGCGCAACCGGGCGAAGGTAAGCGGAGGGCAACGTGAGTACATCTTGCGCTCGACGCACGTGTACCGACGCGAGGACGGTGAGTGGCGAATCGTGCATCGCCACGCCGACCCGGTGCCCGAGGCGCAGTATGCGGGCGAGCCGCGCGTCGGAACAGTGCGCTGACCTCGCAGCGCCCCAGTTCTGCCTGAGACGTTCTGGGACCGACGACCATGACCGTCAACAACATGGTGACCGAACGGCTCACCAACCTTGCCCGACACCGTTGTCACCCGAGCGCCGGCGCACGCGCGGCCGCGACAGTTGTCCGGAACTGCCGGGTTGAGTGCCTTCGCGTGAACGCCCGGAACTGCCGCCGATCGCGCGCGGTTTGCCATCTTGAAGGCGACACCGGTTTGAGTAGCGGCGATGAACCCGACGGCTGAAGAATGTCGGCCGGTTCGTCGAGGTGATTGTGCAAGGGGCGGCCCGCCCAGTAGCGGATCGGCGATTCGGTCGTCGCCCTGCTAGAGCGGCTTCAGTCCGCGGGGACGACGACCAGCGCGGCGTTGAGAGCATGCACGGAGTCGGTGGTGTCGATCACCGCCCGGGGCCCGTCGCGGTTCTCCTCCCAAGGGATGTACGGGCGCTCGTTCACGTCGCGCCAGATGGGGACGACCCAGCCTCTGAGGTCCGCGCGACGCTGCTCGATGCGGCGGGGGTGCTCGGCGAGATCGGCCAGCACACATTCCAGAACGACGCACCTCGCGGCGGTGTCGCGGGCCAGGTCCCACCAGGGTGCACGAGTCACCGGGAGGGGGTTCGCAACATCCACGATGACGTCACGGCCGAGTGCGAGGTTCTCCCGAGCGCGGGTGTGCAGCGCCTCGTAGCCCAGGGGTCCAACCTCGAGCCGGCGTTGCGGAGGGGCACCTCCACTGCGTCCACCCGCAGGTACACCGCACCGAGGCGGCGCGTCAGTTCTCGCGGTGCCGGGCAACCCGGACACAACGATGAGGCTGACCATTCCGGAACCCTACGCGGTCGGCCCGCGCCAGTAGACGTGGCCCGCACGCTGGAAGGAAGACGCAGCACCCGCGCCGTTTGGAGACCGATGGCCGAGCCGAGTCACATCATCTGTGATCTCAGCACGGCGACCTCGGGGTACTCCTCGAACGCCCCGTAGCCGTGCGTCATCAGCCAGCGAATCGCTATCAGGCATCGCCATGACCACCAACCCCGGATCACGTCTCGATCAACGCCGGTGGCATAACCTGCGACGACGTCATCAAGGTGCTCGGGGTGTCCCAGAGTAAGGACGGCGAGGTCGAACAGCGCGTCGCCCCGGGCTGCTTCGGACCAGTCGAGAATGCCAGTCACCTCATCACCGTCGATGAACACATGGTCGACCTGCAGGTCGCCGTGGATGAACACCGGTGTCCACGGACGCAGCGCCCTCTCCGCCAGGTGCCGGTTCCGCGTGACCACCTCGGTTGCTAGGACGTTCTTGGCAAGAAGCCACACGCACTCGTCTTCAAGCCGGGTTGCCAGTTCGTCGACACTGCGCCCCGGGCCAAGGGGGCAACGGTGCGCTGTGCAAGGCGCGATGGTGGCACCTGCCGCAGCCCACGCCGCCGATGAAGCACTCGACGGCTCGCCGAGATGGCCCAGTGCCGAACCTGGAAGAGCGGCCAGCGCGAGCACTGGCGGCTGGCGCCAGAGGACAGCTGGCGTTGGAACCGGCGCTAGCGCCATCGCGTCGACTTCAACGTCGGTGCGCGCCTGATCGCCGTCGACCTTCACGAACACATCCCCGACACGCAACGTCGCCCGTTCATCGTGCGCGACCACGACCTCAACCCTGTCCACCCCAAGATGATCGCAGCACGGCGCTGATCCCCTCGCGAGTATCGGCTACCCCGCGGGTAGGCCCATTGGGCCCATGGCGCGGCGTTCGCCGGACGAACCATGCGCAGAAACCCGCGCTCCCCCGGTAACGGTCAGAGGCAATCCGTCGAGCAGAGCCACAGCAGCGGCGCACATGTACAGCCCGAACCGATCCCTGTGTGAACGTCCGGAACTGCCGCAACCGGGAGGGTCGCTGAGTAGATTTGATCGACGTTCTACACCCGTGGGCGAGGCGCACACGCACGGGGATCTGCGCCGACTCTGGACGGTCGAGGATCCCGACGCGGCCTGCGAGGTTGGCCCTACACCGTGAGGGTCACATCTCCCGCGCCCGAGCGGGCGGCGACCTTCACGAACGGCTCTCCGGGCTCCGGCTCACCGTGCGAGGGCACATGGCTGCGGGCCTCCCCCATGCCGGTGGTGAGGTCCTGCCAGACGGGGACGGTGCTCGGCACCTGGACGGTGACGTCGCCCATACCGGTACGGACCTCGATGCTGCCCTCGTAGACGGCGGCGTGCACGTCCCCGGCACCCGAGATGATGCTCAGTTGCCCCTTGGAAGAGCCGACGTGTACGTCGCCGGTACCGGTGCGGATCTCGATCCGGCCGGACGCGTCCTCAACGGAGACGTCGCCGGCGCCGGAGTTGAGGTTGGCCGAGCCGACGCGGAGCACCCGGATCTCGCCGGCACCGGTGGACATGACCGCGCTGTCGCAGGCTTCGGCGACGATGTCGCCCGCGCCGGTCTTGGCCGCGGTCCTGCCGGAGCGTCCCCGGATGTCGATGTCGCCGTACTTGGTCTCGAGGGATAGGGCGGCGTCGGGCGGGCAGTGCACGTCCGCGTCCACCCTGAGCCCGCCGCCGAGAGCGAAGGAGAGCGCGCCCAGGTTGAAGGAGATACCGGACGTCCCTTCGGCCGGCAGGTGCGGGATCATGACGGTTACGCGGGTGCCGTCCACCCGGGCCTCGACGAGGTCGAAGTCGACCGGCTGGTTGCTGGTGAGCGTGATGCGGACCTCGCCGGGCGCACCGTCGTGGACCACCAGGATGTCGCCCCGGTGGTTGTTGAGGGTCAGCTCGGGCAGCCCGTCGAGGGTGTACTCGAGGCTGCGGCTGCGGGTCATCGTGTTCATGGTGTTCTCCTCAGGCCCAGCCGGAGATGCGGCGGGACGAACGGTGGGAAGTGTTGTCGGGGGTGGTGGCGCGGCGCAGAGCCTGGACGATCCAGGTGTTCAGGGACTGGCCAGCATTCTGAGCGGACGCCTCGGCCCGCTTCTTGACGACCTCAGGAAGGCGGACCGTGACGCGAGCGGAGTTGTCGTCCTCGCCCGGTTCGGCGTCGTGGGCGACGAGGGTCGCCTCGTCGCGAACGATGTGCCAGCTGGGGTCCCGGCCCTCCATGTGGATGGTGATGACTGGACCGTCGAGCTCGGCCGTCAGCTGCGCGGCGACATCGCTCAGCAGCTGCACCATCGCCAACCGGAGACCGGGCTCGATGACGGAAGCGACGCGGTGAGTCAGTTCCCGCGTCTGCTCGTCGGCCAGTGCGGTCGCGCGATCGAGGTCGCGAGCGACCGCCTCAAGGTACGGAGAGAGTTGCATGACTCCATCATGACATCACTGTGACGTCATCGCAATGTCCTGAGGCGTCAGCCTGGCACCTGAGTGCGACATACTGCGACGGGCGGCCGTTCTGCCGCTGACGTCGCGCTGGACGAGATTAAGTCCGGAGGCATGGCAGCTACCACTCGCCGGACATCCGGACATGCCGCCGAGGGAGCGGACGGTAGCTTGTCGGGCTTGGGGTGTGCGGGGCTCCCGTCAAGTCAGCAGGTGACGTGCAGGATCGCGCGGACCTCCCGCGGATCGAGGGATTCCACCATTGCGCAGGCCCGGTCGGTGGGCAGGGCGACGAGATCGATCCCTCGCCTGTTCGCTTCGTCCTGGACGTCGGGAGTTATGGGCAGCGCGCCGTCCACGCCGGTGCCCACAATCAGCTGACGCCCGCCCCAGGGAATGTCCTCGGCCATTGACAAAGGGGTGTGCCCGTAGCTGCCGCGGAGCTGCTTGGATGCCGCCTTGTTGCGCTTGCGCACCATGCCGCGGTCGATCACTACGTCGTGGTCGTATCGCGTGCCGTCGATCTCGAGGCTGCCGAATCCGAGGAGGCGTGCCTTCACAATGGGTCCTTCCCGCCCGTCGCGACGATCCGACGATACTCCCGACCACGGTCCCCGGAGCTGCCGGGCGGGTTCACTCCCGGGGACGCCAGAGGCAGCAGGACTCTCAGTCGAACGCTTCTGCCGGCACCCCACACGAGCCGGATCCGATCACTCGGCCTCGATCGCGGCCTTCAGGTTGGCGAGGAACACCTCGAGGTCGTGCTGGGTCAGCTTCATCGCCACAGCGTCGACGGCTGCTTCGGCCCAGTTGCCGGGGAGGTCTTCCTCGACAAGGGTGATCTTCGTGCCGCCGTCGGCGGGTTCGAGGCTGAAAGTGAAGCGGAACCCCTTCGACGAGGTGAGGGCGAGCCGCTGGCCGCGGACGTACTCGGTGTAGGTGATGTTCCCCTTCACGTGGACGCCCAACACGGCGGACTCCCACAAGAAGGTCGTGCCGACCCCTTCGGGTGTCTTCGAGATGTCTTGGACCGTCGTGTGGGGCATGCAGGGCCAACTCTTGGTCGGTTCCTGCAGGAAGGCGAACACGTCGTCAACCGGCGCATTGATGGTGGTGCTTCGGACGAGCTCGGTCATTGTCCTCATCTCCTCGGTGAGCTGGTGGACCGGGACCTGTCGAGTGCCCTTCGGGACACTCCTGTGCTCTCCCTTCAGGGTACGCCGATGCCCGTCATCTGGTCCCTTGCAGGCGGGAACCGCTGCCTCACCCGCCTCCAGCATCACCGGGTCTCCGGTAGGCCTGGCTGTCGAAACGGCCGGATCAGCACTCGCGCGCATCTGCCGCAATGGCGCGGCGGGGTACCGCTAGGAATCCAGCTCACTCCCGGTTGACGATGTCGACTGAGATCTCAACGGCTGGATGAGTTCCTCGGTTCTCCAGCCAGTGGAGAGTCCTGTGGTCCTCGGGCCACCCCATTCCCGGGCCGTAATCGGTCTCGACCCCATCCCTGTGGTCGGTGATCGTTCCCTGCAAGATCCACACCAGACCGGGCCTCCCCTTATGGTCGTGAACTGGCCCGAAGACGCCACCTGGCTGGATGGTCACCCTCCGCATCCGCAACTCGCGCCCCGCCAACCCCTCAATCTCACCCGCCAGGTCGACCGTGCCGAGCTGCTCTACAGAGACGCCACTCGTCTCGGGTGCCACGCGTTCGTCGCTCATCGCGCCCCTTCTCTTGGGTGCAGTCCACGCCGGGGGTGAGGTCTCGTCAACCTTCGGGAACATCCCCATTTTGCCGCACTGAGCGCGGCGATTTGGTCGATGACAGATCGCCTGTACAGGCAGCCGTGAGCGGATCTATCGTTGATGGGGGTGGTTCTGATATGTCCGAACACAAGGAACGACGAGCCCCCCAGCGGATGGCCTCGCCATCGCAGAGCCAGCTGCCAGCGCTGGGCCGCAGGGGCGGTGGCTGGGTCGCGATTCAGGTCACGCTTCTTGCGGTCGCTGTCGCAGCAGGCATGCTCGGAACGTCCTGGCCGCCTGCCGCGCAGCTGTGGCTGTGGATTGTCGGGAGCGTCGTCCTGGTCGGTGGTCTCGCGCTACTTGTCGGTGGCGGCCTCGGTCTCGGCCGCCAACTCACGCCGTTCCCCAAGCCGACCGCCACCGGAGAGCTCAGGGAAGACGGTGTCTACGGACTGGTTCGCCACCCCATGTACGGGGGAGCTCTCCTGGCCATGCTGGGGTGGTCGCTGGTCTCGTCACCACTTGCTCTGGTGCCGTTTGCCCTGGCAGGGGTGTTCCTCGATGCCAAGCGTCGTCGCGAAGAAGCGTGGATGCTCGCGCAGTACCCCGGCTACGGGCAGTACCGGCTCCACGTGCGCCGGCAGTTCATCCCCCTTGTGTGGTGATCGGCTGGGCGAGCGGCGATGCAGAAGCCCTATCCACGAACCGATACCGACGCCAAACGCCAGGTGCCCCAACATCAGGAGTGAGACGAGCCGCCGCCTGTCGCTGCTGCGCGCTCCGCAGCAGCCAGCCCCATCGCCGGATACATGACGAGCAGCGGCAAGGCGCCGGTCGCCAGACCGTAGGCGGTGGCGCTGGTCAGCCGCGGCTTACGCCCGGTCCGACGCATGGCCGCCAGATAGCCCACAGTGAGAATCGTGCCAGTGAGGCAGTGCGCGGCGACCCCGATCGCGACCTCACCGCCGATCGGCTGCTCGGTCGCGAGGGCGTCGTGACGCAGCCACCCATGCAGAAGACCTCCGGCCCACCGACCGATCAACCTCAGCGCGATCTCATCGGTGGCGAACGCCGTGGGCGCGACTTGACTGGCCACCACCATCGCAACATCCATGCCGGCAGTTGCCAGGACGCCAGTCCCCAGACTGGCCAGCGCGCAACCAGGGACATCTTCGCGACGCGGCCTTATGCCAGCCACGCTAGCCCCAAAGGGTCGGCTCCCGGTGCCATACCCAGCGCAGCCGCTACTCACGCTTCGGCCGCGGGGCTTGCGTTCGAACCGTGCCGATGCCACCGTGACTGCGATGGGTGTGGAGACAGTTCGCGCGGACTTCGCTGACCATCCGGGATCGGTGCGCACGTTGGTCTGCGAGTGCTGGGCCGCACTCCCACAGGACAACTACGGGTGTCGATCACGCAATAGCCCCGCTGAATGGCCGACTCGATGGCGCCGTGCAGGACGGTGGTCACCGAAAACTGCGCCAGGTGCAGATCGAGGTCCCCCGGGGATCGTGACTGCAGCTTCAAGCCGCAGATCGTCGGCAAGCGGCAGCGCCGGCCGACGGATCTGGACCCAGCTCGCGATCGGCCCCTATGCCACTCGCTCAGCGCGGTGGGGTGGGAGGATCGAAACTCGCCGCCGGCGAGCCCGACAGGCTGAGTCGTAGAGACCGTTTTCGCTCGACGGCTCAGATGAGAGCCGGCAGCGGCCAGGTCTCGCCGGTGCTGCTGTCCACCAGGGCCGCACGGGTGCCCGTGACGGAAAGTGGCAGCGTGTCCGTGACCGTGGTCACAACGATCGGGAGCTGGTCCGCGTTGCCGCCGGTAGCGATCGAGACGTGCGGCACCCAGAGGCCCGGAAGGTAGTGGTGGTGCAGATCGGCGCCGGTCGCCATCACCGCGGCCACCGCGGCCTCCTGACGCCTAGCCAGGTCGACGCTCACCGCGGCGGCCAGAGCCGCACGCCCGCGCGGAAACGCCACGATTCCTTGGCACGCGAGGCGGACGGGCAGTGCCGGCGGTAGAGCCGCCACGGACGCCAAGACAGCGTCGAGGTTCCAGGTACGCGCCACGGCGAGCGACAGGTGTGGATGGTGGCGGCCGTGTGTATGGGTGAGCGGCGTCGGAACCCCGCGCGACTCGAGCCGCGCCCAAAGCCCGCGGATCACCCGCTCCCCCTCCGCGTCGAACAGGAGACAAACTGCCAGTGCCACACGCCCATCATGCCGCCGCACAGGCGCGCTCATGCCGCCCGGTGCGCGGGCGTTCTCTGCCCAAGGGCAGGGTCCTGCGCTGGCGGGTCTTGCCGATCCAGATTTTCGTTATACGATTTGCCTGTGGTGAGTGAAGAGCAGATCCAGAAGTGGGCCGAGGAGGCTGAAGCCGGCTACGACGTCGCCGAGCTGAAGCGTCGCGGGCGCGGCCGTCCCGGGCGTGGGGCGGAGCCGGCGCAGGTGGTCGCGGTGCGACTCACCGCCGAGGAACTGGAGGCTTTGGACGCTGCCGCGCAACGCCACGACTTGAGCCGCTCGGAGGCGATCAGGGCCGCCCTGGCGCATTACGCGGCGTGAAGATCCATGCCAGCGCCCTCAAGCACGGCGTAGCCGCCGAGGACGCCGAACAGGCCGCCGAATGGGCGCTGTGGATCGAACCACTCGACGACGGTCCGCCCCGTCGTGAGCTTCGGCTCGGCTTCGATACCCAAGCCCGGTTGCTGGAGACCGTGGTGCTGGTGCTCGAGGGTGGCGACGAGATGATCATCCACGCGATGCCCGCCCGCAAGCAGTACTGGGAACTGCTTCCCTGACGCACAGTCGGCTCCGGCGTCCAGAGAACCCGGCTCACCTCATCCAGGCCGTCAGCGCCGGCGTCCGATTCTCAGGGCTGGTCCTCACCTGGCACCAGCGGGACGATCCCCGGATGAGTACTCCGCCTGCCTGTTTCCGGTGTTGCTCGCAGCCGATACTGACCCGTTGGCTGCACTGGGTGTCGAGACGCCCTCATCTGGGCGTGTGGCGGCGCGCCTGCGGTGCCCGGCTCGAGTTCGATCGTGGCGGACATTCCCCAGCAGGTCTCCCGGGGGGGTGCTGGCGTGGGACCCTTGAAGGGGTACGTCCGCCCCGATGAATCGGAGAGGGTATCGACGTGGGCTCCACAATCGGGCGGCTTCGGTTCGCGGTGCTGTGGCTGGTCGCTGGAAGCGCGTTGGCTGGGACGATGGCGGTGTTCTTCTACGAGCCTGGTGTACTCGAGGAAGGGGTCGCTGGTGTGATGGAAGGCGACCCTGTGACGATGGGTATGGCGCAACTGATGGCCGCCATGGTCGCGGTGCCGCTGGTCATGGCGGTGGTCACGCTGTTCGTGCCCGCCCGCGCCAGCGCCATCTCCAGTCTGGTGGTAGGCGTTCCACTCGGTGCCTTTGGGCTGTACGCGGCCGCCTCCGAGCTGGCGGGGGGTGCGTTGCACGCGCATCTGACGCTCACTGCTCTGGCCGTGGCAAGCGTGTGGCTCATCGTTGGCCTCAGCGTCGCCTTGCTGCGGCGGCTCGCGCGTGGCAACGCCGCGTCGGCATCGGTAAGCGGTCGAGCTGGCGGCTCGGGAGCGTAGCGCGCGGCTCCTCGTCACTGCGCCCGACGACTCCCTATCGAGTCGCTCTGACGAACACCCGTTCAACAGCGTGAGGCGTTTACCGCTCATACCGCCGTCAGAGTGGTCGGTTCCCGCCACAGGGTGGCGTCGGTGATCGACGAGGTTCGCCAGGCCGGTGGCAGGACTTTAAAAGGGGCCTTGCTCGCGATCCTCTCCGCAACGCTCGCCCCCCGACTTGCGCCCGCGCCGCCCCCCGACCCACCACCCTTTCGTCCTTTCCCCCTCGCCCCGCTCCTCCCCGTCCTTCGACCTTCCCGACTCCTTCCCGAACTCCGTCCAACAAGCTCTCCCCACCGCAACACACAATGGGCATTTCCGGAGGGACGTGGTCTGGGGCGACCGCTTCAGGCGCCGAGGCGGCTGCTGATCAGGCGGTTGAGTGAGACGTGCTGGTCCGCGGCCTCGATGACGAGCTGGCGGTGCAGTTCTGGCGGGACGCGGGCCACGAACTTGCCCGAGTAAGTGCGGTCGCGATCGCCGCAGGTGCGTCTCCCGCCGGCGACCATCTCCGACTCCGCGTGGGCAATCTGTCCCCCTCGCGTCCCGATCGCCGACTTCGCGGGCCTAGGGAGATGAACGCAACTTCGTCGGCGCCTGTCCGAATCGGGCGGCCCGGCGGGGGGTGAGGGAACCACGCGATCTCGTCGACCGGGGAATGTGGTGGCCGAATACGGGGGTCCGGCGGGCCTAAGGAGGCGAAGGCGCGCAATTTCGGGCGGGATGTCCGAGACAGGGGGTCCTCGTCGGCTTCTGGGGATGGAGAGGTCGGAAGGAAGTTCAGGGTCGCGGCGTCCCGATCGGCGACTTCTTGGGCTTAGGGAAGGTGCAGGGGCTTCAGCGAGGAAAGGCGGTGGTGCGGTGGTGATGAGCGTCAAGAAGCTGGCTGCCGGGTCGGGCTATGACTACCTGATCAAGCAGGTCGCGGTGCAGGACGCCACCCTGCCCGCCGGTGGCCTGACCTCGTACTACTCCGAGCTTGGCGAGGCGCCCGGGGTGTGGGTCGGCTCCGGGCTGGCGAGCCTGGGTCTTGCCCCGGGGGATCCGGTGACCGCGGAGCAGATGGAGTTCTTGTTCGGTGCCGGTGAGCATCCGTTGGCCGGGCAGCTCCGCGCTGACGCTGCCGCGGCCGGCGCGTCGCGGGCTGAGATCGTGAAGGCGGGCCGGATCGGTCGCCCATTCCGGGTGTGGGACACGACCCCGAACGTGTTCCTGGATGAGCTCGCGGACCGATGCAGGGCCTGGAACGCCGCGGCAGGCCTGCCGGTGCGGGCGCACGTGCCTGACGAGGTGAGGGCCCAGTTGCGCACCGACGTGGGCCGGGATCTGTTCCGTCGCACGTTCGGCCGTGACCCGCTGGACGTCGCCGAGCTGCAGGGCGCGATCGCGAAGTGGTCGAAGCGGGCACCGGAAGCGGTGGCCGGGTTCGATGAGTCGTTCTCCCCGTCGAAGTCGGTGTCGGTGTTGTGGGCCCTGGCCGATCCGCAGGTGGCCGCGTTGGTGGAGCGCTGCCACCTGGCGGCGGTCCGTGACGCCCTCGCCTACCAGGAGAAGGAGGCGTTCTTCACCCGGGAAGGGACCGACGGGGTCCGGCAGGTCGACGCCCGCGGCATGGTGGCGGTGTCGTTCACCCACCGCGACTCCCGCGCCGGCGACCCGGACCTGCACACCCATGTCGCGATCGCGAACAAGGCCCAAACCCTCGAGGGCCGCTGGCACACCGCCGACAGCCGGACGATCTTCAAGAGCCACGTGTCGATCTCGGAAACCTACGACACGTTCCTGCGCGCCCACCTCACCGCAACCCTGGGCGTGCGGTGGGTGCCCACGGCCAGCCGGAACGGGAAACGGCCGGTGTGGGAGATCGACGGTATCGACCCCGGCCCTGTGCCGGGCCTGGTCCTCACGCCGCACCGACATCGAACAGCTGTCGACCGAACTGGCGACCAAGTTCCGCGTGGATCACGGCCGGCCGCCGACCGCGCTGGAGATGATCCACCTGGCCCAGCAGGCAAACCTCGCCACCCGTCAGGCCAAGCACGAACCCCGCACCCTCGCCGACCAGCGGGCCACCTGGCGCCACCAGGCCGACGCCCTCCTCGGCCAGCACGGCGTCGACCGGATGTTGCACACCGCGCTCACGCCGACGCCACAACGGCTGCCGGACCTCACCAGTCGATTGGTTCGACCAGAAGGCGGCACGAGTGCTCAGCGAGCTGGAGGCCGGACGGGCGACGTGGCAGTCCTGGCACGTCCGCGCCGAAGCGCTGCGGCAGCTCGCCGGGCTGCCCATCCCGCCCGAACAACTCAACCAGGTCATCGACCGGCTGATCGCCACCGTGCTCGAGCAGCACTCCTGGCAGCTCGACCCGCCCGACGACGGGATCGAGGAACCCGACCGTGCTGCGGCGCCGGGACGGGCACAGCGTGTACGAGGTCGCCGGCTCCGCCACCTACACCTCCAGCCGTGTCCTCGCCGCTGAACGACGCCTGCTCGCCACCGCAGCCCGCACCGATGGCCGCCGCGTCGACCCGGCTCTGGTCGACCTCGCCCTGCTGGAATCGGTCGCCAACGGCGACCACCCTGAACCCCGGCCAGGCGGCGCTGGTCCGTGACCTCGCCACCTCCGGACGCCGCCTCCAGCTCGCGATCGCACCCGCCGGCACCGGCAAGACCACCGCTCTCGCCGTCCTCGGCAACGCCTGGACCAACAGCGGCGGCACCGTGATCGGCCTCGCCCCCTCCGCCGCCGCAGCCGACGTCCTGTCCGAACACCTCGGCACGGACCCTGCGACACCCTCGCCAAACTCGCCCACGCCATCGACCATCCCGACACCGCACCCGACTGGGCCGCACACATCGGCCCGGGCACCCTGGTGATCATCGACGAGGCCGGCATGGCCGACACCCCCACCCTCGACCAGGTCACCACCCATGTGCACCGGCCTTGGCGGCAGCGTCCGCCTCGTCGGGGACACCCACCAACTCACCGCCGTCGCCGCCGGCGGCATCCTCACCGACCTCGCCGCCGCCCACGGCGCCACCCGGCTCGAAGAAGTCCTCCGGTTCACCGACCCCGCCGAAGCCGCCGCCTCCCTCGCCCTCCGCGACGGCAACCCCGCCGCGCTCGCCTTCTACGCCGACACCAAACGACTCCACCCGGCCGACGCCGCCACCATCACCGGCCAGGTCCTGGCCGCCTGGGCGGCCGACCGGCGAGCAGGGCTGGATGCGATCATGCTCGCCCCCACCCGCGACCTCGTCGCCCAGCTCAACCACCACGCCCGCGAGCTACGGCTCCACGGCGGCACACCCGGCCGGGAGGTCCAGCTGGCCGACGGCAACCGGGCATCGGCCGGTGACCTGGTGATCACCCGCCACAACAACCGGACGCTCCGCAGCCGCGGCGGCGACTGGGTCAAGAACGGCGACCGGTGGCACGTCACCAACGTCCACCGCGACGGCAGCCTCACCGCCCAACACCTCCGCACCCACAACGAGCGTCCGGCTGCCCGCCGACTACGTCGAAGCCTGGACCGAACTCGGCTACGCCACCACCATCCACACCGCCCAAGGCGTCACCGCCGACACCTGCCACGGCCTGCTCACCGGCACCGAAACCCGCCAGCAGCTCTACACCATGGCCACCCGCGGCCGACACGCCAACCACCTCCACATCCAGGTCGCCGGCGACGGCCAGCCACACCCGCTCGACCACGACAGCCTCACCGACCACAGCACCATCGAGATCCTCGAACGCATCCTCGCCCACGACGAGCAAGCCATCTCCGCCACCACCCACGCCCGCCAGGCAAGGGACCCGGCCCGGCTGCTCGGGCCCGCGATCGCCAAGTACACCGACGCGCTCGGCGTCGCCGCCGAACACCACCTCGGGCCCGAAGCTGTCGCCCGGCTCGAAGACCAGGCCGACCAGCTGGTCCTCTTCCTCACCTCCGAACCTGCGTGGCCCACCCTCAAAGGCCATCTCGTACAGCTCGCCGCCGCTGGCCTGGACCCCGTCGATGTGCTGCGGGACGCGATCGGCCAGGGCAGCATCGATGACGCCCGTGATGTCGCCGCCCTGCTCGACTGGCGCATCGACCCCACCAGGCACCTGCCCGCCGGGCCTCTCCCATGGCTCCCCGGAATCCCGGCACAGCTCGCGGCCGACCCCGTCTGGGGTGGCTACCTCACCGCCCGCGCCGACCTCGTCGAACACCTCGCCGACCAAGCCCGCACAGCCGAGCCGACAACCTCAGCGGCCTGGATCAGCACCGAACGGCGCCTGCCCGAGGCACTGGCCGGCGACCTCAGAGTCTGGCGAGCAGCCAACGACATCCCCGACCACGACCTGCGACTCACCGGGGCACCCGCAACCGATGCCGCCGCGACCCGCTGGCAACACCGGCTCGACCGACAGCTCGCCGACACCGGCACCCCCGACATCACCCCGTGGTGGCCGAAACTCCGCCAGCTCGGACCCCACCTGGTCAACGACCCTCAGTTCCCCATGCTCGCCCGCCACCTGCGCGACATCGCCGGCCTGGGCATGGACACCGACCACATCCTCAACGCCGCCCTCCACGACGGACCGCTGCCCGCCCAAGGACTCGCCGCAGCGCTCGCCTTCCGGCTCGAACGACACGAATACCACCCCCGCGGCTGGCCACCAGCGGCTCATAGCGATCCAGGACCCCGCCGGCCACCACCCGAACCGCCCAGGCACGACCGCCACCGCGACCGCGGCATCAGCATCTGAGCCCAACCCTGAAAGGAAGCCCGAGATGGCGATACAGGACGCAGCCGAGTACCTCACCCTGAGCGAAGCAGCCGCCCGCTACAAGGTGAGCCAACGCACCCTCAGGCGCCGAATCAGCACCGGAGACCTCCCCGCACTCCACTGCGGACGACGCATCATCCGCATCCCCGCCACCGCGCTCGATGCGCTCTTCAGGCCCATCCCTACCGCACGGTCACTGGCGTCCTAGCCGGGGCCGATCGAATCAGGGTCCACACCGCAGCCACCTGGGGCAAGCCCTACCGACCATCAGCCAAACCCTCCTCGGAATAGTCCATCCTTCTGGCCGGGCCTGCGAGCGGCAGGGCCCCTCCGGCCGCCGGTCCGGGTGCGCGTGAACCCCTCGGCGTATGCGGATGGGGTGGAGATCGCCGACCAAACCACCGACCGCGACGTGGCGACGTGCGAGGTACGTCGCCACGCCGGGCACTTCCCGCCGTAGTGTCCGCGAGGTGCAGACCCTGGCTGGCGTGGGCCAGGTCGCGTACGGCAGGAGCTCATCAACGCCGGCCCCTGACTCGCCTCCGCGATTCAGGATCGCGCGCACTCTCGGGGCCGCCGACGTCTCCTGGCGGGCGGTCAGCTACGGCGGGCACCGCTGAGCCCTTGACCGCTCGGCCAGTGAGCCCCCGGGTGAGGAATGGGGGCATAGGGATGACCTCTAGGCTGTTGATGAACACCAGCCCTATCGGGTGTTCCGGTCGGCGAGCACCGTCACCCAAGTGGCACTCGGAAGCCTCCCTTGACAACCTCGCCGACTGTCTCCGACAGATCCGCGCGGCCGCCTTCTCGAGTGACGTTCGCGCCAAGACCCAGGATCGCTGACACGAAGCTGCATCCCGACCAGCCGGAGACACCCAGCCATCCCAGTTGTGCCCCGCAGCCGTCAGCCCTTGACCGCGGATCCAGCGACGCTCTGGATGAAGTACTTCTGGAAGATGAGGAAGACAACCAGAATCGGAAGTACGAGCACCGTGCCAAAGGCGAAGATCTGGCCCCAGTCGGGCGGAACCTGGGCGGAGAAGACCCCCATTTGGAGTGGCAGCGGGCGCATCGCGGGGTCGGATGTGACCAGCAGCGGCCAGAGGAACTGCCCCCACGAGCTCAGGAAAGTCAGAATCGCCACTGTCGCGAAAGCGGGCTTGGAATTCGGGAGTGCGATTCGAAAGAAGATGCCCCACGCGCCGAGCCCATCAATCCGGGCTGCCTCTTCGATACTCTTGGGCAGGCCGAGGAAGAAGGTGTAGAAGAGGAATACCGAAAAGGCATTGGCGATGAATGGGAGCATCTGCACGATCAGGGTGTTTCGTTGACTGGACATCAGGGACATCAGCGGGATAGCGACCGCCTCAAACGGGACGATGATCAGCAGGACGATCACTAGAAAGAGCTTGTCCCTCCCTCTCCATTGCAGACGAGCGAAGGCGTACCCGGCCATGGAGTTCACGATCAGACCGCCGCCGACCACAACCAAGGAGATCAGGAAGGAGTTGAGGAAGAAGCGCCAGAAATGCCCACTGGCGTCGGAGCTCAGCGCCGCGATCACCGCAACGTAATTGTCGAACGACAGGTGGACGGGCAGGAAGCCCGGCGAAGCCACTCAAGACTTCATTGGTCGGCTTGAGGCTGCCAATCAGAAGGTAGTACACGGGCGCGACCATGCCGATGGCCATTACTGTCATGATCGAGTAATCCCTGATGGTCGCGAGCCGCTTGCTCGAGTTGGTGCTCATGACTTCCTCCTCCTGCTTCAGCACCCGTCGCTGGATGATTGTGATGACGACGACGATCAGGAATAGCACCACGGAGATCGCCGATGCCCGGCCAAGGTTGTTGTCGCTGTGAGATTGCGTTGGTCGCCTGATAGAGGAGCGTCTGCGTGGCCTCTTCGTTCGCTCCGGCGGTGCGGATCAGGATGTAGACCTGGTCGTACACACGGAAGGCCAGAATCGTGGTGAGCATGATGACGAAGATGAGCGTGTTCCTCACGCCGGGGACGGTGATGTGGAGGAATTGCTGCCAAGCATTCGCTCTATCGATTCGTGCGGCTTCGTACAGCTCTTCGGGAATCTCCTGCAGGCCGGCCAGAATAATGACCATCTGGAATCCGACGCCCTGCCAGATCGAGAGCAGGATGACTGAGCCAAGTGCCGTTGAAGATGAGCCCAGCCAATCATGAGCTGGCAGGGCACCACCTGTGGCGAAGTTCAACGATGCGTTCAGCAGTCCGTCGCTGCTCCGGTCGAGGATGAGGCGCCAAATCACCGTGACTAGGGCCATCGGGAATACGACCGGCATGAAGAAGAGAGAGCGGAAGAACCGCACACCTCTCAGTTTCCGGTTCAGGAGCACCGCCAGCGCCAGGGCAAGGCCGGTCTGAAGGGGGATGACGACGACCGCGAAGACCACGTTGTTGAGTAGCGAGCGCAGGAAGGCCTCGGAGATGACGGGGTCGGTGAACAGGCGCACGTACTGGTTCAGGCCGACGAAGGTTGGCGGTCGAACCTGGTTGACCTGGACGTTGTATAGCGACAGGACGATAGCCGTGCCGAAGGGCAGTGCAACGAACGCCAGCAGACCGACTAGCGCGGGAAGAGACATGAGGAGTCCGGCAGGTTGTCTCCTCGGCGGCGGCGGCGGCGTGCGGCTTCTTTGACTGGGGCTCTCGCTGCCAAGTCGGTAGTCATGTGAAATGTCCTTCCGTCAGCTGTTGAGCGTGGGGGCGCCGGATGCGAGGACGGCGCCCCACGCCACGGATCACTTGTATCCGTTGTTGTCCGCGAAGTTCGAATCAATCGCCTTCGCGGCGTTCGTAAGCTCGGCCTTGGGATCCGCGCCGCCCCAGATGGCGGCGAGAGCTGAGCTGAACTTGGCGTGATGGTGGTGTATCCCGGGGTCACGGGTCGGTACACCGCAATGCAGTCGAGCCGCTGATGTTGGAGGCTGGGCAGGCGTTTGCGAGCTGGTTGCCCCACAGCGCGAGTGCCCCGCCGCTCTGGTAGAGCGAAGCGCCCTGGAACGCCGTCTTGGTGGCCGGCGGAGCGCCGTTCGCACTTGTCATGGCTTTGACGTTGTCGTCATTGAGGAGGTAGTCGATGAAGGCTCCGGCCGCCTTGCCGCTCTTGGAGCTGGCGCCGATACCCCAGGTCCAGGAGCCGGCTCCCGCCTTCGCGCCGTTGCCCATGTTCGGCAGCGGGAAGAACCAAGAGGTCTGAGCCGACCGCCTTGGAGTAGTTCGGGTAGAGCCAGTGGCCACCCATCGCGATCGCGACCCTGCCCTTCTGGAAGGCCTGTGCCGTCCGAGTTTGCCTCCACGTACGGCTTCCAGGTGGCGAATTGCGGTCATCGCAGCGACGCTTGCTGCCGAGTCCAGAACTCCCTGGGACTTGTCGTCCTGGATCAGATTGCCGCCTGCAGACCAGATCAGCGGCGCGAAACCATACGTTCCCCACTCACCAGAAAGGGCCGACTCCGTAATGTCCAAGGACTTGCCGGAGGAGTTCGTTGCCGCCAGCGTCTTCACTGCGGCGGCGAACTCGTCCGCAGTCCAGGCGTCGGCAGCCGAAGTCGGGTACTTCACGCCCGCCGCGTCGAAGAGTTTCTTGTTGCCGAAGAAGCCCATCGCCGAATCGAATTGGGCCAATGCATAGAGCTTGCCGTTGTAGGTTCCCTCGGCGATCGAGCCATCGGTCGCATTGGAGACGGTTGCCTTCGACACGAGTTCATCGATCGGCTGGAGTTTGCCGTTGTATGCGTAATTGGCAACCGTCGGACCGTCCATGTCCAGAACATCGGGCATCTGGTCGGTCGGTGTGTTGTTGACGGTGGTCGTGTATGAATCTCCGGGAATGAGCTTGAGGTCGACCTTGATGCCCGACTGACTCGAGTTGAATCCGCTTACAGCGGCCTGAATCGCGGCGACCTCTTCCGTTGTTCCCTGATGCGCCCATACCGTGATCGGCCCAGTGGCGCTACCCATGCCCGTTTCGGCGGTTGCGCCGGGTTGGGCGCCGCCTGCACTGCACGCCGTGATCGCGAGGGCGCTCGCAACTGCGACGAGCATCGCTCCTCCTCGGCGAGCAGGAAAGTTGTTCTTCATGATTTTCCTCTTCCTGCATCCATACGGGATGCGCGTTGCGCAGGACGGGTTGCTGTCGGGTTCGGGCGCCTGCTTCACCCAAGTACTGGTCGAGAGTTCTACAAAGGGTCAAAATCGTGGATGGCCAAGATCGGATGGCCAGATCCGTCAAGGGTGATCGGAATCGGGTCTGAAATCGTGTCAGGGACCGACATCCCGGACCCGTTTATGAAACCCAGCAGTGCCCAGACGCCGTCACGTTGCTGAACCAGCCGCGAGGAGTACAGGCTTGAGGAAGTGATTGGAAACGCCCTCGATAGGTCGAAGGACTGAGTTGGGGAGTCGATCGGGCCGGCCCAGGAGCCAACGTCGACGTGACTGCTCACTTGGCTGGACGCCAATTGTCCAGTCGCGCACGAGAAGACCAGCAGCCACTGCTGTCCGACGAGGACGACCTGCGGAACCTCCAAGTGCTGGAAGCCCGAGCCGGGCGCCGACAACGGAGGGCGCACTTCCCAGTCATCCAGACCCGGCGACCAGGCATGCCCGATCACCCCGCGATCATCCAACTCGCCGCTGCTCGACCGAGCCGTGACGAGCATGTGCCAACCGTCCCCACCCGGATCCCTGAAGACCCACGGGTCCCGCCAGGCTTCCTCCGGACAGGTGTCCTCATCGTAGGTTTGGTACCACCGTGCGTCAGCGCGCGCGACCGGCTCGCCTTGCTTCTCCCAGTTCTGGAGATCGGCGGAAACGGCCACCCCCACAGCTTCGACGTGAGCAACGTCGGGCGCCGGTCGAAGGAATCGAGTGCCGGTATAAAACATCCGCCACAGCCCGTCATCGCCACGCACCACCGATCCAGTCCAGGTCGCAGCCTCATCGAATGACCCACGCGCTCCGGCCGAAAGTGCGTCTCCTTCCACCGTCCACGCGGAGAGATCCTCGGAGGTGGCATGGCCAATGCGTGCGAAACGATGCCTCAACGCGGGGTCGCCCAGCCGCTTGGGGGCGTTCAGATAGAACAAGTGGTATCGACTGCCGTCGTCGGCCAGCCAGAAGTCCCAAACCCAAGAATCAGGAACGCTCAGCATCTCTGGCCACCCTTCTGCAGTCGCGGGGGGTGCAGTCGCTGCCGTCGCATGTGTCCACGTCCACCTCCTCGTCGAGCGGAGAATCCGGTGCTAAACCGCGTTAGCAACGAAGTTACTCGGTTTAGCTGATACCGTCAAGAGTGGGGAGAAGCTAGAGTCTCCCCGAGATCCACGACAGGAGACCCGGACGAATGCCAGCCAGTCGCACCACGATGGCCGACGTTGCGCGGCAGGCCGGGGTCTCGAGAACTGCGGTCTCGCTGGTGCTGAACAACCGGGAAGGCACGCGACTGTCCGAGGAGGTCGCAGACCGAATCCGAGCCGCGGCTGTCGAACTCGGTTACCGTCCCAACCTGACCGCACGATCCCTCACTACTCAGCGGTCACAGATCGTGGGTTTCGTTTCGGAATCCGTCACCACCGGACGCTTCGGAAACGCCCTCATCAGGGGCGCGCTCCGCGAAGCCAAGGAGTTCGGACACGTCCTCTTCATCACTGAGACCGACGGCGAGGCCGACACCGCTCAGGACGCGGTCGACGCCCTCATCGATCGGCAGGTCGATGGCATCATCTTCGCTGCCACCAGACCAGACCGCCTCAACATCCCCGAACACGCACTGGCCACTCCTATCGTCATGCTCAACGCGACGGCCGCCGGCGGTATCCCAGCGGTGCTCTCTGACGAGTACCGAGGAGCCCGAAGGATCGTCGACCTGCTCCTGGACGCCGGCCACACAGCCGAGGTTGCGATCATTGGTCGATCCCAGGACCAGCCTGAGGACAGCACCGTCACCATCGGAGTCCGGCGCAGGCTTGATGGCATTTGGGCCTCCCTCACTGATCACGGGGTCGTGCCGACAGCCCAAGTCCCTTGCGAGCCCTGGTCGCTCGAGACGGGATACGAAGCGGTCAAATCGCTTCTCGACGCCGGCTCGCGACCCAAGGCACTCATCTGCCTCAACGACCGCATCGCCTTCGGGGCCTACCGCGCCCTCAACGAGTCCAGTCTGCATGTCCCCGATGACGTCTCGATCGTGTCTTTCGATGACGACGACATCGCGGTCTACCTCGAACCAAAGCTCACCACCGCCGCCTTCCCCTACGAGGAAATGGGACGGACCGCTGTTCGCGCACTCCTGCAGAACGAGCCGCTCCAACTGGAATACCTCGTGGACATGCCTATACGAGTGAGAGGATCTGTCAAACCAGCGACGGCTCGTCAGTCCGAGTGACGCCGAGAGACTGCCTCCGCACGCGCGACATGTACACCGTTGCCAGGGCCCCATCGGGCAGCGAGAGGCATTCGGGTACACGCCAACGTGACGCGCGTCGCTCGGCTGGACCATCAGCAGGATCGTCAAACGCTGCGTCGCTACCGCAGAGTCCAGATCAACACCGGCCACCACCTGCTCACCGCCGAACAACCGATCCCCGACGACATCCGCACCGCCTCTGTGGCCAAACCCTCCTCGGCATAATGCACGTTCGGAGTCTGCGAAGTTCACGATCACAGGCCTCCGGCGGATCGGCCCTTCGCCAGGGCCAAGGCACCGGACTACAGGTCGACCAGCTTGCTCATGTTCTCGGCGAGCCTGGAGCGTGAGGTTCGGTTCGCGTGCTGGTAGCGCTCCACCATCCCCGCGGTGGCGTGCCCCATCATCGCCTTCAGCTCGGCTGTGGTTGCGCCGGTCATGCCAGCCAACGATGCAGCACTGTGCCGCATGTCGTGGAAGGTGAGGTCGGAGCGACCGGTGATCTTGCGGGCTTGGGCGTAGGCGTACCGCAGCGCCTTCTCCGACATCGGCGAAACTCCGTCGCGACCCGGGAACAGGTAGCCGTCCCGGCCGGCCACCGGGAGGCTCGCCACGTACTTCGCGAGGTGAGCGATCAGATGGGGAGGGATGCCGACATCGCGCACGCCGGCGTGGGTCTTCGGCGGCCCGACGTGGGTCTGTCCCTTGGTCCGGGTGACGGCCTGCCGGACGTGCACGACTCCCTCCGCGAGATCCAGATCGCGCCGGCGCAGCCCGCGGACCTCTCCGGCGCGGAGCCCACACCAGCCCGCCAGGAGCACCGGCAGGCCCTGACGCGGTGGCAGCTCCAGCAGCCGGTTCAGCTCTGCTGGCGACGCCGGCTCGATGTCGCGGGTCCGGCGGACTCGGCCGGCGTTGCGAACCCGGCACGGGTTCCGCTGGATGAGCCCCTCCTCTTCGGCCTCCCGGAGGATCGAGCGCAGCAGCGAGTAGGCGTGCTTGCGTTGGGTCGGCCGGTCCTCGCTCAGCACCGTCGAGTACCAGTGGCGAACACGGTCAGGGTCGAGGTGGCGCAGCTGAACGGAGCCCAGGGTCGGCAGGATCAGGTGCTCGAGGATCTTGTTGTACTCCTCGCGCGTCCGAGGGGTGAGGTCGCGATCCGCCAGGCAGCGGACGGCGTAGCCGGCGACCGAACCGACTTCGGGGTCGGCTTCCACGTCCTTCTGTGGCGGCCGCCACTCCTCGCGCACGATCTCTCTGTGGATCTCTGCCAGCCAGTACTCGGCGTCGATCTTTGAGACAAAGGCGTGCGGAGCCTCGTAGCGCCCCTGGTCCGGTCCCACGTAACGGGCGCGGAAGTACCCGGAGCGCTGCTCGATGCTGCCGAACGACCGCCTCCCGTGAACCATCAGGCACCTCCGAAACCCCGAAATTCTGGGTTCCAGCATATCTCGCTGACTAGGGGAAACGCTTGCCCCAAAATTCACATTTTGGGGCTTATCTGGGGCAAAGGGTGTCCTCCAGAGGCCAATTCTGACCACTCGTGACCCTGCCCGTTTCGGGCATAACCCCTAGTGGCGGAGCAGTAATCCCTAGTCACATCGGTAGTGCCGAAATGGTCGGGGCGACAGGACTCGAACCTGCGGTCTCCTGCTCCCAAAGCAGGCGCGCTAGCCACTACGCTACGCCCCGGTGAACCGGCGCCACTCTACGGCCGCAGGGAGTGCCCGGCCAACTCAGCGTCCGGGGCCAAGCTCGGGTGACAGCAGCAGCCAGGCCAATGGTTCGGCATCATCGATCCGCCCGTCGGCGTAACCGCACAGCACCTGACCCCGCGCCTTCTCCGCCACATTTCCGTAGCGTCCGGCCCGATCCCACTCGGGCGGGCACAGCTCCAGCAGGCCGACCAGCTGGGCCTGTTCGGTCCAGGTGAGCAGGGGGTTTTCCCCGGGCAGCATGCCGCCCAGCCGGTTGGCCACCCCAGCCAGTTCGGTATCCCCGAAGTCGGCGCTGCGGTAGTGCAACAGCGAGCTCTCCAGGGACGCCGTCCGACCGACCGCTGCCCGGCCCAGCAGGTCGTGGCACCTGGCCTGGGTGTCCATCCCCAGCGAGATGGACGCCAGCCAGGCGGCCATCACCACCCGGCCGTAGCCGACACCTACCGGCAGCCGGGCGAGCATCCGGAGTGCGTCGGAGACCAGCGCCGCTTCGCCGAGGCTACGTCCCCGGCACAGCCCGAACGCTGCACCGAGCACGGAATCGGCGGCAGCCCAGTCCACCCGGTCGAGCAACTCGTCCGCGGCCGGGTCCAGCCACAGGGCTCGCCGGTCGGCAGCCTGCTGGACGCACAGCGCCTCGGCCACGCTCAGCCCGCAGCCCCGGCCGACCGCCTCGGCCGCCACCGTGTGCAGTACCACTTCCACGCCGGGAACCCACTCCAGCGGCACCCGGCTGAGGCCGCGCGGGGTCTGCACGTCGAGAATCCGTCGCCCGACCGGACCGGTCACCCCGACCACGCCGTCGGAGTACTCAACCTGGACGTCGGCCGGCCCGCTGAGGCCGAAGTCGGCCAGCTCGCTCCACCACTGCTCCTCGGCGTCCAGCTGGGTGTCGTTGAGCCAGGCTGGCAGCCGGCCGGCCAGGTTCTCGATGCCGGGATACCAGTCGGCCCCGATCGCGGTCACCAGGCGCTGACCGGGACCCAACTCGGTACCGGCCGGCGCGACCAGGTAGTCGACCGATGCGCTGCTGGCTGCCGGGTCGCCGACCTCCTCCAGGTAGCCCTGCTCGAGCCGCAGCCCCAGAACCGGGCCAGGGGCGTGGGCCGGGGCCACCGCGATCACCGCGGTCACCCCGCTCCCCCAGCTCCACAGTGTGTACTCCGGCCCTGGCCGCAGGCGCAGCCGGTCAGCCACCGGCAGCGTCCGGCCTGAATCGGCCGTGAGCACCCACCGGTTCCGCCAACCGCCGTTCACAGCATGCCGTTGCAGGACCAGCCCGGTCTGGGTCACCAGGGCGTGTTCCACCTCGTCGTCCGTCGTCAGCTCGGCGGGAGCCCCGGCGGTCGCCACCCAGGCGAGTTCGACCACCAGCTCGTCCCCACGGAGCAGCCGGGCGCTGGTGCCGTCCCGGGCGACGCGCACCTCGGCGTCGCCCCACTGCATCACCGCCGGCGCTGGCATCTGACACACCAGTAGAGATTGCGGCCCTCGAACTCCCGCAGGCTGACCTCCCGGCCGCAGATCAGGCAGGGTTGCCCGGCCCGGCGGTACACGTAGACCTCGCCCCCGTGCCGGTCGGCTCGGGGATCCCGACCGGTGGCTTCTGGCGAGTGCTCGGGTCGCACGGTGTCGATCCGGCCATGCCGGACGCCCTGCGGCATCAAGTCGACCAGGTCGGCCCAGATCCGGTTCCACGCCCGCCTGGACAACTGGTTGCCGGGCGTTTCCGGGTGGATCCGCTGCCGGAACAGCACCTCGGCCCGGTAGATGTTGCCCACACCGGCAGCCACCCGCTGGTCCATCAGCAACGAAGCGATGCTGCGACCGGAGCGGTGCACGCGCTCCCAGCCCCGCCCCGGGTCGGCATCGGCGCGGAGCGGGTCCGGCCCGAGGGCGCCCACCTGCGCAGCCAGCTCGACCGGGCCGATCAGGGCGCACGTCTGCGGACCGCGCAGCTCGGCGGCATGCTCCTCGGTCTCGATGCGCAACCGCAGGGTGTCCGCACCGGCCACCGGCCCGGGACGAACCCAGCGCAGCTTGCCGATCAGGCCCAGATGGATGTGCACGAACGGCCCCGATTCGGGGAACGGCCCTGCCCGACGCTCCGCGGGTCCTGAGGCATGCCCGGGAGCCGACGACGTCGGGTGTCCCGAAGCGGGTCCGTCAAAGAGCTCCGCAGGAGTCCTCGCTGGAGAGAAGTCGAGCACCAGGTGCTTTCCGAAGGCCTCCGCAGCCTGCAGCTCGGTGCCGTCCAGGAGCGCGGCGCCCTGGGCGAAGCGCCCTTGTGGGCTGGTGACGCTCACCGTCCGCCCGGCGAAGGCGTGATCCAGCTCCTGTGCGAGGCGGTGGATCACGTGACCCTCGGGCATGGCAACTCCCTGCTTGGCGGGTCCGGGGAGTCTACGCTGCCTCCATGACCGTCACCGAGCGCCATCCCGAGCCGGAGCGGGGATTCGGCCGGGACGGCATTTCCGGCCTGGTCGACGCCAACCGCGCACTGCGGGCAAGGGAGGTGTCGCGTCCCGACCCGTCCGACCAGGCCGCCGCCGAACAGGCTGCAGCAGCCGCCCTGGCCAGATTGGACCGCCCGCGACACTGACCGGGCACCCCCGGGGTGTGTTGAACCCGACCGTTTGGCCTAGTAGCCTCGCTTAACCATGGTCTAGTAGCCTCGCTTGATTGTGGGGTTCAAGAGACTCCACCACCCCCAAGCCAGTGAGGTCGCATGTATCCGGCAAACATCACGCGCCAGGAAGCCGCAGAGCGTTCCGCGCAGGTGTCCACCACCAGTTACGAGGTCACCGTCGACCTGTCCGGACGCGTCCCCGACGCCGAAGAGTTCGACCCGAGCGCCACTTTCGTCTCCACCTCCACCGTGCGCTTCACGACCACCGGCGCCGCGTCGTATGTGAACCTGATCGCCGAACGACTGTTGGCCGCCACCCTGGACGGGACGCCGCTACCGGCGGACGCCTTCGCCGACCACAAGGTGCACTTCGCCGCCGAACCAGGCGAGCACGAGCTGACGGTGTCGGCGCTTTGCCGCTACAGCCGCACCGGCGAGGGCCTGCACCGCTTCGTCGACCCGGTGGACGACCTCGTCTACTGCTACACCCAGCTCGAGACCGCGGACGCCCGGCGCGTGTACGCCTGTTTCGAACAGCCGAACCTGAAGGCAACGTTCGCCCTCACCGTGATCGCCCCGGCCGAGTGGACGGTGCTGTCCAACTCGCCGGAGGTCGAGCCGGTCCCGCTCGAGGATGGCCTCGCCCGCTGGGTGTTCGCCCCGACCCCGCCGATCTCCACCTACATCACCGCGCTGATCGCCGGCTCCTTCCACACCGTCCACGACAGTTACACCGGCCAGGCAGCTGAGATCCCGATGTCCGTCTCCTGCCGCCAGTCGGTGGTGCCGCACCTGGACGCCGACCGCATCCTGGCCACCACCAAGGCCGGCTTCAAGGTGTTCGAGGAGCACTTCGGGATGCCGTACCCGTTCGCTGACTACGCCCAGGTGTTCGTGCCCGAGTTCAACGCCGGGGCGATGGAGAACGCCGGCTGCGTCACCATCCGCGACGAGTACCTCTTCCGGTCCCGGGTAACGGCGGCAGCCTACGAGTCACGTGACAACACGATCCTGCACGAACTGGCCCACATGTGGTTCGGCGACCTGGTCACCATGACGTGGTGGGACGACCTGTGGCTGAACGAGTCGTTCGCCGAGTGGGCCTCCCACTTCTGCCAGGTGGAGATCCGGGCCACCACCGGTGCGGGTGGCGCCAACCCCTGGGCCACGTTCGCGAACAGCCGCAAGAACTGGGCCTACCGTCAGGACCAGCTGCCCTCCACCCATCCGGTGGCCGCCGACATGGTCGACCTGGCCGCGGTCGAGTTGAACTTCGACGGCATCACCTACGCCAAGGGCGCATCGGTGCTGCGGCAACTGGTGGCCTTTGTGGGCCAGGACGCCTTCCTCGCCGGGGTGCGGGAGTACTTCGCAGCGCACGCCTGGCAGAACACCCAGCTGAGCGACCTGCTCGCCGCCCTCACCGAGTCATCCGGGCGGGACCTGTCCCACTTCGCCGAAGAGTGGCTGCGGACCGCAGGCGTGAACACGTTGCGGGCGGAGTTCGACACCGAGGACGGCAAGTTCACCCGGTTCGCGATCCGTCAGACCGCCCCGGAGCTGTGGCCAACGCTGCGCCGGCATCGGCTGGCCGTCGGCTGCTACGAAGAGCAGGACGGACGCCTGGTGCGGGTCGATCGGGTCGAGGTGGACATCGCCGGTGAGCTGACCGAGCTGCCTGAGCTCGTCGGCCGGCAGCGTCCCGCACTGATCCTGCTCAACGACGATGACCTGGCCTACGCCAAGATCCGCCTCGATGCGACCTCCCTCGCCACCCTGGTCTCCGGCATCCAGAACCTCGACAGCGCCCTCAGCAGGGCCCTGTGCTGGGGCGCGGCCTGGGACATGTGTCGGGACGCCGAGCTCGATCCGGCCGACTACGTCGTGCTCGCCCTCGCCGGGATCGGCGTAGAGACCGACCTCACCGCTGTCCAGGGGGTGCTGGGCCAGGCGCGGCTGGCGATCGACTACTACGCGCCGCCGGCGACCCGAGCCGAGCTCAATGACCGGTTCGTCGCCGGGCTGGCCGGGCTGCTGAAGGGCGCCGAGGAAGGCTCCGACCATCAGCTGACCTTCGCCCGGGCGCTGATCTCCGCCGCCAGGTCCGAATCGGTGGTGGAGGTGCTGCAGGCCTGGCTGGCCGGCGAAGAGGCCCCGGCCGGCCTGGCGATCGACACCGACCTGCGTTGGCACATCATCACCAACCTCGCCCGTCTCGGCGTGGCCGGCGAGGCCGAGATCGAGGCCGAGCTCGGCAGGGACGCCACCGCACAGGGCGCGGAGAAGGCGGCCGGAGCCCGGGCGGCCCGACCCTCACCGGAGGCGAAGGCCGAGGCGTGGCGGTTGGCCACCGAGGACGACAGTGTGGCCAACGAGACCCACTTCCAGATCTGCCAGAACTTCTGGCAGATGGATCAGGACGAGGCGTTGCGGCCCTACAGCAAGCGGTATCTGGATGTCGCCCAGGCGATCTCGGACGGAGCGTCGGGCTGGGCCGACCGGAGCACGACGATCCGGCAGCACGTGCTCAGCATGCTCTTCCCGAAGACCCTTGCCGACCGGCAGACGCTAACGCTGATGAGCTTGTGGCTGCAGGGCACCAAGCTCAGCGACTCGGTGATGCGCCAGCTGGATGAGCGCCGCGACGACGCCGAGCGCTCGCTGCGCTGCCAGGAGGCCGCCGCGGCCCGGTTGAGCCACGCCGGCTGATCGAGCCGCGAGCGCGGATTGGCGGCTCGACCATCGATGGTTCGGGTCGAGGAGCTACTCCTTGGCTCTCCAGCCGGGACCAAGGATGAGCAGCGCCAGGACCAGGGTGATCGCCAGCGGGATGAAGAGGGTGAGGGTCAGCATCTCCAGCACGGTCGGGTCGTTCACCGCCGGCCAGCTGGGCAGCGTCTCCAGCGGGATGAGTGCAGGTACTGGAAGCATCCTCACAAGGTAGCCGACCTGCACTGCTCCGCGGGAGGCCCCGCCCGCCCCGTCAAGACTCCCTCTGATCCTCGGCCCGCTGCCGCCGCGGCCCTCGTCAAGACTCCGCCGCTTGAACCGCTGGCGCGGTTCGCGCGGCGATCGTCTAGATTGGCGCTTCGAGAACCGGTGCGGTCCCGTTGCCGACACGGTTCGCGAACCGAGGAGCGCTTGCGTGGCTGATCCAGCATCCGAAACCCCAACCTCAGATGATGGTTCCCGAGTAGTTGCCGATTCCCCCGAGCTGGCCCGGTCGCTGGTGCGGATGGCTCACCAGATCCTCGAGGCCAATCACGGTGGCGACGACCTGGTCCTGCTCGGCATTCCGACCCGCGGCGTCTTCCTGGCCCAGCGGCTCGCCGCCCTGATCGGCGACATCGAAGGCCGCCCGGTGCGGCTCGGCGCCCTGGACATCACCATGTACCGCGACGACCTGCGCGCCAATCCAACCCGCAGCGTCGGCCGCACCGCCATTCCGGGGCGGATCGACGATGCGGTGGTGGTGCTGGTCGACGACGTGCTGTTCTCCGGACGGACGATCGCCGCGGCCATCGACGCGCTGCGCGACCTCGGCCGCCCACGCGCCGTCCGGCTGGCAGTGCTGGTTGACCGTGGCCACCGGGAGCTGCCGATCGCCGCCGACCACGTCGGCCGCACCATCCAGACCGGGGCCGACGAACGCGTCCAGGTGCTGCTCAGCGAACTGGACGGCCACGACGCCGTGACCATCGAAAGGACCGGGGGCACACGATGAGGCACCTGTTGAGCTCATCCGACCTGGACCTCGCTTCGGCGACGGCGATCCTCGACCTCGCCGAGGAGATGCAGCAGGTGCAGTCGCGGCCGGTGAAGAAGCTGCCCGCCCTGCGCGGCCGCACCGTGGTGAACATCTTCTTCGAGGACTCCACCCGCACCCGGACCTCGTTCGAGATCGCGGGCAAATGGCTGTCGGCCGACACCATCAACATCTCAGCGAAGGGCTCCTCGGTCTCCAAGGGCGAGTCGCTGCGCGACACCATGTTGACCCTCGACGCGATGGGCGTGGACGCCTTCGTGATCCGGCATCCCTCCTCCGGGGCGGCAGCGCAGGTGGCCGGCTGGGTGCAGGCGCAGGTGATCAACGCCGGCGACGGGCAGCACGAACACCCCACCCAGGCGCTCCTGGACGCCTACTCGATGCGGAAGCACTTCCGCGGCATCGGTGCCGAAGGCTTCGCGGGCAAGAGGATCGCGATCGTCGGTGACCTGCTGCACTCCCGCGTGGTGCGCAGCAACGTGCTGCTGCAGCGCATCCTCGGTGGCGAGGTGGTGCTGGTCGCCCCACCGACCCTGCTCCCGACCGGGGTGGAGACCTGGGGTTGCCCGGTGACCAGCGACTTCGACTCGGCGCTGGGCGAGTGCGACATCGTGATGATGCTGCGGGTGCAGCGGGAACGAATGGCAGGCGGCTTCTTCCCAACCGAGCGCGAGTACGCGGACGGCTACGGCCTCACCGAGCAGCGCCTGGCCGCCATGAAGCCGGGGGCGGCGATCTGCCACCCGGGCCCGATGAACCGGGGCGTGGAGATCTCCAGCGCCGCGGCCGACGCGGCCAACTCCCTGGTGCTCGACCAGGTCTCCGCCGGGGTCGCCGTCCGGATGAGCGTGCTGTACCACCTCTTGGGCTCGGACGAAGGAGTAAGCAAGTGACAACCAGTAGCGGGACCAGCCTGCTGATCACCGGGGCGAGTCTCGCCGACGGCAGCCGCACCGACCTTTACGTCAGCGATGGCGTGCTGGCCGACCCGGCGTCGGCACCGGCGGGTGTCGAGCGGATCGACGCCGACGGGCTGCTGGCGCTCCCCGGCCTGGTCGACCTGCACACCCACCTTCGCCAGCCCGGACGCGAGGACGCCGAGACGGTCGCCTCCGGCACCGCCGCTGCTGCCCGCGGCGGCTACACCTGTGTGCACGCGATGGCGAACACCGACCCGGTCACCGACACCGCCGAGGCCGCGGAGTACGTGCAGGCCCTCGGCGAACGGGACGGCCACTGCCAGGTGCGGGTGGTCGGCGCCGTCACCAAGTCGCTGGCCGGAGCCGAGCTGGCCGAACTGGGCTTGATGGCCGCCTCCAGCGCGCAGGTGCGGGTGTTCTCCGACGACGGCAGGTGCGTCGACGATTCGCTGCTGATGCGTCGTGCCCTCACCTACGTCAAGGCTTTCGACGGCGTGGTGGCGCAACACTCCCAGGACCCGCGACTGGCCGGCCCGGGCGCCTGCTGCCACGAGTCGGAATGGTCCGGGCGGCTCGGGCTGCCGGGGTGGCCCGCGCAGGCGGAGAGCGTGATCGTTGCCCGCGACGTCCAGCTGGCCGAGCTCACCGACTCCCGCCTCCATGTGTGCCACGTCTCCACCGCCGAGAGCGTTGACGTGGTCCGCTGGGCCAAGGCGCGCGGCATCAGGGTCACCGCCGAGGCCACCCCGCACCACCTGCTGCTGGACACCCCACTCGTGGCCAGCTACGACACCACGTTCAAGGTGAACCCGCCGCTGCGCACGTCCGAGCACCTCGAGGCGGTGCGGGCTGCCCTGGCGGACGGCACGATCGACATCGTGGGTACCGACCACGCCCCGCATGCGCGGCAGGACAAGGACCATCCCTTCGACGTCGCGCTGCCCGGCATGCTCGGGCTCGAGCAGGCCCTCGCCGTGGTCATCGACGTGATGGTGAACAGCGGACGCATGGACTGGTCCACCCTGGTGGACCGGATGTCGACGGCCCCAGCCCGGATCGGGCAGGTGACCGGCCAAGGGCGTCCGCTGGCCATCGGCGAGCCGGCAAACCTCGTCCTCGTCGATCCCTCGGCCCGGGCCGTTGTGGACGGCGACGCCTCCGCGTCCCGGGCAAGGAACAACCCGTATCACGGCCGGGACCTGCCTGACCCGGTGGTCGCCACGATCTGGAAGGGCAGCGTCACCTACCGCCGCTGACCCGAATGGGGACGGTTCCCAATCCGGTCCAAGGATCCGGCCGGACCGTACCTGGGGACGGTTCCTGACTCGGTCCAGATCGGGCTATGAACCCAGTCTGGGGACGGTTCCATTTCGGTCCAGAAGTGAAGGGTGGAGACTTCACCGGGCATGCTCTCATGCTTGCTGAACCGGAAGAGGAACCGTCCCCAAGTTCGGTTCACCAGCCCTTGCTGAACCGGAACAGGAACCGTCCCCAAGTTCGGTTCACCACCCTTGCTGAACCGAAACGGGAACCGTCCCCAGGGTGGGGCCTCGGGCGGGAGCGTGAATCGATTCATGGAGTTGGGCGAATCTACGTCCCTTTGAGCAGGCATGTGGTTATGCTCATGCCGATTCACACGCTAGGAGGCATCGATGACACCACAGCGAGCCAGCGTCAAGGACGTGGCCGCAGCGGCCGGGGTCTCCGTGGGGACGGTGTCCAACGTGCTCAACCGGCCCGACACGGTGGCGGAGAAGACCAGGGCAAGGGTCGAGCAGGCGATGACCGAGCTGAACTTCCACCGCAATGCCTCCGCGCGGCAGTTGCGGGCCGGGGTGTCGCACACCGTCGGCGCGATCGTGATGGATCTCGGCAACCCGTTCTACACCGAGCTGGCCCGGGGCATCGAGGACCGGCTGGCCACCGATGACCACACCCTGATCCTCTGCTCCTCGGATGACGATCCGCGCCGGGAAGCCCGGTTCCTGCGACTGCTGGCCGAGCAGGGCGTCCGGGGCGTACTGGTGACCCCGATGTCGACCACCAAGGATCGCCTTGCCACCCTGCGCCGGCTGGGGATCCCCTCGGTGCTGATGGACTCCAACAGCCACCAGCATGCATCCGTCGGCGTCGACCACGTCTCCGGCGGCCGGCAGGCGATCCGCCACCTGCTGGAGCGGGGGCACCGGCGCATCCTGTTCCTGGCCGGCCCGCAGGAGTTGCAGCAGACCCGCCACCGGCTGCAGGGCGCCGTTGAGTCCGTTCAGGCCGCCGGCCTGGACCCGGCCGAAGTGCTGCACGTGGTCACCCTGCCCAACCTGACCGCGAACGACGGCGAGCGCGGCATGATCGAGGCGCTCGAGTCCGGCTGGGGACCGTCGGCGGTCTTCTGCATGAACGACATCGTCGCCCTTGGCGCCATGCGCGAACTGCGCAGCCGAGGGCTCGCCGTGCCCACCGACATGGCCGTCGTCGGCTACGACGACCTGTACCTGGCGGCCGAGCTGATGACACCGCTCACCTCCGTCCGCCAACCCATGCGGCAACTCGGCTGGGCGGCAGCCGACCTGTTGTTGACCGACACCCCGCACGAGCTCTTCAAGCCGGAGCTGATCGTCCGGGCCTCCTCGGACTTCCAGCGGGGCTGACGCTGATCGAGCTTGGCCTGCCCTGAGCTTGTCGAAGGGTCGAGATCACCAGACGTTTCGACAGGCTCAACCAGCCATCCCAGCGTCCCCGCCACTAGAGTTCCAGCCGTGACCAGCACTGAGCGCGCCTGGTGGCGCGACGCCGTTGTGTATCAGATCTACCCGCGCTCCTTCGCCGATTCGAACAACGACGGCACCGGGGACGTCCGGGGCATGATCGACAAGCTCGACTACCTGACCAGGCTCGGGGTCAACGCCGTCTGGGTCAGCCCGTGGTACCCCTCGCCGATGGCGGACGGCGGGTACGACGTGTCCGACTACTGCGACATCGACCCCGCCTTCGGCACCCTCGCCGACGCCGACGAGTTCATCGCCAGAGCCCACGAACGCGGCATCCGGGTCCTGATCGACCTCGTGCCGAACCACTGCTCGATCGAGCACCCGATCTTCCAGGCGGCACTGGCCGCCGGCCCTGGCTCGGCGGAGCGGGCACTGTTCCACTTCCGTGACGGCACCGGGCCGGACGGCGCCCAGCCGCCGAACAACTGGGGTTCGCTGTTCGGCGGGCCGGCCTGGGAACGCGTGGTCGGGCCTGACGGCCCCGAGCAGTGGTACCTGCACATGTTCGCCCCGGAGCAGCCCGACTGGGACTGGGCGAACCCCGACGTGGCGCTGCTGTTCGACGACGTGGTCCGGTTCTGGTTCGACCGTGGCGTGGACGGCCTCCGGGTGGATGTCGCCGACGGCATGGCCAAGGAGGCCGGGTATCCCGACACCCCGCTCGATCCCGAGACCGGGTTGGGCAGGGCGACGTTCTATCCGGGTCACCCGTGGTGGAACCAGCCCGAGCTGGACGCCATCCAGCGGCACTGGCGAACCATCGCCGACTCCTACGCCGACCGCCACCTCGGGGAGCGGATCTTCGTCTGCGAGGCCAACACCAAGCCGCTGGACGCCCTGATGCGGTTCGTCGACCCGGGCCGGATGCACACCACCTTCAACTTCGACATGTTGTGGTGCGAGTGGGAGGCCGGTTCGCTGCGGGCGATGATCGACCGCAACCTGGTAGCCCACAAGACCGTTGGGGCCCCAACCACCTGGGTGCTCGGCAACCACGACTGCACCCGGGTCGTCACCAGGTACGGCAAGCCGGAAACCGGCAAGCCGTTCACTCTCGACGGGCCGCCGGAGGTCTGGCTGAACCGGTTCGCGGACTACTTCTATCCGCTGCCCACCGACACAGCGCTTGGCCGACGCCGGGCCCGCGCCGCTGCGCTGCTGGAGCTGGCCCTGCCCGGGCCGGCCTACATCTACCAGGGCGAAGAACTCGGCCTGGCCGAGGTCGAGGACCTCCCCGACGAGGCCCGCCAGGATCCGAGCTTCTTCCGCACCGCGGGCAGGAGCAAGGGCCGAGACGGCTGCCGTGTCCCGCTGCCCTGGTCCGGGTCGGCAGCGCCGTACGGCTTCGGGGTGGACGCCGTCTGTTGGCTGCCGCAGCCGGCCGAGTGGGCCGGGCTTTCCGTCGCGGCCCAGGACGCCGACCCGGATTCGACGCTCAACCTCTACCGCGGTGCCCTGGCCATCCGGGCCCGGCACCCTGCCCTCGGTGACGGCACCATCGCCTGGGACGACACCTATCCCGGACGGGTGTTGTACTTCACCCGCGAGCCAGGCTTCGGCTGCATCGTGAACCTCAGCGACGACCCGGTGGAGTTGCCGGACTCGGCAGAGGTCCTGCTGGTTTCCGGTCCCCTGACGCGCGGCCTGTTGCCCACCGACACCGCGGTCTGGCTGGCGCTCCGGGACTGAGCCGGACGGGGCTCCGTCGCGGCGTACCGGCTAGGCGAATCACCGCGACTACCCGCGCCGGTGCGGAGGCCTCTATGCTCCGAAACATGGCGACCGATCCGAGCGCTTCGGGAGTCCACCGACTCCTTGCGCAGCACATGCTTGTCGACGGGCTACCCCTCGTCCTCGATCTGACGGCCTCGCGGGGCTCCTGGCTCATCGACCAGGCAACCGGCGAACGCTACCTGGACATGTTCACGTTCTTCGCGTCCTCAGCCCTCGGGATGAACCATCCCGGGCTCACCGAGGACGCCGAGTTCCGCGCGCGACCTGCTGGCGGCCGCGCTCAACAAACCCAGCAACTCCGACGTCTACACCGTCGCGATGGCCCGCTTCGTCGAGACCTTCGCCAGGGTGATGGGCGACCCGGCCCTGCCACACCTGTTCTTCATCGAGGGTGGCTCGCTGGCCGTGGAGAATGCCCTGAAGGTCGCGTTCGACTGGAAGAGCCGCTGGAACGAGGCGCACGGCATCTCCCCCGAGCTCGGCACCCAGGTGCTGCACCTCACCGGCGCCTTCCACGGCCGCAGCGGCTACACCATGTCGCTGACCAACACCGACCCGAACAAGGTGGCCCGGTTCCCGAAGTTCGCCTGGCCGCGGATCGAGTCGCCGTGGATCGCCGACGAGCGGGACGTGCCGGCCGACGAGGATCGGGCCATCGCACAGGCGGTGGAGGCCTTCGAAGCGAACCCGCACGACATCGCCTGCTTCATCATGGAGGCCGTGCAGGGCGAGGGCGGCGACCACCACTTCCGGCCGGAGTTCTTCGCCCGGATGCAGGAGCTGTGCCACCGCTACGACGCCCTGTTCGTTGTGGACGAGGTGCAGACCGGCGGCGGGCTGACCGGCAAGCCGTGGGCCTACCAGTGGAAGGGCGTCAGCCCCGACGTGGTGGCCTTCGGCAAGAAGCTGCAGGTCTGCGGGTTGATGGCCGGGGGCCGGGTCGACGAGGTCCACGACAACGTGTTCCGGGTGCCGTCCCGGATCAACTCGACGTGGGGCGGCAACCTGACCGACATGGTGCGGTCGCGCCGGATCCTCGAGATCATCGAAGCCGACAACCTGTTCGAGCAGGCCCAGGTGCGGGGCGCCGAGCTGCTGGCCGGGTTGGAGCAACTGGCCGCCGACCACCCGCTCGTCACCAACCCTCGCGGTCTCGGCCTGATGTGCGCAGTGACCATGCCCAACGGAGAGGTCCGGGACCGGGTCCTCAAGGTGCTGATGGACTCCGAGCGGGTGATCATGCTCGGCTGCGGCAAGCGGTCGCTGCGGGTGCGGCCGGCACTCACCGTGACCAGCGAGATCATCCAGATTGCCCTGGCCGCCCTGGATCGGGCGGTCGGCGTGGTCGAGCGCGACCGGGATCGGGACGGTGATGTTCAGTACGCATGACCTGCGCGCCGGCTTCGCGCGCTCCCTCTCGGCCATGTACGGCACCGAGGTGCCCGCCTACAACACCCTGGTCGACGTTTCCACCGCCGTGAATGCCGACGTGCTGGCCGCCGACCCCGTCCGCGCCGAACGGCTGGGACGGATCGACCGGGTCACCGCTGAGCGCCACGGCGCGATCCGGGTGGGCACGGCCGCCGAACTGCGGCAGGTGGCCCAGATCTTCGCCGCCCTCGGCATGGAACCGGTCGGCTTCTACGACCTGCGGGGCACCGAATCCACCTCGCTGCCGATTGTCTCCACGGCTTTCCGGCCGACAACGGCTGAGGCGCTTGCGATCAACCCGTTCCGGGTCTTCACCTCGGTGCTGGTCACCGACGACCGCCGCTACTTCGATGCCGGGCTGCAGGCAGAGCTGGACGCCTTCCTGGCCCGGCGGCAGCTGTTCACTCCGGAAGTCCTCGCCCTGGCCGAGCGGGCAGAGGCCGACGGCGGGCTGCCGGACGCCGACGCGGCCGCGTTCCTGCGGCTGGCGACCGCCTGCTTCGAGTTGTCCCCAGAGCCGGTCGACCGCGCCTGGTACGGCCGGCTTTCGGCCATCTCTGGTGTCGCAGCCGACATCGGCGGGGTCCCGACCACCCACATCAACCACCTGACGCCCCGGGTGCTCGACATCGACGACCTGTACCGGCGCATGCAGGACCTCGGCATCACCATGATCGACGAGATCCAGGGCCCGCCGAAGTGGTCCGGCCCGGACGTGCTGCTGCGGCAGACCTCGTTCAAGGCGCTGGCCGAGCCCCGGCGCTTCCGCGAGCCGGACGGCAGCATCACCGACGGTGCGCTCAGCGTCCGCTTCGGGGAAGTGGAGCAGCGCGGGATCGCCCTCACCCCGGCCGGCCGGGACCGCTACGACCGGCTGATCGTCGAGATCGACCAGCGCTCGGCCGGCGTCACACCTGCCGAGCGGGACGCCATCAAGGTCGAGCTCTGGGAGGCCAACTGGCCGACGGAAGAGGAAGGACTCCTTGCCAACGGCGAGGGCTACTTCGAGTTCGCCGCCGCCGCCCGCCGCCTCGACGGCGACCCACCGCCCACGGTCTCCGGGCTGGTCGAGCAGGGCTGGCTGGAGGCCACCCCGATCGTGTACGAGGACTTCCTGCCCCGCTCGGCTGCCGGCATCTTCGCGTCAAACCTGGACAGCAAGGGCAGCAGGGACGCCGGCGCGGAAGGCTCCCCCCGGGATGCCGACTGGATCGCAGAGGCTGTCGGACGCACCGTGCACGACCCGATGCGGCTGTACGCGGAGCAGAGCCGGGCCTCCCTGGTGACGGCCTGCGTCGAGTTGCGCATCCCGACCCCGGAGGTGACCAGATGACGCTGGCCGAACGCACCGCGGACCTGTTGCGGGAGTTCGGGCTCGAGCCCGGCTTCCTGGGCGGGTCCGGGAAGCCGATGCCCTGCCACAGCCCGATCGACGGCAGCGCGCTGCCCGCGGTCGGCAGCCACACCGACAATGAGGTGGCCGAGACCCTCGCAGCTGCGGCAGCGGCGTTCGAGGAGTGGCGGCTCACCCCCGCGCCCGTGCGCGGACGGCTGGTGAAGCGGCTGGGCGAGCTGATCGGCGAGCACAAGCAGGCGCTGGCCGGCCTGGTCACGATCGAGGTGGGCAAGATCGGCTCCGAGGCACTCGGCGAAGTGCAGGAGATGATCGACATCTGCGACCTCGCTGTCGGGCTCTCCCGGCAGCTGTTCGGGCGCACCATGCCGTCGGAACGCGGCGGGCACCGGTTGCAGGAGGTGTGGCACCCGCTGGGCGTCGTCGGGGTGATCTCCGCGTTCAACTTCCCGGTGGCGGTGTGGTCCTGGAACGCAGCCGTCGCGCTGGTCTGTGGCGACACGGTGGTGTGGAAGCCGTCGGAACTGGCGCCGCTGACCGCGCTGGCCACGTCCTCGCTGCTGGCGCGCGCGGTCGCCGACGTCGGCGCGCCGCCGGCCGTCGGTGGGCTGTTGCTGGGCGGGCGCGACGTCGGCGAGGTGCTGGTGGACTCGTCGCAGGTCGCCCTGGTCAGCGCCACCGGCTCCACCCGGATGGGCCGGGAGGTGGGTCCGCGGGTCGCGTCCCGGTTCGGACGTGTGCTGCTCGAACTCGGCGGCAACAACGCCGTCGTGCTGGCACCGTCCGCCGATCTCGACCTGGCCGTGAACTCGATGGTGTTCGCCGCGGCCGGCACCGCAGGCCAGCGCTGTACGAGCCTGCGCCGGCTGATCGTGCACTCGTCGGTCGCCGACGAAGCTGTCGCCAGGCTGGCCCGGGCGTACGCGTCCCTCCCGGTCGGGGATCCGTCCGACCCGGCGACGCTGGTGGGGCCGCTGATCACCGAACGCGCCTTCGACGCCATGCAGGAGGCGCTGGCCGAGGCCAAGATGGACGGCGGCGAGGTGGTCGCCGGTGGCGAACGGGTCGACGTCGGCGACGGTGGCTGCTACGTGCGGCCGGCGCTGGTGCGGATGCCGTCGCAGACCCCGGTGGTGTTGCGCGAGACCTTCGCACCGATCCTGTACGTCGTTGCCTACGACGACTTCGACGAGGCGCTGGCGCTGCACAATGCTGCGTCGCAGGGGCTCTCTGCGGGCATCTTCACCCGCGACCAGGCCGAGGCGGAGGTCTTCCTCGCCAACGCCGACACCGGCATCGCCAACGTGAACGTCGCCACCTCGGGAGCGGAGATCGGCGGGGCGTTCGGCGGCGAGAAGGAGACCGGGGGCGGCAGGGAGTCCGGCTCGGACGCCTGGCGGGCCTACATGCGCCGCTCCACCAACACCATCAACTACTCCGGCAGCGTCCAGCTCGCACAGGGCGTGAGCTTCGGCTCCTAAGCTGACGGGGTGGACATGGAGCAGGTCTTCACCGGGATCGCCGTCGCCTTCGAGATCCTGGGCGCCGTAGCGATGATCATCGGGACCGTGATCGCGGTCTGGCTCGGTGGACGATCCCTGTCCCGCGGCGACGGCGGCCGGGCGGCGTTCGCGACGCTGCGCAACACCCTGGGCGGAGCGATCCTGCTCGGCCTGGAGGTGCTGGTCGCCGCCGACCTGATCCGCACCATCACGTCCAAGCCGTCGATGGAGGACGCCGCGATCCTCGGCCTGATCGTCCTGATCCGAACAGTGCTCTCGATGGCGATCCAGATCGAGATCGAGGGCGTCCTGCCCTGGCGGCGGGCGCTGCTCACCAGCGGCGCGCAGGTGATCGCCGATCAGGTGCGGAAGCCCTAACCGCTGATCGAGCTTCCCGACCACACCGTTGATCGAGCCTTTCGGGATCGCGAGCGCGGCTTCAGTGCGGAACGGCAGGCCACATCGCTGCGGCCGCCAGCATGTCCTCCGGGAGCGGCACGGGGCGACCAGTGGAGTCGCCGAAGACCAGCACCGTCCGGGCCCTGGCGAGGGTGCTGGCGTCGCGCGGGTCCTCGACCTGGGCGACGATGGTGACCGACGTGCGTCCAGCCCTTGCGATCGCCGTACGCACCCGGTAGGGCTCATCGCGATGGTTGATCTGGCCAAGGTAGTCGACGTCCTGGCGGGCGACCATCCAGAGCCGACCGCCGGCGGCTGCGGCCTGCATCCGGGTGGTGCCGTCATCGGCCGGGTTCAGCCGGACCCGGGCCTCGGCGAAGTAGTCGAACACCCGGACGTTGTTGACGTGCCCGTAGGGGTCCAGGTCCGACCAGCGCACCACGAACTCGTACTCGCCCGCCTGCTCGCCGACATGCCAGCGGCCCAGTGACCGGAACGGCTCGACCACGCCTGCCTGCGCGGCGAACCAGTGCCGCTCAGCCGTGGTCATCCGCCGCGGCCGGCCGGCGCCGTAGTCGAACAGGCACAGCATCGAGTGGGCCCGGGCCAGTTCGCGTCCGTCCTGCCGGACCGAGTAGCCCAGCTGGAAGCGCGCCGCCCCGACCGAACCCACGCTCAGCGCCACCTCCACCGGTTCATTGCTGAAGACCAGCGGCCCGAGGTATTCAACCTGATGGGAAACGACCATGGTCGACGTGCCGAGCAGGTGCGCGTTCGGACCGGACAGCAACCAGCCCACCCGCGCTTCCTGCAGGTAGTCGGCCACCAGGGCGTTGTTGACGTGCCCCTGGGCGTCCAGGTCCACCCACCGCAGCGGGACGCGGCTGAGGTACGGGCTCACTAGTCGTCGGCGGGTTCGGCTTCGTAGAGCGATTCGACGATGTCGGCGTACCGCTCGGCCACGACCCGGCGGCGGATCTTCATGTTCGGGGTGATCCCGCCGTCATCCACGCTGAACTCCAGCGGCAGGATGGCGAACCTCTTCACCGTCTCCCACCGCTCCAGCTTGCCGTTGGCAGCACCCATGAACCGTTCGATGGTCTTGCGAAGTTCAGGGGTCTGGGTGAGTTCTGTGTAGTCCTTGTCCTGCAGCCCGTGGCGCAGCGCCCATTTGGCGAGGTTGTCGCGGTCCATGGTCAGCAGCGCAGAGACGTACTTGCGGCCGTCGCCGACCGCCACCACCTGCGAGACGTACGGGATGGTCGCCGAGATCACACCCTCCACCTTCGTCGGCGCAACGTACTTGCCGCCCGAGGTCTTCATCAGGTCCTTCTTGCGGTCGGTGATCGTCAGGTAGCCGTCGGCGTCCAGCTTGCCGATGTCACCGGTATGGAACCAGCCGTCCACGATCACTTCTGCGGTCAGCTCCGGGTCATTGTGATAGCCGCGCATCAGGCCGGGACCCTTGAGCAGGACCTCGCCGTCCGCGGCGATCCGGAGCTGGGTCCCAGGCAATGCCGGGCCAACCGTCCCGAACCTCGGGGCTACCGGCAGGTTCACTGCGCTGACCGCGCTGGTCTCGGTGAGGCCGTAGCCCTCCACCACCAGCAGACCGGCCGAGTAGTACCAGGCCTGCACCTGTGCGCTCAGCTTTGCCGAGCCGGAGACGAAGAAGTCGATGTTGCCGCCCATCCGCGCCTTCAGCTTGCTGAAGACCAGCCGGTCGGCCACCGCGTAGGCCAGGCCCATCGCGACCGGCAGCGACTTGCCGGCCAGCCGGTACTCCCGCGACGCCCGACCGACCGCGAACGCCCAGCGCGCGATCCGGCCCTTGACGCCGTGCCGTGGGGAGGCCAGCATCACCGCGCCCCGGACCTTCTCGAAGATCCGCGGGGCGCCGCACATGAAGTCCGGGTGGACCTCGCCCAGCCCCGGCACGATCCGGTCGATCCGGCCGTCCACAGCACTTGCGAAGCCGATCGCCACCTGGCAGGCGAGCAGGGCCTTCCCGAAGACGTGCGACAGCGGCAGCCACAGGTACTGCAGGGACGTCTCGCTGATGATCTCGAGGGTGTCGACAGCAAGGCCGATGTAGACCCAGCCGTGGTGGGTGAGTTCGACACCCTTCGGCAGGCCGGTGGTGCCGGAGGTATAGATGAGGGTCGCCAGTCCGTCGGGCGTGGCGGCCGCGATCGCCCGGTCGACCACTGCGGGGTCGCTGGCGAGCCGCTCCTTGCCGAGTTCGACCAGTTGTTGCCAGCTGAGAACACGCTCGCCGTCGCCGCTACCGTCGATCAGGACCACGTGCCTGACCTGGTCGGCCAGCTGGGGTGCTGCTTCCAGCTTGGCCAGTTGCTCGGCGTTCTCGGCGACCAGGATCACCGAACCGGAATCGCTGACGATGTGCGCGAAATCCTCACCCTGCGTATTGGGGTAGATCGTGGTGGTGGCGCCGCCGGCAGCGTTGATGGCGAAGTCGGCGAGGATCCATTCGATGCGGGTGCTGGCGACGATCGCCACCCGCTGCTCCAGTTCGAGCCCGAGCGCCAGGAGCCCGGCGGCCAGCTGGTCGACCCGCCGCCCGGTCTCCGTCCAGTCGATGGAGACCCAGTTGTTGTCGGCGTCCGGGTAGCGGAAGGCTTCCTTCGATGGCGACTTGCCCACCCGCCATCGGAACAGCGCCCCGACCGTCGGCGGTGCTGCTTCGAGCTTCGCGTCGATGTCGGTCATGGCTGGTCGCATCCCCCTAGAATTCACCGTTGGACTTCCGTGCAGTCTATGGGTGCCCACGGCGCACCGGAAGGAGCCTTCCCGCTGCGACATTGTGTGCGCTAAATGTTGTTGAAGCGTAAACTTCATTGTTACAATGCGGCCGTGACCATCCAACTCGAGCCCCGCTGGCTGGATTCCGATCAGCAGCGCATCTGGCGATCCTTCCTGAACGGGGTCGCCAAGATCAACGAGCGCCTGGACGCCCAACTGCGCCCGTTCGGCCTTGACCTCGGCGAGTACGAGATCCTGGTCCACCTTTCGGAGTCCCCCGACCGTGCGCTGCGCATGTCGGAGCTCGCCGGACGGGTGCGTCAATCCCGCTCCCGACTCACCCACACGATCGCCCGGATGGAAGCCAAGGAGCTCGTCACCCGAATGGCGTGCCCCTCCGATCGGCGCGGGGTGATCGCGGTGATGACCACCCACGGCTACCAGTTGCTGGTGGCGGCAGCCCCGGCGCACGTCGAGTCCGTCCGCTGCGCCCTCGTCGACCCCGTCGATCCCGAGGACTTCGCCGCGCTCGGCCGTGCCATGGACGCGGTGATCGGCGTGACAGACTGACCCCGTGCCAGCAGGGATCACCGAGCAGCTGACCGCCCTGGTCGCTGCCGGGTTCAGGCCCGACACCGGGACGCTCACCCGAGCCCTCTACTCCTCAGACGCCTCGCTCTACCGGGTTCCGCCGGCCGCGGTCTCCCGACCGGAGACGGTGGCAGAACTCACCGCCATCGTCGACGCCGCCCGGGTGGCCGGCCTGCCCCTCACCTGCCGGGGCGCCGGCACCTCGATCGCCGGCAACGCCGTCGGACCCGGCCTGGTGGTCGACTGTTCGAGGCTGGACCGGATCGCCCACGTCGACGTCGCCGGTCGCGCCGCCATCGTCGAACCCGGCGTGGTTCCGGCCAGGCTGACCCGGGCCGTCGCCGGTCACGGACTGCGCTTCGGTCCGGATCCCTCCACCGCCGACCGCTGCACCATCGGCGGCATGATCGGCAACAACGCCTGCGGCCCGCGCGCCCTCGGTTACGGGCGGACGTCGGACAACGTCCTTGGGCTCGAAGTGATCACCGGAACCGGGGAGCGGCTGTCGCTGGCCGCCGGGCACCGGCCGGACTCGGCAGCCCTGGACGCCCTCGAAGCCCTGGTCCGGGCGAACCTCGGGGTGATCCGGACCGAGTTCGGACGCTTCCCCAGGCAGGTCTCCGGCTACAGCCTTGAGCACCTGCTGCCGGAGAACGGCTTCGACGTCGCCAGGTTCCTGGTCGGCAGCGAAGGCACCCTTGCCGTCGTCACCGGCGCGCGGTTGCGGCTGGTCAACGACCTGCCGCACTCGGCACTGGTCGTCGTCGGCTACCCCGACATGGCGACCGCCGCCGACGGGATGCCGCGCATCCTGCCGTTGCGTCCGACCGCTGTCGAAGGCCTCGACTCCCGGATCGTGGACGTCGTCCGCCGCCGGCAGGGTGCCGGGACGGTCCCGGCGCTGCCGTCCGGTCAGGGCTGGCTGTTCGTCGAACTCACCGACACCGACCCCGACCGGCTGGCCTCGCGGGCCGGCGAACTGCTCGCGGCGGCTGGCGGGCTGGCCGGCGAAGTGATCACCGACCCGGACCGCGCCGCCCGGCTGTGGCGCATCCGGGCGGACGGAGCGGGGCTGGCCAGCATCGGCCTCGGCAAGCCCGCGCACTCCGGCTGGGAGGACGCCGCTGTGCCGCCGGAGGCCCTCGGGGCCTACCTCCGCGACCTCGACGCCCTGCTGGGTGCCCACGGACTGCATGGCCTGCCCTACGGCCACTTCGGTGAGGGCTGCGTCCACATGCGGATCGACTTCGAGTTGTCGAGCGCAGCCGGGGTCGCCGGGTACCGCCGGTTCGTCGAGGACGCCGCGTCCCTCGCGGCCGGCTATGGCGGTTCGATGTCCGGCGAGCACGGGGACGGTCGGGCCCGGTCGGAGCTCCTCGGCCGCATGTACTCGAGCCAGGCGCTGGCGCTGTTCGCAGCGGTCAAGCACATCTTCGACCCGGACAACCTGCTGAATCCGGGGGTGCTGGTCGACCCCCGCCCGCTCGACGCCGACCTGCGGCTGGCGGCCGCGGCCGGCTCGCGGCTACCGCGACTGGATGCCCACTTCGCTGCTGAAGTGCACCGCTGTACCGGCGTCGGCAAGTGCCTGGCCGGCTCGGGAACCATGTGCCCCTCCTACCAGGCCACCGGACGCGAGCAGGATTCGACCCGTGGCCGGGCGCGGGTGCTGCAGGAGTTGGTGAACGGGAACCTTGTGACCGGCGGCTGGCGGGCACCGGAGGTGCATGAAGCGCTCGACCTTTGCCTCTCCTGCAAGGCGTGCGCCACCGAATGCCCGACGGGTACCGACGTCGCCGCCTACAAGTCCCGGGTGCTGGACGAGGCGTACCGCAACCGGCCGCGCCCGCGCAGCCACTATGCGCTTGGCTGGTTGCCCACCTGGGGCCGGGCGATCACCGCCGTCCCCGGACTGCCGGCCGTGGTGAACGCGGCCCTCGCCGCACCCGGGATCGGCCGGGCCGCCCGCTGGCTTGCCGGGGTGGATCGCCGCCGGGGGCTGCCGCAGTTCGGGTCCCGTACGGCCAGGTCCCGGCCGGTGCCAACCGCTGCCGGGCTGCCGGTGGTGGTCTGGGTCGACTCCTTCACCGACACCATGGACGCCGACCGGCTGGACGCAGTGCTGGTGGTCCTTGCCCGGGCCGGGTACTCCCCCAGCCTGTTGCGCCGGACCGCCTGCTGCGGCCTGCCCTGGATCACGACCGGGCAGCGCGAGCACGCCGCCCGGCTGCTGCGACACTCGCTGGAGCTGCTGCACCCGATCGTTGCCGCCGGCACGCCGGTGGTCGGCCTCGAGCCGTCCTGCGTCGCGGTCTGGCGCAGCGACGCCGCCGAGCTGCTCGACGACCCCCGGCTGGCCGACGTCGCAGCCGGCGTCCGGACCCTCGCCGAGGTGCTGGGCGAGGCCACTGACTGGACGCCGCCGGACCTGACCGGCACCGTCGTGGTCGCCCAACCGCACTGCCACCACTCAGCTGTGCTCGGCTGGGAGGCCGATGCCGCCCTGCTCGCCCGGACCGGCGCGACGGTGATCACGGTCCCCGGCTGCTGTGGGCTCGCCGGGAACTTCGGGGTTGAGCAGGGCCACTACGAAACCTCGGTGGCCGTGGCCGGCACCCACCTGCTGCCAGCCGTCGAAGCAGCCGGCCCGGACGCGGTGCTGCTGGCCGACGGCTTCTCCTGCCGCCTGCAGCTCGCCGACCTGGCCGGACGCCGGGCGCTCACCCTGGCCGAACTCCTCACCACCCCCACCGACTGAGTCGCCCGCCAAACCCCCCACCCCCGCAACGTGGACCGATACCGCCGCAGTCGGCGGTTTGGGTCCACTTTGCGGGACTGGGGCATACTTGACGGCGGTCCCACCATCGCTTGAGGAAGATCGCCATGCCCGAATTCGTGTTCACCATGCACAACGTCCGCAAGAAGCTGGGCGAAAAGCTGGTGCTGGACAACGTCACCCTTTCGTTCTACGAGGGGGCCAAGATCGGCGTGGTCGGGCCCAACGGTGCCGGCAAGTCGACAATGCTCAGGCTGATGGCAGGCATGCTGCGCGCCGACAACGGCGACGCAGCCCTGGCCAAGGGCAAGACAGTCGGCATCCTGATGCAGGAACCGCCGCTGACCGAGGACAAGACCGTCCTGGAGAACGTCTACGAAGGGGTAGCCGAGACCAAGGGCATGCTGGACCGGTTCAACGAGGTGTCGATGGCGATGGCTGACCCGGACGCCGACTTCGACACCCTGCTGGCCGAGATGGGCGAGCTCCAGACGGAGTTGGACCACCGCGAGGCGTGGGACCTGGACGCGCAGCTCGAGCAGGCCATGGACGCTCTCCAGTGCCCGCCGGGAGACTCACCGGTCGACATCCTCTCCGGCGGCGAACGACGCCGCGTTGCGCTCTGCAAGCTGCTGCTCCAGCAGCCCGACCTGCTGTTGCTCGACGAACCCACCAACCACCTGGACGCGGAGAGCGTGGCCTGGCTGGAGGGCCACCTGAAGAGCTACCCGGGGGCCGTCCTGGCCGTCACCCACGACCGGTACTTCCTCGACAACGTCGCCCAGTGGATCTGCGAGATCGACCGTGGCCAGCTGCACCCCTACGAGGGCAACTACTCCACCTACCTGGAGACCAAGAAGGGCCGGCTGCAGATCGAAGGCAAGAAGGACGCCAAGCGCGCCAAGATCCTGGAGCGCGAGCTCGAATGGGTGCGGTCCAACCCGAAGGCGCGCCAGGCGAAGAGCCGGGCTCGGCTGTCCCGCTACGAGGAGATGGCCGCAGAGGCCGACCGCAATCGCATCGTCGACCTGGCCGAGATCAACATCCCGCCGGGCCCACGGCTCGGCTCCAACGTGCTCGAGGCCAGGAAGCTGACCAAGGGCTTCGGCGACCGGGTGCTGATCGAGAACCTGAGCTTCACCCTGCCCCGGGCCGGGATCGTCGGCATCATCGGGCCCAACGGCGTCGGCAAGACCACCCTGTTCAAGATGGTCATCGGCGAGGAACAGCCCGACAGCGGCGAGATGCGGATCGGGGAGACGGTCAAGTTCTCCTACGTCGACCAGGGTCGCGCCGGCATCGATCCGGCCAAGAACGTCTGGGAAGTGGTCTCCGACGGCCTCGACCACATCAAGGTGGCCAGCTTCGAGATGCCGTCGCGGGCCTACGTCGCGTCCTTCGGCTTCAAGGGGCCCGACCAGCAGAAGCTGGCCGGCGTGCTCTCCGGCGGTGAGCGGAACCGGCTGAACCTCGCGCTGACCCTGAAGATGGGCGGCAACGTGCTGCTGCTCGACGAACCGACCAACGACCTGGACGTCGAAACCTTGCAGTCTCTTGAGGACGCGCTCCTTGAGTTCCCCGGCTGTGCCGTGGTGATCTCCCACGATCGCTGGTTCCTCGACCGGGTTTCCACCCACATCCTGGCCTGGGAAGGCACGGACGAGGACGACGCGATCTGGTTCTGGTACGAGGGCAACTTCGCCGACTACGAGGAGAACAAGGTCGCCCGGCTCGGGGTGGAGGCGGCTCGACCGCACCGGACCGCGCACCGCAAGCTCACCCGCGGCTGACCCCACCCCGGTCGGGAGCCAGCGCGGACAGCTTCCTGGCTGCAACGGCGAAAGCCATGGTGAGGACAGCCCCGCCGATGGTGACCGTGACCAGCGCAGCATGCGGGTCGCTGGCGAACGGGCCGACCAGCCCGTAGACCGGCGCGGCCAGGGCCAGCAGCATCGACGGGACCACCCAGCCGCCGGGCGTGGCCGCCCCGCTGCCGAGGTTCAGTCGCACGAAGGTGCTGCAGAGCCAGGTGCCGGCGATGACAACTGCCCAGAACGCAGCCATCCGGCGCAGGTCGCCGCTGCTTCGCCGTAGCCCCGACTGGACGGCGTGGCTGAGCCAGGCGACAACGTAGAACGCCGAAGCGGCCATGCCGACTGCTGAGGGCCTGCCGCCGGTCAGCAACTCCCTACCGTTGAGCAGGCCGGCCAGCGCGTAGAGCGCCACGATCACACCGGGCAGCACCCACCGCGTGGGTGCTCGGCGTGCCCGGTTAATGGCAGCACCCGGACGGAGGTGTCTCTTCGGCCGGCTCGGCGTCACTACGACTCCTTGGGGTGGGAGCATCATCGGTGGTCTCGATGGAAGCAACGATCCCCGCCAGATTCAATGCCGACCCGCCGGGTCCGTACACTCCCGTTCTTGAACACGCCGCTGCAGCCGCCGGCGTTGCACGCACCCGATCAGGCGGCACTGCCCCGCACCGCGGACGCCTCTTCGTCGTCGGCCTGCGCCTCGGTGGCGGCCACCAGGTCACTGACACTGACCTCCTCGACCACCGGGCGAATCGCCTTGCGGAACACCGAGGTGCCCCTGGAGAGGTCGTGGCCCACGGCAGTTGCCTCGATGATCATCCGCTCCTGGGTCTCGCCCTGCTGATCGATCCAGCGGGTGGTCCGCAACCTGCCCACGACCACTACCGGATCGCCCTTGCCGAGACTCGACTTCACGTGCTCTGCGAGCACCCGGCTGCACGTGACCCCGATCCAGGTGGTCTCGGCGTCCACCCAGTCACCGCTCTTGCGGGTGCGTGGCGTGCACGCCAGCCGGAAACTGGCGAACGCCAGGTCGTCACGCACCTGCCGGTACTCCACCTCGCCGCCGACATTGCCGGTCATCCAGATCAGCGCGTCCATCATGGTCTCCCCTCTCGTCAACCCTTGAAGGGATCTTCGTCAGCCCGGGTCGCCCGGCGTCACGGGAACCACGCAGCTGTGGATGACCGCAGGGCTGTGGAGAAGTCCGGCAACCTCGAAGGTCGGGCCGGGCAGCAGAGCTCAGCCGAGTGCGACCCGCACGGCTTCCCGGGCCCGCCGGTAGCGATCCAGCTCGGCCTGCACCGGCTCGAGCACCTCTTCGGCCACGACGGCCGCAACCGCTGCTTCCAGGCTCCGCCGGGCTACCCTGGCGTGGGAGTTGGCCCCGATCTCGACCAGCGCCCGGCCGAGGATGGCAAGCAGGAGGCCGGCAAGGACCCCGCCGACCAGCAGCCAGGTGGCGGCCGGGATGCCGTACCAGATCACCTGCGGCAGCAGCGGCAAGCCCATGGCTGCCAGCACCGGATTCGCCAGACAGCCAGCCCGCACCTACCACAACGGCGGCGATCAGAAGCCACTGCAGCACCCCGAACAGGGCCCACCACCAGGTGCCCCGGTTGACGGCGAGGTCGGCGCCGGCGATGGCGCTGTCCAGGCGGTCGAGAAGCAGCGCCTCGTTGCTCCTCGAGGCCTCCCGAACGCGCTGGGCCCAGCCTCGCGGCAGCTCCCGGGCCGCCTGGTCGGTCAGTTCGCGCAGCCCCTGGTCCACCCGGGCTCGCTGCACAGCACTCGCCTTCGGCAGGGAGGTCCGGTTCACATCGGTCGGGCTGTGGTCGCCCGGATGCAGGTCGAGCCGCAGCCTCCGCAGCGGGTCGGGACGCAGTCTCGCCAGCCAGGTGACGAAGGGCCAGCCGGTGGCTACCGAACCGCGGCGTCGCCAGGCCCGCCGGACCCCGTCCACCACTATCGGCACCGCTGCGGCCTCGGCCAGCACCCGGGTGACCTGGTGCTGCTCGAGCCGTCCGATGGTCGGCAGCGGCTGGCTGCCGAGGTCCGCGGCCAGCGCAGCGGCCGAGACACCCACGTCCGCGGCGAGGCGCCGGGCCATCGCCTGCTTCTTCGCCACGGTCCGGGCGAGCGCTTCGCGGAGCTCCCGCACGCCGGTGCCGCGCAACGCCGAGGTCGACATGATCGGCGTGGCCCGAAGTCCTTCTGCGTCCAGCAATCGGCGCAGGTCGGTGAGGCAGCGGTCAAGTTCGGCGGGCGGCAGCCGGTCGGCCTGGTTCAGGACCACCAGCATCACCTCGGCATAGGGCGCCAGCCGCTTCAGGTACCCGTCGTGCAGCGCGGCGTCCGCGTACTTCTGCGGGTCCACAACCCAGATCAGCGCGTCGACCAGCTCCACCAGCCGATCGACGGTCAGCCGGTGCCCCACCTCGGTGGAGTCGTGGTCGGGCAGGTCGAGCAGCACGAGGTCGGAGAACTCGTTCGGCCCCGACGGCACCAGATGCCGTTTCGTGATGTCCAGCCAGTCCAGGAGCTCGTGCGGCAACTCAGCCCCCCAGCTGACCGCCATCGCCTTGGACGTGGTCGGCCGCCGCACCGCCACCTGGGCGAGCTCGCTCCCGGTCACGGCGTTGAACAGGCTCGACTTGCCCGATCCGGTGGCCCCCGCGAACGCCACCACCGTGTAGCTGCCGCTCAACGCGACCCGCTCACCTGCGCGTGCGACCACGGACCTGGCCTTCGCGACGGCGTCGGCAGGGCCGCGGCCCTCGCTGGCTTCGACCGCCTCGCCGAGGGCACGGACGCGCGCGGCGAGCTGGTCGTCGGCGGCGCTCACCTGGATTCCTGCCCGGGTTCGAGGATCCGACCCTCGACGGGGGGCTGCTCCCCGTGCGGCCGGGCGGGCAGCGCCGCCGGGGCGGTCTTCGCCGTGCAACTGCCGCTGTGATCCTGGCTGGACCTGCAGGCGCCCGTCCGAGGCTCGCACCGCTGCCAGGTCCTCGACAGCAGCGAAGATCTCGCCTGCCTGTTCCGGCCGGACGTCGACCGCGTCCAGCGCTGCCAGGTAGCGGCCCTGCTCGGTCGCCATCAGGGCCTGCACCCGGGCGTCCAGGTCCCGCTTGGCCTGCTTGGCCAGGCGCCGGACCGCATCCTCGCCGAAGATGGCCTCCAGCACCCGCTGGGCGAGTACCGCGGTGCCGCCGGCCACCCCGATCTCTGCGCCGACCAGCCCGCCGGTCTGGGAGAACACCAGCACCATCAGCGCGACGCCAACACCGTTCACGCCGAGCGCCCAGAACCGGGCTGCGGACTTCTTCGCGCCGCCCTCCCTTGCCACCAGGTCGAGCACGTCGCTCTGCCAGTCGCGGATCGCCCGGGCCGCCAGCACCGGGTAGTCGCGGGAGGCACGGCCGAGGTCGTCCCCGGTTCCGCCGAGCACCTGCCGACCAGCCGGATGCGCCAGCCAGGCCGACTCGACGCGCCTGGCCGCTGCCTCGCCCTCCTCGCGGATGAGTACCTCCAGGCCCGACTCCACGGCCACCTTCACTTCGATGGCCTGTCTGGGCTCGCCCTTGACGGCGGCCACCAGCCGGTCGCGCAGCCAGCCGATCTTCTGCTCCACGGCCCGGAAGAACTCTCCGGTGCCGACGAAGTCGTGCCAGCGCGACAACACCTCGCCGCGCAGGAGGGTGCCGTCGGCCGTCTGCACGCCGATCGTCCGGACGGCCTCGGCGAAGGTCTTCTCCGCGTCGGCCCGCAGGGTTTCGAGGCTGATCACCTGCTCCTCGATCGCCCGCACCACCAGCGGCGCACCGTCGGCGAGGGCACCGATCGCCCCGTCGAGGGTTTGCAGCACCACCTGGTTGCGGCTCAGCACGTCGGCGGCAAGCTCCCCCAGCCAGTCCCGGATCGGCGAGACCGCGGAGTCCGGCAGCAGCCCGTCGGCGTCCATCTTCGTTTCCGGGACAGCGAACAGCGGCGAGCTGCCGAGCCCGCGCTGGCTCATCATCTGGCCGAGGTGGGCCGGCACTTCGTCCATCGCTGCCGGCGGTACCCGATCCAGCACAACGGCAACCACCGCGTGCCGCTCTGCGGCCGAGCGCAGGTACTCCCAGGGGACGGCGTCGGCGTAGCGGGCTGCGGAGGTGACGAACAGCCACAGGTCAGCTGCGGCCAGCAGCTGGGCAGCAAGCGCCCGGTTCTCGGCGACCACCGAGTCGACGTCGGGCGCGTCCAGGATGGCCAGTCCCCGCGGCAGGGACGGTTCCGGCACCACCTGGAGGGTGCGGGCGTCCTGCGCGCTGCCGGTGCTGCGGGCGAGCCCCGGCAGGATCTTGTCGGAGGCGAACCACTCTGCGTCGTCAGGGTGGTGCACCAGAACCGGGGAGCGGGTGGTCGGCCGGATGACGCCAGGGTTGCTCACCACCCGACCCAGCAGGGAGTTCACAAGGGTGGACTTGCCGGCCCCGGTGGAGCCGCCGACCACCGCGAGCAGCGGGGCGTCCAGACGGTCGAGGCGCGGGAGCATGTAATCGTCGAGTTGGGCAACGAAGCCCCTGGCCGCGGCCTGGGCAGTGGTTGCGGCGGGAAGGTCCAGCGGGAGCCGGACGCCGGCAAGGGCACCCCGCAGCCGCGTCAGGGAGGCGGACAAGCGCTCTGCGCTCAAACCCTGCCTCCTAACCCGCTGGCGGACCCCACTTCGGGTCAACGGCTGAATACCCAGGCGATCCTATCTGTGGCTGCCCGGCCGGCGCTGGCCAGTTGCCACCGATGCCGGACGGCCCCGGGTAGGACGGAGGTGGGTAGTTGACCGTGCTTGGCCGCCGGAACCTCGGCAGGCTCAGCTTCAGGCCCCGCGGGTCGTCGACCGCCACGCCCCGCAGCAGCCCGGCCTGCTCCACCAGGTACCGGGCGCGGACGGTGCCGGCCTCGTCATAGATGCCGCGCACCTGGCCGTCCCTGAGGTAGGCGAGCTCGGTGAGCACCCGCTGCAGCCGGACGGTTGCGGAGAACACCTTCCAACCCCTGGTGGCGGCCACCATGACGGCCCACCAGCGCAGCCGCAGGCGTCCGAAGACCAGGGGGTCGGTGTCTGGGAGCCAGCCGAGCTGGGCGTAATCCTCGAGTCGGGTCGTCAGTACCCGGCCCTGCTTCAGGATCTGTCGGGCCACGTAGGCAACAGCGGTCACCACCAGCGGCACTGCGACCAGCCAGTAGAGCAGCAGCTGCCCCTGCTCGTCGTTCATGGTGGCCTGGGAGTTGAACACCATGTGCAGCAGCGCTGCCGTGCCGTAACCGGCGAGCGGAGCCAGTACGCGGACCACCTTGCTGCGGGTCCGCAGGGCGATCGCCACCCCGATCCCGGTCATCATCGTGAACAGCGGGTGGCCGAAGGAGGTCCACACGCCACGCACCTGGACCAACTGGTTCACCACGGCGTCGGCGTCGCCGACCCCGATGTTCTCGGAGGCGTAAACGATCGCCCGGGCGTAATAGATGATGTTCTCGGTGAAGGCGAAGCCGGCGGCCGAGAGCCCGGCGAGCACGATCACCGAGACCTGTGAAGTGAGCCGGTAGCGGGCGATCATCGCGATCAGGAACAGGACGCTCGCCTTGGCCGCCTCCTCGACGAACGGGGCGATGAAGATCGCTGCCCTGGCGCTGGTTGCCGGGTCGCCGTTGCCGGCGACGGCCAGCTGCTGGGCCGCCCAGGTGTTCACGTGGATGGAGATGAAGGTGGCCACGGCAGCGCCCCAGCCCAGCGTCACGTACCAGACCACCAGCCGCTGCGGGCGGTACCGGTCTGCAAGGACGAAGACCAGGCTCCAGCAGACCAGGGTGGGCAAGGCGAGCCAGGCCGCCGTGCGGATCGACGTGGCGTTGATGCCGGGGATCACGCCGTCGCGGACCTGGACGTCCGCGGTGATCAGCTGGTACTGGGAGACCAGGGCTGCGACGTAGAGCAGGGTGAGGGCGACCACCACCCAGGTCCACCAGGACTTGAGCACGCGCTCGGGCATCGGTCCCGAACTGACTTCCGGTCCGGGCAGGTCGTTGCGACGCCTCGCAAGCTCGGCCACCGGATCGGTCATGGTCGCCAGCGTACAAGCGGCCGGAACACCGGCCCGCTCGCGACCGCCGTGCGCACCTGAATCGAATTCGTGCCGGGCCTTGCCAGGATCAAACCGTACGGTACAGTTTGATTCGTGAGCACCGCCGTGGTGGGACGGAACCGCGCCAAGCGCGCGCAGATAGCGTCCGCTGCTCGCAAACTGTTCCTCGCCCATGGCTTCGCCGGCACCTCGATGGACGCCGTGACCGCGGAGGCCGGGGTCAGCAAGCAGACCCTTTACCGCTACTTCCCCACCAAGGTGGCGCTCCTCGGCGAGATCCTCTACGGCGGGCTGAACACGCTGGTCCTGCTGCCGCCAGACCTCAGCAAGCTGAACACCCTGGACGAACTGCGGACGTCGATGGTCGACTTCTCGGAGACCGTCACCCACAGCCTGATGCAGCCCGAATCGATCGCCCTGGTCCGGCTCGTACTTGGCGAGGCCTTCCGCGTGGCCGAGATCAGGCAGGCCTTCCGCGACGCCCTGCCCGGCCAGATGCTGGCCCGAACCGAGACCGTGATCCGGCACGCCGCCGGGAAGGGCCTGATCGCAGCGCCCGACCCGGCGCTGACCGCCCGCATGTTCGTCGGTCCATTGATGACCTACGTCGCCCTCGACGGCTTCCTCAGCGGCGATCCCGCGGCGCCGCCCTCCCGGACCCAGCTGGAGGCGGTCGTCGACGCCTTCCTCTCCGGCGTGAGGGTGGACCCATGAGCCGGATCGCCCCCACCCTGACTGCCGCTGCCGTCACCCTCGCCCTGACCGGCTGCTCCGTCGCGCCGTCGGGCCTGGTGGTATCCGGGACTGTCGAGGACCGGTTGCAGGGCGTGGTCGTCCCGGCGATCAGCGTGCCGGCGGTGAACCTGGACGCCGGCTTCACCGACTTCACCGGGCAATTCGACCCGGTCACCGGTCGCACCTATCCCAAGGCCAGCACCGTCGGCGCCACCTACGGGTTCGGCTCCTTCGTCCGGCTCGCCGAGGTGCGGGTCGCGGTGGGCGACACCGTCACCACCGGCCAGGACCTCGCCACCGTGAGCACCAGCGCCCACAAGGCACAACTCGCCGCGGCGAAGGCAGACGCAGCCGTCGCCGCCGCCCAGGTCGGACTGCTCGCCGACGCCATCGAAACCACCTACGACAAGCAGGCCGACGTCGAGGACGCCAAGGCGGAGGTCTCCGACGCGATCGACAAGATCCACGACGGAAAGGCGAAGCTGCTGAAAGCGCGCGCCACGATCAGGAAGAACTTGCCCCTGGCGAGGCGCGGCCTGGCCGAGATCGAGGCCGCCATCGCCAACTTCCCGCCGGGGATTCCCGTGCCAGACGAGCTGTTGCAGAAGCGGAAGGAACTGGCCGCAGCCATCAAGGCGATGAAAGCCGGACTGAGGAAGATACACGCCACCCTGCTCAAGCTCGCCAAGGGCCTCCGCAAGGCCAGGTCCGGACTGCGCAAGCTGGACGACGCACTGGTCAGCATTGCCGACGCCCGGGGCAGTCTGCGCGACCTGAAGGAACTGGCCGGGTTGCAGGCGAAAGCCATGAAGGTGCCGATCGACGTGGTGCGGGCCCAACTCGTACTGGCCGAACTCACCTCCCCGGTGGACGGGGTCGTGGTCTCGGTGGTGTCCCCCGGTGCCGCCCTCGCGCCCGGCGCAACCGCCGTCACCATCCGACAGACCGGGGCCAGCAAGGTGACGGCCTGGCTGTCACCCGCCCAGCTGGCCCAGGTCTGCCTGAGCGACCCGGCCACCATCACCGGCGACTGGATGCCGGCAGGAGCCGGAGTCGAAGCCAGGCTGACCCGGATCGGCACCCGGGCCGACTACCCACCCACCTCGGTGGCCACCGAGGAGGTCCACCTCACCCGCGCGGTCGAAGTGGAATTCACGGCTACCGACCAGCTCCCGGCCGGCATTCCGGTGGAGCTCAACATCAACAGCTGCCATCCGGCAGCAGGCAATTCCGATACGGACAGGTGACGAACATGGCAGGCGAGAAGCGCAGGCACCCCCCGATCCCGGTGATCGTTGTCGTCTTGGTGCTGCTCATCGGAGGTGGCAGCTGGTGGTGGTGGAGCAGCACCCAGACCACCGCCCCAGCCGCCGGGTTGCAGGAGAGCGGTTCGGTGGAGGCCAACGAGTACCAGATTGCGGCCGCCCTCAGCGGACGCGTTACCGCGGTGCGCGTCGCCGAGGGCGACCAGGTCACCAAGGGCCAGGAACTCGTCCGGCTGGACCGCTCCGCGCCGAAGCTGGTGCTTGAGCAGGCCAGGCAGGGGGTGAAGGCCGCGAAGGCCGCCGTCACCAACGCCAAGGACGATGACGACGCCACCGAAGCCGACATCGCTGCTGCCCGGGCGCGGCTGAAGCAGGCAGAGGCCGGGGTCAAGCTCGCCGAAGTCCAGTTGGGCTACACGATCATCTCCGCGCCCCGGGCCGGGACCATCGTCTCGGTGACCACCAACACCGGCCAGAACGCTGGCCCCGGCCGGACCATGCTGACGATGATCGATCCGGCCGACCTGTTCGTCCGGGTGTTCGTGTCGGAGACCGAGATCGGTAAGGTCACGATGGGCCAGGCGGCAACCCTGACCACCGACTCCAGCGGCGACACCTATGCCGGCAAGGTCAGCTTCATCGCCAGCAAGGCCGAGTTCACCCCGAACAACGTGCAGACCAAGGACCAGCGGGTGAAGCTGGTCTTCGAGGTGCGGGTACGGGTCAGCGACTCGACCGGCACGCTCAAGGCCGGCATGCCGGTGGACGTGAGCTTCGCCTGACCATGACCGCCACCGCCACCCCGGCCGACCCGGCCATCCGCGCCCGCGGGCTGCGGCGCAGCTTCGGCGAGACCGTCGCCGTGGCCGACCTCGATCTCGAGGTCGCCGCGGGGGCCGTCTTCGGGCTGCTCGGGCCGGACGGGGCCGGCAAGTCCACCCTGATCCGGATGCTGGCGACAGTCCTGCGCCCGAACGCCGGTGACGCGTGGGTGTTCGGCCGTTCAGTGGTCAGCGAGTCCCGGCAGGTGACGCCGCGGATCGGTTACATGTCGCAGAGGTTCTCGATGTACCCCGACCTTTCGGTGGCCGAGAACCTGGAGTTCTTCGCCACGATCCGTGGGGTGGGCCGTGCCGATCGGCGCACCAGGTCGGCGAGCCTGCTGGCGGGAATGGGGCTGGACGAGTTCACCGATCGCCAGGCCCAGCACCTCTCCGGCGGCATGAAGCAGAAGCTGATGCTGGCCACAACGCTGATGCACGAGCCTGACCTGCTGCTGCTGGACGAACCCACGACCGGTGTCGACCCGGTTTCGCGCCGGGAGTTCTGGCGGATCCTGGCCGGGCTGCACCGGGCCGGCAAGACCGTGCTGGTGGCAACGCCCTACATGGACGAGGCCGAACGCTGCACCCAGATCGCCTTCCTCGCCCGGGGCGAGGTCCTGCAGTCCGGGACGCCGGAGGAGATCAAGGCACGGGTGCCTGGCCGGTTCGTCGAGGTCACCGCCAGCCAGCCGCGGGTCGCCCTCGCCACCGTCCAGGACCTGCCCGGGGTTTCCTCCGCGCACCTGCTCGGTGACGTGGTCCGGGTGCTCTGGTCGGGGTCCGGCGAACCCGAACCCGCTCTCGGCGCAGCACTCACGGCAGCCGGCGTCAGCGCTGCGGGTACCCGGGAGGTGTCCCCAGACATGGAGACCGTCTTCGCGTACCTGGCCGACCCTTCGACAGGCTCAGGGAACGGGGAGGGCTCATGAGGCAGGCCCTGATCCGGATCGGCGCGATCGTCCGCAAGGAGTTCCGGCACCTCGGCCGGGATCCGCGGATGCTGCTGGCCGTGGTGATCACCCCGGTCATCCAGCTGCTGCTGTTCGCCTACGCCATCAGCTTCGACGTCGACCACGTGCCGACGATCGTGATCGATTCCGACCAGAGCCCAGCCAGCCAGCGCTACCTCCAGCAGTACGAGGCCTCCCCGTTCTTCGACGTTGTGGCCCGTGGCAGCTCGCTGGCGGACGTGGACTCGGCCTTCGACAACAACACCGCCCGGGTGGCGATCGTGATCAAGTCCGGCTTCGCCCGCAGCATTGCCGGCGCCGAGGCCGCCCAGGTCTCGGTGCTGGTGGACGGGAGTGAGCCGAACGCTGCCAAGGTGTCGCAGGCCTACTCGGTGGCCATCAACCAGCTCTACGGCCAGCAACTGACCCGGGACTGGGCCGACTCCCAGGGGATGGACCTGTCCAGCCTCGGCCTGCTGGAGCCGCGGATCCGCACCTGGTACAACCCCGAACGGCGCTCCTCCGACTTCCTGATCCCCGGGCTGATGGTGGTGATCATCGCCATCGTCACTGTCCAGCAGACCGCCGTGACGCTGGTCAGGGAACGAGACCTCGGCACCCAGGAGCAACTCGAGGTCAGCCCGATGCGGCGGATCGAGCTGATGGTAGGCAAGCTCCTGCCCTGGACCCTGATCGCCTTCCTCGACGTGGCCCTGATCACCGGGCTGGGCCGCACCATCTTCGACGTGCCGCTGCGGGGCAACTTCTGGGCCCTCGCCGTGGGCGCAGCCCTGTTCGTCTTCGCGTCCCTCGGCATGGGTCTGTTGATCTCGGCGCTGGCACCAACACTGGACACGGCGAACATGATCGCCTTGCTGGTCGCGTTCCTGCCATCGTTCCTGCTGTCCGGGTTCGCCTTCGCCCTCGACCAGATCCCGGTCTGGCTGCAGTGGATCAGCTACGCCTTCCCGGCCAGGTTCATGGTCACCATTTCCAGGGGCGTGTTCCTCAAGGGCGCCGGGTTCACCGAGCTGTGGCCGGAGATGGCCGCCCTGGCCCTGTACGCGCTGGTGATGCTCCTGGTCTCCTCGGTCCTCTACGGACGGCGGGCCTCGCGATGAGCCTGAAACGAATCCGGCTGCTGATCTGGAAGGAATTCATCCAGCTCAAGCGCGACCCGCTGCTGATCCGGCTGCTGCTGCTGATGCCCGTGCTCCAGCTGATCATGTTCGGCTACGTGGTCGCGGTCGACGTGCGCAACCTGTCGACCGCCGTGGTCGACCTCGACCGGACGGCGACCTCCCGCAATCTGGAGTCGGCCTTCAGCGGGTCTGGCTACTTCACCATCACCCAGCACGCGGCCAGCGAGAACGAGCTGCGTCCGCTGCTGGACGCCGGAACGGTGAAGGTGGCCCTGGTCATTCCCGAAGGAACCCAGGACCGGCTCACCCGGGGTGAGACCGCACCGATCGGCATCATCGTCGACGGCTCGGACTCCCAGATCTCCGCCATCGGCAGCGGCTACGCCGCCCAGATCGTCGCCCAGTTCAACACCGAGCGCCGCGACGCCATGGGGATCCAGCTGGCGGCACCAGGGATCGACGCGAGGGTACGGGTGATGTTCAACCCGACCCTCGACCCGATCAACACGATGATCCCCGGGCTGATCGCAGCCATCATGATGATCTCCCTGATGGCGATCATGAGCCAGGCAGTGGTGAAGGAACGCGAGTCCGGCACGCTGGAGCAGATGTTCGTCACCCCGATCAAGGCAACCGAGTACCTGATCGGCAAACTAACCCCCTACGCCACGCTGGCGACCGCCCAGATGCTGCTGGTGGCCGCCGGCGGGCTGTTCTGGTTCAAGGTGCCGTTCAACGGCAGCGTGTCGGTGGTGCTCACCGGTCTGGCCCTGTTCATGTTCACCTGCCTGGGACTCGGCCTGTTGATCTCACTGGTCTCCAGGACCCGCCACCAGGCCCAGCAGGCCGTGATGTTCATCATGATCCCGACAATGGTGCTGTCCGGCTTCATCTTCCCGATCCAGTCGATGCCGGCCATCATCCAGCCGCTGACGAACCTGATCCCGCTCACCTTCGCGCTGCAGGTGCTGCGCGGCGCCTTCGTCAAGGGCAGTGGTTTCGAGGCCCTCGCCGTGCCGATGCTCGCCCTGGTCGGGTTCGGAGTGGTGATCTTCGGTGCCGCCATCGTGGCCACCCGCCGCCGGATCTCGGAATGAGGAGCCCTGAGATGACCAGCGAGACTCCCGCGATCTCCGTCCGCGGCCTGACCAAGACCTTCGGCGACTTCACCGCAGTGGACGGTATCGACTTCGACGTGCCGCGGGGCGAGGTCTTCGGCTTCCTCGGCCCCAACGGCTCCGGCAAGACCACCACCATCCGGATGCTCACCGGCACGCTGCGGCCCAGGTCCGGCAGCGCCGAGGTACTGGGTGAGGACGTGTTCCGGCACCCGGACCGGGTGCAGCGGCGGATCGGCTACATGTCCCAGAAGTTCTCGCTGTTCGAGGACATGACGGTCGATGAGAACCTGAAGTTCTACGCCGGGGTCTATGACCTGCCGGCGGAGAGGTTCGCCGCGCAGCGCGCGTATGTGCTGGAGATGGCCGACCTCGTGGGACGGGAGAACGAACTCACCCGAAACCTCTCGGTCGGCTGGCGGCAGCGACTGGCACTGGGGGCGGCCACCATCCACGACCCCGAGCTCCTCTTCCTCGACGAGCCCACCTCTGGGGTGGACCCGGTGGCGCGGCGCCAGTTCTGGGACCTGCTCTACGACATGGCCAGCCGGGGGGTGACGCTGTTCGTGACCACCCACTACATGGACGAGGCGGCGCACTGCAATCGACTGGCCTTCATCTACCGGGGGCGGATCATCGCCGAAGGCAGTCCAGCCGAGATCCGCGCCAACCACATGGAGCAACGCATCTTCGACATCACCACCACGCGCGCCGATCCGGCCCTGCAGTGGCTGGAAAGCGCTCCGGGAGTGGATGAGGCCTATCTCTCCGGCGCGTCGCTGCACGCCGTGGTGCCGGCCGATTCGGCACTGGACGAGGCCGAACTGCGCGGCCGCCTGGTGACGGCCGGTTTCGGTGACGCCGTGGTCGCAGAGGTCGACCCGACGATCGAGGACGTGTTCGTGAACCTGGTGACCAGACAGCGCTGAATCAGCCGATCAGGCCCGGCAGCAACAGCTGGGCACCGGCCAGCAGGACGCCGACGGTGATCCCCAGCCAGGCCAGGATCCAGACCAGGCGCGGCACGTGGGTCAGCCCAGCCAGCTGTGCGGCGTCCGAGCCGGGAGCGTGGGCGAACAACAGCTCGATCACCGGACGCGGCCCAGCCAGCAGGAACAGCCACGCCAGGCCGTTGGCGATCCACGCCAGCACCTCCGGCTGCGCGAACCAGGAAGCCAGCCCCACCGCAGCGCCAGTGGCCAGCACGACCAGCGCGCCGTAGAGGTTGCGGATCTTCAGCAGCATCAGGGCCAGCAGCACCACGATCAGCCACAACAGCCCGGCCGCGTGACCCGCTCCGACCAGCCAGGCTGCGCCCAGACCCACGAGGGAAGCCGCCGGGTAGCCGGCGAACAGGGTGGCCACCATGCCTGGGCCGTTGGGCCGGCCACGGCTAACGGTCAGCCCGGAGGTGTCGGAGTGCACCCGGATTCCCCGTAGCTTGCGTCCGACCAGGGTGGCCACGACAGCGTGGCCGGCCTCATGGCAGACAGTGACCAGCGTGCGGACGAGCGGCCAGGCGACCAGTACGGCTGCCAGCGCGACAGCGCCGATGATCGCCACCACCTTGGGGTCCGGCACCGGCTGGCTCGCCAGAGCGCGACGCCACAGTTCTCCGATCAGCTCCACCGGGCCAGTGTGCCCGCTCTCGACGGATGACCACGTGACCGCCCGGGCTAGAACGTGACCGTGACCGTCAGCTCCTCTACGCCACGGACCACACCCAGCACCAGCTGGTCACCGTCACCGAGACCGCCCAAGGCTGCGAACAGGTCATCGGGTGCGCGGAGTTCGCTGTCGCCGGCCCGCACGAGCAGGTCCCCCTGCCTGATCCCGGCCTGCGCGGCCGGGGCGCCGTCGACCACCTCTCGCACGAGCAGCCCGTCACGCTCGTCCAGACCCACTGCGCCGCGCAGCCGCGCCGCCACGTGTGGCGGTGCCAGGGCAACGCCGAGAAAGGCCGGCTCGAACGTACGGCCCCCCGCCATCGCGTCAACGACCTGCCGCAGCGCGGGGTCCACCGCCCGAGCGAGGTAGAAGCCGTACTCGAGTCGGTGGGTGTTGATGCCGACGACCCGGCCGGCGCGGTCAAGGACGGGTGCCCCCGAGGAGCCGGCCGCACAGGGCGCGGTGTGTTCGAGCGCACCCCTGATCAGCCGGCCACGCGGACCCGGGAACCCGGCTTCGGTAGCCGTGACCTGCCCCCAGGTCACTCGACGACGGTGGCGCCCTGCGGTCACGGTGACGACGGCATCGCCGGTGCCCGGCGGCTCGTCGGCCCATTGCAGCGGCGTGATGTCGGCGGTATCGACCTCGAGCACCACAAGGTCGCCGTCCACGTCGCTGCCAATGACTCTTGCCTGCACTGCCCGGCCATCGGCGAACCCAACCTGGGTCGTGCGATCACGCAGGTTGTGCGCGTTGGTCAGCACCTTGCCCGGTGCGATCACGAAGCCGGTCCCGCGTCCGCGGGTGCCGATCGCCACGACCGCCGCCCCGGCAGTGTCGCTCGCTGTGCGGACGAGGTCGACCAACTCATCGACGACTGTCATGTCGCCACCTCCCAAGAGTTACTATCGAATCGCTAGTGACGATATGCTCCTGTGGTGGTCAAAGGCAATACCCCGTCCGAGGCGAACGGCCTCGACGCCGCAGCCCGCATGGTCGGCGACCGCTGGAGCCTGCGCCTCGTCGGCGCCCTGCTCGGTGGCAACCGCACCTTCGGTGAGCTGTCCAGCGACATCACGGGCATCGCACCGACGATCCTCACGGCCCGACTGCGCACGCTCCAGCGGATGGGCCTGCTGACCGCCACCCCCTACGAGCACCGGCCGTTGCGGATGCGCTACTCGCTGACCGCGCCCGGGCACCGCCTCGCCGCGACGATTGCCACGCTCGCCGAGTGGGGCTCGGCGCGCGAGGGCTCGCCCGGCTCCCCGTCACATCGTCCCTGCGGAACCCCAGTCGTGACCCGTCCGTGGTGCCCGACCTGCGACGAACCGGTCGACTCGAGCGACCACGACGCCGGTGACGAACTCGTCTGGTGCTAGCCACCACGAGTCGCTTGCTGGCGACTCTCGACGAGACTCGCAGTCTGGAGCATCGGTCGCGGGGCAGCTATCGTGCGATCCATGCCAGCCACCGGATACCGGGCGCGACGCGCCCGCGCGTTGCTTCCAGGCGCGCTCGCGGGGCTCGTTCTGGCCGATGTCGCTGGCGGCCTGGTTGATGTGGCCGCCGGGCGTTCCCGGCTAACCGACGCCTGGAGCTCTCGTGCGACACTCTGCGCCCCGTGGCCGATGATCGCATTCCAGGTGGTGTTGACCGGCGTAGCGATGCGGTCGACCAGCGCGCCCAGCCGGGTGGCGGCTGGCCTGCTGGCGTTGGGCTGCGGCGTCTCGATCACGTCCGGCTTCTTCGACGGCCAGCTGGCGCGTCGGGACCTGTCCTCCACCGAGGTTGGCTTCCAGATGTTCCTCCTGGGCGCCACGGGGGTGCTCGGTGGGCTCGCCACCGCTGTCGCCGCGACGAAGTAATCCCCGCGTCGACGGAGGGTCAGGCGAGCGCGCCGTGGAGCCAGGACAGGATGAAGTCGGTGGTCTTCGGGTCCAGGCGGGTGTCCGGGTCGTTGTAGCGAAGGTCGCCGGAGACGGCGATTTCCGCGAGGCTTCGCGCCTCCTCCTTGAGCACGTGGTTTGCGTCGGCCGGGAAGACGAACGTCACGTTGCTCATCTCGCCCGCAACTCCCTGCAGGCGGCCGCCGTCGATTCGTGCGTCGACCTGCAGATCCTTTTCGCCGATGACCACCAGGATCGGAACCTGCACGCTCGGCAGGGAGTCGGCTGCATCCTCGCTCCACAACTCACGCGCGAACGGCAGGTTCGTCGGCGTCTCCAGGCTCGCCAGCACCATCCTCACGTTCTCGGGCAAGCTCGGGTCGGGATCCATCGGCTCGCCGACCGTGTAGCGGGCCGCAGCAGCCTCCACCAACTGGTAGAGCGCGTCGCCGCCCGGCTGCTGGCCCAGTTGCTGGGCGAGCTGTGACAACAGCAGGTCCCCGATCGCCCGCCCGGGAGGGGCGGCGAGCACGAGAGCCACGAACGGGACCGACTGGGAGCTTGTGGCGTAGTGCAGCACGTGGATGCAGCCCTCGCTATTACCCAACCCCACGATTCTGGTCGCATCCACGCTGTCCTGCCCGGCCAGAACTCCGACGGCCGCGACGAGTTCATCGAGGTGGGATTGCATGCTGATGCGGCCGATCATTGCCGGCAGGTTCTCCACGACGTGCGGCCCGGAGGCGCGCTTGTCGTAACGCAGGCTCGCCAGACCGGCATCCGCCAACAACTGGGCGAGAAGCCGGCCACTACCGTTGTCACCAGGCAACAACGGAGAGTTCCAGTCGCGATCGGTCGGCCCACTCCCGGCAACCATCACCACGCCCGGGAAAGGGCCAACGCCGTCCGGGCTGGTGAAAGTCCCGAACATCGTGATGCCATCCACCAGCCAGCTCAACTCGACCGAGCGCGTCATGGCAGAATTATGCCAACTCGCGCTCCCGCACGTCGGCCGCAGAGCTCAAGTCCTCGTGGACGCGTCCCGACGTCAGCAGACAAACCAACCAACCCACGGCCTAACCCGGTGAGCAGCGTCCCGGTGACCTGAGGACCAGTGGTCGGCGCAGGCTGGCAATTCTGCCGGGGACCCTGCCGCGGGCGAGAGCCGACAATGGCTGCAGTGGATCGCCCTGGGGCAAAGAAGGGACCTGCGTGGACAAGGCACTTCGGCGCCTGGCGGCAGTGCTGGCCGGGCTGGTGTTCGTCACCAGCTGCACGACGCAAACACCTCCTCACACGTCCGAACCGATGGTCGAGAAGGTCGCACTCGAGCAGAGGGTCGAGGACTTCATCGGCGCCGAAACGGCGCCGATGGACCAACTTCGCGCAGTCCTGATCACCGTGGACGGCCAGACCAGGCTGGCGTACTACCGTCACGGCTTCACTGCCGGTGATCATGAACACGTCTGGTCAGTCACCAAGAGCGTCGTCGCCACCTTGATCGGGATCGCTCTCGGCGAGGGCCTGATCCCGAGCCTGGACGCACCACTGCAGGACCTGCTGCCCGAGTATCGGCCCAGGATGACGGCAAGGGCTGCCAAGGCGACCCTGCGCCAGCTCATGAACCACACCGCCGGGTTCGTCAAGGACTCACCGACCAGGTTCGGGCAGAAGGACTTCACCGGCGGGATCGACCCGGTGGCCTGGGCCCTGTCGGAGGACGAGAGCCAGGCGACAACCCCGGGATCGGCGTTCTGGTACTCCAACCTCGGCGCGCACCTGGTCGCTGCCGTCCTGTACAGCGCCCTCCAGCGTCATCCCGCCACCAAGGGCAGGTCGGTGCTGGACTATGCCCGGACCCGACTGTTCGACCCGCTCGGCATCGGCACCCGACCCGCTTTCGAAGTCACCAGCCGTTCCCTCACAGACTTCGAGTTCGCCGGTCCCGGGTTCGGCTGGGCGCGCGCCCGCCGGGTCGAGGCAGGCGGCTTCGGCCTGCGGCTCACCGCTCCCGACATGGCCAAGCTCGGCCAGCTGTACCTCGACGACGGCATCTGGGACGGCAAGCGGCTACTCCCGCAGGGGTGGGTTGCCGAAGCCACTGCCCCGAGCCCCCTGACCGCTTCCTATGGGCTGCTGTGGTGGCGCGACTTCGAAGGCGGGTTCGCCGCCGCCGGCCATGAGGGACAGCGCATCGTGGTCGTCCCAAGCCGGCGCGCGGTGATCGTCACCCTCTGCGCCACCCAAGGCGACCATCCCCTGGAGGAGATCGACCGGCTCATCGCAACGGTCCTACTGCCGGCTCTCGGCTGACCACGACACGCCGTGAACCGCGAGCGGTCGCGGCCTGCCGCTCGGTGGGTGTGGACGCGTGGGGTGTCGGCGACGACTTCGCCCCACCATGGATCCAGAGTTGTGGGGGTCGTACTCGGCGAGGGAATGGTTGGCCAACCTCAAGCTGGCCTTGGACCTGGTCACCCGGCGCCAACCGACCCTCGGCCAGCACGAGACCGGCGTCGACGAGGCCCTGGACGCCCCCTGCCGTGCCCGCCCACCGCACCGACGCTGACGGTGACCTTGCCTTGGCCGCAGCGGCGACGCGCGGCACTGGCCGAGGGACGGGCACACTGTCCGACGTGGACGCACTCAGGATGCAGCTGGACTCGGACGTCGAGGTGATCGCCTACCGCTCTGGCGCCCAGTCCGTCGACGCACTGACGGTTGTGCTGTTGCACGGCATCGGCATGACCCATCGATCATTCGAGAAGTTGCAGCCGCTGCTCGCGACCGACGCCAGTGTGGTCTCCTTCGACCTGCCCGGGTTCGGGGCCACGCGCAAACCGGCACGCCCCCTGACCGTTGCCGACCACGCCGAAGCCGTCGACCAGGCCCTGGACCGCCTGGGCGTGGGACGCCGGTTGCTCGTTGGCCATTCCATGGGTAGCCAATTCGCCATCGAGCAGGCCATCCGCCACCCGGACGAGGTTCCCGGCATCGTCCTGGTCGCGCCGGTGGTGGACACCCGGCGCCGCAACCTCCCGGCCCAGGCACGAGACCTTGCCCTTGACACGTTCCGGGAGCCGCCGCGCGCCAATGTGCGTGTGCTCACCGACTACTTCAGGGGCGGGCTGGGCTGGTTCCTGGTGACGTTGAAAGCGATGTTCGACTACGACACCGAGGCCCGCATGCGGCTGACGGGCTGCCGGGTCATCGTGGCCCGCGGCGAGCACGACCCGGTCGCCCGGGAACCATGGTGCCGACGGCTGGCGGGAGCAGCAGCCCACGGCTCCATGGTGACCATCTCCGGCGCCGCGCACGTGGTGCCGCTGACCGCCCCCGACGCTGTCGCCGAGGTGGTCAGGAGCTTGCTGCGGGAGACGGCATGACTGGCCTGTCACCACGCCAGGCTCTCTGGTGGGCCCAGGACTACGCGTACGCCGCCATTGCGTGGGTCGGCAGCCACTTCGGCACCGCCGGCCCGGACAGCATCGCCACCGGGAACCTCCGGCCGGTCCTGATCGTCCCCGGCGTCTACGAGAACTGGCGGTTCATGAGGCCCCTGATCAGGGGCCTGCGCCAGGCCGGCCACCCGGTGCACGTGCTGGTCGGTCTCGGCCACAACACCAGGCCGATCAGCGAGGGCGCAGCCGAGGTGCGCCGGTACCTCGACAGCCACGACCTGCGCGACGTGGCCGTGGTCGCCCACAGCAAGGGTGGGCTGATCGGCAAGCTCGCCATGACCAGCGAACTGGCCGAGGAAGCGCGGATCGCCATGGTTGTGGCCATCTGCACGCCGTTCGGTGGTGCCCGACTGGCGCGCTACCTGCCGTGGCCCGGACTGGCCCCCCTGATCCCGGGCCACCAGACGCTCGTGGACTTGTCGGCCGCCATTGGCGTCAACGCGAGGATCACCTCGATCTACGGGGTCTTCGATCCGCACATCCCGGAGGGCAGCGAGCTGCCGGGCGCCACCAACATCGCGCTGCCGGTCGCGGGACACTTCCGGATCCTCGCCGATCCCGGAACGCTGAGTACGGTGCTGGCAGCCATCGGGTGAGGCGAGGAATCCAATCGTCGCTCGGTTCTTGGATAGCATCGAGGCGGCGCCCGGGCGCCCGCGGGAGGAGCTGAGGATGTCCTATCTGGTACTGGATGTGGGCGGTTCGAGCATCAAGTACGCCCTGGCCGACGAGTCCTACCAGTTGACCGACAAGGGCAGCCTGCCGACGAGCTACACCACCCACGCTGAATTCGTCGAAGCCATTGGCGGCCTCTACGACCGGGTCGCCAGGTCAGGTGACCGGGATCGCGATGAGCTGCTGCGGCGAGCTGGACCCGCAGACCGGTCACATGTTCAGCGGTGGCGCCCTGCTGTTCAACGCCGGCACCAACATGATCGCCTCGATCGGCGCGCGTTGCCCCGTCCCCGTGAGCATCGAGAACGACGCCAACTGCGCCCTGCTGGCCGAGATGCACGACGGCAGCCTCAGCGACTGCACGAACGCCGTTGCGCTGGTGATGGGCACCGGTGTTGGCGGAGCCGTGATGATCAACGGCAGCATCTACCACGGCTCACATTTCCACTCCGGCAACGCCAGCTACGTCCGGCCGGACCTGTCCCACCCGCACGCCTCCAACCTGGCCCTGGTGAACGGGGTGCCGGCCCTGGCCCGGGACTACGCGCTGCTGGCCGATCTCGACCCCGAGCAGGTGGACGGTCGCCTGGTCTTCGAGCAGGTGGACATCGGCGACCCAGCGGCCGTCCAGGCACTCGACGCCTACTGCCAGCGGCTGGCGACGTTCATCTTCAACCTGCAGGTCATCCTCGACGTGGACGCCTTCGCCATCGGCGGCGGCATCAGCGCCCGGCCGGTCTTCATCCAGACCCTCGAGCGTGAGGTGGCGGCGATCTTCGCTGCGGAGACGAGGACACGGCTACCCGCGCCGCAGCTCCGGGTCTGCCGCTATTTCAACGACGCCAACCTGCTGGGCGCGCTGTACCACCACTTCAACCCTGCTCGCTGACGGGCAAGCGGCCGGTTGGCCAGGCGGTGCCGGTGAAACCCGAACAGGACTCGGTTTGACGTGGCGCCCGATAGTTGATGGGATGGAGGCATCCCTATGGCCGCGTCCAGCAAGCCTGGCCGCCCGGAGGCAATGCCTCCGACCGGCCGCCGAAGCCCGCGGACGGGCTTCGTGACTTCCTGCTAGCTCTGGAGCGTGCTGTGTTCCGCCCTTCCCCGGCCCGTCCGGTGCTGGACCGCGCCCGACTGCTGTTGCTCGGAGCCTTCGCCCTCAGCGGCCTGGTCGTGTTCTCGTGGCTCGCCCGGATCCCGAGCATCCGCGACGCCCTCGGCCTTTCACCCGCCGAGCTCGGCGCGATCCTGCTGGTCGGCTCGATCGGCGGGCTGCTCACTGTGTTCTCGTCTTCGGCATTGCTCACGCGGTTCGGCAGCACCCGGGTCTTCGCAACGGGTGCGGTGGTGATGAGCGTCGGCTTCGTGCTGATGGGCGTCGGCACGGCCTTCGGCTCGCGGTGGCTGTTCCTGCTCGCCATCGTGATCAACGGCGTCGGCGGCGCAATGCTGAACGTGCCGATGAACATCGAATCGGCCCGGATCGAGCAGGCGTACGGCCGCACCGTCATCCCGCATTTCCATGCGGCCTTCTCCGGCGGCGCGGTCGCGGGCGCGGTGTTGGGCGCCGGCTCGGCGTCGGCCGGGGTCCCGGTGGTGGTCCAGTTCGCCGTGGTGGCGATTGTTGTCGGCGGCCTGCGCCTGGCAGCCCTCGCCGGCGGCATGATGCTTCCCGGCGGCCAGCAGCCGACCCGGCGGACGCAGAGCCGCCGGGCCAATCTCGCCGCAGAGTTCGCGGTCTGGACCGAACCCCGAACTGTCCTGATCGGGGTGGTGGCCTTCGCCGCCGCGCTCAGCGAGGGCGCGGCCAACAACTGGCTGGCGCTCGCCTTCGTCGACGGCTTCGGTACCACCGAGGCCACTGGCGGCCTGGCGCTCGGTGTGTTCATCGGCTCGATGACCCTGGTTCGGGTGCTCGGCACCCGGTTGATCGACCGGCTCGGCCGGGTGATCAGCCTGCAGCTGTCGGGGCTGCTCGGGGTGCTGGGACTGGCCTTGTTCGGGCTCGCGTCCAACCCGCTTTCTGCGGTTGCCGGCGTGGCCCTCTGGGGGGCTGGCGCCGCCCTCTGCTTCCCGATCGCTGTCGCCGCCGCGTCCGACGATCCGGTTCGGGCTGCAGCGCGGGTGTCGGTGATCGCATCGCTCGGGTCCGTGGCGGTGATGACCGCCGCCCCGTTGATCGGGTTCGTCGCCGAAGCGCTCGGTGGCGCCCAGCATGCGTTGCTGGTGGTCCTGCTCGGCCTGATGGTCAGCCTCGCAGTGTCAAGGAAGGTGGCGCCCGAGATCGCCGCCTACGCGGCCGGACGGGCATCGATGCCGACCGGCCCGGAACCCCAACAGGTGTCCTGACTAGGCAATGCTTCGGTGCAGGTGGGCGGGCTTCGTAACCTGACCGTCAGAATCGTTGGCTAGCATCTCGCCATGCCAAGGGCAGTCCGAGCGACCATCATCCAGCCCGACCCCCACGTTCCGGTTGACCGCTTCGGTCCGTGGCTCGCCAGCAACCGGGTGCTGCTCCGCGCCGTCCCCCTGTGGAAACGTGACCTGCCCGAGGTGGAGTCCCTCGGTGACGGGGTGGTCGTGCTGGGCGGGACGATGAGCGCCCACGACCACGAAGAGCACCCGTGGATCGAACCGTTGAAGGACCTGCTGGTGGCGGCGGTGGCTGCGGACATGCCGATCCTTGCGATCTGCCTTGGCCACCAACTGCTCGCGGAGGCCTTCGGCGGCCAGGTGACCGTCAGCCATCCCGGCGGGGGGGAGCACGGCGCCAACCGGGTGACCTGGCACGAGGGTGCAGCTGCGGACCCGCTGCTCGGCAGGCTGACCGAGCACGGCAGCTCACTGGTGGCCCAGTCCCATGACGACGCGGTCACCAGGCTCCCACCCGGAGCCATCCAGCTGGCCAGCAGCGAGGGTTACCCCAACCAGGCGTTTCGGGTCGGTTCCGCCGTTGGCGTCCAGTTCCACCCGGAGGCGTCCCCGGAACTGATGGGACGCTGGGCAGAACTCGGTGGCGGCGACGGCCGCACCCTGCGGCGCGCAATGCACGTCCAGGACACCGAGGTTTCCCGCAACGGCCGGCTGCTGGCGCAGTCCTTCTGCGGGCAACTCCGGGCTCGGGCACTGGCCGCCTGAACCGGCCGGGAGCCTCCGCGACAAGGTGGCGCCGACCGGGTTGAGTCATGGCCTATCGTTGGGGCCAGATACAGGAGTCCAGATGATCCGCTTGCTGCCTTACGCCCTCGAGTTGTTGTTGGTGGTCTTCTGCCTCATCGACTGCGTGCAGGCCGACGACGCCCGCGTCCGCAACCTGCCCAAGTGGGCCTGGATCATCATGATCATCCTGATCCCGATCGTCGGCTGCATCGCCTGGCTGTTCGCCGGCCGCCCGACCCGGGGCAGCGCCGGCCGTGCGCGTACCGAGGCCGACCGGCAAGCCCGCCGAGTTCGAAGCGTATCCACGGCCGCGGCCGAAGGCTCCCGACGACGACCCGGAATTCCTGCGTTCGCTGAAGCGGAGCACCGAGCACGAGGACCTGCTGCACAAGTGGGAGGAAGACCTCAAGCGTCGCGAGGACGACCTCCGCAAGGACGGCGACAAGGGCCCAGAGGAGTCCTGAGCCGAGTCAGCCGGTGGGATCGGCCGCGACCCTGACCAGTTGCGGTTCGGCCGACGGCGCGGGTGCCCGGGAGCGCCGGGAACCGATCAGGACCCCGATCGCCACCACCACCCCCCCGAGGATCTCCAGCCACGTCGGCCGCTCGCCCAGCACAAGGCCGGCGGTGAGGAGGCCGGCCACCGGGACCAGCATCGAGAACGGCGCCACCACCCCGGCCGGGTGCCGCGACAGCAGCCAGGTCCAGATCCCCGAACCGACCGCAGTCCCGATCACGCAGGTGTAGGCGAGGCCGATCCAGGCCGGCAATGCCTCCGCACCGAAGGAACCCGAGAGGGCCGCCCAGATCCGGGCGGGTCCCTCGAACACCAACGAGAGCGCCAGCATCGGCACCGGCACCACCACCGACATCCACAGGGTCAGGTGCAGGGGGTTCGGCGGCTTCGCGAGTCGGCTGGCCAGGTTGCCGAACGCCCAGCCGAGGCCACCGGCAAGCACCAGCAGGAACGGCAGGATCGCGGCCGCCTGGGCCCGGGACACCCCGACCAGCAGCATGCCGGCCACCGCGATCCCGATGCCCAGCCACTGCCGTCCGCGCACCCGCTCGCCGAGCAGCAGCGCCCCCAGCACCAGTGTGAACGGCGCCGAAGCCTGCAACACCAGGGAGGCCAGCCCGGTGGGCATGCCGGCCGCCATGCCCCAGTAGAGGAACGTGAACTGGGCGACGCCGAACCCGAGGCCGTAGCCGATCAGCCAGCGGAGCGGGACGGCCGGTCGCGGCACCAGGATCACCGTCGGGACGGCGATCAGCAGGAAGCGGAGCGCGACCAGGAGGAACGGCGGGAACTGGGCCAGCGAGGCGTGGATGGCCACGAAATTGACTCCCCAGATCGCGGCCACGGCGACAGCGAGCAGGCGATGGCGGATGGGCACCCGTCCATCCTGCGGTTGGGCAAGCTGAAGCACAAGCAGCCGATTACTGAATGATTACTTTAGGCTGCCTTCATGGACGTTCGACACCTGAACCTGCTGCGGGAACTCGCCGACCGTGGGACGGTCACCGCCGTGGCTGCCGCCACCTACCGCTCCCCTTCCGCGGTCAGCCAGCAGTTGCGAACGGCGGAGCGTGCCTTCGGGTCCCCGCTGGTCGAACCGGACGGACGTAGGTTGCGCCTCACTGCGGCCGGCCGGCTGCTGGCCGAGGGCGCAGTGGAGGTGGCCGCGACCATGGCCCGGCTGCAACGGGAGCTCGACGACCTGCAGGGCGAGCCCGCCGGTGGCGTGTCGATCGCAGCGCTGCCGAGTGCTTCCGAGCTCCTGATCCCCGCGCTGCTGGTTCGCTGCGCCGGCTCCGGAATCGCGATCAGCCTCACCGACGAAGACGTGGCCGAGGCCGACTACGCTGCCCGGGCCGCCGACTACGACCTGGTGATCGGGCACAGCCTGGCCGCGATCCCGGACGGAGCCGACCGCCTGGCCGCGGTCACGGTGGCAACCGAACCCCTCGACGTGGCCGTGCCCGCCGGCCATCGACTGGCCGATCGTGACCAGGTGACCGCCGCCGACCTGGCCGGTGAACGCTGGATCGGGGTGCCCATCGGCTACCCGTTCGACACCGTGCGGATCGCGATCGAGAACCGCAGCGGTGCCAAGCTGGACGTGGTCCAGCGGATCCGCGACAACCGCGTAGTCGAGTCCCTTGTGGCCGCAGGGGTCGGTTGCGCGCTGTTGCCCCGGTTCACCACCAGGCCACGCGCCGACCTGGTCACCATTCCGCTCACGGACGTGCGCTCGGTCCGATCGATCGTTGCCCTCGGCCGCCCGGACAGGGTGGCACGGGCGGCCGTCCGCGCCGTCATCGAACACCTCCGCCGGATCGGCGGCAGCCTCGCCTGAGCAGCTAGAACAGCACCGGGGCATACCGGGTGATCACCAGCGCGGTGACGCCGAGCAGCCAGACCGCCACGAGCAGGGCATCCAGGTCGGAGGCGACGAAGCGTCTTGCCGCCCGACTCGCCCGCTCTGGCAGGAAGAGGTTGCCGTCGCGGATGTTCACGTGGGTGAGCGACGTGAATACCAGGGTCGTGGACAGCGTCACCAGCAGGCACCAGGGGCACAGTGCCCCGATCACATAGAACGCCTCGAAGAACAGCCAGTAGGCGAAGACCAGGCCGAGGGTGTAGACGACCTGGGCCGACAACATGAACCACCGTGGGAACCGGACGCCGCCGAGGCTGGCCACAGCGATCGTGATCACCACCGGCTCGGCGATCAGGCCGAGGAAGGCGTTCGGGAACCCGAACAGGCCGGCCTGCCAGGAGATCCCAACGGTGCCGCAGCTGAGCACGGAGTTGATGTTGCAGGCCAGCGCGGCTTTCGGGTCCGCCGCCAGTGCGATCGCGTCCACCGACAGCACGAAGGAAGCCGTCAGGCTGAGCAGGGCCGAGAACAGCATGGTCGAGTAGATCCAGGCATCGGACTGGCGCAGGCCGCGCAGCCTCGGCAGCAGCCGATCAGCCATTGGCTGCAGCGCTGATCGCCTCGGCCAACGATCCGGGGTTGTACAGGTCGCCGGTGAACACCTGGCCGTTGATCTTGATCGTCGGGGTGCCGGTGATGCCGGAGTCGAAGGCCTGCTGGGTGATCTTGGCCACCCAAGGGGCGAACGTCTGCTTGGCGAAGGCAGCGGTGACCTCGGCCGGAGCCCCGGCCTCGCCGGCGAACTGCTTCAGTTGGTCATCGGTGAGGCCGGCGGACTGCTCGGCCGGTTGGTTGGCGAACAGCAACTGGTAGAGCTTCAGCGCGGCGGCCGGGTCGGCATCGGCGGCGGTGACGAACGCGTTGGCTGCCCTTGTGGAGTACTGGGTGCCGGACGACATGTCGTCGAGGAAAGCCATCGGGTGGATCTCCAGCTTCGCCACCCCCTGGTCAACGGCAGCGGCCAGGTCTTCCCCATTGGCCCGCTCGAACTGGCCGCAGTAGGGGCACATGAAGTCGGCGTAGATGCTGACGGTGACCTTTGCGTCGGCCTTGCCGATCAGCACGGCTCCGGATTCGGTGGCCACCGACGGTGCGGTCAGCCCGTCGGCCGCCACCACCCCCGTCCCGCCGGACCTGGCACCAGCGATGGACCAGACGCTGATGCCGATCAGCAGGGCGATCACGGCGAGCCCGGTGATCCAGGCGGTCCGGATGGCGATCCTGACCCGCTGGTCTGCCGCAGCGGCGGACTGTTGCTGCTGGCGGAGGGCGTCGCGCCGCCCACCCGCCGGGGAAATGCCTGACTTTGGTTTGGACATGATCCTTCGATTCCGGGCGATCTCGCCCAACTGGCTCTTTGAGTGCTTTGGGACGGCCTGGCCGTCGGGAGCGCACGAACGCGCTTCAGCCGCGCCCGGAGGCGCGGCGGGTCACAGCATCATCAGAGGCAGGTCGGCGGTCCCCGGCGGGGGTTCTCCCGCGACCGTCCGGAGTCGGTGTGGCGCACCCGGACGTAAACCGGGACGGGACGCTGCTCCGGGACCAGCAGTTCGGGAAGGCTGGCCAGGACCCGGGTGATGGCCTTGCCCGCCGAGTGCACCAGGCGCCGGACCGCACGGATTAGTGCGGCACCGGAGCCGAGGATCAGCGGCAGCAGCAACAGCTGCACCATCAGGGTGGCGGCGACCATCAGCGTCCAGCCGACGACCGGCGCCGGAGCGGTCACACAGTGCGCAGCCCCGGTGAAGGAGGTCTGCGGCACCCACTGGTAGAGGGGATGGCCGGCGTCGAAACAGGCCACCACGGCCACCTTCGGCAGCCGGAACAGCAGCGGCAGCAGGCCGGCAGCTGTGAGCGCGACGGCAACGAGCCGCGCCCCGATCCCGGGTCGGCCGAAAAGGTGCCGGACTGCATCCACGACTCAGAGGATACCGAATGACCGGCGCCCTGCCCTGTCCCCGTCCGGGTGGCAGCTGTCCACACCTGCCAACGTCCACTGGTCGGGCATTGTGCCTTTCCCGCCTTCTGCGCCCCGAATCGGCCGTGCTAGCCTCGACGACATGCACACCAGCCTCCGGCTCGCAGTAACGCTGAGCAACGGGATTGCGCCCATGTGCATGTGTTGTTGTCGTTAGTCCTGACAGCTTCCTCCTGATCGCCACGGCTTGAGCAGTTGCCTGCGGCGGATCCCACGAATCCCGGCTGTCCGTCGCGGGAATGAGCTGTCGGCACCGACCAATGACCAACCTTCAGTTAGGACGCCGCAGATGGCCGCCATCCCAACCCACCCGCAGGTCGACCCACGCGGGCCGCGCTTCGGCGCGGCGATCACAGTCGTGGTGCTCGCCGGCGCCATCATCCTCGGACCGGGCCTCGGCCTGCCGGTGCTGATCCTCCAGACTTTCGCCTTCGGGGCCGGCTCCCTGCTCGGGCTGCGCTACCAGCCCTACGGCTGGTTCTTCCGCCGCTTCGTCCGACCACGCCTTGCACCACCGTCCGGACTGGAGGACGAGCGACCGCCGCGCTTCGCCCAGTCCGTCGGTCTCGGCTTCGCTGTGGTCGCCCTGATCGGCGCCTTCGCCGGGGCGCCGGCAGTGTTCTACGTCGCCGCCGGGTTCGCCCTGGTGGCCGCCATCCTCAATGCCGTGTTCGATTTCTGCCTCGGCTGCGAGGTGTACCTCCTCGGACGCCGCCTGCTCGGCAAGCCGAGCATCTCCGGCCAGCCGGTCGAGGGCGGTGCACGGTGACGGGCGCGTACGTCGTCGCCATCGCCATCGCGCTCGCCTTTGGGTTCGGCTTGTACCGCAGGGCCGTGGACGGCCGCGTCCGGGCCCCGCGGGGTCGGCTGGTTCCCACGCTGGCCGGTAGCATCGGCCAGGACCTGGGCGGAACCGCGACCTTCGTCCAGTTCTCTTCCGAGGCCTGCGCCCCGTGCCGGGTGACCGCCCGGGTCCTCGAAGAAGTGTTGGCCACCACCGCTGGGGTCGTCCACATCGAGATCGACGCCGAGCGGCGGCTGGATCTGGTCGGCCGGCTTGGCATCACCCGCACCCCGACGGTCCTGCTGCTCGACGGCACTGGGGTGGAGCGTGGCCGGATCGTCGGCGCGCCCGGCAAGCAGGACGTCCTGGCGGCATTGTCCCGCCTCCGGGGCACCGAATCCGCCCGCATCGCGGCCGCCTCAACAGCACCAACCGACCACGAAGGGGTACGAAGATGAGCGCCAATCGCGATGAGGTCTGGAATCGGATCCGCACCGAAGTCAGCGCGGATGCGCAGGCGGAGCCGGCCCTGACCAGCTTCCTGCACACCAATGTCCTCGCCCATGGCCGGCTCGAGGACGCCCTCAGCTTCATCCTTGCGGCCAAGCTCGGCAGCGAGACCATCACCTCACTCAGCGTGCGGGAACTCGTGGCAAGGGCCTTCGACGACGACCGCAGTATCGGGGTGGCCATTCGCGAAGACCTGCGGGCTGTGCTCAGCCGGGATCCGGCCTGCCGCGGCTACTCGGTGCCGCTGCTGTTCTTCAAGGGCTTCCACGCTCTCCAGGCCTACCGCGTGTCGCACTACTACTGGACCCATGAGCGGCCAGCGCTCGCGCTGTACCTGCAGAGCCGGATCTCCGAGGTCTTCGCCGTCGACATCCACCCGGGCGCCCGGATCGGGAAGGGCATCATGTTCGACCACGCCACCTCGGTGGTGATCGGCGAGACCGCCGTGGTCGGGGACGATTTCTCGATGCTGCATGAGGTGACCCTTGGCGGCACCGGCAAGGTCGGCGGCGACCGGCACCCGAAGATCGGCAGGGGGGTGATGATCGGGGCCGGAGCCAAGGTGCTCGGCAACATCCGGGTCGGGGAAGGTGCCCGGATCGGGGCGGGGTCGGTGGTCCTCGAGGAAGTGCCACCGTTCACCACCGTCGCCGGCATCCCGGCCCGGCCGATCAGTTACCCCGGGCACGCCCTGCCGGCGCTGGAGGAGCTGGATCGGGCGATCGAGACCTGAGCTGAGTCCCGCCGGTGCCGGGGTCGACCCGGTGGGGGTTGTTGGGTACGTTCGATAGCGCCCCGACGAGCACTGGAGGGCGATGTCCTCGAAGCCTTCCCTGGCCCGAAGCCTTGGCACCGGTGACGCGATCGTCCTCGGCCTGGGTTCGATGATCGGCGCCGGGGTGTTCGCCGTCTTCGCCCCGGCGGACTGTTCGGCTGCGCGGTCCTCGCCGGCACCCTGCCCTGGCCGGCAGTGGTCGCCGGCGCCCTGGTGCTGCTGGTCGGAGTGGCCGGACGGCGCCTCCTGCGCCGGGCCTGAAGTGCGTCCGTGACCGCCCCTTGGGCGCCGGAAGACGCGGACCGGTTGGGCCAACCCTCAACCTGCAAACCCTGAAGGCAAGCTTGAGGCCATTTGGACTTACACCCCTTGTCAGAGGCCAGTAGCCGGGGCCGGGTGGGTAACCAACTCTCAAGCCAAGGGTTGCTGCGGCCACCACCCAGTGGGTAGGAAACACCTTGTGAAGATCCCCTCGAGACTGCTGTCCGCCGCCATCGGCTTTGCCCTGGTGCCGGGCGTTGCCCTCGTTCACGCCGGTCCGGCGCAGGCGATCTCGTCGGATGCGAAGGCGTCCTTCATCACCAGCATCGTGGGTGCCGCGCAGCAGACCCAACGCAAGTTCGGGGTCCCCACGTCGGTCTCGATCGCCCAGGCGATCGTGGCCTCCGACTGGGGCACGTCAGCAGCTGCCGACGACGCGAAGAACTACTTCGACACTCCCTGCAGCGCGAAGATGACCGCAGCCCAGTTCGCGAACCTGGCGGCGGCGCAGGTCGGCAAGCCCTACGTCCTTGGCGCCGAGGCGGCGATCGCCAACGCGGACCCGGCCAAGTTCGACTGCTCCGAACTCGTCGAGTGGTTGTTCGGCCGCTCGGGCAACCCGATCACCGACCTGGCCGCGTACCAGTACAACGCCACCAAGGCGGTGGGCAAGGGCAATGCCCCGAAAGCCGGCGACCTGGTCTTCCTGCGCAACAATCCCGCCCGCTCGAACGGCATCGGGCACGTCGCGGTGGTCACCAAGAAGCTCTCCTCCGGCGACTGGCAGGTCATCGAGGCGCGGGGCCGCGCCTACGGGGTGGTGAAGACCACCCTCGGCTACTGGAAGTCACGCTCCTATTACGCCGGGCTGCGCCGCTACTCCAAGCTGGTGTTCGCCGACGGCGACAGCGTCACGGCGTCCGCAGCAAGCTCCTACCAGTCCGGCTGCATGAACATCTCCTCGCAGCGGTACGCGAAGTTCTCCTCGGTCACCAACTCCTTCTACGGCCACGCCGCAGCGGTGACCAGCGATTCGGCCTACAAGGCTGCCCGCGCGGTCATCAACGACATCCCCAGGTTCGTCGACGCAATCGCCAAGGTCGAGCGGCCCAAGGACGCTGCCGCCTACGCCGCGACGATCAAGTCCCTGATCGACACCTACAAACTCGCCGACTACGAGGTTGTCCCGTTCACCATCGTGCTGGACTCCGGGGACAAGAGCCCGAAGGTGACCGCGCTGCAGCACCTGCTGCTGGCCGGCGGCCGCAGCGTCAAGGTCACCGGGGCGTATGACTCCGCCACCGTCTCCGCGGTGCGGAAATACCAGTCTGCCAAGAAACTGACCGTGGACGGCGAGGCCGGCCCGAAGACCCTTTCCGCTCTGTTCGCCACCCTCAAGTCGGGCGCCACCGGCTCCCGCGTGAGTGCACTCCACGCCATGCTGACCGCACTCGGTTACCAGACCACTGCGGGTTCCACCTTCGGCGCCGCGACCCTGGCCGCGGTCAAGGCCTTCCAGACCACAGCCGGACGCAGCGGCAGCGGGATCGTGGACTCCAACACCTGGGCCCAGTTGTACATGTCCCTCGAGCCGGCACCGGCACCAACGGTCACCGGAACCGCGAAGGTGACCCAGAAGCTGACCGCCGCACCCGGCAAGTGGGGTCCTGGCACGGTCGCCCTCGCCTACCAGTGGTACCGCAACGGAGAGCCGATCGCTGCCGCGACCTCTCTCAGCTACACGCTGCAGCCGGCTGACGCCGGAGCAGCGATCACGATCTCAACGATGGGGACCAGGGCCGGCTACACCACGATCAGCCGGTTCTCCGGGGCCACTGCCCCGGTGGCCAAGGCCCAACTCACTGATACCCCGACCCCGAAGATCACCGGCACGACCACCGTCGGCAAGACCCTGAGCGCCGTTGCCGGTGACTGGTCCCCGGCGCCGGTGGTCGCCGCCTACCAGTGGTACCGCGGGACGACCGCGATCACCGGCGCGACCAAGGCCACCTACACCCTGCAGGCCGCTGACGCCGGCCAGAAGCTCAAGGTGACCGTCACCGGCTCCAGGGCCGGCTACGAGTCGGTCGCCAAGACCTCCGCCGTCACCGCTGCCGTGACGAAGGGCAACCTCACCACCACCCCGACCCCGACCATCAGCGGCAAGACCATCGTCGGCGAGACGCTCACAGCTACCGCGGGTGACTGGGCACCGGCGCCGGTCGAGTTGACCTACCAGTGGTACCGCGGGACCAAGGCCATTCCCGACGCGACCGCGAGCACCTACAAGCTCGTCGAAGCCGACGCCGGCGCCACGGTCCGGGTGTCGGTCGCCGGCACCAAGGCCGGCTACAGCCCGGTGAGCAAGACCTCGGCCGTCACCGGGGAGGTGGCCCAGCCGGGCCAGCTGGGAGCCATCACGCCGAAGATCAGCGGCACCGCAAGGGTCGGCAGGACCCTCAAGGTGGTCGCCGGCAACTGGGGTCCGGGAACGGTCAAACTCACCTACCGGTGGTACCACGCCAGCCGTGCCATCAGCGGAGCCACCGGATCCAGCTACAAGGTGAAGTCGGTCGACAAGGCCCATACGATCTGGGTGAAGGTGACCGGCTCCAAGGCGGGCTACACCTCGGTCAGCAAGCTGTCCGCCCGCGTCATGATCAAGTAGTCAGCCCAGCCAGTCACTACTGGCGCACTTGGCCTTGATGCTGAACGGGATCAGGCTGCCGGTGGTCGCCTGGTCCTCGAAGACCATCGCTTTTCCGGTGATGGTGTAGACACCGCCCGCGGCAACCAGCACGGCCGAGGTGCCTTCGACACGCGGCTTGTCGGTGTAGCTGAGTTTCCTGGTGATCAGCTCGGAGTCCTCGCCGAAGTCGGCGTTGATCGTGCTGACCGCTCCGCCGTCGGCCGCAAGGGTAATGGTCACGTCGACCGTGCCGAAGAAATCGTTCTTCTTGTCCGACAGGGTCAGGACCGGCTTCCCGGCTGACACCTCACACGTGCCGACCAGTGCCTTGGTGACGTTCTGGAACAGGCTCATCCGGCCGGTCGCCTTCACGGACCCACTCGATGGCGTGGGTGTGGGGCTGGCGGTCGTCGTCGTGGCCGAAGGGGTCACCGAGGGCGCAGTGACGGAAACCTGCGGGCTCTGCGAAGGCGAGGCCACCACCGAGGCCGGCAGCGAGCAGGCGGACAGCCCGGTTGCCACGATGATCACCGCTCCCATAACACCTGTCCGAGTGCTCACCGTCTCCCCCAATTCCGCCGTCCGCGGGCAGGCGAATCCCTGCCACGTTCCATGCTGGACCCGAAAGCGCGCGGGCGGCCAACGACGCGCCAGCGGTGACGGGATGATCCGTCCTCAGAAGAGCATCCCGATGGCAAGCAGGATCACTGCCAGGAGGGGCGGCACCAGCTGAACGAGTGCTGGGGCCGCCTTGCCCGGGCTGGAGAGCAGCAGCACCAGGCCCGCTGCCGCCATCGAGCCGGCGCCGGCGAATACCAGCGTCGCCCCGACCAGCGGCGAGCCCGCACCGAAGAAGATGATCCCGAGCAGTACCGAGATCGCCAGGAACAGGTTGTAGAACCCTTGATTGAAGGCGAGCGGCCTGGTGATGGCTGCTTCCTCTGATGTGGTGCCGAAAGTGGCCCGGGTCCGGGCATCGGTCCAGGCCACCGACTCAAGGAAGAAGATGTAGACGTGGATGAGGCCGGCCAGCCCCGCCAACAGGAGCCCCGCGACGATCATCGTTGCGTCCCTTCCACCGGCCCGGCGCCGGTCATGACAGCCACAACGCCGACCGCCCGGCGAACCTTCCGGGCTATCGGCGCCGGCTCAGCCGAGGACGGCGAATCCGCCCGTCCAGCCGATCCTCTCCGTGGCTGCGAGAGTGAGCTGCACGAAACCGATCGCCTCGAGTTCGTGCGCGCGGGCCAGGGAACCGGCGTCCAGAGCTCGCACTCCCCCGGCTTCGACAGCTGCCGCGAGCACACGCTTGGCTTCCGCGTCGTCGCCGGCGATCAGCACGGTGGTAGTTGAAATTGCAGGCATCCTTGCCAGGTCCGGACGCCGGGACAGCCGGCGCTCCCCCATTCCGGGTGGATCGCTAGGATCCGCCCATGGAAACGGAGCGGGTAGTGGTGGCCACGGATGGCTCCTGCCTGCAGAACCCCGGCCCTGGCGGCTGGGCCTGGGCTGCCGAGGACGGCAGGTCCGCCTCCGGCGGCCACGACGGCACCACCAACAATCTGATGGAATTGCGGGCCGTCTATGAGGTCCTCGGAGCACATCGCCCGGAAGTGCCGCTGCTGATCCAGGCCGACAGCATGTACGTGATCAACATCTTCACCAGGTGGCTGCGCGGCTGGGTGGCGAAGGGCTGGCAGACGTCAGCCAAGAAACCGGTACTGAACCGTCAGGCCATCGAGCTGATCGCAGAACGGCTGCGGGACCGTGACGTGAAATGGGAGCACGTGAAGGGACACTCCGGCCACCCGCTGAACGAGAAGGTCGACTCGCTGGCCAGGGCTCAGGCCGAACGCATCCTCGCCGCGCGCGCCGACACGAACTGAGCGCGACTGACCCCGGTCAGGCCAGCACGAGCCGGTGGATCCCGTCCGCCGAGCCGTTGGACGTGGTGAAGTACAGCGCCCCGTCCGGCCCCTGCTGGACCGTTCGGATGCGCCCGTGGTCGGAGACGATCTCGGCGATCCGGGTGAGCCCCCGATCGGCGCCAACCCGGAAAAGCAGGATGCCCTCGCCCTTCAGCATCGCCACCGCCAGCACGCCGTCCCACGTCCGCCACTGGGAACCGCTGAGGAAGGCGGCGCCGCTGGTGGCCACGGTGGGCTGGCCCGAACGCCACAGCGCCTTGCGGGCCTTCGGGAAGCGCTTCGCGTCGGTCATCGAGCGCGACTCGTTGTAGCCGGGGGTAGGGCTCCAGCCGTAATTGGCACCCTTGTCCACCAGGTTGATCTCGTCGTCGCGAGCCGGGCCGTGCTCCACCGAGAACAGGTCTCCGGTGACTGGTTGCCTCGCCAAACCCTGCACGTTGCGGTGTCCGTAGTTCCACACGTACCGGGCGTTGCCGCCCTTGGAGTAGAAGGGGTTGGTCTTCGGGATGCTGCCGTCGCTGCGCACCCGCAGCACCTTCCCGCCAAGGGACTTCAGGTTCTGCGGGTTGGTGCCCTTCGCCGCGTCCCCGGTACCGATGTAGAGCGCCCGGTCGGAGCGGAAGCTCAGCCGACAGCCGTTGTGCCGGCCCGACCCGATCGGGATGCCCTTCACCAGGGTGCGGACCTTGACCGCCGTGGTGTCACTGGTCAGTTGCCACTTCCAGACCTGTACGTCGGAGGCTGACCCGGAAGCCTTCGCCACCGACTGGCAGGTGTAGAAGTAGCGGTTGGTCACAGCGTTCGGGTCGGCCACCAGACCGAGCAGGCCGCCCTCGGAGTGCACCAGGAGCGGCGGCAGGGAGAGGCTGACCCGCTGCGGCGCGGCGTCGGGTCGCCTGGTCCAGACCTTCCCGCTGCGCTCGTCGAACAGCATCAGATCCCCGATCCAGGTGACATCCCAGGGGATCGCCAGCCCGGTGACCACCGGCGTGACGGAGTAGCCCGGTTCGGCAGCCTCCGCCCGGCTCGGCGCGGCTGCCGGGACCAGCAGCCCGAGGACGAGGGCAGCGAGCAGTGTGCGGTTCAGCGGACTTCTGGTCATGGGAACCTCGACTTCACCTGGGTGGGGCCAATCTAGGCCGAGTACCGTCGCCCCGCCACGGCCGGTCCTGCCTGCGCTCCCCACGCCGGCTGCCTCGCAGCAGGCCTCGAGCGGCGCACGGGGCCGCCCCGGAGTGGGACGATGGCACCCAAATGCGACTCGCCGATCTGATGCCCGCCACCGGTGGCGCCGACCCCGATGCCCTGTATGCGGCCTTCGTCGAATGGGCGGCCGCCGACGGAATCACCCTCTACCCCCACCAGGACGAGGCGATCATCGACATCCTCACCGGGGCGAACACGATCATCACCACCCCGACCGGCTCCGGCAAGACACTGATCGCCACCGCAGCCCACTTCGCGGCCCTGGCTGGCGGCGGCCGCAGCTATTACACCGCGCCGATCAAGGCACTGGTCAGCGAGAAGTTCTTCGCGCTGTGCGACATCTTCGGCGCTGACCGGGTCGGCATGGTGACCGGCGACGCCGCGGTGAACGCAGAAGCTCCGATCGTCTGCTGTACCGCCGAGATCCTGGCGAACATTGCCCTGCGCGAGGGCCAGACAGCCGAGATCGCCCAGGTGGTGATCGACGAGTTCCACTTCATCGCCGACCGGGACCGCGGCTGGGCCTGGCAGGTGCCCCTGGTGGAGCTGCCGCAGGTCCAGTTCGTGATCATGTCGGCAACCCTCGGCGACGTCACCGGGCTCGCCAGGGACCTGTCGGTGCGGACCGGCCGGGTGACCAGCGTGATCGGTGACGCGGTGCGCCCAGTGCCGCTGACCTACTCCTGGTCGCTGCGGCCGTTGGCTGAGACGGTCGAGTTGCTGCTCCGCGACGCGCAGGCCCCGGTGTACATCGTCCACGCAACGCAGGCTGCGGCGGTCGAACGGGCCGCCGCCCTCCTGAGCTCAGGCATCGCTGACCGCTCCCACCGGCGGGAATTGGTGGAGGCGATGCAGGGCTTCCGGTTCGCGTCCGGCTTCGGCAAGACGCTGGCCAAGCTGCTGAACTCTGGGATCGCCGTGCATCACGCCGGGATGCTGCCCCGCTACCGCCGGCTCGTCGAAACCCTGGCCCAGCGCGGCCTGCTGAGCGTGATCTGCGGCACCGACACCCTCGGGGTGGGCATCAACGTGCCCATCCGGACAGTGCTGTTCGCGAGCCTGTCCAAGTTCGACGGCCGCCGGCAGCGGCTGCTGCGGGCCCGCGAGTTCCACCAGATCTCCGGGCGGGCCGGGCGGCCAGGCTTCGACACCGTCGGTTACGTCATGGCGCAGGCTCCAGACCATGTGATCGAGAACGCCAAGGCGCTGGCCAAGGCCGGCGACGACGTCAAGAAGCAGCGCAAGGTGCAACGCAAGAAGGCCCCGGAAGGGTTCGTGAACTTCACCGAGGACACCTTCCGGAAGCTGATCGAAGCCCCGCCAGAACCGCTGGTCGCCCGGTTGCGGATCAGTCACGCCCTACTGCTGAACCTGCTGCAGCGCGACCAGGACACCGGTGCGGCCGTGATGCACCTGATCGATGCCACCACCGCCGACCCGGCGAACCGCCGGGCACTGGTGCGCCGCGCCGTGGCGATCGGCAGGTCGCTGCTGGCCGCCGGCGTTGTCGTCCGTCTGGCCGAACCAACCCCTGGCGGCCGGCGGCACCAGCTGGCCGTCGACCTGCAGCACGACTTCGCGTTGAACCAGCCGTTGTCGGCGTTCGCGCTGGCAGCCCTCTCGCTGCTGGACACCGACTCCCCCGAATACGCCCTGGACGCGGTGAGCGTGATCGAGGCGACGCTGGAGGACCCCCGTCCGATCCTGGTGCAGCAGCAGTTCAAGGCACGCGGCGAGGCCGTCGCCGAGCTGAAGGCCGACGGCGTCGAGTACGAGGAGCGGTTGGAGGTTCTCGACGGGGTCACCTGGCCCAAGCCCCTTGCGGAACTGCTCGAGCACGCCTACACGGTGTTCCTCGGCAACCATCCGTGGCTCGCCGAGACCCCGGTCTCGCCGAAGTCGGTCGTCCGGGACATGTTCTCCCGCGCGATGACCTTCGGCGAGTTCGTCGCCTTCTATCGCGTGCAGCGGAGCGAAGGCCTCCTGCTGCGGTACCTGTCGGACGCGTTCCGGGCGCTGCGCCAGACGGTTCCCGAGTCGGCCCGCACCGAGGAACTCGAAGACCTGATCGAGTGGCTCGGAGAGGTCACCAGGTTGACCGACTCCTCCCTCCTGGACGAATGGGAGCAGCTCAGCACGCTCGCCGGGGGTCGGCCGCTGGATCAGGCTCCACCGCCACAACGGCAGGTGACCGGCAACCCGAGGGCCTTCCGGGTACTGGTGCGCAACGCCATGTTCCGCCGGGTCGAACTCGCTTCCCACGACGATGTGGACGGTCTGCTCGAACTGGACGCCGCCGACCCGGACCGCTCCAGCGCTTTCCGGGACTGGGACGCGGCCCTCGGGGAGTACTACGAAGAACATGACGGCATCGGAACCGCAGCCGACGCCCGCGGCCCGGACCTGCTGGTGATCGAGGAGTCCGGACGCAGCTGGCAGGTGCGCCAGATCATCGACGATCCGGCAGGCAACCACGACTGGTCGATCACGGCAACCATCGACCTGGACGCCTGCGACGCCGAGGGCGAACTGCTGGTGCACGTGACCGGCTTCGGCCGGCTCGGCTGACCATCCCGGTCCCCTCGCGGGCTCCGGGGAAGCGGCGACAGCCCACCGGCAACGGGCTGGGCTAAGGGCAGGTGCCGAGCAGACGCTTCAGGGCGTCCCGCTCGGTGCGGTCGACCGGTAGCGAATAGGCGGCCTTGACCAGCACGTAGCGCACGGCGTACCCGCATTGCGCAGCGCGGACCGGGCGCCAATCCGCAGCGTCCGCACCTCCCTTGGACTGGTTCGACGACCCCCCGACCGCGGCAAGGTTCCGCACGTCGGTTGCGTACTGCAGCCGCCGGGCGTCGCTCCAGCCGCCGGCTCCATACCGCCAGGCCACGCTCAGGGCGACGATGTGGTCGATCTGGACCGACTGCGCCTGGTCCTGCTGCTTGGCGTCGGTGAGAGTGATGGCTTTGCCGGTGTACGGGTCCACCCAGGTACCGGCGAGCATGTCGTGGGTGCAGTCGTGCTGCATGGCGGCAGTGAACGGCGCCGACCTCAGGACGTCGCGGAACAGCACGTCGTCACGCTGGTTGCAGCCGTTGCCGTCGGTGTCCTGCCAGGCCTTGCCGAACGCCGCGCGACGATAGTCGTGCGGCGGCGTGGGCCTCGGCACCACCGCGATCTGGTCCAACGCCATCCGCGCGTTCGCGATGTCGGCCGCCGGGCTGGTCAGCAGGGCATTTCCCGGGGTCGCCGCTGACGGCAGCCAGGCAGCGATCGTCTGGAAGTTGAACAGGACAACGGCGCCGGCAACCAGCACCAGCGCAACCACGACAGCGAGGGCGCGCAGCCAACGGCCAGTCCGCATGCCTCATTGCCTCCGTCCGCTGTCGTGATCCGTTGCTATGGTCTCACCGCGCCCGGACACCTCTGGTGCCTTGATCGCCGGGGCGGCCACGCCCGGAGCGGCCGGAGCGCCCCCGACAGGACTCGAACCTGTGACCGTCGGATTAGAAGGCCGCTGCTCTATCCACTGAGCTACGGGGGCATGCGTGCGCCTTAGATGCTATCGCCACTGGTGAGTGCCAAAGACGCGCGGCAGGATGGAGCAATGCAGACCCTCGACCTCGTGCGCGACTCCTTCGGCCGCGTCCACGCGCTGATCCCCGCCGTTCTCGACGGCATGGGCGGGGACGACCTGCTGTGGCGACCCGATGCGGAGGCGAACCCGATCGGCTGGCTGATCTGGCACCTCACCCGGATCGAGGATGATCGCCTGGCCGAGCTGAGCCATCTCGAACAGGTGTGGTCGTCGGACGGCTGGTACCAGCGCTTCGGCCTGCCCTACGTGAAGACCGCAAACGGGTTCCGGATGACTCCGACGGAGGTCGGGCTGTTCAACACCAGGGACACCCGGTTCCTCAACGGGTACGCCGCGGCGGTGTGGCACCAGACCCAGGCGATTCTCGGCAGCTTGACCGAGGACGATTTGGACCAGGTGATCGACCGGCGCTACACGCCGCCGGTGACCGTCGGGATCCGGCTGGCCTCCGTGCTGGTCGAGACGTCCCAGCATGTCGGACAGGCCGGATACGTGCGCGGCCTGCGCGAGCGGACCCTCGGTATCAACTCAGGTTGGGCCGGCACCGCCTGAGGATTGGGTCTCCCCTTGTCAGCCTTGTCAACCAAGGACGGGCCCAACACCGTAAAGTGTCGCCCGTGAATGAACACCTCGTCTGGATCGACTGCGAAATGACCGGGCTCGACCTGAAGTCCGATGCCCTCATCGAAGTCGCAGCGCTGGTCACAGACTCCGAGCTGAACGTGCTCGGTGAAGGCATCGAGGTGGTCATCAAGCCGCCGGCAGAGGCGCTGACGCAGATGGGTGAATTCGTGCGCACGATGCACGACAATTCCGGGCTGCTGCCACTGCTCGAGGACGGCATCGAGATGGCCGAGGCCGAGGAGCTCGTCCTGGCCTACATCCGCGAACACGTGCCGGAGCCCCGCCGCGCACCCCTGGCCGGCAACACCATCGGCACCGACCGGGCCTTCCTGGCCAGGGACATGCCCATCCTCGAAGGCCACGTCCACTACCGAAACGTTGACGTCTCCAGCCTCAAGGAGTTGGCTCGCCGCTGGTATCCGCGCGCCTACTACAACACCCCAGCCAAGCACGGGAACCACCGGGCGCTTGCCGACATCCGCGAATCGATCGAGGAGCTGCGGTACTACCGGGAGGCGCTGTTCGTGCCGCCGCCCGGGTTGAACACCGACAGCCTGCGTGAACTGGCCGCCCGGCACCAGGGTTCGGTCACCGGGGAGAAGGTCGCCGCCGGCGAGGAGTGATTTCTGCTCGACGGCACCCAGCCGCTAAGCTGGACAGGCCCTTTGGGGCACGTCGGTGGCGCATGGTGGGTATAGCTCAGTTGGTAGAGCTCCTGGTTGTGGTCCAGGTGGTCGCGGGTTCGAGTCCCGTTACTCACCCCACTGACGCACGGTGGTCTCTGTGGTGATCTAATGGAAGACCCCGGACGCCACGAAAGTCGAGCCATGCCCCCCAGGCGAGTCCTCCCCCTGATCCTCAGCGCTGTTCTGCTTGGCGGGTGCGCCCCGGTACCAAGCCAGAACTCGGTCGTCGCCGCGATTTCGGCGCCCGCGGGCGCTCAACCGGCCGCCACCGCCTCCCCGGCCGCGCCCAAGAACGTGATCGTGATGATCGGCGATGGCATGGGCTTCAATCAGCTCGACGCGACCGGCCTCTACCGCTATGGCACCAGCGCCGCCCAGGTCGAAGTGGACGCCGGCACGGGTGCGATCACCCGCGCCGCAAGCACCCAGGTTCCTGAACTCGCCGCCGCTGACGTGAAGCTCGCCATCCAAACCACGCAGGCCGGCGGCACCTACGACCCCACTACCGCCTGGTCAAGCTTCGGCGACGTCCTGAAGAACCCGACCGACTCGGCAGCCGCCGCCACAGCGATGGCGACCGGCGTCAAGACCTCCAACGGCGCCATCGGCGTCGATCCAGCCGGCAGGAGCCTGGAGGACCTCGCCGAACTGGCGATCTCAAAGGGGCGCAAGGCCGGAGTGGTAACCACCGTCCCGTTCTCGCACGCCACCCCGGCCGGATTCAGCGCGCACGAGGCGACCCGGGCCAGCTACAAGGCAATCGCACGCGACCAGGTGAACTCCAAGCTCTCGGTGGTCATGGGTGCCGGTAACCCCTGGTACACCGACAACCACAACAGGCGTAGTTCACCGAAGTACACCTACCTGTACAAGTCCGACTATCGGGCGCTCACCGCCGGCAGGACCGGGTTCTCTTACCTCTCCACAAAGACTGCGTTCGACAAGCTGGCCACCGGCGACGCCCCGAGCCGGGTCTTCGGGATCGCCCGGGTGGCCTCGACCCTGCAACAGGAGCGATCCGGCTCCACCAGCAAGCCAGGCGCGCCAAGGAACGCCGTCCCCACCCTCGCCACCATGGCAAAAGGCGCCCTGAACGTGCTGGACGCCGACCCGGACGGCTTCTTCGTGATGATTGAGGGCGGCGCCATCGACTGGGCCAATCACGCCCACCAGAGCGGACGGGTCCTCGAGGAGGGCACTGACTTCCTGAAGGCCATCGCAGCGGTGAACAACTGGGTCGAGACCAACTCCTCCTGGGACGAGACCCTGCTGATCGTCACCGCCGACCACGAATCTGGCTACCTGACCGGCCGGGGCGCCGATCCCAACTGGACGAAGATCACCGGAGCACCCGGCGCTGTGCCCCTCATGGGGTGGCATAGCGGCGGACACACCAAGCAACTCGTCCCGTTCTTCGCTCGTGGCGCTGGCGCGACGTACTTCACCGACGAGGTGATCGGGTCCGATCCCGTACGCGGGGCCTACATCGACAACACCTCGGTCCAGAAGGTGGTGGCCGCACTTTGGCGGTGAGCATCCCCTGGCGGTCATATGTAGCCCTTGGTGACTCCCTCACCGAGGGGCTGCAGGACCTCGACGCCGCGGGGAACCCGGTCGGCTGGGCTGATCGCCTGGCCCAACACCTGGCTGATCGCGCCGGCGCCGACCTCAGGTACGCCAACCTGGCCATCCGTGGACGCCTGCTGGCATCGATCCTGACCGAACAGGTGGAACCTGCCCTCGACCTTTCTCCGGACCTGGTCTCGATCTGGGGTGGCGGCAACGACCTGCTGCGCCCCGACTCCGACCCGGACGCGATGGCCGCCAGCGTTGAGGAAGCGGTCGTCCGGTTCCGGAAGGCCGGTGCCGACGTGCTGGTCGGGCTCGGGGTGGACGCGAAGGACTCCCCCATCGTCCGGCTCACCCGCAAGCGCACCGCGATCTACAACATCCACCTGGTCGGCATCGCCGCCCGCCACGGCGCCCACGTCATCGACGTCTGGAACATGCGCTCGCTGCGGGACTGGCGGATGTGGCACGAGGACCGCATCCACCTGAACTCGCTGGGCCACGAGAGGCTCGCCCGGGCCGCCCTGTTCGCCCTCGGACTCGGGAGCGACACTCCCGACTGGGACACCCCGCTACCGCCCCTGCCGCAGATGACGCCCCGGGAGCAACTGGACTGGAACATCGTGTGGGGCCGCGACCACCTCGCCCCCTGGCTGGGCCGGCGGATCCGGCGCACCAGTACTGGCGCCAACCGGGCGGCCAAGCAGCCGACCTACCGCACGGTCTCCCCGCGACCGCGCCCGGACGCTGGCAATGGCCAGGGCTCCGGCGAGGCCTTGGCAGAATAGAGCCATGCCCTCGACCCTCTCCGCCCCCGCAGCGCCTGCTGCGCTGCCACGCGGTGCCCGGTTGCGACTGCTCGCGGCCACCTGGGTCGGGAACGCCGCCGCGCTGGCCTCCAGGGTCGCCGGGCGGGGCTCTGGTGCCTCCGTCCGCGGCCAGGTCCTCACCCGGTTGGCTCCCGACGCCTTCGCCCAGCTACTCAAGGGCCGCCGGGTGCTGGCTGTTTCGGGCACCAACGGCAAGACCACCACCACCCATCTGCTGGCCGCTGCCATCCGTACCGGGCTGGGCGCTGACGCTGCCCGCCTGGTCACCAATGCGGACGGCGCCAACCTGCACTACGGCATCGCTTCGGCGCTGAGCCAGCGACCCAGGGCTGACATCGCCGTCCTCGAGACCGACGAACGGGTGGTCTCGGACATGATCGCCGACGCCCGTCCGGAGCTGCTGGTGCTGCTGAACTTCAGCCGGGACCAGCTCGACCGGCACCATGAGATCAAGGCCCTTGGCCGCGCCTGGCGGGTCGCCCTCGAGGCCGCCGGGGAGTCCGGACCGACCATCGTCGCCAATGCCTGCGACCCGCTGGTGGTCTGGTCCGCCGGCACCGCAGCCAACGTCATCTGGGTGGAGACCGCGACCACCTGGAATGCCGACGGCGCCCTCTGCCCCGCCTGCGGCACCATCCTGCGCCGCAGCCACACCGCTGGCCGCGACCGCTGGGACTGTCCTGGTTGCGGGCTGCACCAGCCTGAGGCGGGCTACCGCGTCGACGGGGACGCGATCCGGTTGCCCGACGGCACGCGGGTGCAGCCGGAACTGCAGGTGCCCGGTTCCTTCAACGTGTCCAACGCAGCTTGCGCCCTGGCCGCAGCGATCGAGTTCGGTGTCGGCGTGGAGCAGGCGCTGGCCGGCATGCACACCGTCACCGCGCCGGCCGGACGCTTCGCCACCGCCCGTTTCGGCAGTACGACCGCCCGACTACTGCTGGCCAAGAACCCGGCCGGCTGGGCCGAGGCCCTGCCACTGGCAGCGTCCGACCCGGTCATCCTTGCCATCGACTCGGTCGCCGCCGACGGCAAGGACGTCTCCTGGCTCTGGGACGTCGAGTACGAGCAACTGGCCAACCGGTTGGTCGTCTGCACCGGGCCCCGGGCTCAGGACCTGGCCGTACGGCTCAGCTACGCCGGCGTCGAGCACGAGATCGAACCCGACCTGCGCAAGGCCCTCGGCGACCGGGACGCAGCCGTGGACGTCATCGCCACCTACACCCCGTTCCAGCGGCTACTGAAGATGGCGGGCCTGAGATGAGTCCGGTGGAGATCGTGCTGGTCTACCAGTCCCTGCTGGGCATCTACGGAGACCGTGGCAACGCCACCGTGCTCCGGCAGCGGCTCGCCTGGCGCGGCATCGACGCGGTGCTCACCGAGGTGGAGCCCGGCGATGAGGTGCCATCCAGCGGTGCGGTGTACCTGCTCGGCGGCGGGGAGGACGCGGCCCAGATCTCCGCGGTGAAGGGACTGAAGGCCGACGGTCACCTGTTCGGCGCGATCGAGAACGGTGCAGTGCTGTTCGCGGTTTGCGCTGGCTACCAGATCGCCGGCCGGACCTTCACCGTTGGCGACGACGACGAGGTGATCGATGGCCTTGGGCTGCTGGACGTAACCACCCGTCGGGGCACCGAGCGTGCCGTCGGCGAGATCCTCACCAACTGGACGCGGCCGGATGGCAGCGAGTCGCTGATCACCGGCTTCGAGAACCACGGCGGCTTCACCACCCTCGGCCCGGACGCGACCCCGCTGGCCCGGGTGGAGATCGGAATCGGCAATGCCAACGACGGCACCGAGGGCGCCGTACAGGGCAGGGTGATTGGCGCCTATCCGCACGGACCGATCCTTGCCCGCAATCCCGAACTCGCCGACCACCTGCTGGAGCTGGCACTGGGTCGCGAGCTGGACCCACTCCCCCGCCCGGAACTCGATGAGCTGCGGCGCCAGCGGATCGCAGCAATCCGGCGGACCGGCCTGCGCCGCTGACCCCATCCGGGTTTCGACGGGCTCAACCAGCATGGCCGTCTCAACAGCTAGGTTCAGCCGGTGAGCTCCCCGATCGGTGCATCCTCGCTTGGCCGGGCATAGCGCTCCGACAGCACCCGGTAGGACCTGGTCAGGAAGGCACCGAAGGTCAGCAACAACCCAAGGATGCCGGCGAGGACGAAGACCAGCGCGATGCCGCGGGCCTGGCCCTGGCCGAGCAGCCAGTTGAGGCTCGCCTGCCCGGCATCGGAGTTGGCGTAGGGGATCAGCCAGAATTCCGCTATCGGGCCGATCAGGAAGGCGCTGATCGGCGCTGAGGCCACCTCGACAGTCTGGGCAAGGCCGAAGACGCGCCCCTGCTTCTCATACGGCACCACCTTCTGCAACACCGTCTGCTCGGCGGCTTCAGCCACCGGAATCAACGCCATGTAGGCCAGGATCCCCACCGCCAACAGCCAGATGTTCTCCCGGACCGTGAATCCCATCCCGATCGTCCACATCGCCACGTTGGCCAGCAGCAGAGCCCGGAGTGGCTTCGCGCCAAGCCCGAGCTTTGCCACCAGGCCTGCCCCGATCATGAACCCGAAGCTGAGCACGCCCCAGAGGATGCCCCAGACCTCCACCGAGACCAGGGTCAGGCCGTAGGGGTCCAGCAGTGCCATGAACACCCCGCCGAGCAGGTTGTTGAGGGTGGCGAACAGGACAAGTCCGACCAGCCCGGGGACGACGACCAGGGCCCGGTACGCCCCGACGAAGTCGACGGCCTTCGGCGCGCCCTCGGCGTGCACGATCTGCGGCTCGGGGATCGAGACGGTCAACAGGTGCAGCAGTGAGACCGCGGTGAGGGCGACAGCTATCGCCATCGTCCACATCATGCCCAGCTGGCCCACCGCGAGCCCGGAGAACACCGAGGTGATCGCGAACCCGAACCCGCTGACCATGCCGACCAGGCCGTTCATGTTGGCTCGGCGCTCCTCCGGCACGAGCAGCGTCACGCAGGTTGATAGGGCGATCCCGCGAGCGCTCTCGACGATCGCGCCCAGCAGGATCAGCATTACGAAACCCCAGAACGCGAGGCTGCCGATCACCAACAACTCGCTGGTCGGTACGACCAGGAAGAAGGCGAAGGCCGCGGCGTAGGCGATCGCCGTCACGGTGGTGGCCAGGACCATCACCTGCTTCTTGCGCCACCGGTCGACCCAGGTGCCGAACGGCACCCCGACCGCGGCGACCATCAGCATGTAGGAGCCGCCGATGATCGCAGTGGCCAGCACCGAGCGGGTCTCCAGGTACACCCAGAAGGTCAGCGCGAACCAGAGGAAGCTGGTGGTGACGTTCGCGATCAGGGTGTTCACCAGCACCCCGTAGAAGCTCTTCGTGTGGTCCACGTCGCGCCCTTCGTAGACTGCGAAACGGCCATGATGCCACAGGGCTCCGCCACACCGCCGAGCCCCATCCGGCGACCAACCCGTCGGGCGGGCCAGCACACCCCACGCTGATGCACCAGACGGAATTCCGGCACCCTAAGAGGATTCGGCCAAGGTCCGGGGTGAATCCGAGCCGTTGTCCACAGATTGCCCCGCCGGGCTGTCCACAGCGCCCGGTCGGGCGCAACCTGAGTGACATGCGCACACCGAGGCCCTGGCCGTTGCCGAGCCAGCCGGCCACCCGCTCGATGCTGATGGCTGGCGGCGCTACGGACGCGATGCTGCGCACCCAGTTGGCGAGCGGCCGGCTCATCCGACTCCGCCCAGGCGCGTACGTTGAGGCGTCGCGACGACCATCCGGGTCGGAGGCGCTGCACATCCTGCTGGCCCACGCGGAGCAGGTGGTGCATCCAGATGCCGTGATCAGTCATGAATCGGCAGCGCTCATCTGGGGCCTGCCCTCCCCATCCTTCGCCCGGTGGCACGAGGCCCCGGTTTCATTGACTCGGGCCTCCGGGTCCCGGCACCGCACCAGGGATGGGGTTGTCTACCACCTCGGCCCGCTGCCGGTGCAGCACCTGTCGAGGGACGATGAAGGGTATCGGCTGACGACCGCTGCCCGAACAGCCATTGACCTGGCCCGGGGTCGACCATTACCGGAAGCGCTCGTGATCATGGACGGAGCCGCTCGCCTGGCCTGCGCAGCATTGACGGCCCAGCCTCGTCGATCCGACCACGGTAACCCGCGGCTGGTGAGGGCGGTCCGGGAGCAGCTCTCCGAGGCAGCCCGGCTGCGGCACAGCTCAGGCCTTCTGGACATGATCGAGTTGGTCGAGCCGGCCAGGGAGTCGGCCATCGAGTCCCTGTCGGCCGGGCACATCTTCCTCGCCGGGCTCCCGACACCGATCTTCCAGGCACCGATCCGAACCCCGCTCGGCACGCTGTTCCCCGACTGCTACTGGCCTGATCATGGCGTGGTGGGCGAGGCCGACGCGCGCCCTGAAGTACGACAAGGCTGATGCCTACGTGCGCGAGAAGGAGCGGGAGCAGGTGTTGCGCGACCTTGGTTACCGGATGGTGCGCTGGCTCGGCAAGGAGATCATGACCAGGCCCACCGTGGTCACCGACCGGATCTCCCGAGCGTTGATCGGATGAAAGCCGCTGGGTCGTGGATATGAGTGCCCGCTGCCGAGCCCGGGACGCTACAAGCCGCTGGATCGTGGTTACCGGAGTCCCGACCCCCGCGGTAACCACCACGAAGCGGCTTTGGCCTGGACGGGCGCTCACCACAGGGCTGATAACCACCATCTTGCGGCCTGCCTGACGTCGCCGGCCGATTTCACGCGCAGGCTCTCGGTACGGTAAAGTTCCTGCCTGCGCGCCGCTAGCTCAACTGGCAGAGCAGCTGGCTCTTAACTAGCGGGTTCGGGGTTCGAGTCCCTGGCGGCGCACTGTGATTGGCCCGTCGCTTCCACCGTCGGGCCAATCGCTTTTTACAGCCCGGTCGGTCTGCGAAGCGGGTCCCGAAACAGCCGAAGGCCCCGTGGAGAACCACGAGGCCTTCGAACTGATCTTGGCTGTTGCTACTTCACGCCACCGGCTGTCAGGCCGGCGACGATCCGGCGCTGGAAGATCAGCACGCCGATGATCAGCGGCACGGTGATCAGCACGCCGGCGGCCATGATGGTGCCCCAGGGGGTGTCATAGCCGTAGGCGCCGGTGAACTTCGAGATCGACACCACAGCGGTGTACATCTCCTGCCGGGTCGCGAAGGTAAGAGCGATCATGAACTCGTTCCAGACCGCGATGAAGGTGATGATCGCCGTGGTGAACACACCTGGGGCGGCCAGCGGGAGGATGATCTTCACGAAGGCCTGGCCGGGCGTGCACCCGTCGACCATTGCCGCCTGCTCCAGTTCCACCGGCAACTGCCGGAAGAACGCTGTCAGGTTCCACACTGCCAACGGCAACCCGAAGGACAGCGAGGGGATGATCAGCGCCTGGTAGGTGTTCATCCAGTTGATCGGCATCCAGGAGTAGGCCCCGGTGAACATCTTGAACAGCGGGATCAGCAACGTGATGCCGGGGAACATCGAGCAGGCGATGATGATCGACAGCACCAGGCCCTTGGCCCAGAACCTCAGCCGAGCCAGCGCATAGGCACCGAGGATGCCGAGGAGCAGGGTCAGCAGGGTCGTGGTCAAGGACACGATGAGCGAGTTCAGCAGAGCCTGGCCGAAGCCGTTGGCCGGGTCGAACACTGTCGGGTAGTTGAGGAACGACACCGGGTCCGGCCAGAAGCTGGTGTCCCGGCCCTCGGTTGGTAGCCGAAGGGAGGAGACGATCATCCAGTAGAACGGCAGGACGCAGTACAGGACGATGAACGACATCCCGAGGATGATGCCGATCTGGCTCACCCAGTAGCGCCCACCGCGACTCGGCTTGTTGAGGACAGCGAGTTCTTCCGCGGTCACATGAGCTTGCGCAGTGGTCATTGCTGCATCTCCCCGCTGGTCATCGAACTCCTGGCGAGCGTGACTTTCTGCTTGCTGGCCTTGGCGAGCTCCTTCTGGCGTTTGCGCTGGGCAGTGAGCGCTCGGGATTCCTCGTCACCGATGACGTCGGCGCCGAGCAGTCTCACGAACAGGAATGCCACGATGACGATGTAGACGAACAGCAGCAGCGAATACGCCGCAGCCGTGCCGTAGCGCAACTGGTTGTTCTCCACGTAGGCGAACATCGACATGGTCTCGACGTAGTACTTGCCGGCACCCACCATGCCCCAGGGAAGGTCGAACATGCGCATGGTGTCGAGGGTGCGGAACAGCACTGCCACCACCAGCGCCGGCTTGACCATCGGCAGCGTGATCCGGAGGAAGGTCTGCCAGGCATTCGCCCCGTCGACCTTGGCCGCCTCGTACACGTCTCCTGGAATCGTCTGCAGGCCGGCAAGGGTCAGCAGGCCGATGAACGGAGCGGTCTTCCAGACGTCGGCGATGATCACGGCCCATTGCGAGTACACGTTGTCGGCGAGCCAGAGGATCTTCTGGTTGACGATCACGTTCATCACGCCGTTGGAGTCGAAGATCAGGGCCCACATGCGTGCCGAAACGATGGTCGGAATCGCCCACGGGATCAGGATCGCCGCCCGGACCATGCCCTTGCCGCGGAAGGCGCGAGCCATGATCAGGGCCATCGCCACGCCGAGGATGGTCTCGAGGACCACGCAGACGACGGTGAAGAAGGTCACATTCCAGAAGGAGTTGAGCAGCCGGTCGATATTGCCCCAGGCCCCCTCCACGGCCTGCGGATTGGTGAAGATCTCCGTGAAGTTGGCGAGACCGACGAAGGACTCGCCTTCGGGGATCAGGCCGGTAGTCGGATCGACCGTCGTGGCCTTGCGGTACACCGACTCCCGCAGCGACAGCAGGATCGGGATGCCGACCACGAAAAGGATGACCAGCATGGTCGGGGAGATCAGGATCGCTGCCAGCGTGCCCTGACCGTCACTGAGTAGGTTCTTTTTCGTGCGTTTCTCGGTAATGGGAGGCGTGCTGCCGGCCAGCGTCGTTGCCGTGCCTTGGCTCATGCTTCCCCACCTCCTTTGCTTGAATGTGGCAACTTCTCGGGGTCACGAAGAGTTCCGTGGCCCCGAGAAGTCCCGTCGGACGGTGGTGTTACTTCAGGAGCCCCTCAAGCTTGGTCTGCAGTTCGGTGAAGGCAGCTTCCGCGGTCTTCTGTCCCTGTAGCGCTGCATACGTGGCGTCCTGGATGGCCAGGGTGACGTCACCGTACTTGACGGCCTTCGGGCGGGCCTTGGCCAGCTTGATCGACTCACCAAGGGTCTTCAGGTACGGGAACTGCTCGTTCAGGGCAGCGTCCGCGTACAGGCTCTCCAGGATCGGGGCCAGCGAGCCCTTCTCCAGGAAGACCTTCTGGATCTCCTCGGAAGCGATCCACTTGAGGAAGTCGCCCGCGGTGCCCTTGTTCTTGGTGAAGGCAGAGATACCGATGTTGTGACCGCCGAGGGTGGAGACGCCGAGGCCGGTCTTGCCGGGCAGCGGAGAAACCGCGAACTTGCCGACGATCTTGGACGAGCCGTCATCCTTGCTGGCCAGGTTCCAGACATAGGGCCAGTTGCGGTGGAACAGCAGCTTGTTGTCCTGGAACGCCTGCCGGCCTTCCTCTTCCTTCCAGGTGATGGCATCGGCCGGGATCATCTTCGACTCGAAGGCGTCGACCATCCACTGCAGGCCGGCGATGGCCTCAGGGGTGTTGACGGCGGGCTTGCCGTCAGCGGTGATGAACTCGCCACCGGCGGAGTTGACGGCCTCGGCGATGTTGCAGGTCAGGCCCTCGTACTTCTGGTGCTGGCCGGCGTAGCAGTCCATGCCCTTCTGGTCGGGCAGGACCTTGTCACAGGCGGCCTGCATCTCGTCCCAGGTCTTCGGCGCTTCAAGGCCGGCCTTGTCGAGGAGGTCCTTGCGGTAGTAGAGCATGGCGCCGTCGGAGCTCTGCGGGTAGGCGTACAGCTTGTTGAAGTAGGTCGATGCATCAACTGCGCTCCCGAGCATGCCGGTGGTCGGGAACTTGTCGGCGGGCAGTTCCTGCAGCCAGCCGTTGGCCGCGAACTCGCTGGTCCAGACCACGTCGACGGACATGACGCTGAACTCGCCGCTCTTGGCCTGCCCGCGCTTGATCATGTCAGCGCGCTGCAGGTCGGCCTCGGGCGAGAGTTCGATGAGGGTGACCTTCTCGTTCGGGTGGGCGGCGTCCCACTCAGCAAGAACGCCCTTCCACACCCCGGCAGTGTCCTTGCCCTGGGCGTAGCTGATCGGTCCGCGCTCGTCCCAGTTCACTCCTCCAGCGGCCGAACCGCTGGCCGCGGGAGTGGTGGGAGAGCTACACGCAGCAGTGACCAGCAGTGCGCCGAAAGTGGCCACCGCTGCGAGCACGCGCCGCGTTGTGCGTGCATGAGACATAGAGTCCTCGCTTCTCAGTTGTGTCCCCCGCCTGGGGACCCTGACAGCACTCTAGGCAGCCGAGACCCCCATTGGGCAGCACCTTGCCCGGATTGTTATCAAGGACAAGGCCGAAGTGTCGAAAATGTGGTTTCTGAACCGATTCAGTTGAGTTGAAACGATCCACTCTTCTTGGGCCTGGCCGAGGTAAATCGACCTACCTCGATCCCCCGCCGCCTTTGGGCCAACCTCAGAGGCGGCCGAAGTTGGGAACTCAGCGACCTCTAAGGATCGACCGCACGATCAGGATGAAGGTGACCGCGCCACCCGCGGCCGCGGCCAGCAGCGCCACGCGCTCGGTGCGCAGGTTGCCCCGCTCGTCAACCACCTGCGCCTTGGCCTGCTCGAAGGTGCCTTCGGCGAAGGCCCGGGCTTCGCCGACGGTGTTGGCAACGATCGCCTTCGGGTGCACCTGGTTGATCAGTCCCTCCACGTTGTCGGCGAGGCGCTGCCGCGCTGCAGCTATCTCGGCCTCAATGTCCTCACGGGTCCGCACGATGGGATCTGCCATTGCTCCTCCAACCTCACCAGCCTGGCTTCCTTCTGGCACAGCCTATGCCAGCCATAACCGCTCCCGGCAGCGAACGGCGAGTCAGGACCGAGTGGATTAGGGTTGGGCCATGACCCAACTCCAGCCTGGCGATACCGCCCCAGCCTTCACCCTTTTGGACGCCGACCAGCGTCCGGTGTCACTGGCCGACTTCGCTGGTGGACGGGTCATCGTCTACTTCTACCCGGCGGCAATGACCCCCGGATGCACCATTCAGGCAGTCGACTTCGAAGGTGCCCTGAGCGACCTGGCACGGGCCGGTTACCAGGTGGTCGGCATTTCCCCGGACAGCCCCGAGAAGCTGGCCAGGTTCCGGGAGGCGGAGCACCTCGGCTTCCCGCTGCTGGCCGACCCGGACCGCGAGGTTCTCACCGCCTACTCCGCCTACGGCTCCAAGACCCTGTACGGCAAGGTGGTCGAGGGTGTACTCCGGTCCACCTTCATCATCGACGTCGCCCCGGACGGGGTGGGTGAGGTCGCCCTCGCCCAGTACAACGTCCGCGCTGCCGGGCACGTGGCGAAGCTGCGCCGGGACCTCGGGGTCTGATCCTCGGGGTCGTCCCCTCACCCCTCGTCAAGACTCCGCCCTTCCCGACCGCTGACGCGGCCGTTGCGGTGGTCGTCTGATCCTCGGGGTCGTCCCCTCACCCGTCGTCTGTTCCTCGCAGTTCGTGCCTCACTGCTCGTCAAGACCCTGGCGTCTTCGGCCGCTGCCGCGTCCAACGGCTTGGTGTCGAGACTCCGCTCAGGGCTTCTCTGCCGCCGGCTGCCACGAGCGGGAGCCGGCGAGGCTGGTGCGGCCGAGGGCGTCGAGCACATCGCTGGCGCCAGAGACGATCAGGTGTTCCCCGGCCACCACGAGCCGTTCGTCGGGGGGATTCGGCTCATAGTCACCGGGGGCGTGCAGCACCGCGAGGGTGAGGATCCCCCGTTGCCGCAACGCGCCGATCGTCTGCCCGGCAAGCGGCCCACCTTCGTGGGCCGCGACCTCCTCCATGCTGAAGGCAAGGTCGCCGCGGGTCAGGGCCGCGTCGATGAACTCGATGACCCCTGGCCGGAGGGCAAGGTTCGCGATCCGCCGGCCGGCCATCGTGTACGGCGAGACCGCCCGGTCGGCCCCGGCCTGGATCAGCTTGGAGATGACGTTCTCCGCGCCGGCCCGTCCGACGATGAACAGGCCGGGGTTCAGCGAGCGGGCGGTGAGGGTGACGTAGACGTTCTGGGCGTCGGAGTCGATCGCGCTGACCAGTCCCTTCGCTCGCTCGACGCCAGCTGCGCGAAGTACCTCCTCAGTGGCGCCGTCACCGTGGACCACGAGGTAGCCGTTGTCCTCGGCGCGCTGCAGGGAGTCCTCCCTCACGTCGATCACCACGACGGTGTGGCCGTCCCCGACCAGCTCGCGGGCGACCATCGAACCGACCCGGCCGTAGCCGCAGACCACGAAGTGCCCGCTCAGTTTGTCGATCATCCGCTTCATCCGTTTGGCCTTCCTTCTTCCGCTGGCCACGTCCGCCATGACGTTCTCGGCCACCACCCCGACCGTGCCGAAGATCACCCCGATGGCCGACAGCGCCATCAGCATCGTCCACATCCGGCCCGGCAGATCCAGCTCGTGCACTTCGCGGAAGCCGACGGTGGTGATCGTCGTCACCGCCATGTAGAGCGAGTCGAGGAAGCTCCAGCCCTCGAGGATCATGTATCCGAAGGCCCCGACCAGGGCCAGCCCGCAGACGGCCAGCACCCAGCCAAGGACCGGACGGGCGGTCCTGGCCGACCCCGCAGCGCGGGGTTCCCTGCCGAACCAGGGGAGCCTCACGGCCGAATCCTATGGCGGTGGCGCGATCCGAACCGGCGAACGAGCGGATTTGGCCGAGCCCCGTGGCAGCGGAAGGTGGGACGGGCCAACTCGGCGGTCACCCGGTCTCGGATCGCCGACCGGTTCGGACGGGTTGGCGGCCCTCAGTCGCGACGGAATTGCGCGCTGCCGTCCTGGCAGACGGCGACCACTGTCGTCTCGGATTCCTCCCCCGAGCCGCTGGCCTCGAACTCGAGGCGAAGCCGTTCGGGTCCCTTGTCCTTCACTTCGACGCGGTAGCCGACATCCGGCACGGCCGTCCCCAGCGAAATCGAGTCACCGGAACAGCGGACCGTGACCCTTCCACCGGTCCCGTTCCAGCTCTGGGAGCCCCCACTCGGCGTGGGTCCGGGGGTGCTCGACTGCACCGGGTTGGTCACGACCACCTGGGTACCGACCCTCTGCCCGGCAGCCGAGATCACGGTCCAGGTGAGGGTGGAGACGCCGGCAACGGTGGCCAGCCACAACAGCGCCACCACCAGGACTCCGCGTCTCGTCATGAGGCAATGATGGCACCAGCCGTTGACGCAGCACTGGTCGGAGTACGTTACGGGGCATGACTCGGGTGCTGGTGGTCGAGGACGACCCGGCCATCGGCCGACTGCTGCGGCGCAACCTGACCGACCGCGGCGACGTCGTGACTGTTGCCACCGACGGGGTGTCCGGATTGGCCCTCGCCGTCCAGGACGAACCCCAGGTGATCCTGCTCGACCTCGGCCTGCCCGGCCTGGGTGGCCAGCAGGTGCTGGAGATGCTGCGGGCCGTCAGCCAGGTGCCAGTGATCGTGATCACTGCCCAGGATGACGACAAGACGGTGGTTCGCGCCCTGGACGCGGGCGCGGACGACTACCTGGTGAAGCCGTTCGGCAGTGACCAGCTCGCTGCCAGGATCCGCGCCGTGTTGCGCCGTGGGGCCAGGGAGAACCATGCCGAAGCGGTCCTGCGGCTGGGTGAGCTCACCATCGACCCGATGAGCCGGGAGGCCAGCCTCGCCGGCCATCCCCTCGACCTGTCGCGCAAGGAATTCGACCTGTTGTGGCTGCTGGCGTCTCGCCCAGGGGAAGTGGTGACCAAGCGCGAGTTGCTGTCCGAGGTCTGGCACCAGCCCTACGGCGGCAGGGACCGGACCGTCGACGTGCACCTGAGCTGGCTGCGCCGCAAGCTCGGCGAGACCGCGGCCGAACCCCGGTACCTGCACACGGTCCGTGGAGTCGGCGTGCGGCTGGTGGCGCCGGGCGCGGAGGGCTGAGGTGCGCCGACAGGTGAGCCTGCTGGTCGCGGTGATCAGCACCGCGCTGGTGGCGTCCTTCGTCATCCCCCTGCTCCTGCTGGTCCGCACCCTCGCCGAGGACCGGGGCGTGGCCGTCGCCAACCAGCAGGCCAACACCGTTGCCGTCCTGGTTTCAGGCCTGCACGACGACCCGCGGCTGGCCGAACTGCTGGAGCCGACGCTCGCCGGGTCGCCGGCGCAGACCAGCGTTGTGCTCACCACCGGCGAGGTTGTCGGCGCCCCGTGGCCCAGCCCTGAAGCGGACGCCGGCTATCAGCAAGCCAAGACCGGCGCGGCTTTCTCGGTGCGGGACGCCGGCGGCGCCACCGTCTTCGTCCCGGTCCTGGTCGAGGGGGGCGTTGCCGTGACCAGGGCGCAGATGACCAGCGACCAGCTGGCCGAAGGGGTGCCGTTGGCCTGGGCCAGCATCATCGCCCTCGGCCTGCTGCTCACCGGGATCGCAGTGCTGGTGGCAGCCCAGGCCGGACGCCGGGTCAGCCAGCCGTTGCTGGAAGTCGCCAACACCGCGCACCGGTTGCGCGAGGGAGAGCTGGCCGCCCGCGCGCCTCTGGCCGGAACCCCGGAGACCGTTGAGCTGGGGGCAGCCCTCAACGGCCTGGCCGACCGGATCGGCCAGCTGCTCGCAGCCGAACGAGAGAACGTCCGCGGCCTGGCCCACCGGCTCCGCACGCCGGTCACCGCCCTGCGGCTGGAGGCCGAGAACGTCACCGATCCGACAGCAAGGGCCGACCTGGGCCAGCTGGTGGGCGAGCTCCAGGTGGCCATCGACGATGTGGTCCGGGAGGCCCGCCGGCCACTCCGGGAGGACCTGCCGAGCAGGTGCGAGGCGGTCTCGTGGTGTCGGCCCGGATCGACTACTGGACACCGCTGGCCGAAGACCAGGACCGCGACGTGGCGGTCACCCTCCCCGCAGAGCCGCTGCGGGTCCCGCTCAGCGCCCTCGAGCTCGGGGACGTGGTCGACATCTGCGTCGACAACGTTTTCGCCCACACGCCGGAAGGCACCGGGTTCAGCGTTCGGCTGCTCGTCGAGCCCGGCCAGGCGGTTCTCGTGGTCAGCGACCACGGCCCGGGCTTCGCACCGGCAAGGGAGCAACGCCCCGGTTCATCGGGGGAGGGCCTCCACATCGTGCGCCGCCTCGTCCGGCAGGCCGACGGCAGCGTCCAGACCTCGCCGGTCGGCGCTCCGGGCGCCACCGTCCGGGTCACCCTGCCGCTGGCCGAACCGGTCTGAGGAGACGGAGAGCTCTTGACGCCAATACCGAGCGATGCTAGCTTTTCAGGAGGAACCGCGAGGTTCCCCAGGGTTGCTACTCGCTAGAGGCAAGACCTGAGCTGGCTTCCGGCACCTTCGGGTGCGGAAGACGCTCGGGTCTTTTTTGTTTCCGAAACGAGTGCGGACCACGACCCTGTTTGGGGAACCGGATCGTCCCGCAGCCAACCTCCAGCCCGCTCGCCGACCAAGTGAGGAAGAATCCATGTCGCAGACCACCAGCCCGTTCCCGAAGGGTTTCCTCTGGGGCGGCGCAACTGCAGCGAACCAGATCGAGGGCGCCTATAACGAAGGCGGAAAGGGCCTGTCCATTCAGGACGTCATGCCGAGGGGCATCATGTCCCCGCGCGTGGACGGCCCGACCGAGGACAACCTGAAGCTGGTCGGCATCGACTTCTACCACCGCTACGCCGAAGACATCGCGCTGTTCGCGGAGATGGGCTTCTCGGTGTTCCGCCTTTCCATCGCCTGGAGCCGGATCTTCCCCAATGGCGACGATGAGACCCCCAACGAGGAGGGCCTTGCCTTCTACGACCGGGTGTTCGACGAGTGCGCGAAGCACGGCATCGAGCCGCTGGTCACGCTGTCGCACTACGAGACACCGTTGAACCTGACCGAGAAGTACGACGGTTGGGTGAGCCGGGAGCTGATCGGCTTCTACGAGCGCTACGCCCGGACGGTCTTCGACCGCTACCGCGGCAAGGTGAAGTACTGGCTGACCTTCAACGAGATCAACTCGGTCCTGCACGCTCCGCTGATGTCCGGGGGGATCAACACCCCCAGGGAGCAATTGAGCAAGGCCGACCTGTTCCAGGCCGCGCACCACGAGCTGGTCGCCAGCGCGCTGGCCACGAAGGTCGCCCACGAAATGATCCCGGAAGCCAGCGTCGGCTGCATGGTGATCGCGATGCCGATCTACCCGCTCACCCCGGACCCGGCCGACATCATCGCCGTCATGGAGGCCGACCACGCGAACCTGATGTTCAGCGACGTGCACACCCGTGGCGCCTACCCCGGCTACGCCCTGCGGTACTTCCGCGAGAACGGGATCGAGCTCGACATCACCACCGAGGATCGCGAGATCCTCACCAACACTGTCGACTTCGTTTCCTTCAGCTACTACATGAGCATCTGCGAGACCGCCGACCCTGCCCTCAAGGTCGCCGGCGAGGGCAACATCATGGGCGGCGTGCCGAACCCAACGCTCAAAGCCAGCGAATGGGGCTGGCAGATCGACCCCCGCGGCCTGCGGGTTGTGCTCAACCAGTTCTGGGACCGCTGGCAGAAGCCGCTGTTCATCGTCGAGAACGGCCTGGGCGCCAAGGACCAACTGGTCGAGGTGGACGGCGTCCCGACGGTTCTGGACGACTATCGGATCGACTACCTCAACGGCCACCTGTTCCAGGTCGGCGAGGCGATCGCCGACGGTGTCGAGGTGATGGGCTACACCTCCTGGGGCCCGATCGACCTGGTCTCGGCCAGCACCGCACAGTTGAGCAAGCGGTACGGCTTCATCTACGTCGACCGCAACGACGACGGCAGCGGCACCCTCAACCGGTACAGGAAGAAGTCGTTCGACTGGTATGCCGAGGTGATCCGCACCAACGGGGCCAGCCTGAAGCCGGTCTGACCGGGCCGCAGTGCTGGGTGTCGGAGGTCGAAAATGTGGGCTTCAGGACGGTGCCGGTCTTGCCTCCGTAATGCAGCCACCAGCCTCCCCTCCTCACCGGGGATGGCGAGTGTGGCTCGGCGAAGCGACCGACCCGCTCCTGCTCGTCACTACCCAGTCCGGCGTCCTGCGGAGGTTTGGATTCCGAGGAGCCGCGTTGAACCAGCCACACGGTCAGCAGGATGTAGAGGGTGAACTGGAGGTATTCCGATTGCCAGTTCTCGGCCACGTCGACCGCGAAGGAGGAGGAGGTGACGTAGCGCCACAGGTCGATCTCGGCGAGGCCGTCGGTGCGGGCCGCCTCGTTGTAGCCGGCCAAGCCAACCAGGGCCTGGGCCAACAGCGTGCCGAGCAGGAGAATCCCGAAGACGATGGACAGGGAGTTGTCCCGCACGCTTGAACGCTTCATCGCCCGACCGCGCCGACGAGGAACGCCGCAACCAGAACGATGGCGATCATCGACAGGTAACTGATGAATAGAATCCGTGCCACTCTCATGGTTCCACCTCACAGTCATAGGGGATGGCCGGGTCGGGGTCGTCGCGGACGCAGCCGGCGGCGGTTACCCGCCAGCCATCTGGGAACCGGGCGAGGAAGACCACCTGATCGTCGAGTTGCACCTGGGCGCTCTCCCCGGCCACCTCCACGCGCCGAACGCCGGTCGACCTCGACAGGTTCAGCCGGGGCAGCGCGGTCACGCAGTCGGTGCCGGACCTCGATTCGACCGCCTCCAACGTGTCAGGGGCCAGCATCGCGCACGCCTGGGGTGGCTCTGCCTGCACGAACCTGGCCACCGCGGCGGACGTGACCGGTGATGCGGTTGAGACCGTTCGTGAACTGAAGCGGAACCAGTCGCTGCGAACCATCGGAAGCCTTAGCCTGTGCCGGTCGCTGCTCGCTGCAGGGTTGGTCGACCGCTTCCGACTGGTGGTCTTCCCAGTGATCACCGGCAGGACGGGGCGCGAACGTATCTACGACGGCTACCCCGACGTCTCCCTGGATCTTGTCGAGGCCCGCACCTTCGACGGCCGGCTCCAGTTGCTGGACTACCGCCCGCGGCTCATCGACGGGCCGCCCACCTGAGTCCGCCACCCACGAGATCATCGCTTTGCCGGGGGCACCCGCACGGCCCCTCGCGAACACAACTTCACAGATCGAGCGGAGGACCTTCAGAGGACGCTGCCGGCGCCAAGCTCGGTCCCAACGCCAGACCCGAACCGGCGCTCGGCGTCGCATTCGGATTCAGCAGCCGAAGCGGGCGTACTTATCGGCACGCGACCGGGATGGACTCGCGCGCTGGGAGGGTTTAGGAAGGAACCAAGCGGAATCCCGGGACGCCCGGGTTGACTGGCCACACACCCCGAACGTGGCAGGAGACAGCGATGTCCAGTTCCTTCCTTCGTCCAGCCCTGATCACGCTGACCAGCCTCGCGTTGCTTTCCACCGGGCTGCTGCCGGCGCAGGCGCGCCCCGGTCCGGACCGCGTCACCGAGAGGGTGCCCATCGCCGAGGGCCGCGGCGGTGCCGTCGCGTCCGTCGACCCTGAGGCGACGGCAGCGGGGCTGAGTGTCCTTCGTCGCGGCGGCAACGCAGTCGATGCCGCCGTCGCCACGGCGGCGGCCCTCGGAGTGACCGAGCCCTACTCGTCCGGCATCGGTGGCGGCGGCTACTTCGTCTACTACGACGCGCGAACGGGCCGGGTGCACACGCTGGACGGCCGCGAGACCGCGCCCGCGGAGATGCCGCGCGACGCCTTCATCGACCCGGCTACTGGCCAGCCGTACCCGTTCACCCCGCAACTTGTCACCAGCGGGGTGTCGGTCGGCGTGCCGGGCACGCCGGCGACCTGGGAGCGGGCGCTGCGGAAGTGGGGCCGCCGATCGCTGGCTGAGAACCTCGCGCCGGCGATCGACATCGCCCGGCGGGGGTTCGTGGTGGACGCGACCTTCCGCCAGCAGACCCTGGACAACCGGGTGCGGTTCGAGGCCTTCCCGGCCAGTGCTGACGCTGTTCCTGCCGGGCGGCGACGCGCCGGCTGTCGGCTCGGTGTTCCGCAACCCGGACCTTGCCGACACCTACCGCCTGATGGCGAGGCGGGGCGCCGACGCCATCTACCGCGGGCAGGTGGCCGGCGAGATCGTCTCGGCGGTTCAGGATCCTGCGACCTCGCCCACCACGACGCTGCCGGTGCCACCGGGGTTCATGGAGAAGTCCGACCTCGCGTCCTACCGGGTGCTGGACCAGAAGCCGACCAAGGTGCGCTACCGCGGGCTGGAGGTGTACTCGATGGCGCCGTCCTCCAGTGGCGGCACCACGGTCGGCGAGGCGCTCAACATCCTCGAGAACTACCCGCTGGACGACCTCGGTACCGCTTCGGCGCTCCACTACTACCTCGACGCGTCGGCCCTGGCGTTCGCCGACCGGAACGCCTACGTCGGCGACCCGGCGTTCGTGGACGTCCCGACCCGGACACTGCTGTCGCAGCGCTTCGCCGACTCACGCGCGTGCCTGATCCCCGAGGACACAAGGCTGGTCACGCCGGTGGCCCCCGGCGACCTGAGTGCCACCGGCTGCAGGACGGGGGTCGCCAGCGTTCGGCAGGACCTGGGACAGGCGACGACGCACCTCGTCACCGCCGACAAGTGGGGCAACGTCGTGTCCTACACGCTGACCATCGAGCAGACCGGCGGCTCCGGGATGGTGGTCCCCGGGCGCGGGTTCCTCCTGAACAACGAACTCACCGACTTCAGCGCCGTCTGGTCGGCCACCGACCCGAACCGGATCGAGCCGGGCAAGCGTCCGCGATCGTCCATGTCGCCGACGATCGTGCTGCGCCAGGGCAAGCCGTACCTTGCGCTCGGGTCCCCCGGCGGCTCGACGATCATCACCACCGTGTTGCAGACCCTGATGAACCGGATCGACCTCGGCATGACGCTGCCGCAGGCAGTCGCGGCCCCGCGCGGCTCGCTGCGCAACACCGCAGCGGTGACCGCGGAGCAGTCGTTCATCGACGCCTACCAGGCTGGGCTGGCCGGGTACGGCTACACGCTCACCCCGAGCGGAGCGCCGGGATCGAGCGCGGCCGAGATCGGGGCGGTGACGGCACTGGAGTTCAAGAAGGGCGGCGTGGTGCAGGCCGTCGCGGAACCGACCCGCCGGGGAGGCGGGGCGGCGGGAGTCGTCCACGGCACGAGGCGGTGACGATCCGCCAGGATGCTCGAGTGCGTGCGACCTTCCAGCCTCAGTCGACCGCCCAGACGAACTCGCTGTTGGCTGCTCTCACAGGATCAACGCCTACGAGCACTGGTTGGCGGCCCGAAGCGCCGCAAGGTTCGAGCGCATCACGGCGAGGTAGTCGCTGCCCTTGGACGCCGACGTGATCCCTTCGATCGGATCGAGCACGTCGGTCTTGAGCCCGAGATCCTGGGCGATGGACTCCGAGACCACAGGCGACACCAGGGTCTCGAAGAAGATGGTGGTCACCTTGTTGTCCCTGGCGATCTCCTGCACGGCGGCGATCCTGGCAGCGGTGGGCTCGGTGTCAGGCTCCAGCCCGCGGATGGCGACCTGTTCGAGCCCGTAGCGCCCGGCGATGTAGCCGAACGCCGCATGGAGGTGACGAACGGCTTGATCGCGCAGGCCGACAGGCCGGTCCGGTACTCACCGTCGAGCTGGTTGAGGTCAGCGACGAGGGCGGCCGTATTCGCGGTGAAGGCGGCAGCCGCGGCTGGTCTGGCCTCGATCAGGGCGTCCCGGACGTGTTCGGCGATCGCGACCATGTTGGTGGGGTCCAGCCAGGTGTGCGGGTCGGTACCACCCTCATGGGCATCCTCGCCCTCCTCGGCGCTGTGCCCGCTCTCTTCGGAGAGGGTCTTCAGCGTGAGGAAGGAGGTGGCGTTCACCACCCGCTGCGGCGTTGCCTGGGCGATGGCGGTGTCCACGGCCGCCTGGAAGCCCCCCTGGTAGGCGACGAGGTCGGCGCTGCTCAAGGATGCCACCTGCTGTGCGGTGAGCTCGAGGTCGTGCGGCTCGACACCGGGCTGGGTGAGGCTCACGACGCTCACCTGATCACCACCGACCCGCTCGGCGACGAACTGGAACGGATAGAACGCAGCCACCACCGTCACCGGCTCGGAGGTGGCGTCAGCCGGCGTCGCTGCGACGCCTGCCGAACAGGAGGTGAGGACCGTGAGGGTCGTTGCCGTGATGATCGCCCCGAGGGCTCGCCAGATGCTCATAAGAATCATTCTCATTATCAATGAGGAGCTTGTCAAACGAGCTGTGGCGTCACTGCACGCAGAAGAGGGTTCCCCTCGGGGTCGGCCATGGTGGTGTGGAAGCCCTGCTAACGACCGGGGTCAAGGCTCCCGTCGGCGGGTTCCGGGCGCCGTCGGGCCACTACGCTCGGTTGAGATCCGCGGGCACCGCCCGTCCCGAGAACCGGGAGCCCACCATGCATCGCCAGAAAGTCATCGGCCTCATCGGCGGCATGTCGTGGGAGTCGACCGCCGAGTACTACCGTCTGGCCAACGAACTGGTCCGCGACCGCCTCGGCGGCCTGCACTCCGCTCGCCTGCTCCTGGCCTCGGTCGACTTCGCCGACATCGAGCACCTCCAGGCAACTGGACAGTGGGACGCGGCAGGCGACTCGCTGGCCGGGATCGCCCGCTCCCTCGAGGCCGGTGGCGCGGAACTCCTGCTGCTGTGCACCAACACCATGCACAAGGTGGCCCCGGCCATCGAAGCGGCCACCACCGTCCCGTTCCTGCACCTGGCTGACGCCACCGCTGCCGCCGTCCGGGCCGCAGGAATCGAGACGGTGGGCCTGCTGGGAACGGCCTTCACCATGGAGCAGGCGTTCTACTCCGAGCGGCTGGAGCGCCACGGTCTGCAGGTGCTGGTACCGGAGGCCGGCGACCGCTCCGAGGTGCACCGCGTGATCTACGACGAGCTCTGCCGGGGCCAGGTGCTCGACGCCTCACGGAACGCGGTCAGCGCCGTCATCGGCCGGCTGGCCGGCGCCGGCGCCCAGGGCGTCATCCTCGGCTGCACCGAGCTCGAACTCCTGATCGGCCCGACCGACAGCACGGTCCCGATCTTCCCCACCACCCGGCTGCATGTCGAGGCAGCGATCGACGCCTCCTTCTCCTGAGCCCGGGCAGGCTCAGCGGCAAGGGATCGCCGGACGGTCGCGGTCCCCCGTTCACTTCGGTCACCTCTCCATGAGAGGCATTAACAATTTTCTCAGGAACCGTTAGGGTTTGGCCAGCCCCAGCAATCAGCGCGACGAGCCCAGGTGGTGCCGATGTGAATACGCCCGTGACGACCGATTCGGTGGCCGGCAAGCAGGTCGTCACAGCGTCCAACAACCAGCCGTGGAAGGCCGGCAAGGCGGCAGCCGGTGGAACAAGGTGACAGTGGTCACGATGAGCGAGTTCGGACGCAGGGTGGAGATCAACGGTGACGGGGCGCCGACCACGGCAACGGCAACGTGATGTTCCTGATGGGCGGCGGGATCAAAGGGGGCAAGGTCTACGGCTCGATGCCGACCCTGAGTGCAGGGAACCTCGACGACGGCGATGTGCCGATCACCACCGACTACCGGCAGGCGCTGTCCGAGATCGTCACCAAGCGGCTCCTGAACGACAAGCTCGGCACCGTCTTCCCCGGCTTCACCCCCGGCGACGCCGCTGGGTATCGCCTAGCCACCCCGTCCGTGCGGACGCGAAGTCAGGAACCGTCCCCAATTCGGTCCGGACCAGATTGGGGACGGTTCCTACTCGGTCCACGCGCCGGGGGTTCGAGGCCCAGCCAGGCGGCGAGGGCCGCGAGTCTCCGCGTCCACCCCGTCGGTGACCGTCCGGGCTGAACGGCACGTCCTCGTGGACGGCGTGGACCACGAGCCGGCCGGCCTTCCGGTCGGCGGTGGCGTCGAGCTTGCCCACCAGCCGGTCGCCGTGGAGCATCGGCAGCGCGTAGTAGCCCCAGCGTCGCTTCGCCGCCGGCTTGTACATCTCCAGGACGTACTCGAAGCCGAACAGCTGCTCGCGCGGACGCGGTCGTGGATCAGCCGGTCGAACGGTGACAGCAGCGCCGTCCGGCCGGTGAACGGCTGGTCGAGCTGGTCCGGGATCCACCCGCCACTCGGCCGCGCAGCCCCTGCCACGACGGCGGCCACCCCGGCATGGTCGGCCTGGTACGGCTCGCCGGGGACGACCGTGCCGCCCACCCGCGCGATGCCGACCGCCCGCAGCCGCAGCTCCTCGCGGCGCGCGCAGCGCGCTCCGCCTTGTCCGGCAGTTCGAGCGCGGCCGGGTACACCCGCTCGGCGAGGTCGAAGAGCGCGCTGCCGCCCGACCCGCCCGGAGATCGCCACCTCGCCGGTGAGGGTGAGGAACTCCAGCATCTGGGTGACGTTGCGCTCGTGCGTCCAGCCCGTCGACCGCCAGCCCGACGGCGGCGGTGTCGGGCAGGTCGCGGGACAGGGACGCCCCACGCTCGCGCAGGGCGGCGAGCAGGTCGCGGCGGAAGCCGTCGTTGGCCTCCAGCCAGTCGCGGTGCCGGGCGTGGACCGGCCAGCCGGCCAGGGACCCGAGCACGATCGGCAAGCTGCGACATCGGGCGGATGAAGGCGTCCAGCTCGAACAGCTCGCGGGCGCTGCGACCGCTGCGTCCAGCTGGGCGGACGCGTAGCCGTTGCCCAGCCGGCTCCACGCCACCAGGTCGGCGCTCGGGGCGATGGCAGCGGTCGGGTCGAGCTGCAGCAGGGTCAGGCCGCTCGACGAGGCCGACGAGCTCGTGCTGGCCGATCGGCGTCGAGCAGTTGGGCCCGGACGGCGATCCGGCGCGCCTGGTCGAGGGCGAGCTCGACCGTCATGCCGACACCCTACGGCGCTGGTCCGAGTCGGGAACGTCCTCAACTCAGTCCGGACCGATCGGGACGCCTAACTCGGTCCAGCCGGCTTCCGGCGGGCGTCAGGCCACGAGCGCGTAGATGACCTCAGGGCCGGGGTCGACCGGCAGGAGTCCGAGCTGGCGAAGGGGGGTTTCGGCCCCGTAGCCCAGCTCGTCGAACACCCTGGCCCGGAACCTGCCGGCACCGTCGGCGGCAGTGAGCTCGAGGACCCCGGCAGCCACGTCGTACCGGCCCTGGTCCGCGGAGCTGGAGGTGCGTTCGAGGACGCCCAGCGTCGTGGTGACGGACGTGCCGCGCTCGAAGCTCCCGTCCGCCTGGAAGGTGTACTGGGCAATGCCGTAGCCGACCGAGAGTCGCCAGGTGCCGACGATCAGGTCCGCCCCGTTGCCGGTCGCCTCCGCGAGCGGCAGGTCGTACAGGACGCGCAGTAGCGGCTCACCGTCGAGGATCGCGCGGGCGGGGTTCCCCAAGGCCCACAGCAGCCGTGCCTCGCCGGTGCCGGACAACACCATCGCCAGGGCGGCCACGTAGGTGCTGCCGTCCGGCCCGGGTCGGAAGAAGTCGCCGCGGGAGCTCTCGAACCGCCAGCCGGACAGTGTGCGGCCCGAGGTCGTCGGCTGCCACGCGTTGGCCGATCGCCAGTCCGGAAGGTGCGCGGCCAGGATCTGGCCCGGGCTCCCCTCCTGATCACCGACGGGCGACAGCCCCACGACGGGCAGTGACGGGTCGGCCGGAGGCCAGAAGATGCGCTCGTCACCGACCTTCACCTCCCGGTACCCGGCAGGGATGCCCGTCCTGGGAAGCTCCCCGACCGGCACGGTGGCCCTGCTGATCAGGTCTGCGGCCCACGCCATGGCGATTGACGTGACGCTCATCGTCGTCCCCGTTCGTGCTCCGGCCGTGCACCGGCCCTTCTCCACTGTGGAATCCCGGCAGGACCCGCGCAATGCCGGAGTCTGCGTAGTCGACACAGCGGAACGGACCAGGTGTTCGCGACGGCTCAGGCGTTCGCACCAACGTTGTAGGCCTGCATTCGCCAGTGGTCCTCGCCGGGGCGAAGCACCATCCAGTGGCAGTTGTGCAGGCCACCGAACAGCCGGGCGTGCGGAGTAGTCCAGTCCCATCAGCAGCAGGGCGCCGACGCGGAGCGACAGCCCGTGCCCGACGACCAGCAGCACCTCGTCATCGGCGGCGGCCTCGGCATGGTCGAGCACCGCCAGGGCCACCCGCTGCCCTGACTCGGTGGCGCTCTCCCCCGTCGGCGAGCGGCGGAAGTCACGGCCCTCGCGCAGGGCCGGCCAGAAGTCGGGTTCGCTCACCCCGATGTCGTCCATGCGCATGCCGGCCCACGTGCCGACGTCGACCTCACGCAGACGGGCGTCGGCCTGCACCTCGATGCCCCACCCGGCGGTGATGATGCCCGCGGTTTCCGCAGCCCGGGACAGGTCGGAGCTGAACGCGCGGCTGATGCCGGCGGCGCGCAACTGCTCACCGGCGGCAGCGGCCTGCTGGCGTCCGGCGTCGTTCAGCGGGATGTCGGCGTGGCCCTGGAAGCGTCCGCCGTCATTCCACTCGGTGATCCCGTGACGCAGCAGGATGATGCTGCCTGCGGTCATTCGCCGTCCGGCTCCGGTGCAGCGTCCAGGTTGCCGAGGTCGAGGCGGGGGCAGTCCTTCCAGAGGCGCTCCAGCGCGTACAGCGCCCGCTCCTCCGTGTGCTGCACGTGCACGACGACGTCGAGGTAGTCCAGCAGCACCCAGCGCTTCTCCCGGTCACCCTCGCGACGGATGGGCTTCACGCCGGTCTTCAGGAGAGCCTCCTCGATCCCGTCCACCACTGCACCCACCTGGCGCTCGTTGGTGGCGGCGACGATCAGGAAGATGTCGGTGATCGCCAGGCGCTCGGAGACGTCGAAGGCCACCGGGTCGAGGGCCTTCTTGTCCACGGCTGCGCGGGCGGCGATGCGGGCGATGTCCAGGGCGTGTTCGGTTGCGGTCACTGACTCCTCTGGGGCGGTAGAGCCCCCGTTTGGCGATGTACTGGACGATGCCGTCGGGTACCAGGTACCACAGCGGCAGGCCCTGCGCGACGCGTTCGCGGCACGCGGTGGACGAGATGGAAAGGGCGGGCACCTCGAGGAGGGTGACCTTGTCCTCGGGCAGGTGGGCGATGTCGCTCTCCCCCAGCGGGACGCCCGGCCGGGACACCCCGACGAAGTGGGCGAGGTCGAACAGCTCGTCCACGCCCTTCCAGGTGAGGATCTGGCTGAGGGCGTCCGCGCCGGTGATGAAGAACACGTCCACCGCGGACCCGCGCAGTTTGCGGATGTCGCGGAGGGTGTCGACGGTGTAGGTGTCACCGGGACGCTCGATGTCGACCCTGCTCACCGAGAACCGCGGGTTCGACGCGGTGGCGATCGTGGTCATCAGGTAGCGGTCCTCGGCCTGCGAGACGACCTTGTCGGCCTTCTGCCACGGGTGGCCGGTGGGCACGAAGACCACCTCGTCGAGGGCGAAGCGTGCCTGCACCTCGCTGGCGGCCACCAGGTGGCCGTGGTGGATCGGGTCGAACGTGCCACCCATCACTCCCAGGCGAAGGCGTCTGGTGCCGCTCTGCTCCCAGGCGATCGGGGTTTCGCTCATTTGGCGTGCGGCCGGCCCTTGCCCACCTGGCGGATGAAGACGAGGCCCGTCGCAAGGATCGCGAAGGCCAACACGCCGACAACGGCGGGGACGGTGACGTCGTAGACGACGGCCTGCAGGACGGTGTGCATGCCGCGGATCCTACAGGGACACGGCGCTCGACCCGCCTCCCCCGCGTCCGCCCGCCGCCCCACGTTCCGGCCCGCCTCCCCGCCACGTTGCGCGCCATAGTCCACGTTGCGCCTGCTACAGGACGCGCAACGTGGACTACGGCGCGCAACGTGGGGCGGAACGGGCGGAGCGGGTGGAACGGGTCGGGTGGGGTGGGTCAGGCGCGGGTCTGGCCGTCGCCGTCGACGATGTACTTGGTGGACGTCATCTCGATCAGACCCATCGGGCCGCGGGCGTGCAGCTTCTGGGTGGAGATGCCGATCTCTGCGCCGAAGCCGAACTCGCCGCCGTCCACGAACCGGGAGGACGCATTCACCAGCACGGCGGCGGCGTCCACCTCAGCGGTGAACTTCTCGGCAGAGGCCCGGTCGGCGGTGATGATGGTCTCCGAGTGCCCGGTGGTGTGCACCCGGATGTGCGCGATCGCCTCGTCGAGCGACCCGACGATCTCGCAGGCCAGGTCGAGGGAGAGGTACTCGTCGTCGAACTCGTCCGGCCCGGCCGGCACGACGGCCGGCGAATAGGACTGCACCCCGGGGGTGCCGTGGACGGTGACCCCTGCGTCGGCGAGGGCGGCCAGCGCCTTCGGCAGGAAGGCGGGGGCGGCGTGCGCGTGCACCAGCAGGGTCTCCAGGGCGTTGCACACGCTCGGACGCTGGACCTTCGCGTTGAGCATGATCGCGATCGCCATGTCGACCTCGGCGCTGGCGTCGACGAACAGGTGGCAGTTGCCGGTACCGGTCTCGATCACCGGCACCTTCGACCCGTCCACCACGGCGTTGATCAGTCCCGCCCCACCCCGGGGGATCAGCACGTCGACAAGGCCGCGGGCGGCCATCATCTCGCCGGTCACGCTGCGGTCACCCTCGACCAGCTGGACGGCGTCGGCCGGCAGCCCGGAGGCGGCCAGCCCGGCACGGAGTGCGGTCACCACCGCCCGGTTGGAGTTCAGTGCGGACGACGACCCGCGCAGCAGCGCCGCGTTGCCGGACTTGAGGCTGATCCCGGCGGCGTCGGCTGTGACGTTGGGCCGCGCCTCGTAGATGATCCCGACCACGCCGAGCGGCACCCGCACCTGCCGGACACGGACGCCGTTGGCGTTGGTCCAGCCGCGCACCACGTCACCCACCGGGTCGGGCAGCCCGGCCAGCGAGCGCAGCCCGGCCACCATGGCGTCCACGCGGGACGCGGTGAGGCTGAGCCGGTCGACGAGGGACTCGGTGGTGCCCGCCTGCCGGGCGGCGTCCACATCCGTGGCGTTGGCGGCCAGCACCGCGTCGGTGGCCGCGGCGAGGGCGTCGGCCATGGCGTGCAGGGCCGCGTCCTTCTGCGAACGGGTGAGCACGGCGAGCGCGCGGCTGGCGATCCGTGCGTGTCCGGCCTGGTCGGCGAAAGTCATGCGTGACAGATTACGGGCTCAGACGCCGGAGCGGTCCCGGGTCCGGGCGCGGACGAAGGCCCGCATCTCCTGTCGGGTCGGCACGAGGAACGAGCGCATCCCGAACTGGCGCAACAGCCACCAGACGAGGTTGACACTCGTGATGGCAAGGGTGGTGGTTGCGGTGATCATCGTGCCCGCGTCCGCGACCAGGGTGCCCCACCACAGCCACAGCGCCTGGTTCAGCACGCCGGCGATGAGGAAGAACGGGGAGACGCCGACGACGCGGGGTGACCGGACCAGCTCGAGAGTCTGGCCAATGTTGGCGAACAGCGCAGGCCAGAGCGCCAGCAGGCCGAAGACCGCAGTGCCGAAGATGAGGTCCGTTGCGATCATCCCGATGCCCAGCACGATGCCCGGCAGGAGCACCCTCGGCAGCGGCCGCCCCAGCTCCCGCGACATCAGGAACAGGATGGGCAGGGTGGAGGCGAGCCCCAGGATGTTGGGCAGGATCAGGTTCAGTTGCCCGAGGATGACCCCGTGCGACGTCCAGCCGATGTTCAGCCCGAGGATCAGCTGCCAGGCCGGCAGCGAGAGGCCCTCGATGTTGCGCGTGCGCGCCAGCCTGATCATCTGGGGCAGACCGAGAACGGTGCCGACAAGGGCAGCAGCCCAGCCGACGAGGAGCGACCAGGCTCACGGCTTCTTCTTCCTCGGCCTGACGATCAGGTCATCTCGGTGGACGACCTCACGGTCGAACGGTGCGCCGAACTCGGCCACCAGATCAGGAGTACTCCGGCCGATGATTCCGGTCAATTCGCTGGCGTCATAGCCGACCAGCCCGCGGGCGATCTCCTTGCCCTGCTCGGACACCAGCCGCACCGGGTCGCCGGCGACGAAGAGCCCCCGGACGGCGGTGATGCCGGCGGCCAGCAAGGAAGCCTTGCGCTCGGTCAGCGCCCGCACCGCACCGGCGTCCAGCACCAGTTCACCCTGGGCGATGGACGCGTAGGCCAGCCACATCAGCTTGCGGGCGCGCCGTTTCCCGGTGGCCCGGAACAGGGTGCCGACCGGTTCGCCGGCCAGCGCTGCGCCGACACTCTTCGCCGCGGCGAGCACCACCGGAATCCCTGAGGCCGTGGCGATCCGCGCCGCCTGCAGCTTGGTCTCCATGCCGCCGGTGCCGATGTCTGCGCCGCGTCCGCTGGTGTCGACGTCGAGGTCATCCATGTCGTCGACCACGGCGATCGGGACGCGCGTCCGGGCTGGACGGGTGCGCGGTGTAGAGCGAGTCGACGTCGCTGAGCAGCACGAGGGCGTCCGCCCCCACCAGGTGCGCGACCAGGGCGGCGAGGCGGTCGTTGTCGCCGAACTTGATCTCGTGGGTGGCGACGGTGTCGTTCTCGTTCACGACCGGCACCACCCCCAGCTCGAGCAGCCTGGTGAAGGTGCGCAGGGCGTTGCGGTAGTGGTCCTGCCGGGCGACGTCCTCGACGGTGAGCAGCACCTGGCCGACGGTGATGTCGTGCCGGGCGAACAGGGAGCTGTAGCGGCCGACCAGCAGGCTCTGGCCCACCGAGGCCGCAGCCTGCTTGCTGGCCAGGTCACGCGGACGGTGCTTCATGCGCAGCGGGCCCATGCCGGAGGCCATCGCCCCGGAGGAGACCAGCACCACGTCCTGCCCGCGACGGCGCGCGGCCGCGAGAGCGTCCACCAGCACCTCGAGGCGCATCATGTCCAGCCCGCCGGAGCTGTCCGTGAGCGACGACGACCCGACCTTCACCACAAGCCTGCGGGCGCCGGTGATCTCGGTCCGCGAGCCGGCAACTGCGGACGTGGCTTCCTTAGTCATCCTCGGCGGTACCGAACCCTTCGGCGGCCAGGCGGGTGGCCCGTTCGGCCTCCCGCGCCGCTTCGCGCTCCTCTGCCTTGGCCGCGTGGTACTCGGCGTCCTTCACCCGACGGCGCTGGGCTGCCGGACGGTCGCTGACCAGGCGCTGGTCCTCGCCGCGGCGGGAGAGGATCTCGGCACCGATCTCGACCTGCGGAGCGAAGTCGAACACCACCGGGTTGTCGGCCCCGATCGCGACGGCGTCGCCGGCGAGGGCACCCAGGGCCAGCAGCTCCTCCTCGATGCCGATCCGGGCGAACCGGTCGGCGAGGTAGCCGACGGCCTCGGCGTTGGCGAAGTCGGTCTGCCGCACCCAGCGCTCGGGCTTCTCGCCGCGGACGCGCCATACGAAGCCGCCCTCGCCGTCGCCCTGGCGGGTGATGGTGAACTCCGGCCCGGACGCCACCGGCGCCGGACGGATCACGATCTTCTTCGGCGCCACCTTGGGGGCTTCTGCGCGGCGGCGGGCGACCAGGTCGGCCATCGCGAAGGTGAGGGCCTGCAGGCCGGCGCCGCTCTTGGTGGAGATCGGAACGACGTGCGAGGCCGCGGGCCCTGATGTCGTCGGCAACGATCTCGGCCAGCTCCGCCGCCGTCCGGGACGTCGATCTTGTTGAGGGCGACCATGCGTGGACGGTCCTCGAGGCCACCGTGAGCGGTCAGCTCCGCCTCGATGATGTCGAGGTCGGTGAGCGGGTCGCGTCCGGGTTCGTAGGTGGCGCAGTCGATGACGTGCACGATCGCCTGGCAGCGCTCGATGTGGCGCAGGAAGTCGTGGCCGAGGCCGCGGCCCTCGCTGGCGCCCTCGATCAGGCCGGGCACGTCGGCGACGGTGAACGTGGTGTCGCCGGCGACGACGACGCCGAGGTTGGGGATCAGCGTGGTGAACGGGTAGTCGGCGATCTTCGGCCGGGCACGGGAGATCGCAGCGATCAGCGACGACTTGCCGGCGCTGGGGAAGCCGACCAGGCCGATGTCGGCGACCACCTTCAGTTCGAGGGTGATCTGGCGCGCCTCACCCTCCTCGCCGAGCAGGGCGAAACCGGGTGCCTTGCGGGACGTCGACGCGAGCGCGGCGTTGCCGAGCCCACCGCGTCCACCGGCGGCGATGACGACCTCCGCGTCGGGCCCGACGAGGTCGGCCAGCACGACGCCGGTGGTCGCGTCGGAGACCACCGTGCCGTCGGGGACGGAGAGGATGATGTCCTCGCCGTTGGCGCCGTTGTTGAAGTCGCCCAGTCCCGGCTTGCCGTTGGCCGCCCTGCGGATCGACTGGCGGTGGAACTCCACGAGGGTGGTCAGGTTCGGTTCGACCCTGATGATCACCGAGCCGCCGTTGCCGCCGTTGCCGCCGTCTGGCCCACCGAGGGGCTTGAACTTCTCCCGGTGGATGGACGCGCAGCCGTTGCCGCCGTTGCCGGCGGAAATGGTCAGCACCGCTTGGTCGATGAAGGAGGGGATCGCCACAGGCACCCTTAGTCGGAGTTCTGGCTGGTCGGCCCGGAAGGGCCGGCAGTGAGGCTTGAGTCTATCGGTCTCCCCGATCATCGGGCGGGGCCCAGATCGTGTGGTCTGCGGCAACGGCCACAGGAGGGTCGGGTGGGGACGCGGCCGGCGCGGGTGGCTGCGCCACCTCCGTGTCCGGCGGTGGCGGGGCGAACAGCGCTTCGTAGCCGGGGTCGCGCGCGGGTTCGGTGTCCAGGGTGACCGTCGGCTCCGCGTCCGCGTCCTCGTCTCCGACGGGGTTCACCTCGGTGCGCAGTCGACGGCGGCGCAGCAACAGCACGCCGGCGAGGGTGAGGGCGACACCACCGATCAACCCGCCGAGCAGTGCCAGCACCCACCATTGCGGACCGGGATGCGACTGGGCGACCAGCCGGATGGGGTTGCCGTCCGAAAGCCCCGAGGCGTTGCCCAGCCGGACGCTGTTGCCGGTCACCGTCAGGCCGCCGCTGTCGACAACCGTCCCGGGGAACCCGATGTCGACCTGGATCGGCATGAAGCCGATCTGGGTCGGCAGTTGCAGCTCGACGATGACGTACTCACCGGCCTGGGTCAGCTGGATGCCGAAGTCCTTCAGCGCCTCGGGATCGATGGTGCCCTGCGCACGGCATGTCTGGTGGCCGTCGGACTCCGGCGTCCCCTTGATCACCAGACCGGCGTACCTGGTGAGCCCGTAGCAGTCGACCTGGGCCTCGGTGAACACCAGATCAGCCACCGCCTCCGTCCCGGACCGCACGTCGACGGTGCCTCGCACCTCGCAGCCGGAGAGCAGCAGGGCCAGCACGGCGGCAGCGATGCAGCTGGCGATCCGCTGCCAGGGACGAGGCATGGGGCCGATCCTAGCCAGCCCGCCTCGCGCTGGAGGGCTCCGTGTCTGGAGGCCGTGCCCAGGCCGCAGGCTGCACCGATTGGGTCGATGCCGGCTCGTTAGGCACCGTGCCGTTGACGCCCGTGCCGTTGACGCCGTGCCGTTGATGCCGTGCCGTCGACGCCCGTGCCGTTGGCCAGGGGCGTGCCGTTGGTCGCCCCCGTGGCCGTCGGTGGCCGGGCGAACCAGGCGGTGTCCTCCGACGGCGGGCGCGGCGGACCCGTCGAGGCTGCCGGGACAGGCTCGAAGGCAGCGGCCAACGGCGGTGCCGGCCCGGCGTCGGGCGCGACCGCGTCGTCGGTGAACGGCAGTTCCTCGAGCGCGGCGAGACGGTGACGCCGGGAGCGGCGGACCAGCAACACGGCCGCGCCGACCATGAGCGTCAGGGCGATGCCCACCCCGCCGCCGACCAGTGCTGCGAGCGTCCAGGCCGGTGGGCCGGCGCTGCCCAGGCCCACGGCATGGAGCCCGCTCCCCTGGGTGAGCTCCCCCAGGTCGGTGATCCGCACGACGTTGTCGATGATCTCCCCCCGGGTTGCGTCCATCACCTTGCCGGGGAACCGGATGTCGATGTCGGCCGTCGGCCAGCTGTCGAGGCCGCCGGAGAGGTTGGCCTGCAGCACGAGGTACTCGGCCGCCGACGAGACCGTGATGCCGAACGGGCTGAAGTAGGTGGCCTGGGTCTCGCCCGTGACGTGGCAGACCTCGTCGCCGTACTGATCGACCGTGCTGGTGACCGTCAGCTTCAGCGCGTCCGCGCTGTTCGGGCAGTTCACGTCGGCGCCGGAGACGATCAGGTCGACAGCGACACGCTCCTCGGACAGCACGTCGAACGTGCCCTGGGCATGACACCCGGTCAGCAGCGCCCCGGCCAGTGCCAGCCCGAGTCCGGACACGACACGGTGCCACCGGGCAGTCATGGACAGATCCTAGGTGGACCCGAAAAGCAGAAAGGCGGCCCGAGGGCCGCCTTCCATGAAATCCGGTGCCTACTCGGCAACCTCGATCGCGATGTTCACCACGCGACGACCGCGGCGGGTGCCGAATTCGACCTTGCCCGCGCGGAGCGCGAACAGGGTGTCATCGCCACCGCGACCAACGCCCTCACCGGGGTGGAAGTGGGTGCCGCGCTGGCGGACGAGGATCTCGCCGGCGTTGACCTGCTGGCCGCCGAAACGCTTCACGCCGAGGCGCTGCGAATTCGAGTCGCGACCGTTACGGGAGGCTGATGCGCCCTTCTTGTGTGCCATGTCGTTGCCTCAGCTCTCGATCCCGGTGACCTTGACCTGCGTGTAGCGCTGGCGATGGCCCATGCGCTTCCGGTAGCCGGTCTTGTTCTTGTACTTCATGATGCGGATCTTGGGACCCTTGGTCTCGGCGATCACCTCAACGGTGACGCTCACCTTGCCGAGCCCCTTGGCGTCGGCGGTGATCTTCTCGCCGTCGACAAGAAGCAGGGGGGTGAGGGCGGCAGTGCTGCCCGCTTCCACCTCGATCTTGTCGATCTCAAGGATGTCGCCAACAGCAACCTTGTGCTGGCGGCCACCACTGCGCACGATCGCGTACACGCCCGACCTACTTCCTAAGTTCTATCCGACGAGCGCACCAGACCCAAGAGAGGATGGTTCGCGCTCTGGTCATGCTTCCGAACGGCACAAAGCCTGCTCGATAAGTACCGAGGGTCAAGACTACGGGTCGGTGGTGAGGAGGGTCAAACCGGGCCGCGCCCGCCGGGTGATCCGGGGCCAAACGCGGAGTTCCGCAGGGTTTGGCGGGCCTCGGGCTGGGGGCGGGCGGCTGCCGCCGAGTTTTGCATGGTTTGACGCCCCCAGAGAGCCCTATTCCATGCGAATCTCCGCGTCCTTCACGCTGGCGGCCGTCCCACGGACCGCTAAGCCAGCGAATCTCCGCGTCAGATGCCGAGCGCTCGTGCGATCCTGGCCATCACGATGTCGGGAGTGAGATGGATCTCCTTGCCGAGCCACCGGACCATTCGAAACCCCATGTCACGCAGGAGCTGCTCACGCTCCTTCTCCCTCACCATCGATCCGGGCTCGGTGTACTTGCCGCGACCGTCCGCCTCTCCCACCAGGTTGCCCTGCTCCCAATAGAAGTCGGGAAACAGACTCCCGTGTGGCGTCCGAACCTCGAACTGGCAGATCGGTAGAGGCAAGCCCGCCAGCGCCATGTGGCCGAAGCTGAGCGACTCGATGGGACTCTCCCGCGCCGGGTCGGCAAGTGCGAGACAGCGTTGCACGCCGTTCATCCGTGGCAGTGATCGGCTTGCCTCGGCCAAGGTCTCTCGCGCCGCCGCTACGAGTCGCTGGTTCGTCAGATCACGGCGCCGGAGCCCACCCGCGACCATGGTGGCGCAGACACCTCGCAGCGCGGCATCCAGCACAATCAGCGCCTGCGGAGGCGGGAGGTCCCGGGCTGCATCCACGGCGGTGCGCGGAAGTGTGGTGGCCCGGAACCCAGCCGGAGCGACACCAAGGTGATGGGCGGGCATCGGCGCCACCACCTGCCTGACACGGGCTCCCTGGAAAGACCGAAACGCGCGCGCGGCCGGCAACGTGATCCACACCGGTTCTCGACCCCAGTCCTCGTCCGGTAACGGCAAGCCCCAAGCCAGTGCAGCTGACCGGTGGGAGACGACAGCTGCTGGTTGAAACGCCTGTTCGGCGGCCGCAAGAACCAGATGTCGGGCGGCGGGATCGGCCGGCCAGTGATCGCTCCCCAGGTACACGCCCTGCCGGACCCGCACCAGTCGCCCGGACGCCAGGGCTGTCTGGAATCGCGCTCGACCGATGCCGAGGGCCTCCAGATCGCGAGTTCGAGTAGGGCTACTCGGGAGGGCCCAGGGCATCGGTGTGCGCACGCTGACACCTTCGGTCGGGTAGCGCGAAGTTGAGTCGGCCGGGTCGCAACTGTGGACAACGCCCGCGCTGTCCACAGCCCACCGCCGCGTCCGATTTCCGCTAGTCCCTGTCCCCTTCGACTGCCATGCTTGCCGGTATGGACTTCGAACAGCGCTATCGGGCGGTGTCAACGAAGGACTCCCGCTTCGACGGGGTCTTCGTGACAGCGGTCCGCAGCACCGGCATCTACTGCCGTCCGTCCTGCCCTGCGCGCACTCCCCTGACCCGCAACGTCGAGTTCTTCGCCACCAGCGCTGCCGCGCACGAGGCCGGCTACCGGGCGTGCAAGCGCTGCCTGCCGGACGCCGTCCCCGGATCACCGGACTGGAACCTGCGCTCCGACGTCGCGGCGCGGGCGATGCGGTTGATCGCCGACGGACTCGTCGAACGCGAGGGCGTCACCGGCCTGTCGACCCGGCTCGGGTACACGACCCGCCACCTGAACCGCCTGCTCAGCTCCGAACTCGGTGCCGGTCCGCTGGCGCTGGCCCGCGCCCATCGCGCCCAGACCGCCCGCCAGTTGCTCGTCGCCACCGACCTGCCGGTGAGCGACATCGCGTTCGCCTCGGGCTTCGGCAGCATCCGGCAGTTCAACGACACCGTCGCCGAGGTGTACGACAAGACGCCGTCCCAGCTGCGCGCCACCCGCCGCCATCCGGCTCCGGCCCGTGGTCACGACGAGGGTCCGGGGCAGGATCAGGCCGGCATCCGGCTCGTCCTGCCCGTCCGGCAGCCGTTCGACGCCGCCGGGGTCTTCGGCTGGCTGGCTGCACGGGCTGTGCCCGGTGTCGAGCAGGCAGGGGCCGCGGTCCTACGCCCGGACCCTCCTGCTTCCCGGCGGCCCCGCCTTCTTCGACATCGAGCCGGAGGGCGATCGGCTACGTCTCACCGCGCGACTCTCGTCCCTCGGCGACCTCCCCTCCCTGATCTGGCGGGTGCGGCGCCTCTTCGACCTGGACGCCGATCCGGTCGGCATCGACGAAGCCCTTGCACGCGAGCCGGCGCTCGCCGAGTCCGTCGCAGCCACGCCCGGCATCCGGCTGCCCGGGACGGTGAATGCCCACGAGCTGCTGCTGCGTGCCCTGGTCGGCCAGCAGATCTCCGTCGCAGCGGCCAGGACGCAACTGTCGCGGCTGGCAGCGTCCCTTGGCAGCACTGTCACGGGTGCCTCCGAAGGCCTCACCACCCTGTTCCCGACCGCTGCCCAGGTCGCAGAGGGTGGACGGGAGGTGCTGGTGGGGCCGCGGGCACGGACGGACAGCATCGTCGCCATCTGCGAGCTCCTTGCCTCCGGCGAGCTCGACCTCGGCTACGCCGACGACCCGCGCGCCCAGCACGACCGTCTCGTCGCCGTCCGCGGCATCGGCGAGTGGACGGCCAACTACGTTGCGATGCGGGTGCTCGGCAACCCCGACATCCTGCCCACCGGCGACGTGGCGCTGCGGACGGGCGCCCGTCGGCTCGGCCTACCCGACCACCCCCGCGAGCTCGCGGCGTGGGGCGTACGCGTCGCCCCCTGGCGCTCCTATGCCAGCCTGCACCTGTGGCGAGCAAGCCTCGCCAGGATTGGAGAGAAATGAAGCTGACCACCCTGACCACCCCCGACGGCCCGTTCACCCTGCTGGCCTCCGACGGTGTCGTGCTCGCCTCCGGCTGGACGGCCGACGCCGACGCCGTGCTGGCGCGGCTGCGTCCCGAACAGCGCCCGGCGGAGGTGACCGTCGTCGGTTCCGAGGACGCGGAGGTCGCCGGCCCGGCTGCCGCGGTGGCCGCCTACTACGACGGCGACCTGTCCGCCGTGGACGCCGTCCCGGTGCAGCAGCAGGGGACGGAATGGCGCCAGCGCGGTTGGCGGCGGCTGCGTGGCATCACGCCGGGAGCACCGCTGAGCTATGCCGCCTTCGCCGGCGAGCTGGGCAACCCTGCCGCGGTCCGGGCTGCGGCGAACATCTGCGCCACCAACGCCCCCGCCCTCTTCGTCCCCTGCCACCGCGTGCTGCGAAGTGACGGCAGCCTCGGCGGGTTCGCCTGGGGTGTGGAGATCAAGCGCTCCCTGCTGGCCCGAGAGGCGGCTCAGGGCTGAGTGGACCGAGTTGGAACCGTCCCCAATCTGGTCCGGACCGGATTGGGGACGGTTCCTACTCGGTCCGGGTCACTCGGCTGAGGGGACGGGGTCCAGGGCGTCGGCGATGAAGGTGAGGACCGAGCCCAGCAGGAGCTGCTCGCGCTCGGCAACCCTGGCTGCGGGAAGGCTCCTCGCCGGCGCGAGGGAGTGGGTGGCTCCGGGGACGGGGACGATCCGCTCCCCCGAATAGCCGGCGTCGGCGAGCGCCCGCGCCAGGTCGGAGGGAGACCCGAACGGGTCACCGACACCCTGCAGCACCAGCGCCGGTCCGGCGGCTCCGGCCAGTTCGGAGACCCGGCTCTTCGCAGGCTTGCCCGGCGGGTGCAGCGGGAACGACAGCAGCACCAACCCGGCATCGGACCCGCCGAAGCAGCGGCAGGCGCAGCGGGCGCCGGCGCTGCGTCCACCGACGAACAACGGGACCCCTGCCCACTGCTCCCGCAGCGCAGCCACGGCCGGCAGCCAGGCACGGTCGAGGCTGGCCGGCGTACCGGCGATCTTGCGTCCGGCAACCAGCCACGGCTGGCGGAAGCGCGCAACGCTGATGCCGGAGGCGGGCAGTTCCCGCGCCAGCAGCGCCAGGTCCCACGCGTCCTCGCTGCCACCGGCTCCGTGCCCAAGGACCAGTGCGGCGATCGGCGACGCGGCTTCCGCGATCACGAACTCCCCGGGTCCGTCGGGGGTGTCCACAGCCAGCTTGGTGCTCATGGGTCCAGAGTCTCACCGATCGGGGGCTGCAGCGTGGCATGCTGAGGCGACACCGCAGCAAGGGGCGCCGAATGGACTTCTACAACCTCTACAGCCATGGGTTCGCCCGCGTGGCCGCCTGCACGTTCGGAATCCGGATGGTGCAGCCGATGGCCAACGCCCAGGCCGTCCTGGCCCAGGCAAGCGAGTGCGCCGACGCCGGCGCCTGCCTTGCCGTCTTCCCCGAACTGACCCTCACCGGCTACTCGATCGAAGACCTGCTGATGCAGGACACCGTGCTGTCCGCCACGCTCGACGCCCTCGACTGGCTGGTGCCGCAGACGGCATCCGTCGGCTGCATCATCGTTGTCGGCGCCCCGCTGGTGAGCCTGAACCGCATCTACAACTGCGCCGTCGTCATCCACCGTGGACGTGTCCTCGGCGTCGTGCCCAAGTCGTACCTGCCGAACTACCGCGAGTTCTACGAGCGTCGCCAGGTCGGGCCGGGCGACGACGTCACCGGCGAGATCCGGGTGGCCGGCGAGGACGTGCCGTTCGGTTCGGACCTGCTGTTCGCCGCCGACGACGTGCCGGGCTTCGTACTCAACGTCGAGATCTGCGAGGACATGTGGGTGCCGATCCCGCCGAGCGCCGAGGCCGCCCTTGCCGGCGCGACGGTGATCGCGAACCTGTCCGGCAGCCCGATCACGGTCGCGAAGTCGGAGGAACGAAAGGTGCTGTGCGAGTCCGGCTCCTCGCGGTTGCTGGCCGGCTACATCTTCAGCGCAGCGGGTGAGGGTGAATCCTCCACCGACCTGTCCTGGGACGGCCAGACGCTCATCTATGAGGCGGGCACCCTGCTTGCCGAGTCGGAACGGTTCCCGTCGGGACCCCGCGCGTCGATCGCAGACATCGACCTGGGCACGCTCGTGCAGGACCGGCTGCGGCAGGGGACGTTCGACGACAACCGGCGCACCCACGCCGAGCGGGTCGGCGAGTACCGCACGGTCACCTTCGAGCTCGACCCGCCCACCGGTGACCTGGGGCTGCGCCGGTCGTTGGCCCGGTTCCCCTTCGTGCCGGCCGATCCGGCCAGGCTCGCCCAGGACTGCTACGAGGCGTACAACATCCAGGTCAGCGGGCTGGAGCAACGGCTGAGGGCCATCGGGCAGCCCAAGATCGTGATCGGGGTCTCCGGCGGGCTGGACTCGACCCACGCCCTGATCGTCGCCGCCCGGGCCATGGACCGCCTCGGCCGTCCGCGCACCGACATCCTGGCGTTCACCATGCCGGGCTTCGCCACGTCCGCCCACACCAAGAACAACGCGACCGCCCTGGCCACAGCCCTCGGGGTGACGTTCGCCGAGCTCGACATCACCCAGACCGCCCGGCTCATGCTGGACGGGCTCGACCACCCGTTCGCAGACGGCGACCCGGTCTACGACGTCACGTTCGAGAACGTCCAGGCCGGCCTGCGCACCGACTACCTGTTCCGGCTGGCCAACCAGCGCGGCGGCATCGTCCTCGGTACCGGTGACCTGTCAGAGCTCGCGCTCGGCTGGTGCACCTACGGGGTGGGCGACCAGATGTCGCACTACAACGTCAACGGCGGGGTGCCGAAGACGCTGATGCAGCACCTGATCCGCTGGGTGATCACCACAGAGCTCTTCGCGGACGAGGTCTCGACAACCCTGCAGGCGATCCTCGACACCGAGATCACCCCGGAACTGGTCCCGGTCGGCGAGGGCGAGACGCCGCAGTCGACGCAGGCGGTGATCGGGCCGTACAGCCTGCAGGACTTCACCCTCTTCCACGTGCTGCGTCACGGCATGAAGCCCTCGAAGATCGCCTTCCTCGCCTGGCACGCGTGGCGGGACGCCGAGGCCGGGGCCTGGCCGGAGGGCTTCCCGCACGACGAGCGGACGGCCTACGACCTGGCCACGATCAAGGGCTGGCTGGCCGTGTTCTGCAAGCGGTTCTTCGGCTTCGCCCAGTTCAAGCGCTCCGCACTGCCCAACGGGCCGAAGGTGGTGCGTGGCGGGTCACTCTCGCCGCGTGGCGACTGGCGGGCACCGTCGGACACCTCGGCCGACCTGTGGCTGGCCGAGCTGGAGAACGTCCCCAGCGAGTGAGCTGAAACGAACGAGCAGAGCTTGCCCTTGCTCAGGACAGGCTCTGCTCGTGCTCGTTCAGGGACTACTCGGACGGGCTCGAGACCAGCTCTTCGCTTGCCGGCGCAGCCTCAGCAGGAGCTTCGACAGCGGACTCGACGGGGGCCGGAAACGCAGGCGCCTCGACTCCGACCTCATCGGCAGCGGCCTCTGCAACCGGTGCCTCTGCAACCGGTGCATCGAAGACCTCCGCCTCGACGACGACGGCTTCCAGCGGAGCCTCGGCGACAGCCTCGAGCACCGGCGAATCGACGGCGGCCTCGACGGGTTCGGGAACCGGGGTGGTCTCCACAGGTCCGGGAACCGGGACCGTCTCGACGGCTTCCGCCGCGGGCGCCGACGCACCCGACGTTCCACGGGCACGACCCGGTCGACGACCGGCAGGCTGGCTGGCCGGCATCCGCGTGTTGCGGCGGCCGGCTTCGCGGTCGCCACCGTCGGCGGGAGCCTGCGTCGCCACCGGCACGTCGTGGACGTGGTAGCCGCGGCCCTTGCAGGTCTCGCACGGAACGGTGAACGCCTCGGCGAGACCCGTGCCGATCTTCTTGCGGGTCATCTGCACCAGTCCCAGCGAGGTGACCTCAGCCACCTGGTGACGGGTGCGGTCACGGCCGAGGCACTCCACCAGGCGACGCAGCAGCAGCTCGCGGTTGGCCGGGAGCACCATGTCGATGAAGTCGATGACGATGATGCCGCCGATGTCGCGCAGGCGCAGCTGGCGGACGATCTCCTCCGCCGCTTCGAGGTTGTTCGACGTGACCGTCGCCTCGAGGTTGCCCGACGTCCCGGTGAACTTGCCGGTGTTGACGTCGACGACCGTCATGGCCTCGGTCCGGTCGATGATCAGCGAGCCGCCGGACGGCAGGAACACCTTGCGCTCCAGCGCCTTTGCCACCTGCTCGTGGACGCGGAACGAGCTGAACATGTCGCCCTTGGAGGCGCGGTCCCAGTGCTCGAGCCGGGTCGCGAGGTGCGGCGCGACGTGCTGGACGTAGGCGTCCACGGTGTCGTAGGCGTCGTCGGCCTGGCCGTTGCCGTCGATGATCAGCGCACCGAAGTCCTCGGTGAACAGGTCACGGACGATGCGGACGGTGAGGTCGGGCTCGGCGTAGAGCTGTGCCGGAGCCTGGCCACCCTTGACCTTCTTCTCCAGCACCTCCCACTGCGCCTTGAGCCGGTTCACGTCGCGAATCAGCTCTTCTTCGGTCGCCCCTTCGGCGGCGGTGCGCACGATGACGGACGCGTCCGGGCCGATCAGCTCGTCGAGGATGCCCTTCAGGCGACGGCGCTCGCCCTCGGGCAGCTTGCGGGAGATCCCGGAAAGGTGACCACCCGGTGAGTAGACGATGTAGCGGCCCGGGATCGAGATGTGCGAGGTCAGGCGGGCACCCTTGGCGCCGACCGGGTCCTTGCTCACCTGCACCAGCACCTGCTGGCCGGACTTGAAGACGCGCTCGACCTTGCGGTCCTGGCTCGAGACGCCGAACGAATCCCAGTCGACCTCGCCGGCGTACAGCACGGCGTTGCGGCCACGGCCGATGTCGACGAAGGCGGCTTCCATCGACGGCAGCACGTTCTGGATGCGGCCGAGGTAGATGTTGCCGATCATCGAGGTTGCCGATGCCCGATCGACGTAGTGCTCGACCAGGACACCGTCCTCGAGCACGGCGATCTGGGAGTAGTCGTCGGTCTGGCGGATCAGCATGCGACGATCCACAGCCTCGCGGCGGGCCAGGAACTCCGACTCGCTCAGGATCGGCGGACGACGGCGGCCGGCGGTCCGGCCATCGCGGCGGCGCTGCTTCTTGGCCTCCATCCGGGTGGAGCCTTCGATGCCGGTGACCTCGTCATTGGTACTGACGCCACGGCGACGCGGTTCGCGCACGCGGACGACGACGTCGATCGTCTCGTCCTCGGCCTCACCGGCGTCCTCACCGCGACGGCGACGACGACGGCGACGACGCGAGGTGCCATCGCCAACCGGCTCCTCGGTGCCCTCACCTTCGGCCTCGGCCGGGGTCGCGGCGTCGCCCTCTTCCTCTGCGCCCTCCGCGTCCTCTTCGCCCTCTGCCGCGGACTCACCCGCGCCACGACGACGACGGCGGCCACCCCTGCGGCGACGACGGCGACGCGGCGAGCCGTCCTCCCCTTCGGCATCGGCATCTGCTTCGTCGCCGGCTTCATCGCCGGCTTCGTCCTCGGACTCCTCGTCCTCTGCGGGCAGTTCGGCGTCGTCCTCTTCTGCGTCCTCATCGACGGGCTCGAGCCGTCCACCGATCGCTGCGGCGAGGGAGTCGAGCACCCGCTCCGCGTCGGCGGCCTCACCCAGACCGAACGTCTCTGCCTTCACCGGCCGGCGGGTGCGCGGGCGCTGCACCAGTTCGGCAAGGCTCGCGGCGACATCCTCCGCCGGTTCTGCTGCAGCCTCGGTCGGCTCGACGGCCTTCACGGCGCGACGGCGGCGCTGCGTCTTCGGCGGAGCAGCTTCCACAGCGGGCGCCTCGGCTACGGCGGCCTGGGCGGACACGGGCTGTGCCGCAGCTTCGATCATGGCTTCCTGGTCGGGGGCGGCCTTCGCGCGGCTGCGGCGGGCCCGCTTGGGGGCCGGTTCCTCTGCCGGGGTTGCCGGGGTTGCCGGGGAGTTCGCGTGGCTGAAGATCGGTGCGGTGACCGGGGCCACGGCGGCGGGCTGAGCCACCGGTTCGGCTGCCGCTGGCTCGGGGGTGGGCACGTGGACCGGAGGCCCTGCCGGACGGCTGGCTGCGCGTCGGCGACGCGGCGGCGTTGCCGGCTCGGGCGTCGACTGGTCGGTGTTCGGGTAGTCGGAATCGAGCATCTAGCTCTCCTTAGGCGGCGGGGGTGCCGCAAACGTGGCTGCCATGGGCAGCGAAGCCTGTTCGGTCGAATGCACCAAGCGCCGTCGCCCCCGCGGTCGTCTCCGTCGCGGTGAGGGTCAGCGCCGTGGTCGGTCTGTCACACCGATCACATCATTCGATGGTTGAGGGTCTGGATGACGATCAACCTGCGATCAGTATTCCATACTCCCCGATTCCCGGCGGGAAACGATCGCCCCGTTCTGAGATCCGCAGTCAGGCGAGGGGGTCAGCGATGTGCCCCTCTTCCCATACCCCCTGCTCGATGCGGGTGATCAACGCCGATCCGGCGCTCTTGAGCCCGGGACGCAGGGCCTGCAGCGCCTGCACCACGTCGTCCGGACGCACCAGCGGCTCCCCAACGAGGGACACCAATTCGATGGCGTCACCATCGGCTGCGAGGCCCAGCACCGCCGAGCGGACGTCGAACGTGCGCAGCCCGTTCTTGGTCATCCGCTGCACCTCGTGTGACCCGGTGGCGAGCAGGTCGTCCACCGCTGCGGCCAGGTCCCCTGCATCGATCCCGCCGAGCTCGACGCGCCACCGCGAGGCCGTCAGCCGGTCCGCCAGCGATCCGGGCGCGGCCTCGACGACCCGCACGATCACCAGCCCGTCCGGCATGGCTGCGTTGAGGCGGTCACGCACCAGGTCGGGATCGAGCTGGTCGGCGAGCCCGATCTCGAGGTACTCGGCCTCGCTGGCAGCCCCGGTTGGCGAGGCGTTGGCGTAGCTGATCCGCGGGTGCGGGGAGAACCCGGAGGAGAAGGCCATCGGGATGCCGGCCCGGCGCAGCGCCCGCTCGAAGGCGCGGCCGAAGTCACGGTGCGAGGAGAACCTCGCCCGTCCACGCTTGGCGTACTGGACGCGCAGACGCTGGACGGGTGGGGCCTGCTGGACCGGTGGCTGTCGTGACACGGCGGACAGCCTAACGGCCGCGGCGCCACCACTACGCTGGCGCACATGTTCGAGGTACGTCGTGCACGCGAGGACGAGTGGCCGGCCGTCGGGGCGCTCACGGCCGCCGCCTATCTCGCCGACGGCGCGATGGCCGCGGACGACCCGTACTACAACGTGCTTCGTGACGCCGCGTCCCGGGCAACGCAGGCAGAGCTGTGGGTGGCCGTCGACGGGGACGGCGCCCTGCTCGGCACCGTCACGTGGTGCCCACCCGGTTCGAGCTACCGGGAACTGGCCGGGCCACAGGAGAGTGAGTTCCGCACGCTCGCCGTTGCTCCCGCCGGGCGGGGCCAGGGCGTCGGCGAGGCGCTGGTGCGCCACTGCCTCCGGCTTGCCACCGAAGCCGGGTCCGCAACGCGTGGTGATCTCGACGGCGCAGTGGATGAGCACAGCGCATCGCCTCTACCGGCGCCTCGGCTTCGTGCCCGCGCCGGAGCGGGACTGGTCGCCGCGTCCCGACGTCCGGCTGCTGGCCATGTTCCGCCCGCTGCCGTAGGCCGCTCAGCGATCGGTCGGGTATTCCTGCCCGGTCGGGGCCTCCGGGAGGCCCGGGGGCAGCGTGCCGTGGACCGACTGGTGCCACGTCGCGAACGCGGTTACGGCCGTGGGCAGGGTGGCGAAGATCCGGTCCTGCCCCACCTTGTCGACGAAGCCGGCCGCATCCAGCTGGGCGCGCAGATCCATCTTGACCCTGGCCATGGCGAAGACGATTCCGGCCTCGTCGAGCGAGGCCCGCAGCTGCTCGAGGGTGTCGACGGCGGTCAGGTCGACCTCGACGTTGGCCTCGGCGTTGAGCACGAACCACTCCGGCGTGGGCTCGGCCTGCTCGACCGCCGCCATGGCCCGGCCGAGGAAGTCGTCGGCGTTGGCGAAGAACAGGGGCGAGTCGTAGCGGTACACCACGAGCCCGGGCACCTGGGTGGCCAGCGGGTAGTCGTCGACGTCGTGCATACCGGCCATCCCCGGCACATAGCCGAGGATGCCGTCGTGGGGGTGCACGATCCGCCGGATCAGGTCGAGGATGGAGAGCCCGACCGCGATCCCGATACCGACCAGCAGGCCCGTGGCCAGCACGCCGACGAACGTGACAAGGGCCAGCACCAGCTCGCTGCGCCGGAAGACGGCGATGCGCCGCAGCTCCGCGACGTCGACGAGCCGCAGGCCCGCATAGACGACGAGGCCGCCGAGCGCAGCCTGCGGGAAGGCTGCCAGGATCGGCCCGAAGAGGTAGATCGAGCCCAGCACCATCGCTGCGGCCACCAGCGAGTGCAGCTGGGTGCGGCTGCCAGCTGAGTCACCGATCACCGTCCGGCTGGCAGAGGAGGAGACCGGGAGGCCGGCGAGGAAGCCGTTCGCCAGGTTCGCTGCACCCATGGCCAGCAGCTCGTTGTTGGCGTCCAGGTGCTCGCGCTTGCGGGCGGCGAACGCCCTGCCGGTGAGGATCACGTCGCTGTACCCGACGACGGCGATCCCCAGCGCGACCGGCAGGAGGGCCAGGAGGTCGACTCCTGCCGGGTTGGGCAGGGCGGGAACGGGGGCGTCGGTGGGTACGGGTCCGATGACGGCGATGCCCTGCGCTGCGGACCCGGCGAGCGCGACAACCGCGGCGGCGGCCAGCAGCACCAGCAGCGGTCCGGGAACGGACGGCAGCCAGCGGTGCAGGGCGAACAGGGCAATCGCCACCGCCAGCCCCAGCGCGAGCGTTGGCAGGTGGACGGCCCCGAGTTGGGCGATCAGCGACCCGGTCTCCTCCCAGGCGCTCGCCCCGGTGACGTCGAGCCCGGTGAGCCTGCCGAACTGGCTGACCACCATCAGGATCCCGATGCCCGCCAGGTAGCCGACCAGGACCGGCCGGGACAGGAGGTTGGCGAGGAAGCCCAGCCGGGCGATGCGACCCACAAGGCAGACGACCCCCACCGCAACGGCGATCAGGGCGGCAAGCTCCGCGCGCCGTTGCCCCTCCACCGGTCCGGCAAGCGCGAAGATGCCGGCCGCGGTCATCAGTGCCGTGGTCGACTCCGGCCCGATCGACAGCTGCCGGGACTCACCGAGGACCGCATAGATGACCATGGGGGCGAGCACGGCCCACAGCCCGGCGACCGGGGGCAGGCCGATGATCTCTGCGTAGGCCATGACCTGCGGCACCAGGTACGCCGCGACGGTGACGCCGGCGATCAGGTCTCCCCGCAGCCACGAGCGGTCGTAGCCGAGCAGGGTCGCCAGGCCGGGTGCCCACCTTCGCCAGCCTGTGGGCCGCTGTTGCTGCTGCACGCCGCCAACGTAACGGTGCACCGCCGCCCAGCAGCTCAACCAAAACTGGGAATATGTGCACCCTCTCTGATCTATCCTGAGCAAATGCTTGTGGCCATCTAGGTATAACCCGTACTGTTCGGGCACCCGAAGCCGTTCCCGACACCGACGCCGAACCGCCTGTAGCCGGATCCGACTCCTGCGCTGAGACCGTCGCCGAGCCCACCCTTGTCACTGCGAGTAGAAGGGCGGACGACATGTCCGAGCACATCCCGGCATCAACGATCGACGAGCCGGAATTCCACCTTCCCAAGGACCACTGGCCGCTGCCGGAGCTGTCCCTGACCCAGAAGCCCCACGGGCACCCGGATCAGAAGACCTTCGCCGACGTGCAGGGTTCCCCGGAATACCGCAAGCTCCGTCGCTCGTTCACGACCTTCGCCTTCCCGACCGTCATTGCCGTTCTGGCCTGGTACTTCCTGTACGTCGTCGGTTCCGTCTTCGCGGAGGACTTCATGTCGATCCCCGCGATCGGCAACCTCAACGTGGGCATGCTGATCGGCCTCGCCCAGTTCCCCACCACCTGGTTCGCCACCTGGCTCTACGTCCAGCGTGCTGACAACGTCCTTGACCCCATGGCCGCAGAATTGCGCAACACGATCGAGAACGAGGTCTCCAAGTGATCATCCTCGAAACCGCGACGGGCAACCCCGCGATCAACATCGGCATCTTCGGCGCCTTCGTCATCTTCACCCTCCTCGTGGTCATCCGGGTGACCCGGCAGACGGAGAAGAAGGCCGGCTCGTTCTACACCGGCGGAGCGTCCTTCTCCGGGCGCCAGAACGGACTGGCCATCACCGGCGACTACCTGTCCGCTGCGGCGTTCCTCGGTGTGACCGGGGCGATCGCCGTCTACGGCTATGACGGCCTGCTCTACTCCGTCGGGCTTCTTCATCGCGCTGTTGCTGGCGCTGTACCTGGTGGCAGAGCCGCTGCGCAACACCGGCAAGTACACGATGGCCGACGTGCTCAGCTTCCGGATGAACCAGAAGCCGGTCCGCACCGCTGCCGCACTGTCGACGCTGACGGTCTCCCTGGTCTACCTGCTGGCGCAGATGGCCGGGGCCGGCGGGCTCGTCGCGCTCCTCCTCGGGGTGAAGGACCCGTTCTGGCAGGCCGTGGTGATCGCGGGCGTCGGCCTCGTCATGATGGTCTACGTCCTCATCGGCGGCATGAAGGGCACCACCTGGGTGCAGATGATCAAGGCCGTCATGCTGATCTCCGGCGGCGCCGTCATGACGTTCTGGGTGCTGTCCGGCCACGGCTTCAACCTCTCCGAACTGCTGGGCGCCGCGGCGTCCGTGCACCCGAAGGGCGAGGCGATCCTCGAGCCGATGCTGCAGTACGGCGCCAACGGCTGGATCAGCAAGCTCAGCTTCTTCTCCCTTGCCATCGCCCTGGTCGCCGGGCCGTCCGGCCTGCCCCACGTGCTGATGCGCTTCTACACCGTGCCCAGCGCCCGTGAAGCGCGCCGCTCGGCGGTGTGGGCGATCATCCTGGTGGGCGTGTTCTTCCTGTTCACGCTGGTCCTCGGCTTCGGCGCCGCCGAACTGGTCGGGGTGGAGAACATCCTCGCCGCTCCCGGCAAGGCCAACTCTGCTGCTCCGTTGCTGGCGCTGCACCTGGGCGGTGAGGTCCTGATGGGCGTCATCTCCGGTGTCGCCTTCGCCACGATCCTCGCTGTGGTTGCGGGCCTGACGATCACGGCTTCGGCCTCCTTCGCCCACGACTTCTACAACTCGGTGTTCAAGTCGGGCAAGGCCGATCCTGCCCAGGAGGTGAAGGTGGCCCGCATCACCGCTGTCGTGATCGGCTTCCTTGCCATCGTCGGTGGCATCCTCGCCAACGGGCAGAACGTCGCCTTCCTTGTGTCGCTGGCGTTCGGTGTCGCGGCGTCGGCCAACCTGCCGTCGATCCTGATGACGATGTACTGGAAGCGGTTCAACACGCGTGGCTCGGTGTGGTCGATCTACACCGGCCTGATCTCGGCCGTGGTGCTGATCATCTTCTCCCCCGCTGTGGTCAGCGGGCCGTTGGCGATCTTCCCGCTCACCAACCCGACCATCGTCTCCCTGCCGCTGGCCTTCATCGCCGGCATCGTCGGCACGCTGACCTCCAGGGAGCCGGCCGACGCCCTGCTCCAGGCAGAGATGGAGGTCCGCTCCATGACCGGAGCCGGCGCGGAGGGCGCGATCGCCCACTGACCGACCGATCGACCGAGCGCCCGTCCCACCCGGGGGCGGGCGTTCGGCGTTCAGCGTCCGGTGATGCCCGAGACCCAGGCGCCGGGCAGGCCGAGGCCCGTCCGCCAGCCCTCCGACGTGCGGGTGATCGTCCGCGCGACGCCGGTGGCCGACGTGCCGGTCAGCGCCTTCACCAGGCCGCCCGGGTAGCGTTCGGTCACCTGCAGCGATCGCAGCGGGCCGATGCCGAACAGCTTGGCGACCGTGGCCTGGCGTGACGGTGCTCCGTCCAGCTCCCGTACGGGATTGCCGGGAGCGAGCACGGAGTCGGTGTCATCGACATGGCTGAGGTAGCCGACCGGCGCCGTGCCCCACGCGTCCGCGTTGGAGACCGTTCCGGAGTAGCGGGCGCCACCGACGGTGTAGCTGCCGGAGGAGGCGAAGTACGGGGCCTCCGCGATCTCCGCCACCGCGGTGGCGGATGGCCTCAGCACCTGCACGACACCGGTGGGCATGGTCTGGTCGACCGCGCGCCGCCAGTCGGCGCTGCCCGCTCCCGCCGGCCTTCCTCCAGCCGGTGAAGTTCTGACTGCGGGAGTCGTCGAAGACCTGACAGTCGCAGCTGGGGTCAACGCCCCCGGCCGAGGGCTTCCATCGCAGGGCCTGCGTGATCACGTAGGACCGTGCGGCGACGACCTGGGCCTTGAGCGCCTCGATGCCCCTGCCGGCCGCACTGCCCCAGGACGACGGCATCTCGTCGATCCCGTACAGGTACTCGGTGTTCATCCTGAGCTCGTTGACGACGTTGGGACGCTTGCCGATCACGGTGACCTGCAGGTTCCCGTACCGGTACGTGCCGTGAGCGCCGGCGACGGAGACCGTCGCTGCGCTGGACCACCTGAACTGCATGCGGCTGGCGGAGAGCGTCCGCACCTTGCCGTTCGCGAGAGTCACCCTTGCCGTCACCTTCGACCCGCTGACCCCGATGTCGATCGCCTTCTTCGACGCTGTGGTGGCGAGGATGGTGTCACCGTCGGTGACGGTGAAGCCGCCGTTGGTGATCGACAGCTTCGTGGTCGTGCGGGAGTCCGAGGGCGGGCCGAGCACCTGCACCTTGATGGTGCGCGGGTTGTTGACGGCCGTGCCCACAACGGCGCCGGTGTAGTAGTGCTCCAGGATCTTCGTGGCGCTCATGCCCCCACGGGCGAGCTGGTAGGCGCCGTACTGCGACATGCCGACGCCGTGGCCCCGTCCGGAGCCGGCGAGGGTGAACACCGCAGGGACGAAGTGGACGGTGAACGACGCGCTGGTCGCCTTGCCCGACACCCGGAAGCGGTAGGTGCGGTCACCCACCGCGTGCTTCACCTTGACGGTGCCCTTCCCGGAGCGGATGGCCACCTTCTTCTCCGTGACCCAGCCGGCGCCCTTCTGGTACTGCAGCACAGCGGTGGCCTTCCTGACGGCCTTCCCGTTGTTCGTGAACCTGACGGTCAGCTTGATCGCCGTGGCGGACGTGGTCGTCCCACCGCCGGCGGCAACCCCGGTGAGGCTGTAGCCCGACGCGGCGTTGGCGGGCGTGGGCGCCACCAGTGGCGACAGCGAGCTCAGGACGGTGATCATCAGCCCGATGAGGGCTCGGTGGAGTTGGCGCACGCCTCAGGCTCTCACGGCGCCGGAGCCGTCCGCCGACACTCGGACGAGGTCGTACAACCCAGCCCTCGGCCCGAATCGGGGACGGTTCCTAACTCGGTCCACCTTCTCGCGACGTGAGGGTTGGACCGAGTAGGAACCGTCCCCAATTCGGTCCGTGAGGGTTGGACCGAATTGGGAACCGTCCCCGATTCGGTCGGGGTCAGCTGGTGACGACGGTCAGGGGCAGGAGGGAGCGTCCGGTGGGGCCGATCTGGATCTCGGTGCCGAACTGGGGGCAGACGCCGCAGTCGTAGCAGCCGGACCAGCGGCAGTCCTCGACCTCCGCGCCACCGACGGCGTCCTGGTAGTCCTGCCAGAGCCAGTCGCGGTCGAGTCCGGCGTCGAGGTGGTCCCAGGGCAGGACCTCGGCCTGGCCGCGCTCGCGGGTCGTGTACCAGTCGAGGTCGATGCCGTGCGCGGCGAGGGCGGTCTCGGTGGCAGCAGCCCAGCGGTCATAGGAGAAGTGCTCGCTCCAGCCGTCGAACTTGCCGCCGCTGCGCCAGACCTCCTCGATCACGGCGCCGACCCGGCGGTCGCCGCGGCTGAGCAGTCCCTCGATCACGCCGGGCTTGCCGTCGTGGTACCGCATGCCGATCGCCTTGCCGTACCTGCGGTCGTTGCGGATCTTGTCCTTCAGCAGCCGCAGCCTGCGGTCGATCGTCTCCGAGTCGGCCTGCGCCGCCCACTGGAACGGGGTGTGCGGCTTGGGCACGAACCCGCCGATGCTGATCGTGCACCGCACGTCGCGGGTGCCGGCAGCCTTGCGTCCGGTCTCGATCACCCGGGCGGCCATGTCGGCGATCGCGAGGACGTCCTCGTCGGTCTCCGTGGGCAGGCCGCACATGAAGTAGAGCTTCACCTGCCGCCAGCCCTGGGCGAACGCTGCCGCAACGGTGTTGATCAGGTCTTCTTCTGTGACCATCTTGTTGATCACCTTGCGGAGCCGTTCCGACCCGCCCTCCGGAGCGAACGTCAGTCCCGGAGCGCCGTCCGTTGCGGCTGAGCTCGTTGGCCAGGTCGATGTTGAACGCGTCCACCCGGGTGCTGGGCAGCGACAGCGAGACGAAGCTGCCCTCGTAGCGGTCGGCGAGCTGCTTGGCCACCGGCCCGATCTCGGAGTGGTCGGCGCTGGAGAGGCTCAGCAGGCCGACCTCCTCCAGCCCGGTAGCCGCGAGGCCGCCGGCGACCATGGCGCCGATGGTCTCGATGTTCCGCTCCCGGACGGGACGCGTGATCATGCCCGCCTGGCAGAACCGGCAGCCGCGGGTGCAGCCGCGGAAGATCTCCACCGAGTAGCGCTCGTGGACGGTCTCGGCCAGCGGCACCACCGGGCGGGCCGGGTAGGGCCAGTTGTCGAGCTCCATCAGGGTGTGCTTGGCGACCCGCTCCGGAATCCCTTCGATGGCGGGCGTCACCGCCGCGATGGCGTGGTCGGGTCCGTAGCTGACGTCGTAGAACGCCGGGACGTAGGCGACACCGTGGGTGGCCAGCGTGAGCAGCAACCCGCGCCGTCCCCCCGGACGCCCGGACGCCTTCCACGAGCGCACCAGCTCGGAGACGACCAGGGCGGCCTCCTCGCCGTCACCGAGCACGGCGGCATCGATGAAGTCGGCGATGGGTTCAGGATTGAAGGCCGCGTGCCCGCCGGCGATCACGATCGGGTCGTCCTCGCCCCGGTCGACGCTGTGCAGGGCGATGCCGGCGAGGTCGAGGGCCTCCAGCAGGTTGGTGTAGCCGAGTTCGGTGGAGAAACTGACTCCGAGCAGGTCGAACGCCTTCACCGGCAGGTGGTTCTCCAGCGTGAACTGCGGCAGGCCGTGCTCGCGCATCTTCGCCGCCAGGTCGGGCCACACGGAGAAGGTGCGTTCCGCGACCATCCAGTCACGCTCGTTGAGGATCTCGTACAGGATTGCCAGGCCCTGGTTCGGCTGGCCCACCTCGTAGGCGTCGGGATACATCAACGCCCAGCGCACCTCCGCAGCGGCGAAGTCCTTGCTGAACGAGTTCACCTCTCCGCCGGTGTACTGCACCGGCTTGGTGACCTGGGCGAGCAATGGCTCCAGCCGTGGATAGAGGGACGTCACGGTGTCGGCAGTCATGGTTGGGCAAGCGTAATCAATGTGCGAGGACTTGCGAAGCCGGGTGCCGTGCGGCCAGCCGCGCCACGACCGCGTCGCTGCGTAGTTCTCGTAGCGCGTCCCGTGCCACCCAGCGGGCTGCCGCCGAGCCGGGATGCCGGGCGAGGATCCGTTCGGCGGTGTCGATCGCCGCGGCGTGGCAGGCCGGCGACCGCTTGCCGATCTGGCGCAGCGCCCAGTTCACGGCCTTCTTCACGAAGTTGCGGTCGTCGGTGCACTCGCGTTCGACCAGTGCCAGGTAGGCGACCAGCTCGGCGTCCGGGACGGCCTTCGCGTGCACGGCGATGCTGCAGATCAGCACGAACCCGGCCCGCTTCACGAACGTCTCCTGCCGCCCGGACCACTCAACGGCCAGCTGCCGGCCGAACGCGGTCGGGGCGAACAGGCCGACGACCTGGTCGCACAGGTCCCAGGAGTCGATGTCGGACACCCAGGCCTCGGCCTGTTCCCGCGTGACCAGTTCCGGGACGTCGAGGAAGCCGGCGAGCAACCGGGCCTCGTGCACGCCGGACGCCCAGAGCCGTGCGGCCACCTGGTGCACGTACTCGGGCCGGGCCCGGCGCAGCGATTTCAGTTCCGCGACGATGCCGCGCAGGACCGGGATCGGGACGCCCAGCGTGCCCCTGGTGCTGATGCCGTACCTGGCCATGCCTGCGACATTCACCGGATCCGCACGCCCGCGCAGCCAGTCCACCAGGTCGGAGGACAGTCGGGCCGGCTCCACGGGAGGCTCCGGCGGCGCAACCCAGGCCGTCGCCGTCATGCGTGCACCGCTCAGTCGACGGGGGCGTGCGGCGCAGCGTTCTCCACGACGATGTCGGCCCGGTTCGCCGGGTCGCACGACTCCAGGTAGAGCAGCTGGCCCTGGTAGTACCGCGCGTTGCGCGGGTCCTCGGGGTCGGCGTTCAGCTTCTGGTCACGGTCGGCCAGGCGATGGAAGGACTCCTCGAACGGCACCTCGAGCCACACCGAGAGGTCCCAGATCTTCTTCTTCCTGCTGGAACACAGCTCGTTGCGGTGGATGAACATGCCATCGATGATCACGACTGCATGGTCGGGGGCCACCCGCCAGGGCGACTTCACCTCAGACTCCGAATACAGGTCGTACGCCGCGGTGCGGTAGCGCCCCGAGCCGCCGTGCCCGAGCGGCTCCAGCACCTCGTCGCTGAACCGCACGTAGTCGTAGCTGTCCTCGAAGTAGCCCTTGGCCGAGGAGCGTCCCTGGGCGTACCGCTTGGTCTGCGGATTCAGGTAGTGGTCCATCGAGATCCGGATCACTTCGAGCCCGGATTCCTTCAGCAACTCGGCGAGCTCATTGGCGAAGGTGGTCTTGCCGGCGCCGTCGACGCCGTCCACACCGACGAGGGTGCGCCCGGCCCGGGAGCGGATGTTGGCCCGCAGCCACTTGAGCGCGCTCGAGGCGTCCAGCTTTGTCACCACGTCGTTAGTCATCTCACACCTTCGTTGGCGATCGTGTCGCGAGGAAATCCAGCGTACCCCGATGTCATGGCAACCACTCCGGCCGGACGGCCGCCGGAGCGGCGGATTGGGGAATTCTGAGGCTTCGGGCCAGCAGGAGCAGGGCAGCGACAAGGGCGGCGGTGAAGAACATCTGGATCAGGATCTCCGGTCCGGCGACACCGGCCGAACGGTCGAACATGCCCTCGAGCCCACCGAACGGGATCGTGATCTCGCCGATCAGGTTGTTCACCACGTGCAGGGCGACGGCAGCCTCGAGCCCGCCGGTCTTCCACACCAGGACGGAGCAGGCGACACCGACCATGAAGTAGTAGCCGTTGAGCCACGGGTCGCCGGCACCGTGCAACAGCATGAACACGACGGACGTGATCGTGGTCGCGACCACGAGCCCGACCCGGACCGAGCCGAACCACGACCCGATGCTGCGGGCAAGGAGCCCTCGGGTGCCGTACTCCTCACCGGCCGCCTGCAGGGGGGTGGTGAGCAGGATCGTGACGATCAGGAACCACGAATCGGCGTTCCAGACCAGCTCCGGCGGGCCGGACAGCAGGACCTCGACGCCGACGCTGAGGAGCAGGATCGGGACGGCGACGGCGGAGAACCGCCAGAACAGGCCCCAGCGGAAGCCGCCGGCGATCGAACTGATCCACCGCGGACGCTGCCCGAACACGGCCCAGGCGGTGAGCCCCGCCAGCGGGATGGCGGCGGCGAGGCCGAGGTTGTTGGCCAGGAACAGCAGCGGGGTGAGCTCCAACTCACCCTGCGCGACCCCGGAGAGGTCCAGGCGACCCGAGGCCGTGTCGATGAGGATCGGCGGGATCGAGATCAACAAGGTGGCGAGCAACCAGGTGGCCACGAACATGGCGATGGCGAGCAGTGGCTTCCACCAGCGGAACCGCGGCGCCCGGAAGAACTCGTGGTACTCCCGCTGGACGATCGGCAGGGCCGACGGCTTCACCGGCTGCCAGTTCGGCTGCGGCTGGTGGCGGGCCCAGCCACACCCCGTCCGGCTGTCCGCCCTGCGGTGGCATCGGGCCGGTCGCGGCCTGCCACGGGTACGCCGGCGCGCCGGGACCGGTCGGTCCCGGAGACGGCGGTGGGGCGTCCGGCAATCCTGCGGGATTCAGCCCAGGTTCGGAAACCACAATCCGATCTCGCGGCCGGCGGACTCCGGGGAATCGGAGGCATGCACCAGGTTCTCCCGGTTCGAGAGTGAGTAGTCGCCGCGGATGGTGCCCGGTGCGGCGACCGCCGAGTTGGTGGCGCCGTTCATCAGGCGCACCACGTCGATCGCGGTCGGACCCTCGAGCACGACGGCAACCAGCGGGCCGGCGGTGATGTAGTCCCGCAGCGGCGGGTACCACGGCTGCTCGACATGGTCGGCGTAGTGGCGGTCGGCCATGGCGGCATCGATGTGCCGCAGCTCGAGCGCGACGGCGGCCAGCCCCTTCGCCTCGTAGCGGGCCAGGATCGTGCCGGCCAGGCCGCGTCGCACCGCGTCCGGCTTCAGCAACACCAGGGTCCGTTGCAGATCGGTCATGGCGTGCACCCTACCCTCACGTCCGCGGGCGGTGTCATGCCGTCGGCGGGGCCGGACGCGCGCCACCGGGAGGGGTCGTCTCGATCCGGCGGCCGAGGGCGAAGCAGACCAGCCACAACAACACGAACATGCCGCCGACCCAGAACATCATCGTCGTGGCGAACCCGAGGGCGATGGCCACCACCTGGGTGAGCCAGCCCAGCCAGTAGCCGCCGGGACGGCGCAGCAGCACGGACGCGACGATGGCCAGCGCCGCCGCTCCGAGACCGAGGCCGAACGAGAGCGGTACCGCGAGCGAGGAGACCTGGATCATGCCCGCGATGGCCAGCCCGAAGATGATCGCCTCGAAGATCAGGATGCTCATCATCACCCGACCCATCGGGTTGGTGGGCACAAGCGTCACGAGTCGTCCCCCTGCCGCACCAGCATGGCGCGGGCCTCCCCCGCCGCGTACACCGAACCGGCAATCAGCACGCCGGCCCCCGGACCGGCCTCGTCCGCCAGCCGGACGGCCTCCTCGATGGCCGCCGACATGTCGTCGGCCAGCCGCACGCGCTCTGCGCCGAACACCTCACCGGCACGTTCGGCGAGGGCCGCCGCCGGGAGCGCACGGGTGGTGGATGCGATCGTGGTGCACACGATCGTGGTCATGGCTTCGGCGAAGATGCCCATCACCTGGGTCACATCCTTGTCGGCCATCATCGCGACCACCCCGATCAGCGGGTTGAAGTCGAAGGCCTCGGTGAGCCCGTCGATGGTGGCGCGGGCCCCGTGGGGGTTGTGGCAGGTGTCCAGCACCACGGTCGGTGACCGCCGCACGACCTCGAGACGCGCCGGCACCTTCACTTCCTCCAGGCCGTCGGTGATCACCTCCGCCGACATCGGCTTGCCGCCGAGGAACGCCTCGGTGGCGGCCACCGCCAGCGCGGCGTTGCGCGCCATGTGGGCACCGAACAGGGGCAGGACGATGTCGCCGAGCGGCCCCTGCGCGGTCTCGACCCGGATCACCTGGCCACCCACCGCCGGCTGGCGGTCGATCAGGCCGAACTCGGGGCCCTCGCGGAGCACCTCTGCGCCGACCTGGTTGCACCGGGCCAGGAGGACGGTCGCCGCTTCGGGGTGCTGGGCCGCGAGCACGGCCTTGCTGCCGGCCTTGATGATGCCCGCCTTCTCTGCGGCGATCTCTGCGATGGTGTCGCCCAGCAGGTGGGTGTGGTCGAGGTCGATCGGGCACACCACCGCGACCTGTGCTTCGACGATGTTGGTGGCGTCCCAGCGTCCGCCGAGCCCCACCTCGACGACGGCGACGTCCACCGGTGCATCGGCGAAGGCGGCGTAGGCCAGGGCGGTCATGACCTCGAAGAACGTCATCGCGACACCGTCGAGCTGCTGGGCGTCGACGAGCTCGACCAGGGGCATCACCTGCTCGACCAGGTCGTCGAACCTCTCCTCGCTGATGTCCTCACCGTCGATGCTGATCCGCTCGGTGAGGTCGACAAGGTGCGGGCTGGAATAGCGTCCCACCCGTAGTCCGAGGGACCGCAGCAGCGAGTCGATCATCAAGGCGGTGCTGCCCTTGCCATTGGTGCCGGCGATCAGGATGACCGGGCAGGACTGCTCCGGTGAGCCGAGCAGGTCGCACAGCGCCTGGACGCGGGCCTGGCTCGGCGCGACCCGGTGCTCGGGCCACCGTCCCTGGAGTTCTGTGACGATCTGGGCGTGGGTTCGGCTCATGGTGTGTTCAGACTAGCGAGGTGCGCCGCGGAGCCCCTCGTATACTGACCCGGTGTCCGACACCTCTGCCGTCTCGCTCTCCCGGCGACCCTGGCAGGAGTGGGTGACCCTCGCCGCCCGCCTTGTCCTCGGCATCACCATCGCTGTCGCCGGACTGTTGAAGGTTCCCAACCTGGACGCGTCGGTGCAGTCGGTGCGGCTCTACCAGATCCTTCCGTGGGACATCACCAGCTTCGTCGGCACCGCGCTGCCGATCCTGGAGGTCTTCGTCGGGCTGCTGCTCATCACCGGAACCTTCACCCGCATCTCCGCGGTCGCCGGTTCACTGCTGATGCTGGCCTTCATCATCGGCATCGCCTCGGTCTGGGCCCGCGGCATCTCGATCGACTGCGGTTGCTTCGGCGCCGGCGGCGAGATCGAGGCAAGCCAGACCCAGTACCCGCTGGAGATCCTGCGCGACACCGGGCTCCTGCTTGCCGGCGCGTGGACGGTCTGGCGCCCGCGCGCCCCGTTCGCCGTGGACAACTGGCTGTTCGCCCCAATTGAGGACACGACGGACTCCGAACCGGAGCCGGTCACAGAAGACGACAAGGAGTCGACCAGATGAGCCAGAGCAACCGCGAGCAGCTGCGCCGCAACCAGGCGGCACAGGCCAAGCAGAAGCGGCTCAACCGGATCATCGGTGTCGGCTCGGCGATCCTCGTCGTCGTGCTGGTCGGCGTGTTCATCGCCGTGCTCATCCAGAACCAGTCGCACACCGCCACCACGTCGTCTGCCACGCCGCCGAACGCCACGGCGGCCAAGGACGCCATCGTCGTCAACCCCGGCAAGGCAGCCGCCGGGGCCCCGGTCGTCGAGCTGTTCTTCGACTACCAGTGCCCGGTGTGCAAGCAGTTCGAGGGCGCGTACGGCGCCAGCTTCACCTCGCTGGCCGACAGTGGCGACATCGAGTTGCGCTACCGGAACATGACGTTCCTGGACAACAACCTGAACAACGACGCCTCGCTGCGTGCCGGCATCGGTGCGGCCTGCTCCGACTTCTCGGGCAAGTACGCCGCCTACCACGAGCAGATCTACGCCAACCAGCCGGCCACAGAGGGCGACGGCTACTCCGACGAGGTCCTGCGCGTGACCATCCCGGGCGCGGTGGGCATCACCGGCACCGACCTGACCAGCTTCCAGTCCTGCTATGACTCCCAGACCACCAAGGCCTTCGTCAACGGCACCAACGAGGCGGCGTCCAAGTCCGGGGTCAACGCGACTCCGTCGGTTCGCGTGAACGGCAAGGACCTGTCGCTGCAGACCATCGCCGGCGTGCAGCCCGACGGCCTCGGCGACCTCATCAAGCAGAACGCCTGAGTCGGGGACGACGACGCTTATGCGTGGACAAGAGCCAACGCCAGCGGATGCGTGACGCCCAGCTGGCGAACCAGCGGTCGGCGCGGCTGCGGCGCGTCATCATCGTCGGCTCTGCGCTGCTCGCGCTCGTGCTGGTGACGGTGATGGTGGTCGTGATCGTGCAGCAGACCCAGCAGCCGGCGCCCGCACCCACCTCCGAGCTGGCCTACCCGCCGAACGCCACGGCCGAACGGGACGGCATCGTGATCAACGACAACGCCGGCAAGCCCGAGGTCGGCGTGTACTTCGACTACCAGTGCAGCCACTGCGTGCAATTCGAGCAGAGCTTCGCCGGGGCGTTGAGCCTGCTCGGCCAGACCGGCGAGATCCGGCTGGTGCACCACACCCGGGTGTTCCTCGACCAGGGCAACGCCGGGGGTCTCTCGCACCGGGCTGCGCTGGCCGCAGCATGTGCCGACGTGGTCGGGGCCTACCTGCCGTACCACACGGCGATCTTCGACGCAGCGCCCGAAGGGCCCTACACCGACACCCTCCTGCTGGAGACGATCCCGACGAAGCTGGGCATCACCGGCACCGACCTCACGGCGTTCCGCGCCTGCAACGCCAACCAGAACCTGGCCCCGTTCGTCCAGAACGTCGAGGACGCGGCCCTGAAGGCCGGGCTCGACACCACGCCCCTGATGACGGTGAACGGCAAGGTCGTCCCCGCCGCCGCCTTCACCGGAAAGTCCGGCGACGACCTGAAGGCGATCATCGACGCAGCAGCCAAGGGCTGACCGACCTCAGTCACTCCCCCGCGGATTCAGAACTTCCCCGGTGCGCTCATTAGGATGCTCACCATGACTGATCTGCCCCAGACCACCACCGTGCCCGCAGCTGCCCAGGCCGCGGGCGGCGTACCGGAGCGGCCGGTACTGGAGGGCCTGGAGGCGAAGTGGTCGAGCGTATGGCGCACGGATGACACCTACGCCTTCGTTCGCCCGGAGTCCCGCGAGCAGGTGTTCAGCATCGACACCCCGCCGCCGACGGTGTCGGGCTCGCTCCACGTGGGCCATGTGTTCAGCTACACCCATACCGACCTGATCGCCCGCTACCAGCGGATGCGCGGCAAGCACGTCTTCTACCCGATGGGCTGGGACGACAACGGCCTGCCCACCGAGCGCCGGGTGCAGAACTTCTACGGGGTGCGCTGCGATCCGTCCCTGCCCTTCGACCCGGACTTCACGCCGCCGGCGAACCCCGACCCGAAGCGGCAGCTACCGATCAGCCGGCGCAACTTCGTGCAGCTCTGCCATGAGCTCACGGCCGTCGACGAGCAGGCATTCGAGAACCTGTGGCGCACGCTCGGCCTCAGTGTGGACTGGAAGTCGCTCTATGCCACCATCTCCGACGAGGCCCAGACCGTCGCCCAGCGCGGGTTCCTGCGCAACCTTGCACGCGGTGAGGCCTACCTCTCGGAGGCCCCGACGCTGTGGGACATCACCTTCCAGACCGCCGTCGCGCAGGCAGAGCTCGAGGCCCGCGACTACCCGGGTCACTACTACCGGGTCGCCTTCCACCAGGCCGGCGGGGAACCGCTCTACATCGAAACCACCCGGCCGGAGCTGATCGCGTCCGTCTGCGCCCTGATCGCGCACCCCGACGACGACCGTTACCGCCACCTGTTCGGCACCACCGTCACGTCCCCGGTCTTCGGCGTGGAGATCCCCGTGCTTGCCCACTCGCTGGCCGAGCCGGACAAGGGCGCGGGCATCGCGATGTGCTGCACGTTCGGCGACCTCACCGACGTCACCTGGTGGCGCGAGCTCCGCCTGCCGATGCGCACCGTGATCGGACGCGACGGGCGCCTGCACGCCGAGACCCCCGAGTGGCTGACCAACGCCGAGCCGTACGCAGAGCTGGCCGGCAAGACCACCTTCGGTGCCCGCGAGGCCATGGTCGGGCTGCTGCGCGCCGCCGGCGACCTGGACGGCGAGCCGAAGCCCACCCAGCGCATGGCGAACTTCTACGAGAAGGGCGACAAGCCGCTCGAGATCGTGTCCACGCGGCAGTGGTACATCTCCAACGGCGGACGCGACGAGGAGCTCAAGCAGGAACTGCTGGCCCGTGGCGATGAGCTCGTCTGGGTGCCCGACCACATGCGCCACCGCTACGCCAACTGGGTCAACGGCCTCAACGGCGACTGGCTGATCAGCCGCCAGCGGTTCTTCGGCGTCCCGTTCCCCGTCTGGTACACCCTCGACGCCGAGGGCGAGCCCGACTACGCGCACCCGATCACCGCGTCGGAGGCCGACCTGCCGGTCGACCCGTCCAGCGAGTGCCCGCCCGGCTTCGCCCCGGAGCAGCGTGGCGTGCCTGGTGGCTTCGTCGGCGACCCCGACGTGATGGACACCTGGGCGACGTCCTCGCTCTCCCCGCAGCTGGCCTGCGGCTGGGAGACCGACGAGGAGCTGTGGCGGCTCACGTTCCCGATGGACATGGCCCCACAGGCCCATGACATCATCCGCACCTGGCTGTTCTCCCGCGTCGTGCGGGCGCACTTCGAGCACGGCGTGCTGCCGTGGAAGCTGGCCGCCATCTCCGGCTTCGTCGTCGACCCCGACCGCAAGAAGATGAGCAAGAGCAAGGGCAACGTCGTCGTGCCGACCGACATCCTCGACCGGTTCGGCTCGGACGCCGTCCGCTGGCGGGCCGCGATGGCCCGACCCGGCATGGACTCGCCGTTCGACGAGACCCAGATGAAGGTCGGACGCCGCCTGGCGATGAAGATCCTCAACGCCAGCAAGTTCATCCTCGGCATCGCCGTGGACACGCCCGCCCGCACGCTGCCCACCGAGCCGGTCGACCTGGCGATGCTCGCCGCGCTGGCGAGGGTGGTCGAGCAGGCCACGGCAGGCTTCGACGCCTACGACTACTCCGCAGCGCTGGAGGCCGCAGAGAAGTTCTTCTGGCAGTTCTGCGACGACTACCTCGAACTGGTGAAGGAACGCGCCTACGCCGGAGACGACAACCCCGGCAGCGACTCGGCCCGCGCCGCCCTGCGCGAGGCGCTCGGCGTGCTGCTGCGCCTGTTCGCGCCGTTCCTGCCCTTCGTCACCGAAGAGGTCTGGTCGTGGTGGCAGCAGGGCTCCATCCACACCGCGGCCTGGCCGACGGCGTCCGACCTGGCTGCCGGCGACGGTGACCCGGCCCTGCTCGATGACATCGCCGCGGCGCTGATCGGCATCCGCGGCGCCAAGTCGCAGGCGAAGGTGTCGATGAAGACGGAGGCAACTTCCGCGGTGTTCGCCGGGCCGGGCGATGTGCTCAGCCGGCTGTTCGCCGCGGAGGACGACCTGCGTTCGGTTGGCCGGATCACGAGCCCGATCGTCTGGGAGGAAGTGTCCCTGCCGCTGGCCGTGACGGTCGAACTGAAGCCCGCAGAGGACGCCGCGTCGTGAGGACCGCCGTCGGGCTTGCCACGCTCCTGCTCGTGTTGCTTGCCGGGTGCTCGACCGGCGCACCCAGGGACAGCGCCGGTCAGGTGACCGCAGCGGCAACCACCGACGCGTTCTCCATCAAGGTGGGCGACTGCGTGGGGAAGCTGGACGGAGACTCCGCGGAGACGCTGGCGCTGACGCCCTGCGACCAGGCCCACTTCTGGGAGGCCTACGCCTCCAGCACGCTCGAGGGCACCGAGTTTCCAGGGACCTCGACGATCAACGACCTCTCCGACGAGGCTTGCGGCGATGCCTACGAGGGCTTCATGGGGGTCGCCATCGACGACTCCAGGTACGAGGTCACCTACCTCAGCCCCACCAAGGAGTCCTGGCTCCTGGCGCAGGACCGTGAGGTGGTGTGCCTGGTGGGAACCTCCAGCGGCAACATCACCGGCTCCCTGAAGGGCAAGGCCAAGTAGCCTTAGCGACCCTTCCGTCCCGCCTCACCGCTCTGCCTCGCTACGGTTCCGCGCGCCTCGCTGCGGCTTCCGCGCGCCTCACTACTCGCCGGTCGGGACGCTACCCGTCTACAGGTAGCGAGGCGACAGGAAAGGTAGCGAGGCGGCAGGACGAGGTGGCGAGCACCCCGTCCCGACCGGACGGGTCAGACCAGGTCGGCGAGGACGGGGTCGGCCATCTTCAGCACTGCGGCCTTCGCCTCGACGGCTGTCGTTGCCGCCCTGGCCGCCGCAGCCATCTGCTGGCACTGCGACTGGGTGTGCAGGCCGAGGGCTGTGCGGACGGCGGGCACCTTGCCGGGGGCCATGGAGAGGCTGGACACACCCAGGCCGGCCAGCACGAGCGCGAGGCCCGGATCGCCACCGGCTTCACCACACACCCCGATCGGCTTGCCCATGGCAGCACCGCCTTCGCACGCGAGGGCGACCACGTCCAGCAGGGCCGGCTCCCAGGGGTTCAGCAGGTCAGCAAGCTCGCCCTGCATGCGGTCGGCAGCCATCGTGTACTGCTGCAGGTCGTTGGTGCCCAGCGACGCGAAGTCGACGTGGTACAGGATGCCGCGGCTGCGGATCGCTGCTGCCGGGACCTCGATCATGACGCCAACCTTGGGCAGGCCGAGGGCACGGACCCGCTCGGCGAACCAGGTGGCTTCGGCCTGGGTGGCAATCATGGGTGCCATCACCCTGACGTCGGCGCCGGTGGCCTTGTAGGCGGCGGCGAGCGCCTCCAGCTGGGTGTCCAGCACATCGGTGCGGATCATTCCCAGGCGGATCCCGCGGCGGCCCAGCGCCGGGTTCTCCTCCGGGCCGAGATCGGCGAACTTCAGCGGCTTGTCCGCGCCTGCGTCCAGCGTGCGGACGACGATGCGGCGGGTGCCGAACGCCTCGAACACCTCCGTGTAGGTGGCGGTCTGCTCCTCCACCGTCGGCATGGTCTCGCGATCGAGGAACAGGAACTCGGTGCGGAACAGGCCCACGCCCTCGACGGGCAGCTTGGCGGCCTTGCGGGCATCGTCGGCGGTCCCGATGTTGGCGAGGAGCGCCACGGGGTAGCCGTCCTTGGTCGCCCCGTTGCCGGTGCCTCCGGCGAGCGCTGCCGCGCGGCGGCGCTTCCGCTCGGCCAGCAGTTCGGACTCCTCGGCGGTCGGGTTGACCGTGATCTCGCCGACGCCGCCATCAATGGCGACCCTCGTGCCGAACGGCACGGACATGATGCCGACCGCCTGCACCACAGCGGGAATGCCCAGCTGGGACGCAAGGATCGCGGTGTGGCTGGTGGGCCCGCCGACCTCGGTGATGATGCCGAGACAGGTCTCCGTCGTCAGCGTCGCCGTCTCCGCGGGAGCCAGGTCGTGTGCGGCGAGGATGCTCGGCTCCGTGAGCGTCGGGACGCCGGGCTCGGGCTTGCCCAGCAGCCTTGCGACCGCCCGGTCCCTGACGTCACGCAGGTCGGTGACGCGCTCGGCCATGTAGCCGCCGAGCGACTCGAACATGACGCAGATACTCCTCGACGGCCGCCGTGACGGCCGTGGTGACGGACCCTTGCCGGACTTCAACTGGTTGTCGATGCCCATGGCCAGTCCCGGGTCGCGCGCCATCATGGCGCCGGCCTCAAGGATCGGGCGGGCGTGCTCGCTGGCCTTGGCGGCGCGGGCCTCAAGGCCCACGGCGACATCCTCCAGAACCCCACGCACAACGCTGGCTGCTGCCGCCGCGTCTGTGGTGGGTGCCTCGTCTGCCGGCGCCGTGGGCGCAGGCGTGACCAGGACAAGGGGCCCGACTGCGGTTCCGGCGCTGACGCCGATGCCGTGGAAGGTGGTGTGCAGGACGTCGCCGGTCACCGGACTACTCCGCGTCGAGATCGCGGGAGAGCAGGGCCACGAGGGAGTCCAGGGCCTCCTCCGCGCCATCGCCGTCTGCGGAAAGCGTGACGGTCTCGCCGTTCTTCGCGCCGAGGGCCATGACCATCAGGATGCTGCGGGCATCGACCGGGTTGCCGCCTTCCTTGGCGATCGTCACCGGGAGGCCGGTGGCCGTGGCTGCCTGGACGAACAGCGAAGCGGGACGGGCGTGCAGCCCGACCGAAGAGGCAATGCTGACTTGGCGAGTGGCCATTGGGAACTCCTTCGTTGGCGTCATTGTCGAACGGGTTCCACAATGTCATATCTGCGGCGTCGGCTGCGACACCCCAGACCACGGGGTAGGAGTTTTGACGATTCAGCCGGACAAGTTCTGAAGGCCCAAGGGAATTCGCCCACGGAATTCAGAGTGCGCGCGGCTGGATCCCCGCCTCGGAGGAGTGCTCAGGCGCTCTTCTCGCGCCGCTCGGAACGGGAGAGCTGGGCCCGGCTGATCAGCTGCGGTGCCACGCCGTCGTTGACCACGTCGGCGTCAACCAGCACCTGGGCCACCTCGTCGTCGCTGGGCACGTGGTACATCACGTTCAGCAGGATCTCTTCGAGGATCGACCGCAGGCCGCGGGCACCGATGCCCCGCCGCAACGCCATTTCGGCGATGGCGACGATGGCCTCGGGGGTGAACTCCAGGTCGACCCCGTCGAGCTCGAACAGCTTGCGGAACTGCTTGATCAGGGCATTCTTCGGCTCGACGAGGATGCGCTGCAACGACTCGACGTCGAGTTGCTCGACCGTGGAGATCATGGGAAGGCGGCCGATGAACTCCGGGATCAGCCCGAACTTGTGCAGGTCCTCCGGACGCACTTCCTGGAACGGGTTCATCGAGGTGGGCCGACGCACGGCGGCGTCGTTGTTGAAGCCCAGCGGACGCTTGCCGACACGGGCGTTGATGATCTCCTCGAGACCCGCGAACGCACCGCCGACGATGAACAGGATGTTCGTGGTGTCGATCTGGATGAACTCCTGGTGCGGGTGCTTGCGTCCACCCTGCGGCGGCACCGATGCGGTGGTGCCCTCGAGGATCTTCAGCAGCGCCTGCTGCACGCCCTCGCCGGAGACGTCACGCGTGATCGACGGGTTCTCGCTCTTGCGGGCGACCTTGTCGATCTCGTCGATGTAGATGATGCCGGTCTCGGCCTTCTTCACGTCGTAGTCGGCGGCCTGGATCAGCTTCAGCAGGATGTTCTCCACATCCTCACCGACGTAGCCGGCCTCGGTGAGGGCGGTCGCGTCGGCCATGGCGAACGGCACGTTGAGCATGCGGGCCATGGTCTGGGCGAGGTAGGTCTTGCCACAGCCGGTGGGGCCGATCAGCAGGATGTTGGACTTGCCGAGCTCAACCAGCTCGTCGTCTGCGATGCGACGGCCGGGGGTCTGGCTCTGGGCCTGCACGCGCTTGTAGTGGTTGTAGACGGCCACGGACAGGGCCTTCTTGGCGGTCTCCTGGCCGATCACGTAGGCGTCGAGGAAGGAGCAGATCTCCTTGGGCTTGGGCAGTTCGTCGAGCAGGCCGGAGTCGCTGGTCTCAGCGAACTCCTCCTCGATGATCTCGTTGCACAGGTCGATGCACTCGTCGCAGATGTAGACGCCGGGGCCTGCGATGAGCTTCTTCACCTGCTTCTGGCTCTTCCCGCAGAAGGAGCACTTCAGCAGGTCCGAGGTCTCGCCGATGCGTGCCACGTGCCCATTTCCTTCCGTGTTGACCACCAACAGTAACCCGGCTGACCCGGTGAGAACCGGATTGGCCGGGGCCAATCAGTTCTTGATGTCCTTGAGCGAGGTGAGGATGTCGTCGACGATGCCGTACTCGACGGCCTGTTCGGCGGTCAGGTACTTGTCGCGTTCGATGTCGAGGCTGACCTGCTCCACCGACTGGCCGGTGCTGTCAGCCAGCATGCCTTCCATCAGCGAACGGATCCGCAGGATCTCCCGCGCCTGGATCTCCAGGTCGGAGGACTGCCCGTAGCCGCCCTCGGTTGCCGGCTGGTGGATCAGGATGCGGCTGTTCGGCAGTGCCAGGCGCTTGCCCTTGGTGCCGGCGGCGAGCAGGACCGCTGCGGCGGAGGCCGCCTGGCCCAGGCACACCGTCTGCACGTCCGGCTTGATGTAGCGCATGGTGTCGTAGATCGCGGTCAGGGCCGTGAAGGAGCCGCCGGGCGAGTTGATGTACATGCTGATCGGCCGCTCGGGGTCCATCGACTGCAGGCACAACAGCTGCGCCATCACCGCGTTGGCGATGTCGTCACTGATCGGGGTGCCGAGGAAGATGATCCGGTCCTCGAACAGCTTCGTGTAGGGGTCGACCCGACGGATGCCGTAGGAGGTGCGCTCCTCCCACTGCGGGATGTAGTACTCCATCGACGGACCGGCCGGGGCCAGGCCCCGGTCAGAAAAGGCGTTGGGCATGCTGCTCATCGGGTTCCTCACTGGTTCGGCGCGTCGGCGGTCTTGATCTGCGAGGCCCGCTCGTAGACGTGGTCGATGAAGCCGTAGGCGAGCGCGGCCTCCGCTGTGAACCAGCGGTCGCGGTCGGAGTCCTTCTCGATCTGCTCCACCGTCTGCCCGGTGTGCTCTGCGATCAGGCCCGACATCGTCTTCTTGATGTGCAGCGACTGCTCGGCCTGGATCCGGATGTCGGACGCGGTGCCGCCGAGGCCACCGGAGGGCTGGTGCATCATGATGCGGCTGTGCGGCAGCGCGAAGCGCTTGCCCTTCTGGCCGGCGGAGAGCAGGAACTGGCCCATGGAGGCTGCCAGGCCCATCGCCACCGTCGCGACGTCGTTGGAGATCCACTGCATGGTGTCGAAGATCGCCATGCCGGAGTCAACGGAGCCGCCGGGGCTGTTGATGTAGAGGAAGATGTCGCGGTTGGGGTCCTCGGCGTTCAGCAACAGCATCTGCGCGCAGATGGCGTTCGCGTTCTCGTCGCGCACCTCCGAACCGAGGAAGATGATGCGGTTGGCCAGCAGGGACTGGTAGACCGAGTCGGTCATGCCCATGGGGCCGGCGCCTGCGGCCATGGACAGGCCGCGCTCGATGGCTCGATGTTCGTTCACGATGGCGAACCTACCCGGTGGCACCGACGAAACGGTGGTGTTGGACGCCCTGTTCGCTGACGGCGCACCGTGCCGGCGTCCGATGTCGCCATCTCGAGGGTGGATCCTCCAGAACGGTGGGTGCCCACCACGTCCCGCCCTCGAATCGCGAAATCACGACACGCGCTGAGCCAGCATCGCCCGGACTGTAGCCACGACTTCGTCGGGACGCTGCCCCACAGCTTCCCAGGTGAATCGAAGGACCATGATCTGGGCGACAGTCATCCGATTCTGGCGACGTCGATCTTCCTCGAACTGCTCGTGGCTGGAGTGAACAGCCTCCCCGTCGAATTCGAGTGCAAGCCGGTGCTCCGGAAACCACACGTCGGGAACAGTCGGACGCCCGGCCAGCCACAGGCGCGGGTTCGCCACCCATCCATCGATGTGTGCACGGCGAAGGACCTCGTGCAGCCGCGCCTCTCCGAATGACCATGGGTTCCGCGCAGCCGCCTCGACCACGCGCTGACGTTCGGCGTTGCCACGGGAGCCGGCGAACTCCGGCAACACCTCCATCAGCTGCGCAGCGTCGACAATGCGCAGGCGCAGTGCCGTGAAGGCGGCCTCACCCCTGTCCGTGGCAGCGAGCTCGACGACAGCGTGAGCTGCGCTCGCGATCCTCACCCCGGCGTCCTCCATCGGTGCACGTACGGTCCCAAGGGTCACCCGCAGCCAACCGACGTTGCCGCCACGATAGGGCGCACGCAGTCGAATCGGCATCGTGACGGGCAGCCGAAGATGCAGTTGCACCGCAGTGAGGGAGTGGATGCAGCCCTGTCGCGACCAGGCGCAGGCCGCCCTGATCCTGGTGCCGACGGCACGGGTTCGATCAGGTGGGACGAAGACGCCGGGCAGGATCGGGACGAGCTGGCCGCGCGCAGCGGCCCGCTGGATCGTCCGGGCGCTGCGAGGGTGGTCGGACAGGCGGATCACTTCGGAATCCGCGAGCAGATCGTCAATGCGCATACCGGCACCCTCGGCACGGTGACGATCAGCGCGTCACGAGGACCCACGACCTGTGGATGACGCGATCTCGAACCTCGACGTTGTGGATCACGCTCCGGCCGCCGTGCGGAGGCTCCGAGTTGCGAAATCGCGGCACGCTCGCGGGCGGGGACGAACGTCGCCGCCGGCCCGAGTCCTCCCGACTCAGTGCGCGGGGGCCCGATAGGCCCGGGCGTTGCTGACGTCCGGCTCGAACCCGACGCCGCGGTAGAGCCGCCCGGCGGGGTTCCCGTCCTCGGTGATGATCACCCACTGCTTGCACCCCTTCTCCGCAGACCAGTCGGCTGCGACCCCGAGCAGGTGCGCGGCGAGCCCGCGGCGGCGATGGCCGACGTCGGTGCCCACCGACTGGTACCGCGCCGTCTCCCCGCACGCCACGATGCCGAGGCTGGACGCGAGGACGCCGTCGGCGAAGGCGCCGAAGAAGGCTGCGACGTCCCTTGCGGACAGCTGGCGCCGGAGTTCGGCCTGGGCGCGGGCGTACCGCTCGTGGTGCACCGGGTCGTAGGCGCCGGTGAGTTCGTTGTCCGCCATCTCTGCTGCCACGACCTGCTCCCAGTCGTCCCCTTCGATGCGCCGGACGGTGTAGCCGGGGGCGAGCGGCGTTGCCCTCGGTGGCTGCCCGGCGGTCAGGACGTCGTCCACCTCGATCGCGACCCCGAGGGCGGTCCACGCCGCGGTGTCGTCCGGGGCGGTGATCAGGCCCACCGACACCCAGTCGGCGCCGGGGTGTGCGGCCTGGAAGGCACCGATCCAGTGAGCCGCACTCCCGACCGTCGCCTCGTCGAGGACGAAGATGCAGTTGCCCCAGTAGAAGTCCGGATTCTGCGGTGTCCGCACGACGATGTGGTCACCATGGTCGGAGATGATCGATCCCGAGTGCCGGAGGACGGCAAGGTCCGTCGCCCAGCCGGGAGGAAGGTCACGCATGGCAGCGACCGTACCGTGCCCCGAACGCACCCGTCGCCGCCACCCAAGGGGTGACGGCGACGGGTGAGGTCCTGCGGCCTACTCGGCTGCCTCGGCGATCGTCTCGATCTCGGCATCAGCCTCGGGGACGGGAACGGGCGTCGTGGCGGCGATGTCGACGGGCTTGCCGTCGGTGTCGACGACCTTCGCCTTGCCGACGATCAGCGTCATCGCCTTGTTGCGGCGGATCTCCTGCATCCAGGCCGACACATGGTTGTGTTCCATCATGTGCTGGGCCTCCTGCTCCGGCGTGGAGCCGTTCTGGGCGGCCTTGCGCACCAGCATCTCGGACAGGTCGGCCTGCTCGACGCCGACCGCCTCGTCGTCGGCCACCTTGTCGAGGATCAGCTGGGCCTTGAGCCCCTTCAGGGTGGAGGTCTCGACCTCTGCCCAGAACTCCTCGGGGGTGTTGGCGGTCTCGTCGGCCTGCTCGAGGTAACGCTCGAGGGTGAGGCCGGCGCGCTGCAGCTGCTCGGTGATCTGCTCCTTGCGGGCGGCCACCTCTGCGGCGATCACGCCCTCGGGGACCTCGAACTCGGTTGCCTCGACCAGCGCTTCGAGCACCTTGTCGCGGCCACTGGCGACCTGCTCGGCCGCGAGCATCTGCTCGACGCCCTTGGCCAGGTCGGCGCGCATCTCCTCGACGGTGTCGAACTCGGAGATCATCGAGGCGAACTCGTCGTCGATCTCGGGCAGCTTCTGCTCACTGACCTTGCTCACGGTGACGGTGATGTCGGCGGGCTCACCCTCGAGCGCGCCGCCGACGAGGGTGGAGGAGAACTCGGCGGAGGCGCCGGCGGAGAGGCCGGTCACCGCGGCGTCGAGGCCGTCGATCATGCCGCCGGAGCCGATGACGTAGGTGACGTCGTCTGCGGTGGCGTCCGGCAGGGCCTCACCGTCGCGGGTGCCCACGAGGCTGATGGTGATCTGGTCACCCTCGGCGGCGGCGCGGTCGACCTCGGTGCTGGTGGCGAAGCGCTGCTGCAGCATCTTGAGCCGGTCGGCGACCTCGTCGTCGACCGAGCGCAGCGGCTCGACCGTTGCCGTCAGCTTGGCCACGTCGGCGACCTCGAAGTCGGGACGGATGTCGAGCTCTGCGGTGAACTCGATGAGCTCACCGTCCTCGAGGCGGGTGACCTCGACGTCGGGCTCACCCAACGGCACGACGCTGGCTTCGGCGACGGCGGCCTCGAACGCGGCCGGCAGGGCGGCGTTGATGGCCTCCTGCAGAACGGCGCCACGGCCGAACCGCTGGTCGATGACCATGTTCGGGATCTTGCCCTTGCGGAAGCCGGGGATGGTGACCGACTGCGCGATGTCGCGGTAGGCCTTGTCCAGGTGTGGCTTCAGGTCGGCGAAGGGGATCTCAACGGTGAGCTTGACCCGAGACGGGCTGAGCTTCTCGACGGTGCTGGGCAAGGCAGGACTCCTGAAAGGTCGGAAGACAACTTGTTCATCCTAGCGAGTTGGACCACCCGCGGTCACAACGGCCACTTCCCAGCCGTGGGCGGCGGGGGCCGGCGGCGCCTGATCGGTGGCGATCCTTGGAGCGGATGACGGGAATCGAACCCGCATGGCCAGCTTGGAAGGCTGGGGCTCTGCCATTGAGCTACATCCGCGCGGAGCCAACCTTAGCGAGAAGGTTCGCGACAGCAGAAACCCGGCCTCGCCCCGCCGAGTGCCGCACGCACGAACAGGCGACCCGCCGATGCGGGCCGCCTCTGGTTCGTGCAGGGACTGGCGCCTACTGAGCGGCGAGCCAGCTCTCCCTGGTCAACAGCGCGGCCATGAAGCCCGCGGTGATCAGGCCGACGAACATGCCGACGCTGTCGATGTCGCTGAAGACACCGAACATGACCATGAAATGATTGACCACGATCGCCAGAACGGCACTCGCAGCGACGACCCCCGAAACAACTGCAGCAATACGCAAGATATAGCGCATTCCAGCTCCTCCCCCCGAATGAGCACTTGACGTGATGGTATCGGGCCGGACACACCCGGTCCACCGACTCTCCGGTTTTCTCAGGATTCCTTTGGCATGTGGGACGAATGGGACGAACCCCCCAGTCAGGGCGTCACTTCAGCGCAGCGGAAACCGTCTCGACGAGCTCCTGCCAGGACTTCTCGAACTTGGCCACGCCTTCGTTCTCGAGCGTGGCGAAGACGTCGGGAAGATCAATGCCGGCCTGGGTCAGCAGGCGCATCACCTTTTCCGCCGCCGGAGCCTGCTCGGCGACCGGGAATCCGATGGCGCCGTGATCCGCGTAGGCCAGAAGGGTCTTCTCCGGCATCGTGTTCACGACTCCGGGAGCGACGAGTTCGCTGACGTAGAGGGTGTCGGGGTAATCGTCGGATTTCACTCCGGTCGACGCCCACAACGGCCGCTGCGGACGGGCCCCGTGCCTGGCCAGCGCCTCGAACCGCGGGGAGGAGAAGCCCTCGACGTAGGCGGCGTGCGCGAGCTGGGCGTTGGCGATGGCCGCCCTGCCCTTCAGCTGGCGGGCAGCCCCGCCGATCTCGTCCAGCCGTCGGTCGATCTCCGTGTCCACCCGGGACACGAAGACCGAGGCCACCGAGTGGATGCCCGACACCTCCAGGCCTGCCTGCGCGGCACGCTCCAGGCCGGTCAGGTAGGCATCGATGACCTGCCGGTACCGCTCGACGCTGAAGATCAGGGTCACGTTGACGCTGATGCCGGCGGCGATCGTCGCGGTGATGGCCTGCAGGCCCGGCAGGGTCGCCGGGATCTTGATGAGGACGTTGTCGCGGCCCACCTGCTGATGCAGTTCGGCCGCCTGCGCGATCGTCGACCCGGTGTCCATCGCAAGACCCGGCTCCACCTCGATGGAGACCCGGCCGTCCACGCCGTCGGTGTCGGCGAAGACCGGCGCGAACAGGTCGCACGCGTCACGGACGTCATCGGTGGTCAGCGTCCGGACGGCGGTGGCCACGTCGGCGCGGCCAGCGCGCAGCCGCGCCACCGTCGCGGCGTAGTCGTCACCGTGTGCAAGGGCAGCCGCGAAGATGGTCGGGTTCGTGGTCACCCCCGTCACCGAGTACTTCCGGATCAGTTCGGCAAGGTTTCCGCTGGCCAACCGCGACCGGGACAGGTCGTCCAGCCAGATCGACACACCCGCCCGTGCCAGGGCCCGCATCCGCTTGTTCACGCCTGCCTCCTCGTGGGTTCACTCCAGACTAGGTCGGGTCGTCGCGAAGACCCATCGGACCACCGCAGGACAATCGGTCCGGTCGTGCGGTGGCCGGTGGCTCCGAGCGGCCTTCCGGGTCACTACTCTGATGTCCGGGAGGTGGATGGGCGTGGGCCAGACGACGCGACGGCGTCCGCTGATCCTCGTTGTCGAGGACGAGCAGGAACTCCTCGAAGTGGTGGCCCGTCACCTCGACCAGCACGGCTTCGAGGTGCTGCGTGCGAGCACGATCGCCCAGGCACGCGCGGTCGTGTGGGAGCACCAGCCCGACCTGCTGCTGCTCGACGTGCTACTGCCGGACGGCTCCGGCTACGACCTGTGTGCGGAACTGCGCAAGTCGATGGCCGCCCCGATCATCTTCGTCACGGCGCTGGCCCAGGACCGCGCGATCGTCCGCGGTCTCGGGGCCGGCGGCGACGACTACATCGCCAAGCCGTTCAGCCTCGACGTCCTCCTCGCGCGGATCAACGCCCAGCTGCGCCGGCACGGGTTGTCGGCCGCGATGCGCATCGACCTGCCGCCGCTGCACCTGGACTTCGTCACCGGGAAGGTGACCCTCTCCGGCGACGAGATCGACCTGTCGAAGCGGGAGATGCAGCTGCTGGCCTACCTCGCCGCCAACACCGGGCAGGGCTTCACCCAGGAGGAGCTCCTCGAGCGGGTGTGGGACGACCACTCGGGCCTGCCGACCAACACCGTGCGCCAGCACGTTTCCGTGCTGCGCAGGAAGCTGTGCCTGGACGAGGCGAGCGCCTTCGAGCTGGTGCTCACCCCGGATCGTCGCTACGTCTTCCAGCAGGTGCGGTTCGACACGACTCCGGGGATGGTGTCGGTCGGACCGAGTTAGGAACCGTCCCCAATCTGGTCCGGACCGAGTTAGGAACCGTCCCCAATCTGGTCTGCAGCCGCTGGACCACGTTGGGGACGGTTCCGAACTCGGTCCGCTGGGCTCAAGGTCGCTTGGCCAGCAGGAAGGTGAGGCGGGCGGTGACGCCGGCGCCAGGGGCGGACTCGATCGCGATTCCACCGCCGTGGGCGGTCATGATGTGCCGGGAGATGATCAGCCCGAGCCCGAGGCCCGCGTCCTTGCTCGACCTGATGCCGGCGGGGCTGCGTCGGCCGATCCGCTCGAAGAGGTGTGCCTTCACCTCGTCGGGGATGCCCTCACCGGTGTCGGTCACCGTGACCTCCGCGAACCTCCCACGCTCACGAACGGCGACGGTGATGGTGCCGTTCGTGGTGTGCCTGCTGGCGTTCGACAGCAGGTTCACCAGCACCTGCGCGACACGTTCGGAGTCCACCAGCACCAGCGGGTGCGCCCCGCCCCGGACGAGCTGCAGCACGTTGCCGTTGCGCGCGACGAGCGGCTGGTAGGTGCGCAGCACCTCCTGGATGATCACCGAGAGGTCCTCGATCCGCAGGTCGAGCAGCATCTGGCCGGACCCGATCCGGCTCACGTCACGCAGCTGCCCGACGAGCCGGGTGAGGCGTTCGTTCTCCGCCGTCATCACGCCGATCGTGTGCTGCATCGGCGTGGGTGCGTTGATCGCGCGGCTTCCGGCCTCGTCGAGGTGGACGCGCATGACCGCCAGCGGCGTGTTCAGCTCGTGGGCCACCATCGCAAGGAACTCCGACTTCTCCTGGTCGATCTTCTCCAGCTCGGCGTTCTTCGCGGCCAGCAGGCTGGCGTTGCCTTCGTGGACGTCGCAACAGCAGGTGCAGCATGGCCGAGAGGGCCATGCCGGCAAGCGCGACGCAGATGATCACGTCGATCACGTACTCGGTCGGCCCGGTGAGCGGCGTGACCAGCCAGGGGTAGGTGTAGGCGGCAATGCAGCAGGCCGAGTAGAGCGACGAACTCCAGTCCGAGCAACACCCACATGCCCCAGCCCATGCAGGGCGAGCCCGGTGAAGCCCATACCGAAGACCATCAGCGCCGGCATCCCGCTCTGGTAGCCGCCGCCGGTGAAGAACATGTAGGGGAAGATCCCGAGGAACACGATGACGACGGTGATCACGCGGGCCTGTTCGTACTTGCCGGTCCGCCTCGCGAACCAGATCATCGCAAGGCGACAGTGCTGCCATCCCGACGCACAGCAGGACCTGGACCGGGCCGCCGTCGTTCAGGACGTTCACGACGATACCGAGGACGGCGACGACGAAACCCGGTCAGCGGCAGCGATCACCGAGAGGCGGGCGTGGAAGTCGGGGACGTCCCCGATGAAGGCCAGCCAACGGCCGCGGACCGACAGCGACGTCGTCGGGATGGCCATGCGAATGACCCTAGTGCTGGCCCGGTGCTTCACTGCACAGGCCACGCGATGCTCGGTGGCCCGGGCCACCCCTCAGCACCCGGACCACCGCTCGCATAGCCGCAACCTCCCCGACGAGACCCTGGCGGTCTCAAGGACCGGGCCAGCCGCCAGACAGACCCGGTACGCGAGTCGCGTTGATCCCCCTCCAGGACGCGTCCCGCTCACTTGACCGGCCAAGGTCGTCGGACAACCGAAGCTGCCCAGCGAGGTTGTCAGCACCTGCTCCCGCTGGGAACGGTGGAGCGATGTCGACGGTTCGGACCCGGGGCGGGAAGGTCGGATGAGTACGCCTTCGATAGCCCGCAGCTCGTCCCCGTTCACCTACGGCTCCCCCGTGGTCAGCGAGTCAGCGCACTGCGCTCCCGGCAGGTTACGGCGTCGTAGGATCGCGCCCCCCGGGGTAACGGATCCTTTACCGTTGTAAAGGAACGAGGGGTTCAGCCGCGGACGTAGGCGGCGAGGTGCTCGCCGGTGAGGGTGTTCCGGGCCTCCACCAGCGCCGCGGGTGTGCCCTCGAAGACGATCCGGCCACCGTCATGGCCGGCGCCGGGTCCGAGGTCGATGATCCAGTCGGCGTGCGCCATCACGGCCTGGTGGTGTTCGACGACGATGACGGACTTGCCGGAGTCGACGAGCCGGTCGAGCAGGCCGAGCAGCTGTTCGACGTCAGCGAGGTGGAGGCCCGTGGTGGGCTCGTCAAGGATGTAGACCCCGCCCTTGTCCCCCATCCGCGTGGCCAGCTTCAGCCGCTGCCGCTCGCCGCCGGACAGTGTCGTGAGCGGCTGGCCGAGGCTGAGGTACCCCAGCCCGACGTCGGCGAGACGTTCGAGGATCGCGTGGGCCGCAGGCGTCCGGGCCTCTCCGGTGCCGAAGAACTCCTCTGCCTCGGTCACCGGCATCTCCAGCACCTCGCTGATGTTCTTCCCACCGAGGTGGTACTCGAGTACCGCTGCCTGGAACCGCTTGCCCTCGCACTCCTCGCAGGTGGTCGCGACGCCGGCCATCATCGCAAGGTCGGTGTAGATGACGCCGGCGCCGTTGCAGGTGGGGCAGGCACCTTCGGAATTGGCGCTGAACAGTGCGGGCTTCACCCCGTTGACCTTGGCGAACGCCTTGCGGATCGGTTCGAGCAACCCGGTGTAGGTGGCCGGGTTGCTGCGCCGCGAGCCGCGGATCGCTCCCTGGTCGACGGTCACGACGCCCTCGCGCCCGGCGACCGAACCGGTCACGAGCGAGCTCTTGCCCGAGCCCGCGACCCCGGTCAGCACCACCAGGACGCCCAGAGGGATGTCGACGTCCACATCCTTGAGGTTGTGGAGGCTCGCGCCGCGCACCTCGAGGGCATCGGATGCGGTGCGCACGCTGGACTTGAGCGATGCCCGGTCGTCGAAGTGGCGACCGGTGATGGTGCCGCTGGTCCGCAGCCCTTCGACCGTGCCTTCGAAGCAGATGGTGCCGCCCGCGCTGCCGGCGCCGGGGCCGAGGTCGACGACGTGGTCGGCGATGGCGATCGCTTCCGGCTTGTGCTCGACCACGAGGACGGTGTTGCCCTTGTCCCGCAACTGCAGGAGCAGTCCGTTCATCCTCGCGATGTCGTGCGGGTGCAGCCCGATGGTCGGCTCGTCGAAGACGTAGGTGATGTCGGTGAGGGACGAACCGAGGTGCCGGATCATCTTCGTGCGTTGCGCCTCGCCGCCCGACAGCGTCCCCGAGGAGCGGTCGAGCGAGAGGTAGCCGAGCCCGATCTCCACGAAGGAGTCGAGCAGGAAGCCGAGGTTCTTCAGCAGCGGCGCAACGGTCGGCTCGCTCAGGCCGTGAACCCAGGTGGCGAGGTCGTTGATCTGCATCGCGCAGCAGTCGGCGATGTTGGTGCCGTCGATCTTCGAGGACCGGGCGCCCTCGTTGAGCCTGGTGCCCTTGCAGTCGGGGCAGGTGGTGAAGGTGACCGCGCGCTCGACGAACGCCCGGATGTGCGGCTGGAGTGCGTCGACGTCCTTGGAGAGGAAGGACTTCTGGATGCGTGGAACCAGTCCTTCGTAGGTGAGGTTGATGCCTTCGACCTTGATCTTGCGGGGCTCCCCGTAGAGGAACTCCTGTCGTTGCCGGTCGGTGAACTTCGCGATCGGGACGTCGGGCGGCACGACGGCGCCGAAGATGCGGCCGTACCAGCCGTCCGTGCTGTAGCCGGGGACGGTGATCGCACCCTCTGTCAGCGACAGCGTGGCGTCGAAGAGCTGGGTGAGGTCGATGTCGTTGACGTTGCCCATGCCCTCGCAGCGGGGGCACATGCCGCCGGTGACGGAGAACTCGGCGCGCTGCTTCATCGGCTTGCCCGGGCCCTTGTCGACGGTGACCGCGCCGGCACCCTTCGCTGAGGCGACGTTGAACGAGAACGCCTGGGGAGAACCGATGTGGGGCTTGCCGAGGCGGCTGAACAGGATGCGCAGCATGGCATTGGCGTCGGTGACGGTGCCCACCGTCGAGCGGGGGTTGGCCCCGATCCGTTCCTGGTCGACGATGATCGCCGTGGTCAGGCCGTCCATCACGTCCACGTCGGGCCGGGCGAGGGTGGGCATGAAGCCCTGGACGAAGGCGCTGTAGGTCTCGTTGATCATCCGCTGCGACTCGGCAGCGATCGTGTCGAACACCAGCGAGCTCTTGCCCGACCCGGAGACACCGGTGAACACGGTGAGGCGACGCTTGGGAAGGTCGACGTTCACGTTCTTCAGGTTGTTCTCCCGGGCGCCGTGGACGCGGATCAGGTCGTGGCTGTCGGCCACCGGCGTCCCGGCATTGCTGGTGTTGTTCAGGCTTGTCACTCGCGAGATCGTGCCACGCCGCTCCCCGAATGCCTAGTGGCAGGATTCGGCTGGTCGACCGGTCACAAGGTGGCGAGGGCTGCCACCCAGGCCCCGGCCAGCAGGGCGGGTGCGACCCGCGCGAACCGGGAGCGTCCCCACACCCAGGTGGTCGCCAACGCCGCGACCGCCCACAGCACGGCCAGCGCCACCGCGGGCCAGCCGAGGCTTCCGCTGGCCAGGCCCACAAGGGCGGCGACCTTCACTTCCAGCAACCCGACAGCGTCACCCAGCAGTCGCCGTCCGAGCAGGGCCAGGCCGGCCACCAGCGCCATCCCCAGCGGTGCGGTGAGGAGCGCCGCTGCGTCCCCGGTGAAGGCGACGGCGACGATGATCAGGTTGGCGGTGAAGAACCCGGCCACGGCCAGCACCCGATCGGCGGTGCCGAACCCGACGTAGTGGACGGCCACCAGCCATGGCCCGACAAGGGCAAGCGGCACCCAGGCCAGCGCGACGGAGGGCTGGTCGGAGAGCGCGGCCTTGAGGACGAGGCTGGCGATCACGGCCGGCGCGACCCAGCGCAGCCTTGCCAGCCCGACGTCGACCATGGCGCTGGTGCCGCGCGCACCACCGGCCCGGCGCAACAACCGTTCCTGGGACCGACCGAGGCCCATACCGAGGAAGGCGGCCGCAGCCGCGAGCGCCATCATCGTCACCGGTGTCATCGACCCGCCCCTCCCTGCCCATCTGTACCCCACGGACGCACCGCCGTATCAGTGGTGCGTTTACCCCCTCGGGCCGGCTCGAGGTTTGGGCAGCGCGGGAGGTGGTTAACGGCCGGTGGAACCCGTTGGCGCTTGGGCGATCCGGCGGGCACCACCCCGACGGCAGGAGAACCGATGAGAGCCCTCACCTGGCAGGGACGCAACGACGTCCAGGTCACCGACGTCCCCGACCCGAGGATCGAGCAGCCGACGGACGCGGTGGTCCGGGTCACGTCGACGGCGATCTGCGGCTCGGACCTGCACCTCTACGGGCCACTGACTCCGTTCATGACCCCCGGCGACGTGCTCGGCCACGAGTTCATGGGCATCGTGACCGAGGTGGGGGCCGACGTCACCGGGCTCGACCGCCGGTGACCGGGTCGTGGTGCCGTTCAACATCGCCTGCGGAACCTGCTTCATGTGCGCAAGGGCCTGCAGTCACAGTGCGAGACCACCCAGGTGCACGAGTCCGGCTGCGGCGCGGCCCTGTTCGGCTACACCAGGCTGTACGGCCAGGTGCCCGGCGGCCAGGCCGAGTACGTCCGGGTGCCGCAGGCCCAGTACGGCCCGATCAAGCTGCCGCACACGGGGCCGACGAGCGCTGGCTGTTCCTCTCCGACATCCTGCCGACCGCCTGGCAGGGCGTCGCCTACACCGACATCGAGGCCGGGCGACACGGTCGCCGTGATCGGCCTCGGCCCGGTCGGCCAGCTCGCCACCCGCAGCGCCTGGCAGCAGGGCGCGTCCCGGGTGATCGGCGTCGACCTGGTGCCGGAGCGACTGGCGCATGGCGGCCGGCTTCGGCGTGGAGGTGATCGACGCCGTCGCCAGGTCGACGACGTGCCGGCAGCCATCCTCGACCTGACCGGCGGACGCGGCGCCGACCGCGTGGTGGAGGCGGTCGGCATGGAGGCCCACGGATCACCGGTGGCGGAGGCCGCGCGACAGCCGTGACGCAGCCTGCCCAAGGCCGGTGGCGTCCAGGCTGATGCAGACGGTCGGCATCGACCGGATGGCCGCGCTGGACACGGCCTTCGGCTGCCGTCCGGCGCGGCGGGACGGTGTCGCTGGTCGGCGTCTACGGCGGAGCGGCCGACCCGTTCAACCTGATGCAGCTGTTCGACCGCCAGGTGAGCATCCGGATGGGCCAGGCCAACGTCCGCCGCTGGAGCGACCGTCTCCTCGAACTGCTGTCCCAGGCCGACGACGTCTTCGGTGTCGAGAGCCTGCCGACGCACCACCTGCGGCTCGAGCAGGGACCCGAGGCCTACAAGACCTTCAAGGACAAGGAGGACGGCTGCATCAAGGTGGTGCTCAAGCCCTGACGACCCGGTGGAAGGCTCGGGAGGGAGAATGGTGCGATGCAGGTGCTCCTCATGGCGGACACGCACGTCCCGCTGCGGGCGCGTGACCTGCCGTCCGCGCTCTGGGCTGGCCGTCGAACGACGCGGACCTGGTCATCCACGCCGGCGACTGGGTGGACGCCGGGCCTGCTCGACCGGCTGGAGGCGCGGTCGCGCCGTCTGCTGGCGTGCTGGGGCAACAACGACGGCGCCGAGCTGCGCGCACGCCTGCCGGAGGTGGCGAAGGCGGAGGTCGGTGGCGTCCGGATCGCCGTGGTGCACGAGACCGGTCCTGCGGGCGGCAGGGAGCAGCGCTGCGATGTCAGCTTCCCCGACGTCGACCTGCTCTGTTTCGGCCACAGCCACATCCCGTGGGACAGCACCACTCCTGCCGGGCTCCGGCTGCTGAACCCCGGCTCCCCCACCGACCGACGGCGGCAGCCGACCTGCACCTACCTCACCTTCGACGTGGCCGCGGTGCGGTCGCCGACGTCGCACTGCACCGCCTGCCCTGACAACGACCACAGTCGTAGGTTGCGCGGTCTCGCGCGGGGTATTAGCGGTCCATGAGCGAGAACCTGAAGGACCTGGCCGCCGAACTCACCCGGGTGGATTCGGCCATCCACGACGTGCCGCTGTACGCCGATCCGTCCGATCCCACCTCGAGCTTCAGCGACCAGCTGGTCGACCTGATCGCCCGTGAGGAGCAGCTGATCGCGCTCATGATCCGGCAGGCACGCGACGAGGTCTCCCGCGAAGAGCCGGAGCCGGCGACGGCCGACGGCAACTGACGCGTCGTGAGCGCCAGGCGGATCCGCTCCGACGAGCGACGGCGGCGTGCCGCGAGGCCGTCAGCGGCGGGTACGGACGATGGGGCGGAGCACCACAGGAAGGAAGCACCATGACCGGGAACCCGCAGGCATCAGGGCACCGCAAGGATCCGGGCCCGACCGTCTCCCGCGCGGTGGCGGCACCGGTCGAGGCGGTCTGGAAGGTGCTCGCCGACGGCTGGTCGTACGCCAACTGGGTGGTCGGCGCCGCCCGCGTCCGCGACGTCGACCCGGGCTGGCCGGCGCAGGGCAGCCGGGTGCACCACTCGTTCGGGCTGTGGCCGCTCCTGATCCAGGACTTCACCCGGGTGGAGCGTTCCGAGCCGCCCCGCGAGCTGGAGCTGACCGCGCGCGGCTGGCCGGCGGGCGAGGCGCACGTCCACGTCAGCGTCCGGGCCGACGGCAGCGGATCGCAGCGTCGTCACGATCACGGAGGACGCCGTGTCCGGCCCCGGGAAGCTCATCCCCGCTCCGCTCCGTCACCTGCTGATCGCCCCGCGGAACCGCGAAACCCTGCACCGGCTCGCGCTGCTCGCCGAGGGCCACCACCGCGAGGCCCGCCGCTTCGACTGCTCCCGGCCGGGGTCAGTCGCGCAGGACGCGCTCCCAGGCCGTGCGCACCAGGGCGGTGTGCAGCAGCCCGAGCCGCCCGTTCGCGCGCAGGGCGGAGCGGGCGGCGTTCCAGCCGCAGGCGCCGTGCACGCCACCGCCGGGATGGGCGGACGCGCTGGCGAGGTAGAGCCCGTCGATCGGGGTCTCCGGACGGCCGAGCCCCGGGGTCGGGCGGAAGACCAGTTCCTGGTGGATCGCAGACGTGCCCGGCGTTGAGGGCGCCGTCGACGAGGCTGGCGTTGGCGGCCTTCGAGGTCGCGCCGGGCTCTGCACCATGCGTGCCCGCACCAGCCCGGCGAAGCCGGGCGCGACCCGTTCGATGGCCTCCTCGACCCGGCGCACCTGCTCCTCGACGGCCCCGGCGTCCGCCGGCGTGGCGCTGCGGCAGGTGGGTGTAGGCCCAGGCGGACTCGGTGCCCGCCGGTGACCGGGACGGATCGGCGGTGGTCATCTGCCCGAACAGGATGAACGGCCGGGCCGGCATGCGGCCGACGCTGAGGTCGGCGCCGAAGTCGACGAAGCCGTCCACGTCGACGCCCAGGTGCACCGTCCCGGCCGAGCCGGTGGCCTCGTTCAGCCACGGCACCGCGACCGTCGAGGGCCCAGTTCAGCTTGAGGGTCGCGTTGTCCCAGTGGAACCTCGCGAGGTCGTCACGCAGGCGCGTGGGCAGGAGCACCTTGCCGAGCAGCCCGGAGTACAGGGCCGGCGCCGGCACGTCGGCGAGGATCGCGCGGCGGGCTGTGACGACCGAGCCGTCGGCCAGCCGCACGCCGTAGGCGCGACGGCCGCGGACCAGCACCTCGGCGACCGGGGCGTTCGTCCGGACCTGCACGCCGAGCGATTCCGCCCGGGCAGCCAGCGCCCGGGCGAGGACGCCGGCGCCGCCCTTCGGCACCGGGAAGCCGACGTCCTGGCCGAGCATGGCCAGCAGCCAGCCGAACATGCCGCTGCCGGCACCGTCGGGCGGGACGTCGGCGTGCATGGCGTTGCCGGTGAGCAGCAGGCGCCCGCCGTCGCCGCGGAAGGTCTCCTCGCCCAGCCGGCGCACGGGCGTCACCGCGAGCCGCGCCAGGCGCAGGGCGCCGGCGGCCTTCAGGGCTCCGAGCAGGCGCGCCCCGGCCGCGACCGGCGGGAACGGGGTGAACAGTGCGTCGAGGACGCCGTCGCGCACCCGCTGCCACTGGCGCGAACAGCTCCAGCCAGGCGTCCCCGTCGCCGGCGGCGAACTCCTCCAGGCCGGCGGCCGTGCTGCTCGGCGTCCCGGTGCAGGACGGCCGCCCGGCCGTCGTCGAGCTGGTGGGCGAGGACGGTCGGCGCCTGCACCCATTCCAGGCCGTGCCGCTCGAGCTCGAGGTCACGGATCAGCGGGCTGGCTGCGGCCAGCGGGTAGAACGCGCTGAACAGGTCGGTGGTGAAGCCGGGGGCCGTCACCTCGGCGCTGCGGACCGCTCCGCCCGACCTCCGGCTGCGCTTCGAGCAGGATCACGTCCCAGCCGGCGTCCGCGAGGGCGTTGGCGGCGACCAGGCCGTTCGGCCCGGCGCCGATCACGATCGCGTCGCACGAGGCGGTGTGGGCGTCCATGCCTCCCCCTTACCCGAGTTTCGGTGGGGGCCACACGGGTACTCCCACGTCAGGCTGCGCTGGCAGCGCCTTCCTCAGCATGACATGGGGGGTGCATCATCGCTGTGGGGGGACGTGCAGCTCTGGAATGCGGTCGGCGTTGAAATCCGCGACCGGGCTCCGCGCTGGTCTGCGTCGCTGGGGAAGCCGGCCGGGCGGCCGGGCGACCGGAGGGCCCGAATGCCGTACCAAGGTCGGGGTCCATCCCAGCCACGCGTCCGCAGAGCCCCCAAACCGGCATTCCTGGCCTGCATTCGGGCCCTGCGGGCGCGCCAACCGCCTCAGCGGGACCGGGTGCCCACCAATACGGGCCCTGCGGACGCGGCCGCCTGGGCGGGCATCGCTGCGGTTGCCGGATCAGCCCCGGCGCCGGAAGCGCTGGCATGGCTGTCATCCGAACGGGTGACGTAATAACTACGCAGCCCACCCACTCCCCCGGAAACCCATCCGCCCCTAATATTGAAATGAGGCGGCCACCGTTTCGGGGGGAATGTTGAGGCGGCCAACGGCGAGGCGGAGATCCGGGGGGAAATTCCGCCTCGCCTTGCCAATTCCGCGCGTTATAGGGACGCCGGTGATCACCCGACTCATGAGCATGCCGCTCGTTCCGGCAGATGACGGTGCGGAGTTGGCGAACCACCACCCGGTTGCTGGAATTGCACGACAAGTCCTGAGCCCAGACACCTTCGGAAGGGATGCTGTCGTGATCGATCTGGAAAGCCGTGTCCGGCGCCTCGAAGACCATCAGTCGATCGTCGACGTCGCCGTCCGGTATTGCGTCGCCGTCGATCGACGGGATTGGCAGATGCTCGCTGGTTGCTTCACCTCGACCGTCCGCACGGATTCAGGAGAGCTGAGCGGCCAGGAGTTCGTCGCAATCGTCGCGGGAGCACTGCCCGGCTTCCGGTGCACACAACACCTCAGCACGAATCACATCGTCACCTTCGACGAGACCGATCCGGATCGGGCGAGGTGTGAATCGGACATGTATGCCCAGCACAGTCTGGAGGAATCGGCGCACGGCACGTACTACCTGCTTCGCGCCCGCTACTCCGACCAGATGGTCAGGACCCCGGACGGCTGGAAGATCGAGTCGATCACCACGACCAACCGGTGGGAGGAGGGCAACCTGAACGCCGTCGCCGAGGCGATCGAGCGTGTCCGGTTGCAGCGGCCGACCGCGTAGACGGCACGGTCGGTGCTGGCTTGTCTGCAGCTTCCATGCCTTCGAGGCGCAAGTCCGGGCCATGGTGACGAATCCGGCGCGGGGGCCAAGGGCAAGGAATAGCCTGAAAGCAGGCGCCTGGTGGCCGCCTCATCAAAGGAGATGGGATCAATGAGCACGAGTGTCAAGCAGATGATCGAGGCTGCAGATGTAGTGGTACCGCGGATCAGCCCGGAGGAGGCGCGGCAACTCATCTCCGGCGGTGACGTCCTGGTCGTGGACGTGCGTGACGCCCCGGAGGTGGCGCGCGAGGGCAAGGTGGCCGGAGCGATCAACATCTCCCGCGGCATGCTCGAGTTCCGGGCCGACCCGTCCAGTGCGTCCCACGATCCGCACTTCCGGATGGACCGCCCGCTGATCGTCTATTGCGCATCCGGGGGCCGTTCGGCGCTCGGCGGGAAGGCGCTCAAGGAACTCGGCTTCGAGCAGGTCTACAACCTCGGTGGGTTCAAGGCCTGGGTCGAGTCCGGCGGTGCGGTGGATCAACCGACACTCTGACGGTTGTCGGCGCCGGCAGACGGTCGGGGCGACAGGCTCGAATCTGCGGTGCAGGTGCGAGGGCGGCCTTGGTACAGGTAGACCAATTTCTGCAGGGAAACGGGCTCCCGATATGGCGGGGACCACCCGGGTCACGACCTCGCTGAGGCAGGTCGCGTCGCGGAACTAATCCGGGCCGCCGTCGAGCACGGGCGACCCGGGGGCGTAGACGTCCGACGACTGTCTCGGTCGGCGCGATCGATCGCCGCGTCGGACCGCGGTATGCGCTCAGAGACTAGGGGGAAGATGGGTGACGAGGCGTGCGTTCGGGACGCCGCGGAATCACTTACCAGGGTCACACCACTGGGTTCTGTCGCGTCCGACCTCTCGTGGCACCCAGGTAGACACCGATGAACACCATGGCGCAGAGGACGGAGATGACCCACCGAATCCAGTCAATGCCGGAGGTGTTCGCGACACCCATCAGACCCGCCAGCCAGTAGCCCACCAAGGCACCGAGTGCCCCCAGGACGATGGTCCACAACATTCCGATGTTCTGGTTGCCCTTCATGAAGAACCTGGCCAAAGCGCCGATAATCGCGCCGAAGATGATGAGGCCGATGACTTCGCCGATCATGGTTGTTCCTTTCGTGCCGAGCGATTCGCCCAGGATTGTCCAGGCGACATCAGTGCCTCCTTACCCCTTGGTTGCCTTCCTCAACCGCGGACCTGAACGTTGGCCGCCCAACGGATGACGGCAGGGAACCCCGTCAGCACCACGCGGCGCGGGAGTGACGCTCGACCGATGGGTCGCGACACCCCCTCCGAAACGCTGATGGGAAGGTATGCCCTGACCAAACCCGGCAGAACCGGCACGTTGGGGGAGGCGGGACTCGACGTCGCAAGCGCTAATCCCAACCCGCTTTCCAACCGGGCGGAGAGGTGCTCGGGGATGTCCGTACATGGCCGTGACTAGCCGTTTTGCCTCTGGCTGAACCGTCGGCGCGGGGCGAATTCGCCCGGCTGCCCAAGCGCGCCATCCACGACGACTTGGTTGGGAACCGAACCGGGTCGCGTACCCACCAATCACGGCACGACAAACCTGCGAACTCTGCGGAGTTGCAACAGGTGTGCCGTGGGCATTAGGTGCCTATCCCTCTGGGGCCAATCACAACGCCGCCTGGCAACCGACAGGAGCACCAATGAGCAACGAACCCTATGACCGAGGCCTCGACATCCTCCGGGACAGCGAAGCCGACGAGGACTTCAGCACGACGTCCGACGTCCTCTCCCCCGACCCGACCCGAGGCGCGGGACCGAGTCCGGGACCGGGCAGTACCCCGATACGGGCGACGGCCAGCGCGGGCTCGACGACTCGCAGCCGACGCCCGTGACCAGCGACCAGACGCCGGAGGGCGCGGCCCTCGGCAGCGAGAGCGACGACGACCTGACCGGCAGCGCCCACGATCCCGCCGACCACCTGGCCGACTCGCCGGCCAACGTAGGCGGCACCGGCCGGAGCCATGGAGGCACAGCCACTGGTGGCGCAGCTGGGGCGAAGGAAGCAGCCGGCCATGCCGTCGAGAAGGCGGCGATGTCGCCGGATCGGCGGCAGAGAAGGCCGGCGAACTGAAGGACGTCGCGCTCGAGCGCGGCGGCGACGTCGCTGCCGTTGCCAAGGACGAACTCGCCCGGCTCGCCCACGAGGCACGGTCGGAGGTGCAGTCGCTCTGGTCGAACGCCTCCGAGCAGCTCCGGGGCCAGGCCGCCACCGGCCAGCAGCAGCTGTCCGAGCTGTTGCACTCCCTGGCAGGTGAACTCGGCGAGATGGCGTCGAAGTCGGACAACACCGGCCCGCTGACCGCCCTGGCCAAGCAGGCTGCTGCCAAGGGCGGCGAGTGGTCCCACTGGCTCGCGAACTCCGAACCCGCCGACGTGCTGACCGAGGTGCGGCGGTTCGCCCGGCGTCGTCCGTTCGTGTTCCTCGCCAGCGCAGCACTCGCCGGGGGTCGTGGTGGCCGGCTGGGCCGCGGCCTGATGGCGGCCAACGACACCGAGCACACCGGCCCACCCGGCTGTCGAGCAGCTCGGCCGGCCCGGTGCCGGCGACCGACAGGGGTCACGACTCCGCCGGTGGTCACCTATGAGGAAGTGCCCTCCTTCGGCACCGGCGAGGCGCCGGAGCAGCCGGAGGCCTACGCCGTCGCAGGCGACCGCGGACAACCCGTACGGCGTCAGCGGGGGCGCACGATGACCGAGTCACTCTCCCGCTGGTCGACCTCCGGCGTCCCACCGGTGCCGGTGCGGGAGGAGCGCTCGATCGGCGAGCTGATGGGCGATGTCACCCGCGACCTGTCGGTGCTGCTGCGCCAGGAGGTCGATCTGGCCAAGGCCGAGCTGAAGGAGTCGGCCAGCCGGGCGGCAAGGGCTCCGGCATGCTGGCCGGCGCCGGCGTCGCCGGGTTCCTGACCCTGCTGTTCCTCTCCATCGCGCTGTGGTGGGGACTGGGCCTGCTGATGGGCAACGCCTGGTCCGGCGTGGTCGTCGCGATCATCTGGGCGATCGTGGCCGCCGTCCTGGTCTCCGTCGGACGCGGCGAGCTGACACCGGGTGCGGGGCCTGCCCGACCACGGCAGAGACCGTCAGCAAGATCCCGAATGCACTGAAAGGCAATGAGGAGGAGAACCGATGAGCACCAATCCCGACCAGATCCGTGAAGAGATCGAACGCACCCGCGCAAGCCTGAGCGACAACGTGGACGCCCTGGCCTACGAGGCCAACCCGGCCCACATCGCCCAGCGTCAGGTCGAGAAGGTCAAGGCCTCCGGCTCCCGGCTGCTCGACCGGGTCATGGGCTCGGCCGAGGACGTCCGCGACGCCGCCGTGGACACGCGCGCACGACGCCGTCGACGCGGTCACCGACCGCGCCGCAGCCGTCGGGGACGCGGTGGCGGACGCGCCGCAGGCTGCCCGCAGGCAGACCCAGGGCAACCCCGTCGCCGCCGGACTGGTGGCGTTCGGCCTCGGCCTGCTGATCGCCTCGCTGATTCCCGCCTCCCGCAAGGAGGAGGAGCTCGCCCAGACCATCAAGGAACAGGCGCAACCGCTCACCGACCAGGTCGTCGGTGCCGCGAAGGAGGTGGCCGGCAACCTCGCCGAGCCGGCCCAGCAGGCGGTGGAGAACCTCAAGGAGTCCGCGACCGACGCCGTCCAGACCGTCCAGGCCGAGGGCGAGGAGGCGGTCAGCGACGTCCAGGGCCTCGCCAGCGAATCGGCGCAGGAGGTGCAAGGACGCCGCCCAGCAAGCCGCTGGCGAGGTGAAGGACGCAGCGGCGGGAAGCCCCAGCTCCCAGTACTGACGCTTATTCGAGACGTGGTCCCGGATCATCCGAGACCACGTCTCCATGTTCGGACGTGCGGGCATTCCGACGCAGGTCGGCGCGGACCAAGCTCTTGGTGGATTACTCAGCCGTAGCTCACCACCCTCCTGACCAATCACCCTTCCTGGACGCAACCGGCCGCGTCTTGGAGCTGGCAGCTCGGCGCCGCGTCCGAGGCCAGTGCGGACGAGCTCAGGAACGCTCCGTAGCCGAGTGCCCAGACGACCGCCGCGGGGAAGACCCATCGGCGCCATCCTGGCAGTGCGGTCTCACGCAGCGGCGTGCGCTCGCTCGGCGGGGTCAGCGCGGCGTTCATCGACTGCTCCTGATCAGCTGGTCGACCGGCAGCCGTACGCTGCGGCGGGACGGGTGCTGCCGTGGGCGCCCCAGGCGCAGGACGATGGCGGGACGCTCACCGTCCGGGGTGGGGAAGAGCCTGTTGAAGGGGTCGCGGTGGCGGGCCATGGTTCTCGCGTGGCGCGGGGTGAAGCCGTCGGGTTCGATCTCGAGTTTGGTCAGGTACTGGGGCAGCACTCCGTGGGGCTGCACGGCCAGCCCGTTGGCGGTCGCTTCCAGCCAGAGTCGTTCCATGGCGCGGCCGGCTTCGACGTAGCCCGCGGGTCCAGGCTTGCGGGCGGTGACCAGGCACACCGCGCCGGCGGCGCGGAGCTTCGCGGCGAGCTGACGGGCGACCACGCGACCGATCCCCAGCCGGCTCACGACCTGCATGACCGCCGGGTAGCGCAGCAGGCGAGCCACCGACACCAGCGCGACAGGTACGCCCAGGCTCGCGAACTCGAGTCCGAACCGGGTCTGCTCGAGTTCGCGGCGGCTGAACCGCAGGACGTCGAAGAGTTCGTCGTGCAGCGGCCGGTGCTCCAGCCGGATGTAGGTCGATCGGGCATCCATCAGGGCCATCAGGTCCAGATCGTCCGCGCCCCCGGCCCAGTGGACGCCGGCGTCGATGCCGGCGACGGCCTCCGGTGAGCTCGTCGATCGTGCCCGGGTCGAGCGGAGTGGTGTCGAAGGGCCCGCGGTTGGTCTCGCGGCGCTGGATCCAGGCCCCCAGCCGCTGGTGCGAGCCACCGGGCGAGAGGCGGACGGTGACCGGTATCCCGTCCAGGCCGGAACCCCCGGTAGTCGTGGCAGCTGTGCCGGACAGCGCATCATCCTCCACGGTCGCTCTGAACCCTTCGGACTCGGCGGCGACCACGAGGTTCTCCACGGCGGCGCCCAGCCCGACCCAGGCGAACATCTGGTTCGACGTCGGTCGGGAGGACGCGGGTCGGATCGAGGTACACCTCCACCGCGTCGCCCGCCCTCGCGAAAGACCAGGCCTGCATGTTGTCGGCCGAGGGGGCCCGGGACGCGGCCGCCACGAGCCGATCGAAGACGTCGGCGCTGATCATGTCCGCCCCCTCTTCCTCAGGCGCCCGGGGCGGGCCAGGTCGGGGTCCGCACCCGGTCGAAGGCGTCGAGTGCTCGCCGCAACATGTCGGTGGTGTGGGTCGCCATCAGGCTGATCCGCAGCAGCTCATCGCCCTTCGGCACGGCCGGGTGGGTGACCGGGTTCACGAACACGCCGTTGTCGAGGAGCTCGTGGTAGGCGGCGAGGGCGAGCAACTCGTTGCCGCAGGCCACCGGAAGGATGGCGTTGCCGTGGTCGGCGACCCGGTAGCCAAGGTCGCGGAGACCGCCGGCCAGGAAGCGGGCGTTGGCGTGGAGCCGCCTACGCCGCCCCGGTTCCTTCTCGATGATGTCCAGGGCACTGAGGGCCGCGGCCACGGACGCCGGTGGGAGGCTTGCCGAGAACAGGTGCGAGCGGGCGGTGTGGCGCAGGGTGTCGATGATCTTGCGGTCACCGGCGACGAAGCCTCCGATGGAGGCGAGGGACTTGCTGAGCGTGCCCATGATCAGGTCGACCTGGCCGAGCAGCCCGTAGTGGTCGGCGACGCCGCGTCCGCCGGGCCCCATCACGCCGATCGCGTGGGACTCGTCCAGCAGGAGCCGGGCGTGGTGGCAGCGGACCAGCTGGATGATCGCGGGCAGGTCAACAACGGTGCCCTCCATGCTGAACAGCGAATCGGTGACCACCAGCGTGCGCCGCGGCGCGGTCCGCTCCAGTTCGGCAGCAAGAGAGGCGATGTCGGCATGCCGGTACCGGACGATCCTGGCCCGCGCCAGGCGGGCACCATCGATCAGGCTGGCATGGCACCGCTCGTCCATCAGCACCACGTCGCCCTCACGCACCAGCGCCGACACCACACCGACGTTGGTCTGGTAGCCGGTGGAGAACACCAGGGCATCGTCCTGGCCGGTGAACCGAGCCAGGCGGGCGGCGAGTTCGACGTGCGAGTCGAGGGTGCCGTTGAGCATCGGGGAACCCGAGCAGCCGCTGCCGTACCGCTCGATCGCCGCCTGCGCGGCGTCCTTCACCCGCCGGTCGGTGGCCAGCCCGAGATAGGAGTTGGTGCCGAGCATGATCACCTCGCGGCCCTGATGCCTCATCACCGGGTCCTGGGCACTCTGGAAGACGGGGCGGAACGGGTACAGCCCGGCCGCCCGGGAGACGTCGGCGCGAACGTAGCGGACCTGCCGCACGAACGGGTCGCGCGGGTCGTCGTCGGTCTGCAGGAGCCGGACGGCCTCAGCCGGCTGCACCCGATCGGTGGCCTGCCCGGCGAAGGCCCGGTGCAGGTTGGTCGGCTGCCGGATCCCGGTGGCGAACAGGTCGGCGTAGGCGGCGCTGTACTGCGGGCCGCTTGAATGCCTTCAGCAGGTACACCGTCGGCTCCAGCTCGGCGCCGAGGGAGGCCTTGAAGTCGTAGGTGGTGATGCCGAAGTTCAGCCTCTTCATACCCAGCTCGCACGCGACCCGGATCACTTCGAGGAACAGGTTCGGGTACAGCTCGTACGCGTCGCGCACCGAGTAGTCCATGCCTTCGGCCACTCCGAAGTACTCCTCGTCGCCGAGAAGTCCCAAACCGAACCCGACGATCTGGTCGTGACGTTTGATCGCGACCACGTGGCTGCGCCCCGGCAGGCTCTCGGCCATCGCCGTGAAGTAGGCCGGCGTCAGACGCTCATGCTCGTACTCGCCGTGACGCTGCGCCACCTGCGTCCACAACTCCGCCAGCCGCTGCGCGTGTGGGGCGTAGTCATCGATGATCTCGACGCTGATATCGGGCACCTCGAACGCTGCGCGGAGCTTGCGGACGTTCTTGCGCTTCTTGTGCTTCAGGGCAGCGAGGTAGCCGTCGAGGCTGCCCCAGCCGAGGTCCAGCCGGGCGATCGGGAACCCGAGTGCAGGGCGGTACCCCGACCCTTGGAGCACCCCGAACTCCGGGTAGCCGGCGGTGGGCAGATCACGGACGACGCCCAGATCCGCATCCTCCACCCGCGCGAGTTCGTCGAGTTCCGGCGCCAGCGCCCGCAGGAACGCCCCACGCATTCCGGGCGCTGCCTCCACCGTGGCGCCCAGGGACGCCAGGTGCCCCACTTCGAGCACGCGGACCTTCATGAAGTCGGGCTGCCACGCCTTCACCGCCGCCAACACGTCCGGAGGGTCCTGGCTGGTGAGCCGGGTGAGGTCCAGATCCATCGCGAAGCAGTAGGCGACGCCGACCGGGCGGCCGTCCAGCAGTCCCACGAAGTAGTAGTGGTGAGCGTCGTTGATCCGGGACGCCTCCACCGCGCGCAGGTGACCTGCCTCGAGGCCCACGGCACCCGTTCCCGCAAGCTGGTCCCACAAGCCAACGGGCACGTCATCGATCGAGGCGTAACGGACGATGCGAATCGCGGCCGCACCTGCTGCGACGCTGGCTTGCACGCACTCAGTAGTAATACCCACATCATCAACGCTAGGCCTCGCCCGTCTGGCCTTCCAGCCCCTTCGGGGACGAGCAAGGGACGGCCCCGTCAAGACCCCGAGGAGCCCGCAGCCTCGCGTCTCACATCGCGCCGTGCGGCGTCCGTCAGGTGGTGACCCAGAGGTCCCACGCCACTGGGTTGGTCTCCACGCGCACCGCGGGGCGACCCCACACTTGCGTGGCTTCCGTGGACGGGGCGGTGGCGCCGAAGGCGTCCAGGCTGTCCGCCGCAGGACCACGGCTCGCAGCGGGAACCCGCCTGAGCCGCTGCCGGGACCGGTCGTCATCAGGGTGATCCCTCCGATGCGGAGGCGACGTCGCTGGACGGTCTCGCCGGCCAGTCTCGTGAGGCGCTCCAGCTCCTCCTCGGTGCAGGCGAACACCAGGCCAACGACCCCCCGGACGCCATTGGCGTGCGCCGTTGTCCGCGCGACGACCGGCTTCGGAGTGTCCAGCGCCGTCAGCCACACGAAGGTGCCGGGCAGCACCGGCTCGGCGAAGTTCAGATAGTGCCAACCGGGACCGCCGGCTCCCTGGTACGGAACCTCCAGCCGATACGGCTCAAGGCTGGCGAAGTCGCGCTGGTAGCCGTCCAGCCGGGACGGCGAACCGTCCTCGACCAGCAGCGAGATGCCCGGGCTGTAGGGCTCCATCCCCGTCGGCACGAAGGACTCGTAGTCCGATGGGTCTGTCACCTCGATGAGTTCGATGGACGGCCCGTTCTCGAAGTCGAGGAACCGGCACAGCTGAGACCCCGCATAGGTCGACGCCCCGGGACGGAACGCGAAGCCCAGCGCTTCCAGCGCCGCGATCTGCCCCGAATCGAAGCCGTGCCCGTAGACGTTTCCAACGGTCAACATGACCAGCACCCCTAGTCGCCGTGGAGAACCGCGCCGCCGTGCCGCCGGCGTTGACCTCCCTCCTACCCTGTGGACGACATGCTGCGTCGCAGTTGCGAGCCCCACGTCGTGGCGCGCTCAAGTTCACCCTTGCGCAGCGGGCCGTACTTCCCGGTGACGATGAAGCCTTCGGGCCGGGCGACCAGCTGGTACCCCTTGGCTTGCAGGCCCTCAGCCACAGTCGGGGCACCCTTGCCGAAAGGACCACGAACACGGGTATCGAACGCGGCACATGGCCCGTCCCCGGCGGCAGCGCCTCCAGCCATGCACGAAGCGGCGGACCAGACAGATCCGGTGCCGGCACCCCCGATTCCGGGCTCTCCCGGATGCTCTGCCGCATTCGCTCCGACGACAGCTGGAACCCGAACACCGGACCGCCCGCCACCACCAGATCCGCACCGACAAGCTCCTCGTCGCTGGCCTGGGCGGTGGACAGCACTGTCGCCTCAGGCCCCAGACCCCGAGCGATAGCGCCAGCGACGGCGGCGGTATTGCCCCACAACGATTCGTAGACCACGACAGCCTTCACAATGCCCCTTCTTCTCCGGCGCCGCTCGTCAGGTAAGGGTGCGGCCGGCTTGCGTCCTCGAGTTGCTGCTTCAGGCCGGTCCAGATGCTGCGCTCCATGCGGCCGCCCATCGGTCCCACCAAGGGTCCGAACAACCGGAACCATCCCTTGGGGCGTACCTGCCAGTCCCAGGCCATCACCGTCGCCCCAGCATCGGCGGTGAAGCTCAGCGTTCCCGACGTCTCCATGATCGAACTCGTCGTGACCGAACCCAGTCGGTGCGGCCGATCGAACACGGTCAGTTCGACCAGCATGTCCATGCCTGCCTTGCCCATACGAGCCCGGAACCGTGAGCCGAGCCCAATGGGTTCGGGGGTCAGCAACTCAACCTGAGTCATGGCGGGGTTGAACGACGGCTCGTTACGTGAGTCTGCGACGGTGTCGAAGACCTCCACCAGTGGAGCTTCGATGCGGATCCTCCCGGTGACGTGAGCCACCTGTCCATGCTACGGCCACCGGGGTCGGTGCGCCGGAAAACCCGGCAGCCAAGCGTCGCCGCGATGGTCACCGTCGCGTAGCCACCATGAACCTCTACAAGTCAGATCCAGCAGCCCTTTGCCATCCCTGATGGCACCGCTTGGCCGGTCGCTCCAACCGGAGAGAGTTCACAACAAACGACCGAATTGTGGACAAGCCACAAAGCCATCGCTGCGTTCGGCGTCACCGAAACGACCGGATCTATGGATGTGCTGTATGCACTCTGCATGGTCGAGATTGACGATGCGTCTCAGCTTCGGCAAGGGCCCAGTGCTCGGTGCCCGCGTCGCGGTGGTTCGGTCCTGGCCGTCCGGGGAAGCCCGCCAAGCTCCGCGGCCTGCAACCAAGAACCCCTCCTATCTGGTCGCGGCCAGCGCACGGCACGTGACCGGCGCCCCCCAAAGGCTCGGTGTGTGTCGGCTTCCAAGGCTGGCGGAACCCTGGAAGGAGCTGTCACCACGCTAGGCGAGGCGCACGGCTAACCTCCAGACCCCACCCGGGTGACAGCGCTCCGGCTGGACGCCGAGCGCGATAGGTCGCTCGCTGCCGGCCCGGTCTTTGGCCTGATCGACGACGTTGAGGAATCGCCCCCATGGGGAAAGGGGCCGAAAGGCTCGTCGAGCCGCCAGCCCCGACAGATCCTTGGCGCTCGCACTTCTGAACCGGCAGACCTCGATTTCGTCAGGCAACGCAACGGTGTCCGAAATGCGTGCCATCGTTGACGGGACGACGACGGCAACGAGGGGTAGGTCATGACCGACGAGCGGGGGCTAGCACCGGGAATGCGGCGACAGGAGCAGAATCCGGACGAGCAAGGAGATCCGGCCGCGGTGTCAGTCGATGACGACTACCCAGATGATGAGTCGGATCCAGACGGCCAGCTCGGCGCTGAGTGCTCCACCTACATCCCGCGGTACGTGCACGGAGTCTGACCGGCACGGGCCGCTACAAGGCTCGAAACCTGCGGTGCAGGTGCGAGGGCGGCCTTGGTACAGGTAACCAATTTCTGCATGGAAACGGGCTCCAGATATGGCGGGGACCACCCGCTGACTGTCAGGCTCTGCAGCAGGCGGCAACGAACTCAGCAAGTGGAGTAGGTGGGCTGCCTCGTCTCAATGACGCCTTGTCCCGCCAGGATCGGGGGTTGCGGGTCGCCCGGACAGCGTCCCGGAGACGTGACCAAGTGACGCGGCCAGGTGAAGTGCTGGCTGCACCTCCCTGGTAGAACAATGATCGCCTTGAGGGCGAGCGCCTGATTCGAACAGTCGGCACAGTCGTGTCGGAGCCTGCCGATGCAGGGCGCGATCTCTCCGTCTGGACGAGGATCTCGTGCGTGTGCTTGAAGCCGTGTCATCGCCGGTTGTCGGCGCGCTCGCAGATCGCCGGTATCAGCGGCCACCACTTGCCGACGGAGAAGCGCTGATGGTTCGAATGGTGTCGACCGCCTCCGGGATCAGCGGGTCTCAATGACCAGGCGCGACCGCCCGGGGAGCAGCACGGGTTCGCGGGCCATCGACGACGATCGCTTCCTGGGCGACGAGCGCTATTCCGTCACGCGCCCACTGCAATGGGTGCAGTCGTCGGCGACTGCGCTTATCCTCGCCGCCTACCTCGGCCTGGCTGTGCCCACCTACGGCTGGATTCCGTTCCTTCTCCTCGGTGTCGCCGCCCTCACGTCACCTGTGTCGCTGCTTCTCGGCAAGCCGATCCCGGAGAGTGTCTACGCTGTCGGTCACAGTGTGTGGATGGGCGCCCTGGGGGTCGCGGCGGCCATGACCGGGGGGGCAGGCAGCTTCCTGCTGCCGCTGAGCGTCGCCTACGCGCTGATCTTCTTCAGCCTTCTGTCGCCCGGCAAAGCCGTGCGCTATTCGGTGGTCGGTTTTCTGCTCTGCGTGCTGCCGATCATGGTTCTGGACTGGGACGGCTTGCTGCGTTCCCCGTGGTTGGTGCTGTCCTGCTGCGTCGGCTTCATAACGATCGTCCTTGTCGCACGCGCGATGGCAGTTGGCGAGATAGCGCAGCGAAGCCAGGCGACGATCGACCCGCTCACCGGCTTGCTGAACCGCCGCAGCCTCTCCGACCGGGTCGCCCAGCTCACTGAACAGGCGCGCGTGATGGGAGACGGCACGTCGTTGGCGTTGGTCACCGGCGACATCGACCACTTCAAGCAGGTCAACGACACGCATGGACATCAGCGCGGCGACGATGTGCTTCGCGACGTGGCCTACCTGATCCGCAAGACCGTGCGCCGGTTCGAGCTCGTGTACCGCATGGGTGGCGAGGAGTTCCTGGTGCTGCTGCCGGGTCACGACCTCGCTGAGGCAGGTCGCGTCGCAGAACGGATCCGGGCCGCCGTCGAGCACGGGCGACCCGGGGGCGTGGACGTCACCATCTCGCTCGGTGCCGTCGAGTTCGGGACCGACGGGAGCGACTTGCACACCTTGCTCGCCCGGGCGGACGCAGCGCTCTACACAGCCAAGCGGGAGGGGCGCAACCGGGTGGTGCTGGCACCAGAGGTGGCGCCGCCTGCCGTCCTGCCCTGAGTGGCCTCAGGCGGCTCGGCCGTGCCACGCTCACCTGCGTCGGTCAACCCTCGCCGAGGATTCGTGTCAACGCCGCCACACCCACGGCGAGCGCCGCACGTTCCTGGCCGCTGAGTGCCGCGAATACCTGCGCGTGCCGCTTCTGCAGGTCGGCGGCTGCGCGATGGGAGGCGTCGCGACCTGCCTGGGAGAGGGTGACGTGGGAGAACCGGCGATTGTGCAGGTGTCGATTGCGGGACACCCACCCTTTCGCCTCCAGCCCCGAGACCAGCCGGCTCACGGTGCTCTTCTCCAGTCCCAGCCTTGTCCCCAACTCGCTCTGGGTCAGGGGGGAGGCGGAGAGCTCCTCCATGGCGAACAGCTCGGAGGCCGAGGCGTTGATCCCGCCATGCTCGTGGCGCTCCATCAGGGCGGACAGCCGGGCGAGGCGCCGTAGCAGTGCGCTGAGATCGTCTTCCGGTATCGACACGGTTGCATGATACAACCATGAGCGCCTACCCTAGGAACGGTTGCACCGTACAACCGTGAGGAGCCCGGAAATGACCGCCCACCTGCACGACCACCTCGACACCATCCATACCCGTCTCCGCGACAGCAGGCTGGCGATGTTCGGCCTGAACCGGCTCCCCCGCGTCTACGAGCGCGCGTTCGGCTGGCTGGGTGAACCGCTGTACCAGCGCGTGGCGAGGGATGCGGCCGAGGCTGCGGGCCTCGCTGCCGGCGACCTGGTGGTGGATGTCGGGACCGGGCCGGGCCGGGTGCCGCGCCTGTTGCACCGGCTCCGCCCCGACCTGCAGGTCGAGGGCATCGACGTCTCGGTCGAGATGATCGACGGAGCCCGCGCCACCGCAGCACGCGACGAGGCAGCGACACAGGGGTCCGGTGTGTTGCGGTACTCGGTCGGCGACGTCGCCGAACTGCCGTATCCCGACCACTCCGTGGCGCTGGTCGTTTCCTCCCTCAGCCTTCACCACTGGCCCGACGCCGAAGCCGGGATCGCCGAGATCCGGCGGGTTCTGCGCCCCGGCGCCCAGGCCTGGGTGTACGACGTCAAGCCTCAACTCGCGAGGACGCTTCGCCAGCTCGAAGCGATACGGCGTCCCGGCACGGATCGTGCCGCTGCCAGCACGACCATCAGGCAGGCCGGCCGGTCAGGGACCACCTCGTTCGAGGCTGGGTCGCCCGCCTCGAAGTCGGCTGAATCTGTGCTGGAGGGCCCACCGACTGCCACCGTGCAGGCGTGGCACCCTGCGCCTCTGACGCGAAGGGAATCCTCGCGTCAGACGGGAGCTGCGAAATTGGTCGGGGCGACAGGAGTCGAACCTGCGGTGCACGTCGCCCGAACTTGCTCTCACTACGGGCTTTACCCGAAATTCGCTCAATTTTGAGACGAGTTGGGGCTTATCTGGGGCAAAGGAATTCGTTGAATTCCTGTGGTCTTCAGTGACGGGGAGATGGGCACGCATCACCGACCTGGCGCGGCGTCCGCTGCCGCCGCGGTGGCCAACTGGGTCCCGATGCCGACCCGCTAGTTCCTGACGATCCGTAACGTCGGGTGGTATAGTTTCTGCACAAGCGTCACAGGCGCGGGTGGTTTCTGCAGGAACGGAACACATGGCGATCTACACCAGCAAGGACCTGAGCCGCACCGAACTCCAGCGTCGCACCGCTGACGGCAGGCTACAACGCGTTGCGCCGGGGCTGTACAGCGACGACACCACCCACACCCCCGAAGAAGTCGTCGCCCACGAATGGCGCGCCATCCTCGCCAAGACACTGCCCGGCGCCGTCATCACCTACGCGAACGCATTCACTGGCCTGCCCGCCGGCGGCGAGCTCAACGTCAGCCACACCCGGCGCAACCCGCTCCAACTTCCCGGCCTCACCATCCGCCCCGACATGGCCGGGCGCCGGGATCGCGACGACATCCCCATCGGGGACAACATCTGGATGGCCTCCCCTGCCAGGGCACTCATCGACAACTCCACCGACCACCCCGGCCGGCCCAATCAGCGCATCAACAGGGCCACCAGGGGGCAGTTGCACGACCACATCGTGCAACTCGCCAACACCACCCGGCCCGACCGTCTCGACGAACTCCTCCGTCAAGTCACCGACCGGGCACCCCGCGCCGTCGGCGCCGGCATGCCAGGCGTTCTTCCGGGCCGCGCGCGCCGAAATCAACACCGTCGACACACCATCGCGCGCCATGCAGGCCGCGCAGCGAGGCGAAGGCTACGACCGGGAACGGGTCGCCCTGTTCCACGACTTCGCCGCCCAGCTGGCCGACAAGGCACCCGTCGAGCGGCCCGACACGCTGCCCGGCTACACCGCCACCGTCCCGTTCTTCGAGGCGTACTTCTCCAACTTCATCGAAGGGACCGAGTTCACCGTCGAGGAAGCCGAACGGATCGTGTTCGACCACGTCGACCTCGGCCGGCCCGAGGACGCCCACGACATCGTCGGCACCTACGAGCTCACCACTTCACCGGCGATGCGGACCGTTGCCGGCACCCCGGATGAGTTCCTCGAACAACGCTGCGGGAACGGCACGCCGTCATGATGGCCGCCCACCCGGCCCAACTGCCCGGCCAGTGGAAGGACCGCGGCAACCGGGCCGGCGCCACCGAGTTCGTTGCCCCCGAACTGGTGCCCGGCACCCTGCGGGCCGGCTGGGAAGAAGGCCAGGTCGTCGACGGACCCTTCCGCCAGGCCGTGTACCTGATGTTCCTGGTCAGTGAGGTGCATCCGTTCGTCGACGGGAACGGCAGGTCGGCGCGACTTGCGATGAACACCGCCCTGGTTGCCGCCGGCGAGCACCGCATCATCATTCCGACCATCCTGCGCCTCGACTACCTGTCGGCGCTCACCCGGGCGACGAATCGGGGTGGTCCCGATGCCTTGTACCGCGTCCTCGACTTCGCGCAACGCTGGGTGTCCAGAGGTGACTGGTCGACCGTCGACGACGGTCTGAGCTACGCGCGGGTCACGAACGCCCTCATCGACGCCAGGAACGCCGAGAGCGCCCGGGTGCACCTCGAGGTGCCCGCCTGGTCCGCCACTGGCACACCCACCAGCAGCGGAAATGCTGCGCAGCAGGTGCGCGGCCAGACTTCCCCGTAGACGAAACTCAGCTTCACCTGGCTCATGCCACCAGGTACGCCGAACTGGTACGCCGAACTGGTGCGTAGGAACTGAGTGGGCACTACTGCCTCTTGCTGCCCCGCTGGAGGCGCGGGATCCTCAGGCCAGAGTGGGAGCAGTCGGGGGAGGGGGGCGGCATGCCGCTGTTGAATCACCCTGCCTCTGCGGAAGCGCCTGGCGGGATCGAGTATTGCGATGCCGTTGTTGTCGGTTCGGGATTCGGTGGGTCCGTCTCGGCGTACAGGTTGGCGCAAGCCGGACGGTCGACGATCGTCCTGGAACGCGGCCAGGCCTACCCGCCAGGCAGCTTCGCGCGAAACCCCTACGAGATGAGCCGCGCGTTCTGGGAACCGAAGGACAAGCTCTTCGGGCTCTTCGACATCCGCTCCTTCCGCAAGCTGGAGGGGATCGTCGCGAGCGGCCTCGGGGGCGGGTCGTTGATCTACGCCAACGTCCTGCTGCGAAAGGACGAGCGCTGGTTCGTCCACGACTCCCCGCTCCCGGGTGGCGGCTACGAGAACTGGCCGATCAGTCGAGCCGACCTGGAGCAGCACTATTCGGCGGTCGAGAAGATGATGACGCCGAGCCCCTCGCCCTACCCGGACCTGCCCAAGGCGAAGGCCCTGCGTGAGGCTGCCCAGGCTCTGGGCCTGGAGACGTTCCATCCGCCGCTGGCGATCTCGTTCGCCCCACCGGGAGGGCGAGCCGGCACCGAAACAGGTGATCCCCGAACCTGACTATGGCAACCTCCACGGCTTGACCCGGCTGACCTGCCGGCTGTGCGGCGAGTGCGACATCGGCTGCAACGAGGGCTCCAAGAACACCCTCGACCACAACTATCTCTCCGCCGCCAAGCACCTGGGCGCTGACATCCGCACCCTCTGCGAGGTCGCCGGGATCGAACCACTGGACGGTGGCGGGTTCGAGGTGAGCTACACCGAATACGGCACCGACCCCGACCGGACCGGTGACCGCTCCCGGACGGCACACCGCATCCGGTGCGCGAACCTGTTCCTGGCTGCGGGCACCTTCGGCACGACTGCCCTGCTGCTGCGGAACCGGGTGAACCTCCCGGCGCTCGGCCGGGCACTCGGCTCGCGCTTCAGCGGCAACGGCGACCTGCTCACCTTCTGCATGGGTGCGAAAGCCGAGGGCCCCGCCGGTGGCATGCGGCTGATCGACGGCAGTTACGGCCCGGTGATCACAACCGCCATGCGCGTCTCCGACGGCCTGGACGAGGGTGGGCACCGCCGCGGCTACTACGTGCAGGAGGCGGGCTTCCCCGATTTCGCCAACTGGTTGATCGAGACGGCAGCGGTCACCTCGTCGATTCAGCGTGCCGCGGTGGTGGCCCGCGACCTGCTGGCGTACCGCCTGGGCAAGCGAAACGAGTCGACGATCTCTGCGGAGATCGCGAAGCTGGTCGGCCAGGGCAGGCTCGGCAGCAGCGCGCTGCCGCTGCTGGGCATGGGTCGCGACGTCGCCGACGGGAAGATCGTCCTGCGCGACGGCGAGCTCGATGTCCAGTGGACCTCGGCCACCTCGATGGAGTACTTCTCCGCGATGCGCGAGACCATGCGCGAGATCGCCGAGGCACTGCACGCCGACTACCACGACAGCCCGTTGTGGTGGACCAAGCGGGTGGTCACCGTCCATCCGCTCGGCGGGACGCCGATGGGCCGGCATGTGCACGAAGGTGTGGTCGACCCCTTCGGGGAGTCGTTCGGCCATCCTGGGCTCTTCGTTGTGGACGGGTCCCAGATGCCCGGCCCGGTGGGACCGAATCCGGCCTTCACCATCGCAGCCCTTGCCGATCGAGCGGTGGAGCACATGCTGGACCGTCCACGCTCCCCGCGTCCGGCAGCTACCCGGGAGCCGACGGTAGCCGAGCCGGACGCGCCGCCGCCACTCGGGCGCAGCGTGCGGTTCACCGAGCAGATGAAGGGCTACCTGTCCCTCGGTGCGACCGACCCGCTGACCGGCTGGCGGGAAGCCAGGCTGCTCGGTCACCGCTGCATGTTCGAACTGACCATCGAGGTTCCCGACGTGGCGAGCTTCGTCGATTCCGGAGATCATCCCGGGACCGCGGTTGGCTACGTGCGCTGCGAGCTGCTTGGCGGCCACCTGCCGGTGGAGCGGGGCTGGTTCAACCTGTTCGTCGCGACCTCGGCCGCCGGCACAAGGGAGATGCGTTACCGCCTGTGGCTGCGCGATCTCGCCGGCGCACCGGTGACCCTCTACGGGTTCAAGGAGGTCCGTGACGACCCCGGGATGGATGTCTGGAAGGACACGTCCACTCTGTACATCACCCTCCTGAAGGGACATATCCCACCTGGGGAGGAGGGCAAGGTGATCGGGGCCGGGCTGCTGCGAATCCTCCCGCAGGACTTCGCCAGGCAGCTGACCACGTTCCGGGCCGGAGGGAAGGGTCCCGCGGCCTCCATGGCAGCCTTCGGTGCGTTCTTCGGCAAGTCGCTGCGCGACGTCTACCTGGCTCCGGCCGCGCCGAGGGGACGCTCGGATGATTGAGACCCTGCTGACCCGACCCACACACCGGAACGAGACCCATTTCTTCCGTGCCGGGGACGGCCTGCCGCTGACCCTGATCCGCGTCCGAGGCGGTGGTGAGCCGACCAAGGGCCCGGTGCTGCTCGTCCATGGCGCCGGGGTGCGGGCTGAATTGTTCCGGCCGCCGGTGGAACGCACCATCGTCGACGCGCTGATCGACGATGGCTGGGATGTGTGGCTGCTCAACTGGCGGGCCTCGATCGATCTTGATCCGGTGCCCTGGACTCTCGATGATGCGGCTGCCTACGACCACCCGGCCGCTGTGCGCTACATCGTGACCGAGACCGGGGCCGCCTCGATCAGGGCCGTCGTCCACTGCCAGGGTTCGACCTCGTTCTGCATGAGCGCTGTGGCGGGGCTGTTGCCTGAGGTGGACGTGATCGTCAGCAACGCGGTTTCGCTGCACCCGGTGATCCCGGCGTTCGCCCGGTTCAAGATCGCGGCATTGCGGCCGGCGATGCAGCAGCTGACCCCGTACCTGAATCCGGCCTGGGGGGACGGGCCCACCTCAGCCTTCTCGCGCGCGGCGCGGGGCGTGGTGATGGCCACCCACCGCGAGTGCGACAACCCGGTGTGCCGGATGGTGAGCTTCACATACGGTTCAGGCCGTCCGGCGTTGTGGTCACATGAGCTCCTGAACGAGGAGACCCACGATTGGCTCCGGGGAGAGTTCGGGGTCGTGCCGATGAGCTTCTTCGCCCAGATGGCCGCATGCGTGAAGGCAGGCGAGCTGGTCTCGGTGTCCAACCGGCCCGGATTGCTTTCCCGGTATGCCGGTGGAGCGCCCCGGACCGATGCCAGGTTCGCCCTGTTCGCCGGGGAGCGCAACCGGTGCTTCCTGCCGGAGAGTCAACGACGGACCCACGAGTTCCTTGCGCGTCACCGGACCGGTGACACCTTGCACGTGCTGCCGAGCTACGGCCACCTGGACATGTTCCTCGGCAAGCACGCCGCCGACAACGTCTTCCCAGCCATCCTGGCGGAACTGAACCGCTGATCGGCTTCCATAGCCGGCCATCAGGTGCTCAAGGATCTTGTTGTACTCCTCGCGCGTCCGAGGGGTGAGGTCGAGATCCGCCAAGCAGCGGACGGCGTAGCCGGCGACCGAACCGACTTCGGGGTCGGCTTCCACGTCCTTCTGTGGCGGCCGCCACTCCTCGCGCACGATCTCTCGGTGGATCTCTGCCAGCCAGTACTCGGCGTCGATCTTTGAGACAAAGGCGTGCGGAGCCTCGTAGCGCCCCTGGTCCGGTCCCATGTAACGGGCGCGGAAGTATCCGGAGCGCTGCTCGATGCTGCCGAACGACCGCCTCCCGTGAACTCCCCCAGAGGCCAATTCTGACGACTTGTGACCCTGCGGGATTCGGGCATAACCCCTAGTGGCGGAGCAGTAATCCCTAGTCACATCGGTAGTGCCGAAATGGTCGGGGCGACAGGACTCGAACCTGCGGTGCGTGGCGCCCCAAATCGCTCTCACTACGGGTTTTACCCGCAATTCGTCCAATCTTGGGACGAGTTGGGGCTTATCTGGGGCAAAGGAATCCGTCGAGTTCCTGTGGTCTTCGGTGGCAGGCCTGCCCGCCAGTTGCGCCCCGCCAGCCACATCCCACTGCGAAGCCTTCCAGATTACCGAGCATGTGCGCTCGTGAAGACATGGCGCGTGACAGAGGCCGCGCGTCGTGGGTTGCACCGATGCGATCGGCCCCCAACACTTCGTCGGTGATGCGGGAGGGTATGCCGCCGACCAAGACGTGGGCGGAACCGGGACGTTGGCGCAGGATACGGGTTTCGACGTCACAAGCGCCTAATCCCACCCGCTTTCCAACCGGGCGGAGAGGTGTCCGGGGATGTCCGTACATGACCGTGGCTAGGCCTTCTTGCGTTTGAGTGGAGCGCTTTGTACAGGCCCGAACAGGCATGAACTGAGACAACTTCTGGCCAGAGCCGAGCCAGCTACTGACGAACGGAGAAGGTTTGCGAGCCCTTGTCGCGGACAGAGACGCCCGTCCCGCCTGGCCTCATGAGCCTGGCGGGACGGGCCACTGGCGCCGTTAGATCGTCTCCCGGACACCTTGAATGAGCTCGGCGGCCCGACGGCCGGAGTTGAGGGCGCTTTCGCAGAAGCCGGTGTAGAGGTAGTCACCACAAAGGTAGAGGCCCTTGACGTCTTGGTAGTGCTGCTCCCGGAGCCGCTTCATGGCGGTGGCGGCTCCAGGGTGCATGGTGTAGTTCGCCTCGCTGATCTTGATGGTCGCGGCCGAGGAGAAGTCCTTGGGCAGCTCGGGGAAGAACTTGCGGAACTCGCGCGCGGATACGGCTGCGATCTCGTCCTCGCTGGACTTCCAGTATTGGTCCTTGCCTTTGCCGTCGTCGAACAGCGAGACGCACTCCTTGCCCGGCGGAAGCGCAGCGCTGCCATGCCTGGAGTTGAAGAGAGGAGCCCGCAGAACGGCGCCCCCGTGCGGCGAGGCATCATTCCACCCATCATGCGGCTGGACAAGACCTCGTCGTAGAACAGCATGGAGTGCATGCACTGACAGTAAGTGACCTTCGAGATGGCGTACTTCTGAGCGTCGGACAGCCCGGGGATGAGATCTATCACCTTGTTGCCTTGGGTCGCGCAAACAACCGCGTCCGCTTCGTGGAAGCCACTGTCGGTCAGAACGCCCGTGGCTGAGGCCGTTGACGACCTTGACCTGGATGGCGGGAGTGCCGGCAACGATCGAGTCGCCGAGGTACTCGATCATCTTGGTGGCGAGGTCGCCGACGCCGTGCTTCAGGACCTCGCACGATCCGCCCATCACCGACTTGAGCCACATGGCTCCAGCGGCCAGTCCGAGATCGCTCGGATCGGTGAGCCCGATCGTGGCGACGATGGGCTGTACGAAGTTCTCCAGCACCTCGCTTCCGAAATTGGCCCTGATGAAGTCCTCGAAGTTCCCGCTTTCCTCGGAATCGAGGCCCGACAGCCAGTCAGCGTTGCCCTCGTACATGCCGGCGGCTTGCTCGCCCACCCACCCGAACAGCCTGTTCAGGTTCGGTTCCATGCTCTGAGCGAAGGCGCCCGCGCGAGCCAGTTCATCGATGTTGGCGGGGTCGGGTTTGGAGGTGACCCAGTCGTTGTTGAAGAAGACCCGCATCTGGCTCATGTCGACCGGGATGATCTGGTCGGCGAGCCCAACCTCGTAGATGAGTTGATGTGCCACGGTGTAGCTGGGAACCAACAGTTGGGTGGCGATGTTGATCGAGAAGCCGTCTCTCTGGAACATCTTGAGCCTGCCGCCGGGCTTGGTGTCGCGGTCGAGCAGGGTTACGTCGTAGCCGTTCTTCTTCAGGGTGAACGCCGCCGCCAGACCTGCGGAGCCGCCGCCTACCACTACAACCCTCGTCATTGAAGGCCCTTTCTCTTGTTGATTTGGATTGATGACCGGCCGCGCCGAAGCAATGTCACGAGTAAGGGGCGGTCCGCCGTCGCTGTCGGTGGACATCTGGAGGACCGCGTGGCGAGCGAAGGTGATTGTCTTGCCCGACGCAACGCCCACGATGAGCTCCGGGTAGTAGTTCGTGCCGAAGAACCCCCCTGCGACGTCGCCGGCCGCGTACAGACCCGCGATCGGATCGCCGTTGCCGTCAAGTACCTGCATGTCGTGGTTGATGCGGATCCCGTCGGTGGTGTGCATCATCCAGCCAGCGTTGGTGGCGCCGTAGAACGGCGGCGTTTCAAGAGGGATCATGTCCTTCGAGGGTTTCCCGAAGTCTTGGTCTACGCCAGCCCTCGCCATCTGGTTGTAGCGCTCCACTGTGGTCAGGAAGGCCTGGACCGGCAACTGCAGCTTGTGGGCGAGCTCCTCGAGGGTCTGCGCCCTTTGGATGTAGCCCTTCATGGACGCTCTGACGAGCATGAGCTGGTTGATCGGCTTGCTGATCCCTTCATAGGTCTTGGGCAGGGTTCGGCTGGGCAGTTGCCGGCAGCATCCGACCAGGCGGAACTGTTCGATGTTGCGCCAGTAGTTCGCGTCCCAGATCATGCAGCTGACGCCGTTCTTCTCGCGTTCCAGCGGGTAGATGCTGACGTCGTAGGGCACCGACTCATTGATGTAGCGGCGACCGTCCATGTTGACCTTGAGGAACGGCTGGCTGCCCATATGGAAGGCGTCCAAGGGCCCCAAGGTGGGACCGAGCCGACGGAACGGAAGGCCCGCCTTCCAGCCGGGCTTGGTGATCCTCGGATCAAAGAGCCCGGCTGTGCCGTACTGGTCAGCTTGCGCACCGGCCCACACGGCCGCCTTGATACCGTCCCCGGCGTTTCCTTTCTGGCCGTAGTACAAGGTGGTGACCGCGGTGGCCTGTGGATTGCGCTTTGCGAACAACTCGTGGTCATCGGAGTAGCCACCGGTGCACAGCAAGACGCCGCGCCGAGCCAAGACACGCAGATGGGTTCCGTCCGGCTTCCTGGCGATTGCACGTCGACCCTGCCACCGCTCGTGATGAGCTTCAGTAGGGAGAATATGAACCTGAACTCGACCCCATAGCCCTTCGCCTTCTTCACCATCCACGGCTCAATCACCCCGACACCGCCGTGAACCCGTGCCTTGGGCCCACCCTTGAGGACTGGAACGATGAACTTGGTATGGGTGGGGAGGATCCGGAAGTCGCCGTGATGGCCCTGGCCGGTGTCGGACTCCGCTACGTGCGTAATGCCATACTCGGCCAACTCGTCGGCCAAGAAGTCCAGGGTCGAACCACTCTCCTCGACCCAGAGCCGAACGAGGCCCTCATCGACCGGATTGGCATGTTCGATCAGCTTCGGATCCACGTCTTCGTACTGGGCAGGGTATTGGACTAGTTCCTTATGAGCTCTTCGGTGTTGATCTGGACGCCGGCCGCATTCTGCGCACGAGACCCGACGGCGCCGTTGTACGTCTTGTAGTAGCCCACCCGCGCGTTTTTCTCCAACACAAGTGTTTGTACGCCCTCGCTGCCGGCGACGATGGCCGCCACCAGCCCGCCAGTGCCTGCACCAACAATCAAGATCCCGGTCTCCACGGTTTCGGTAATGGTCGACTCCTCGATGACCGTCTCTGATCCGTACTCGTTGCGGCCACCGCCGCCCTCCTGCACAGCCATCCCCTGCTCCCTCGTTTCGATGTGACCGGTGACCACCGGTGGGAACGGACCGAACGTCGGTCGAACGCCGACGTGCAGGGCTGCCAACGTTGACAGACGATCCGGCCGTCCTTCACCCCCGCCTTACCTCAGGCGGAGCTCCACCGCTATTGAGTGAGCGTTCACTCAATAGCGGGTAGCATAGTGACGTGTCGCGCAGGGCGTCAAGGAGTCTCGCACCGGCTCTCTCTCTGCTAGAAAGGGGTGCCATGGCATCCGCAGACTCAGATTCAACCCATCGGCCTCCCCCAGCCGGGGCCAGCCAAGACGACGGCGACCAGCACACCGGACTCCGCCCGGCCCGTCGCCGACAACCGCCCGCGGTACGGCGAGAACAGGTTGTCGACGCAGTCCTCGAGGCCATTGCCGAGTTCGGTGTGGCGGGAACCACAACGGCCCGGATCGCACGGATCGCCGGAGTCTCGCGAGGCCACGCTCTACGTGCACTTCGCAAACCGCGAAGCCATGCTCGAGGCGGCGGTAGCTCGAGATCCTCGACCAGCAAATGAAGCTCATCGCTCGCGCCGACGATCCCGACCCCGTTGAACGGATCCGCACCATCGCCCGGCTACATGCGGAGATGGTCGTCAACGGCGCCGGCGGTTTCAGCACACCATGGCACCTGATCATTGCCGCAAGCATGCACTCCACCATCCAGGACGCCGTGACCGCGACCCACTGGGAGGGCTTCCGCGCCCTTCGCGTCATCATCGATGAAGCCATTACAACCGGCCGCATGCGATCCGACGTAGACGGAGACGCGATCGTGTGGGGCATGCTCGCTTACGCGTGGACCCAGGAAACCGCGTACCTCGTCGGGGTGGACCCACTTCTTCCAGACCAGACACTCCAGCGCATGCTCGACGTCCTCATCAATGACGCCCTCGCTTGACCGCGCCACTGGTCTCTGCTCCACACGGCCGCCGACGAACTGCTCGAAATGCTTGCTGGAGCTGCAACCGACCTGAAGTTCGCTGAACGCCTCCATGCCGCTCCTGCAACGGAACGTTGACCACGGTGATCTACTGGTCCGACGCCGACCGCTACCCCGCCGGATGGCAGGAAGGATGCATTCAGCCTCTGCCGACATCGCCGCAAGGAGATCCTGCTCGCACACCGCATCGCATGCTGGCCACGGCCACGGGGTCCTCTGGCGCGGTAAAGATTTGGCTCAAGGTACCCGTCCGCTCACTTGATCGCCCCGGCGCCGATCCCCTTGACGATGTGGCGCTGCGCCATCATGTAGAAGATGATCACTGGGACAACCGAGATGACCGTCGCAGCGAGCAGGATCTGCTGTTGTGGGGTTTCCGACGACGTGAAGCTGGTGAGGCCACGCTGGATCGGCATGAGCCCGTTGTCGTCGAACAGCACGAGCGCCATCAGGTACTCGTTCCAGGCGCCAAGCCCTTGAATGACAGCCACAGCTGCAAGGCCAGGCCTAGCCAGCGGCAGGATCACGCTGATGAAGGTTCTCAACTGAGAGGCGCCATCGATGGCGGCGGCTTCTTCCAGCTCCTTCGGTTGACTGGCGAAGAAGCTCCGCATGATAAGTGTGGCCATCGGCAACCCAGCGGTGATCAGGATGAGGATGTAGCCGAGCCGGCTGTTGGTCAGGCCAAGCGCGACCATCAGTTTGTATTGCGCCAGGAACATCGCTGGTGCCGGGATGACCATCACCGCGAGGATGACGAACGTGAAGATGCCCTTGCCGGCGAACTCGAGCCGCGCGAGCGCATATCCCGCCAGGCTCGATACCGTGAGAATGCCCAACACGGCAGAGGCTGTGTAGACAACGCTGTTCAGCAGGTATACACCGAGATCGCCCTTGATCCACGCCGTCACATAGTTGGCCCACTGTGGAGCGGTCGGGATGAAGCTGGAGTTCCTCAGCAGCTCGTTAAGCGTCTGTAGCGACCCCGAGAGCATCCACAGCAGGGGGAACAGCGCGATCAGCGCCGCGACGACGAGGAGTCCGTAGAGGCCGATCTGGTCGGGGCGCACCCGCCTGCGACGACGCGACGGCTCATGGTCGGTTCGGACTGGTGCCTGCACAACTGTCGCCATGTCAGAGTTCCTTTTTCAGGTGGTCAGTCACGCGAACGGCGTGAGGAGATCGTGATCTGGAGGATGGACAGCAGCACGAGCGCTCCGCCGAACAGGACTGACATCGCCGCCGCGCTGCCATACCTGTAGTTGACGAATGCTTCGTTGTAGATCTGCAGCGTCGGCACCATCGTGTGATAGCCGGGCCCCCATTGGTGAGCACCTGCACGGTGCCGAAGATTTGAAGGGCAGCCAGAAGGGTCAGCAGACTCACGATCGACGTCACGGGCGCCAGCTGTGGCCAGGTGACATGGCGGAAGGCCGCCCAGTGACCGGCTCCGTCGAGGTTGGCTGCTTCGTAGAGTTCCTTCGGGATATCTTGCAGCCTGCGAGGAACAGGATGAATGCGAAGCCCCAGTGGAACCAGATGAACACGGCCACTGTCGCGGGCAGCGCCACAGACGGGTCGCCGAGCCAGTTCTGCTCCAGCGCGCCTAGTCCGAGGACGTCGAGAAGGCGGTTGAGCACTCCAACGCGGGGCGCGTAGATATAGGAGAAGATCACACCGACGACGACCACGGACAGCACGCTTGGCAGGTAGAACACTGTGCGGAAGAAGGTGCGTCCCCTGTGCACGTTGTTGACCGCGAGCGCCATGACTAGGGCGATGCCGTTTCCGAGGAAGAAGCCTGCGGCCCCGAACACGACCACGTTGCGCATCGACGACCAGAACCCGGCATCGCCGAACACGAAGAAGTAGTTCTTCAGCCCCACCCAGGGCGTGTCGGGGCTGACTCCGTCCCAGGTCTGGAAGCTGAGAAGGATCGACTGGACGAACGGGGTGATGGTGAAGATCCCAATGAGCACCACGGCTGGGGCAAGGAACGACCAGCCCATCAGACTGCGACGGAGAATGCGCCGCCCGTGCGGCGCCCGATGGCGCCGCACGGAGAGTTGCAGGGCAGGTCCTGACATCACGCGCGACCTTGAGCTGCCTGAATGCTGTCGAGAACCTCGTCCACACCAACTTCGCCGAGGACGAGTCGCTGCGTCTCGGCCACGATCGCTGCCTTCACATCAGGAGTGATAGTCGCGGACATGACCTGCATGTTCGACACCGCCTCGGCGAACCCGGTCAGCTGCTCGGGCACGCTGCCCCTGAGAGAAGCTCGGGGTTGGTGGGCAGGATGCGCCCCACCTCGGCGAAGGTCTTCTGCTGGGTGGCCTCTGTCAGCCACTTGACGAACGCCAAAGCCTCCTTGGGATGAGCGCCCTTGGGGTTGATCACTGCGCCCTTTCCTGGGATCCCCGGGCTGCGAGGGTCGAGGGTCGCCCCGGCAAGCTTGGGTACCGCGATCGAGAAGTAGTCGGTGAACTCAGGGTTCGTGCGCAGGCCCACCGAAACGCCGGGCGATGCGTCGAACACGGCACCCATTTGCTGGGTGAAGAACGACGTCTCCACCTTGGGGTTGTCATCATTCCCGCCCTGCAGGGCACCGTTGGCGATCACGCCGGCCTTCTTCATGTCCACGAAGGCCTGGAAGGCCTTGCGCCACGCGTCGGTCTTCCAGCTCGCCTTGCCGTTGAAAGTTGCGGCGATCTGATCGTCAGTGAGCCAGTTCGAGGCAAGTGCCTGAACGAGCTGGGGCGTCAAGGTCGATGCGATCGAAAGGTTGCCCTGTCCACTGGCGTCCTTGGCAGCAATCGCGGCAACGAAGTCGTCCATGGTCGACAGCGTGGTGTCCTTCGCGATGCCGGTGAGCGCCGGGTTCACCATGAATCCGTAGGTCTGTGTCTCCCAATGGACGGTGTAGGTGCCCGCAGGCACGCCCAGGTTGTTGCCTTCCTCGAACGCAGACATCTTGAGGACGGCGGGGCTGAAGTTCGAGCTCCATCCGGCCTTGAGTTCACCGCTGAGATCCGTGGCCCACCCGGCCTTGTAGAAGGCGGCCATGTCGGTGGCGTTGAACGAGGAGTAGACGTCTGGCATCGAGTTCGACTGCGCCTTCGCCTGGAGCTTCGCGAGATAGTCGCTGGGCCGGGCGTGTCGACGGTGACCTTGATGCCCGTCTTCTTGGTGTACTCCTCGGCAAGCTGATTGAGCGCCGCTTCCTGGCCGCGGGACTGGTTCATGAAGGTCAACTCGACGGCGCCGGAAGAACCTCCAGGGCCATTCGTGGGCGACGAGCAACCCGCCAGGCCAAGGGATGCCACCACCGCGAGTGTGCCCGCGGCCGCTGCAGCCGCACGTGCACGGATAGTTCGGTTGGGTCTGTTACTGGTTTGCATGGTCCTCACCTTTGAGTAGGGATGGTTGCGGATAGCGAGGCATCGGCGCCTCGCCTTGCCCTGTTGGCGGCATCTGGGAGCCGTTCGGGCAAGCTATGGGGATGTGCCGCCGGGCCAGGCTCGATCAGCGGCATTCCGGGAGTCGCTCGAGCGACTTCGCCTGACTCCTCGGAGTCGGAACGACTGGTGATCTGGTAGTCGAACCAGCCGAATGTGGCGGGCCGGCCCAAGGCCTCCATCCCGATGACGCGGCCGGTGAAGCCACCGGCCACCTCCGTGGAGATGTACCGCCCGTCGATACTGCCGAGGCTTCGGAACTCACCGGCTTCGAGCAGCCCGGCCTCGAGCAGGTCCGGTCCGGACCTATGAGCCAAGCCAAGTGGTGGGCTGGACCGTACGCTCAGGGTGACGGCACCAGGAGGGGTGCGCGCCGCGCTGAGCATGTGATCAAGCGCGCCGATCACCGCCCGCACTCGAACCCGGTCACCGACCCGTTCGAGGCCGAACCAGTGTGCGTCGTCGATTCGAACGATGAGGGCGCCGTCACCGTCCAGAAGGCGCGCGGAAGCGGTCCACGATGGGTCCTTCGCCCGCACGCAGAGAAGGAACTGCGGAAGCCGACCCCTCAGGGTCGCGGCTTGCAGAGAGGCGCAGACCGTCTGCGCCGCCCTCGGCAAATGTGCTTGGGTGGCGGCCAGGCGCGACCCAGCGACAGTTCAGCTCGACGTCGGAGAAGTCGTCCCGGAATGAGTTGTCGACGCTGGTCACAGCGAACCGGTCCTCCGCGACGACTGGCCAGTCGTCGACCCAGTCAACACCGGCCACGTAGGTTTCTCGTCCATTGACGTGGTAGCGCGGGAAGCAGCCACTGACCTGCACGGCGAGATAGACCATGGCCCACCCACCGTCAGCTGTCTGTACCAGGTCTGCGTGTCCAGTGCTCTGTACAGGATCAGCCAGACTGCGGTGGCTGAGGATCGGGTTGGCGGGGCAGGACTCGAACGGCCGGACGGCTTCTCGCTCCGTGCCACAGCAACTGCATGCCCGCGATCGGTGCCGCCTTCGGCGACGACCAGGTACCACAGATCGCCTCGCCGGAAGAGGTGGGGCCCTTCGGTGTGTGCCAGGCCGGTGCCGCTCCAGAGCTGCTGGGCTGCTGTCAGCAGAACACCCGTGAAAGGATCGACGCGCGCCTGCCAGATGCCGCCCTCCTGGTGCTTCCAGGTCAGGTAGCAGTCGTCGCCGTCCCACGCCAGGTCCGGGTCGATACCCACAGCGCCCGTGGTATGGACGGGGTCGCTCCATGCGCCGGCAGGATCGTCGGCGTGCACGATGAGATGGCCGGCCTCCAACCGGTTGACGTCTGTCGCGATCAGCCAGAATCGGCCGGCGTGATGGCGCAGAGTCGGTGCGTAGATCCCACGGCTGGCCCCGGCCAAGCCGGGCACGGAGCTCATTCGAGTCGGCCGATCGAGCACGTGGCCGATCTGGGTCCAGGTGACAAGGTCGGTGCTTCGGAAGATCGGCACGCCCGGCTGGTACTCGAAGCTGGACGTCGCGAGGTAGTAGGTGTCGCCGACGCGACAGATGGTCGGATCCGGGTGGAACCCGGACAGGATCGGCCGGGCGCTCATGTGATCACCGCCACATCCTGTGGGGCCAGCACCAGGCCGGCCGCCGACGCCCCAGTGAGGATGTCGGTACCGGGAACGGTGAGAGTGATCGGTGATGAGCCATGGTTGATGACGAACTGCAGTTCACCGCGATGCACGGTTTCTACCCAGCCGGCCGCTTTGCCTGTGAAGGGCGTTTCGCAGGTGATCCTTGCCTCATCGAGGAGCACCTCGAGCAAGCGTGAAACCGAGTCCGGATCCAGTTGTGTCGCCAAGTACCACCCGGTTCCTGCCCCGCGGCGGTGACAAGTCAGCGCCGGCATCCGTCGAGGATCCCGCCCGAAAAGGTCGCCCGAACGTCGGCGTCTCGAACCCTGACAACGTCAGACCAGTCATGCCCTTTTGTCCGTCGGGTGGGGAAGATCGCGCCGACGACCTCCAGGGTGGGTTGCCCGGTCGCCTCGGGGTCGACCGGAGCGGCTCCGGGACGCGCCCACGCACCGGCCAAGGGGGCGAACTCCTCGATCCAGACACCCAGAGTCTTCTGCAAGCCACCCAGGTAGCCATTGAGCCGGATGTGCAGCTGCTCGTCCACGATGGCGGACTGTGAGGTGACAAGGACCGTCGAGCCGCCGACCGCCGCAGCGTCGAGCGCAGCTATCTGGGTGTCGGTGGCGACATACATGCCGGCGGCGATGATCAACGGATAGCCGGTGAGGTCTTCGTCACCCCGCACGAAATCGGCGACCACCCCGGCCTCGGCGAGGGCGGCGTGCCACGGGGCGATGAGGGCAAGGTAGCTGGTCTCGGCCGATTGTCCCGACCGCTCGATCGCCCACCAACTGTCCCAGTCGAACACGATCGCAACCCGGGCAGGAACCCGCGTCCCCATCACTTTGCCCAGTCCGCCGAGCTCTACGGCCGAGGGCCTCGACCTCCCGCCACACCCGGGTGTCGACGCCGGCGTGGGGCAGCATCGCCGAGTGGAACCGTTCAGCGCCGACAGCGGCCTGCCGCCACTGAAAGAACAGGACACCGTCAGCGCCGCGCGCGACCGCCTGGTACGACAGGGCGCGCATCTGACCAGGCGCCTTCGGGCGTTCTGCGGCCGCCAGTTCACGGCACTCGTGGCCTGCTCCATGAGGAGCCAGGGTCGCCCGCGGCCAAGGGATCGCATCAGGTCGCGCGCGCCATTGCAGCAGTGCGGGCCGCGTCCGGGTCGGCGGGGTCTGGGTAAAGGTCGTCGGAGATCACGTCGAGGTGGGGAGCCCATCGCCAGTAGTCCGCGCCCCGGAACTGGCCCATGAAGTTGGTCGTGATGGGGATGTCAGGGGTAATTTCACGGAGGATGGCCTTCTCCGCGAGGAAGCAGGCGAGCAGTTCGTCGGAACTGAACCGGTCGAAGTCGAGGACCTGGGTCGGGTTCGGCGCGGCCGGAGTAGCGCGAGGGGGGAACATCTCGTCGAAGCTGTCGTAGCGCTGGGACCAGAACGCCGTTCCCCCACGCCGAGTTGAGTTCCCCGATGGTGGTGTACTTCTGCTCAAGCCAGAGCGCGGAAGCTCGCGGCCGACTGGTCGCAGTAGCAGCGGGCGACGTGACAGCCGTACTCGTTGTTGACATGCCACAGCGCCAGCGCCGGGTGGTCACCGTAGCGCTCGGCGAGAGCTCTCACGAGGTGGGCGCGGCGTCGCGGTAGGCAGTCGAGCTCGGGCAGTAGGCTGTCGCGACCCCGGCGAGAGGCGCACCCCGTCGACCGTGACCGGCAGGGACTCCGGATAGCGACGTGACAGCCAGGGCGGCGGCGACGCCGTCGCGGTCGCCAGGTCAACCCGGACCCCGCCGGCGTGAAGGCCATCAATCACTTCGTCGAGCCAGGCGAAGTCGTACTCGCCCTCCCGCGGCTCGATCATCGCCCACGAGAACACGCCGACGGTGACAAGGTTCACGCCGGCTCGGTTCATCAGATCGACATCCTCGACCACACGTGCTCCGGCCACTGCTCAGGGTTGTAGTCGCCGCCATACCACGGCATCGAGGAGAACGCCGAGCGTGCGGTGCCATCGCGGATGTTCCGTTGGCGTCATCGACGTCCCCCAGCCATGTCATCCGCGGTCTCCTGCTGCAACCGGGTCAAGGCCGCGAATCCCTCCGCTGTCAGGTTCCATCCCTTCGGGATGCCAGCCGCCACGATCGACACCCGCGACCAGGTGGGCGACAGCGGCTAAGAGGCCGCCGTTCGCCGGTAGGTAGAGGGATAGGAAGCCGGGAATCTGGGGGTTGTGACCGTTCACCAGGTACTCGTTCTTCGCTGAAGGGAGGAGGAGCGCTTCGAAGGCACGGTCGAGGTCGCCCAGCGCGGCGGCGGTCATTGCCATCACGGGGTAGTCCCAGCCCCAACTCGTCAGCAGGTCCCAGTTCGACCAGACGTCGTCCATGGTCTTGCGCCATGACGTCGGCATCGATCCGTCGGTGGGTGGCAACCAGCCGAGGCCATCAACATCGAGGGTGGTCCTCGCGTACCAGGAAGGGTGGCGTCGAGAGCGCTGGCGTAGCCGCCCTGGGGCATCACGAGGGGACGGCCATCCGGCGGCGACACGTGCCAGTCGTCGCGCTCGGGCAGGTTGAGGCGTTGTCGCCACCGGTTGGCCGTGCAGGGCCCAGCCCCAGTAGGCCAGTTCGAACGTCGGGTTCGCGTTCGTGGTGCGGTCGACCAGGTAGCTCTCCTGGGCAGGGATCAGGGGTGGCGGCAGCGTGAAGACGCCGTCGCGGTCCTCCACGAAGTCGGCCATGAAGTCGGCGGTCGCCTCGACCAGCGGGTAGTGGGTCTCGACGAAGGTGTGTCCCGTCGCTCGTGGTGGAGCAGCTCAAGCATGTGGATGATGTGCGGTTGCTGCCAGACGAGGAAGACTCCGATGTGGCTGGGTGACTCCCGCGCCGACGGGTCTGTCTGCTTCGGCCATCGAACCCCGCAGTACCCCTGGTTGCGCGCCGTCGCCCGGGCCGGGACCAGGGCGCTGTGGTACCAGGCGATGCTCCGCTCCAACAGATCGCCGCGCCCCCACATCGGGAAATGCGCTGCATGCCACCAGTGCATCTCTAGATGGAACTTGCCTGCCCAGGTGTTGTACGTGAGGCCGGTCTCTGCCGGTGGCGTCGCGCCCGCCCCGTTCACGGTAGTGAGGTACTGCGACAGACGATTCGCCGCTCGAGTTCGTTGGCGCGTCGTCGGTGCTGCCCTCCAGGGTTACGGCTGCACCTCGAGTCCAGAATTGCTCCCACCAATCGCTCGACGCCGCGGCGGTCTCCGCGAACGTGGGCGGCTGTCCGCCTCGTGAAGCGCAGCGACGTCGTCCGCGGGACGCAGAGTGACGACGATCTCCAGCGTTTCACTTTCACAGGTCGCAATGATCCGGGATCCACCGTCCCGGACGCTGAGGACACCCGTGCTGTCGATGTCGACGATGTACTGAGTGGCCTCCACGACACGAAGGGCCGACCAGGTTCCCCGGAGCTCCTCACGCCACGAGACGGTTTGGGTCAATGGCAGTTCGAATTCGGCCAGGTCATCGGGCTGGGGGTCGAAGACCCAGGACAATGCCAGCCCTCCAGCGAGCGCAGGGGAGGTGATCCGCGCTGCGAACCGGTGCGCCTGAGGATGCGCAACCGTCGTGACCTCCACCGGCGTGCCGCCCAAGTTGTAGCCGGCGTGCACCGTTCCCGACCAGAGGTCGAGCTCGGGTCGCGCCCCCGAGACCTGGCGCGGATGGATGATCGCCGCATCACCTGTCGTGTCCAGACTGAGCCGGCCAAGGTGCATCCGACGTGGGTTGTAGCTCAACCACGCAGCCGCGGCAAGCTGGTCTGGGATCGGATCGCCGCGCACGCTGCAGACCCATGCGATCTAGATAGGGCACCGTTCCGCGGTGGGTGGCGTAGTCCGTCAACGCTTCATCCTCCGTGAAGTCCGGACGCCGCGGGTCCGGTACCAGCCCCAGGAGGACTGGGTGCGCAGCGGGATCTGGAAGTCGTCCTGATCGAAGGCCCGCCTGCGCTGCTGGGGCAAGCCGCTCGACCCGTCATTGCCTACCCGCCGTGGATCCGGCTGCAGCTCGTGGAATGCCGCGAAGGTCTGTAGACCCGACAAGTCGACAGTCATGGCGATGTCACCGTTGCCGACGGTCAGGACATTGGTCGGGTGAGCCGAGGTGAGCACAGGGTTGTGCCGTCGGACGAGGTGACGACGGTCGATGGTCACCGGCGTCGCCCCCTTCCGGGCTGGTGGACATCGGACGCGACGCGGAGCGCCGACGCCTGACCGTCCCCTACGATTTCCCACCGTGGCCTCCGGACCTTGAGATGGCCAAATCTGAGTCAGCTATTATCGAATGCCTGACAGGAGGCTACGACCCACAAGTGGCAAGATCGGGGCAGGCAACGGATGGCAACTGGACGAGGGGGGCGGTGAGTGGCTGAGACGAACCGCAGGGGCCGGTACGCCAAGACGCCCCGACGTCGGCGCGATCTCAGCGAGATCGCGCTGAGGCTCGTCCAGGAGAAGGGCCATCGGAACGTCACCGTGGCCGAGATCGCGGAAGCTGGCTGGGGTCAGCGAGCCGACGGTCTTCTACCACTTCCCCACCAAGGAGAGGCTCCTGCTCGCCGCTCTGCAGCAGTTCGACGATGAGAACATTCGACGGGTCGGGCACGAGGCCGGTGCGGTCGCTGGTATGGGCATGCGTGCTGAGATCGGCGTTCGGCGGGAGCAGATCCGCGGCTGTACGCCGAGATGGCTGCCGCAGCAGTCGATCGGCAGCATCCCGCGAACGCTTACTTCCGCGAGCGCTGGGCCCGGTCGTTCCAGGTCGTCTCCACCGACATCCGACGGTTGCAGGCCGCGAGGCTGGTGCCCGGCGAGACCGATCCTGATACGGCCGCTCAGTGCATCCTGGCCGCCTGGGAGGGGCTTCAGTTCCAGTGGCTCCACGGGCCCGAGTTCGACATCAAGAACCGTCTGGAGTCGGTCATCGACGCCATCCTCGGACCCCAAGCCCTGGCTGAGGAACTCCTCAGCAGCGGCGACGAGAGCGCAGTCCCAACCAGCGCTGCGCTGCCCGCCGGCCGGCTCGACCCTGGCGGACATAGCGCCGACCCCAACCCCATGCACGCGGGACCCCCTGCCTAGACTCGAACTCGAGTCGACCACCTCAGTGAGCGAAGGCCGTCCACAGTCATTCAGCTAGACAGGCCAAGCCTTCTACCGACGTTTCTCGTGTGAAGATCGAGCCGACGTCTGCGCCCTCGCCGTGATCTCGCCGGGAAGTCGACGCGCGTCAGCCGGTTGTTTCTTCCGTGGTGGATTCGTTGCCGGTTCTGCTTCGGCGCGCCCCTGGGTCGAGGCATTGGTCGTTCGGGTTGATGGCGCGGACGATTCGTCGGGCGATGGTGCCCAGTTGTTGAGCTTGCGCCTTGGTGAGGGGGTCGAAGACCAGGCGTTGGACTTCGTTGACGTGGCCGGGGGCGGTAGCGACGACCTTCTCCCACCCTTGGTTGGTGAGGGTGGCGAGGGTGTAGCGGCCGTCGGTGGGGTCGGGGGTCCGGCGGATCCAGTCCCGCATCTCCAGCCGGGCGACCACTTGGGACAGGCGGGGAAGGGTGCCCTCGGCCAGGAAGGCGAGGTCGCTCATTCGCAGGGTCCGCTGCGGGCTCTCCGACAGCGCGGCCATGACGGCGTAATCGAAATGGCTCAGCCCGGCGTCGCGGCGCAGCTGTGCGTCCAGGGCTGACGGCAGCTGCATGATCAGCCCGGTGAGCGCCAGCCAGGTCTGCTGCTCCTCGGCGGTCAACCACAGCGGCTGTTCTCCGGTCTCCATACGGCACAGCGTACTCCTCCGACGCTTCACCCTTGAACTGAGATCCCATCGAGAGACACTTGCATGTTGAAGTGTGTCCGTCTACCGTTTGATTAACACTTTAAGTAATCGACAACGAGGTGCACCCATGAACATCGCACTGTGGATCGTCGCAGGACTGCTCGCTGCGGCCTTCGTGGCCAGCGGCACCATGAAGCTGGTCCAGCCCAAAGACAGGCTCGCCACCTCCGGATCTGTCGCTGGAGCTGGAGCTTCTCCGCAGGGACCGTCAAGACCATCGGAGCCCTGGAGGTTCTCGCCGCGATCGGGCTGATCCTGCCGGCCGCGCTGGGGATCGCGCCAGTGCTGGTGCCGCTCGCCGCCCTGGGCCTGGTGATCGTGATGGGTGGCGCGGTGGTCACCCACCTGCGCCGCGGCGAAGCCAAGGTGATCGGGATCAACCTTGCCCTGCTTGCCCTTGCCGCGTTCGTGGTCGCCGGCCGGTTCTGGCTTGCCCCGCTCGGCGCCTGACCACCACCCACCCCTTAATCCCGACCAGTCAGATCAAAGAGAACACCATGCGCGCACTGCACGTCCCCGCCTCCGGCGGCCAGCCGACGCTCGACGACCTGCCCACCCCCACCCCCGGGGAGGGCCAAGTCCTGATCAGGGTCAAAGCGGCCGGGCTGAACCCGGTCGACAACGCGATCGCCGCCGGCTTCATGGCCGGCATGATCCCCCACTCGTATCCGCTCGTGCTCGGCCGTGACGCGGCCGGCATCGTCGAGGCCGTCGGTGACGGCGTCGTGGGCATCGAGGTTGGACGGAAGTCCTGGGCCACGTCCTGCTCGCCCCACCCGTACAGGCCGGCACCCTCGCCGACTTCGCCTTGCTGCACGCCGCCACCATCGTGCCCAAGCCGGCCGGACTCGACTTCGTCACCGCAGCCGCGATCCCGCTGGCCGGCGCCGCCGCCAGCCAGGCCGTCGACGTAGTCGATCCACAACCCGGCCAGGTCGTGCTGATCAACGGGGCCAGCGGCGGCGTCGGCTCCTTCGCGATCCAGCTCGTCGACGCCCGCGGCGCCACAGTGCTCGCCACCGGAACAGCCGAAGACGCCGACCGGCTCCTCAACCTGGGCGCCGCCCACGTGGTCGACTACAGCGCCGGACCGGTCGCCGACCAGGTACGGACCCTCTACCCCGACGGGGTCGACGCCCTGATCAACCTCGCCGGCCGCGTCCCTGCAGACCTTCCCATCGGCGCTGTGCGCCCCGGCGGAACCATCGCCAGCACGACCACCCAACCCGAACCCACCGACCTGGAATCCGCCGGCATCACCAGCACCGGGATCATGGCCACCCCGACGAGCCTGATCATCGCCGCCCTCGTCGAACAGGCAACCGCCGGCACCCTCAAGGTGATCATCGCCGACGTCCTGCCCATTGAACAGGCGGCCGCAGATCGCCATCATCGCCAACGGCAACGCGCCCGGCAAACTCGTCATCAAGGTCGGAGACTGACCTGGCCCCAGAAGCCGCGCTTGGGTGTGAGGCGGCCGCCTTGCACTCGTCTGGGACCCATCCCGCGAGTACCCATCGAGCCGGCGGCCACTAGCGCGGCCCTCCTGCCTTCGGCGCTAAGTGTTACGCCCCGGCGTGCGGCTAGTCTCGATCGCGTAAGCCACCGACCTTGACTCCGGAGGCTTCGCGCACCCCCGCTTCGGGCGGGGCCGGATCGGCCGGCCGTCCTCCGCGATTCCCCTGCGTCTAGGCTGGTACCGAATCGAGGTGAGCAATGCCCGCAGACCACCCCGAAAGGGAAATGAACATCCCCGCCATCGGCTCGCCGCGCGACCTGACAACCCGCACACCACCCCGCGGGCCCACCGCCAGCGTCGGCGTGCTCATCAACGATCTCACCAATCCGTGGTTCGTCGAGTTGCTGAGCGGCCTGGCCAGCACTCTGCATGGCGCGGGCTTTTCGCCGATCCTCGCCGACGGCCGGACCGATCGCGAGGTGGGGGTGGAATCGATCGACACGTTCCTGCGCCTGGACGTGGACGGAATCGTGGTGGTTGGGTCGACTCCCGGGGACGGCGGCGATCATTGCGGCCGCCGCCGACATCCCGGTCGTACTCGCTGGTACCCGTGAGCCGGCGTTGGCGCACGGGCGACATCGTCGTCAACGACGACCTGGCGGGGTCGGCCATGGCCGCCCGGCACCTGATCGAACTCGGCCATACCCGGATCGCGCACCTGCGTGGTCCGGGCGAGATCGGCCGGTTGCGCCTCGACGGCTTCCTGGCGAGCCTGGCCGCCGCGGGACTCGACGGCGAGCGTTACCTCGAGACCGGCGGCCCCGACGCGGACACCGGCTACGAGCCGCCCGCACGGCTCCTGGGTCGCCGCGACCGCCCCACCGCGATCTTCGCCTACAACGACATGTCCGCGATCGGCACCCTTTCCGCCGCCGACGACCTCGGCCTTTGGGTGCCGCAGGACATGTCGCTGGTTGGTTACGACAACACCTACCTGTCCCGCATCCGGCACCTCTCGCTGACGTCGGTGGACAACGGCAACTTCCCGGTCGGGCGCGCAGGCGGGCAGCTTCCTGATCGAGCGGATCGCGGATCCCGAACTGCCCAACCGGCTGCACCTGGTTCCGAGCATCACTCGAGGTGCGCGGGTCGACCGGTCGCCCACGGTGTCCTGACCGGCGGCCGGTCGGCAGCCAGCCGGCCGGCCCGGTGTGCTTCGGAGAGCCGGGGGACCCAGTCGGTTGCGGTGGCAAACAGGACTCGGTGCCCATCGCGGCACGGCTTGGATGCCGAGGGCGATCGCCCGGTGGGTCTTGCCGGCGCGCCGGGCGGTCCGAGGAGCACGACGCTCCGGGCTTCGGTGAGGAACCCTCCCGATGCCAGGCGGCAACTTGGTTCCGGACGGCTTGGATCGGCGTCGAAGTCGAAATCCTCCCCGCTAGCGACATCGACAGGGCCGCGCCCCCTGGAGTCGGTTGTGCTCAGCCGGGTGCCATGGCGGACCCAACGACGTGGAACGGCAGGGACGAACCCTCAGGGGTTACGTCGCTCACCAACACGCTCACCGCGCCCATTTTCTCGGCGGGTGCCTCTCGCTTTCAGGGCCCGTGCGCTGTCTCAGTCGCGGGGCGTGGGGATGCCAGCGGGGCCGCGGGCCAGGTCGGCGGCGCCGATGATGCCGGCGTCGTTGGCCAGGGCTGCGGTGATGATGGTGAGCTCGCCTCGGTGGCCGCGTCCGGACAGGTTGCGGAGGAAGTGGTCCTGGGCGGCGGGGAGGATCAGGTCTCCGGCGGCGCTGGTGATGCCGCCGCCGACCACGACGACTTCGGGGTCGAGGACGGCGGCGAGCGTGGCGATGCCGATGCCGAGGTACCAGCCGAGCCGGTGCAGCAGGCCGAGCGCAGCTTGGTCGCCCTGGCGAGCAGCGGCGGTGACGTGGGCGCCGGCGAGCGGTTCGCGGCGGCGAGGTCCAGCATGGGTCTTTGCGGCCGGCGATGTAGTCGTAGGCGAAGCGTTGGGCGTGCTTGGCCAGGGCGGTGCCGGAGGCGTAGGCCTCCCAGCATCCGTGCTGCCCGCAGCCGCACGGTGCGCCGTCGGGCACGACCTTGATGTGGCCGAGTTCGGCGGCGGCGCCGAACGCGCCGCGGATGAGCTGGCCGCCGGTGATGACCGCGCCGCCCAAGTCCCGTGCCCAGGGTGAGCATGACCATGTCCTGGCGTGCCGTGGCCGTTGCCGAAACGGTACTCGGCCCAGGCGGCGGCGTTGGCGTCGTTCTCGATCACCACCGGGCGCCCGATCCTGGCTGCCAGCCGCGTCGGCCAGGGGGTGGTTGCGCCACGCGATGTTGGGGGCGAACAGCAGCGTTGCGTCGGTCGGGGCTGACGAAGCCCAGCGGCCGCTACGCCGATGCTGGCGACCGGGTAGGGGCTCGATCAGCTCAGCGTACGGCGTCGGCGACCGCGGTCTCGATCTGGTCGGGATCGTCGGGTCGTGGGCCGCGGGCGTCCTGGCGACGATCTCGTCCGGCGGGGTCACGACGCCGGCGAGGATGTTGGTGCCACCGATGTCGACACCGATTGTGAGGTCCATCACTGCTCCTGTCCGGGTTGTTCAGTGGTGCTGAAGGTTGCGTCGAAGGAGTTGGTGAACTGGTCGAACAGGTTGGCGCGGACGAAGTCGACGGCTCGCTTGGCGCCACCCAAACCGTTGCATGCCTGCGTCCTCCCACTCGATGCTGACCGGACCGTTTCTCGAGCGCGAGCATCCCGGCGGAAACCATCGCGACGCCTTGGATCGGTTGAGGGAACCGCTAGGCGTTGCCGAGGTAGGTGCTGGCAATGAGTCGTCGGTCAGCCAGGAGCCGCTTCGGCCGTGTCGGCCATCGCGAGATCTCCATGAACAAGCACGTAGCCTCGATCTGCGATCTCCAGGGCCATCTGGATCTGCTGCTCGACAACCAGCACGCCAGCGCCGAGGACAGGCTGCTCCAGCGAACCGGCGGACGACCGGTAGGAGGCGTTTCACGATTACAGGCGCAAGTCCAAGGCTGATCTCGTCGACCATCAGGACTTTGGGTCGCCTGGCCAGCGCACGCCCCAGACCGAGCATCTGCTGCTCTCCACCCGAAAGGAGTCCTGCTTCGCCCGGCCGCACCCCAGCGTGGCGAGCTCCGGGAAGTACTCCATTGCCAGGTCGCGGTCCACCTTCTCCTTGCCACTGCTGAGTCGGAAGTGCTCGTCCACCGTCAAGCCAGGGAAGATCCCGCGAGCGTCGGACATGTGTACCAGGCCAAGTCGCGCGACTCGATGCGGCGGCAAACGATGGAGGTCTTCACCGGCCAGCCGAATCGTTCCGCCAGATGGCATGACCAGGTGCGAGATGGAGCGCAGGGTTGTGGTCTTGCCCGCCCCATTCGGCCCCAGGAGTGCAACCACCTCACCCGCGGCGACTGTAAGGGTCAGGTCGCGGACCACTGGGGCGGCTGTGTAGCCGGCCGTCAGTCCCTTCACCTCGAGAGCTAATGCGGCCGTCATCGCACGTCCCCTTCGTTCAGCGGGCTTGACACCGGCTCGGCGTCGTCGGTTGGGTCCTCGCCGCCGAGGTAGGCGTCGATCACTTCCTGGGAGGCACGGATTTCGGCTGGTGTGCCTTCGGCGATAAGGCGGCCGAGTGCGAGCACGAAGATCCGGTCGCACACGGACAACACAAGGCCCATGTCGTGATCCACCAGAAGGACACCCACACCGGAATCCACGATGCGCCGCAGGAAGACGCCTAGCTGCTCGCTTTCGTCAGTATTCAGCCCGGCTGCTGGTTCATCCAGGCAGAGGAATCGTCGCCCCCCCGTGAGCGCGCGTCCGACGTCCACTAGCTTGCGCTGCCCCTGGGTCAGCTCCGACGGGAGTTTGCTGGCCACGGGACTTAGGCCGAGGAGGTCGAGCACATGATCGACGCTCTCTGTTGCCTGCCGGGCGGGTAGGAAGAGTTCCCTGATCTGGCCCGCCAGGTCCTGCCGTGCTGCCGAGACTTCAAGGTTCTCTCGTACGGTCAGTTCGTCGAACAATTCGGCGCTCTGCCACGTGCGGCCCAGCGATGCTTGGCCGAGCTTGTGGGGAGGTAGACCGTGGACTGCCATGTCGTTGACGTACGCTTCCCGGAGCTCTTGGCGAAGCCCGTGAGGGCGTCGATGAAGGTTGTCTTTCCAGCCCCGTTGGGACCAATCAGGCCGACGAGTTCGCCTGGTCGAACATCGATGTCCACTGAGTCGAGTGCGACTACTTCTCCGTACTTGACGGTCAGATTCTTGGTCCTGAGTCCAGTCGTCATTGCACTGCCGCCTCTTTGGCTGGGTCCGTGGTTGGCCGCCCCTGCAGTCGTCGTCGCAGCTTGCCCGGCCACTGGGGTGGTGGGGCGAGCGCGATGCCGTCGGGGTTGGTCACGATCGTCGTGATCAGCAGGACGCCGCCGATCATCGCCTGGTAGGTGATCGAGATGCCCAGGTAGTGGTTCAGGATGTAGCTGAACAAGCCCTGGGTGATCATCAGGCCGCCCATGACGGCGCCCCGGATGGTGGTGATCCCGCCGATGTAGGCGAAGGCGATGAGGGTGAGGGTGTTGGCGACTGTGAACCGGGCGGGGTCGATTGCGGCGAAGTTGTACGCGTAGAGCACACCGGCCACCGAGGCGATGAGCGCGGACAGTCCGAACGCGGCGAGTTTGATGTTTCGGTGGGTGATACCCGCGCCCCGGCGGCCCGCTCGTTGGATCGGACGGCGAGCATGTTCTTGCCCAGCGACCGACGTGCGTGTTCGGTCGACGGACCAGGCGGCGGCGATGAGCGCGGCAAGGCCGACCTGCCGAACACGGGGCTGGTCGGCGCCGTCGATGCCCTCATCGGGGAGCCGTTCCCGATCACGAATCCGAAGATGCTCGGTTGGGGTACAGGCGTGCCGGCGGCGTCGCTCCCCACGTGGGGTTCAGGAATCCGAACGTCGTCATCGCCTGGGCGGCGGCCAGCGTGAGGATAGCCAGTTGCACACCGCGGACCCTCAGCGCGGGCAGCGCCATCACCAGCCCCATCGCTACCGCGGCCGCGATGCCGATCAGCGGCGACCACGGGAAGCCGAGGCCGGAATGGGTCGACAGCTTCGACATCATGAGGGCGGCGACGCCTATCACCATCGCGTACTGGACGAGCGACATCTGTCCGACGTATCCGGTCAGGAGGACCAGTGACAGGCACGACATCGCCCGATCAGGCTCAGGATCAGCGCCTGACGGAGGTCGTAGGGCAGCACGAACAGGGCGGCCGCAGCGATTCCGCCCCACAGTAAAAGGGAGCGATTGATGGTGGTGCTCACAGGTGCAGAGGGAAGTCGAGGCTCGATGTAGGTGCCGCGTCCAGGCATGGTCTGTCAGGCCGGAAGAGGAGTACGACCGCGATCACCAGGAAGTAGAGCAGTTCGGTGATACCGGGCCAGGGCAGGCCATCACTGGAGGGGAACCACTCCTTGCTCTGTGCCCAAATGACAAGGGACCCCCAGTACTCCCATGCCGACACCGGCTGCGGCGACAGTTCCGAACGAGGTGAAACGGGCGAGCAGCGCCGCCCCGAGGGCAGGCACAACAGCGAGTGAGATGGTTGATGGGTCCAGCTGGGTGAGCGGGGCAACGAAGACACCCAAGCCACCGGCGATCACACACGCCACGACTGTGTTGATTCGGGCGAGCCATCTGCGGAGAGCCCGGAGAGGGCGGCTTCGGACTCCTTCTCCTGCGCCGCCCGCGTTGCCAAGCCGAACCGCGTCCACCGGTAGACCGAAGCGAGGACGACAGTGAGGACCACGACAATCCCACACAGGGCCAACCTGTTGACCGGCACGCTCCCGCCGAAGATCTTGACTACCCCGTTGGGAAGGACGTCCGGAGCCGCCTTCCCCTGCGTACCCGAACAAGAACGACGTAGGCCTGCATGATCACCAGAACGCCCACCGAGGCCACCAACTTGGCCAGCGGCGCCTGCTGCCGAAGCGGCCGGAGGACAAACTGATGGATTGCCATGCCGGCGGCCGCTGACACAACCAGGGTGTAGATGACCGCCGGGATCACCGGCACGACGTTGCCAGCGGCGCCCGCCACCCGTAGAAAGGGGAAGACAAGGAACCCTTCCGCGCGCAGTCCGTAGAAGACATACGCACCCAGCATCGCCACCGAGCCTGCCGCGATGTTCACCGTGCCTGAGCCCCGGTACATCATGACCAAGCTGAGCCGAATGCTCGCGATCAAGGCCCC
>CAWKFH010000009.1:0-481043 GCA_963848845.1 uncultured Actinomycetota bacterium
AGCTCGACGTCGAAGGGCTGTTCGCCCGTCCGTCCGGCGGCTTCTGGCTCGCCAGTGAGGGCGCCACCGGTGCGGGTAACCGGCTGATCCGCACCGATTCGTCCGGAGCGATCCTGAAAGAGGTGGAACTGCCGGCGGACGTCACTGCCAAGATCGGCAAGTGGGGCCTGGAAGGCGTCACCGCCACCATCGACGCCGGCGGCGAGCACGTCTGGTTCGTGGTCCAGCGTCCGCTGTGGGAGACCATCGGCACCACCCCGCTGCCGGCCGAGGACGGGATCGCCCGGATCGGCCGCTACGACGTCGTCACCGGCACCTTCCACTGGTACGGCTACCAGCTCGAAGACACCACTGTGGCTGGCGACTGGATGGGCCTCTCCGAGATCACCGCGATCAATGACCACACCTTCGCCGTCATCGAGCGCGACAAGCTCAACGGGCCGGCCGCAGCCGTCAAGCGCATCTACACCGTCACCGTGCCCACCTCGGACGGTGCGGTGACCGACCCGGGCGACACCCTTCCGGTGCTGCAGAAGAAGCTCGCGCTCGACCTGCTGCCCGCACTTCGGGCGACGAAGGGCTGGACGCAGGAGAAGCTGGAGGGCTTCACCATCGCCGGCGGCAGGGCGTTCGCTGTCACCGACAACGACGGCCTGAAGGACGCCACCGGCGAGACCGTGTTCCTCCGACTGGGCAAGGTCGGGCGCGCCCTCCGCTGACCCGTGAACCGCGGGGACGGTTCCGACGGTTCAACTGGACCGAGTTTGGAACCGTCCCCAATTCGGTCCGGGCCGGCGGCGGGAAGATGGGTGGCTGCAGCCGAAATGAGGTAGCTGTGAGGCGAAGATAGGGGATTTGCCCGATGAGGGGCGGTACCTCAGGAACGGAGGCTTGGTACATCGAGAGAGGAACTCAGATGACCAGCTTCCATTACCCCGCAGACCTCCAGTACGAGCTCCAGGCGCGCTACCCGGACAACTCCGCCTCCATCACCCCCGAGCGCTCCCGGTCCGCCCTGCGGATCAACCTCGAGGTGTGGCGGGCGCGTCGGGCCGAGAACCAGGGTCGATAATCGACTCCATGGGGAGACAGCCCGCGGCCCTGGTCGGCCGCTCCGGTGAGCTGACCGCGCTCACCGAGGCTGTCGGTCTCCCGCAGGCCGTCCACGGCCTCGCGATCCTGTCCGGCGACGCCGGCATCGGCAAGACCCGGCTGCTGCGCGACCTCCTCGCCGCAGCAGAGGACGCGGGCGTCACGGTCGCCGTCGGCCACTGCGCCGGACAGGCCGGGGCCGGGGTGCCCTACCTGCCGTTCACCGAGGTGCTCGCCATCTTGTGGTCGCAGGCACCCGACCAGGTCGCGGAAGCCGCAGCCCGGCATCCGGCGCTCGGGCTGCTGCTGCCCGCCGTCGAGCATCCCGAGGCGGCCGTGATGGGCGTCACCGGCCCCGGACGGCTGGCAGAAGCCGTCCATGATTGCCTGGTCACGGTCGCGCGGTCGCGCCCGCTGCTGGTGGTGTTCGAAGACGTCCACTGGGCCGACGACTCCTCCCGTGACGTCCTCACCCTGCTGCTGACCAGGGGTTTCGATGCGCCCCTCGGCATGATCGTGAGCTACCGCTCCGACGACCTGCACCGACGGCACCCCCTCCAGCCCACCCTCGCCGTGTGGGCGCGACTGCCCGAGGTCGCCCGGCTCCACCTCGACCCGCTGCCCGAGCCGGCGATGCGGGAACTCGTCCGCGCCCTCTCGGCCGCGGACGAAGAAACGGTGGCGGCGATCGCAGAAAGGGCCGGCGGGAACGCCTTCTTCGCAGAGGAACTCGTGGCCAGCGGCGCCGCTGTCGGTCCCGACCTGACCCGCGTGCTCCAGTCCCGGTTCGAGCAGCTGGACGCTCCCGCGCAGCGCGTGGTGCGGGTGATCGCTGTGGCGGGCGCCAGCATCCGTCACGACCTCCTCGCTTCGGTGGCCGGGCTGGACGGTGAGGAGCTGGACGCAGCCCTGCGCACGGCCCTCGACCACCAGACGCTGGAACTGGTTCCTCCGGACGGCTACGGGTTCCGCCACGCCCTGCTCGCCGAGGCGGTGCTGGACGACATGCTCCCCGGCGAGCGAACCCGGGTCCACCGGGCCTTCGCCGAGACCCTCACCAGCCACCCGGAGTGGGCCAAGGCTTCCCAGCGCGCCCGGCACGCCGCTGCCAGCGGTGATGTCCGCGGCGCCGTCCTCGCAAGCCTGGAGGCGGGAGCGTCGGCGTTCACCATGGGCGGCTACCGCGAGGCGTCGCGGCTCTACGAGACGGCTCTCGGCTGGCTCGACGACGACGACCCGCGGCGCAGTGACACCACCGTCCTTGCCGCCCGGGCCGCCGCTGCGGCCGGCGACGTGCACCGTGCCGCCGCCCTGCTCGATGACCGGATCCGGCACTCCGCACCGGACGCCCCGGGCCGTCCCGGACTGCTGTCGGCTTACGTGATGCTGGCCCGGCTCGCCTACGACGAGGTCCCCGACGCGCGGGAGCGGGCAGAGGAGGCCGTCCGGCTCACCGAGGGGGAGCGGGGCCGTGCGCGGGCCGAGGCGCTGACCGCGCTCGTGCAGGCGATGGCCGACCTCGACCTCGACGCCGAAGCCAGCGAGGTCAGCGAGGAAGCCCTGTCCCTCGCCGAGGAGGTCGACGCCGACGACCTGGTGACCGAACTCCGCACCATCCTGCTCTCGCTCGAAGGTGATGCCTTCGCCCTCGAACTGGAGGAGACCCTCCTCGCGACCGTCCGGTCCGGTGCCCGGCCCGGTCCCACCCTGGTCAGGGCGTACCACCGGCTCGGCGCGATCGCCCAGAGCCGCGGCGAACTCGAGAAGGCCCGGATGCGGTTCACCGCCGGCGCGGCGATGGCTGCCCAGATCAACCGGCCCTGGGGACCGTTCGAGAGCGCGTGTGCCGTCCGGGCGGCAGCGATCAGCTACGAGCTGGGCGACTGGGACGCGTCCCTCGCGCAGCTCGACCTGCCCGGCCCGCCCTATCCGCAGCCGGGCTACGCCATCCAGCAGGCCCACCGGTTGCTGGTGCTGACCGCACGACGACTGCAGGTGGAGCCTGGCCTGTTCGAGCAGGCGAAGCCCTACTGGTCGATGGATCCCTACGTCGCCGTGGTGTCGGTGGCCCCGCAGATCGAGCTGCTCGGCCGCGCCCACGACCTCGCGAGCGCGATCGAGCTGCTTGCCGAGGCGGTCGCCCTGATCGACCGGCAGTGGTCACCACGCGAACAGGCGACGATCCGGCTCGCGGCCGTGCTGATCGGCGTGCTCGCCGATCATGCGGCAACCGCGGACGAGGCGACGCAGCAGGGCTACCTCGCCCTCGCCGACGCGTACCTCCAGCCGGGCGGAGCAGACCACGACGGACCCCCAGCACCCGCCGGGCATCGAGAGCCAGGCGTGGCTGCGCCGGCTCGCTGCCGAACGGCTGCGGCTGTCCTGGCGGGCGGCCCAACCGGTGTCCCTCGACGACCTCCGCGAGGCGTGGCAGGCGAGCGTCGAGGCTTTCGACGCGTACGGACACCGGTACGAGGGCACCCGCAGCCGCGCCCGGCTCGCCGAGGTGCTGGCAGCCGCGGGCGAGGTGGCTGCCGCGCAGGAAGTCGTCGACGTCGTTCGTGGGGTGGCGGACCGGCTCGACTCCGAACCGCTGCGGGCCATGATCGCCGCGATCGCACCGCCGGCCCGTGCCACCACGGAGGAGGAACTCACCGGACGGGAGCGCGAGGTCCTCAGCCTCCTCGCCCTCGGACGCAGCAACGGCCAGATCGGCGACCAGTTGTTCATCTCGGTGAAGACGGCCAGCGTCCACGTGTCGCACATCCTTGCCAAGCTCGGCGCCCGCACGCGTGGCGAGGCCGTGGCCCTGGCAAGGAGCGCAGGGACTGCTCTGACTCACGGACGGCGGTAGCCGGCGGCGAACTGTGTGGCGGGGACGGCCCAGGACCTGCCCAGTTCGTCCACCACGATCCAGTCGCCGGGGTTGGCTCGCTCATCGCCCTCCAGGGTGTGCACGATCTCCCCGCCAGCGGCCGGATGGGCGGCGACGCGGCCGATCCGCAGGTAGCGGTCCGGGCTGTCGAGGTCGGCCACGTAGGTCCGGGCGAAGGCGTCCGGCGCGACCCCGCGGCCGTTGCTCCCGTCCTCGTCGGTGACCCACCAGTCGCCGCTCTCGCTGACCAGCTGCTCACCGGATGGAGCGACCCAGGAGGTCCGCTTGGTCAGTCGTCTCGCCAGGACAGCGCCGGTCCGTTCGTACACCGGCAGCGGAACGATGCCCCACAGCCGGAGCCGGCCGATGACCCCCAGCACCGTGGTGCGGTCCTTCTCGCGGATCTCGGCAACCTCTTCGTCGGTCGCGAAACTGCGAGGGGACGCGCCCGAGTCGCTCGCCGGTCGCCAGGTCGACGAGGTTGGGATTGCGGCGGTGGCGGTCATCCTCAGCCCGATCGGCGGACCGCGGGCCCCACTTCCAGCCGTTCGCCACCCGCAGTGCGCACCAGCGCCGGTGCTCGGCCTCGGTGATCCGCTCCACCACGTCATCGGGGAGCTGCTGGACGGCCTGTCCCGGCTCCGTCGGTATCCAGCGGTACTGCTCCCGCTCCACCTGCTGCAGGATCAGCCGTTCCTGGCGCAGCGTGTCCTCGCGCAGGAAGTCCGGCAGCCGTGCCTCCACGGGGTCAGTCGGCGATCCCCAGGGGCGGGACGCGGGGCGGGTGCTCTGCGGATCGGTGAAGAAGTCATGGTTGTGGCGGGCAAGGACGGTCCAGGAGTCTTCGGGCACCCCACCGGACTGCAGCAGGGTCGGGCCGAACGTGACCAGGTTGGGCAGCGGATCGGTGAGGTCGATGCCCTGGGTGTACGGCGAGCGGCAGGCGATCACCGAGTACGGGTGTCGCCGGGCCACCCGGCGCGCCTGCGACGGCGTGTCCGCGTCGAACGGGTCGGTCACCACGACGGTCATCCGGCCGCCATGCTCGGCAAGGTGGTGTTCCCAGTCCAGGTCGGAGGCGCTGACGACGAACGGGTCACTGGCAAGGGTCGGGGAGCGGCCGGCCTGCCATCGCTCCACCAGTTCTCCAGCCTGAGGCTGGCACACCACCACGCTTCGCGGCGGTGCGGCCGGGTGCCCGGGCTCGCGGCCGTGGAGTTCGTGGTCGAACGCCTCGGTCAGCGCGAGCTCGTCGAGCACGCTGGTCGTCAACGGGGTGTCGCCGGTGAGGAGGACGGTGTTGTGGCCGGTCTCGCGAATCATCGCCACCAGTTGCCGCGCCAGCAGTTCGTCCGTGGTGATCGCGTCGAGGAAGCATCCCTGCACATCGAGGTTGTCGAGCCGCCACGCCCGTGCACCGTTGGGGTCGTCCAGCCGCGCGATCAGTCGTGGGACGTCGTTGTAGGGCTTCCGTCGCACGGACGTCAGCCCGGTGTCGATGGCGGCGCGGGCGGCGTCCACCACCGCGATGTTGCGGGACTGCGAGCTGCTGACGGCGAACAGCCGCCGCAGGGGAATGGGGCGTTGCCACCGCAGCAGGATGCGCTCCCACGTCTCCTTCGAGGCGGGGTCGGCGATGTAGACGTGCGCGCCCAAGGTCCTTGACGTCACTCAGCAGCACATCCTCCAGGGTGGCCCGCAGCACCACCACGCCGGACCTGCGCGGCATCAGCCGGTTGAGCCGCTCCGGGAAGGTCAGGTGGTACCACGGCTCGGCTGCGCGCTCCCGGGCACGTTCGGCCAGAAGGGCACGCACCAGCGGGACGGATTCCGCGTTCAGCCCTGCGACGATGTCGATGTCCTGCGCGAACCACGTCCACCATCGGTCCAGTCCGCGCAGCGAGGCGGAGATCAGCAGGCTCGCAGCGGCAAGGAACAGCGTGCTCACCCCGGTCAGGCGGGCGGCCTGGAAGGCGAGGGGGAGCTCTCCGACGCACGCTGTCGTAGCGGACGGGCCGATGACACCGCCCTCCATCTGGCCGGTGAAGAGGTTGACCGTCCACGTGATCAGGGACGCAAGGGTGGAGTCACCCTGGCACGGTGCATAGGACGCCACCCCCAGCCCCACCGTGAGAATGGCCAACAGCACCACCCACTCCCGCTCCATGAACCGTCGCCGTCCGCGCGCGCTGGAGAAGAAGACCATGGCCAGCGCCCAGGCCAGCGCCATGCCGAACAGGAACCGGTCGTCATCGGGACCGGCCTGCCACCACTGGTCGCCGACGCCGGGCTGGATCGCCCAGTCGGGACGCAGCGCCGCGGGAATCGCGATCAGCAAGGTGAGGGCGAGGCCGATCAGGGCGAAGAGCCCCGCCAGCCCCCAGCGGACTGCCCGTCGGTCGGACGGGGGTCGGGCTACGGCTGCGTTCGTCATGTGGGCGCTTCCTGGCTGGTAGGCATCGTGTGGCTCACCGGCATCCGGGTTCGTCCGGTGGCGCGTCCCCGACCACCCGGCGCCACTCCCCGGCGCTGATCGCACCGCCGGCGCTCGCGCACACCTGGGCAGCGACGGCGCCGATCTCGAGGTCGCGGACGCTGACCTGTGCGGTGCGGGTGTCGGCGCCGAAGTAGCTCGTGACGAGCGTGCGTCCATCGGGGGCGAAGGCGTAGGTGCGAGGGACGGACTCGAACCCGGGAGGGACCGGGAGGGCCCCGGAGGGTCGCATCGTCGTCAGGTCGTACAGCTGGAGGCCGGAGCGGGTCGGCAGGCCCACCAGCCCGCCCGCGCCAACGACGGGCGGGTTCGGCTGGACCGAGCCCGTGCTCGTGCGGGTGCCCGCCGTCGTGATCCGGACCGCCGACCCGCGCCCGAGGTCGGCAAGCACGTCGACGGACCCGTCGGTGTGCGTCACCAGCAGGGTGCGTGCCGGCGAACTCGAGACCGGCCAGATCGTCCCCGTCGGGCCACTGCTGCTCGTGGACGACGGTGCCGTCCCCGGAGTCCACGATCCGCAGCGCCGCCGACATGGGCTCGAAGGTGTCGGCGGAGTAGGCGACGTCGACCAGCGCCAGGTGCCGCCCGTCGGCGCTGAACCGGGCAAGGTCGTAGACCGCTCCCGGCTCGCCGGCCTGGATCTCGCCCTGCAGCTCGGCGGTCCGCGTCTCCCGTGTCTGCACCCGCCCACCCGAGGTGACCACGAGCACCGTCCCCGCCGCGGTAGGGAGCGCGGCCAGTGCCGACTCGCGGTCGGACTCCGGGTCCGGCTGCGGCAGGTCGAGGTCCCACCGCACCACCTCCGGGGGCAGGCCTTTCGCGACCCCGCCGGCCTGCGAGCCCACCACCAGCACGGTGTCGTCGTCGAGCCACACCACCCCGTACAGCGCGTCCAGGCCGGCGTCGCTGTCCCCAAGGCTCGTCCTTGCCAGGGCCGCTCCGGTGCGGCCCGGCAGGGGGATGATCTCCACCTCTGCGCTGGCCAGGTCCACCACGGCGACCCGTGAGCCGTCGGGGGAGACCGCCATCCGCGAGTTCCGGAAGTCGATGGCGTACTCGGCGACGGTGCCGATCCCGCGCGGAGACAGTCGCGCGCTGGCTGCGCCCCGCCCGGCCTCGCCGAACCGCAGGAAGGCGAGTTCGGTGCGTGCCGCTGCCACGGCCCGGGTCGGGCCGAGGAACTCCATCGCTGCCACGTTGCTGAGCCCGGGGATGCGGGTCGCCGGCACCACCGGGGACGCGTCGTCCGGGCCGGGCACCGGAGCGACCGAGAGCCCGGTGGAGGAGTCGTTCACCAGCACCAGCCGTCCGTCAGGACTCACCGCCATGCCGAGGGGGTCGGTGAGCTGGACGCCCGCTCTCACCGAGGGCGGGTTCCTCCCGCCGCGGTCCAGCCGCCAGACCCGCACGGCCTGGCCGTTGGTGATCGGCGCGGCGAGGAGGAAGTCGGTCCGGCTGGACGCGACATACAGGTTCACCGACGGCGTCCACGACACCCAGCCGGCCCGCCGCGTCTTCCCCGTGCGGAGGTCGAGGACGAGCCAGCGCGCGTCGTGGCCGACCAGGCGCAGCGTGTGGTCGTCGAGGTAGGCCAGGCGTTCGGTGTACATCGGGTACACCACCGCCTGGCCCTCCTCGATCCCCAGCGGGTCGGCGCGGCGGCCGAGCTCGGCTCCGGTCGCGGTGTCGTAGGTCACCAGCGGCGACCTGAGCCGGTCGGTGACCACGGCGGCTCGCCGCCCCGACGGGGACAGGGCGATGGCTTCGGCAGACGCCAGCCCGACAGCACCCGGAAGGACCCGGGAGCCGCCCGCGTCCCAGACCGTCACCACCCCCCGGGTCGCGGCCAGCAGGACCGAGCCGTCCTTGCTCGCCCGCAGGCCCGTCACGGCGCCGGGAGCTGTGAACCGGAGCACGGGTGCTGCGGCCCCCTTGCCGTCGACCGTGAACACGCGGCCGTCGGTGAGCCCCACAGCAACGGTCGAGGAGTCCGCGCTGGTCGCGACAGCGGCGATGTCGGCGTCGAAGCTGACGAAACGGTCCACGAGCGGTGAGGCGAACGCCGCCTGCAGGAGGGCCTCCCGGGTCGCGGGGGAGTCCTCGGTGCGGAAGCCCTGCACGGCAAGGAGCTGCGCCAGCCGCAGGTCGGTGTCGAGCAGCCCCGACCCGGTGCTCGCCAGCTGGCGGGAGCGCAGCGTCACGGACTGGCGCAGGACGTCGTCCCGCTGCTGCACGGCCAGCACGGTGGAGACGATGGAGACCACCAGCAGGAGAGCCAGCAGGCCCACCGCGGACGTGGCCAGCCGGCGGACCCTGCGGTGCTGGGTGAGGTCTTCACCGATCAGCTCGTCGCGGGGGATCCCCCGGATGGGCGCAGAGAGGTCCGCCATGGCGGCGGCGAACCGGGGATCGGCGGCCGGGTCCGGGGAGTCGTGCATCCAGCGCAGGTCGAGCCAGCGTGGCTCCTCTGCGAAGGCCGTCCGCAGGCTCGGCGGCACCGCGCTGTCGGCGGTGAACCGGTTCCCGGGCTCGTCCCAGGCCAGTTCTCCGACGTCCTGCACGAGCAGGATCGACCCGGCGCCCCTGTGGTCCACCCACCACGCGACCTCCTTCTCGACATACTCCGAGGCGCTGGCTGCGGGGCTGAGCAGGACGACCAGGTGTCCAGCCGAGGCGAGGGCATCCTCGAGCGTCGACCACAACGCCGGGTTGGTCGACATCGCAGCGTCGTCGCGGAACACCCGGACGGCCCGCCGCTGGTTCCAGGGACGGGCGAAGCGTTGCAGCCCCCGCTGGACGGCGATGGCGGTACGTTCGGAATCGGAGCGCGCGTAGGAGAGGAAGGCGTCCCACGCTGTGGCCATGCTGCATTCTCGACCCGTCGGCAGCTCGCGTCCCATACCCTGACTGGGGCAGTTGTTGCTCATGGCATCGGCGGCCCGCCGACCGGCAGACTGAACCTCACTGTGGGACGAACTCGGCGCGCTGGCCGGAACACTGAGGGGGAGAGATGGATCAGTGGACCTCGGTCGACCCGATCGACCGCAACCGGTTCCCGGTCGACCCGTGGAGCTTGCGCGAGACCCGCTACGACGTCCGGGACCTGGGCGTCACCGAGAGCCTCTTCGCCGTCGGCAACGGTTACCTCGGGCTGCGCGGGAACGTGGAGGAGGGGCGTGACGCCTACGCCCACGGCACGTTCATCAACGGCTTCCATGAGGTGTGGCCGATCCATCACGCCGAGGAGGCCTACGGCTTCGCCAAGATCGGCCAGACGATCATCAACGCCCCCGACGCCAAGATCATGCGGCTCTACGTGGACGACGAGCCGCTGCTGCTCACCGTTGCCGACCTGGAGCACTACGAGCGCAGCCTCGTCCTTCGCCGACGGCGTGCTGAGCCGGGAACTGATCTGGCGAACCCCTTCCGGCAAGCGGGTTCACCTGCGCTCGCGCCGCATGGTGTCCTTCGCCGAGCGGCACCTCGCGGTGATGGACTACGAGATCACGATGCTCGACGCGGCCGCACCCGTGGTGGTGAGCTGCCAGCTCCTCAACCGGCAGGACGGGGAGGACGAACTCCACGTCAGGGCTGCCGCGATGGGCGCGGGGACGGACCCGCGCCGCGCGGCGAAGCTCAGGGGCCGGGTGCTGCAGCCGGTGTCGAAGTGGGAGGGTGACGGGCGCTCGGTGCTCTGCTACCGGGTCTCGGAGTCCCGCATGACGCTGGCCGTTGCCGCCGACCACACCATCGAGACCAGCGACGAGAGCGAGGTGCTCACCCAGATCGAGGACGACCTCGCCAAGCACGTGTTCCGGATCCGGGCCACCCCCGGCGTGACCACCCGGATCACCAAGACCGTCAGCTACCACACCTCCCGCGGCGTCCCGCCCCTGGAACTGGTGGACCGCTGCCGTCGCACCCTCGATCGGGCGAGGGACACCGGGGTCGCGGAGATCTTCGCCCAGCAGCGCGCCTGGCTGGACGACTTCTGGGAGCGCAGCGACGTGCAGATCGGTGGCCAGCCGGCGCTGCAGCAGGCGGTCCGATGGAACCTCTTCCAGCTGATCCAGTCCGCGGCGCGGGCCGAGGGCTCCGGCATCGCAGCCAAGGGCGTCACCGGTTCCGGGTATGACGGGCACTACTTCTGGGACACCGAGATCTACGTGCTGCCGTTCCTCACCTACACCTCACCGGGCCTGGCCCGGAACGCGCTGCGGTTCCGCTACACCATGCTGGACGCGGCGCGGCGTCGGGCCGTCGACCTGAACCAGCGCGGCGCGCTCTACCCGTGGCGGACGATCAACGGCGAGGAGGCTTCGGCCTACTACGCGGCCGGTACGGCGCAGTACCACATCGACGGTGACATCGCGCATGCGCTGACCCAGTACATCGCAGCCAGCGGCGACCGGTCCTTCCTGGCCCGCGAGGCCATCGACGTCCTCGTCGAGACCGCCCGGTTGTGGGCCGACCTTGGCTTCTGGCGCAGGACGGACGGCTCGACCAACGGCGACGACCACTTCCACATCCACGGGGTCACCGGGCCGGACGAGTACACCACCGTGGTGAACGACAACCTGTTCACCAACGTGATGGCGCGGGCCAACCTGCGCTCCGCCGTCCGTCACCTGCGGTGGCTGGCAGACAACCAGCCTGCTGCCTACGGCCTGGTGCTTCAGCGCCTCAGCCTCACAGAGGACGAGATCAGCGAGTTCTCCCGGATCGCCGAAGCCATGCACGTGCCCTACGACGCGAGCGTCGGGCATCCACCCCAGGACGACGGCTTCCTCTCCCGGGAGTTGTGGGACCTGCCGAACACTCCCGCCGACAAGCGGCCGCTGCTGCTGCACTACCACCCGCTGGTGATCTACCGGCACCAGGTGCTGAAGCAGGCCGACGTGGTGCTGGCGCTCTACCTGCAGGGCGACGAGTTCACGCCGGAGGAGAAGCGCGCCGACTTCGAGTACTACGACCCGCTCACCACCGGCGACTCGACCCTGTCCGCGGTGGTGCAGTCGATCATCGCAGCCGAGGTCGGCTACGCCGACCTGGCTGCCAAGTACTTCATGGCCGCCGCCTACGTCGATCTTGCCGACCTGCACCACAACACCGATGCCGGGGTGCACGTCGCTTCCCTCGGTGGGCTGTGGAACGCGCTGGTCTCCGGCTTCGGCGGGCTGCGCGACTACCTCTCGGTCTGGTCGTTCGACCCGAGGCTCCCGGCCGACTGGGACTCGCTCAGCTTCCCGCTCACGCTCCAGGGAAACCGGCTGCGGGTGACGGTGGAGCCCACAACGATCACCTTCGACCTCGAGACCGGGGACGCCGAGTCGGTCCCGGTCACCGTCCAGGGCACCGAGCTGGTCGTCCACCGGGGGACACCGTCCCGCGTGCCGTGGGTGAGCGGGCCGGAGTTGCGGGGCAGGCCGTCCATCGACGACATCGAGGGCTCGCTGCGCGAGGACGGATCGGTGATCCGGGCAACCGTGCCGGACGCACAGTCACGGGACGACACCAGCGACTTCTTCGACTGATCCGATGGAGGGCCACCGTCGGGAGCGGCTCCGCGCCGGCTGGCAGTCGGTGGCGCCGACCAGGTCGTTGGTGATCAGCGGCACGTACCCGCTGGGTGCCTCACCCGATCCACCTGACCGGCGCGCGCCTGCCCGAGCGTGCCGATGGCAAGACCGAGTACGAGGATCCGCACCGCATTGAACGCCGCGCCCACGAGGAAGTAGCGCAGCGAGCCGGCCGGGTTCGCGAAGACCTCGAAGGGATCTCGATGGCTACGGTCACGGCGATCAGGGCGATGGCACTGGCATACAGCGACTTGGCCAGTCGGCTGCCGGGCGGAAGGACGCCGGGATGCCACACCGGATCCAGCTCACCCCAAGAGCGATCACGAGACCGCCGAGCAGCGCCTCGATGCAGCATCGGGACGTAGGGGATCGAGAGTGCCGCCCGGTACTCAGCGGCGATCGGAGTGAGCGAGATCGCCAGGTTCGCCACCCAGAAGCCGAGCGCGCCGGCGATGCGTCAGGCTGGCCGACGATCCCACCCGCTGGTCATCGCGGGTGCGGCGGCATCAAGGACCGCCGCCAGGGCTCGGGCTGGCTGGTCGGGGTCGACTCACCGCCGACGGAGCGGAGCCACAGCGTCAGCCCGACTTCGGCGAGCAGGCTGACGAAGGTCCCCGGGGTCTTGATCGCCGGATAGGCCGGCAGCAGGAGCGCCTGCAGGAACCAGACCAGTTCGGCGACGCCGTCCAGGAGGAGGAGGACACCGAGCAGCCGCGGCAGGAATCCGGACCTGATCACCAGGTAGCCGAGCGGGAACAGCCAGGTGCCGAAGAACAGCTGCGCGGCGACGAAGCCCGTCCGGTACACGTCGGCCGCGACCAGCGACTGGGCCTCGGTCGGCGGTGCCGCGGCAGCAGTCGAGGCCGCCGGCCGGTCGACGACCAGCATCGCGGTGACCAGTTGCAGCATGCGCAGCGCACTGCAGGGCGACCCCCACCGCGATTGAGAAGGAGGAACAGCAGGGCGAGGTCGCCGATTGACCGGGCGCAGCAGGACGTAGCAGGCCCCAGGCGGCCGATCAGGAACAGGAGCGCGGAGACGAACGCGCATGACCAGGCCCCGCGGAACGCTCCCGGGTCCGTGGTGAGTCGCGCCGTGGATCTGGCCGGCGTCGCCCAGGCCGATGTGGCCAGGGTGTCGGCCAGCACGGACGCGACGATGAACAGCAGGTACGAGCCCGCCGGTGATCCTGGCGAGGGCTGCTGGCGCGCGACCCGGTCGGTGATCTCGGACGACATGGTTGAGCTCCGGTTCTCTCGTGGCCGCCGGCTGGCAGGCCGGGGGTGTACCGCGTACACCTCCTGTTCTCCAATGTAGGTGTACCGTGTACACCATGTCAATGGACCAGCGCCGCGAGACCCTGAGCCGCGCGCGGGTTCTGCGCCGCAGCCATCGCGTAGGCCGACGCCAACGGCATCGATTCGTTGAGCATGCGCAGCCTCGCGCAGGAGCTCGGCGTTGTGCCGATGGCGTTGTACAAGCACGTGGCCAACAAGGAGGACCTGCTCGACGGAATGGTCGAGATCGTCGTCGGCGAGATCGAACACACGCCGCGGACCGGCGACTGGAAACAGGACGTCCGCGCTGCGCATCCTCGCCGCCCGCGCGTCGTGCTTCGAGCACTCCTGGTCGCGGGCCGTGCTCGAGTCCCGCGCTGCGATGACGCCCGCCATGCTCACTACCTCAACGCCCTGACCGGGCTGTTCCTCGACGGCGGTCTCTCCGCCGACCTGACCCACCACGTCATGCATGCCCTCGGCAACCGCATGTGGGGCTTCAGCCAGGAGCTTTTCGCCGCCACCCCGCCGTCCGACCCGTCCTTCAACGCCCAGAAGGACGCGCTCCCGACACGCTTTCCGTATCTGGCAGCGATCGCCGGCGCCGCGTCACGCCCACGCCGATTCCGCGACGGACCGGGCTGCGACGACCAGTCCGAGTTCGAGTTCGCCCTCGATCTGCTGCTGGACGGGGTCGAGGTCCTGCACTCGCGACGGTGGAGTTCACGCCAGCCGGCCTGACCGCTTCGCCCGCTCCACCGCCGGTCACACCACCTTGCCTTCCTTGACGAGTTCACGGACGATCGCCGATTCGAGGAAGGCGCGGTCGACCGCCGGCGTGGTGTTGGCGAGGGCCTCGATCGCGCAGAAGTGCGCGACGTTGACGATCCCGGCGCCGGTCAGCACGAACCGGCTGGAGATGTCGCGCCAGTCGACGTCGTCGGCAACCTGGATCTGGGCGGGGAACGATCGCCGCCACAGGTCGCGGCGGTCCTCTGCCCTCGGGACGGGGAAGTGGATGACGGCCTGGAAGCGCCGCAGGAACGCCTCGTCGACGTTGCCGCGCTGGTTGGTGGCCAGGATCACCAGACCGGAGTGGCTCTCGATGCGCTGCAGCAGGTAGGCGACCTCCTGGTTGGCGTACTTGTCGTGGGCGTCGCGGATCTCGGTTCGCTTGCCGAACAGGGCGTCGGCTTCGTCGAAGAAGAGGATCCAGTTCTTGTGCTCGGCCCGGTCGAAGAGCCGCGCCAGGTTCTTCTCGGTCTCGCCGATGTACTTCGACACCACCCGGGACAGGTCGATCCGGAACACCGGCCGGTCCGTGTGCTTGCCGAGCAGGGTGGCGGTGAGCGTCTTGCCGGTGCCCGGCTGGCCGTGGAACAGGGCCCGGTAGCCGGGCTTGACCCGCTTGCGCATGCCCCACTCGCCCAGCAGGGTCTCGTTGAACCGCACCCAGTGCTCGATCTGGTTGAGCTGGCGCAGGGTGTCCGGGTGCAGGACGACGTCATCCCAGTCGAGTTCGGTCTCGATGTGCTCCGCCGGGAAGTCGGTGCTGAACCGGGGCAGGCTGACCGTCCCGGTGGTGAGCCGTTCGACCACCTCCGGGTCGAGGATCAGCCGCCCACTCATCACCGGCTCGCCGTCGCGCACCGGGTCGAGCCACAGCACGTGGCGCTTGCGCGAACCAGTGCTCGCTGGACAGCAGCCGCTGCACCTCGAGCCGTCCGCCCAGGTCGTCGCCGGCGAGCACGAACTGCGCGGTCTCGCCGGTCGGCAGCACGCCGCGGTGGTGCTCGCCCCGCACGCCGCCGAACTCCGGCAGGTCGCCCCCGTCCGGCAGGTGCTCGGCGACGAGTTGTCCCAGGGAGTTCGGTCGCAGATGCGGTACCAGGGCCAGCAGGACGAGCACGGCTTCGTCAGGTGAGGGCGTTCGGCCCAGGGCGGGCTCGAGAAGGCCGCCCACCTCATCGGTGTCGATCGACGCTGCCTCGCCGACGGCTTCCCCCACGTGCTGGGAGAGGCGATGCGCGACCCGCCCTTCGAGTAGATCGAGCGCCTTGACAAGCTCGGTTGCGTTCATCAGCCCTTCTTCACCGGTGTGATCGGCATGGAGGGATCCAGCGCCCATGCCCTCTTGATGCGGGCGACATGGTCGCCCAGCGCCGCGTCCGCCATCTCGGGATGTCCGGCGTCGAGATGCTCCTGGATCGAGCGATTCTCCGAGCTGTTCCCAAGGAAGATGTTCTTGGCGTAGCCGAAGAACCTCCGGTACCGGGCCTTGGCCCCGTCGACGATCGCCCCGGAGTCGACCTTCTTCTTCGACTTGGAGGTGACCGGAACCCGCGCCTCAGGGATCGACCCGCGCTGTTCGAGGAGCAGCTTCGCCTCGGCCACCTTCTTGTTCGAAAGGAACGTTCCATAGTGGGTGGCCATGTCGCTGGAAGACACCACGTGCCGCCGGTCGACATCCTCGGCAACGCTGATCGCCCGTCCCTTCGAGTCCTTCACCAGGTGGTCGGCGGCGAGGAACTTCTTCTCGACTTCCGACCTCGCGGCGGGCGGCTTCGCCTCGATGCGCGCTCGCTGTGCCTGGTACTCGGCGGCGACCTTCTTCTTCTGCGTCAAGGTGAACCCCTCCGAACGCTCGACCTCGAAGACGTCGACCACCCCGTCTGATCCCCACTCGGCCAGGGCGGCGCCGATGATCGCGGACAAGGCCGCCAGCTTCTGGTCGAGTTCCCCGGACTTCGCTTCCGCCTTCGCCTTGTCCGGGCCGGATGCCGCAGCTGCGGGGTTGTTGTCAAAGGCCGCCAGCTCGTTCTGGATCCTGGCCACGTCGGTCTCGGAGGCCTCCGTCGCCGCGACCGGCTTGTCGGCCTTCGCGCCGACGTTGGCTGCCTTTGCCTCGCGCCTCAGGAACGTCGACGGCTTCTCCGGTTCCGACTTCACGACCAGCTTCGCCGACTTCCTCTCGCCCTGGAACGTCAGCGTGTGGGGTTCGTCACCGCCGTTGATCGGCACCTTCTTGCGCCACCACTCGAGCAGCTTCTTGACCGTCTCCTTGGCCTTGCTGACCAGCTTGTCGAGCACCTTGCCCAGCCAGGCGACGATCTTGTCCAGGGCCTTGTCGATCGGGTGCCCGGATCTTCTTGACGATCGCTACGAGCTTGGCCGGGATCCCGCCGAGCCCGGCGAACTTGGCGAGGAACCCGATGATCACGACCAGGGTGTTGGCCATAGTCCGCTCGACCTTCTTGGCCGCGTTCTCGACCTGGCCGGCCGCGATCGCTGAGATGGAGTCGATGAACGAGGCCACGACGGCGCCGATCTGGTTGATCTTCTCGATGAAGAACGACACCGTGTTCCAGATCGCCATGATCGCCTGGATGACGGCACCGGCCGGGTTGAGCATCATCACCAGTTTCGTGACGGCGGCCTTCACCGCCTCGATCTGGATCATCCGCGTGACCTGGCTGATCAGCTGGTCCTTCAGCTCGGTGAGTTCGGCAACGATCTGGTCCCACGCCGCGGCCGGCCCCTGGGTCACCAGCGTCACGAGGATGGACGCCGTCTTCTCCAGCGCTACCAGCACCGGCTCGGGGATGATCTTCACCAGCTTGCTGCGGATGTTCGCCCAGGTCAGCCCCAGCACCGACAGCACCAGCTTGACGATCTCGAGCAGGCTGAACGACTTGGGGATGTAGACCCCGGCCTGTGCCAAGGGTCCCACCAGCCACTTGATCAGGGCGGTCTTCAGGTGCGTGAGGATGTTTCCGGCGAACTTCTGGAACCCGAGCTTCCCGGCCCTGACCAGGTTGCCGACGAACCCCACCGGGTCCTTGACGATGGTCTGGAACGCGGCCTTTGCCTTGGCGATGTAGGGCATCACCCCCGGTGCCACGACGGAGACCAGGATCTCCAGCAGGCTGATCACCTGGTTCAGCGCCCACGCCCCGAACTGGGTGGCGAGGTCGAGGAAGGCGCCGCCGACCTTCCTGAAGGCGCCGACAACGGTGACGACGTCCTCGAAGGTCAGCGAGCCGAAGCGTCTCCACGATCCGTCCCGGGATCGACATGACGAACCCCATCAGCCCCGACAGCGCGCCCTGGAACCACGCCCAGGCCCGCGGCACCGCCTTGCCGCGCTTGAGGTTCTCCCACACCTCCTCCTGGCCGATCAGCTTCATGAACCCGCCGATCAGGGTGTCGGGGGTGCGCGGGTACGGGTCGCCCGATGATGGGGTCCATCGCGAGCATGGCCTTGAGCAGGTCGTAGCCGCGGGTGCCTTCCGCCAGCGCGGCCAGCGGACGCAGGATCGCCTGCTTGACCAGGGTGAGCAGCTCGCCGACGACGCCGGTGCCGAAGGAGATGAGGCGTCCGATCGGGTCGGTGAAGATCCGCTTGGCCCGATCCCAGACGCCACCGAGGTCGAAGATGTCGTCCCAGCTGAGGGAGTCGATGAACGAGCTCAGTGCCGCGGAGATCTCGCCGCCGATGTCGCCCAGGTCGGCGACCTTCTGCTCCACCCATTCGGCGGCCTTGTTGATCACGCCGTGGGTGTCGAGCACCCGGGTGATCACCGCGCCGCCGGGCACCAGCTCGATCAGCGCCCGCAGGAAGTTCGCGGCGGTCCGGTCGGTGCTGCGCATGTTGATCGGGTTGAACCCGAGCACGAGCGTGAGCATCCGGAAGCCGGGGATGTTGTTGGCCTTGTCCGCGAAGTAGTCCAGCGCATCGTCCACGCCGAGGCGCTGGACGGCGGGCGTCGGGCCGGACGCGACCTGTGGCGGCGCTTCGGCCCGCTGCACCTCCGGCGCCCGCTGCACCTCCGGCGTGGTCTGCCCGGTCTTGCGCTGCACCGTCGCGCCCTGCTGGATGGTGTGGGTGAGCTCGTGGGCGAGCAGGTGGCGGCCCTCGGTGGTCCCGGGCTGGTACTGGTCGCGGCCGAAGAAGACGTGGTTGCGGTAGGTGAACGCCCGGGCGCTGAGGTGGTTGCTCAGGCTGGCGGCGCCCTCGTCTGCGTGCACCCGGACGTTGCCGAGGTCGGCCCCGAGCCGCGGCTGCATGAACGCCCGGACGTCACTGGACAGTGCCTGGCCGCCAGTGGTGGCGTTCTGGATCTCGGCCTTGGCGCCGGCGGCGGCGCTCGGCGGGCCCGCGCCGAACCGCTGCACCTGGTCCTTCGCGGCGGCCCGCTGGGCGAGTGGCGGGGTCGTGGCGGTGGTGGCGGCCCGCTGGACCTGCTCTGGTGCCCGCATCACCTTGTCGGCGGTGCGGTCGGCCTGCTTCTCGAGCGGATCGGCCGGTTTGCTCACGCTGAGTTTGGTCTGCACGCCGAGCTGGGTACTCGCCTTCCGCATCACCGGGGCGAAGAAGCCGGCGCTGTGGGTGGCCTTGAAGAAGCCGCCAGGGCGCGACGTGGTCGCCGAGTGCGACCTGGTCGACTTCGTGGCGGTGGTCTTCATGGCGCTACCGCCACTCGACCATCAGCAGGCGGTTCATCCAGGGCAGCCAGACCGGCGAGATCCCCCAGGGCAGCTGGTCGAGCAGGATGTCGACGGTGCGGGCCTCGACCCGCAGCAGCCAGTCGCCGTCGGCGGTGACCGACAGCACGCCTGGGCGCTGCAGGAACTCGGTCCGCAGCCCGTCGGGCGAGGTGCTGCGCAGCGCCTCCCAGTGTCCGATCGCCGCTTCGAGCAGCCCTGTCGCCTCTGCGGTTTCGGCGTCGGTCAGGCCGACGTCGGCCTCTACCGGCTGGTCGAGCGGCACCCCGCACAGGGCCTTGGCCAGCGTCAGCCGGTGCTCGGGTGCGGTGAGCTCCCCGGTCGCTAGGTGGTGCAGCAGGCACAGCGCGCGGCCGGGATCGACCAACGCCTTGCCTGCGGCGACGCCGAGACCCTCGAAGAACCTGGGCAGGAACGGGTGCAGCAGGACCAGTCCTGCGCAGTCCACGAGCAGGCCGCCGGCTTCCGGGCCCGCACCCTCAGGCGTGGCCGGTCGCGCCGGAGCGGGCTCGGCCGTCGCCACCGCACCAGACCCGGTCGCGGGCCTGGTGCTTCCCGGCCACTCGCGTTCAACTGCCGCAGCGAGGGTGCGGTCCGCCCGGGTGGCCGGCCTGGCCGCCGTCCACGCCGAGGCGACCAGGACGGACGGCGACGGGCGGCGGCCCAGTGCTGCGGCCTCGAGCGCGATCAGCCGCACCTGGCGGGTGAACGTCCGCGCTGCGGTTGAGGCGGGGCTGCTGCCAACCAGGGCAACCTCGACGCGTTCAACCTGGCTCGCCAGGTCCGGCGACAGGCTGCGGAGCACGGCGATCGCGAACCCGGGTGTGAACTGGATCACGAGCCGCTCCCGGGCTGCGGGGACGGCCAGCACCGCTACCAGTAGCTCCCGGATCGCCGGCGGTGGATCGCGACGGCCGCCGGTGTTGCTCCAGGCTTCCAGGACCAGCCTTTCGAGCGTCTGGCCTGGCAGGACCCGGAACGCCCATGGCAATCCTCCGGTGCGCAGGAAGGTGACCAGGGCCTCAGCCACTCTCTGCGCTGCCGTCTGTGGAAGGCCGGCGCCCGGGTCACCGGCCCAGCCGGATTCGCCGGGTTCGCCGACCCAGCCGGACGCTCCCAGCGGCGGCGGCGGGTGCCTGCGGAAGTGGTCGGCGATCTCGCGTCGCACGGCAGCGGCGAGCTCGGCCTCGAGCCCGTCGAGCGATGCCACGGTGAGGTCGATCGCGAGCCGATCGAGATACAGGTACCCCTCGCCCGGGTCGATGTGGCCCAGCGCCTGTTCGATGGCCGGCGACAACACGTCCGCGCACACTGCCGGCAGCCGCCGCTGCAGGGCGTGACCTTCCGCCTCCGAGCCGTGCAGATCCACCTCCAGCACCTGCCGCCGGATCGTGACCACTGCGAGCTCGGCCATCTGGTCAGCCCTGCCTGCTGATGTCGATGGTCTCCTCGAGCGTGACGATGCAGCCCTTCTCGGTGAACACGGTCAGGTGCACCAGCTTCTCGACCGGCTCGACCGGCTGGAACACCACCGACACCGCTTCACCGCCGGCCAGGGACGGGATCCCGTCCTGGATCTCCCAGAAGAAGGCGGCCGGCTGGTCCGCGCCGGAGGTGACAGCCTTCAGCGCAACCACGTTGGGAATCACGCCGTCGCGCCCGATCTCGAGCTTCAGGTCGGTGCCCTCACACCGGGGTACCGGGGGCTCGCCGGGCCGGCACTTGTTGGAGGTGGAAGCGTCGTACACCGGGATCCGCGCCTTCCCGTCGGTGTCCGGCTCGGCGATCGTTGTGCCGCGGGAGCTGTAGCCGAGCTCGAGCCTGCGTTGCCGCCGGCCTTGCAGGAAGGTGACCTCGAGCTGGTAGGTGAAGTCGAGGCACGCCAGCCGGTCGACGAACAGGGTGCCGGTCGTCCCCTTGCCTGGCGGGGCCTCGTATTCGAGGACCAGCCACTGGTCGGAGCCGACCGCCTGGGCGACGAGGTCATTGATCGCCAGAAGCCAGCGTTGCACCGTCGGGTCGAAGTCGGCTGTGCGGATCGGGCTGGGCGCGCGGTTGACGACGTCAGCCACTTCGGCCGTGAGATCGAAGCTGTTGCCGCCGGCATCGGTGACGACGAAGCCCTTGACCTCGGCCTTGTACTCGTTGATCGGCAGGTTCGGTCGCGCCTCCGGCAGCCAGAACCGGTAGCCCTGCCGGACGGCCTCGCCGTTGCAGGGCAGGTCGCAGAGCTTCACGCCCGACTCGAAGCTGCCCGCGACGGTGCAGCCCGCGGCGTCCTTCACCTTGACGGTGAGCAGGTCGGCCACCGGCAGGGGAGGGCTGGTGAAGGTCTTGTCGACGATGGCGCCGACGTCGGCGACGTACGGCGCAGTGCCGCCGTCCACGGTGAACAGCACCTGCCAGGTGCCGGCCGCCTGGTCGACCTCCGTTCGCGGCTCGATGATCCGCAACTCGGCGGGGATCGTGAACCGCACCAGGGACGATTCGGCGCCGTCACTGTCGCGCACGACGACGGTGTGCTCCCCGACGCGGAGCAGGAGCGGGCCGGTGAGCTCTTCGAACGGCTCCTCGTCGACCCGCGCCGACAGAGACCCGCTGGCCCCTGCTGCCGTGACCGTCACCTCGGCGAACCCGTCGACGTTGGTGCAGGCGGTCGTGGTGGTCACCTGCAGCCTTGCCGGCGGCAGCTGGTACTGGACGGTCGCGCAGCCCGGGCCGCAGATGTAGGGCAGGAAGAAGTCGGCGACGACGGTGCCGTCCTCGAGTTCGGCCACCGCGTCCGCATAGACGTCGGCGGCGACGGTCCCGAGCCGCTCCCTTGGTCGCAGCACCTTCCCGGTGAGTTCGGTGAAGACGAAGCCGAGGTCGGGATCTTCGGCGAGCCTCGCGTTGTACTGCAGCCGGCCGAGCGCCTGCTCAAGGAGCAGGCGCCGGTCAGGGGCGGACCCGCCCCCGGCCGCGCCGGCCGCGCGCGCCTCGGCTGCGAACGCCACGCGAACGAGCCCTTCGGTTGGCCCAGCCTCGACAGCGGTCAGGGTCGGCCGGGGAAGCTCGTGGTAGACGAGCGACGAAGGTGCCGCCGAGCGGGACACCCGCCTTGTGCTGCACGCCGGGGTGGTCGGCGAGGAAGTGGCCGAGGAACTGGGCCTGCCTGGCCTCCCGAAGGCGCCGCTTCCACTCCTCGGCCAGCGCCTCGAACGGGTCGAGGCGGCAGCGGAAGACGATGTCGTCCAGCCGGTCGGAGAGGCCCGGTGCGTCGTAGGCGCCGGATCGCCGGAAGTCCTCGATCCGTGCGGCGACCTCGACAAGGCGGCGGTACTGGTCAGCCATGGCCGTGAAGTCGAGCTGGCGGAGATCGTCGGTGAGCCGGGCAGCGAGCTCGGACATCACCCCGACCAGGGCGTACACCTGTCCGGGCAGGTCGGGAACCCCGGCGACCGTGAAGATCCAGGGGAAGGGCTGGCCGGGTTTCCAGGTCAGCGCCGCCTCGATCCGGTGGCCGATCGTTCCCGGCTGCGCCCGGAACTCGGGGTCGTGGGTCCGCAGCACGGCGAGCGTCGGGATCCTCGCCTCCCCGTCACCGAGCGTCACCGGCGCGCCCGCCACAACCGGGAACGGGAGCGCGTAGAAGTACTTGATCTGCTTGACCAGGAAGCAGTCGAGCTCGGCTTTGAGCGTGTCGTAGAGGGTCTCGAGATCCCGGAAGCGGCACTCCTCCCTGGCCATGTCGACCGACATGTTCTCGTCGAAAGCTCCGGTCCGGAGCGCGACCACCTCGAACGGCAGCCGGTGGCTCCGCCGCAGCGACAGCAGGTTCTTCAGCACCGACGCCACATCCCGGCCGAGGTGTCCCTCGATCCGCAGGAAGTTGTTCGGTTCCAGGTCGTAGCTCAGCGGATCGGTGACGAAGGCCGGCGGGGCCGGCACGTACTCCCCGGCGCGGTAGCTCAGGTTCTGGTCGGCCCGCAGCCGCGCCGTCTTCACCGGATCCCAGAGCTCGTAGAGCGGTGGGTTGCCCTGCTGGTGGTAGTAGAACGGGATCGCCTTCACCGACACCGGCGCGTCGCCCCAACGGCTCGGCGTTGCCCGGATGCCGTGGTCGGCGGCAGCCTCGGAGAAGGTGGCCAGCATCGCGACCAGCCGGCGGAACAACTGGCGCACCTGGCGGGTGCGGTCGGCGCAATCGCCGACGGCCGGCGAGCGCACGAACTGGTGGCGGTAGTCGGCGGCGTCGAAGGTGACCGGGTCGAGGACGCCGACCATCAGGTGCCGCGGGAACAGCCCGGCGGGCGGGCAGCAGGCGCACAGCAGGTCAACGCCCTTCCAGCGCAGTTCGTCGTAGGCGGCCAGCAGGTCGTCGAACAGGTCCCAGTAGTACTGCAGGAAGCGCACCTGGCCGGTGGTGACCGGGCTGGAGTCGAGGAACCCGAACCGGTTCAGGAAGGTGCTGAACGGGTCGCTCGGGAACAGGTCGACGACCACCGGCTTGAACGCGGCGTAGAGAGCGGACAAGGCAGCCCCGGTGGCGGCCGCCAGCTTGGTTTCGCGGAAGCTCTCCTGGAATGCCGCCAGCACCTCGGCGGTCTGCACCGGGCCGGTGTTCGGCACGTCGAACCGTGGCATCCGCAGATCGGGCAGCTCCAGCCGCTCGGTGAGGTCGGCACCGAGGTAGGTCGACGAAGTGCCGGCGGCAGCGATGATCTTGTCCAGGTCGGCGACGTCGACCAGCAGCCGGCGAAGGGTGGCGGTGACCTGGGCGCCGCGGTCATCACAGTTGTTCGGCGCGCAGTTGCGCTGGCCGTCCCGGCGCAGTTCGAGGAACAGCACCACAGCCTTCTGGTCCAGACCCAGCAGGGGGTCGGTCAGCGCGACCGCGCCGGCCTCGTCCTCGTCGTCGAGGAGCTCCCACAATGGGTACTGCAGCGGCGGGTTCAAGGCTCCGTCGACGAACGGGGGGTACCCGTAGTCGGTCGGTAGCACGTACGGCCGGACGGCGACGAGGTCGACGTCGTCGGGTTCGAGGATCAGGTAGCCCTCCGAGGTGATCCCGCAGCCCTTCGTCAGGTGGATCGTGTCGGTCCCGTTGAACTCAAGTTCGAGCCCGCAGACGATGCCGATGCCGATCAGGTTGGCGCGGGTCAGCCGGTTCTGTTCGTCGAGGTAGGCGAACAGGTCGTTCAGGTGCGCGTTGGTGAGCACCTGGTTGGCCTCGAATACGGGATAGGTGGCTTCGGTGATGTCCATGTCAGTTGCTCCCAAGTGCCGTCTGTCCGAGCCGGACGGGGTTGAAGTCGGAACCGGCGTCGCAGTCGTGGAGGGTTGCTCGCGGGTAGGTGTTGCGCAGTTCGCCGAGGAGCCGCAGCAGGATGTGCAGACGGTAGGAGACCCGGGTGTAGGTCGCGTACCGCTGCCTGAGTAGTTCTCCGATCACCTCGGCAACGCCCGGGTCGAAAGCGATGCCGGGGCACAGCGTCGGCGTGGGCGGGTCGAAGTCGGTGAAGCCGTCCAGCGGCGTGCCGGCGGCGATGTTGGCTCCCAGCCACTCGCGGAACGCGGTGCCGAAGGTCGCCAGGATCGTGGCAGCGCAGCTGCACAGCTTCTGGTGGTCGGCTGCGGACGCCGCCCCCGCACCGAGCAGCTCGACGACGGTCTCCTGCAGCTGTTCCTGCGTCCAGTCCATGGCTGCCTCGGCGTCGGCCCAGGCGCACCAGGCGTCCTCGAACCTCTCGAACTGGTAGCCGTGCCGCGCGATGTCCACGAAATGCTCCACCAGCTGGGCCTGCAGCTGCGCCCGCAGGTCGGCATCGAGCTCGGCATTGCAGGAAACCGTCGACAGGTCGACCTCCGCGTCGAACAGCGTGTCGAGCGCTGCGGCCAGCACGTCGGGCGGGTCGTTGATGATGGTGTGCGTCTCGAACCAGTCGCCGAAGGCTGCCCCGAAAGCTGCGTAGATCTCGGCGGCGCAGGCGCAGGCGTCCTCGGTGTCCTCGACCTCGCCGGCCAGGTCCTTCGCCAGCCGTTCGATCATCGGGTCGCAGGGGTCGGAGACGTAGCCGTCGTTGCCGACCCAGCAGGTCTTGCCGAGCAGGTGGGAAGGGGTCTGTTCCTGGATCGTCCGGTCGGCGTAGGCGCGCATGGTCAGGTTGGTGCTGAACGGTGCCGTCCAGCCGGGCACAACGTAGGTGAGCCGGAACGAGTACGGGTCGGCGTCGGCGCAGCAGCTGTCGCACTCGGACGCGTCCAGGCAGGCCGGGTACAGCGCGTCGCCGGGGAACTTCGGCCGCAGCAGCAGGTGCTCGACGACGATCGCCCGCTTGTGCGCTGCCCAGGTCGCCATCACCGCCACGTAGTCGTTCGCGAGCCGCTCGGTTGGGAAGGTGACGACGGTCTCCCCGAGCGGGTTGCCGTCGGCGTCCACGAACGCCAGCAGCCAGGTCGTGCCGGACAGCGTGGCGGCGTAGCGTTCGCGGACGATCAGCTGGCCGAGCAGTCCCCGCTGGGCGGCGTCGAGCTCCTTCAGCAGGGCTGCCCCCTCGACGTCGGTGTCCGCCAGCACCTCGGTCGAGGTCTGCGCTGCTGCTTCGGTGGTCAGTTCCAGCCGGCCGTCGGTGCTGACGATCATCCAGTCGGTCACGCTCGCCGCGTCGAGTTGGCGTGCGGCGATCAGGGCGGCAAGGGCTGTGTCGACCGCGGCCGGTACGACGAAGGTCGCGATCGGCCGGCCGAGCTCCTCTGCGCCGAGGCTGTGGGTGTAGCCGGGGGCTGCCGCCGAGCGTTGGGCCCGGTAGGCGACTACCCAGTCGGGCAACCCGAGCAGGAGGTTCACCCGCTGGTGCAGGCCGGAGGCGTTGTCGGGGTCGCACGGCGACACCGCACGATTGAGCGCCTTGCCGCGGTCGTGGCCGATCCGGGGGAGCGCGCGCAGGAGGGTGATCTTGTCGTGGATCAGGTCGGTGCGCGCCCGGCTCTGGCCCTCGAGGTCGGTGAGCGCCATCGCGTAGTCGTCGAAGCCTTCGCCGAACCGGGCCAGCAGGTGGTCGAGGAACCGGTTGCGGCGTTCGAGGAACTCGGTGCGGGTTTCGACCAGCTGCTGCAGCCCGGCCGCGTCGAGGGTTGCGTCCACCAGGTCTCCGTAGCCGGCGATCGGTGAGTCGTCGAACAACCCGGAGAAGTAGGTGCGGCCGATGGTCGGGTCGAGCGAGAACAGGTCGCCGCTGTGGGCGAGCTGGGCGTAGCCGTTGCGCAGCAGCTGCTCGTAGACCATCAGGTAGCCCTTGAGCTGCCGGGCCTGGGCCTGCCGCTGCTGGGTTGCCGTCGAGGGCAGCCCGGCCGGGCCGATGCCGTAGGTCAGCGGGAAGCTGTGCTGGATCGGGTGGTAGGACTCGAGAGCGCGGCTGGTGCCGAGCGGCACCGGGAGGTCGAGGTCCGTCGCGCCGAGCTTCGGGCGGGCGGCCCGCCCGTGGAGCTCGACGAGGGTGGCCTCAGCTTCGTCCAGGCGGGGCAGGAACGGCAGCCCCCGGCTGGTGAACTTGAACGCCGACAACGCGTGGTGCAGCCTCGTCCGGTGGTCGGAGCGGGGGTACAGCAGCCAGGCCGCGCTGGTCCTGGCGGGGTCGAACTCGGGTGTGCCGTTGTGCCAGGTCGGGTCGGCGATGCCCTTGATCGGGTTGCCGGTCGCGTCGTAGGCGGTCAGCAGAAGGTTGGCGATGCTCACCACTCCATCGAGGTCACTGAGCCGATCGATGAGGTCCGAGACCCGCAGTTCGGTGCGCAGGTCGCTGGCGGCCAGCCCGTCGGCGGTGAGGAAGCCGTTGCCGAGTTCGGGTCCGTTGAAGATGGCCTCGACCGGTTCACCCCCGGCCAGCAACTCCTCCAGCGACCAGAAGTCGACCGGCGGGTCGAGGTAGCGCTCGATCTCGAACCACACCTGTGCCTGGACGAGTTCGATGTCGGCGGTCGGCTCGACCTCCACCTCAGCGCAGACGGCGATGTCGTCGATCTCGACAAGGCTGAGGTGGCAGTAGTCCTCGTCGAGGTTGCGGTGGGCCTCGAGCACGGACCGGGCAGCGTCGACCGCGCTGTCGGTGAGCGCCAGCTTGCGGCGGTAGGGCTCGACGAATCCTTCGGCGGTGGCGTCGCCGAGCCAGTCGAGCAGGGACGCAACGGTCGTCTGGCCGCGAACCGAGCTGTCGCCGAAGAGCCGGACCGAGGCGTTCTCGATGGCGATCGCTGTGCCGTCGGCCAACTCGACGTCGAAGTCGACATAGAGCACGTCGAACCAGTGCCGGCGGAGTTCGTCGTCGGTGACCGGGGTGACGCCGGTGGTGGTGTTGTTCGGCCCGGTGACCGTGAGCGTGCTGAGGGGCTGGTTGTCGGTGGCGAGCACCTGCCGTTCGTCGCGGCGGGCCAGCGGCCACGCCGGGAACCGCACCTCGATCGTCAATCCCCGGTACTGGCCGTCGATCTCGACGCTGCGGCGCCGGACGATCTTGCGGTCGTTCAGGTCGCCCAACCCGGGGGCGGCTTCCAGCTCCAGCAGCACGTCGTACAGCCCGCGGGGCGTGATCGGCTGCACCGCTGCCTTGGGGTCCTTGCGTTGGGAAGGGTCGTCGGAGAGCACCAGCTCCTTGTCCTCGCACCAGGCGAAGAGCGGAGTGTCGCAGGCGCAGGCCTTGCACCGCACCCAGGCGTTGCGCACCTGGTCGACATCGATCAGCAGGCGCCGGAAGTCCTCCGCCGTGGTGGGGTTGACCGTCAGGATGCTGCGGGCCGAGTAGAACGTCTGGTCGGGGTACGGGTCCGCCGCCCGGAGTGCCGGTAGCGGCGAGGATGTCCTCGATCGGGAAGCCGGTCCGGTAGGCGAGGTCGGTGATCGCGTAGGCCAGCGACTCCAGGATCGAGATGCCCGGGTCGTGGGTGTTGTAGTCGGTCCAGTTGTCGCTGCCGGCCTGCTGGAGGTGGCCGATGCCTTCGCGACGGAGCCGGTAGAAGTCCTGCGCAGCCGGCGGCTCGCCGGGCGGCTGGGGCACGGGGATGACGGTCACGAGACCACCTCCGGGGCGCAGGCGCAATGCTCGGTCAGGACCGCGGCATTGGCGGGAATCGGCACCACGGTGTGGTGGGCTGCCGGTGCCGACACCAGGATCGAGATCGCGCGTGAGCCCACGACCGTCTCCAGGACCTGCTCCTCCTCGACGGCGTCGGGGAGCCGGCGGAACAGCTGGACGTCGCTGACGTAGTCGACGTAGGGCCGTTCCTCGATGAAGTTCGACCAGCACTGAGGCGTGCACCTTGCCGTTGAACTCCGGACGGGCATCGGCCCGGTAGGCCCAGGGCGAGAGGAACTCGGTGATCTCCTGCTTCAGGCGGTTGACGTGGAAGGTCTCGTCGACGCCGTCGCGCAGCCGAACGCGAAGTGCGACCCGCACCTCCTCGAACTGGGGGTTGCGCACATGGAGCTGGGCGAAGCAGGACATCCGCGCCCGGAGGAACCGCTCCACCTCGCCAAGCACGCGCAGGCTGGTGAACGGCCGCAGCGGGTCGCGGGGGTTCGGCACGGCCAGGTCGGGGATGGTGACGACGGTGACGTGCCCGGCGGCGAGCTCGCTGTAGCTGCCGGCACCGCAGGTGGTCGGGTCGTACCTGGTGTGATTCAGGCAGCGGGCCTGGTAGATGCCCGGGAACGCCTCCAGCACCAGGTGCTCGTAGTCCCACAGCGCGATCGCCCGGTCCTTGTGGCGCAACCGCTCGCTCACCCGGGTGGCGAAGGCTGCGCGGTCCTCGACCGGCCGGCCACCGAAGGTCGGGAAGGGCTGGCTGACGCCCTTCACCGCCGCGTCCGGGGCGTCGAGCTTGCTGATCGTGCCCGGCGGGCAGGTCGACGGTGCACAGTCGCGGCGCCTTCGTCGGACCTGTCGACGTGGCGCGCACCGCCTGCGCCGCGACGCCGACCAGCCGGCACACGGCGTCGGTTGCCGGAGGCCACGGCGACCCGGATCCAGTGCAGTCCGCGGGGCAGGAGGGTGTGCTCGCTGGTCGCGTCGGCCGGGACGGCGAGCGTGACGATGCCGGAGCCGAGCAGCCCGTCGGTGAGGTCGCCGACGGCGTCGGCCGGGAACGGCCACCCACTCGTTGCCGCGCAGGTAGCTCCAGCGAAGGTGGTTCTCGGGCTTCGACGACGAGCGGGTTGGCCGTGCCGTCGGCCACCTGGAACAGCAGCGCCAGGTTCTGCGGCGGCACCAGCCCGGCACCCCGAGGTAGAGCTCGCCGTCGGCCGGCTCGTTCGGTCCGGCGAGGAACCGGGGCAGGAGCGGCGAGTTCGCAGCCTGCTGCTCGGCATGCCCGAACGGCGTCACGTGGAAGAACCGGCCGGTGGCCTCCGACGGCGCGCGAGGTCGACCTCCTGGACGGCCTCGTAGTCGAGCGTCAGCGAGCTGAACGTCGGCAGCACTGGCGCGGTCGGTGGGTTGCCCTCGCTGCCTTGCGCGACCCAGGCGGCCAGGGCGACGGGGTAGGTGTCGGTGCCGATACCCGCGGTCAGCTTCAGCCGGATGAAGCCGCCGCGGCTCGTCGTGGAGTACGGCGGCGTCGGCGGTGAGGTCCGGGGTGGTTACCGGTGGCTGGGTGAACGAGCTCGAACGAAGGCCGACGTCTCGAAGTCGACCAGGCGGGTAGCGCACTCCCACGTCCCGCCGTCGAGGTAGTCGACGGAGACGTTCGGAGCGGGGTGGCGTGGGGGACCGGGGTGGCCATCAGGGTTGCGGCGAGCCAGGTCCACGTCGGCGACTTCTGGAAGGCCTCCTTGGAGCCGATGACGAGCGAGCTGTTGCTGGTTGGCGCCGAGCCGAAGGCAAGGAACGGCTTCGAAGCGTCGATCGGGCCGTGGTCGTTCGACAGGGTGAGGCTCTTGATCCCCCACGCCGCCGTGATCACCTTCAGCGAGGTCACGTTGGCCGCGGCCAGCAGGTCGTAGGACCAGGGCGCATCGTCGGGGTGTCGCAGCGTGACCAGCGAGTACCGGCTGCGCAGTGTCGAAGCCGTAGCCGTGGACCGCGGGTCGTACGGGGTGATCGGCAGGGTCGTTGCCGTCCACGGTCAACGTGAAGGCGATGCCGCCCGCTCCCCGTGTCCACCCGGTCCACCTGCTTCTCGAGCCAGCCTTCTGCCGTGGTGAGCCGGCAACGAAGGTAGGCCGTCTCGTGGGCCTCCTGGCCTTTGGCTGTCGGCGGCGGCGGTCGACCTGCACCTCGATCAGGCGGCTCCCCTCGGCCAGCCAGAGGTGGTGGGAGGCGATCGCGAAGCCGACCTCGGCCGGGGGCATGTCGATCGACTGCAGCGTCTCCGTCGACGTAGGTCTTCTTGGCGAACGGGTGCCAGGACTCGCCCGTCGTCGGCCGCCGGGGCGGCGAAGATCCGGCCGTCGGCGAACGCCAGCGTCTCGGCCGCCGAGGCGTTGCGGTGGCGGTACAGGCTCCTCAGCTCGGCCACCACGGCCTTGTTGGCGACGAGGTCGCGGTGACGGTGAGTGAAGTCGGCACCGGTCGTCCTTGCCGGCCTTGAGCAGGGTGCCCGCCGCCAGGAGGTGGGAGTCGACGTGCTTGGCGAGCTCGACCAGCAGCGTGGGCCTGGCTCGGCTCGGCCGGGCGCTCGGCGAGCCGCAGCACCTGGCGGTAGTAGAAGTCCAGGTGCTTCCGGGTGAGGCGTGTTGACCTCGTCGCGGGCGTGTTCGAGCAGCCGCAGGAACGCCAGGAAGAGCGCGTAGTGCGGCTCGTGCGAGCCCTGCTGGAAGCTCGCCCGCAAGGCAGCGCCGGCGTCGTCGACGACCGGGCGTACACGGCGAGGAACGTCTCGCACGACCGCCGTGAAGAGGTTGTGCGTGGCGAGGTGGTTGACCTGGTCGACGTCGGTCGGCGCCGGTCCGTAGGCGCCCTGGTGGGCTCGGTCGGTCGACGGTCGCGTACGGTCGCCCAGCCGACCGACGCCGACACCCGTGCGGCCAGTCGGCGACAGCCCGGGCCCGGTCAGGAGCGAGTCGAACGACTCGAGCCGGCGCCCGAGGATCAGCGACGTCGCGGAGGCGCGGCGCGCGCGGTCGACGACGCCGAGGGCGTCGCCGGCCAGGTAGTACCCGATCAACCGCCGCAGCATCGGGCTCAGCCTGCGAACGGATCAGGTTGCCGAGCGTCGCCCGCAGCGGCTGCGTCGGCCGGCAGCCCCTGCTTGAGCGCGTCGAGCCGCCGCGCCAGCGTGCCGACGCAGTCGAACACCGCGCCGAGCGCGCGCGATCATGTCCGGGCCCGACGCCGGCAGCTCGGGGTCCTCCAGCCGGCCGCAGCAGCTCCTGGACCGTCGTGCGGTACACGGCGACGTCCTCGGTGGCCGCCGACCGCGAGCTGCGCCGAGACGTCGGAGGCGAAGAACTCCTCCCAGGTGCCGTCCTCGGCGCCGTCGGCGTCGACGTAACGGCAGGTACCCGGCGTAGGCGGCGGCGAACACCATGGCGTGCTCCGGCCGGCGCTCGTCGACCGGCAGGCGCGCCGGGTCCGGGCGCGGCGAGCGCACGCTGCACCTGGTGGGTGCCGTCGCGGACCAGCTTCAGCGGGTCGATGTTGCGCGGCGCAGGCCGGCATCCGCAGCTCATGGCGCGTCCGGGAGGAGCTGGACCGTCGTGGTCAGGTTGATGTCGGTGCCTTCGTCCCGGTAGTAGGGGAAGACGAAGTTGAAGCGCGAGTTGGTTGTCCCGGACCCGGTAGGTGACGCCGATCAGGACCCGGCCCTCGAGGGCTTCGGTCGGGTCGTCGCTCAGCTCCACCCGCTCGAGGTCGATGCGCGGCTCGTGGTAGAGGATCGCCGACTCGATCTTGTCGGCCATCAGGGTGCGCATCCGGGTGTCGAGGTTCTCGAACACGCAGCTCGTCCAGGTTGCAGCCGTACTGCGGCACCATGATCCGCTCGCCGCGTGCGGTCGACAGCAGGATCTGCAGGCTCGAGGCGATGTCGTCCTCCTGCTCGAGCATCCGCACCCCGTCCGCTGCGCGGTCGAAGGTCGGCGGGAACGACCAGCCGCGGCCGAGGAACGGCCGGTCGCCGGAGGCCTCTGCAACGCCCGCCATCTCAGCCCCCGATCAGCACGGTGAGTTCGCCGGGGGGCATCACGACGCCGCCGCCGGCCGTGGAGTCGGCGACCCGCGCCGCCGGCTTGCCGCCGATCATCACCGTCGCCGAGCCCTTGATGATCGTGTCGGCGCCGCAGCTGTCGCCGACGGCTGCAGCCGGCAGGCCGCCGATCAGCACGGTGGGCGCCCCGGGCGGGATGATCGGCACGGGCGCGCCCTGGGTGGCGGTGCTCACGATCTGGTCGGTCACGCGCGCGGCGGGGAACACCGTCTGCCTCCTCAGTTGATCTGGACGAGGGAACCCTTGACGGTCAGGGTCCCGCTGGACTTGAGGTCGGCGCCGGACTGGCCCTCGGCCTTGAAGCTCGACTGCGCCTTGAACTCGACGTTGGTGCCCTCGACCTTGACGTCGCCGGACGCCTTGAGGGTGAGGTCCTTCGCACTCTTCAGCGTGATGCCGCCGTCGTCGAGGGTGATCGAGTTGCCGTTCTGGTCCTCCAGCGACACCGACTTCGCGTCCTCCGACAGGGTCAGCTTGTTGCCCGCCGGGGTCTCCAGCACGACCACCTTCTTGTCGTCGTCGAAGGTCAGCTTCAGCTTCGAACGGCTGACGTAGCCCTTCACGTGGTTGTCGTCGGTGGCGGTCTCCGGCGCAGGCTTCGCGCTGCTGTGGCACTGGCCCAGCACCACCGGGAAGCGCGGGTCGCCGTCGAGGAACCCGACGACCACTTCGTCGTCGATCTCGGGGCGGAAGAAGGTGCCCCGCTCGTCGCCGGCGTCGAGCGTCGCGAGCCGTGCCCACACGCCCTCCTCGGCTGCGCTGACCAGCGGCAGCCGGACCTTGATCCGGTCCTCGCCGTCGGGGTCGCTCTCCAGCGCCGTGACGATGCCGATCTGCAGGCCGTTGACCGCCGGCAGCAGCCCGCCCGCGGGCTGGGACGTGACCGGGTAGGTCGCGGCGAAGGCGTCCGGGGACAAGGCCGAAGGCGACGTCGGTCTCCCAGTTGCCGTCGGCGAACGAGTGGCGCACCCCGGCCACGTACTGCTTGCCGGCGAAGCGCTCACCGATGCCGGTGACCTCGACCACGTCGCCGGCGGTCACCCCGGCGAAGCCCTGGAACCGGACCCGTCCGCGCACCTTGGCCAGCCGGTCCTTGAGCAGGCACGCATCGGCCCACGCCTGCAGCTCGGGCTCGCTGAGCTTGCCGCCGTGGCGCAGCAGGTGCGCTTCGCCGCCGATCACGTCCGACAGCTCCGAAGCGGTCAGGTTGCCGCTGGCGGTCACCGACGGCTCGGACGCCTCGGCCTCGAGGAGTTCCTGGTCGGTGGCGTTCCAGGCGGTCGCCTTGACGCCGGGGACCTGCCAGCGGGCGTCGATCTCGGCGTCGAGCTCGAGCACGGTGGCGCCGAACTGGGCGGTGACGACCGGTTCGGCTTCGGTCGACGGCGGCCCGACGGTGACCTTGCCGTCGCGGACGGCGACGACGTGGCCGTTGGCTTCGGCCCGGCACACGCAGGAAGTCCCAGTCGGTGGCGTCGTACTGGACGACCTCCTTCAGCGACGGCTTGGTGGTCGCCACGTCGCGGTCGAGCTGGTACTGGCCGATCAGTTCGTCGAGGATGTCGCCGTCGGTGGTGTCGGTGTAGTAGCGGCTCTTCAGGCCCCTGGTCATGCGGACGGCCTTGTCGCGGCACTCCAGCGACAGCAGCGTGGCGTTGCTTGCGCACCCGCACCCGGTGCTTGACGATGATCCCCTTGAACACGGTCTCGGTCTCGCCGCCGGTACCCGAGCTTGATCTCGATCTCCTTGCCCGGGCACGAAATGATCGGTGTCGCTGGCCGCGAACGTCTGCTTCGACGCCTCGCCGTCGCGCAGCTGCACCGACGCGGACGGGATCCGGTTGAGCTCGTTCGACACCGACGCCGACAGCACGTGGAACTCGCCGGAGATCTCGTTGCCGTCGATCAGCAGGCTGATCGAGCACACGTCGGGCGTGGCCGGAGTCGGGATCACGGTGGTGTCGGTCATCGGCGCGCCGCCTGCGGCTGCAGCGGCGGGAACAGGATCGGCTGGCCGACGGCGAGGCGGCGGAAGTCGTCGAGGCGGTTGAAGGCTGCGACCAACAGGTAGTGCCGCGGGTCGCCGTAGATCTGGAAGCACATGAACGGCAGCGTGTCGCCGGGCCGCACGGTGCGCCGGTGGGTGAGGTCGGGGGACTGGCGGAACTCCAGGGCAGCCCGCTTCTTCTCCTCGATCGAGCCCTTGAACTTGACCCGGACCACGGCGCGGATCGGCTGGCCGTCGGGGTTGAACAGCTTGTAGGTGATGCCGACCTCAATCGCCCGGCCCTTGAAGATGAGGTTCCCCCAGACGAGCTTGAGGTGGTACGGCTCGTGGGAGCTGCCGCGGTACTCGGTGAGCAGCCGGCGGAAGGCGTCGACGTCGTCGAACACGCCGTCCGGCTTGGGCTTGCCGTCGATCAGGCCGGTGTTGTCGAACAGGAAGTCGAAGGTCAGCTCCTCGGGCAGCGTGTACTCGAACTTGGTCTGCGCGCCGCTGGTGCCCTGACCCTGGCCGTCGGAGGTCTTCACCTTGTACTCCAGGGTGTAGGTCTCGGGGTTGATCAGCGCCTCGAAGCGTTCCTTCGCCTCGGTCAGGCCGCCGTCCTCGGCGTCCTTGGCCGACGTCGAAGGCGAGGATCAGCATCTTCTCGAGCTTGCCGCGGGCGGCCATGGCGTCAGCGTTCCTTCTTGTCGTGCAGGACCTGCAGCACCTGCTCGACGCACTCGGCCACGAGCGCCTGCCTGGCGTCGCCCCCGGCTCCGGGGGCCGGCCCGGGCGCGCCCGCGGGCCTGTCCGCCCGCCGGCGGGTTCACCGACACCCGGATGTGCAGTTCCTTGATCTCGATCGGCATGCTCGTCCCGTCCCTCCAGCCGTCGGGTCACCCGACGGTGAAGTACTGGTAGGTCAGCTCGAGCGTCTCGACGACGACCGCGTTCTCGTTGGCGTTGAGGTCGCTGACGGTCCACTTCTTGGGCACGGCGTGGACGACGTTCCAGGTCCGCAGCGGCTCGCTCTTCTCGTTCATCAGGATCACGGTCACCGTCTTCGGCTGGAAGATCCGCTCCCGGAAGGCGTCGAGGAACCACTGCACGGTCTCGGAGCCGGTGAGCATGCCGCGCTTGAGCACCAGGTCGGCGTACTTGGTGCGCACCGGCAGCTTGTGGGTGAAGCGGTTCTCGCCGCCCTCCTTGAACTCCTCGGTGTCGTACTCGACGCTGAGGCCGGAGACCGACTGGAAGCGGGCGTCGTTGGGCTGGCTGCTGCCCTCGAACTCCACCTTGTAGTAGAAGCCCCAGGGCGGGTAGTAGAGCGGTCACTCGGGTCGGCCTAGATCTTCATCAGCTTGAGGCCCTCGTGGGCGATCTCGAGGCTCTCGATCGCGACCTCGTTGGCGTCGGACTTCAGGTCGGGCGCGGTCACCTTGACCGGGAAGCACCGCGCCGCCGTCCACGCAGCAACCGGCTCGTGCTTCTCGTTGAGCAGCCGGATCGTGACGTCGCGGCGCTCCTCGACGCGCTCGTTGGCGACCAGTTCGAGCCAGTTGTTGAAGTCGAAGTCGCCCTCGAACTTGCCTCGCTTCAACGTGATGTTGTTGTTCTTGACCAGGCCCGGCATCGCGATCTTGTTGAAGTCCTTGCTGTCGCTGTGCCGGTACTCGATCTTCTCGCGTTCCATCACCAGGCCGGTGACCTCGGTGAAGCTGAGCTTGGAGCCGCCCCAGTCGACCTGGAAGTGGAAGCGGGGAATGGGGTAATCCTGTGGCATGTCGCCCTCCGTTCAGTAGGCATGTGCGCGGTGGGTGCGCTGCGGAGGATCAGCTCTCGGCCATCTTGTGCGAGAAGCGCAGGATGATGAATTCGGCCGGCCGCACCGCGGCCATGCCGATCTCGACGATCATCCGGCCCTCGAGGATGTCCAGCGGCGTCATCGTCTTGCCGAGGCCGACGGCGACGTAGAAGGCGTGCTCGGGCTTGATGCCCTGCAGCGCCCCGGCCCGCCACTGGGTGGTGAGGAAGTTCTCGATCATCGCCTGCACCTTCACCCAGGTGTTGGCGTCGTTCGGCTCGAAGGCGAATTGCTCGGTGCCTTCTTGACCGACTCCTCGACGAAGATGAAGAAGCGCCGCACGCTGACGTAGCGCCATTCGTTGTCGTTGCCGGCCAGCGTGCGCGCGCCCCAGACGAGGGTGCCCTTGCCGACGAACGGGCGGATCGCGTTGACCGACTTGCCGGCCGTCGGGTCGACGTTCAGCTCGTCCTGGTGGCGTTGGTGAATTCGATCGTCGGTTTGACCACGGCGTTCAGGCCGACGTTGGCCGGCGCCTTCCAGACCCCCCGCTCGGCGTCGACCCTGGCGTAGATGCCGGCGATCGCCGGGCTCGGCGGCAGCTTCAACGGCAGGGCACGGATGGCGGCCCTTGCCCGCTCGATCGCCTGGCTGGTGGCCAGGGTGTCGAGGGCGACCGCCGCGGCGCTGTGCCGTCGAGGATCTCGGTGACCATCACGGCCGAGTCGTCGTAGGCGTAGTCAAGGACGGTCTCGAGGTTCGGCGCGTACGCTGCCCCGTACTTCAGGGACTGGTTGGGCCCGCTGGTGCGGAAGGATGCGACGGCTGCGAGCAGGTCGGCGTCGGGGTCGGACAGCGACTCGGTGCCGCCGTGCACGTCCATGATCACGAAGCGGTCCTTGAGGTCCTCGCACTGGGCAAGGGCGTTGTTCTGCAGGGTGCCGAAGTCGGCGGCAAGGGCGAGCGCCTGTGCCTCGGGCAGCACGATCAGGGTTGGCTCGTCGACCTTCGACAGCGGCTCAAGGCCACTGTCCAGCTCGGTCATGTCCAGGTCGGCGCCGACCGTCGCCTTGTACGGCCCGACCGACACGACGTAGCAGGACTTGCCGCCGTTGGCATAGAACAGCTGCATGGCGTAGTAGAGGATGTGCTTCGACCGGTCGCCCTCGACCACGGCCGCCGTGGCTGTGACGCCCACCGGCGTCCCGAGCGAGGCAACGGTGACTTCCTCGATCGTGACCGTGATGCCGGTCTCGAGTTGGGGGCCGCCGAAGTACTGCTCGTACTCCACCAGCGACTCGATCCGTTTTGGCCGGAGGGTGAGGTCGCTGCCGTCACGGTCGATGGCCCGCTCGGTGTAGCCGATGAACGCCGGGATGGCAGTGTCGACAGGGGCGATACTCGGTGGGAACTTCGGGATCTCCTCGATGTAGACCCCGGGTGTCTTGTAGGTGGTGGCCATGGCCTTCCTTCCTGGTCGGCGTGGGTTCGGCTAGACGTAGATGTCCGAGACGAGCCGCATGATCCTGCGCGGATTCTGGTTGTCGAACTCGGCGCCGATGGCGGCACTCGAGGGCTTCTGCTTCGTTCCGGCGTTGCCGAAGTGGGTGAGCGGCAGCGGGCCGGCCTCGGTCGAGGTGAGCGAGCCGTCGCTCTTGCTGTGGTACTGCCAGGTGGTCCAGCGGTTCTGCAGGTGGACCTCGAACACCCGGGGGTGTGGGGTGCCGTCCGGGTCGGCGAAGTTGAACGGGCTGCCGGTGGGCCGGCGCGGGGCGAGCCGGATGACGGCGTTGACCGTTGGTGGCGTGTCGTCGGTCAGTTCGATGCCGAAGGCCGGCGCTCCGGTCGAGCCGGCCGGCGGAGTGATCGCCGGTACGTCCCCCTGGTGCAGGAAGACCGGGAGGTCGGCCTTGGGGCCCACAACGTTGAGTTGCGCGTCGGGCGGGTCACCGATCCGTTGGCGCACGTCGTCGCCGACCGATACCAGCGCCTCGACGGCATCGTCGGTCGAGGCGGCGGGGTAGTCGCGGGACAGGTACAGCCGCATGGCCGCGCCCACTCCCCGGGCCACGCCGGTGAGGTTCGACAGCACCGGCACGTTCGCCTTGTACCGGTGGACTCCCAGGGCGCTGGTGACCGGGTCGGGCACGGGGTCGACCACGGCGACGATGGGCTGGGGGCTGAGCGAGGGGATGGTGGCCGGGGTCACACCGGGCCGCGCGAGGGGCTGCGCTGTGTAGTTGGCGTAGTCGGCCCCGACCACCGTGACGAAGAAGTCGAAGGACGCGTTCAGCGGCACCACCGCGTCTCCGGGGACGGCGACAAGGAAGCCGAGCCCGGTGGTGCGGAACACCCCCCGCAGGCCGGTGATCGTCGCCGCTGTCGCCCGGCTCGGCTGGAAGGCGAGTAGCCGGCGGACGTCGTAGGTGAGCAGGCGCTGCGTCCTCGCTGCCTGGTCGGGGATCTTGTCGAAGACGATCGCGCCCTCGTCCAGCCAGAAGTGGTGCAGCACGCGCACCTCGAACAGCCGCGCGTAGGAGATCCGGAGGAACTCGGCCATGTCAGCTCACCGCAGCCTTGTGGCCGAAGTTGCTGACCACTTCGGTGATCAGCCCGCTCTCGCGCTGGGTTGCCCGGAACTTCAGCTCGAGCATCCGCACGGAGTAGAGCGCGAACGGGAACTGCTTGCCGCCGAGCATTCCCCACATGTCGTTGACCTCTTCGAACGTGGGGGACCACAGGTTGAAGATCAGCTTGAACTCGGCGAGCCGGTCGGCGTCGCGCGGCGGCGCGTCCTGGCTGATCGAGTTCGGGGCGACGTTGTCGTGGGTGAGCACGTTGCGGTGCTGGAAGAACAACAGGGCTCGCGACAGCGCCCGCAGGGCGTTGATGTACTCGGTGTGGGTAGCGGTCACGCAGGACGGCCAGGTTGAGGAAGGTGGGCGGGTTCTCGTAGCGCACCCGCAACTGCACGTCGTCGCGGACGTAGGCCGGGGTGTTCTTGAGGGTCCGCTCCTCCTGCAGGTTGACCACCGAGAGCAGGACCTTGTCGCGCAACTGCGCCCCGGGCTGGCCGATCTCTCCGACGTTGCCGAGTTCGGCGTGCGTGGAGTTGCCGGAGGCGGCCAGGTGCGCCTCCAGTTCGTTGCGCACGATGATCATCGCGTGGTCGATCACGACGCGATCCTGATCGGCCCGCGTCAACCGGGCGTCAACCCCGCGTCACCGCCGGTGTCACGGCGTTCGGACGGCAGCTTCCCGTGACGAACGGGTGATCGTCCGGTGACACGCTGGAGCGACCCTCGGGTGTCAGTTCGTCAGCCACTCGTCGGCAAGGAGGATCAGATGGAGCAGGTGACGATAACCACGTCCGTGAATGTGAAGGACGGCCCGTTGGTGAAGGTGACCGCCCAGGTGGAGTCCGACGCCTATGTCGTGGCGAGCCTTGCCCTGGCCAAGACGGCGACCGGCGATGTGACCGTACTGCCAGCGAGCGGCGCTGCTGCCCTGCTCGTGATCCAGGCCAGGAAGGACGCGGATCAGGCGGCGGCAAAGGTCGAGGTGACCCCCGAGGGCACGGCTGCCGGCACCAAGCTGGTCGTCGTCGGGAACCTTCTGGTGGCCAACCCGGATGTCGTCGCCGGGCTGGCCGCAGGGGGGCCGCGAAAGCTCACGGTGAAGAACACCGAGGCCGAGGATGTGACCGTTTCCATCCTCGCTGCCTTCAACTCCTGACCGACGAAGGTGATCAGGCACGCGCGGCCGGCCCGCGAGCCGGCCGGTGTTCTGGTGGTGACGGTGTGGTCGGACGCCGGCGGCCTGCGCCGGGTGGTCAGCCTTACCGACCCTGAGCCGCGCGCTGCCGACCCCACCCTCGAACTCCAGCGGAGGTACGCGCCGAGCGACAAGGCGGTGCTGAGTCTCGTGCGGAACTGGCTGGAGGCGGTGGGGGAGCGGAGCCAGCGGCCAGTGCCCCATGCCGTGGGCTCCGATCCCGCCACGGGCTCAGCTGACTCGAATGCCACCAGGCCCGGTGGGTGAAATCCGTGCGTGGAGCTCCCGCCGGTGACGCCGGCGTGACGCCGGCTCCACGTTCTGGTGATGCGATGGGCCCACAGTGGTGTCGACGGCGGGGGAGTCACCGGGTGCTCACGCCCCGGGGAATCCGGAGGCCCGGACAGGGTTCGGCGGTTCCTCGCCAGGTACACAGGCGTACAACAAGGCCCAGGAACCACTCCGGGTCGTGCCGGGTGACAGCCGGTGGTACATCCACTCCTTGCGCCGGCGGCCGTGAGAAGTCGAACATGCCAGTGGCGCCTCACCCCAAGGAGAGCCGTGTCCGCCTCGGTGATCCCAGAGTTCGTCCCGCAGCCGGTCGAGCTGAATCTCATCCGGGACTTCGAGGTGCGGTGCGCAGGCGAGACGGTCACCGTCCCGCCGGCATCCCAGCGCGTGGTGACCTTCCTTGCCTTCCAGCCCAAGCCCGTACGGCGTGCCTACATCAGCGGAACGCTGTGGTTCGACGCCGACGAACAGCACGCCAGCGCCAGCCTTCGGTCCGCGCTGTGGCGGTTGCATCCGCTGGATCTGGTGTGTGCCTCGAACACCCACCTGTGGCTGAACCCGCGCATCCAGGTCGACCTGCGGCGCGTGGTCGGCCGCGCGATGGACGTGCTCCGGAGGACACCATCCGATGAGGCCCTGGTCGCAGCGGCCCGTGACCTGATCGATGTCGGCGACGACATCCTGGTCGGCTGGTACGACGACTGGGTGATTGTCGAGCGGGAGCGCTTCCGGCAGCTGAGGCTCCATGCCATGGATCGGATCGGCGAGCGGCTGCTCGAGACCGGACGCTGGTACGACGCACTCCAGGTGGGGCTGGCCGCGACCAGCACCGAACCCTTGCGGGAGAGTTCGCATCGCCTGCTGGTGCGCGTCCACCTGATGCAGGGGAACGTCGCCGAAGCCATTCGCCAGTACCGGCTGTACGCCGAACTCCTGCGGGACGAGATGAACGGTCGGCCCTCCCCGGTCATCCGGGAGCTGCTCGCCCCGTTCGTTCGGGGAGCGCCGGCCTAGTCAGGTCGCGCAGGCGATGGCTCGCGCGCAACAGCCGGACGATTCCGCACATCCGCCGCGCCGATCTCCCGCGACTGCAGGGCAGGGTAGCGGGAGCAGAGTCCCGCCACCTCGGGCTCCAGCTCGGCTCGCAGGGCCATCAGGCTCGAGATGTACCTGGAGGGGTCGTCCTGGACGTCGTTCAGGTACCGCAGGCAAGCGACGAGCATCCGGTCCAGTTCGTCGAACGCATCGGAGTGCCCCGAGAGTTCATCCGAGGTGAAGGCAATCCGGTCGCGGGTGGCGAGCACCGACTTCGTGGATCGTCGTTGGTTCTCACGGGCCTCGGGCGAATCGAACTGGACCTCGACCTGGTTCGGTCGGAGTGCCCGACTCCGGTACAGCCGGTCGATCAGACCCTGCAGGAGCCGTAGATCGTTCCTGGTCTCTCCATACCGAACGACGAAGAACGATGTCAGCAACGCGAGACCGGCGCCGACGAACGTGCCGATGACGTTGGACGCGACACTTTCCCAGAACGCGTTCATCGCTGCAGCTCCTACGAGGCCAGGGCCACGTCCGCCCCGGCGGTCGCCGCAGCCGGACCGCCGGCCGAATCCGCCGGCGCGTCGGGTTCTGCCGGCCTCGCCAGTGCGACGGCCTCGGAGGTGGTCAGCTCACGGCCCCGGGCCTGCGCGTGAGCGAAAGCTTCGGCGTCCAGTCGTCGGGCGGCGTCCAGGTAACGCTCGTGGAAGACGAACGCCGGCACCTCGTAGAGTCCGAGTCGTTGCCGGAGGGCCGCCGCCGCACCGGACTGCAGCCCGGCGAGTTCCACCTGGCCCCGCGCGGCCGAGATGGCCGACAGGCCTTCCAGCCCGTCGGCGACCCCGCCCCCCATGCCAAGGCTGCCGGAGAGTTCCACGCTCGCCCGGAAGGTCTGCTCGGCCTCATCGAGCCGTCCGGCGAACAGCTGCACCCGGCCGATGTGGTGATCGGTGATGAGCGTGGCCAGCATGTCGGAGTGTTCCCGGGCGACGCGACCGGCGCGCAGGTAGGCCTCGGCCGCGAGTCCCTCCTCGCCGATCACCGAGTCCACCCGGCCGAGCCCGACCAGCGCCAAGGCCGCCCCCCAGGCGTCCCCCACTCCTTCGAAGAGCTCCACTGCGTGCTCGAAGTCGGCCCGGCACGCGTCTGCGTCCGTCCCCGGTAGGGAGATCCGGGCGAACGCTGCACAAGCGGTGGACAGCGCCTCCCCACTGACGTCGCCGGTGTCGGCGAACCGCCGGCGCGCCTCATCGAACACCGCAGCCACGTCGGCGGACGGGTGGTGCCACATGTCTATCCAGTTGATCAGGAAGCTGGCCACAGCGAGCGTGTGTTCGCCTGCTGCGGGCCGCTGTCGGGCGAGGAGTTCCTCCATCCAGACCCGCACCTGGCCGAAGTGTCCGCCGAACCACCAGAACACCAGCAGCGACCAGGCCAGGTCGGCGGCTTCGTCGGGATGGCCCAACTCGACGCTGTAGTGGACAGCGTTGCGGAGGTTCTGGAATTCGAGCTCCAGCCGCGTGGCCGTCTCCACCTGCCCGGCTCCGCTCAACGACGGCCGCAACCTCGCAGCGAGAGCCGTGTAATAACCGGCGTGCGCACTCCGCAGCAGTTCGAGCTCGCCGCGCTGCCCGAGGCGGCTCTCGGCGAACTGGCGCACGGGGTTCGGCATCGCGAAGGCCGGCATGTCGGACTGGCTCTGCTGCCGCAGGAGCGAGTTGTCGACCAGAGCGGCGAGCCCTTCCAGTTCCCGGCCGGCCCATGGACGCCCGACCCCCAGCGCCTCCACCGCCTCGTAGGTGAACCCGGGTGCGAACACCGACAGGTCTGCCAGCAGGTCGCGTTGCTCGGAGCTGAGCAGGTTGCAGCTCCACTCGATGGTGGCCTGCAGCGTGCGCTGGCGCGCGGGCACGTCCCGGGCAGCAGAGGCCAGGAGCTCGAGCGGTCGGTCGAGCCGCTTCAGGATGTTCTGCGGGGTCAACGCCCGGACGCGGGCAGCCGCCAGCTCGATCGCCAACGGAGACCCCTCCAACTGTTGGCAGATGCCGACCACTGCTGCCACGTTCGACGAAGTGAGCTTGAAGTCGCCCTTGGCTGCCCGCGCCCGCTCCACGAACAACTGGACGGCGTCACTGTGCAGCGCCTCCGGGACCGTCGGCTCCCGCCGGGCTTCGAGAGGCTCAACCAGCGATCCCATGGACAGGCCGCCGAGCTCGTACACGTGCTCGCCGCGGATCCGCAGCACCGCGCGGCTGGTCACGAGGAACGTGGAGTCCGGCGCTGCCGCGTACAGCCCGACCAGCGCCGGGGCGGCGTCCACCAGCTGCTCGAAGTTGTCCAGCACGATCAGCACCCGGCGCTGGCCGAGGGCGATCGGCAGCCGGTCCTCGATGGGCGCCTCGCCACTCTCGTGGATTCCCAGCGCCTTGGCGAGGGTGGGGAGCAGCAGCTTCGGGTCGACGACGTTCTCCAGCGGCACGAACGCCACGCCATCGGCGAAGTGCGGGCCGGCGCGCAGCGCCACCTCGATCGCGAGCCGGCTCTTGCCGATGCCTCCGGTGCCGACGATGGTGACGACCCGGGCACGGCGGTCGTCCACCATCGCGATCAGTTCGTCGATCTCGGTGGCGCGTCCCACGATCGGCGTATAGGGCGGCGGCACCTGCTCGTAGACCGGGCTGGCCTCTGGATCCAACGCAGCCGGGACGGGCGGCGGGTCGGACACCGCCTGGAAACGCTCGGCCAACAGCGTGGCCAGGTCCCTGACCAGGTGCTCACGCAGTTCGTCCTCGGTACCGAAGGTGACATAGCTCGCCGTGTCGTCGCGCTGGATCCGCTTGATGAGCCCGGCCAGCCGCTCTTCCCGCGCATTGCTGGCCTTCAGGTAGATCAACTTGGGCATCTGCGGGTCAGCCAGGCGGTACTCATCCTCCAGCCCGGAGATCTCCTCGCCGGGAGCGATCCAGCCGTAACGCTCCCAGTAGATGCCGACGAAGACGTCGCTCTGCTCGAGGTAGGACCGGTACAGCTTGCGCGGTGGATGCGGGCGGGCGCCGAGTTCGAACATCACCGGTGCCAACCGAAGCCGCTCGATCGCGTCTCGGGCCGCGCGACGTTCGGCCGCCAGTTCGCCGAGGGTGGAGGAGACGAAGACACGCAGCAGTTGGTCTGGCGTGCGGATCAAGGGTCCGCCCGAGGCGGGCTGAGCCATGCGAGTCATTCTGGAACGCCCGTCCGGCCGAGTCGAGGTCTGGCGGCGGCCTTCAACCTCAGCACTCCTGCCACCCTGCGCGGTGAGGTTCTGGGCTTGGCGCTGTCCGAAAGGAGGGCGGCGCGGGGGCGAAAGTGCCCACAGACCTGCGCCGGACAAGGACTTACGCTCCTCACACCGATTACCGTTTCGCGAACGGGCAAACGATGAGCAACAAGGACCGCAACGACTACGTCCCGCAAATCGTCATCGGGATCGTGGTCACGGTGGTGGGCGGGCTGGTGCTTTCCTTCGTCCAGGGCTGGCTCACCTGGCCTTCCGGCGACCCATCCATTCCGCAGGCATCCACCCCGCAGAAACCGGCGGGGGAGACAAGGGTCTTCCTAGACAAGCTCTCCGGCCCGGCCGGCACGACAATCCACGTCAGCGGCGAAGGCTTCGCCGCAGGGGAGACCGTCACCATCCGCTTCCACACCGAGGTGTGCGCCGAGACGACCGCCGATGACTCCGGCGCCTTCTCGGAAGTGAGTTGCACCGTTCCGCCGGACTGGCAGTTCAAGATGCAGGCGATCATCTCGGCCTCCGGCGCCAGTTCCGTCCACTCGGGGCAGGCGGCGTTCCGGGTGACCTGAGGGGGTTACGGCACCAGGCCGCTCACCAGCCGCTGCGCGTCGGGGAGTGTCCCTGGCGGGCACCTTCAGGCATCGCCATCTCCGCGCGCACACCGAGCAGCCTGATCGGCCGGTCGGGCTCGATCTTGCCGGCCAGCTCCAGCACTCGCGCTTGCACCACGTCGCGGTCGACGGTGGCAGGAATCTTCTTCGTGAAGGTCCGGGTGTTGAACGGGGCGTACCGCACCTTCAGCCCAAGGCCGACCATCGGTCGTCCGTCGGCGGCAACGTCGTCCAGCACCTGGGCGAGCAGCTCGCGGACGGCATTCTCCACCTGTGGCCGTTCGACCAGGTCCTGCTGGAAGGTCGTCTCCCGGCTGTGCCCCCGCGGCACCCAGGGGGTGTCATCCACGACCGCCGCGCCCTCTCCCCGTCCGAGTTGCGCATACCAGGGCCCCATCGTGGGACCGAACTCAGTCACCAGGTCGCCCGGGTCGGCGGTGGCCAACTCCTCGACGGTGCTGATGCCTAGACCCGCAAGGCGCCTGGAGATCTTGGCGCCGACTCCCCACAGGTCGATGGTCGGGCGGCCGCCCATCACCTCGAGCCAGTTGTCGGCCGTCAGCCGGAAGACGCCGCGGGGCTTACCGAACCCGGTCGCAACCTTTGCCCGGACGAGGGTGTCCCCGATACCTACGCTGCAGTGCAGCGCTGTCCTGTCGAGCACGGCCTCCTGCACTCGCCGCGCATACGCCTCCGGGTCGTCGACGGCGATGCCGATGAACGCCTCATCCCAGCCGAGCACCTGCACGATCGCCCCCGGCTGGTCGCGCAGCGTCGCCATGACCTCCTTGGAAGCGGCGGTGTACGTCGGGGCGTCCACCGGGAGGATCACCGCCCCGGGCGCCTTCCGCGCTGCGATCCGCAGCGGCATTCCGGAGCCGACACCGAACTTGCGAGCCTCGTAGGACGCCGTCGACACCACGGCCCGCTCAGTCGGATCTCCGCGTCCCCCGACGATCACTGGTCTGCCGGCGAGCTCGGGGTGGCGCAGCACTTCGACGGCAGCAATGAACTGATCGAGATCGACGTGGAGCACCCACCGATTACTGTCCCCGCTCATTGGGATAGCGTGCGGGCCGCAAGCACCCCGCGTCCAGCAAGGCAGCGGTGCTGCCGCTTCGGAGCAGACGAACGGCTACGTCACGCCTTGGTAGGCGTCCAGGTAGTTCTGGTACCTCGCCCGGTGCCTGGCGCCGGCCGCCGGATCGGGTCTGACGACCCCGACCGCGGCGCTCTCGTATTCCGCGGCGTCCGGAATGATGCCCAGGACTTCCATCCCAAGCACGGCTCCGCCCATGAGGGAAGAGTGCAGGGCTGCGTCCAACTCCAGGTCCACGCCGAACACGTCGGCGCACAGCTGGGTCCAGCGGGGCGAGTTCAGGATGCCGCCGGAGAGCTTCAGACGACGCGGTACCCCGTTGAGTTCAATCAGCGCCAGGTAGCACTGGTAGAGGTTGAACAACACCCCTTCCTGGACCGAGCGGTACAGCGCGGTGATGTCCTGGTCCGCGCCCAGGCCGACGAACTCCCCGAACCGGCCGTCATCCCAGCCCGGACACCGCTCGCCGTGAAGGAACGGCAGGAAGATCGGCTCCCGGCCGTCGAAACCTCCACCCTCGAGCTCCTGGTAGGACAGCCGGCTCCCGCCGAAGCTCTCGCGGAACCAGTCGATGCAGTTGCAGCCGCCCGAGGTGGCCGCCCCGCTGAGCCACCCGTGGGTGGACAGGTAGCACCAGGTCGACGGCGTCCGGGGCAGCCGGGGCGAGTCCGACGCGACCCGGATGGCTCCGCTGGTGCCGACCGACAGCGTCATCACCCCCGGCCGCAGCGCTCCGGCGCCGACCTGGTTCGCGGCGCCGTCGGCGATCGTCGGCAGAACCGGGGTTCCGGCTGGCACCCCGAGCAGGTCGGCTCCTCTGGCTGTCAGCGGGTAGGACCCGCTCGAGGCGACGAGCCGCGGCAACTGGGACTCGCTGAGTCCAACCAGGGCGAGCACGTCCGGGTCGTAGCCCCGGCTGTGGGTGTTCAGCAGACCCGAGCCGGAGGCGAGGCACTGGGTCTGGATCAGTTCCCCCGTGAGCAGCCAGTTGAGGTAGCTGCCCTCATCCAGGATCACGGCGTCCGCGAGCCGAATGCCGCGCTCCTTGAGCAGCACCAGCTTGAACGCGGGATAGGTGGCGTTCACCATGCACCCGGTGGCCTGGTAGAACCATTCGACCAGCCGCTGGTCCCGGCGCAGGCGCCGGCAGATTCGCGCCGGTTCCGTGTTCGACCACAGGTGGACCGGACTGATCGGGCGCAGCTCCCGGTCGGCGAGGAACACCCCGTGCCAAGCGCCAACCAGGGCAACGGCGGAGATCCGTGTCCCGCGGCTGATCCGGCGGGCAAGTCGAGTCACGGTGGCGACCACGGCTTCCACGTCGTGGAGCGTCGGGTCCGGACCCTGGCCTCGATAGGGCTCAGTGAGCACCTGCCGTTGCCCGGTGGTCGTGTCGTGGACCATTGCCTTCGCGGAGGTCGTGCTGGCCTCCAGAACGAGGATCTGCATCCGTGGCCCCTCCCTGACGGCGGCGGTGAGGTCGGAGGCGTGTCTTCCTTAGAAGACGGTACGGACGATGCCGCCGTCGGTTCTCAGGACGCTGCCGTTGATGGCTCCGGTGGCATTGCCGGCGACGAAGGTCACCAGTGCCGCCACTTCGCTCGGCAGGATCAGGCGAGCGATCAGCGAGGTGGATCGATTCTCCGCCATGAACCGCTTCTCGGCCTCCGCGTACGGCAACTCCGGGAACAGGTCCTGGACGAAGTGCTCCACGCCGACGGTCTTCGTGGAGCCAGGGAGCACGGCGTTGACGGTGACGGCAGTGCCGTGGGTCGCCTCGGCGAAGATCCGGCTGATCGCCAGCTGCATGGTCTTGGTGGCGCTGTAGTGCGGCAGTTCCGGTGCCGGCGTGAGGGCCGCCTCACTGGCGATGAAGATGACCCGGCCACGGTTCCGTTCGAGCATGGCCGGCAGGTAATGCCGGGTCAGCCTCAGGCCACTCAGGATGTTCACCTCGAAGAGCCGCAGCCACTCCTCGTCCGGCACCTCAAGGATCGAGGCGCTCTCGTACACCCCGAGGTTGTTCACGAGGATGTCCACCTCAGGGACGGCGGCGAACACCGCCTCGGTGCCGGCGCTCGTCCCGCAGTCGCCGACGGCTCCAACCAGGTCGGCGCCCGGGTGGCTGTTCGCGATGTCCGCGATCGCGGCCGCCACGCTCTGTTCGGAACGTCCGTTGATGACGACTCGAGCACCTTCGGCGGCCAGCGACCGCCCGATTTCCAGCCCGATCCCGCCGGTGGAGGCGCTGATCAGGGCGACGCGCCCGTCCAGTTGCAGGTCCATCATTCTCCCTAGATCGCTGCTTCGGTGATGTGCTGGGTGAGGAAGCGGTGGCCGGCAGCTGCCACCTCGTCCGGATCGTCCCAGGGGTCGCGCCAGAGGGCGACCAGGTTCGCCATCTCCTTGCCGAGAACGGTGGGGGAGAAGGTCTCGAAGGTGATCGGGCCGGTGTAGCCCATCCGGCCGAGGGTCCCGAAGACGAGCTTCCAGTCGGTGTTGCCCGTTCCCAGGGGACCGCGGTTGCTCTCGGCGACATGGACGTAGCCGAGCACGTCCTTCACCCCCAACAGGGCCTCGCCAAGGTCGCGCTCCTCGATGTTCATGTGGAACAGGTCGGCGTGGACGAACAACACGTCGGGTCCGGCTGCCCGGACGACCTGCGCAGCCTGCTCGAGGGTGTTGATGAAGTTGCTCTCGTACCGGTTGAGCGCTTCGAGACCGACCCGGATTCCGGCGGCGCGGGCGGCCTCGGCGACCCGGGTGTAGCTCTTGACGGCCTGGTCGAACGCGCCGGCCGGCGGCGGAGCGGAGTAGCGGGCAACCGCGGAGAAGCCAGGGCCGCCGAGCGCGGTGGCACCCATCTCCCGGGCGAGGTCGATGCTTCGGAGGAGCAGGTCCTCGCCGCGCTTGACCACCACCGGGTCTGCGCTGCCGATGTCGGCGTCGAGGGTGCCAGTAGACGCTGCGACCACCTTCAGGCCGTATTCGGCGGCAAGCGCGGCGGTCATCTTCGTGTCGATGGTGTCCGGGTCGAGGATCAGCACTTCGAGGGCGTCGTAGCCGGCGCGCTTGGCGCGGGCGAAGGCGTCTCGTGCGCTGGCCGGGGTCCACTCACTGGTGAAGACCATCATGTGGATGCCGAGTTGGTTCATCTGGATCACTTCCTTGTGGCAAGGGCTTGGTTGGCCTTGTTGGGTAGCAGGTCTGCGAGGCGCGCCGAAACCGTGGGGCGCCAGATGTCCAGGGCGACGGCGAGGAGAATGATCGTGCCGATTGCGACCGACTGGACGGAGGTGGAGACGGCATTCAGGTTCAGGCCGTTCTGGACGACGACGATGATCAGGACGCCGACCAGGGTGTTGACGATGTGGCCGCGTCCACCGGCAAGGCTCGCCCCGCCAACCACGGCTCCGGCGATGGCCAGCAGTTCGATCCCGGCGCCGTAGTTGGGCGAGCCGGAGTTCAGGCGAGCGGCGAGCAGCACGCCACCGATGCCCGCGCAGGCGCCGGCGATCACGTAGGCGAGCATGCGCACCCATTTCACCTGGACGCCGGACAACCGCGCGGCGACCTCGTTGCCACCGAGAGCGTAGATCTCGCGGCCGAACTTGGTGTAGTTCAGCATCACGGTCGCCACCGCGTAGAGACCGATGACATAGAAGAACGGCAGGGGGATGCCGAAGACCTGGCCGTAGAAGAGGTAGCCGAGGTCGGCTGACAGCGAGAAGATCGGCGAGCCCGGCGGCACCGTGAGGGCTAGCCCCTTGTAGGCACTGAGCCCGGCGAGGGTGACGATGAAGGCCGGGATGCGGACGTAGGCGACCAGCGCGCCGTTGAGCGCCCCCATCAGCGCGCCGACAGATCACCGTCACGAGCACCGCCAGCCAGAGCGGCTGTTGGTAGGTCTTGATCATGAGGGCCAGCACCATGGTGAGCACGGCGATCATGGATCCCGGGCTCAGGTCGATGCCGCCAGTGATGATGACCACGGTCGCGCCGAGGGCGACGATGCTGAGCACAGCCACCTGGAGGGCGATGTTGCGGAAGTTCTCCGGGTTGAGGAAGGAGGGGGTCGTGACTGCGACCACCACGACGATGAGGAGGAGCGCGGCGACTGGGCCGGCGAACTCGGCGATACTGATGCGCTTCATGTCAGGTGACCTTCGGATGCGGGTTGGAATGGTGGTCGGTTGCCGTGGCGCTGACCAGGTCGGCATGCGTGACATCGCCGACCGCCTTGATCGCGGTCACGGTCCCGTGTCGTACGAGGGCGACCCGATCACTCATCGCCAGCAACTCGTCGTGAGCTGAACTGATCAGGATGACCGACTTGCCACTTCGGGTGAGGTCGTTGATCAGGCGATAGACGGCCAGTCTTGCGCCGACGTCGATGCCCTGGGTCGGTTCATCGAGGATGATCACCTCGGAACGGCTGAACAGCCACCTGGCGATGAGCACCTTCTGCTGGTTCCCGCCCGAGACCAGACCCACCAGCTTCGAGGCGGCGAGCGGGGTGATCTCGAGGTCCTGGATGTACTGCTGCGTGACCTCGCGTTCGATCCGGCGGCTGAGCAGGCGGCGCGGTGAGATCCCGCGCAGGTTGGCTACGGTGAGGTTCGGGCCGGCCGTGAAGTTGAAGAAGAGGCCCTCCGACTTGCGGTTCTCCGGGACCAGGGCGATCCGGGCCGAGATGGCGTCATGGGGGCCGCGCAGGTGCAGCGGCCGGCCATGCAGGCGGACCTCGCCGTCGGTCAGCCGGTCGGCCCCGAAGACCGCGCGGGCGATCTCAGTGCGACCCGAGCCGATGACCCCGCCGAGGCCGAGCACTTCGCCCCGACGCAGGTCGAAACTCACCCCGTAGACGCGGTTGGCGGTAGAGATGTTGACAGCCTCCAGGACCACCTCGTCGGTTGCGTTGTGCTCCTTGGGGAAGTGCTCGGTGACGTCCGAGCCGATCATCCTTGTGATGATGTCGTGCACCTGTTTGGGGGTCTCTCCGGGACTGCTGACCACCCGTCCGTCCTTCAGGATCGTGAAGTCGTCGACAAGTTCGACCACCTCGTCGAGACGGTGGGAAACGTAGAGGATGGAGACGCCGCGGGCCGCCATCCGGCGCAGGAAGCCGTGCAGCACGGCAACCTCCGCCTGGCCGAGCGCAGTCGTGGGCTCGTCGAGGATCAGCAGCTCGGCGTTCTGGGAGAGGGCTTTCGCGATCTCCACCAGCTGCTGCTCGGCGACCGACAGGTCCCCGACCTTCACGTCCGGATCGAGCTCGAGGTCGAGTTGGCCCAGGGTCTCGGTGGCGGACTCCCGGACGTGGCGCCAGTCGACGAGGAAGCCGAGGTGCCTGGGATGGCGGCCGAGGAAGATGTTCTCGGCGACCGTCAACTGCGGTACCAGGGAGAACTCCTGATAGACGGTGGCCACGCCCGCTCGCCGGGCGTCCGCTGGGTTGCCCAGCGAGACGGGGTGGCCGTTCTTCCGGATTTCGCCCTCGTCGGGAGCCTGGACTCCCGAGAGGATCTTGATGAGGGTGGACTTCCCGCAACCGTTCTCGCCCAGCAGGCCGTGGATCTGCCCGGACCTGAGGGTCAGGTTGACCTGGTCGTTCGCCCGGACACCTGGGAACCGCTTGGTGATCCCGGTCAACGTCCAAAGCGGTGGCTCTGCCTGGATCGTGGTTGTCATGGCGTGCACCCTCCTGCGTTGTGGGTCAGTAGTTCTTGGACGGCTTGGGGTAGAGGTCCGCCGGGATCTGCAGGATCTTGGTCGCGTTGTCCTTGTTGACGATTTCGGTGGGTGAGTTGACGTAGCCGCCGGCCGACTTCTTGTTCAGCAGGTCGACGACGAACTGCCCGGCGACCCGGCCCATCTGCACCGGGCCGGTGTTCGTGGTCGCGGTGACACCCTCACCGTTGGCGATGCTCTCGATGGCGGCGGTGTCACCGTCATAGCCGAGGACCATCAGGTCGCTCCGACCGAGCGTCTTGCCGGCCAGGGCTGCGCCTTCGGCCATGTAGTCGTTGGAGGCGTAGATCACCTGGATGTCGGGGTTGGCCTGGAGTAGGTCCATCGCTGCGGTGTTGCCCTTGTCGACGCTCCAGCCTCCGTTGACCCGTGCCTTGAGCTTCCACGAGGTGCCGTTGATGCCGTCCTCGAAGCCGCCGGCCCGCTCGGTGGCGAGGTAGCTCGGCTCGCCGTCAAGGATGCCGACGGTGCGGGCCTCGCCGTTGACCGACTTCACGGCCCACTCGGCCAGCGCCTTGTTGGCCACGCGCTGCTTGACCCCGACAACACCGTGAACCGGCGTCGGGTAGTTGGGAATGTCGGAGTTGATGATCACAACGACCTTGCCTGCATCCACGGCCTTCTTCACCAAGGGCGCAAGGGAGTGCTCGTCGAAGCTGATCAACAGGATGGCGTCGACATCAGCTCGTGAGGTGGCGTCCTGCATCATGCCGAGCTGGGCGGCCTGGTCACTCCCGGCGTAGGGCGAGAGCATGAAGGTCTCGATGTCCGGGACGGTCTTGAGGCCCTCGAACAGCGCAACGTGGTAGTTGAATTCGGTACCCATCGGGAGGTAGGCGATCGTCGGCGTACCACCCTTGTAGGTGAGGTTGTCAAGGACCGCCTGGGCGCCCTGCTCGAGGGCGACCGGCTTTGGGTACTCGATCGGGCCCGCCGGGCTGGCGACTCCGGTCGCGCTGGTGCCGGGCGTTGTGCCGGCGGACTGGCCTGCTGGGGCCGCGGAGCAGGCGGCGAGACCCAGTAGCACTGCTGCGATCGCAGCAGTTCGAGCCAGTCGAAGGGATCTGGGCTTACTAGCCATTGCTGAACCTCCGGGTGAGTGCGCCTTCCTTGGCGCTTTCGGCTGGCGAGGACCCACGACGACTTCGACGGGAACCTCTACTACCAACCAATTTCACATAGAAAGTTCTGCGACGTCAAGAGTCGACGAAGATATTTCCTGCGATCGGAGGTCAGAGCCTCGACTGCTTGATGCCGGCGGCGAAGGTCTCCTGGAGGTGCGCAAGAGTCGCGTCGAAGTGGCGGGCAGCGAACGCAGCGTAGAGGGTGTCGATCACCAACAGCTGCCCCCACTTGGCTGACACGGCCTCCCCGTACAGCGCGCCTCCCGATGGTGCTGCGGAGGTGAACAGCACCACTTCGGCGCTCCTTGCCAATGGGGAGTCGGGGTCGGAGGTGATGGCGATGGTGGCTGCACCGTGCGCCCGCGACTGGCGGATCCCCTCGATGATTGCGGTCGAGCGGCCGGAGTCGCTCAATCCGATCACCAGGTCGCTGGGACCGACGATGGTCGCCAGCATGGCCTGGAGGCTCTGGTCGCGATACAGGAGGCACCGCTTCCCGGCCCGGGTGAAGCGCATCACGCCCTCCTCGGCCGCGATGCTGGAAGCCCCCATGCACGCGAAGATGATGAGCTGCGAGGAATCGATTAGCCTAGTGGCAGCCTCAAGGGCGGCTTCGTCCAGGCTTCGCGCTGTCTGCAGGAGAGACTGCGAACTGCTGGCAGTGATCTTCTTGAGGATCTCCTCGATGGAGTCGCCACGATCGATGCCGTTGTAGACGTACTGCTCCTCGGGGGACTGCGTCGCCACTCGATTTGCGAAGGCGGCCTCGACGATTCCCAGCCGGAGTTCGCGGTAGCTCCCGAGGCCGATCTCGCGCACGAATCTGGACACGGTCGATTCGGCGACGTGGGCGGATTGCGCCAGGGAAGTGATGCTCATCATGCGCGCGGCTTCCGGGTCGCGGAGGATGAGCTCCCCGACCTGGCGGAGAGCCGCCGGCAGGTAGGGCAGCTTCGCGGAAATCCGGTGCAGGAGGGCAGCGTCGGTCTCGGGCTGGTCGGATGATCCGCTCATCGGTCTGTCCTTCCGTAGTTCCTGTGAACCGAAGACTAGACCGAACGGGGTGGGCTTCGGTGTTGACATCGGTCGAAAAATCTTCCATTATTCTTTCGTGACGTCGAAACTATCGCCGATCGACCAGTCCGAAGTGGCACTGGTTCCCGACCGGGTTCATCAATCGCCGGGCCGCCGGCGGCTCCGCCACGACGCGGCAGTAACGGTCGAGCTGCTTGAGGACCGACTGCCCCGAGCTGGCGCCGAGGCGCTGATCTGGCTCGGCGCAGCCGGGTTCGCCCTGCTCGCCAACGACCGTCTGGTCCTGATCGACCCCTACCTTTCCGACAGCCTGTCCGCGAAGTACCGTGGACGCCTCTTCCCGCACGTCCGTCTCTTTCCGGCGCCGATCTCCGCGGACCGGATCGATCGGGTCGATGCGATGCTGCACACCCACGGGCACACCGATCACCTGGATCCATGGACGATCAGAGACCTCGCCGGGAAGGAGTCGGTGACCTTCGTGGTCCCCAGGGCGTGCCGGGCGATTGCGATCGAGCGCGGCATCCCGGCCGACCGTCTCGCGGAGATGTCCGACGGCGACGAGCTCACCACTGCCGGGCTGACTGTGACCGCCCTCCCGGCGGCCCACGAGGAACTCGTCAAGGACGCCGCCGGGAACGACCTCTGCCTCGGCTACCTGATCGACACCGGCAGCACCCGGATCTACCACTCAGGCGACTGTGTCCCTTACCCGGGCCTGGCTGAGCGGCTGCGGGACCTGAAGGCGGACATTGCGCTCCTTCCGATCAATGGCCGCGATGAGTACCGCAGCCAGCACGGCGTGCCGGGCAATTTCACCGTCGCCGAGGCGATCGACCTGTGCCGCAAGGCGGGCATTCCAGAACTGCTCTGCCACCACTTCGGCCTGTTCGACTTCAACACCGTCCCGCCCGGAGTGGCGCTTCGCGAACTCTCCGGAGTGGACGATCTCGGCTGGACCCTCCCGGCGGTCGGCGCCGGGTTCCTGATCGAAAGCGAGCGATCCTGATGAATCTGGACCTGGAGGCGGCCCTTCGACGCCACCGGATCATTCCGGTGGTGGCGATCGACGACTGCGATGACGCTGTACCCCTTGCGAAAACCCTGACCGAGGGCGGTCTGCCCGTGCTCGAAGTCACTTTCCGTACGGCAGCTGCCGAGAAGTCGATTCGAAGAATCGTTGACCAGTGCCCTGACGTGCTTGTCGGGGCGGGCACAATCCTCACGGCCGACCAGGCCGACGCTGCGCAGACGGCTGGGGCTCACTTCGCAGTAAGCCCAGGCTTCAACCCAAAGGTGGTCGCGCGTTGCCTGGAGATTGGGCTTCCGATCGTCCCAGGAGTCAATTCCCCAAGCGGGGTGGAGCAGGGACTGGAGTTCGGGCTGAAGCTGCTGAAGTTCTTCCCCGCAGTTGCGTCCGGCGGACTCGCCATGATCTCGGCGCTCGCCGGACCATATCCGCAGGTGGCCTTCATGCCGACCGGAGGCATCACGGAACAGAGCGTGGGGGAGTGGCTCGCCAAGCCCAACGTCGCTGCCGTCGGCGGCACCTGGATCGCGTCCAGGGAATCCCTGTTCGCACACGACTTGGCCGGAATCTCGAGTCGAGCCCGAGCTGCCCATGAGCTGGCCAGCTACCAACAGTGAAAGGAAAGATCCAATGAGCACTACCGAATTCGTGCCCAACTACGTCCCGCCTGAAGGTAAGGCCCTCGCCGGCAAGGTCGCAATCGTCACCGGCGGAGCGTCCGGCATCGGCGAGGCCGTCGCAAGGACCTTCGCAGCCAACAAGGCAAAGGTCCTGATCGTCGACCTCGACGCCGACCGGCTGGCTCAGGTCGTCGAGGAAATCGCCGGCTACGGCTGGGATGTCGAAGGCTACGTCGGCGACGTAACCAGCGAGGACACGGTGATCGACTTCTTCGCGAAGGCGAAGGGCCAGTGGGGCTCGGTGGATCTCCTGGTCAACAGCGCCGGCCGCGACTCACTGGCCCCCCCGGTGACCGAGGTGACCCTTGAGGAGTGGAACAAGACCATCGGGCCGAACCTGACCGCGGTGTTCCTCTGCTGCCGCGAGGCCTTCCGGATCATGGAGAAGCAGCCCAACGGTGGCCGGATCATGAACATGGGCTCCTCTTCGACGAGGATCGCTTCCGGTCCCGGCCACAGCCCCTACCGCGCCTCGAAGCACGGGATGCTCGGGTTCAGCAAGAACATCCTGCTCGAGGGCAAGGACAAGAAGATCGGCGTGACGGTGATCAACCCGTCCCACGTCGCGACGCCGATGACCGAGATCATCGACACCGGCCTGTACGACGGTGACCTCCCGGCCTACGTCGACGGTTGGCTGGACGAGAAGGAAATCAAGGAAGGCATCTACGCCAGCTGCATCGACGTCTCGAACGTCGCCGAGGCCACGCTGTGGGTGGCGACCCGCACCCCGGACGTGACGATCCCGACGATCTCGCTGTACCCGACCCACAAGGCCCACCGCTACGGCATGGAGGTCTGAGTCCCGATGAAGGCAGCCGTACTCAGCGCGCCGGGGGTGCTCCAGTACACCGACCTGCCCGAACCGACGCCGTTCGGGGACCGCCCGGTGCTGGTCCGGGTCGGGGCAGTCGGCGTGTGCGGATCCGACCTGCTCCGGTTCGCGCACGGCACCGCCTACCACTACCCGCTGGTGCTCGGCCACGAGTTCTCCGGGGTCGTGGAGAGGCCCCGGCGGACAGCCGGTTCGCCGCCGGTGACCGGGTGGCGGTGTTCCCGCTGCTGCCGCGGCACGACGACCCGCTGACCGAGATCGGGGACTGGGCCCTCGGCCGTGACTACGACTACTTCGGCTCCCGCCGGGACGGTGGCATGGTCGAGCGGCTGTGGGTGCCGGAGCGGAACCTGGTTCCGGTACCGGAAACCATGCCGCTGGTGGTGGCGGCGACGGTCGAACCGGCGGCGGTTGCGCTGCACGCGGTCCGCAAGTTGTCGGTTCCGCCGGCGGGGGTGGCCCTGGTGATCGGCGCCGGGCCGATCGGAGCCTTCGCCGCGCAGTGGCTCCGGGTGCTGGGCTGGAACCGGGTGCTGGTGGCGGACGTCGATCCTCGAAAGCGTGCCGTCATGGACGGCCTCGGCTTCGAGACGATCGACGCCGACCAGGGTGACACCGTCGAGCTGGCGCGCGAGGCGAACGGCGGGGACGGGGTTGATGCTGCGGTCGAGGCGAGCGGTTTCCCGCCGACGTTCCTGCAGTGCCTGGAGGTGACCGGCGCGCAGGGGCAGGTGCTGGTGCTCGGCGATCTCAAGGGCGACGTCACGATCCCCAGGCAGTTGATCTCGCTCCTCATCCGCCGCGAGCTGAAGGTGCTCGGCACCTGGAACTCGAAGATCACCCCCCGCGGCCGCAGCGAGTGGGACACCGTCGTGCACCACCTCGCCGCCGGCACCGTCCAGAGCCTCCCACTGATCTCACACGTCCCGACCCTTGCCGAGGTCCCCGACTTCATGGCCGCGATGGCAGCCCGCGAGCTGTGGACCAACAAGGTGGTTGTGACGGTGGCCGAGGAGGCCCGCACCGAAGCAGCAGAACTGGGCATCACCAACCGAGAGGACCGGTCATGAAGGCCGCTGTGTTTGAAGCCCCCGGACGCGTCGTCGTCCGCGAGATCCCCCAGCCGCAGATCGCCGCCGAGGAGATCCTGATCAAGGTGCGGGCCGCGTCCATCTGCGGCACCGACCTGCGCATCTCCCGCTACGGGCACTTCAAGATGCCCGCCGGCCAGCACCGGGTGCTTGGCCACGAGATCGTCGGGACCGTGGTCGAGGTCGGCGCGAGCGTCACCGGCTTCGCCGAGGGCGAGCGGGTGACCGTCACTCCCAACGTCGGCTGCGGACGCTGCGAGTTCTGCCGCCACGGCCTGAACAACATGTGCCCGGACTACGAGGCCTTCGGGGTCAGCATCGACGGCGGCTTCGAGGAGTACCTGCGGGTGCCCGGCTTCGCCCTCGAGCGCGGCAACGTCTTCAAGGTCCCCGATAGCGTCACGCGATCGCACAGCGGCTCTGGTCGAGCCGTTCTCCTGCTGCCTGCGGGGCCAGCGCGGCACTCGGGGTCGGCTACACCGACACAGTGGTGATCGTTGGCGCCGGGCCGATCGGCATCTTCCACATCATGCTCGCCCGGCTGGCGGGGGCGCAGAAGGTCATCGTCAGCAACTACGGCGGCCAGCCGGCTGGCGATGAAGGAGAGTCGGTGCCGACGTGCTGGTCAATGTCGAGGAGGAGAGCCTGCCGGACGCCGTCGCCGGCGAGACCTACGGGCGGGGGGTCGATGTGGTGATCACCGCGTGTCGAACCCCGCGGTGCAGACCGAGGCGGTCGAATTGCTCGCCACCCACGGGCGGGTCAACTTCTTCGCCGGTCTCGGGACCGGCGGCGCAGGTGCCGATCGACACCAACCGGGTGCACTACAAGGGGCTTGTACTGACCGGCACCACCGGGAGCAGCAACTCCGACTACGACCGGGCACTGCAGCCTGGTCGCGGACGGTCGGGTCGACCTGGCCCGGCTGGTCAGTCGAACCTTCCCGATCGATGACATCAACGAAGCCATCGAGTATGCGGCCTCGGGCGTCAGGGATGAAAGCCATGGTGCTCTTCGGCAACGACGCAGAGAGGCAGTGATGAGCAAGAAGGCTGTGCTGGCGCTTGATGCCGGCACCACCAGTGTCCGGGCGATCCTGTTCGACCACGAAGGCAACATCCTGGCGCGAGGCGAGCAAGGAGTTCCCGCAGATCTACCCGAAGCCGGGTTGGGTCGAACACAACCCCCTGGACATCTGGAACAACCAGCTCACCGTGGCCAAGGAGGCTCTCGGTCAAAGCCGGGCTGACCGCCCAGGACGTCGCGGCCATCGGCATCACCAATCAGCGGGAGACCTCGATGGTCTGGGACCGGCCCACCGGCCACCCGGTGATGAACGCGATCGTCTGGCAGGACCGGCGCACGGCGGACTTCTGCGACGAGCTGAAGGAGCGCGGTCTGACGGACTACGTCCACGAGACCACGGGTCTGGTGATCGACGCCTACTTCTCCGGCACCAAGATCAACTGGATCCTCGACAACGTGCCCGGCGCCCGCGAACGGGCCGAACGCGGCGAGCTGCTGTTCGGCACGTCGACAGCTGGCTGATCTGGAATCTGACCGGCGGCGCAGTGCACGTCACCGACTACTCCAACGCCTCCCGCACCATGCTGTTCGACATCAACCGGCTGGTCTGGGACGAGCGGATGCTGCGCCGAGCTGGACATCCCGGCGCCAGATGCTGCCCGAGGTGCGGCCGACCAGCGAGATCTACGGCTACACCGAGCGAGATCGTGTTCTCTGGCACCCGGATTCCGCTCGCCGCGTCGGTCGGCGACCAGCACGCCGCGCTGTTCGGGCAGGCCTGCTTCGAGCCGGGCATGGTCAAGGCCACCTACGGCACCGGCGGCGTCCTGCTGATGAACACCGGCGACAAGCCGGTGCCGCTCCGACACGGGCCTGCTGACCACCGTCGCCTGGGGCCTCGACGGCCGGGTGCAGTACGCGCTGGAGGGGCTGATCTTCGTCTCGGCCGCCGTCGATCCAGTGGCTGCGGGACGAGCTCAAGATCGTCTACGACTCCGCGGACACCGAGCACGCGGCGAACCGGGTGAAGGACACCAACGGCGTGTACTTCGTGCCGGCCTTCGTCGGTCTCGCCGCGCCGTACTGGGACCCGTACGCCCGCGGCGGCGATCCTGGGACTCACCCGGGGCGCCAACCGCAACCACATCATCCGGGCCGCGCTGGAGGCGATCGCCTACCAGATCCGCGACGTCATCGACGCGATGCAGGCCGACTCCGGGATCAGCCACCGTGGAGATCAAGGTCGACGGCGGCGCCTCGCGGAACAACTTCCTGATGCAGTTCCAGGCCGACCTGCTCGACGTGCCCGGTGCTGCGGCCGACCGTCATCGAATCGTCCGCCCGCGGCGCCGCCTTCCTGGCCGGCCTGGCCGTCGGGTTCTGGAAGGACCAGGCGGAACTCGTCGACGTCGTTCCAGCTCGACCGGCGACTTCACCCCCGACATGGACCCCAGGACGCGCGACCAGCTGTACGCCGGCTGGCAGAAGGCCGTCGGCCGCGTCCGCGATTGGCAGGACCACTGATGCCTTCCAACACCGATTCAAGGAGCGCAGCATGAACACCCGCCTGCCCAGATGCCGACGTTCTACTTCGTCGGTGTCACCACCGGGCAGCTCGTCGATCATGAAGGTCTTCCCGGCCTGGGCCGCGCACCTGGGCCTGGACGCCGCGATCACCGGGATCGACCTGCCGCTGGACGACGAGCCCGGAGAACTACCGGGCGGTGGTCGACTTCCTCAAGCACGACCCGCTGTCGCTGGGCGCGCTGGTCACCACCCACAAGCTGAACCTCTACAAGGCGGCCGGCGACCTGTTCGACCGGGTCGGCGCGGACACCGAGCTCCTCGACGAGGTCAGCAGCATCTCCAAGCGCGGCAGCCGAACTGTGGGGCCACGCGATGGACCCGATCACCTGCGGGCTCTCGCTCGAAGCGATCGTCGATGACGGGTACTGGGCCGCACCGGCGGCGAGCTGCTGCTGCTCGGCGCCGGCGGCTCATCGCTCGCACTGACCCTGTACCTGCACCGCAGGCCTGGCGGCCGGGATGTCCGTGCCGAAGGTGGTGGTGACCAACCGGCGTGAGCCGCGGCTGGCCGAGATGCGGCAGATCCACCGCGAGCTCGGCATCCGGATCCCGGTCGAGTACCACCTGGCGCCCACCCCGGACTCAACGACGCGCGAGTCGCTGCGGCCCCGCCGGACTCGGTGGTGGTCAACGCCACCGGGCTGGGCAAGGACCGGCCCGGCTCGCCGCTCACCGATGCGGCGGTTTCCCGGAGAGCGCCATCGCCTGGGACTTCAACTACCGGGGCGACCTGGTCTTCCTCGACCAGGCGCGGCGCCAAGCCGAAACCGCCAGGCTCAGGATCGAGGACGGCTGGTTCTACTTCCTGCACGGCTGGACCCGGGTCATCGGCGAGGTCTTCCACATCGACATCCCCACCTCCGGGCCGGACTTCGACCGACTCGGCGAAATCGCCCGCGAGGCAAACCAGAAAGGCTAGTCATGACCACCACCGTTCCTGCCACCAGCACCAACTTCGACCTGCACTCCGGGCTGAACGACCAGCGATCCTCCCTGCGCCGCCGGGTGTCGGACATGGTCCGCATCTTCGCCGACGAGACCGCCGCCCGAGCGAAGGTGGCCGAGGATGACGAACTGATCTATGAGTTCTACGACATGGACGTACCGCCAACCTCCGGCGACATCGCGTACGGCACCAGCATCGTCTACCCCGGCCGGGTCGGCACGGAGTACTACATGACAAAGGGCCACTTCCACGAGGTCCTGGACACCGGCGAGATCTACTTCTGCCTCTCCGGTGAGGGCTACATGCTCATGGAGAACCCCGAAGGCCACGTCCAGTGGGAGAAGTTCGTCCCCGGCCAAGGCGTCTACGTCCCCCGGCGGTACGCCCACCGCAGCATCAACACCAGCGACAGCGAACCCCTGATCACCTTCTTCGCTTTCCCTGGCCACGCTGGCCACGACTACGGAACCATCGAGGAGAAGGGCTTCCGCAAGCTCTGCGTGGCAGGCCCGGCCGGACCTGAGTTCATCGACAACCCGAAGTGGAAGGCTGAGGCCTGACCATGCCAACCTCCGGTCGGATCGCGGTCACCCCGCGATCCCTGTCCGAGGCCGGCCACCCCAGCCTCGAACGTCTCGAGTCGGCTGGATTCGAACTGGTCTACCCCGCTGCTGGCCGTACCCCGACAACCGCAGAACTGGAGGCCAGCCTCCCCGGTTGCGTCGGGTATCTCGCCGGAGTCGAGCCGATCACCGCCGACCTGCTGCAGCGATGCACGAGCCTGCGGGTGATCACTCGCAACGGCGTTGGGGTCGACAACATCGACCTCGACGCCGCGGGGCGGCTGGGCATCCAGGTTCTGCCGGCGCTGGGGGCCAACTCCCAGGGCGTGGCCGAGCTCGCGATTGCTTTCGCCCTTGCCGCGGCCCGGATGCTGCCATGGTCGGACGCTCGACTGAAGGCGGAGCGCTGGGAACGGAGCAAGGGTGCGGAGCTCTGCGGCCGGACGTTCGGGGTCGTGGGGGTTGGCCAGATCGGTCGAAGGGTAGCGACCATGGCAGCCGGCCTGGGGATGCGCGTGCTGGGTCAGGACAGTTATCCCGACGCGCACTGGGACAGTCCTTCCGGTTTCGGCTGGGCGAGCTTCGAAGAACTCCTCGCCAACTCCGACGTCGTCAGTCTGCATGCCCCGGCCGGCGACCGCCCCCTGATCGGGGCGACCGAGCTGGTAACAATGCGGGCGGGCTCGATCCTGATCAACACCGCTCGAGCACGCCTGGTCGATCAGGGCTCGGTTCTGGCCGCCCTGGATCGGGACAGCTGCGCGCGTACTGCGTCGATGCCCACGATCCCGAGCCGCCCAACGACTTCGGGCTGATCCGCCACGAGCGGGTCATCGCGACGCCCCACATCGGCGGTTTCACCGACGAGAGCGTCGAACGTGCTGCCACGGTGGCGGTGGACGGGCTGCTGCGGGTCCTCGCCGAATGACCGACGCCCTGCCGACGACCCTGTTCCTCCTCCGTCACGGGCGGACGGACTGGAACCGGACCGGGCGCTGGCACGGGCAGGCAGACGTTCAGCTCGACGAACTCGGCGTCCGGCAGGCGAAGGCCTTCGCGGAACTGGCCCCGAGGCTCCGGCCGGACGTGGTGGTCGCGTCGCCGCTGGGCCGCGCCCGGCACACAGCGGCGACTGCCGCCGCGGCGCTCGGGACCCAGCTGATGATCGACCCGCGTCTCCTGGAAGTGGACGTGGGCGAGTGGGAGGGACTGACCGACTCGGAGATCTTCGACCTGGACCCGACGCTTCGATGGTCTCGAGGAACCGATCGGCGATTCTCGGCTACCGGCGAGACCCCGACCGAATGCGGGAAGCGGGTCGCAGCTGCGCTGGCTGAGCAGGCGACCACCCACCCGGGAAAGCGAGTGCTGGTCGTCAGCCATGCATACGCCATCCGTGCCGGTGTTGGGTCGCTGCTTGAGTGGGATCTGCGTGCGACACAGCGCCTGGCCGGTCTATTCAACTGCGCCTACGCCGAACTGCGCCTGCATCCGGTTGATCGCTGGGAGCTGACCGCTTGGAACATCTGGCATGCCGGGGTGCCGGGCCAACGTGATGGTGAAGTGATGGTGGTCTGAATGGCAGAAACTTCCTCGAATGTATTGAAGGGCAGAAGAAGATTCTGGTAAGTTTGCTCGCGAACCACCCCCCCGCCACCCGCACCGAAGCGCGTGGTCCGACAAGAGAGGGAAGTGTTACATGATCCAACCGAAGAGATTGGCGCCAGCCGTGGTCGCTGTGGTCCTCGCGGCGGCGTCTCCGCTTGTCGCCTGCAGTTCTCCGGCTTCGCCGCGCAGCCACGACGTCATCGACCGCAACCGCAGGTGGCGGCTCGAGCGACTTCGCGGCGCAGGTGGCGGCCCATGTCGCCGCCGCGACCGCCGCCCAGACTCCCCAGAGCAATCCGGTGCCCGCCACGGGCCCGGCCATCGCTTCGGGGAAGAAACTGGTCATCATCCCCTGCGGAATGGCCGTTGAGGGCTGCGCGCGCCCAGCACAGTCAGCCAAACAGGCCGCCGAGGCTGTGGGGTGGTCGGCCACGGTCGTCGATCCGGCCGGCGCTGGAGGTGCATCCGCCGCGATCCAGCGCGCGATCTCCAGCGGGGCCAACGGAATCGTCCTGAACTCCATCGATGCCTCGGCCGTCCAGGGTGACCTACAGGCCGCGCGCAAGGCTGGCATCTCGGTCGTGTGCGACATGTGCGGCGACTCCGGCGGTCTGATCCAGTCGGTGGTTCCTGAACTGCCGGAGAACGAACGAGCCGGCTATCTTCTCGGAGAGCAGTCCTTCCTCCTGGCCGCCAAGCGCTTCAACGCCCCGCCGAAGTTCATCGTCATGTCGGACAACGAGTTCGCCACCGTCAACGCTCGCGTGGCGGGCATCAAGAAGTTCATCGACGACTGCAAGGCGGCCAATGCCGGCTGCGAACTCGTTGCCGAGGGTCAGTACCTCGCCAGCGAGATCAGCACCACCGCACCCGGCCGCGTAGTGAGTCTTGTGCAGAGCCATCCCCAGTACAACGTGCTCTTCGCAGGCTACGACGCCTCGCTCAACTTCTTCGCGCAAGGGCTGAAGCAGGCCAACCTCGCCGACCCGGCGAAGGCGTTCGGGGTCTCCATCGACGCTGACGTCGCCAACACCGAGATGATCCGCAGTGGAGGCTTCCAAGCCGCCTCGGCAGGCGTTCCGATGCAGCGAGTGGGCTACGGGCTGATCGACAACCTGAGCCGGCTCTTCAACGCCCAGCCGGTGGTAGACCAGGGCGTCACAGTCAAGATCATCAACGGTGACAACGTGCCCAAGACCGGCTCCTGGGACGGCGACTTCGACGCGATTCCCACCTATCTGAAGCTCTGGGGCAAGGGATGAGTTCGGGTCCCGGCCCGCTTGTGGTGGGGGCGGCGGCAACCGCCCCCACCGTCCTGGCGGTCCGTCGGCTGTCCAAGACCTTCCTCGGCCAGCGGGCACTCACCGATGTGGACTTCGACCTCCGTGCCGGTGAGGTCCATGCCCTGCTCGGTGAGAACGGGTCCGGTAAGTCAACGCTCATCAAGTGCCTGGCGGGGTATTACAGCCCCGACCCGGGAGCGGAACTCCAGATCGCTGGACAAGCGTTCCCCATGCCGTATCAACCCGCGCAGGCCACCCAGATGGGGCTGGTGTTCGTGCACCAGGACCTGGGTCTCATCCCGAACCTCACGGTGGCAGAGAACTTCGCGATCGCGCGGAGGTTCGACGCGGGCCTGTGGGGCAGGATCCCGTGGAAGGCCATTCGGGACCGCGCTGTCGCGGAGTTGAAGGCACTCGGGCACGACATCGACCCGACCGGCCTGGTCAGTCGGCTCTCGATCGCCGAGCAGACCATCGTCGCAATCGCCCGAGCCTTGGCGAGTGCCGAGGAGGGTGCCCGAGTGCTGGTTCTCGACGAGCCGACGGCGGCACTACCAGACGCGCGGCGAAAGATCGATGACGGATCCCGCAATGAGGTGGACCTCCTCTTCGACGCCGTGCGGCGGGTTGTGGCCGCAGGCGTCGGCGTCATCTACGTGTCCCACAAGCTCCACGAAATCCTCGACCTCGCCGACCGGGCGACGATTCTGCGTGACGGTCGGAAGATCGAGACCCTGGATGTCCCGGGACTCTCGGAGCGCGATCTGGTGAGGGCGATCGTGGGCCACGAGGTCACCACGGTAGGCAGGGCCGGCGGCGAGAGCCGCCAGGGCGAGCGGCTGCTGAGCGTGTCGCACCTCGCCGGACGGAAGCTCCAGGATGTGTCTTTCACCGTCGACCGGGGAGAGGTCATCGGAGTGGCCGGGATGCTTGGCTCCGGTCGCAGTGAGTTGGGCCGGTTGCTGTTTGGCGCCCAACAACCGGTCGATGGCGTCCTCGAGTTGCGCGGAGAGGTCGTCCAGTTCGAGAGCCCGCGCGACGCTGTCCGCCAGGGTGTGGCGCTCATCCCGGAGGATCGCCGCCGCCACGGTGGCCTGCTCGACATGACGGTCGCGCAGAACCTCACCATGCCGTCCATCGGGCGGCACTTCCGCAAGGGCCGGATCGTCGGCAAGGAGGAGCGGTCCCGGGTTCGTGACCTGATCGCGGAGTACCACATCAACCCACCGGTGCCCAGCCGGAAGTTCAGGGTGCTCTCCGGAGGCAACCAACAGAAGGTGGTCGTCGCAAAGTGGTTGAGCACCTCTCCCGACCTGGTCGTCTTCGACGAGCCGGTGCAGGGCGTCGACGTGGGCGCGCGTGCGGAGATCTACCAGCTGGTGAATCGGGCGGCCGGCGAGGGCGCTGGCGTGATTCTGATCTCGTCCGAACTCGACCAGATGCTCCAGCTCTGCACTCGGGTTCTCGTGCTGCGCGACGGGCACCTGATCGCGGATCTTCCCGCGGAGTCGCTCAGCCGACATGAACTGACCAGGTACATCTACTTCGGTGCCGAGAACGACAGCCCGCATGGTCGCGACCCTCGAGCCCGCTCCCGAGTCCAAGGAGAAAGCGCATGACTACCAAGACGACCGAGCTTCCCGACATCCCGCTGGTCTCCGGTCGGCGCGGCCGGACTGTCCATCTCCCCGGCGGACGCGTTGAACCGCTGTCCATCTTCCTCGCACGGATCGCGCTCCCCGTGATCCTGGTGATCCTGGTGATCCTGTTCTCGGTGCTGCGCACGGAGACGTTCTTCACCGTCGGGAACCTGATGACGATCCTGAACCTGCAGTCGGTCCTGGGGATCCTCAGCCTCGGACTCCTCCTGCCGCTGATCATTGGGGAGATGGACCTGTCGATCGCCGCGAACCTCGGACTCGGACTGATTCTGGTCACCGGGCTCACGTCCCAGCAGGGCCTGGGGCTGTGGCCGGCGGTGCTCATCTCGATCGCCGGCTGCACAGTCGTCGGCCTGCTGAACGGTCTGATGGTGACCCGATTCCAGATCAACTCGCTGATCTCGACCCTCGGCATGAGCGTCATCATCACCGGTGTGGTCTCGGCCTACACCAACGGGGGAGTGTTCTACCAGGGCATCCCCGAAGGGCTGCTTGGGATCGGGCAGGGCAGGCTCTTCGGGATCCCCCTGCCGATCCTCTACACGCTGGTCATCGCGTTGCTGGTCTGGTATGTCCTCTCCAACACTCCACTGGGCCGGTTCCTTCACGCCATCGGCGGGTCCAAGGAGGCTGCTCGCCTCAACGGCGTACCCGTGCGCGGTCTGACCCTCTTCGCCTTCGCCGGTGCGGGAATGCTGGCCGGCATTGCCGGTGTCGTGCAAGGCGGCATCCTCGGAAGTGGCAGCCCCACGGTGGGGCCTCCGTTCCTCCTCCCGGTCTTCGCGGCGGTGTTCCTTGGCGCGACCGCCATCCAGCCGGGTGTGTTCAACGTCTGGGGAACGATTGTCGCGGTGATCACGCTGCAGGTCGGCGTCACCGGGCTCGCCCTCCTGGGCTCGCCGTTCTGGATCGAGCCGATCTTCACTGGTGCCGCCCTGATTCTTGCGGTGACCTCCGCGAGGCTGCTCCGTGGGGAGGCACTGTGATATCAGCGCATCCAGCCACAACCCTTGACCACGAAATGGAAGGAAACCACGATGAGGATTGACCTGTCCGACCGGACGGCGGTCATCTCCGGGTCAGCTCAAGGAATCGGCCTTGCGATTGCAGTCGGCCTCGCCGAAGCCGGCGCCGCCGTTGTGATCAACGGCAGGAGCCAGGAAGGTGTCCAGCGGGCCGCTGATCGGCTCAGGGCCAAAGTTCCCCACGCCCAGGTCACCCCCGTCGCCGCGGACCTCTCCGGGCCGGAGGGTGTTGCGACCCTCCTGGCCGCCGCGCCGTCGACCGACATCCTCGTCAACAACCTCGGGATCTTCGACCCAAGGCCGTTCTTCGAGATCGATGATGCGGAATGGGAGCGCTTCTTCTCGGTCAACGTGATGAGCGGAATCCGGCTCGCCCGGGCCTACCTGCCGGGGATGCTTGCGAAGAACTGGGGCCGGGTGGTCTTCATCTCCAGTGAATCCGCGTTGCAGATCCCGCCCGAGATGATCCACTACGGAACGACGAAGACGGCCCAGCTCGCGGTCTCGCGAGGCTTGGCCGAGATGTGTGCTGGGACCAACGTCACGGTCAACGCGGTGCTTCCCGGGCCTACCGCGTCGGAGGGCGTCTCCGACTTCGTGGCAAAGCTGGACTCCGACCCGAGCAAGACCGCCCAGCAGCGGGTCGATGACTTCGTCCGGGAGCAGCGTCCGACCTCGATCCTGCGTCGGGCCACCACTCCCGAGGAGGTCGCGAACATGGTCGTCTATCTGAGCTCACCGCAGGCGTCCGGCACCACCGGGGCGGCCCTGTCGGTGGATGGTGGCACCCGCCGATCGATCGTCTGACCGTCTGGCGCCGGCACCCCTACGGACGCTGCGCTGAGGGCGCAGTGACAGGGCCGGACTTCGGTCGCCGGTGCTCCAGGACACACGATCTCGTGATTTGTCGTGGCAGGTCGGCGGGAGGTCAGGGTGGTCTGAGGCCATCCGCCGGGTCAGTGCCCAGCCGTGGCGGCGCCCGGCAGCCGTCAGTCGAGGGCGCTGGCGACCCCGGGGATGCGCTGGCGGTAGCCGTCGAGCAGCTGACGGCCGAGGCTGACCGATCCGACCAGGGGGTGGGTGGCGAACGCTTCCCAGGCGAGGTTCGCCGAATGCTCGACTGCTGCCCGGATGGTGAGCTGCTCGACAGCCTTCACCGACTGCACCAGGCCGAGCATGTGCCCGGCGAGCGGCCTGACCGGCCGTGGACGGATCCCGTCGGCGTCCACGTCGCATGGGACCTCGACCACAGCCTCTTCGGGCAGTCCGGGGACGGTGCCGTGGTTGGCCACATTGACGATCGCCGCCGTGGGTTTGCCCCCGGACAAGGCGGTCATCAGGTCGACCGCGACCTTCTGGTAGCCGCCCTCACCGTCGTCGGCGCCGCGCGCCTCGTCGTCGGCCCGGGCCTCGGCCAGGTAGGTGTGTTCGCGGTTGTCCCTGGCGGCCTGCCAGAGGTCGAGGGACTCTTCCGGCTGGTCGGCAGCGTCGGCGTAGAACCGTTCCTGTTGGGCGGCGAGGAACTCGCCTCGGGTCGAAGGCGCAGCCAGGATCCGGGCCACCGCCTCGCGGTTGCAGTAGTAGTAGAAGAGGTACTCGTTGGGCAGCGCGCCGAGCTGGCGCACCCAGTCAAGGCCGACGAGCCGGGCTTCCTCGATCCGCTCCAGACGTTCGGTCGAGGCCAGCAACTCCGGCAGCCGATCGATCCCGTCCACCTCAAGTGTCCGAAGCCAGCCGAGGTGATTCAGCCCGACGTAGTCGTAACGCAGTGAGTCGGCCCGGTCGCCGGCACCGACGGCAGCGGCGGCCCGCCGCATCAGACCGATCGGGGTGTCGCAGATCCCGACCACGCGGTCGCCGAGGATTGGGCGCAGCGACTCGGTGATGATGCCGGCCGGGTTGGTGAAGTTCACGAACCACGCCTTCGGGGCCACCGCGCGCACCGTCCGGGCAATCTGCTGCATCACCGGAATTGTCCGCAGCGCATAGGCGAGTCCGCCCGGTCCGGTGGTCTCCTGCCCCAGGACGCCGAGCTCCAGCGCGACCCGCTCGTCGGCAACCCGTGCGGCGGTCCCGCCGACCCGGATCGCGCAGAAGACGAAGTCGGTGCCAACCAGCGCCTCGGCGAGGTCGGTGCCAGCGGTCAGCTTCAGCCCGCGGGTCACCGGCAGTTGAGCCGCGACGGCGCGGATCGTCCGCAGCCGTGCCGGATCGATATCGACCAGAGCCAGCTCGTCCACCGGGCCGGACCGTGCCACCGCCTCGATCACCTGCGGCACCCGGAACCCGGCTCCGCCAATGAGGGTCAGCTTCATGCCTCGATGACCTCCGTCCCAGCCTTGGTCATGCGCGCGAGGGTGGCGGGATCGGCGCCACTGTTGGTGACCAGCACGTCGATGTCGTTGGCTTCGCAGACCGACAGCAAGCCGGTGCCGGGGAACTTGCCTTTGTCGGCCAGCAGCACGCTGCGTTCGGCAGCGGCCAGCATTGCCCGCTTGACCCCGACCTCGATGCCGGTGGTGTCCAGCACCTGCCCGGCAGCGTTCACCCCGGAGGTGGAAAGGAAGCACAGGTTCGCCGACAGCTGGGAGAGCGCCTGCTCAGTCAGCTGCCCCACCAGGGACTGGTAGCTGGTGCGCAGCACCCCGCCGAGCACGACCAGCTCTGGCCCTGGTGCGTGGCGCAATTCGTCGACCACGGCGAGGCTGGAAGTGATCACGGTGACCCGGCGTCCGCGCAGGCGGCGGGCGAGCCGGGCCGTGGTGGTGCCGATGTCCAGACACACGATCTGGCCGTCCTCGATCAGGGCCGCGGCCCGATCGGCGATCGCGTCCTTGTCGTCGGCGCTGCGCCGATCGACGATTTCGAAGGGCTCGGAGTCCTGCTCCACCGAGCTGCCGCCGCCACGCACCCGCCGCAGGAGCCCGTCGCTGCTCAGCAAGGCCAGGTCGCGGCGGATGGTCGAAAGACTGACGCCGAACTCGTCCGCCAGCACCTGGACAGACACGTCCCCCTGCGTCCGAAGCCGACGCAGGATCGCGCGCTGCCTGGTGTCGGTGAGCATGCCCTCATCGTAACGCCCAACTTCGCGCAATTACGCGCATCATTCTGCTTGAAGTTGGTTGGATGGGTCCTGGGTTTTGTGCAATTGTTTGGAGGTGGCAAACCCGACCACCGAGGCAAGCACGCCCAGCGACGCCGGACTCGACGTGCTGCTGTCCGGCATGGTCTTCCTCGACATCGTCTTCACCGACCTGCCGCACGCACCGTCGCCCGGTCACGAGGTCTGGGCCGGCGGCATGGGCTCCTCGCCCGGCGGAATCGCGAACCTCGCGATGGCCACAGCCCGGCTCGACCTGCGCACGTCACTCGTGGCGGCGTTCAGCGACGACGGCTACGGCCGCTGGTGTCGGGACGTGCTCAGCCGGCAGGAGCGCGTGGATCTCAGCCGGTCGTGCACGTTCCCCGACTGGCACAGCCCGGTGACCGTCTCGATGGCCTACGGGGGCGACCGGGCGATGGTGACCCATGCGCACGACTCCCCGCTGTCGACGGCGGAGATGCTCGGCGACCCGCCAACGACCCGCGCTGTGATCACCGAACTGGGCGACGACCCGTGGTGGGAGCCCAACCGTGCCCGCGGGGCGTTGGTGTTCGCCGACGTCGGCTGGGACCCCACCGAGGTCTGGGACCGGACGGTGCTCCGGCGACTGGCCGGGTGTCACGCCTTCACCCCGAACGAGGAGGAGGCGATGGCCTACACCCACACCGACACCGCGGCCGGCGCGCTGTCCCGGCTCGCAGAGCTCGTGCCGCTCGCAGTGGTCACCTGTGGTTACCGGGGTTCGATGGCGATCGACCAGGCCACCGGCGAACAGGCGTCCGTCCCGGCACTGGACGTCCCGGCGCTCGACCCAACCGGAGCCGGCGACGTGTTCGCTGCCGCACTGGTATTCGGCACACTCGACGGCTGGCCGCTGGTCGAGCGCCTGCGGTTCGCGTCCCTGGCCTCATCGCTGGCGGTGCAGCAGTTCGGCGGTGGGCTGGCCGCTCCCGGCTGGGGCGACATCGCCGACTGGTGGTCGCGTACCACGCGGGCTGCAGAAGGGAACGCCGCCGCCGCGGCACTGGCTCATAGCTACGGTTTCCTCGCCGAACACCTGAACAACCACGACGGACGCTCGGTCCGCCGGGCCAACGCCACCATCGCCCAGCTGGCTGACCTCTAGGTGGCGGCAGCGGTGGTGGTCGTCCACCTCAACGCGCAGGTACTTCATCGCCAGGCTTGACCGAGGGCGGGGTCAAATAACGGCTAAGGGTCTCGACTGAGCTTCCCCCGGCCCTACCCGGAGAGGGGCGCGGAGCGGAACAGGGCAGGTCTAGCGTGATCTGTGTGGGTATTACTACTGAGTGCTCGCGCACGACTGCGGGGCCCCGGACTGATGGGATCCAGGTCGTCCGTTACGCCTCGATCGACGACGTACCCGTCGCCATCTGGAACCAGCTGGCGACCACCGTCGCCGTTGGGCTGGAGGCGGGTCACCTCCGTGCCGTTGAGGCGTCGGGCATCAACGATGCCCACCCCTACTACTTCGTCGGCCTGCACGCGGGCCGCCCGGTGGGCATCGCCTACTGCTTCGCAATGGACATGGACCTCACCAAACTCACCAGCCAGGATCCTCCGGAAGTCCTGGCCACCGTAAAGGCGTGGCGGCCGGGGTTCATGAACCTCCGCCTGCTGGAGGTGGGCCACCTGGCATCGCTCGGAACCGCGGTCGAGGCAGCACCCGGCATGCGGGTGGCATTCCTGCGGGCGCTGGCTCCCGAACTGGAAGAGCTGGCCAGATTGGAGAACGCGGACCTGGGGGTGATCCGGGACATCCCTGCCGACCGCTATCCGGAGCTCCGGGTGCTCGAGGAGGACGGCTACCGCCCGACGCTCGGCTTCCCGATCGCCCGCCTGGCCCTGGGTTGGACGAGTTTCGATGGCTACCTTGCCGCCCTCAAGCACAAGAAGCGCCAGAACGTCCGCCGGTTGCGGGCAGCCTTCGAGGCGCCAGAGATCAAGGTCGAGATCATCGACGACTACGCCCCGCACGCCGAGCGGTTGGCCGACCTGTGGACGCAGGTCGCCCGACGGCACGGGGAGTACGAGCATGAGCGGCTGACGCCGGCCTACTTCACGGCGATGGCCGAGCAGCTGCCAGGCCGAAGCCACGTGGTTGCGATCAAGAAGGACGAAGCCATCGTCGGGTTCGGGCTGGGCCTGATCGGGGACGAAGAGTACTTCGGCGTCGCTGAGGGCATGGACTATTCCGTCCGAGACGCCTATGAGCTGTATCCGAATCTGTTCCTCGAAGTGATCCGGGTGGCCTGCGAGCTCGGCATGAAGACCCTGAACTTCGGCATCACCACCTATGACTTCAAGACCTCGCTCGGGGCCGAGCTGGAACCGATGGTGTACCTGTTGAAGGCGTTCAAGCTGCCCGAGTACAGCGCCGCCTACGCCGAGCTGTTCGGCACCGGGATCAAGCAGCCGACCAACCAGCACCGGGCCTTCGCCGGGCAGGTCCCGGCAAGGGTGCAGCCGGCGGACGCCGTCCGGATCCTGACCACCGATGACAACCCGCGGGATCTGTTCGTGCGACAGGTCGGCTACGTTCGGGCGGACGTCTCACGGGTCGCCGGCGTGTACCCGTTCTGTCCCGTGTTCGAGAGCGCACAGGAGCCGGTCGTGAAGCACGCGGGGCGTGAGGTGATCATGCTCGGCACCAACTCCTACCTCGGACTGGCCACTCACCCGAGGGTCAAGGCGGCCGCGCAAGCGGCGATCGAGCGGTACGGCAGCGGCTGCTCGGGTTCCCCGATGTTCAACGGCACCCTTGACCTGCATGCCGAACTCACCCGCGGGCTCGCCCGGTTCAGCGCGAAGGACGACGCCCTGGTCTTCTCCACCGGCTACCAGACCAACGTCGGCGTGGTGTCAGCGCTGGTGCGCGCCGGCGACGTCGTTGTGATGGACGAGCGTTGCCATGCCAGCCTCATCGACGGCGCCCGGCTGGGGCATGCCACCGTGGTGCGCTACCAGCACGCCGACACCACCTCACTGGCGGAGGTGCTAGAGCGAACCGCGCCACGGCGCACGCTCGTGATCACCGACTCCCTGTTCAGCATGGAGGGAACGGTGGTCGACCTGCCAACGATCATCGAGCTGGTCCGCAAGCACCACGCCCGCCTCTTGCTGGACGAGTCCCACGCGATCGGCGTGATGGGCCCCGGCGGCCGCGGTGTCGCTGAACACTACGGACTGCTGGACCAGGTCGACCTCCTGATGGGGACGCTGAGCAAGTCGCTGGCTTCAGTCGGCGGGTTCGTCGCCGGTGACCGCAAGATCATCGACACCCTTCGGCACACTGCACGCTCGCACCTGTTCTCGGCGAGCCTGCCGCCGGCTTCTGCGGCCGCGGCCCTGTGCGCCCTCGACATCGTCGACGCCGAACCGTGGCGGCGCGAGCGACTGCTGGCCAACGCGAGTTTCCTTTCCGCCGGGCTGCGCCGGCTCGGCTACCGGGTCGGTTACCACGGCAACGCCATCCTGCCGGTGTTCTGCGGGAACGAATTGCTGGCCCTGGCCGCCTACCACCAACTGCTCGCCAACGGAGTGTTCGTGAACCCGGTCACCCACCCAGCCGTGCCGAAGACTGAGGAGATGCTGCGGATCAGCGTCATGGCAACCCACGATGGGGCGATGCTGCGGGCGGCACTCGATGCGTTCGACCGCATCCGGACCGCTGCCTGGCCGGTGGCGACGGCCTGAGCCGGAGGACCGTTGTGATCTCCGACGAACTCCTCAACCGGCTGGTGGCGGCAGCCTCACGAGCGCCCTCAGCCGACAACATGCAGGCGTGGTCGTTCGCGGGCGCGGAGGAAGCTGTCCAGGCCTACCTCGAGCCGAGTCGGGTGCTACCCACAGATGTCGACGCGATGTTCGCCTGGGTCGGTCTGGGTGCCGCAGTCGAGAACCTGGTGATCGCGGCCGGGCACGAAGGATTCGCCTGCACGGTTGACTATGGCGAGCTGGGGGAGCCACGCCCCGAGGACGCCCGGCCGGCGAGCCCGCCCGCACCCCCGGTGACGATACGTCTGGCGCCCGCCGGCGCCGAGAATCCACTGGCCCAATGGATCGAGCGCCGCGAGACGAACCGAGGACCCTTCGAAGGGGCGGCGCTCGACCCAGCGACGCTCGGCGAGCTCACGCAGGCCATCGACCGCCTCGATGCCGGCGTCCACTGGGTCAGCGGCGCTGTGAACCTGAACCTGCTGGCTTCGATGGATGCCCGCTCCACCTACATCCGGCTGGAACACCGACCACTGCACGACGAGCTCTTCGACATCCTCAGGTTCAGCCGCCGGGAGCTCGAACAGACCCGATTCGGTCTGGAGTTCGAGAGCATCGGCGTGCCGTACGCGCTGGTGTGGATGGCCCGCCTGCTTCGCCACCCCTCGGTGATGCAGGTCGTGAGCAGGCTCGGGATCGGCCGCGCCGTGGCCCGCCAGCTCGCCGCCAGGCTCCGCGCTGCGGGCGCAGTGTGCCTGATCTCGGCGCGCAGGGCCGGACCGGCGGGCTATGTGGAAGCGGGCAGGGCGATGGAGCGACTCTGGCTCGAGGCCACGGCCCGCGGGTTGGCCGTTCAACCGCACGGCGTGCTGCCGCAGTACCTGACCAAGCTCGATGTCGAACCGGCCGGCTTCACGCCGCGCTACGCGGAGATCATGAGCGGGCATCGCGAACCGTTCAATGCCCTCTTCCAGGTCACTCCAGGCGAGCGCCCGGCCATAGTCCTGCGCATCGGCCGGCCACTTGAGCATCCGGCCCGCCGCAGCGTGCGGCTGCCGGTGGAAAGCCTGCTCAGGAGCCCCGGCCGACGGTGACGACCCACCAACCGGCTTCAGTGGTCGCCGGGGCGCCCGTACCGTACCCGCCCCGGTCCACCTGAAGGCTCCCCGGAGAACTGAGGCTGATGCGGCAGGACCGGCCCTTGAACAACCTGCAGGCACTGGTGGGCAGCCTTGACCGGCCGGCACCGGCTCGGGCCCGACGGGCTCAACGGCACCCGGGCTCCTCAGGTGGGGCTTCCCCGACTACCCGACGCCACTCCGCGGTGCTGATCGAACCGCCGGCTGCGGCGCAGACCTGAGCGACGACGGCACTGGTGTCGAGGTCGCGGACGCTCACGCGGGCGGTTCGGGCGTCGGCTCCGAAGAAGCCGGTCACCAGCGTGTGGCCGTCGGGCGCGAAGGTGTAGGTGCGGGGGACGGCTTCGAACCCTGGAGGCACCGGGAGTGCTCCGGAGGGCTGTAGCGTCGTCAGGTCATACAGCTGGAGGCCCGAACGTGTCGGGAACCCAACCAGCCCGCCCGCGCCCACCACCGGCGGGTTCCGCTGGATCGAGCCCGTGCTGGACCGGGTGCCCGCCGTCGAGATCCGGGTCGCGGCACCGCGACCCAGGTCGGGCAGGACGTCGACGGACCCGTCCAGGTGGGACACCAGCACGGTCGTGCCGGCCAGCTCCAGCCCTGCCACGCCGGTCTCCTCAGGCCACTGCTGCTCGTGGACGACGCCCCCGGTCGCGCTCTCCACTATCCGCAGCGTTGCCGGGGCCGCGGCTCCGTCCTCGGTGAAGCCCCCGGTGTAGACGAGAGCTAGGTAGCGCCCGTCTGCGCTGAACCGGGCGAGGTCGTACTGCGTCGCGGACCCGCCGGCGTCGGTCTCGCTGAGCAGCTCTCCGGTGTCCGCAGCCCGCGTCTGCACCACTCCGCCCGAGGTCGCCACGAGCACCGTGCGCGCTGCCGTCAGGCACGCGGCGAGCGGGGCCTCGCGGTCGCCCGCGTCGCCCACCAGGGGCAGGCCGAGGTTCCACCGCACCACCCCTGCGGGCAGCCCGTTCGCGACGCCGCCGGGCTCGGAGCTGAGCACGAGGGCGGTGGCGTCGTCGAGCCAGACGACCCCGTTCAGCGAGTCGAGCTGGTCGACGTCCCCAAGGCTCGTGGTGGGCAGCGCCGTCCCGTGCCTCCCGTCCAGGGGGACGATCTCCAACTGGGCGTTGTTCAGCTCCAGCACGGCGACCCGCGAGCCGTCGGGTGACACGGCCATGCGCGAATTCCGGTAGTCGACGGCGTATTCGGGCACACCACCGATGCCACGCGGGGACAGCTTGATGCTGGCCGATCCCCGCCCGACCCCGCCGAACCGCAGGAAGACGAGCTCCGTGCGAGCGGCCGCGACCGCCCGGGTCGGGCTGATGAACTCCATCGCAGCAACTCCGCTGAGTCCGGCGATGCGGGTCGCCGGCACCACGGACACGTCGTCGACGCTGGACACTGGGGCGACGGAAAGCCCGGTGGAGGAGTCGTTCACCAGCACCAGCCGCGCGTCCGGGCTCATCGCCATCGCCAGGGGGTCGGTCAGCTGCACGCCCGCTGTCAGGGGTGGACGGTTCCTGCCGGCGCTGTCCAGTGGCCAGGCCCGAACCGCCTGCCCGTTGGTGATCGGAGCGGCGAGCAGGAAGTCGGCGCGGCTGGATACGACGAACAAGTTCACGGACGGCGTCCAGGCCACGGAGCCGACCCGGCTTGTCCCTCCGGTGCGGAGTCCGAGGTTGACCCACCGCGCGTCGTTGCCCACCAGGCGCAGCGTATGGTCGTCGAGGAAGGCGAGGTGCTCGGTGAACTGGGCGTAGAGCGCCGGTTGGTCCGCCTCGGGCGCCAGCGGGTCGGTGCGGTGGGCAATCTCCGCCAGGGTCGCGGTGTCGTAGATCACCAGGCTCCCCGTGGCGCTGTCCCTGACCACCCCGGCCCGCCGCCCGGACGGGGACAGGGCGATCGCTTCCGCCGACACCAGGCCGGCGCCGCCCGGAAGCATCCGGGAGCCGGCCTTGTCCCAAACGGTCACCCCGTCCCGCGCCCCGGCGAGCAGGACGCCGCCGTCCGTGCTGGCCCGCAGAGTCGTCACCGGGGCGGACGTCGTGAACCGGAGCAGCGGCGTGGTGGCACCCTCGCCGTCCACCGTGTACACCCGGCCATCCGTGAGCCCAAGTGCCACTGTCGATGAGTCAGCGCTGGTAGCGATAGCCGTGATGTCGGCGTCGAAGGTGGCGAAGCCGTCCACCAGCGGAGAAGCGAAGGCCGCCTGCAGGAGAGCCCGTCGGGTCGCGGCGGACTCCTCGGTACGGAAACCCTGCACCGCGAAGAGCTGGGCCAGTCGCAGGTCGGAGTCCAGCAGCCCGGACGCTGTGCTGGCCAGCTCGCGGGAGCGCAGCGTCACGGCCTGGCGGAGCACGTCGTCCCGCTGCCGGACGGCGAGCACGGTCGAGACGATCGAGACCCCCAGCAGGAGCACCAGGAGGCTCACCGCCGAGCGGGCCACCCTGCGGACCCTGCGGTGCTGGGTAAGGTCCTCCCCGATCAGGTCGTCGCGCGGCACTCCCCGGATGGGCGCGGACAGGTCAGCCATGGCTGCGGCGAAACGGGGGTCCGCCGACGGGGCGGGGGAGTCACGCATCCAACGCAGGTCGAGCCAGCGGGGCTCCTCCTCGAATGCGTCGCGCAGGCACGGCGGCACAGCACTGTCGGCGGTGAACCGGTTTCCGGGTCGGTCCCAGGCCAGAACGCCGGCGTCCAGCACCAACAGGATCGACCCGGCGCCCTTGTGGTCGAGCCACCACGCGACTTCCTTGTCGACGTAGGCGGACTCCCCGGCTGCGGGGCTGAGCAGGACGACCAGGTGGCCGGCCCCGGCGAGGCCCTCCTCGATCGCCGACCACAACGCCGGGTTGGTCGACATCGCGGAATCGTCCCGGAAGACCCGGACGGCACGACGCTGGTTCCACGGACGGGCGAAGCGGTGCAGCCCGCGCTGCACCGCGATGGCCGTCCGCTCGGATTCCGCGCGCGCGTAGGAGATGAAGGCATCCCACCCAGTGGCCATCCTGCATTCTTGACCCTTGGGGGTCGGCGTCGTCCCGCGTCCTTGGCAATTGTGAGCACTCCACCTCCCTCTCGCGAAAGGCCCACTGACAAGGGGGCGAGCAACCAGGAGTCCGCAGGCGGAAGTTCCTTCAGCCAGGCGGACAAGCGCCACTCCGCAGAACGTTCCAACAAGGCGGTGCGCCGGCTGTTGGCTCAACCGGCGCACCTGGCCAGCCGGATGCCCGGGCACACACCTGACTTACTCAGTTCTTACCCGCTCTAGCCGAGCCCGCACTTTCGGGGTATAGATGGCCCCATGAGTGAGAAGCTGCGTGACCTGGCCGCCGAGCTGGGGCGGGTCGACGCCGCGATCAGCAAGGCATCCCTGTACGCCGACCCCGCGAACCCGGGCGCCGGCTTCAGCGACGAACTGGTGGAGTTGATCGCCCGGGAGGAAGAGGTCCTCGTGGCGGTCATCCGGAACGCGCTCAGCGAGGTCTCCGATCAGGAGCCGGCCGCCGAGCCGACGCCTGAGTAGCCAGGCGTCGAGTCAGGGCTTCGACAGGCTCAGCCAGTGGTTGTGGCCACTAGACCATTGGCCACGGAAGGCGGCGGCCACTTCGGTCGGCCGGGAAGTGGCCGGTTCGTAACAGCCGGCCGACCCTGAACTGCAGCGCGACCACCTCGGCTTCGTCGATCAGGGCTTCCAGCCCCGGCGGGATGTCGGTGAGCAGCGGGGCCAGCCCGCCCAGCAACTCCGCCGGTATCGGCTCGCCGGCGAAGTCCCAGATCACGGTGCGCAGCTTGTCGTCCGCGGCGAAACACAGGCCGTGATCGATGCCCTGGATGCGGCCATCGGTGCCGCGCAGGACATGTCCGCTCTTGCGGTCGGCGTTGTTCGCGACCAGGTCGAACACGGCGAGCGCACGCAGCTCCTCGAGGGTTTCCGGCGCCCGCCGGTAGAGCGTGAAGTAGTGCTCCTCCGGGTCCGACTCGATGAACAGCTGCACCGATCCCACCCCGGCCGGGGCGTCCTCCCGCACGACCGTCGGCGGCACCAGGTGCCAGCCCAGCCATTCGCTCAGCAGGTAGGCGGCCACCTCCCGTCGGTGCAGCCCCGGCTCGAAGTCCCACAACGGCCGCTCGCCGGCTTCCGGCTTGTACACCGCGGCCACCGTCCGGTCCGAGCAGGTGACCTCAGCGAGCAGGGCCAGGTTGCTGCTCGGCACGATCCGGGCAACGAGCTCAACCGAGCCCTCGGCGAGCACGCTGAGCACATCCTGATCCCATGACGGCGCGCTGCCGCTGGCGGACACCGGCTCAGCTCTCGGTCTCGAGGCCGGTGAGCGGGCCCGTCACCGAGTTCACGGCCAGCAACAGCGGCGGGCCGCCCACCGGATAACGGATCGCCGAGATCGAGCCGGTGCCGACCACGACCCGACCGAACGAGTCCATGGGGGCGCCGAGGGCGAACGTGAGTGCCATCCGGATCGGATCGGCATGGGTGAAGCAGGCGACCGTCCCGCCCGGATGGGTGGCCTGCAGCCGGTCCAGCACCGCCACCACGCGCGCCTGGAGCTCTGCGAAACTCTCCCCGCCGGGAAACCGGAAGGTGGATGGCGAGTCCTGCACCTCCCGCCACTCCTTGTGCCTGGCGAGCGCAGCCAGGGACTTCCCGGTCCAGGCACCGACATCGGACTCCAGCAGGCCCGGCTCCTCGATCGGACGCAACCCGGTGGCGGCAGCTGTCGGCTCGGCGGTCTCCCGCGCCCGTTCCAGTGGTGAGGTATAGATCGCTGCCAGCCGCACCGCGGCGAGGCGGTCGGCCACCCCGGCTGCCTGGGCCAATCCGGCCGCAGACAGGTGCAGCCCGGGGGCGCGGCCAGGCAGCACCTGCCCCGTTGTGGGGGTGGCGCCGTGCCGAACCAGAAGGACCAGCGTGCCCGGTGGCGCCTTTCGCCTGGCCATGGCCGGAGCGTAGCTCGCGAGTCCGTCGGCGCAAGCGGGCAGGACTACGCCGTCCCTGCTGTTGGGTCGAGGGTTAGCGTGAAGGCGTGACTGAACCCCCTGCCATCCACACGGTCGGAGCGCTACGTGCGTCCGGGCACGTGCACAAGCACCTCCGCGACGAGATCAGGGACAACCTGCTGGCGATGATCGCCGCCGGACAGAACCCCTGGCCCGGCATGCACGGCTTCAGCCGGACGGTGCTGCCCCAGTTGGAGCGCGCGCTGATCGCCGGTCACGACGTCGTCCTGCTGGGCGAACGCGGCCAGGGCAAGACCCGCCTGCTGCGTGCCCTGGTCGGGATGCTGGACGAGTGGTCCCCGGTGATCGATGGCGCGGAGCTGGGCGAGCATCCCTACGACCCGATCACGCCGGAGTCGAAGCGCCGGGCCGCAACCGAGGGCGACGAGCTGCCGGTCAGCTGGCGACCCCGTGCCGAGCGGTACTCGGAGAAGCTCGCCACCCCGGACACCTCGGTCGCCGACCTCGTCGGCGACGTCGACCCGATGAAGGTCGCCGAGGGACGCCAACTGGGCGACCCGGAGACGATCCACTTCGGCCTGATCCCGCGTTCGCACCGTGGCATCGTCGCGATCAACGAGCTGCCCGACCTGGCCGAACGGATCCAGGTGTCGATGCTGAACGTGATGGAGGAGCGGGACATCCAGATCCGCGGCTATGTCCTGCGGCTGCCGCTCGACGTGCTGGTGGTGGCGTCGGCCAACCCGGAGGACTACACCAACCGGGGCCGGATCATCACCCCGCTGAAGGACCGCTTCGGCGCCGAGATCCGCACCCATTACCCGATCGAGCTCGATGACGAGATGGCCGTGATCGCCCAGGAGGCGCACCTGGTGGCCGCGATTCCGGCGCCGATCCTTGAGACCCTTGCCCGGTACACCCGTTCGCTGCGGTCCTCGGCCGCCATCAACCAGCGCTCGGGGGTGTCGGCGCGCTTCGGCATCGCCGGCGCGGAGACCGTGGCGGCGGCCGCGCTGCACCGGGCGGCCGCCCGGGGGGAGTCGGAGGCAGTGGCAAGGGTGGTCGATCTCGAGTCGGCGGTCGACGTGCTGACCGGCAAGCTGGAGTTCGAGTCGGGGGAGGAGGGTCGCGAGTCCGAGATCCTCGGCCACCTGCTGCGGACCGCAACGGCCGAGACCGTTCGGGCCCACTTCCGCGGCCTCGACCTTGGCCCGCTGGTGGAGAAGCTGGACGGCCGGACCACGGTAACCACCGGCGAACAGGTGACAGCGAAGGAGTTCCTCACCGGGCTGCCGGCGCTGAACGGGTCGCAGCTCTATGACGAGATCTGTGACCGGTTCGAGGCCACCACCGACGGTGAACGGGCCAGCGCCATCGAGTTGGCCCTTGAAGGGCTGTACCTCGCCCGCCGGATCTCCAAGGAGTCCGACGACGGCGAGACGATCTACGGATAGCCAGACGATCAACGGATAGGACGGCAATGGCTAGGCCCCGCGCGTCACGTTATGGCAGGTACGTCGACGGTCCCGACCCGCTCGCGCCCCCGCTCGACCTGGCCGAGGCGCTGGAGTCGATCTCGGAGGACGTGATGGCCGGGTACTCCACCGAGCGGGCCCTGCGCGAGTTCCTGCGCCGCGGCGACCGCAACCGGGCCGGCCTCGACGACCTCGCCGGACGGGTGCAGGCCCGCCGCCGCGAGCTGCTGTCGCGGCACCGGCTGGACGGCACCATGGCCGAAGTCAAGGAACTGCTGGACGCCGCCGTCCTGGCCGAACGCAAGGAACTGGCTCGCGACATCACCCTCGACGACCTCGACCGGGACTTCCGGGAACTGCAGCTGGCCAACCTGCCCGAGTCGGTGGCTGCGGCGGTCACCGAGCTGTCCGGCTACGACTGGCGCTCGCCGGCCGCGCGCGCTGCGTACGAGAAGATCAAGGACCTGCTCGGCCGGGAGCTGCTCGACCAACACTTCGCCGGCATGAAAGAGGCGCTGCAGAACGCAACCGACGCCGACCGGGAAGCCATCCAGGAGATGCTGGCCGACCTCAACGAACTGCTGGACAAACACCGTCGCGGCGAGGACACCGACGCCGACTTCAACGAGTTCATGGACAAGCACGGCGACTACTTCGGTGAGAACCCGCGCAACGTCGAAGAACTCATCGACGCCCTGCGCCAAGCGGGCCGCGGCCGCCCAGCGGATGCTGAACTCGATGACTCCCGAACAGCGGGAGGAACTGCTGCAGCTGTCGGCTGCTGCGTTCGGCTCGCCGGGGCTGATGGCCCAGCTGGGCCAGCTGGACGCCAACCTGCAGGCACTGCGTCCCGGCGAGGACTGGTCGGGCGCGGAACGGTTCGGCGGCGAGGAGGGGCTCGGGCTCGGCGACGGCACCGGGGTGCTGCAGGACCTGGCCGAGCTGGACGCGCTCGCCGCCCAGCTGGGGCAGGACTACGGCGGCGCCCGGATGGACGACATCGACCTGGACGCACTGGCCCGGCAACTCGGCCAGGAGGCTGCGGTCTCTGCCCGGACGCTGGCCGAACTCGAACGGGCGTTGCGCAGGGCCGGCTACCTGAGCCGTGGCGCGGACGGCACGCTGCGGCTGTCGCCCCGGGCGATGCGCCAGCTCGGCAAGACGTTCCTGCAGGACGTCGCGGACCGGCTCAACGGCCGCACCGGCCGACGGGAGACCAGGCTCGCCGGGGCGGCCGGCGAGTTGACCGGGTCCACCAGGCAGTGGTCCTTCGGGGACACCGAACCCTGGGATGTGACCAGGACGATCCTCAACGCGATGCGGCGGGACGCGGCCGGGCCCACCCCGCCGGGCCGGCGGCAACGCCTCCGCGTCCAGTTGGACGATGTGGAGATCGTGGAGACCGAGACCCGCACCCAGGCCGCGGTCGCGCTGCTGGCGGACACGTCCTTCTCGATGGCGGCCGAGGGCCGCTGGCTGCCGATGAAGCGAACCGCGGTCGCCCTGCACCACCTGGTCTCCACCCGCTGGCGCGGCGACCGGCTTGAGCTGGTGGCCTTCGGCCGGTACGCGAAGGCGATGGAAGTCACCGAGCTGGCCGAACTGCCGGCGCTGCGCGAGCAGGGCACCAACCTGCACCACGGCCTGCTGCTGGCCGAGCGGTTGTTCCGCAGGCACCCGACCATGCAGCCGGTGGTGCTGATCGTCACCGACGGCGAGCCCACCGCGCACCTCGCTCCCGATGGCGAGTCGTGGTTCACCTACCCGCCGAGCCCGACCACGATCCGCGCAACTGTCGCCCAGCTGGACCGGCTGCGCCGGATCGGTGCCCGGATCACCTTCTTCCGGCTCGGCGACGACCCTGGCCTTGAGCGTTTCGTCCGGCAGATGGCCGACCGGGTGGACGGAAAGGTGGTCAGCCCGGGACTGGACGACCTGGGCGCAGCCGTGGTCTCGGAGTACCTCAGCGCCCGACGGGCGGACCTGGGCAACTATTCAGGCTGGGGGACCTGAACGGCTGTACTCAGCCGAGAGCGTGATTGGCGAGGAAGGTCCCGGCCGGGTCGACCTCGGCCCGCACGGCCCGGAGGCGCGCAAGGGTATCGGGGTCGAACGCCGACTCGGGGTCGACGGTCTCCTCGGCGAAGTTGAGGAAGCGGCGACCCCTGGACCACGGCTTCAGGGCTGCGACCGCGCGGTCGGCGTCGGCCTGGCCTTGCGCGCCGAGTTCCGGAGTGGCCGCCACCGCGACGAAGAACCCGGCGTAGTCTCCGGCCAGGCGGTTCAGCGCGCCGCCTTCCGGGTCGGGACGGCCCAGCGCCCCGCCCAGGTGCCTGATCTCGGCGCTCAGCAGGGTGGTGCCGGATTCCGCCCCGGCGCTGGTCACCAGGGCGTCGGCGGTCCCGCCGTCGAAGCCGTCCAGCAGCAGGTGGCCGGACACCCCCGGCGTTGGACCCTCGGGATCCATATGGATCCGGGTGAGGGCCGGGGTGGGGATGCGCGCGAACGTGTCGATCTCTGGCGCCAGTGCCCGCAGCGGAGCCAGCAGTTCCGCGGCCCGTTCGTCGGCGGTGAGGACCGCGCCGTCGACGACCACCAGTTGGCGTCCTCGGATGAACTCGGGCAGCTCGGGCAGCGGTGGGAGGCTGAGCAACCTCAGCGAAGTGGTCACTTCCTCGGCCAGGCCATGCGTCCAGTCCGCCCAGGCGCGGCAGACCTCGGCAGCCCGGGACCCGTCCCAGAGCAGCATGCCGCCGTAGACGTCCGCCAGGGGCAGCAGGCGGATCGTCAGGGCAGTCACCACGCCGAAGTTCCCGCCGCCGCCACGAAGCGCCCAGAAGAGCTCCGGGTGCTGGGTCGCATCGGTCCGGACGAGGCTGCCGTCGGCAAGGACGACCTCGGCAGCCACCAGCTGGTTGCAGGCGAGGCCGTGGGCGCGGGCATACCAGGAAAGGCCACCGCCGAGGGTGTAGCCGGCGGCCGCCACATCGGGTGAGCTGCCGTGCATCACGGCCAGGCCGTGCGGGGCTGCAGCCTCGGCCACCGCCTGCCACAACGTGCCGCCGACGATCCGCGCCACGCGGCGTTGCGGGTCGATCGACACCCCGGTGAAGTCGGACAGCCGCAACAGCACGGCATCGGCGAGCCGGCCGGCAACGGGGCCGGCGTTGTGGCCGGTGCTCTGCGGCACGACCCGCAGGCCGGCCGCCGTGGCAGCCCGGACCACCTCGACGACGTGCCCGACACTCGTCGGCACGGCGACAGCCGCTGGACGCTGGTCCACGGCGACATTCCAGGGGGTGCGGGCAGCGTCGTAGCCGGGATCGCCGGGCAGGAAGACGCCTCCATCGCAAAGACCGCGAAGGGCAACTGCCGCTGAGGTCGTCGGGGCCAGGGTGGATTCGATCATTTCTCTCCTTTTCTCGGTGGTCCGAATCTGCTCCGTGGCCGCCACCGCACGCGATCCCAAGCCGTTGGGGAGATCTGTCCCCAGCTTTCGGGGTGGTAGGAGTTCCCAGCTTTGTGGGATGTCCGTCCCCGGCCTCCGGACGGCACACTCGGTATGTGGCGAAAGGCTTGGCGGCGGAGCGCGTCCGTCGCGATGTGGAAGTGCTTGCGCGCGCCGGGCTCGACCTCCCGACCTTTGTCGAGGAGGCGATGGGATCGCTGCGGCGGGCGGTGCCGTTCGAGTCCGTCTGCGTCGGCACCATGGATCCCAGCACCGGGCTGCTCACCGGCACGCTTAAGCTCGGCAGCCTGCGCGGCGTGGACGAGCACGACCACGAGTGGGGCCTGATCGAGTACGGCACCAATGAACCCACCTCGTTCGCCGGAATGGCTGCGCAGGGGATGACCGCCGCCGGGGTAAGGGCCGGCACCGCCGGTGGCCCGGACCGGTCAGCCCGGGTCGAGGAGTTCATGCGGCCCCACTTCGGGTTCGCCGACGAACTCAGGGCGCTCTGTCTGGACGAGCGCGGCCGGGCCTGGGCGGGGCTCGCCCTGTTCCGCCCTCGCGACGAGCCGACCTTCGATCCCGACGAGGTCGCCTACCTCGGTTCACTGAGCAACTGCTTCGCCCTCGGGGTGCGCAGCGGCCTGCTCGCCAGTGTCGCGGCCACGGGCCTTGGCGCCTCACGTGGCCCCGTGGTGCTGATCGTGGACAGCACCGACCAGGTCATCCAGGCTTCCGTCGGTGCAGAGGACCGTCTGGCCGAGCTCACGTCCGGGCCGCTGGCCACTGGTCCGGCTGGCCTGGTCGGTTCTCTGGTCGGCGCAGCCCGGCGACACGCCCGCGGCGAGACGACCGTGCCGCCGCGCAGCCGCGTCCGGGCGGCCAACGGGATGTGGCTGGTGCTGCACGCAACGCCCCTCGGCCGCGGTGACGGACCGAGCGGCGACGTAGCAGTCACCATCGAAGAGGCCAGGCCACCCGAGATCGTGCCGCTGGTGGTAGCGGCGTTCGGGCTCACCCCACGGGAGCGGGACATCACCCAACTGGTGCTGCAGGGCCTGGACACCAGGGACATCGCCGCCCAGCTGTTCCTGTCCGCCTACACGGTCCAGGACCACCTCAAGGCTGTGTTCGAGAAGGCCGGGGTGCGCAGCCGCCGGGAGCTGATCGCCCGGGTCTACTTCGACCAGTACGTGCCGCGGATGAATGCCGCGCTGGGACCGTCGGGGTGGTTCCAGGACCCACCGTTGGCCGGTTGATCGGGGGATTCAGCGGCCGGCGTTGCCGAATCGTTGACGCCGCGGCGAATTAGACCCGTCTCGTAGGCGATCACGACCAGTTGGGCCTGTCGCGAGCGTCCAGTTTGGTGAGCAGGCGGCTGACATGGGTCTTCGCTGTGGCGTAACTCATGAAGAGCTCAGTCGCGATCTCGGCGTTGGACCGGCCGCGGGCAATGGCGACCAGCACCTCGGTTTCGCGATCGGTCAGTTGGGCGAGGTCGGGCAGCGGTCCGCTGTCCACCGGGACTCGGCGGACAAACTCGGCGATCAGCCGCTTGGTGGTGGTCGGGGCGAGCAGGGAGTCTCCGCCGGCCACTCCGGCAACGCTGAGGGCGCCGGTCAGATGCTGGAGAACCTGCCGGTGAGCGAGTACAGCCCGCTGGACATGGTGAACATCGTCCGCGGCCTGCTGGACACGTTCGCTGTCCTGTACCCGCAGCTCCAGGACCTGGATCTTCGCCAGAGCGCCGCTGAACTCCAGGTGCCGGTCTACCTGGTCGAGGGACGCTTCGAGCCCCGCGGCCGGAAGGACCTGGCCTAGGACTGGTTCCAGCGGCTCAAGGCGCCGGAGAAGCGTTGGGTGGAGTTCGAGACCTCAGGGCACCGACCACTGTTCGAGCAGCCGACCGAGTTCGCCCGACTAATGCGGACGATCGCGGCTGCCCGGTGAGGTCAGCAACCAGCTCAGAGCATGCTCTCGCGAAGTGAGGGCGGCTACTGCTGAAACACCAGAGCCCTGCCATCGGCGGTGGCCAGCTCAATCGTCGAGCCGCCGCCGTTGACAGTCTGGACGTCCCTCAGGTAGGCGAGGAAGCGTTGCTCCTGATCCCGCGCGGGCTGACCGCACAGGATCAGTGTCGTGCTGATTCCCTTCACTCCAACCTCGTTGCCGTTTCGGCCCCACTGGCCTTTGTACTGGTTGCAGCCGGTGGAGCCCGACACCACTTGGCCCTCCGCCCGCAGAGTGATCGTCTTCGGCGTGGGTGTCCAGGGAGTGATGGTGGCACCATCCCGGAACCCCGTGAGGGTCCAGCTGATGTCCTCCACAACGATGGGGGCTGCGCTGGTGGCAGGGCTGGTGCTGGTGCTGGTGCTGGTGCTGGTCGACGGAGTGGGAGTCGGTCCGTCCCGGGTGAGCAGGACGAAAGCCACAGCTCCGACGATGATGACCAGGGCAGCAGCCACAACGTAGATCCACCACCGATGCGGCGGCGGAGGCACGACGGTGGATCCGGCTACGACGAAGTCGAGCTGGCGGGCCTGGTCCGAGCTCTCCTCGGGCGCCCCCTCAGCCGAGTAGGCGATGAGCCGCACGGGGTAGCTGCCGGCCGAAGTACCCTCGGGCGGGGCAAAGGTGACGCTGAACTGCTCGGTGGCTCCGGGCGCAATGGACCGCTTCGGCCGCTCGACGGTGGTCCACCCAACGGCGGGTGCGGGCGCCGTCAACGGTGGAGCTGACTGTGGCGCGAACACGCCGAGGACGATGCTCTGCGCGACCTCGCCGGTGTTGCTCACCGTGGCTGTCGTAACCGCGCGGCCCTGGCTGACAGCCACCTGCGACACCGGAAGGGTCAGGACAACAGTGCTCATGTCGCTCACTCCTAGCCGTAAGTGATGGCGCCATCATCCCCCACGGGTGGCCGGGTCCGCGACGGCCGGACGAGCCCGGGCGAAAGTGCCCACAGACCCGCGGGTGCGGCGCCAATGCTGCGACTCCGGTGCGGCCATCCGGCGGGTCGGGGTGGCGAACTCCCAACTGCGCGACCGCGCTGCCGACCCGCCGGTTCGGGGCGGTTCGGGCCACTGTGCGATACTTGGGGCCAGGGCGCGGCAGTCGCAGCCCAGCATCGCACCACATTCCGCAGCGCGCGGGCGGCTCAGCCCCCGAGGACGCACACGGAGCTGGACCGTGGTGAACCTTCTTCGAAAGCAGTCTTTCTCTTGTCACAACCCAAGCTCGACCCGGCGACCTTTGCGTCGCTGGGTGTCCCGGCCGCCCTGGTGGCCATGCTCACCAAGCGCGGGATCAACTCCCCGTTCCCCATCCAGACCGCGACCCTGCCCGACACGCTGGCGGGCCGCGACGTCCTCGGCCGTGGCCGCACCGGCTCCGGCAAGACCCTCGCCTTCGCGCTCCCGGTGGTGGCCCGGCTCGCCCATCTCGTCCCGTCCGCCAGCGGAATCGCCCAGCGCACCCAGCCCGGACGCCCGCGCGGCCTGATCCTCGCCCCGACCCGGGAACTGGCCAACCAGATCCATCGAATCCATCGAGCCGCTGGCCACAGCTGCCGGGCTCACCGTGATGACCATCTTCGGCGGGGTCAGCCAGCACCGTCAGGTGCAGGGGCTGCGCCGCGGTGTCGACATCGTGGTGGCGACCCCCGGTCGCCTCGAGGACCTGATGGCCCAGGGCCAGGTCCGCCTGGACGCGGTCGCGATCACCATCCTCGACGAGGCCGACCACATGGCCGACCTCGGCTTCCTGCCCGGCGTCACCCGCATCCTCGCCGCCACGCCCGGCGGCGGGCAGCGGATGCTGTTCTCGGCCACCCTGGACAGCGGCGTCGACAAGCTCGTCAAGCGGTTCCTCAGCCGTCCGCTGGTGCACAGCGTCGACAGCGAGGACTCGCCGGTCGGGCGAGATGACGCCACCACGTGTTCCTGGTGCGCGACGCCTCGCAGAAGCGCCAGATCATCCACGAACTGGCCGGTGGCTCCAGCCGTCGCCTGCTGTTCACCCGCACCAAGCACCAGGCCCGCAAGCTGGCCCGCGAGCTCACCGCCGACGGCATCCCGGCCGTCGAACTGCACGGCAACCTCTCCCAGAACGCCCGCGAGCGCGGCCTGACGGCGTTCGCCGACGGCAAGGTTCGGGTGATGGTCGCCACCGACATCGCGGCCCGCGGCATCCACGTCGACGACATCGACCTCGTCGTCCACGTCGACCCGCCGGCAGAGCACAAGGCCTACCTGCACCGTTCCGGGCGCACCGCCCGCGCCGGCAACGAGGGCGACGTGATCACCCTCGTCCTGCCCGAACAGCGCAGGGACTTCCAGGCGATGGCCCGCGCGGCCAAGATCACCGCGCAGCCGGCATCGGTCCACTCCGGCGATGCAACGGTGCTGGCGCTGGTCGGTAGCCAGGCCGCACCGGTGGCGCCCGGCCTGGCGCCCACCGCCGCCGCCCGCAAGGGCGACGAGCAGATCCAGCAGCCGAGGCGCTCGAACTCCGAACCGGCAGCGTCAACCGGCAAGGCAGTCCGTCGCCCCCCGGTCCGGTGGGAACCGCCCCCGCAGCGCCGGCTCGTCGACGGGCCGCGGCGATGCCGTGGTCGCAGCTGTCCCGGCAGGGTAGCGGGGGTCGCCGGCGTCAGTCCGGACGTACCCCGTCCCGGCTCTCCGCCTGACCTGACCGACGAGCGCCCGGCTCAGAAGCCGGGCGCTCGTCGTTTCTTGACGCCGCGGCGTCTCACCGCAGACCGCGGTAGAGGGAGGTCCCTTCCCGGATGGCCCGATCCCGTTCCTGCTGGCTGAGGAACCGGCTGAGGTCGTGGCGCGGATCCCCGGCCAACGCTCGGGCCTGGAGGCGACGCTCCCGCCGTTCCCTGGCGCGATCGGCCAGCCGGATCAGCCCGACGCCGGCCTGCAGCGCCGCGCGTCCGATCGGCCCGAGGCCTTCGAGTGCTGTGGGTGCCTGCGGGAAGCCGGTCAAGGTGAGGCTTGGGTCGTGGTCATCGGCATGGTCCTTTCACAGGTGGTCAGGTTGGGAGTGCCGGCAGCCCGGCGAGCGGTGTAGAGCAGGAACTCCCAGCGCATCTCGCCGTCCTGCAGGGCCGCCGCGGCCAGGTCGGTCAGGGCCGGTCGAGCGCTGCCCGGCGCTCGGCGTCGTCGCCACATTCCGGTAGGCCGCGATGGTCGGGCCGTACTTGTCGCGGAAGAAGTCCCGGAACTCCTCCGGGAGTGGCGAAGCGGGTCACCGGCAGGCTGCCTGCACCTGGTAGGACGGGGTCGTCCACCCGATCGCCGAACAGCTCCTCGAGGTGGGCCGCGGTCGCCCCACAGCGGCGGCGGCTGCGACGCCCGGCGGCGGCGCAGGCACGAACGGACGCATCGCAGCGAACAGCTGGCCGATGAAGCCGTCCGGGGTCCAGTTGATCAGTCCGATCGTGCCGCCGGGCCGGCAGACCCGGACGAGCTCGTCGGCCGTCCGCCTGGTGGTGCGGGGCGAACATCACCCCGACGCAGGACATCACGACGTCGAAGCTCGCGTCCGGGTACGGCAGCGCCTCGGCGTCCCCGGGCTCCCAGTCGATCCGCAGGCCGCTGCGCCGTTGGCGTCCCGCCTGCCCTCGACCAGCAGTTCGGGGGTCAGGTCGTTGGCGACGACCCGGGCCCCTGCCCGTGGCCGCCGGAATCGCGGCGTTCCCGGTGCCGGCTCCGACGTCGAGCACCCGGTGCCCCGGCCGCGATCCCGGCAGGCCTCCACGAGGAGCTGCCCGAGGCTGGGGATCACCTCCCTGGCGACTGCGCCGTAGTCGCCGGAGGCCCACATCGCTGCGGTGCCGCAGCTTCAGCTGCAGGTCGGCCTCGTCGGTGCGGGTGATGGTGGCTGGTCATGTCTGGTTCCCTTCGGTGGATGTTGTTGGTGCATCCAGATTCACCGAGTCCGCCGAGCGCCTCCAGTGCCGGTTCTGTACCGGTGGGGGTTCAAATTCTGTACTGGTCACCGGCGGCCATCCGGCGTGTACTGGTAGTCGCGAAGGGAGGACGGCGATGACGACCTACGGACAGTTCTGCCCCATGGCGAAGGCGATGGAGGTGCTCGACGAGCGCTGGACGCTCCTGGTGGTGCGGGAGATGTTGCTGGGCAGCACCCGGTTCAACGAGCTCCGCAGGGGGGTGCCGAAGATGTCTCCTGCGCTGTTGTCCAAGCGGTTGCGCACCCTTGAACGCTCAGGGCTGCTGCAGCGCAGAGGTGCACGGTGGGCACACCTCCTACCACCTCACCCAGGCGGGACAGGAGCTCTCCACGGTGGTCGACGCCCTCGGGCGAATGGGGGCTGCGCTGGATCGGCGACCTTGGCGAGGTCGATCTCGATCCGCACCTGCTGATGTGGGACATCCGGCGGACGGTGCCGATCGACCAGTGGCCACGCGCCCGGACGGTGGTCGCCTTCGAACTGCAGGAGGTGGTCCGCTCGGGGTCGCACTGGTGGCTGGTGGTGGCCGACGGCGACGTCGACCTGTGTGACTACGACCCGGGCTACGAGGTGAACGCCGTGGTCACCGGCAGCCTGCGCACTCTGACCCGACTGTGGCGCGGCGACGTCTCCTGGCCGGAGGTGCTGCGCAGCGGCAACGTGGTGGTCTCGCCGACAGCCTGGTCCGTCGTCAGGTACCTGAGTGGCTGGGCCAGTCCAGGCTCGTCCGCCACCCCGCGGGTCGAAGCCGGCTGAACGACGTCCCCAGGGCGTCAGTCGCCGATCGTGTCCCGGGCCCGTTTCACGATCAGCGGATCCGGCTCACCCACGACCGAATGGTCCTTGTCCTCGTATTCGAACTGGCTGAGGAAGTAGCGCATCGAGTTCAGCCGGGCACGCTTCTTGTCGTTGCTGCGCACCGTGATCCAGGGCGCGTGGTCGGTGTCGGTCGCGGCGATCATCGCCTCCTTGGCTGCGGTGTAGTCATTCCAGCGACCCAGCGACTCCAGATCGATCGGTGACAGCTTCCAGCGCCGCACCGGGTCGATCTGGCGGATCGCGAACCGCGTCCGCTGCTCGCGCTGGGTCACCGAGCACCAGAACTTGGTCAGGTGGATGCCGCCGTCCACGATCAGCCGCTCGAACTCCGGCGTCTGCTTGATGAAGGTGTCGTACTGATCCTTGGTGCAGAAGTTCATCACCCGTTCGACGCCGGCGCGGTTGTACCAGGAGCGGTCGAACAGGACGATCTCGCCCTCGGTGGGGAAGTGCTGCACATAGCGCTGGAAGTACCACTGCCCGACCTCACGGGTGGTGGGTGTGGTCAACGCCACCACCCGCGCAGCCCGCGGATTGAGGTGCTCGGTGAACCGTTTGATGGTGCCACCCTTGCCGGCGGCGTCGCGTCCCTCGAAGACGATGATGTGGCGCATGCCGAGGTCCTGGCCCCAGTACTGGAGTTTCAGCAGCTCGATCTGGAGCAGGTACTTGTCCTGCTCGTACTCCTCCCGGCTGAGCAGTTCGGAATAGGGATAGTCCTCGCGCCAGGTCTCGACCGCCCGGCCGCCGGGATCGATCAACTGCGGATCGGGGCCCTTCCCGTCGGCAACCCGGTAGCCCTGGGCGATCAGGCGGTCGATGAACTCCCGCAGGTTGTCGTCAGCCTCGGGCTTGATGTCGTCCAGATCCGTCGAACTGTCCATTCCGACCTTCCTGCTGCGCGCAGAACCGGCGAAACGCCGGCCAGTGCCACCCTAGCTGCGCCCGGACAGGCCCGGTGCCGAACCCGGCCGGCGGCTACCGGCTCAGCCCGACCGGGCAGTGGGAGTGCGCCATCAACCCGCGGATCAACCCGCCAAGGGCCGGGCTGTCCGGGTGCAGGCCGAGGATCAGCAGGTCAACGACCTTGCTGACCGCGACCAGCTCGTCGAGCGGGTCCCCGAGTAGCACCTCCACGTTGATGGTCGTCTCCGGATGCTCTGCCCGGAGGGAGGTCAGCTGGCGCTCGAGGTCCACGGTCGCCGCGGCCACGAACCCGGCTCCTTCCACCCCGAGGGTCTCTGGCACCACGTGCACAACCCTCAGGCGCGCCTTTCGCACGGTGGCCTCGCGCACCCCCCACTCCAGTTCGGAGGCATGCATCGGCCAGGTGTTCACCGCAACCGCCACCACCAGCAACCCGCCGGTCGTCTGCGGGGTGGACGCAGCCGAGACCACGATCACCGGGCACTCGGCCCGCGCAACGACCGAGACGCTCGTTGAGCCGACGAACATCCGCTCCAGTCCGCTGACCGACCGGCGTCCCACCACCAGCAGCTGGGCCTGGGCGCTCAGTTCCGCCAGGACGTCCGCCGGCCTGCCGAGCAGCACCTCCGAGGCCACGCGATCCGCGGGGAACCCGACATCTGCAACGACCTCCAGGGCCTCATCGACCTTCGCCTGGCCGACCTCACGGAGCGACTCGATCGTGGACAGCAGATCCCAGAGCCCGCTCACCAGGGCCTTATCGTCCACGACGTGCACGATCCACAGGTCGGAGTGACTGGCCCGCGCCCGCCGCGCCCCGTACCTGACGGCCCGCAGGCCGTCCTTCGAACCATCCACCCCGACCAGGATCCTCGGCCACGAGGTGCCCTGACCCGGCTCGTTCTCGCTCATGCTTCGACGATTCTCTCTTCGCCGCCGCCCGTCAACCGTCGCGCGGGGCAGCTCGAACCGACTGCTCAGGCCCGGGGCGGGTGGTATTCGACAGCCACGGTCTCGCCCGTCGGGCTCAAGTGGGCGACCAGGGTCGCCGCCGGCCGCAACGCCCGGCTGGAGATGTCGAAGGGCGCCAGCATCGTTGGCAGTACCGGGCGATGCCCGCAGATCGCCATCGGCTCCCCTGAGGTCAGGGTTTCGGCGATCAGGCGCCGGATGAGCTTGTCCACAGCCTTCGGGTTCTTCTCTCCCTGTTCCTCGCTCAGGGTGGTCCAGCCGAGGACCTCGAGCCGATTGGCCTTGGCGAAGGGCTGCAGGGTCTTCATGCACCGGTTCGAGGTGGACGAGACCAGCCGGGCGATCCCGTACGCCTCCAGCAACCCGACGAGCCGTTGGCTCTGGCGGCGCCCGCGGGAGGTGAGTGGGCGGGCCTGATCGCGTCCGCTCCAGTCGGAGCGCATCATCGCCTTGGCGTGCCTGAGGATCAGGACTGGAATCGAATCCGGAGAGTCAACTCCGAGCTGGATCAGGCGGCGTTCCTCAGCGGCGGCGACCAGCTGCAAAGCCTCGGCAGCCGGCAACCAGGCAACCTGGTCGATCCCGGGCTTCGGCTGGTGGGTTGCCGCCGAAACCGCCCGGGCGCGCCAGTAGCTCGCGGTGACGGTGCCGTGGTCCTCCGGCCGGGTGACCTGGCCCAGCGGGAGCCCGAGGCGGATGCCGACTCCGGTCTGCTCCCTGGTCTGCCGCACCGCGCAGACAGCCACGTACTCGTCGGGATCGAGCTTCCCGTGGGGCAGCTCCCAGCCGCCAGCGGCGGAGCGCTGGACCAACAGCACCTCCGGCCCGGCTGGACCCTCGCGGACCACCACTGCACCGGCCGACGTGGTCTTCTTCGCCGGTTTGGAATGGTTGGCCACAGCCCCAGACTGCCCGCACCCACCAAGCGCCGGCACCCCGTCCGAGGCGTGAACCCGTGCAGCCGGAATCCGTTGCGGTCGCTGTGATGATGTCGGTGTGTCGAATGACGTCCCGCAGCAGCAGCCGGAGACGCCGGCTCCAGCCGGCGGGCGGCGGAATCGGGTGACGGTCGGGCCGGTGGTCGTCGCCTGGGCCCATGCCTCCCCGGGGCTCGCGCGCCCCGACCTCGACACGCTCAGCGAACCGGACCGGGTGCGGGCTGCCGGGTTCGGAGCGGATCGGCTGGCGGAGTTCGTCCTTGGGCGGGCCATCATCGCCGGCCTGGTCGCAGGCCTGTTTCCGGACGTGAGCGCCTGGTCGGTGGGTACCGGGCCGTGCCGACGCTGCGGAGCGCGCCACGGACCGGTGGAGGTCGACGGGGTGCCGGTGGCCGCCGGCGTCTCCTATTCGGGCGGCCTTGTGGTCGCTGCGGTTGCGCCGACCGTCCGGGTCAGCAGGTTGGGGATCGACGTCGAACTGGATCGCGCGGGGACCACGAGGCAGCGGGACCTCGAGCGGCTGCTGGGCCGGTCGACGGAGCCGGTGTTGCGGCGCTGGACCCGGGTTGAGGCCGTACTCAAGGCCGACGGCCGGGGGCTGCTGGTCGATCCGGCCGACGTCCGGCTGCGGCGGGGCGGCGGCCGCATCGAGGGTGGGACGGCAAGGTACGAGGTGGCCGAAGTGGCCGGGCCGGCCGGCTACCTGATCAGTCTCGCCTGGAGCGGTTCGGGAGCTTCGGCAGCCGGGTCTGGTCCAGCCACTGGTTGAACAGGGGCGCCAGCTCACGGCCGGACAGCTCCTCGGCCGCGGCGATGAAGTCCGCGGTTGTTCCGGTCGAGTGGCTCCGTTCCTTGCACCAGCCGCGCAGGATGTCGAAGAATGCTTCGTCGCCAACGACCCGCCTCAGGGCATGCAGGGTGAGGGCGCCGCGCTTGTAGACCCGGTCGTCGAACATTGCGTCGGGCCCGGGGTCTGCGGTCAACAGGTCCTGCGGCAGGTCGGCAAGGAGCGCGTGGTGGTGCTTGGCCTGCTGGTGGGCCGAGAGCCCGCCGGAGGCCTCGGACCACAGCCATTCGGCGTAGCAGCAGAAGCCTTCGTTGAGCCAGATGTCCTGCCACCGGGAGATGCCGACGCTGTTGCCGAACCACTGGTGGGCGAGCTCGTGGGCGACCAGGCGTTCCGAGGAACCCTGGCCGTCGAGGTGGTTCGCACCGAACACGGCCATGCCCTGGGACTCGAGTGGCATCTCCAGCTCATCGGGGGTGACCACCACGTCGTAACGACTCATCGGGTAGGCACCGAAGCAGCGTTCGAACAGGGCCAGCATGTCCGGGAGCCCGGCCAGGTCGGCCAGGACGCGGCTGCGCGACTCTGCCGGGTAGTAGACGGCGCCGGGCACCGTCCGTAGCTGCAACGCCTCGGACCGGTAGCGTCCGATCGACAGGGCGACAAGGTAGGTGGCGGTGGGAACGTCGTCGACGAAGGTCCAGGTACTCCGTCCCGAAGACTGGACCTGTGATTCCAGCCGCCCGGTGGCAGCGACGGTGTAGCCCTCCTCGAGGGTGAGTTCGAGGCGGTAGCGGGCCTTGTCCGAGGGCCGGTCGTTGCACGGGAACCAGGTCGGCGCCCCCGTCGGCTGGGAAGCGACGAGGATGCCGTCCTCAAGGTGCTCCCACCCGACCTGGCCCCAGCGGGACGTTCGGGGACCGGGTGCTCCCGAGTACCGGATGTGAACCTTGAACTCCTGCCCTTCGCCGATGGTGGCCGCGGGCGAGACGGTGACCTTCCGGTTGCCTTGACGGAAGGAGGACCGTTTCTCGCCGTCCACCCGGACGCGGTCCGCCTTCAGCCCGACCAGGTCCAGCCGGAAGGAGGCAAGGGGCTGGTTGGCGACCGCGATGATGACGGCCTCGCCGTCGAGGCGGTTGGTTGGCACGCGATAGCGCAGGTTCAAGCGGTAGTCGAGCACCCGGTAGCTGACGTCACCGCTCTGCGGAGCGTAGGGATCAACCGTCACGAAGCATCCGAGTGGTAGGCCCGAACCTTCACCGCTCGCCACGGACCGATCGGGTTGCCACTCCAGCGGCTGCCGACCGGCACGGTCTCGCCGCGCATCACCAGGGAGGCAGGGCCGATCGTTGCGTGGGCGCCGATGGTAGCCCCGGGCAGCACGATGCTGTGCGGCCCGAGCGTGCCACCGCGTTCGATGATCACCGCGTCCATGCTCATGATTCGATCATGGAAGAGGTGGGTCTGCACAACGCAGCCCCGGTTGACAGTTGCGCCGTCGCCGAGGGTGACGAGGTCGGGTTCCGGCAGCCAGTAGGTGTCGCACCAGACGCCGCGCCCGATGCTGGCACCGAGGCTCCGCAACCACAGCGCCAGCGCCGGGGTGCCGACGTTGGCGTTCGCGAACCAGGGCCCGGCGACCATCTCGGTGAAGGTGTCGGACACTTCGGTGCGCCAAACGAAGCTCGACCACAACGGATGCTCGCCCGCGCGGATCGGGCCGACCACCACCCACTTGACGGCGGTCGAGATCGCGGCGGCGGCCACGCCTGCGGTCAGCAGGACGATGCCGGAGAGCATCGCCGTCCAGAACGGGCCGACCCGCTCGTCGAGCCAGGCCAGGGTGAGCAGCACCCAAAGCCCGATACCACCGGTGGTGATCACAGCAGAGAGCCGCCCGGCTTCCCACGCTGCTCGTGCCCAGCGCAGCCCGAGGGTCGGCCGGTAGGTGCGCTCTAGGTCGCCGGCGACGGTCATCCGGCGGAGCCGCACCGCTGGCGAGCCCAGCCAGGACGAGCCCGGCTTCGACTTCAGGGGTGTCACCGACAGCACAGCCACCAGCCCGTCCTTTGGCACGGAGTGCCCGCCGCCGGCGAGTCCGGAGTTGCCGAGGAAAGCCCGTTTGCCGATCGTCACCCGGCCGATCCGAAGCCAGCCGTTGTGCAGGTCGTAGGAGGCGACCATCGTGTCGTCGGCAAGGAAGGCGCCGTCCTCGATGGTGGTCACCGACGGCAGTAACACCACCGTGGATGCCTCGACGTCGCTGCCGACCTGTGCGCCGAGCAGACGCAGCCACGCCGGGGTGATCAGGCTGGCGTAGATCGGAAACAGCAGGGTGCGGGCCGAGTCGAGGAGCCGTTCGGTGCACCAGGCCTGCCAGCCGATCCGGCTGCGGACGGGATAGATGCCCGGCTCGAGTCCGATGGCCAGCAGCCGAACCGAGACCACGATCGCGCCGGCGAGAATCGCGCCTGCGACCAGGACCCCCGGCACAAGCCAGGGGAGCGCCCGGAGGCCTGCGGTGGTGACATCGGGAGCGCCTCGCATCCCCTGCGCAACCACCAGCGCTCCCAGCGAGATGGCCGCGATCGGCAGCATTCCGAACGTCATTGAAGCTGCGCCGTAGGCGGCGACCCAGCGACGGCTGTTCGGCGGCCGGTGCTCGGGCCAACCAGAACTGGGCTCCGCTGCCCGCACAGCCGGCGACCCTGCCCACAACTGGCCGGACTTGACCCGGCCGAAGACCGCCGAGGCCGGCGCCACCTCAGCGCCAGCGTCGATCCTCGTCCCCGGAGCCAGGGTGCTGCGGGCGCCGACCGTAGCGTTCGCGCCGATGCGGATGCCGCCGATCCGGACGGTGTCGCCATCGATCCAGTAGCCGGCCAGGTCCACCTCGGGCTCGATGGCGGCCCCGTCCCCGATCCGGAGCAGGCCCGTGACCGGCGGCAGGGTGTGCAGGTCGACGTCACGGCCGATCCGTGCGCCCAGCGCCCTGGCGTAGGGCACCACCCACGGGGCACCGGCCAGCCCCACCGCGTCCACCTGGTGCGACACCTGCTCAGCCAGCCAGAGCCGGATGTGGACCTGCCCGCCGCGGGGGTAGTCGCCAGGCCGGAGCCCGGCCAACAGCATTCGGGCAGCGCCGGCGGCGATCGCCATCCTGCCGAAGGGCGAGACGAACAGCGCCAACCCCAGCAGCAGAAGCCAGCCATTCACCGCCGGCAGGAACCGGAAGCCGGTGGCCCAGTGCCGCAGCACCCAGCTGGCCGTGAGCAGGTAGACCAGCCAACGCACCCCGGAGAAGATGAACAGCGGCACTGCGAGCACCGTCTGCGCCCAGCGGGTTGCCAACGGGGTCGGGCGCGGCTGGCTGAACGACTCCCGCCACTGCGTGTCGGCGGCGGTCTCGGCGATGGCGGTGGCCATGGCGTCCAGCCGTGGATGGTCGTACACGTCGGCGACGCTGAACTCCGGGGCCCGGGTACGGATCCTGGACACCAGTTGGGCCGCGGCAAGGGAGCCGCCGCCGATGTCGAAGAAGTCGGCCTTTCGGTCGATCACCGGGATGCCGAGGACCGCGAACCACTGTTGGGCGAGCCAGCCCTCCTCACCACGGAACAGGGTCAGCGCCTCCGTGACCTCGGGCAGCGGCCAGGGCAGGGCATCCCGGTCCACCTTGCCGGAGGTACGGGTGGGCAGTTCATCGACCAGTGCCAGCATCGGGATCATCGGCGCCGGCAGCTTGACGGCCAGTTGCGCCCTTGCCGCCTTGCGGTCGAAGCTGGCAGCTGCGACCAGGTAGCCGACCAGCATCGGGACGCCGGCCTCGGTGCGGCGGACCGCCACCGCCGCAGCCTCCACCCCGGGCAGTGCGGACAGGGCGGACTCGACCTCGCCGAGCTCGATGCGGCGGCCGCCCACCTTGACCTGGTCATCGGCCCGGCCGTGGAAAATCAGGCCAGCTTCCGACAGCGCGACGAGGTCGCCAGACCGGTAGGCCCGGTCCCAGCCCAGCGACGGCAGCGGGGCGAACGCCGCTGCGTCCCTTTCCGGGTCGAGGTAGCGGGCCAGCCCGACCCCGCCGATGACGAGTTCGCCGACCACGCCGGGCGGGACCGCTTCGCCGGCGCTGTCGACAACGGCGACCGACCAGCCCGCCAGCGGCAGCCCGATGCTGATGGGGGAGTGACCGTCGAGTAGCGCGGCCGTCGCAACCACGGTGGCCTCGGTGGGCCCGTAGGTGTTCCAGACTTCGCGGCCGTCGGCGACCAGCCGCGCGGCCAGCTCCGGTGGGCAGGCTTCCCCGCCGAAGATCAGCAGCCGGACCTGCTCAAGTGCCTCGACCGGCCAGAGCGCCGCGAGGGTGGGAACCGTGGAGACGATCGTGATGCGGTGCCGGACCAGCCAGCCGCCGAGATCCTCACCGCTCCGCACGACGGAACGCGGTGCGGGCACCAGGCAGGCCCCGTGCCGCCAGGCCAGCCACATCTCCTCGCAGGAGGCGTCGAAGGCCACCGACAACCCGGCCAGTACCCGGTCACCAGGGCCGAGTGGCGCGTCCCGAACGAACAGGTGCGCCTCGGCGTCCACGAAGGACGCGGCTGAGCGGTGCGTCACCGCCACGCCCTTGGGCAGTCCGGTGGAGCCGGAGGTGAAGATGATCCAGGCGTCATCGGTGAGCGCCGGGGCGTCGGTACTCGCCTCCGAGCTTGGCAAGTGCGGCGCTGTCCGCCGGAAACCGTCGGTCGTCACCATCCCAACCACCCCGGCCTCGGCGAAGACCAGGTCGGCCCGTTCCTGCGGATCGTCGGCGTCGACCGGAACGTAGGCCGCGCCGGCGGCGAGCGTACTGAGGATGGCCACATACAGTCCCCGCGAGCCCGACGGCAGCCGCACTCCGACCCGATCCCCCGGCCACACTCCTGACCTCCGCAGCGCCGCAGCGGCCGCGTCCACCTCGGCCAGCAACTCGCTGTAGACGATCGTCCCTGCGGAGTCCTCGATTGCCGCCGACTCCGGGTGCCGAGCGGCGGTGTCCCGGAAGATGTCCATGAGCGTCCGGGCGGAGGTCAGCTCCCCCCGCCGGTCGACGACCGAGCGAGGCTGCCGGTCCGCAACCGACCCAGGCGAGCCGCTCACGCCGTCAGAGTTGCTCACGGTTTGAAGCTAGGCCACCCGCGTGGGCGGCGACCGGCATCTCACAAGGCAATTCGTTGAACACTGAAAACACGGTCCTCACTAGTCCGGGATCAACACTGCAGCAGCTCCGTGCCTATTGGCTCTGGCCCGACTCGATCTGGCGCAGGATGGCCGCGACCATGTGCAGGTCCTCGGAGAGCTCGGCGGCCCGGGCAGCGGTGTCGAGAAGGACGCAGTCCGCCAGAGTCGGGTGCATCACCATCCTGGAATCGCCGGGGGCGGCCCACTCGGTTGCCGACATCGTGAAGCCGCCCACCTGACGGCGGTGGACGCGGGCGAAGCGTCCCTCACTGTCCGGTTCCCAGGGATGGGCCTCCGGACTGGTCGTGCACCACCAGGGGCAGGCTGGGAGCGCCGTGATGGCGTTCGTCTCGGGGATGGTCATCGTGCTCATCTGTTCCTCGCCTTCTTTGGCCTGGAGTGCTTGAGCCTGCGGGACCACGGTGCCCAGCACGACTCGGGACGATGTCCCACCAGCCTTTCGCCCACCGGTGGCGCGCAGATGAACGCCTCGACAGGGCACGGTGAACTTCGGGAGATTTCGTCACGACGGGTGGTGTGCCCCTCATGGCGCCTGCTCGAGCCAGCTGTTCGCTCCCCACTTCCTGAGCGTTCATGTCGCGGTCGGCTGCGGTTCGCCTGGGTTCGGCATCGTCGGAGGCGAGGTCAAGGAGAACCATGCCCCGCACCCCAACGCTGGATCCGGGCCGCGCAGCACCCCAACCGGACCAACCGTTCAAGGCTTCGCCGGCGGTGTCGGCCGGCTGCGGGCTCGGCGCCGTTGGACGCAACCCCCAACCCCAGCGTCCGCTCTAGCCTCGCGGGGGTGTCGTGGGAGTCACGCGCGTTGGACCCGCCCTGGTGGCGTGGACCCCGGCCAACCGGGAAGCCGGCCTGAAGTCGCAGTTCGCCCTGCTGAGCGAGCCGGATCTGGAGCGCGCCGCCGGGCTGGCTCCCGACCACTTGAACCGCTTCCGGTTGGGCCGCCTGCTGATCCACGCCCTGGTGGCAGACCTGTTCCCGACAGCCACCGAATGGTCGGTGGCCTCAACCCCTTGTCGTCGTTGTGGGAAGCGGCACGCCGGAGTGGAGATCGACGGGGTTCCGGCCCGAGCCAGCGTTGCCTACGCTGCCGACCTGGTTGCGGTCGCGGTTGCACCAGCCAGCCGCGTTACCGGGCTGGGGATCGATCTCGAACTCGACGTCGCCGACCCGGCGCGCGCGGAGGAACTCCGCCGCCTGCTCGGTGCGTCCAGTGAACGGGCGCTGAGACGATGGACGCGGGTCGAGGCGGTGCTCAAGGCCGACGGGCGGGGGTTGCTGGTCGATCCGGGAGCCGTGCGGCTCCGGCAGGGCGGTGCCTACATCGTCGGCCAGCCCGCGAGCTATGTCGTTGCCGAAGTGGCCGGTCCCGACGGCTACCTGCTCAGCCTGGCCTGGTCCGCAACGACGGCCTCGACTCTGCACCCGGAGCTTGCCAATCGGCGAACCGTTGGGGCGGCGGGCCCGCGGTGGCCGCAGCGATCGGACCGGACAGCGGCCCGGGCTCCGAAGCTGCAGACGGGCTGACCAGAGCCGCCCGCTCGGCCGTCGCCGGCCGGAGAATTCGGGCGCCCGACGGGCAGCGTTCACGCAGCTGTCATGAGGGCGAGCTAACCTCGATGACAGATGAATACACAGAACATGGCGGTATGGAGGCCGCAGGTGGTTGCACTCGATATCGACGGGACGCTCGTCGACCACGAGGGAGTGCTACCCCAAACAGTGCGCCGGTCAGTCCGGCGGGTAGTGGCGGCCGGGGTTCCGGTCGTCCTCACGACAGGACGCAGTTGGCATGCCACGCTTCCGGTCTTCGAGCAGCTCGGGCTCCCATCGGGGCCCGCGATTGCGTCCAACGGAGCGGTGACGGTCTCGTTCCCGCCCCTCCAACTTGAACAGGTGCTCACCTTCAACCCGGCTGAGGTGATCGAGAAGGTGCTCCGTGAGCACCCCACCGCCGCCATTGCCGCCGAGGTGATCGGTCAGGGCTACCGGGTGACCAAGCAGTTCCCGGACGGCGACCTGACCGGCGTGATCGAAGAGGTGAGCGTCGCCGACCTGGCCGGAAGCGATGTCACCCGAATCGTGGTCCGCGACCCGAACGCGTCCGACACGGAGTTCATCCGGCTGGCTGAGCGGATCGGCCTGCACGGCGTGAGCTACTCGGTCGGCTGGAGCGCCTGGCTCGACATCGCACCCGAAGGGGTGAACAAGGCGACGGCGCTGGCCGACGTCGTGACGGGCCTTGGCTACCGGGCCGCGGACGTGCTGGCGATCGGCGACGGTCGCAACGACATCGAGATGCTCACCTGGGCCGGACGCGGGGTCGCACTCGGCGACGCCTGCGCTGAGGCCAGGGCCGCGGCCGACCACGTCACCGGCGGGTTCGCGGAGGCCGGGACCGCGCAGGAACTGGACCGATGGTTCAGTGGCCGTCGAGCCTTCGGCCGCGTCGCGGTACCCAGCGCCCTGGCGTCCTGACCGCCGGAACCCCAACGCCGCCACGCTGGTCAAACACTCAACCAGATCACCCAAACCCTCAAGTAAACGGGCTGCGGGATACCTCCGGTGCCAGACTGCGAAGACCGACATCGGCGCGCTTTCCCGCAAGGTGACCTAGTCAGCCCCACAAACAGCTGATTCAACATCACCGGGATCCGGCGCGCCGAAAATCATCAAGCAGGTATTTCGGAGGGATGTTCCCATGAAGCGGTTCAGCAGTACCAGGTCCGTCCTGACCGGGGTTCTGGTGACGCTGCTGTCGATTTGTGGCGCGCTCCAGACCTCGCCGGCCGCCATTGCGGCCACCGCTCCGGCTACCGACCTTCGGGTGCAGGCGATCTACTTCCAGAAGACTGACAACACCTCGAGGCGAGCGCTTGTGCTGAGCTCCATGTCGGCCTGGCAGGGCGGACTGTGGACCGAGTTCCTTGCGTCCTGGGACACAGCGAACAGGGGTTTGAAGGTCTACACCACGACCCCCAAGGGCCTGCCGGACGAGGGCCACGTGTTCGTCGTTCTCGGGTCGGCCCTGAGCAGGTCGGGAAAGGCCACCACCAAGGTGGTGCGCCGCCTGAAGGTCGCTCACGCGGCGCTGGTGAAGTACCCGAAGTCGAAGGTGCTCGTCTCCGGCGGCGGCGCGCGCAATGGCCACACCGAGGCTGCGGTGATGCGCGACTGGCTGGTTGCCAAGGGGATCAACCCGGCCCGCATCCTGGTCGAAGCGACGTCCTCCAGCACCGTCAGCAACGCCACCAACTCGATGGCGATCCTCAGCAAGCTGAAGAACTGCACCAGCTACACGATCGTCTCCGACGCCTCCCACATCCGGCGGGCCACCATCTTGTTCAACGCAGCGAAGGTGCGCATCCAGGAGCTGGCCGGCAAGCCCTGGTCGATCACCTCCGTTGCCAACGTTGCCTACTCGGACAGTTCGATCGCGAGCCGCGGCCCGGTCCCGGCCGCGACCCACACCATCATCGCCAGCAACGTCGCCAGCGTCTTCGGGCTCGGTAGCAGGTACTCCAGGCTGCTGTCCTCACCGCCGGCATCACCGAAGCTGACCTCGATCAGGTTGACCGCGCCGAAGGCGCTCACCTACCAGGTCGGTCAGAAGCTCGACCCCACGGGCATGGTGGTGACCGCCCTGTTCAACAACGGCTACTACTCCAAGCCAGTAACCAGCAAGGTAGCTATCACGGGCTTCGACTCCAGCAAGGTCGGCACGGTGGCTGTGAAGGTGGCCTACCAGGCGAACGGGGTGGTGAAGACCGCGAAGTTCAGCAGTGAGATCGTGCGGGCTGCGACCCGGGTGGTGCTCAAGCCGTCCACCAGCAGGATCAGGAAGTCGCACACCCGGGTCGTTGTGAAGGCCACTCTCGGGGCCAGTGCGAGCGAGGTCACTCCACGCGGCGTCGTGAAGTTCTACCTCGACGGAAAGAAGCTGAAGACGATGACGCTCGAGGCCAGCCAGGCGGGTGTGGTGAGGTTCAGGTTCCCGACGATCAGCAGGACCGGCAAGCACCAGCTCATGTTGAAGTACTCCGGCAGCTCCAAGCTCAAGGGGGCCAAGCAGGTGCTAACGGTGAAGGTGCACAAGTAGCTGCGGGTGACGTGCGATCTTCCGAAAAGACGCCGACGCGAACGCGGGCCCCGATACCCTGTGGCATTACCTGCAGGAGCCAACGGAGGTGGCAGCGGTGTCGCTGCAGCCGGGCGAGCGACTCGGCGACGGCGCAACGGTCACGATCCGGACTCGCGTCCGCACGCCGGTGGCCGATGTCTCCAGCAGCCCGGAAGGAGATTGACGATGGACCAGTCGACCCGTTACGCGAACCTCAACCTCAACGAGGACGACCTCATTGCCGAAGGCAGGCACATCCTGTGCGCCTACAAGCTGAAGCCGAAGGCGGGTTCCTTCCTCGAGGCTGCCGCCCACTTCGCCGCCGAGTCGTCCACGGGCACCAACGTCGAGGTGGCCACCACCGACGACTTCACCAAGGGCGTGGACGCTCTCGTCTACCAGGTGGATGAAGCGACGGAGGAGGTCCGCATCGCCTACCCCCTGGAGCTGTTCGATCGCAACATCATCGACGGCCGGATGATGCTGGTCTCGTTCCTGACGCTGACGATCGGCAACAACCAGGGCATGGGCGACATCGAGTACGCCAAGATGTACGACTTCTACCTGCCGCGGCGGGCGATCGAGTTGTTCGACGGGCCGTCGGTGGGGATCGCGGAGTTGTGGCGGATCCTTGGCCGGCCGGTGGTCGACGGCGGCTACATCGCCGGCACGATCATCAAGCCGAAGCTGGGCCTGCGTCCCGAGCCGTTCGCGCAGGCGGCCTATGAGTTCTGGCTTGGCGGGGACTTCATCAAGAACGACGAGCCGCAGGGCAACCAGGTCTTCGCCCCGTTGAAGCAGACCATCCCGCTGGTCTACGACGCGATGAAGCGGGCCATGGACGAGACCGGTGAAGCGAAACTGTTCTCCGCCAACATCACCGCAGACGACCACGCGGAGATGATCGCCCGCGGCGAGTTCATCCTTTCCGCGTTCGGCCCCGATGCCGACAAGGTCGCCTTCCTGGTCGACGGCTACGTGGGTGGCCCGGGCATGGTGACGACCGCCCGCCGGTACTTCCCGCGCCAATTCCTGCACTACCACCGGGCCGGCCACGGGGCGGTCACCTCGCCCAGCTCCAAGCGCGGCTACACCTCCTACGTGCTGGCCAAGATGTCGCGGCTGCAGGGCGCCTCCGGCATGCATGTCGGCACCATGGGCTACGGCAAGATGGAAGGCGCCGCCGACGACCGGGCGATCGCCTACATCTGCGAGCGCGCCGAATACCAGGGTCCGGCCTACTTCCAGGACTGGTACGGGATGCGTCCGACCACCCCGATCATCTCCGGCGGCATGAACGCGCTCCGGCTGCCCGGCTTCTTCGCCAACCTCGGCCACGCCAACGTGATCAACACCGCCGGCGGCGGAGCCTACGGCCACCTCGACGGACCGGCCGCCGGCGGCAGGTCACTGCGCCAGGGGCACCAGTGCTGGGAAGCCGGGGCCGACCCCGTCGAATGGGCCAAGGACCACCACGAGTTCGCCCGCGCCTTCGAATCCTTCCCCGCCGACGCCGACGCCCTGTTCCCCGACTGGCGCCAGCGGCTGGGCGCTCCCGAATGATGCCAACGGTGCGCGTTCGCTCCGGCGAGCGCCAGCGCGGCTGAGAGGACGCCATGGCTGCCCGAACCTTCACCCAGTACCTGCTTGATGTCAACGACGCCGGCGAACGACGCGACGACTTCGCCCACATCCTGAGCGCGGTCGCAGTCTCGGTGAAGCTCATCGCCGCCATGGTGAGCCGGGGCCCGTTGATCCTCGACCCGACCCCAGAGACGACTCCGCCGACCGCCGCAGAGGTGAACCGCGGGTTGCGGAAGCTCGCCACAAGGATCGTTCTCGAACAGACCGCATCCGTCGAGCAACTGGGCGCCATCTCGGTCGCCGGCAACCCGACGATCCTCCCGGTGTCCCCGACCGGACGCTACCTGCTGCTGTTCGAGGCGCTGCACGGGATGAGCAACCTCGTGGACAACCTCTCGGTCGGGTCAGCCTTCTCGGTGCTGGAGCGGGACCCGTCGCTCGGGTCCGGTCTCCGAGGGCGACTTCCTCCAGCCCGGGTCAAGGCAGGTTTGCGCCGGCATCGCCCTCTTCGGGCCGCGAACCGTGCTGGTCGTGACCACCGGTCAGGGGGTGGACGGGTTCACCCTCGACCGCGACGTCGGCAACTTCGTCCTCACGCATCCCAAGATGACCGTTCCGGCTGAAGCCCACACCTTCGCCATCAACGCCTCGGACGCGCCCCGCTGGCCGGCCCCGGTCAAGCGCTACGTCGAGGAGTGCGTGCTCGGTGTCGACGGCCCGCGTGGCCACGACTTCAGGATGCGTTGGAACGCCTCAGCTGTGGTCGGCGCGTACCGCGTCCTGAACAGCGGCGGACTCTTCCTGGTACCCGACACCGAGAAGGGGCCCGGGTGGGGTGTGCCGCTGCTGCACAACGCCGCGCCACTCGCGTTCCTGGCCGAGCAGGCCGGTGGCGGCGCAACCACCGGCACCCAGCGAGTGCTCGAGGTCACCCCCAACGCGCTCACCTCCCGCGTCCCGCTCATCCTCGGCAGCGCCGCCGAAGTGACCCGGATCGAGGACTACTACTCCGAACACGAGCACGGCTACGACCAGGAGTCGTCCTACCCCCTGTTCCGTCATCGCACCCTGTTCATCGAAGAGAACTAGGAATCCGGGAGAACGACATGTCAAAAGCACACCCTGTAGTCGCCATCACGGGTTCCTCCGGCGCCGGGACGTCCACCGTCACCGACACCTTCGCCCACATCTTCGTCCGGGAGGGGGTCACCTCCGCCGTCGTCCGCGGCGACTCCTTCCACCGCTACGACCGGGAAGGGATGAAGCAGGCCCACGCCGAGGCCGCCGCCGCCGGCAAGGTCGAGTTCAGCCACTTCGGCCCCGACGCGAACCTGTTCGATGAGCTGGAGGCCCTCTTCCGGCAGTACGGCGAATCCGGCACCGGGCGGATCCGCGACTACGTCCACGACGCGGCCGAGGCAGCCGAACTAGGCCACGCACCCGGCACCTTCACGCCCTGGCAGGACCTGCCCGAGGGGACCGACCTGCTCTACTACGAAGGCCTGCACGGCGCCGTCCAGACCGACACCGTCGACGTCGCCCGACACGTCGACCTGCTGATCGGCGTCGTACCCATCATCAATCTGGAATGGATCCAGAAACTCCACCGCGACCACACCAAACGCGGCTACTCCACCGAAGCGGTCACCGACACGATCCTGCGCCGGATGCCCGACTACGTGCACTACATCTGCCCCCAGTTCAGCAACACCCACATCAACTTCCAGCGCGTCCCGATCGTCGACACCTCCAACCCATTCATCGCCCGCTGGATCCCCACCGCCGACGAATCCATGGTCATCATCCGGTTCGCCGACCCCCGCGGCATCGACTTCCCGTACCTGCTGTCGATGATCGACGGCTCGTTCATGTCCAGGGCCAACAGCATCGTGGTGCCCGGCGGCAAGATGGAGCTGTCCATGCAGCTGATCTTCACGCCCCTGATCTGGCGCCTGGTCGAAACCGGACGGAAGGCTCGCGGACGGAGCACGTCCGTCTGAGCGGTCCCTGGTCCTGGTGGGTGGGGTTCAGGCGAGCGTGGACTCCCGCAGGGGCAATCCGGCGAGCCGGTAGCACTCGTCGATGAGCTCCATGTTGGCGATAGCGTTGTCCAACCCGGTTGGGAACGCGGCCCCGTCACGGATCGCGGCCGCCAGCGCCTGCAGCTGGTAGGTGTAGGTGGAGGTGTTCCCGTGGTGCTCGACCGAATCGATGCCGTCCACGGTGAGGATCACCCGGTCGTCCTCGGTGATGTTGATGAAGTTGGCCTGCAGGATCGTCCCCTTGGTGCCGGTGACCAGCATGGTGAAGTCCGCGGGTCCCTCAAGGCTCGACTCCAGCACCACCGGTGCTCCGTTCGGCAGGACGGCCTCGACAACGGCGGACGCGTCCACCCGCGGATCGGTGCCTTGGAGCCGGGTGGTCCGGACGGTGAGCGGACGCAGGTCGCCGCCCAGCGCCTCGGCAACGTTCCGGGCGACGTGCAGGTGGTAGCACCCGAGGTCCATCAGCGAGCCACCGGACAGCGGCCACGACCAGCGAATGTCGGACAGGTCGTCGCAGTCGAACTTCATGTGGACGTCGAGCCGGGTGACTTCACCGATGGCTCCCGAACCGATCAGCGCAAGCACCCGCTGGTGCGCCGGGTGGTAGCGGTGGTGGAAGCCCTCGAAGATCACGAGGTGGTGCGGGTTGGGCTCGGCGGCGACCAGCCTTGCCTCGGCCGCGTTGCTGCCGAATGGCTTCTCCGACAGCACATGCTTGCCGGCCCGCAGGGCGGCGAGGGTCCACTTGACGTGCTCGCTGTTCGGGCTCGGGTTGTAGACCACCTCGACGTCCGGGTCGGCGAGCAGGTCGGCGTAGCTGCCGTACGCCCTGGCGATCCCGTGTTGGCCGGCGTAGGCCTGCGCGCGGCCAAGGTCCCGGGCGGCGACCGCGACCAGTTCATGGCCGAGCGCCTTCGCCGGTTCGATCACAGCACGTCCGGCGATCCGGGCCGCGCCAAGGATCCCGATCCGAAGTGGTTGCGTCACTGCGTCCTCCTGAGGTCGGCTCCGAACGTATCAGCCCGGCGCCGGACGGAGGCTCGATGAGCAACAGTGCCCTGCCGGCCTCGGCCGGATGCCATTGCCAGCTGGTGATACTTGGTTGGTGAGTCGAACCGGGTCCGCCATCGCCGGAGTTGGCGGCAGCGGCCCTCGGCGCCGCGGCCGGCCAGCTGGTCGCAGCCGTGGTGAACCCGGCCGCGGCCCCGATCTTCGCCGTTGGCGCGGCGATCGTCGACCTGGTGCCGACCCCGCTGAAGGAATGGGCCGTGGCCACCTTCGGCACTGCCGACAAGGTGGTTCTGCTGGTCACAGTTGCGGTCGGGGTCGCAGCGCTGTCGGCCGTCGCTGCCATCCTCGGTGCCCGCCGGCCGGAGGTGGGGATCGGGATCTTCGCCGGCGTCGGCCTGATCGGGCTGGTTGCCGCCGTCACCCGCCCGGCGTCGGGGCAGCTGGACTGGCTGCCGAGCCTGGTCGGCACCGTCGTGGCCGTCCTGCTGCTGCGCCTGCAGCTTCGCTGGTTGGCCGAACCCGGTCCCGCCCCTGCCGGCCAGGGCCGTCCCGGGGTCGACCGGCGGGTCCTGCTCACCGGTGCTGCCGGTGCCGTGGCCGCGACGGTCACCGTCGCGGTCTCCGGGCGCCCGGCCACAGGCGAAGGCCCAGACCGAGGTGCAGCTGCCCACCCCGGCGACCCCGGCTCCGGCGCTCCCGGCAGGCCTGGAGGCGAGTGTCCAGGGCATCTCCCCGCTGCGCACCCCAACCGATGACTTCTATCGGATCGACACCGCGCTGGTGCTGCCCCTGGTGTACCCGGCCGACTGGACGCTCAAGATCGACGGCATGGTCGCGGCGCCCTTCGAGCTGACCTGGGACGAGCTGCTGGCGATGCCGCTGATCGAACGCGACGTCACGCTCACCTGCGTCTCGAACGAGGTCGGCGGCCCCTACTGCGGCAGTACCCGCTGGACCGGGGTCCGGGTGGCCGACCTGCTGCGTCGCGCCCGTCCAGACGCCGGCGGCCGACCAGGTGCTGAGCTCCTCGGTGGACGGGTTCACCGCCAGCACCCCGCTCGCCGTCCTGCTCGACGGCCGGGACGCGATGATCGCCATCGCCATGGACGGCCAGCCCTGACCCAGGTGCACGGCTTCCCGGCCCGGCTGCTGACCCCAGGGCTGTACGGGTACGTCGGGGCGACCAAGTGGCTCAGCCGGCTGAAGGTGACCACCTTCGCCGCGGACGAGGCGTACTGGACCACGCGCGGCTGGGCCGAACAGGCACCGGTGAAGACCGCCAGCCGGATCGACACCCCGACGGGCCGGATCGGCGCCGGCCAGGCCGTGATCGGCGGGGTGGCGTGGGCGACCCACCGTGGCATCGGCCGGGTTGAGGTTCAGATCGACTCCGGGCCGTGGCTGGCAGCCAAGCTCGGTCCCGACGTGGGGCTGGACTACTGGCGACAGTGGTACCTGCCGTGGGCTGCGACCAGCGGCACGCATCAGCTCGCCGCCAGGGCCTACGACGCGTCAGGGCTGCCACAGGTGGCCGACGTCCAGGGCGTCCTGCCCGACGGCGCCACCGGCTATCACGTGGTTCAGGTCAACGTCGCTTGAACAACGGCGCACGTTTCGCACCGACTACGGTGCAAACGTGAGCCGTGGAGGTCGGGGGAGGTCAACCCTTGATCAGGCAGGCCCCCGGAACGGCGAACGGGACCAGCGTCGCCGGTGACTCGCTGGTCGCGTCGATCAGCCCCTGGTGAATGGTGCAGACGATCTCGGGGCTTCGCCGGGCAACGGCCAGCAAGGGGCAGGTTTGCAGCAGGATGCCGTCGGGGGTGACTCGCGGCGTGAAGCCCTGCCGGGCCAGTAGGCCGACCAGCCCGCCGGATGCGCCTTCGACCACGTGGCTTCCCCAGGCACGGCCGAGGGCAAGTGCGGCAGCAAGCGGGTCGGAGGCCTGCGCCAGCTGGGTGGCCACAGCTGCCAGCAGGTCACGATGGTCGTCGCGATCTGTGTCCTCGACCGCCACCTGACGGCCGGCGATCGTTGGGGTGAACACGTTCGCCGGACGACCGCGGCCAGCGCCGGGCAACGTCGCCAGTTCGGCGAACCCGTTCTCGACCAGGTGCTCGAGCTGGTGGCGCACGGTGTTCGGGTGCCCGCCGAGCTGCGCGGTCAGCCCCGCGATCGTGGTGGGTCGGTCCGCCGGCCACCAGCGCCCGCAGGACCCTCATGCGCGGCGGCTCCGGGCCGATCGGTGCGGGCTGGCCGCGGTCCGAGCGGAGGCGAGTGTGCTCACAACTCAAGCATAGTGTATTTTCTACATATCACGTTGTAATAAAGGAGCTCGACGTGTGCAGCTACTGCGGATGCGAGTCCATCGAGGTCATCGGCCGGTTCATGGCCGAGCACGTCGAGATCATCAATGCGACCGGTGCGCTGCGCTCGGCCGTCCGCACTGGTGATCCGGGAGCCGTCGAGTCCGGCGAAGTCGCGGTGGCCGCGTTGCTCTGGCCGCACACGGCCGCGGAGGAGGGTCGGGCTCTTCCGCGTCCTCGGCACGGGACGAGGAGTTCACCGAGCACATCGCCGGACTGTGCGGCGAGCACCAGACCCTGGACGGGCTACCTGGCCGGCGTCACCCCCGGCGACGAGCCGGCGATGGCCAGGTTCGAGGACGCGCTGCGCGACCACATCGACAAGGAGGACAACGGCCTGTTCCCCGCCGCAGCGATCGCGTTGGACGGTGAGCAGTGGACCGAGGTCCACGACTCCACCCCGCACGGTCACGGCGGACCACGACCACGGACCGTCGAGCTCGAGCACGATCCTGCGCACCGGTGAGCCGCCCGCTGGCCCGAGGCACCTCGCCGCTCCGTGACCTGCCGCTGGTCGGCTGGCTGCTCGCGTGCGGTCGGCGTGGCCGTCGCCCACCGCTGGTTGCCGGACGCGTCGCTGGCTGCTGCTGCACCTGGTGCTGCTCGGCGCCGTCACCCACGCGATCATGGTGTGGAGCTTCCACTTCGCCCAGACGCTGTTGCGGTTCCCGACCACGGAGCGCGACCTGCGCGGCCAGTCGATGCGGCTCGGCGCTGCTGGCCGCCGGCGCCGGCAACCGTGCTGGTCGGTGTGCCCACGACCTGGTGGCCGCTCACCCTGACCGGGGGCCTGGTGGTGGCGACGCCGTCGCCTGGCACGGGCTGACGCTGTGGCACATGCTGCGCCGGGCCCTGCCGGCCCGCTTCCGGGTGAGCGTGCACTACTACCTGGCTGCCGCCGCGGCGCTGCTGGTCGGCGATCAGCCTCGGCGTCACCCTGGCCTGGGGCTGGGACGACCGGTGGCACGGCCGGCTGCTGGTGGCCCACGCCCTGGCCAACCTGCTCGGCTGGGTCGGCCTCACCGTCACCGGCACGCTGCTGACCCTGTGGCCGACGATGCTGCGCACCCGGATGGACGCCCGCGCGGAGCTCTGGACCCGCCGGGCGCTGCCGCTGTTCGGTGCCGCGATCGCGACCTGCGTCGCCGGTGCGCTGCTCGGGCTCACCTGGTTCGCCGCGCTCGGACTGGTCGGCTACCTGGCCGCGTTCGCCCTCTGGGGTCGAGGGCTCCTGCTTCCGGCGCGGATGCGGCCGCCGCGCGACTTCGCGACCGCCTCGGTCGCGGTGTCCCTGGTGTGGCTGTTCGTCGGTCTTGGCTGGGCTGGGTGGGTGCTCGTCGGCGCCACGGACTGGGCAGCGGTCAAGACCGGGTTCGTCTGGCCCGCCACCGCGCTCGGCGCCGGCTTCGCGGTGCAGTTGCTGACCGGTGCGCTGTCCTACCTGCTGCCCTCGGTGCTGGGCGGCGGACCGGCAGCGGTCCGGGCCGCGCAGGCCTGGTTCAACCGGGCCGCCGGCTTCCGGCTGGTGGCGATCAACGGCGGTCTGGTGCTGTGGCTGGTCCCGACCCCCAGCTGGGTGAAGGTGACCGGCTCGATGCTGGCACTGGTGGCCGCGACCTCGTTCCTGCCGCTGATGGCGGGTGGCCTGCGGGCCAGCCGGAGAGCCCGGCGGGCCAGTCGTCGCGAGTCCGCCGGATCCGGCGCCCGCTGATGCCGTGTCGGCGTTCAGCGCCGGGCAGGTGATCGCCGGGGTGACCGCTGTGGCCACCGCCGTGGTGGTCGGAGTCGGCGATCGATCCCGCCGCGTCCGCTGCCCGCGATACCCCGCGCAGCCGCCAGCCCTTCCGGCCGGGTGGTCCGCGTCGAGGTGAGCGGCAGCGGCGATGCGTTTCGTCCCGGCGCAGGTGCACGTGCGCCGTGGCGACCGGCTGGTGGTGGAGCTGACCAACGTCGACACCACCACCCACGACCTGGTGATCGGGCAGATCGAGCAGCGGGCGGATCGCGCCCGGGAGCCTCGGTCGAACTGGACGCCGGCGTGATCGGCCAGTCCACGCAGGGTTGGTGCTCGGTGGTCGGGCACCGGCAGATGGGCATGGTCTTCGACGTCGATCGTCGACGACGCGAAGGAACCGGAGGCAGGCGACGCCCGTGACCGCCGCACCCGCGTCGGCCGGCCACGACCACGATCCCGCTACCGGTGACGCGCCCACCAGTGCATCGACCGCCGGCGCCCGTGCCGGCAGCGCTGTCGCCGCTCGGCGCCGAGCGGGTCCACCGACTCACCCTCACCGTCGGCGAGGTGACAGTGGAGGTCGCGCCCGGGGTGTGGCAGCGCCGGTGGACCTACAACGGCCACCACGCCGGGACCCACCCTGCACGGCCGGGTGGGCGACATCTTCGTGATCACCCTGGTCAACGACGGCTCGCATGGGTCACTCGATCGACTTCCACGCCGGCTCGCTCGCGCCCGACCGGCCGATGCGCACCATCGAGCCGGGGGAGCGCCTCACCTACCGGTTCACCGCCACCCGGGCCGGGGCATGGCTCTACCACTGCTCGACGATGCCGATGAGCGCGCACATCGCCGCAGGCATGAACGGCGCCGTGATCATCGAGCCCGCCGGACTGGCGAAGGTCGACCGCTCCTTCGTGCTGGTGCAGTCGGAGGTCTACCTGCAGTCGCGCGCGACGGACGCGGCGTCCGCGATGGAGGTGGACGCCGAGGCGGTCAGCGCCGAGCAGCCCGACTATGTGGTGTTCAACGGACTGGCCAACGGCTACGACCACGTGCCGCTGTCGGTCCGGTCGGGGAGCGGGTGCGCTTCTGGGTGGTTGACGCGGGCCCGAACCGGCCCAGCAGCTTCCACATCGTCGGTGCCCAGTTCGACACCGTCTACCGCGAGGGTGGCTACCTGCTGCGTAGCGGTCGGGACGGCCTCGGCGGTGCGGCGGGCGGCGCGCAGGTGCTTGGGCTGCAGGCTGCCGAGGGCGGCTTCGTCGAAACGGTGTTCCCGGAAGCGGGGCGCTACCCGCTGGTCAGCCACGTGATGGTGGATGCCGAACGGGGCGCCCACGGCTACGTGCAGGTGACCGGCTGAGGCTCCCCTCCCCAGCCCGAGCGCGGGTCACCGGCGGCGGGAGCTGTTCGGGATAGCCTGCGGTATGGACGCTGACCAGCCGATCCGGGCCACCGTGGTCACCGTGTCCGACGAGATCCACGCCGGCATGGACGGGAACCGCGCCGGACTGCTGGCCGTCGACCTGCTCGGCCGCAGCACGGCGTCCGCACCGAACTGGTGGTGGTGCCCGACGACATCGGGACCAGATCAGGTCGGCGGTGTCCGCGGCCGCTCGCACGGCGGGGTCGCGGCTGGTGCTCACCTGCGGCGGCACCGGCATCGGCCCGACCGACGTCACCGTCGACGCGGTAGCGCCCGCTGCTGTCCTACGAGGTGCCCGGCATCGGCGAGGAGATCCGTCGCCGCGGCGCCAGCCACGTGGCGTCCGCGCTGGTCTCCCGGGAGGTGGCCGGTGTCGTGCTCGGCGGCAGCCGTCGGTCTTCGTGCTCACCGCTCCCGGCTCCCGCGGCGGAGTGCGGGACGCGATCGAGGTCGTCGGCCCGCTGCTCGGCCACATCGTCGCCCAGCTGGACGGCGCCGGCCACCTCTGAAGAACCGCATCCGCCGGCTCAGGTAGCGAGGGCCGGCTCCCGCTTGCGCATGCAGCGCGAGGGCGAGGCCGAGCGCGAGCGACAGCGGTGAGCCACCAGCAGCCAAAGGCCCAGGGCGTAGGAGTTGGTGAGCCTGGTCGTAGGTGGCGCCCATCACCAGCGGCGGGAAGTAGCCGCCAAGCCCGCCGGCCGCGGCCACGACGCCGCTGATCGAGCCAACCTTGTCCGGTGGGGCCAGCCGCGGCACCCAGCCGAACACCGCGCCCATGCCGACGCCCAGCGCGGCAGCCATCGCGAGGAAGGAGGCGCCGGTCACGATGCCTTCGGGGGGCTGCAGGCTCACCACCCACGCCAGGACGGCGATGCTGCCAGCGAGATCGCGGTGATCAGTTTCGCGCCCGAGCCGGTCGGCCAGCACGCCACCGATCGGACGGGCGATCACCGCGGCGATCACGAAGCTGCCCATCCGGGTGCCGGCGCCGATCTGGTCGACCTGCTCGGGATAGATGGTGGTCAGGTACTTCGGCAGGTAGGTGGAGAAGGCGACGAAACCGCCGAAGACGACGCGTACAGGAACGACATCTGCCAGGTGAGTCGGCAGCTTCAGCGCCCCGACGATCCGCGGCACGCAGCGGCTGCGGGTTGGGCTGCCAGGCCGGTGACTCCTTCATGAAGAACCAGACGACGGCAGCCATCGACCACCATCACGCCGGCGATCAGGAAGTGGGTGTTCAGGTAGCCGATCGACGCAGCCAGTCGCGGGGTAAGGAACGCCGACACCGCCGTCCCGACCATGCCCATGCCGAACACGCCGTTGGCGAAGCCGCGTTGCCTGGGCTCGTACCAGGCGCTGGAGAACGGGATGCCGATGGCGAACACCGTGCCGGCCACGCCGAGGTAGAAGCCGGCGGCGATCAGCAGCCAGTACAGCTTCAGAGCTGCCGGCCACGGCCACCAGCAGGACGGCTGGCACGAGCCGAGCAGGATCGCCGTGAACATCTTGCGGCCCCCGAACCGGTCGGTGAGGGCGCCGACGAGGCACCCGGCCGAGCGCGCCGACCAGCACCGGGGTGGCGAGCATCAGCGAGATCTGGCCCTCGTTCAGGCCCAGCGCGGTGGCGTAGGTCTTCTGCAGCGGCGCGATCGACATCCAGGCCCAGAAGCCGGTGGTGGAGGCGAGGGTCGCCAGCAGCACCTGGCTGAGCTGGCCCCGCGCAGCGGGACGGCAGCGGTGTCGGTCACTTGCTTCCTCTTGTCGTTGTCCTTGGTGCCGACCGGGTCCCAGCCGCGGACGCGTCCGCGGGCGGGCGCCGGCGGGAGCTGGTCGCGGCTGCGGTAGACGATGTAGGGCCGGAACAGGTAGTGCAGCGGGACGGTGAAGGCGTGCACCAGCCGGCTGAACGGCACCAGCGCGAACAGCGCCGAGCCCGACCAGGATGTGCACCTTGAACTGCCAGGTGCTGGCCGCCATCGCCGGCGACGTCCGGCTGGAGAAGACCAGCAGCGAACGGAACCAGATCGAGACCGTCTCGCGGTAGTTGTGTTCCTCGCCGGTCGGGGTGTTGCCGCCGGTGAGGGTGGCGACCAGGCCGAGCACGATCGCGGCCACCAGCACCACGTACATCAGCTTGTCGTTGCGCGTCGTGGCCAGGAACACCGGACCGATGGTGCGCCGGCGGTAGATCAGCAGGCCGATGCCCGACAAGGGTGGCGATTCCGGCCAGCGTCCCGGCGACCAGGGCGACCCGTGGTAGGTCTCCTGGCGTGACCACCAGGTCGGTCCAGGCCTTGGGGATCAGCAGGCCCATCAGGTGCCCGGCCAGCACCACCGCCAGGCCGAAGTGGAACAGCGGCGAAGCGATCCGCAGCAGGCGGGACTCGTAGAGCTGCGATGAGCGGGTGGTCCAGCCGAATTGGTCGTAGCGGTAACGCCAGATCAGGCCGGCGACCAGGACCAGGGCCACCAGGTAGGGCAGGACGCCCCAGAGCAGAAGGTCCATGTCAGCGCCTCGTCACTTCGTGCAGCCCGACCAGTTCCAGCGGCGCCACCTCATCGACCATGGCCTGCACCTCGACCCGGGTCCTGGGCGACTCACCCGGCAGGCAGTCGCAGATCGCTGCGACCACGCCCGCGTGCGGCAGGTGGTCCTCGGCGAGGCCGATCCGCAGGAGTTCCAGGCTTGCCCGGAACCGTTGCAGCAGGCCCCGGCCACGCTCTGGGTCGGCGACAGCGAACTCCAGCATGATCGGCAGGTAGTCGGGCAGTTCGCCGCTGAGATCGCCCACCAGCCCGGAGTCCCGGTAGACGCCCTTGATCTCGGCCAGCACCTCGCCGCGCCGCCGGGTGTCGCCGTCGGTCCAGTAGCTCAGGTGCAGCGCGTGCCGCCGGGACAGGTCGAACTCCTGGACGTGGATGGACTGCAGCGCCTGGAGGTGCGGGGTCTCGACCGGCCCGGCCAGCGGTTTCGGGCGAAGGTGGTCGAGTACCGGGGCGAACCGCCCGGCCGACCGGGTGCCGGCGAGCGCGGCCTCGATGACGTCCAGCCGGTCGAGCAGTTCCTGCTCCGGATAGGCAAGGCAGAGGGCTGCGGCCTGGAACACGACGGCGCTCATCGGGCGTCCTCGTTGGCGTCCCAGTTGAGCATGCCGGCCCGGTTCTGCAGCTGGTCGGACGAGGCCGCTTCCTCGGCCTGTTGCCGCTGCTTGAGCGCGGTGTAGGTCTCGATAGCGACCGGAACCGGACGCCCGGAGGCTTCGCCGAAGGGGCCGGATTCGTACATGCCGGGGCCGCCCTCGAAGTCCAGCGAGCAGGCCAGTTCCTCCAGGTTGTGCGCCTCCTCGCGGTGCGCGGTCGGGATCACGTAGCGGTCGTCGTACTTTGCGATCGCCAGCAGCCGGTACAGCTGTTCCAGCGCCTCGGGAGTCATCCCGACGGCGGCAGCCAGCTCGGCGTCCCTTCCGGTGCCGAGCGTGACCCCACGCATGTAGGAGCGCATGGCCGCCAGCTTCTGCAGCACCCCGGTGACGATGTCGGCGTCGCCGGCGGTGAACAGCTCCGCCAGGTAGCTGACCGGGATCCGCAGCGCGTCGATGGCCCCGAACAGGTTGCCCGGCGCCTCGGCGTCGTGGCCCTGCTCCTTCAACAGGTCGACCACCGGGGACAGCGGCGGGATGTACCAGACCATCGGCATCGTGCGGTATTCCGGGTGCAGCGGCAGGGCCACCCTGAAGTGCTTGATCAGCGCGTAGACGGGGGACCGCTGGGCGGCCGCGATCCAGTCCTCAGGCATGCCGCCGGCCCGGGCGTCGGCCAGCACTTCCGGGTCGTTCGGGTCGAGCAGCAGGCCGAGCTGGGCTTCGTAGAGGTCAGCATCATCAGCAACCGCAGCTGCAGCGGTGACCGCGTCCGGGTCGTAGAACACGATGCCGAGGTAGCGCAGCCGGCCGACGCAGGTCTCCGAGCAGACCGTTGGCAGCCCGACCTCGATCCGCGGGTAGCAGAAGGTGCACTTCTCGGCCTTGCCGGAGCGGTGGTTGAAGTAGATCTTCTTGTACGGGCAGCCGGTGATGCACTGGCGCCAGCCCCGGCAGCGGTCCTGGTCGACCAGGACGATGCCGTCCTCGGAGCGCTTGTAGATCGCACCGGACGGGCAGGAGGCCATGCAGGACGGGTTCAGGCAGTGCTCGCAGATCCGGGGAAGGAAGAACATGAAGCTCTTCTCGTACTCGAACTTCACCTGCTCATTGGCCTTGGACCGCAGCTTCTCCACGATCGGGTCGGTATCTCCGGTGGCGTGCACGCCACCGAGGGAGTCGTCCCAGTTCGCCGACCAGGTGATCTGGGTGTCCTCACCGGTGATCAGCGACTTGGGTCGGGCCACCGGGAAGTCGTCGCCGAGCGGGGCGCTGATCAGGTTCGCGTAGTCGTAGGTCCAGGGCTCGTAGTAGTCGCCCAGTTCCGGCTGGACGGGGGAGGCGAAGATGCTGAGCAGCTTGGCGAACCGTCCGCCGGACCGCAGCTTCAGCCCGCCCGACTTGGTCCGCACCCAGCCGCCGCGCCACTTCTCCTGGTCCTCGTAGCGGCGCGGGTAGCCGAGCCCGGGCCGGGTCTCGACGTTGTTGAACCACACGTACTCGGTGCCGGCCCGGTTGGTCCAGGCCTGCTTGCAGGTGACCGAACAGGTGTGGCAGCCGATGCACTTGTCGAGGTTCATCACCATGCCCACCTGGGCCATCACCCGTCGTTGCCTTGCCATCAGTAGGTCACCTCCTGCGAGCGACGGCGAACGGTGGAGACGATGTCGCGCTGCACCCCGGTGGGGCCGAGGTAGTTGAAGGCATAGGACTGGTGGGCGTAGCCGCCGATCAGGTGGGTGGGCTTGACCAGGATCCGGGTGACCGAGTTGTGGATACCGCCGCGGCGTCCAGTGGCTTCCGACTTGGGTACGTCGATCGTGCGCTCCTGGGCGTGCTGGACGTAGCAGATGCCGTCGGGCAGCTTGTGCGTGACGACCGCCCTCGCCACGAACACGCCGTTGGCGTTGGTGAGCTCGATCCAGTCGTTGTCGGCGACCCCGATGCTGGCTGCGTCCGCGACGCTCAGCCAGGCCTGCGGGCCGCCGCGGCCGAGAGAGAGCATGAACAGGTTGTCCTGGTACTCGGAATGGATCGACCACTTGTTGTGGACGGTCAGGTAGCGCAGGGTGATTGCCTTCTCACCGGTCGGGCCGAGCTCCGGCTCGCCGAACGCCCGGGTCATGTCCAGCGGCGGCCGGAAGATCGGCAGCTGCTCCCCGGCATCGATCATCCAGTCGTGGTCGAGGAAGAAGTGCATCCGCCCGGTCAGGGTGTGCCAGGGCTTCAGGCGTTCGGTGTTGATGGTGAACGCGGCGTAGCGACGTCCGCCGGTCTCCGAACCCGACCATTCCGGCGAGGTGATCACCGGCTGCGGGGAGGCCTGGGTCTGGGCGAAGGTGATCTGGCGTTCCTCCTGGCCCTCGGAGAGGTCGGCGAGCTTGCGCCCGGTCTTCTTCTCCAGGTTCTTGAAACCCTGGGTGGCCAGCGCCCCGTTGGTGGTGCCAGAGAAGGCGAGGATGGCTTCGGCGAACCGCTGGTCGGTGTCGATCGCCGGGCGCCCCTGCCCGGCGCCGCTCGACATCACTCCGTGCAGCCGGCCCAGCCGGGCGACCGGTTCGGTGACGTCGTAGGTGATGTTCTTGGTGGTGAAGCCCAGCCGGTCGGCCAGTGGGCCGACCGTGGCCAGCTTCTCGGCGATCGCGGTGTAGTCGCGCTCGACGACCACCAGCGCCGGCAGGTTCTTGCCGGGGACGGCGGGCAGGTCGGTGCCCTTCCAGTCGGGGACCTTGCCGCCGGGCTGGGCGATCTGGCCCGGGGTGTCGTGCTGCAGCGGGACGGCCACCAGGTCCCGTCGGGTACCGAGGTGGGTCTTGGCGAGGTGCGAGATCGCCCGAGCCAGCAGCGTGAACACGTCGAAGTCGGTCTTCGCCTCCCACGGCGGGTCGATCGCCGGCGTGAACGCGTGCACGAACGGGTGCATGTCGGTGCTGGACAGGTCGTGCTTCTCGTACCAGGTGGCTGCAGGGAACACGATGTCGGACAGCAGGGTGGTGGAGGTCATCCGGAAGTCGGCACTGATCAGCAGGTCGAGCTTGCCCTCCGGGGCCTCCTCACGGAACTTGACCACCTTCGGTCGCACCTCGGCGGCGTGGTCATTTGGCATCAGGTTGGAACCGGTGCCGAGCAGGTGCTTGAGGAAGTACTCGTTGCCCTTCGCCGAGGAGCCGAACAGGTTCGAACGCCACACCACCATGGTGCGGGGCCAGTTCTCCGGGGCGTCGACGTCCTCGATCGCGCTGGTCAGGTCGCCGGACTTCAGTTGGGCCGCTATCCAGGCGCCGACCGACTCGGCCTGCCCGGCGTCCACCGCGGCCTGGGCCTGGTCGGCCAGGTCGAGCGGGTTGCGGTCGAACTGGGGATAGAACGGCATCCAGCCGAGCCGGTTCGACAACGCCAGGGCGTCGGCGGTGTGCAGGCCGTCCAGGCTGTGGGTGGACAGCGGCGACTTGATCTGGTCGGCCGAGGAGCCGTCGGTGCGCCACTGGTCGGTGTGCATGTACCAGTAGCCGGTGCCGATCATGGTCCGGGGCGGACGGGACCAGTCCAGCGCGTTGGCCAGGTTGAACCAGCCGGTGATCGGACGGCACTTCTCCTGGCCCACGTAGTGCGCCCAGCCGCCGCCGTTGCGTCCGATGCAGCCGGTGAGCATCAGCAGCGCCATGATCGCCCGGTAGGTGACGTCGGCGTGGAACCAGTGGCAGACCCCGGCGCCGAGGATGATCATCGAGCGGCCCTTGGAGTCCTCGGAGTTCCTGGCGAACTCCCGGGCGATCCGGATGCAGGCCTCGGCCGGTACCGAGGTGATTTCGGCCTGCCAGGCCGGGGTGTAGGGGACGCCCGGGTCGTCGTAGCCGGCCGGCCACACCCCGGGCAGGCCGTCACGCGCGACGCCGTACTGGGCGAGCATCAGGTCGAGGACGGTGGTGACGAGGTGGTCGCCCACCCGGACCGCCGGCACGCCCCGGGTGATGATCGTGCCCTCGCCGCGCGGGTCCTCGAAGCACGGCAACACGATCTCCATCGGATGAGCGCCGACCACTTCGGCCAGGCTGAGCGCCGGCTCCAGGTCGCCGAGGTCGAGGTTCCAGCGCCCCTGGCCCTGCTCGTTGTAGCGATCGCCCATGGTGCCGTTGGGGATCGCCGGTGATCCGGTGACGCTGTCCCACACCACGGTCTTGAAGGCTGGGTGCACCTTGCCGTCGTCGGGGGTGCGCTGCGCGCGGCGCAGGGTGGCGGGATCCAGGTCGGCTGCGGTGAGGAACTTGGACGCCGTCAGGCCATGGCCGTCCGGGTGCTCCACCAGGCGCACCAGCATGCCGAGGTCGGTGAACTGCTTCACGTAGTCGGTGAAGAACGGCACCTGGCGGTCGACGAAGTTCTCCTTCAGGATCACGTGGCCCATCGCCATCGCCAGCGCACCGTCGGTGCCGGCCTGGGCGGGCAGCCACTCGTCGGCGAACTTGACGTTGTCGGCGTAGTCCGGCGCGACGGTGACCACCTTGGTGCCGCGATAGCGCACCTCGGCCATCCAGTGGGCGTCCGGGGTGCGGGTGACCGGGACGTTGGAGCCCCACATCATCAGGTAGGTCGAATCCCACCAGTCGCCGGACTCGGGCACGTCGGTCTGGTCGCCGAACACCTGCGGGCTGGCGACCGGCAGGTCCGCGTACCAGTCGTAGAAGGAAGTCATGGCGCCACCGATGAGGTGGTTGAACCTGGTGCCGATCGCGTGGGAGACCATCGACATCGCCGGGATCGGCGAGAACGACACGCACCGGTCCGGACCGTAGGTCTTGATCGTGTGCACGTAGGACGCGGCCGAGATCTCGATGGCTTCGGCCCAGGAGATCCGCACCAGGCCGCCCTTGCCGCGGGCCTGCTGGTAGCGCCGGCGGGTCTCTGGATTGGTGGCGATCTCGGCGAAGGCAGCGACCGGGTCACCGAGCCGGGCTTTGGCTTCCCGGTAGGCCTCCACCAGGACGCCGCGTCCGTACGGGTAGCGCACCCGGGTCGGCGAGTAGGTGTACCAGGAGAACGCTGCGCCGCGGGGGCAGCCGCGCGGCTCGTACTCGGGGCTGTCCGGCCCGGTGGTGGGGTAGTCGGTCTGCTGCGATTCCCAGGTGATGATCCCGTCCTTGACGTAGACCTTCCAGGAGCACGAGCCGGTGCAGTTCACCCCGTGGGTGGAGCGGACCACCTTGTCATGGCTCCATCGGTCGCGGTAGAACACGTCGCCGGAGCGCCCGCCCTCGCGGAAGACCGCCCGGCCGTCATCGGTCTCGTCCCAGCGGGTGAAGTACTTCCCGAGCTTCAGCAGGGCTTCGGCTGCCGGGCCATCCAGATGGGCTCTCGGAGTGCTCATTTCCTCACGATAACGACGGTCCACCGCCGCGTCAGGTGATTGTCACGAAAACCTCGTGAATTCGCCCTGGGGAGCGCTAACCACCAGCGAAAGGCGGCAACACGTCAACGCGGGAGTTGGCGGCAATCGTGGTGCCGGGATCGCGGACCGGGGCGCCGTCGACGAGCAGGGTGCAGCGAGGCAACACCTCGGCGAGGCGGGCGTTGTCGCGTCCGAGCAGGGCGGTGAGCTCCACCGCGGTCAGGTCGCGCTCTTCGGACACTTCGGCTACCGGTGCGCCCGCGGCGTCGGCTGCGCCGGCGTAGTAGGTGATCCTCATCTCAGCCGCCGATCGCGCTCATGGTTCGGTCGGGCTGCCGGAACCCGGCCCGGCCGATGCCGTGACCGGCCCACTTCTCCCGATGCGCACCCACCCACAGGTCGGCCAATTCGTGGTCGTCGGCGCCGGCCCGCAACGGGCCGCGCAGGTCGGTCTCGGTGTGGCTGAACAGGCAGGTTCGCAGTTGCCCGTCGGCGGTTACCCGGGTGCGGTCGCAGGCAGCGCAGAACGGTCCGGTCACCGACGCGATCACGCCGACGCTCCCGGGCGGGTGGCAGTCGCTGGCGGCGACCAGCCAATCCTCTGCCGGGGCAGAGCCGCGTCCGGGTGCGGGGGTGAGTTCGAAGTGGCTGCCCAGCAGGGCGAGGATTTCGGCGGCCGGCACCATCGAGGCCCGGTCCCAGCCGTGCTGCGGGCCCAGCGGCATCTGTTCGATGAACCGCAGCCGGTAGCCGCGGTGCAGGCAGAACTCGGCCAGCGGCACCACGTCGGTCTCGTTCACGCCGCGCATCACCACCGTGTTCACCTTCACCGGGTGCAGCCCGGCGGCGTCGGCGGCGGCCAGCCCGTCGAGCACCTCGTCGAGCCGGTCCCGACGGGAGAGGGTGGCGTAGCGCACCGGGTCGAGGGAGTCGAGGGAGACGTTCACCCGGCCAAGTCCGGCCGCCGCCAGTTCGCTGATCCGCCGGTCAAGGCCGATCCCGTTCGTGGTCAGCGACAGCTCCGGCGACAGCCCTTCATCGGTCCGCAATGTCCGGGCGCCGGCGATGATTGTGGCCAGGCCCCGCCGCAGCAACGGCTCGCCACCGGTGAACCGGACCTTCCGGACTCCCAGCAGGCCAACCGCAACCCCGATCAGCCGGACGATCTCGGCGTCGGTGAGCACGTCCGGGGTGGGCAGCCACGCCAGGCCGTCGGCCGGCATGCAGTAGGTGCAGCGCAGGTTGCAGCGGTCGGTCAGCGACATCCGCAAGTCGCGGGCCACCCGGCCGTGGGCGTCGGCTAGCACTCTGAGCGGGGTCACAACGGTGGTCAAGTAGTCTCCCGGGACGAAAAGGGTGTTCCGGGCCACACCGTAACCCGGCTTAGTTACGATTTTCTAGTGGATACGCTGCTGGGGGTAGCGAGGAGGGTGGCATGAACAACGGCGTGATTCCGCGCACGCGCGGGCTGGGGCCGACCAGGGCAGAAGTCCTGGAGCACCTGCGGAGCTGTGGCGTTGCCGAGCCGGTGTCCGTGATCGCCACAGCTGTCGGCCTCCATGAGAGCACCACAAGGTTCCACCTGGATGCCCTCACCCGGGCCGGACTGGTGCTCCGCGAGGCGGAGGAGCGCGACCTGCCGGGCCGGCCGAGGGTGCTCTACCGGGCCGAGTACGCGCCGAGCCCTGACCACTACCAGGAGCTCGCCGGAGCGCTGGTGAAGCACTTCGCCGGGCCGATCGCTGATCGCGGGAAGCGCGCTGAGGAGGCGGGGGAGGCTTGGGGTGTCGAACTGCGCGAAGGTCTGCCTGCCGAAACGGCCGACCCGCTGCCCCGGCTGGTTGGCTGGCTGGACCGCCTCGGCTACCAGCCAGAGCTGGTCCCCGGCCCGGCTCCGACGATCGAGCTGCGGCCGTGCCCCTACCTGGACCTGGCCGGCTCCGACCCCGACACCGTCTGCCGGCTGCACCTCGGACTCCTGCGCGGGCTGCTGCACGAGACCGATCCGTGGCGGGTTGCGGCCCTTGAGCCCTGGGTGAGCCCGACCCGGTGCGTGGTCCGGCTCGCGCCGAAAGGCGAGCATTCGTGAACACCGGCCCGAGGGAACTGCTCAGCCTCGAGGAGTACGTGGCCGAACTGCTGCGACTGGTGCGACCCGATGAACGCAGCGAGCGTGTGCGGCTGCCCGAAGCTCTCGATCGGGTACTCGCCGCTGGGGTGTCCAGTCGGGTGAGCATCCCGGCCTTTGCGAACTCGGCGATGGATGGCTACGCGGTCCGCCACGCCGATGTTGCCGCGACGCCGGTGACGCTGCGGGTGGTGGGTGAAGTCCCGGCCGGCAGCGCCGAGGATCCGCCGGCCGGTCTGGGGGAGTGTGTCCGGATCATGACTGGAGCTGCGCTGCCGAGCTTCGCCGACACCGTCGTGCCGGTGGAGGACACCGATGCCGGGCCCGAACAGGTCCAGGTCCGGCACGCTCCCGCGGGGCCTTGGGCTCACGTCCGCGGCGCCGGGGACGACATAGCCGCCGGCGACCGGGTGGCCGCCCGCGGGGACCGGCTGACCCCGGCCCTGCTCGGGGCGCTGGCCGCAGCCGGGCAGACCCACGTCGAGGTGCGGCCGCGTCCGGTGGTGTTGGTGGCAGCGACCGGGGACGAGCTGGTGGCCGACGGCGCCGAGCTTCGGCGCGGTCAGATCTATGAATCCAACTCGGTGGCCCTGGCCGCAGCCCTGCTCCGGGACGGGGCCACGCCGGTCCGCGGACCGGTGCTCCGCGACCAGGCGGACCTCATGGTCGAGTGGCTGGACCACTTCGCCGCCTCCGCCGACCTGGTCGTGCTCACCGGCGGGGTCAGCGTCGGTGTCTACGACGTGGTCCGCGACGTCCTCAGCTCCCACGCCGGCGGCACCTTCCGGCACCTCCGGCTGCAACCCGGCAAGCCGCAGGGCTGGGGCCTCTGGCCGGGCGGGACACCGGTCGTCGCCTTGCCGGGCAACCCGCTGTCGGCGGTCCTGAGCTACGAGGTTCTGGTGCGGCCGATGCTCGACCGGGTGCTCGGCACCCGGCCGCGTCCGGATCTCACCGCGGTCGCCGGGACGGGCTGGCGCTCACCGGCCGGTCGGCGCCAGCTGCAACCGGTGCGACTCAGTTCCGGACCGGACGGCAGGCTGCTGGCCGAGCCGGCGCACACCGGCGGGTCGGCCTCCCACCTGGTCACCTCGCTGGCGGCGGCGGACGCGATCGCCATCGTTGCCGAGGACGTCACCGAGGTTGCTCCGGGCGATCCGGTCACCGTCAGGATGCTGCGTTGATCGGTCATTACGACGCCATCGTGCTCGCCGGCGGCCGCGGTTCCCGGCTCGGGCAGGGCAGCAAGCCCGAGGTCGAGGTGGGCGGGCGACGCCTCCTCGACATCGCCCTTGCCGCGGCGAGGAGCGCCCGTCGGATCGTGGTGGTCGGCGACCTCGCCGTCCCGGCGGGAGTGCTGCGCACCCGGGAGGACCCTGCCTTCGGCGGCCCGGTCGCCGGGTTGGCGGCCGGCCTTGCTGCCCTTGCCGAGCCGGCCGAATGGATGCTCCTGCTGGCCAGTGACCTGCCGGACGCCGAGGCCGCGGTGGCGAGACTGCTCACGGCCACACCGGGGAACGAGCACGACGGGGCCTGCCTGCTGGACGCGGACGGGCGCCAGCAGTGGCTGCTCGGCTGCTATCGCACGGCTGCCCTCGCCGCCCGGCTCGCCGAGCGTGGGGACCCGCCGCTGACCGCGATGTATCGCCTCCTTGGCCCGCTCAACCTGCTCGGCGTCGATCCGGGCACGGCGAGCGTTGACGACCTGGACACTCCCGCCGACGCCGAGCGATGGGCGAGGATGTTGGCCGGAGAGGGGCAGTGATGAGGCTGGCACCGCTGGTCGAACCGGGGCCGGAGTTGTCGCCGTCCGACCGGGAACGCTTCGCCCGGCACCTGCCGATCCCGGAGCTGGGTGAACTCGCCCAGCGCCGACTGCGGGCGGCCCGGATCTGCGTGGTCGGGGCCGGCGGACTGGGCAGCCCGGCGCTGTTGTACCTGGCGGCTGCCGGGATCGGCACCCTCGGGATCGTCGATGCCGACTCGGTCGAGGTGGTGAACCTGCAACGCCAGGTGCTGCACGCCACCGGCGGGGTCGGGACGCCGAAGGTGGCCAGTGCCGCCGCCCGGCTGGCCGAGCTGGACCCGGCGATCACGGTGATCGGCCACCGGGAGCGCCTGGCGGCCGGCAACGCCCGCGAGCTCCTGCGCGGCTATGACCTGGTGGTCGACGCTGTCGACAACTACCCGACCCGGTACCTGATCAGCGACACCTGTGCCGAACTGGGCATCCCGGTGGTCTGGGGGGCTGTGCTGGTGACCCGGGCACAGGTTTCGGTGTTCTGGAGCGCGCCCCGAACCGCCGACGGCCCGGTGCCGGGGATCACGCTGCGCGACCTGCACCCCGAACCCCCGCCGCCGGAGAGCTGGGTGACCGCAGCCCAGGTGGGCGTCCTCGGGGCGATGTGCGGCCAGGTCGGCGCGCTGATGGCCACTGAGGCGATCAAGCTGGTCACCGGGGCCGGGGATCCGCTGTTCGGCCGCCTGCTCTACCTGGACACGATGGCCGCAACCGCGGCCGAAGTGCCGATCAGCCCGAGGAGCCAGCCATGACCGAGCAGCCGTTCACCCATCTCGACTCCGCCGGCCGGGCCCGCATGGTCGACGTCACCGGCAAGCCGGTCACCGTCCGCACGGCCACGGCCGCCGGTCTGGTGCGGTGCCCCGAGCAGGTGGTCGCGCTGCTGCGCTCGGGTTCGGTTCCCAAGGGGGATGTGCTGGCCGTCGCCCGGATCGCCGGCATCGCAGCGGCCAAGCGGACCCCGGACCTGCTGCCGCTGGCCCACGTGATCGGGCTGCACGGGGTCAGCGTCGACCTTGCCGTTGTCGATGCCGGGGTCACCATCGAGGCGAGCGTGAGCGCTGCCGACCGGACCGGTGTGGAGATGGAGGCGCTCACCGCGGTGGCAGTGGCAGCGCTGGCGGTGGTCGACATGGTGAAAGGCATCGACAAGGCCGTCCAGATCGAGTCGATCCGGCTGCTCGCGAAGTCGGGTGGCCGTTCCGGCGACTGGCGCCGGGACACCTGAAGCGACCCACGGTTGGTGGCGCTACAGCCCTGACCAGCGGTAGCTGCCGTCGGCTTCGAACTGCTGCTTCCAGATCGGTAGCTGCTGCTTCACCTGTTCCACGACGAGCTCACAGACCTCGAACGTCCGGCGCCGGTGGGCAGCGGACACCGCGACCACGAAGGCGGTGTCGCCAACCGCCAACTGGCCGGTGCGATGGGCGACGGCGATCGCGGTCTCGCCGTCCGGGTCGGCAGCGGCGAGGGCGGCGGTGACGATCTCCACCAGCCGTTCCGGCGCGGAGGGATGGGACGTGTAGTCGAGCCCGACCACCTCACCACTGGCCTGCTGGTCATGATCGCGGACGGTGCCGACGAACAGCGTGACCGCGCCGGCTTCCGGGCGGGCGACCAGCCGCAGCAGGCTGGTCTCGTCGAGCGGGGTCGCGGTGACCTCCGCCAGCCGGATGCGCGCGTCCATCAGTGGTCGCCGCCGGCCAACTGGTCCAGGATGTGCCCGACCAACGGGAGCAGGACTTCCAGGCCCTCGCGCACGGCGTTCGGGCTGCCGGGCAGGTTGACCAGCAGTGCACCCGGGCGGCCGTTGCTGGGGTCGACGACCCCGGCGATGCCGCGGCTGAGCGCTGCCATCGGGTTGCCAAGCGCTCCGCGGGTGCGCAGCGCCTCCGGGATGCCGGGCAGCTCGCGATCGATGACAGCGAGAGTGCCTTCAGGGGTCTGGTCGGTTGGACTGACGCCCGTTCCACCGGTGGTGACCACCAGCCGGGCGCCGGCAGCAAGGGCCCGCCGCAGCGTCGTTTCGACACTGACCCGGCCGTCAGGCACGACCTCGGTGCCGACCTGCCAGCCGGCGTCCCGCAGCCCTGCGGCCAGGATCGGCCCGGAAAGGTCCGCACGGGTGCCGGCCGCGCTGCGGTCGGAAACGGTGACCACCCAGGCCTGCGAGGGTTCCATTCGGCCACCCTAGCGACCCTTGGGCCGAAGCCGTCAGCCCCGGTCGGCCGCCAGGATCGACCGCACCCGCGGGATGACCTCGGTGCCGTACAGCTCGATGGTCCGCAGCAGGTGCTCGTGCGGCATCGGGCCGCTGGCGTACTTGAGGTCGAACCGCTGGATGCCGAGGGCCGTAACGGCTGCGGCGACCCGGACGGCAACGGTTTCCGGCGAGCCGACGAACAATGCGCCGCCGTCGGCCTCGGCTTCGAAGTCCGAGCGGGACACCGGCGGCCAGCCGCGCTCCCGTCCGATCCGGTCCCGGTTCTGCTTGAAATAGGGAAAGAGCAGTTCCCTTGCCTCCTCGTCGGAGTCCGCGACGAAGCCGGGGGAGTGCACGCCCACGGGCAGTCGGGCGCCTTCGGTCTCGCTGCGGAAGAGGTCGACGAACGGGCGGAACCTCGCCGGCGGCCCGCCGATGATGGCCAGCATCAGCGGCAACTGGTACCGGGCTGCCCGCACTACGGACGCGGGCGTCCCCCCGACGGCCACCCAGACCGGGATGCTCCCGCGGGCGGTGGTCGGGAAGGCCCGCTGCCCGGTGAGCGGCAACCTGGTCGTGCCCGACCAGTGCAGGGGCCCTTCGGATCGCAGTGCGGAGAGCAGGTCGAGCTTCTCCTCGAACAGGACGTCGTAATCGGCCAGGTCATGGCCGAACAGCGGGAAGGACTCGATGAACGAGCCGCGTCCGGCTGTGATCTCGGCCCGGCCGTTGCTGAGCGCGTCCAGGGTCGCGAACCGTTCGTAGACCCGCACCGGGTCATCGGAGCTGAGCACCGTGACTGCTGTGCCGAGCGTGATCTGCTGCGTCCGAGCGGCCAGGGCGGCGAGGATCACGTCTGGGGCCGAAATGGCGAAGTCGTTGCGGTGGTGCTCGCCGAGGCTGAAATGGTCGATGCCGACCTCGTCGGCGCGGATGCCCTCCGCAACAACCTGCCGGATCACCTGTGCCGCTGCGACCGGCGCCCCGTCCCGGTCGACGGTGATGTCGCCGAAGGTGTCCAGCCCGAAAGTCAGTTCGCCTTGGTTCACGCTCGGCACAACAAGGGCGCGCCCCGGGCTGTTCCAGCGGCCGAAACCCGGGCCGGGTCAGTATCGTCAGCCCCATGGAACTGCTCATCGGGTCGGTCGTCATCCTCCATCTGCTCGGCATGGCCAGCATCGTCAGTGGCTGGGTGGCCAACTATCTCGGCGCGATCCGGGGCCTGCAGCTGCTGGTTTGGGGCGCCCGGGTGCAGCTCATCCTCGGCCTGATCCTCGTGGCGCTGGCCGAGCTGGCCAGGGAGGACCTCAACTACGCCAAGGTCGGGGTGAAGCTGGTGGTGGCCCTGGCCGTCGTGGCCTGTGCCGAGATCGCCAACGCGAAGTCCCGCAAGGGCGGGTCCCAGCCCGGCCTGCTCAACGCTGCCCTCGCGCTTACCGTGCTGAACGTCTGCGTCGCCGTGCTGTGGGTTTCCGCCGGGTCCTGACCTGTGCAGACCTCAGCGCTGTTCGACCGCGGCGCTTCCCGCTATGACCTCCTGGTCGGACTGAACCCCGGCTACCACGCCGAACTCCGCCGGGCCGCGCAAGCCCTGGCCGTGCGGATCGCGCCAGGTGAGCGCCCAGCCCGGCTGATCGACCTTGCCTGCGGCTCGGGCGCCTCCACCCGGGCCCTGCTGGACGCGGTCGAGGGCTCGATGGTGCTCGGCCTGGACGCCTCGGACGGCATGCTGGCCGCGGCCACGGCCAAGGACTGGCCGGCTGCGGTCAGCTTCGCCAAGGCCACCGCCGGCGACCTCGACGCCACGGCGCTCGGCGCAGGCACCTGGGACGGCATCCTGGCCGCCTACCTCTTCCGGAACGTCCCCGCCGCCGACCGGGACGCGGCTGCCGCCGAGACCTTCGCGCTGCTGGCCCCGGGCGGCTGGCTGGTCGTGCAGGAGTACTCCGTGGCCGGCCGGAGGGAGGCCCGCTGGCGCTGGACCCTGACCTGCTGGCTGGCGATCATCCCGCTCGGGGTCCTGCTGGACCGCAACTTCAGCCTCTACCGCTACCTGTGGCGCAGCGTGCTCGACTTCGACACCACCGGCGAGTTCGGCGACCGGCTCGCCGCGGCCGGTTTCGTCGACATCGCCCACCAGGGCGCGGCCGGGTGGCAGCAGGGGATCCTGCACACCTTCGTCGCCCGCAAGCCCTGGTGAGCGCGGCACTGCGGGCTTATGGAGCCGGGTAGTTCACCACGAATTGCGGCGTCCCGGTGTTGGAGTTGTCGGCCTGGCCGCCGGTGTCGTTGACGACGTGCACGATCGTGCCCGCACCGAGGTTCACCGTCATGACGTGGCGCAGCTTCACCCCGGTCCGGTCCGGCACTTCGAACCCGCTGGCTGTGAGGATCGATGGGTCGTTCCGGTTGTAGACGTAAACCCCGGCGCCGGCCAGGTTGTGGCTGCGGACACCTGAGGCAACCTTGTACCCGGGGTAGCCGAGGGTCCCGTCCCGCTGGGTCCAGTCCGCCTGGGTCGGCGGGTCGTAGGGCAGTTCGTTCTGGTAGAGGATGACGCGGCCGCGCTCGCCCTTCCAGAGGGTGTTGTAGCGCTGGAAGTGCTCGACGAACAATCCGGTGGCGGTGACGTCGTCGCCGTTCACGATCAGGCCGTAGGTGCCGATGTTGGTCCGCCAGCGCTGGGTGTCGCCGACGTTGTCGCCGGTGAAGCCCTCATCGCCGTGGTCGGCGCGCCAAACCCAGATGTGGTCGATCAGAACCCGGTCGGCATTGATCTCGACAGCTGTGGTGGTGCTGCCGACATGCGGCCCGCCCACCCGGAAGTACACGTCGTTCAGCGTGATCGGGTTGCCGGCGACCGCCTTGTTCCGATGGCCGTACCCGCCGGCCTTCCCGACCTGAAGCAGCGCCGGGGACTTCCGCACACCAGCGTCGAAGGTGATCCCGGCGACGATGATGCCGGGGGAATCCGACAGCCGCATCGGGGTGGCTCCCTTTGCCGAGGTCAGGGTCGCGTGACCAAGGCCGAGCACCACCGTGTTGGGGCGTCGCACCTCGATCGTGCGGTCGATGTCGTAGACGCCGGGGGTGAACAGCAGGTTCTTGCCGCGCGCCAGGGCAGTGTTGATGGTCTTCGCCGAGTCAGTGGGCCTGGCGAGATGGAAGTCCGACAATGGCACGCTGCGTCCCGCCGTCATGCCGTCAGCCCAGGAGACGCCGCTGGTTTCCTTCCGGGCTGCGGGAACGCGCACGAAGTACTTCCCGTTGTCGTCGACGTACAGGTACGGCTTCTCCCGGCTGACCGGGGTCTTCGCCACCGTCGTGTACGGCGGGTTCGGGAAGCCGGCGTCGTCTGGTGCGCCGGTGACCCCGGAGAACACCTGGTTCCAGACGCCGTTGCTCCAGCCGTCCACGACGCTGTTGCGGGTCAGCCACTGCTGCTGGGAGCCGCTGACCACGAAGGGCAACTGGGAGTCGGCGATGAAGCCGCCGCTGGCGTACTGCGGGCCGGCGGTGCAGTAGTCCATCAGGGAGAGGTTCCCGCCACTCACCTCAACCCGGCGCAGCGAGACCGCCTGCGACACCGCCCAGAAGTTCGCGCTGCTGCGGCAATCGTCCTGCCCGGCCTTGTTCACCTGGAGTTTCAGGTTCGAGAGGGTGCGCCAGAAGTTGTTCAGCGCGATGCAGTTCGTTTCACCCTCACCGAGGCAGCGGTTGTACACCTCGATGGCGCCGTTGATGGTGACGTCGCCGGGGTTGGCGCCGAGACCGGCCACCTCGGTGTTGTAGCCGACCTCGAACTGCAGGGGGGTTTCTGCTGTGCCGTACTCGCCGGGCAGGAAGTAGACAGCGTGTCGGGCTGTCGGACATCTCGGCGTCGCGCTGCTCGTCGGCCAGCGCGTCGAGCTCGGCCTGGATATCTGACAGCGGCATGTCCGGGCGGAAGATGGTCACGTTGTCGCCGAAGTCGGGGACGGCAGGCGCCGGCTTCGGCCTTGCCGGGGGAGCGGCGGAGGCCGGCCACGGCCAGCGAGCCGGCCACCAGGGCAGCGGCCACGATCGCCGCGGCCAGCCGGAACCGGGGGTGGGGGTGGGTCATGCGAAATCCTCTCCATCGAGGCCGCAAGGTGCGGCGGGGCTATCGCTCGATCCATCGGAGGGTATCACGCCGGTCGGCCGACTCAAGGGTTCGAACCGAGTTTCGCCCGGCCGTCCCACCACCGCAGCACCCGCAAGGCCCGCAGGGTGACCCAGCGGGAGGGATTGCCCGGCGGGTCGTCGACGTCGAACCAGACCCGGCCCGGCAGCCGCCAGTCGAGCGGCCAGGTGCCGTCGGGCAGTTGCCGGGAGCGGAGGTGTTCGACGGCCTCGCCGAGCCGTGGATCGGGGGCGGCACCGGTGAGTTCGGCTGCCGATCGGAAGTGGTCGAGGGCCCGGAGGAGGTCGTACCGCCAGCGGTTTGGGTGCAGGAACTCGCAGGAACCGCTCGTCGGCCGGCTCGCCGGTGCTCAGCCGCCGGAACAGGCCGCGGGCCGCCAGATACTCCTCACCGGAGGCCCTGGCGGCGCGGGATGCAGCGGTGCCCCCGGTGGACCGCTCGAACTCCAGCAGTCCCTCCAGCACGTTGATGGTGCTGTGGAACGATGACCGCACCGAGCCGTTCGCCCGTTCGCAGTTCCAGCCACCGTCGGGCAGCAGTTCTCCGACCAGCCGGTCGACGATGGCCGCGACGTCGACCCCGAAGTAGGCGCCGTCGGCGACCGTACGGCCGTTGATGCACTCCTCGACCTCGCCCTCCCAGAAGGGCTGGCCGCCCTCCTCCCAGTGACTGTTGGCACCGACCAGCCGGACGGCGCTGCGGGCCGGTTCGGAGCCCGGGTCCAGGCCGAACTCCCGCAACTGGTCAAGGACGAACGCGGTCGCGGTCCAGGGCTGGCCAACCTGTTCCCACTCTGCGGCTCCGAAGTCGCTGGGGAGGAAGGCCCCACCGGCCCATTGCCCGTCCGCGTCCTCGAGGTCGAGCAGGCGCGCGCCCCAACCGGAGTTCGCCACCAGCGCCCGTTCGGCCCGCCACAGCGGTTCCGGGGCATCGAGCAGGTCGCGCAGCACCTGCCAGCGGATCGACGGATCCGAGTCGAGCAGCCAGCCGATCACCGCTTCGTCGGTTGTCATGTCCCGGTGACCCCCCGACGCCCGGGTCCGTGGTCGTGCCGGGTGCTGCTGCCGACATGCTCGGCCAGCCAACTCATCAGCGGGCGTAGCGCGCGCCAGTCCGCCAGGATCCGGTCGAGGGTCACTGCGGATTCCAGCCATTCCGGTATCCCATACTCCATGGCCGCGGTCAGCGACTTGTGCCGGAGCAGCCCCAGCCGCGGATGATCCGGACTCACCCCGCGGGGCCGGGTCTTGAGCACCTCACCGTCGATGTCGAAGTCCGCAGCGTCCAGGTCCTCGACCAGTCGCTGCAGGCTCCCACCGGACTCGTCGTCTGTGACGGCTTCGCGGTAGCGGTCGAGCTGGTCGGGGGCGCAGGCATACCAGCCGCCTGCGGTCATCAGGCCGCGGGCGCTGATCTGGGCGTACCAGCCCATGCCGGTGCCCGTTTCCGCCACCAGGCCCTGATGGTTCTTGTAGGGCGTCTTGTCCGGAGAGAACCGGACGTCGCGGTTCGGGCGGAAGACCTTGACTTTGCCGAACTCCTTCTCCAGCTCACCGGCGAGCAGCAGCATCGGGGCACGCACCGCGGCCTCGTAGACGCCCCGGTTGGCGACCCACCAGTCGCGGTTGTTGTTCGTTTCCAGTTCGGCGAAGAAGTCGGCCGCCGCCTCCGGGATGCCCTGGAATGCGCTCATGGCGGCAAGGCTAGCGATGCCGGCAGGTTGAGCGCGGCGGGATCTGGACGCTGCCGGGTTAGCCTTGCCCGATGAACGAGTCCCTCCGGCCGCGCCGGCCCAGCTACCGGGACCCGGCGGCCCTTGAGGCGCTGGGGGTGCCGTCGGACCCGATCGCGGAGTTGCACGCCGCCCACGAGACGGCTGCAGTTCTGCTGCACGCTGGCCGGGCGGCCGACGATCCGGCTGTGACCGCCCGGCTGGTCGCGCTGGGCGACGAGATCGGCCTTTCCACGCTTGCCGACCTGTGGGCATCGCGGCCGGCCCGCACGCTGCCCGGTGCGCTGTGGCGGCTGTACCTGCTGCGGGAGTGGGTGCGCATCGACCCGAACGGCGCGGCCAGGGAGTACGCGGCCGGCGTCCGGTTCACCGAACCCAATCACGCAGTGGCCGGAGTCGACCCGCCCGGACCGGACGAGATCAGGCGGGTGGCCGACGAGATCCTGCACGGCGTCTTCGCCGGCGACTTCGCGATCGCCCTTGAACGGGCCGCAGCCTTCTGCAGGGTGATCTCCTCCGGACGGGCCGACATTTCGGTTGGCTCGCGAGCGGTCATCCAGGCCGGACGCCTGCAGACGATGGCCGAGGACCTCGCCGCCAGCGCCGGCTTGTGGCGGGCGGACCAGCTGGAATGACCACCCCACGCAAAGTGGGCTGAAACCGCCGACAGCGGCGCTTTGGGTCCACCTTGACGCGGGTGGGGTGTGGGTGGGGTGCGGAACGGCGGCCGGGTTGTGGTTCGCACCAGATTTGGGTCGGCCGCCGCGGACGCCTATCCTCGAACCCGGCGCCGGGTCGCGGTAGCCCCGGGCTCCAATTATTGCCGCTTCGAGCGGCCACTCGCCGAGAGGCGCTCCCGGCCCGGCGCCACTACTCCACGTTGATCTGGAGGCTCGCTGCCAGCGCTGGCGCGATCTCCAGGAGCTGCTCGAAGGTGATCGTCGCACCACGCAGCCCGTCCGGGGTGCCGATCTCGGCCAGGCTTGCGCCCGTCAGGTCCACGTCCGCCAGCTCCGATCCAGAGAGTTCCAGCCTGGCGATCCGGGTGCCGGGGAACGCCACCCGGGTGGCCGAGGCGCGCATCAGGTCAAGGTCGGAGATGATGCAGTCGGTGAAGGCGACGTCAGTGAGGCTGGCGCCGCGCAGGTTGAGGTAGCCGATCTTGCAGCGGCTGAAGTGGACGTTGCGCAGGACCGAGTCGTACAGCTCAACCGAACCGAACCGGCTCTGCTGCACCTCGAGGTTCCACCAGCCGGATTCCACCGCGCTGAGCGCGACCACGTCGAGGTCCTCCAGCACGGAGTCCACCATGGAAGCGCCGCGGGCAGCCCAGTTCCGTACCGCCAGGTGCGCCACCCTTGACGATCCCAGGCGGCGGCGCCCGGTCCAGGTCAGCTGGTCGAAGCTCAGGTCGAGCAGTTCGACCTCATCCAGGTCGACGTCGCCGTCCTCGACCTGGGCCGGGTCGGCCGGGCTCAGTGCACCCGGTGACACCTTGCGCAGCCGGGGAGCGAGCGGACCGTCGGGCCTGGTCCGGCCTGGCTTCACTCGTCGACTTCGGAGATCACATTGCCGGCCTGGACGCGTTTGGCGATCCGGCTCAGCGCGACGTCTGTGACGTTGAGGAGGCTCGCCAGGTCACGCTTGCTGACTCGTTCGACCAGGTCCGGCTGGATGCTCAGCAATTGGCGGTAGCGCTGTTCCGGGGAGTCGCGCAGCGCGGCGACGTCCGCTTGCAGCGTGATCGCGTACATCATCGAGATCGCGTTGCTCATCCGGCCCCAGGCAACGTGGCGCGCCGAGAGTTGATCGACGATCCGGTAGTCGAAGCGGTGCACGAGGCATGCCTGGATCGCGGTAAGGGTGTGGATGCTGACGCCGTCGACAGTGGAGCGGAGGACCTCCACCCGGGGGTGCAGCCGCCGCTTGGCTACCTGGCGCACCCCTTCCGGGGCGAGCGCAGGAAGCGAGGCCAGCACCTCGCCCTCCTCGGAGAAGAACGCGATGACCAGGCGTCCGCGAGAGTCCAGCATCTGGGCCTTGAGAAGGCCTTCCTCGATGTAATAGACGTACGGGTGGCGCTCGCCGGCCGCGAACAGGACGTCGCCGGGATCGAGCCGAAGTGACCGCAGGGTTCGGGCGAAACCCTCCCACTCGGGCAGTTCCGCGCCGGCGTAGGCCTCCAGAAGCAGCCGCAGGCTCCGCATCACGTGGCCGCTAGCAACTCCGTTGCGTATCACCGCACCTCCAGGGTCCACCACAGGCTAGCGCGCAGGACGGGCCAATCCGAAGGCGGCGGCCTAATCCGCCGGAGCCGCTACTTGGCTGGCATCAGGACGGCGTCGATGACGTGGATGACGCCGTTGCTGGCGGTCACGTCGGTCATGACCACGTTGGCGCGGTTGCCTGCCGCATCCATCAGGGTGACCTTCCCTTCGCTAACCACGACCGTGATTTCGGCACCCTGGACCGTCTTGACCTTCTGCTTGTCCAGTTTGACCACGTCAGCGGCCATCACCTGACCAGCCACCACGTGGTACTTCAGGATCTCGGCCAGCTGTCCCTCGGGCTCCTTCAGCAGGGTGTCCACGGTGCCCGCGGGGAGCTTGGCGAACGCGTCGTCGGTCGGGGCGAACACGGTGAACGGGCCGGGGCCCTTGAGGGTCTCGACCAGTCCGGCTGCGGTGAGGGCAGAAGCAAGGGTCTTGAAGTCCCCGGCCGCCACCGCCGTGTCGACGATGTCGGCAGCGGCAGCGGTGGTCGCCGGTGCCGAGGTTGCGGGAGTGGACGCGGCCGAGGTCATCGGGACGGCAGGGGTGGAGGCTGTCGGGCCCATTGAGCAGGCGCCGAGTAGCAGGGTTAGGCTGATCGCGCCGGCGGCTGTGATCGTACGGTTCATTGTTCTGGGACCTTTCGTAGCGGGCTGTACCGCTTCTTCCGGTTCACCGGCCGATCTGGATGCACTTGGCGGCGACCAAACTTGGTGCCCGGCCGGGCAGGCCGCCCGGCCAGCGCGGAATCGGGGCGGGCTTGACGTCCCCGACCTGATCGGCGGATAGGCTCAACGCATCCCACCAGTCACGCAGGAGCAACCATGAAGACCTTCACCATGCCCGGTACCGACCTGACCGTGCCAGCTGTGGTCACCGGGGTGATGCGGATCCAGGCGAAGACGGACGCCGAAGTCCGGGCCCTGTTCGACGCCTCGCTGGCGGCCGGGATCAACTTCTTCGACCACGCCGACATCTACGGGGACGGTGCGGCGCACGGCTGCGAGGCCCGGTTCGCCGAGGCGCTCCGGCTCACCGCCTCCCAGCGGTCGGAGGTCGTCCTCCAGACCAAGGCCGGGATCGTCAAGGACGGCCCGTACTTCGACTACTCCTATGAGCACCTGATCGAGGCCGTGAACGGGTCGCTGGCCGCCCTCGACACCGACTACATCGACATCTTCCTGCTGCACCGGCCCGACGCACTCGTCGAACCCGAGGAAGTTGCCCGGGCGTTCGACGAGTTGTCGGCGGCCGGGAAGGTGCGCAACTTCGGGGTCTCGAACCACACCCCCGCCCAGATCGAGTTGCTGAAGCGGTACGTGCGCCAGCCCCTCGTGGCCAACCAGGTGCAGCTCTCGATCACGCACGCCCCGATCATCACCCAGGGCATGGCGATGAACATGGCCGCCCTCGAGCAGTCGATCAGCCGTGACGTCGGCATCCTCGACTACTGCCGCCTGCACGACATCACGCTCCAGGCGTGGTCACCGTTCCAGGCCGGCTTCTTCACCGGCGTCTTCCTCGGCCACCCCGACTATCCCGAACTGAACGCCGTGATCGACCGGCTGGCTGCTGCCTACGACGTGCCGGTCGAGGCGATCGCCACCGCCTGGCTCACGCGGCACCCGGCGCAGCTGCAGGTGGTGCTCGGCACCACCAGCCCGGAGCGGATCACCGCAGCAGCCCGGGGCGCCGACGTCGTGCTGACCAGGCCGGAGTGGTACGAGCTCTACCGGGCCGCCGGGCACCTCGTGCCGTGACCTGGGGTCACATCCCGGTGGCCCGGTAGCGGGCCCCGCCGTTTCTTCAGGTTCCCCAAACCGCCGTTGCCCCGCTGTGGCCGGTGAGGGCCACCAGCGTCAGTCCGGCCACCGCTGCTACGACGGTCAGCACCGCGGCCACCAACCAGGCCGCCTTCGAGCGGCTGCGGATCAGCAGTCCGATCGGCAGGAGGATGGCAAGGGCGATCGCAGGGTACGGCGTCAGTTCACCGAAGGACCGGTGGGTGGCGATCACCGGCTCGATCCCGGGCAGGCTGGCGGCGAGAGCCTCACCGGACAGCCTGGCCACCAGGGCCGCGCCGCCGGCGGCCACGGCGAAGGCGGCCGTCAACCAGCCGAACCGCTCCCGCGCCCAGCCGGAAAGGACGACGACCAGGGCGCCGAGCGAGGCCAGCGGGATCAGCACGACCGCAGCGTGGACGACCAGCGGATGCAGTGGCAGTCCGAGGAAGTTCATGGCTACTTCTTGATCGGTTCGCCGTCGCGGTCGAGCACGAACCAGACCCCGCCAACCTTCTGGCCGAGGACGTCACCGGCCTTGGCGTCGTCCTTCCAGTAGTACAGCGGCCAGCCGTTGTAGGTGGCCTGGATGCTGCCGTCCGGCAGCGCGAACGAACCGAGCTTGGAGTCGTCGGCGCCCTTGCCCTCGGTGGGCTCGCCGTACAGCGGCGGCCAGGCGACCAGGCAGTCGCCGGTGCACGCGCTGGCGTTGCTGTCCTTGGTGTCCTTGGTGAACATGTACAGGGTCATTCCCTTGCCGTCGACCAGGATCGGGCCGAGGCTGGTGTCGGCCACGCCGAGGGCGAGAGTGGCAGCGTCCGCCGCAGGCATCGGCGCCGGCGCGCTCGAGGACGCGGGTGCCGGCGCCGAACTGCTCTGGGCGGCCGAGGTGGTGGGCGCGGCCGGGGTGGCGGGCTGGGTGCAGGCGCTGAGCAGAACTAGGCACGCAGCGGGTGCAACAGCCAGCGCAATGCGGGATCGTGTGAACACTAGAGTCCTCCTTTGCCGATTGGTGGTTCTTGCAGGTGATACGGCCCAGGTCCCGGTTTGGATTGCGCTCGGCCGCAATCCGTTCGGCGGCTTCAGCCGTATCAACTGATGTGAGCGTGTTCTCGTTGGCCGACCGGGCCCCCGATGCTGCCCTGATGAACGCCCTCGCCGTGAATGACGAAGCTGCGGCGGTCGCCTTCGTCCGCCGGTTCCAGGGATCCGTCTTTGGGCTCGCGGTATCGATCACCCACGACCGGGCCATGGCCGAGGACATCGCCCAGGAAGCCTTCCTGCGGGCCTGGCGGGCCGCCGGCAACTACGACGCCCGGCGCGGCTCGGTGCTGACCTGGCTGCTCACCATCACCCGGAACCTGGCCATCGACGCCATCCGCGCACGCCGGGCTTTCCCGCTGGAGGCCGCGGAGCTGGAGGTGCTGATCACCACGACGCTGGCGGGCACGGCGCCCGACGGCAGTGGGGGACGGTTGGAGTCGATGGCCGCAGCCGAACGGCTGGCCCAGCTGCCGACCGACCAGGCCCGCGCGGTCGTGCTGGCTGTCATCGGCGGACGCACCGTCACCGAGGTGGCCGACTACGAAGGCATCCCCCTTGGCACGGCGAAGACGAGAATTCGCACCGGTTTGCGGCGGATGCGGGTGGCGATGGAGGCGGAACGTGACTGACTGGCATCCGGAATCTGACCAGCTGGTAGCGCTGGCGCTCGCCGACGTCGAGCCGGGGGAGCAGGAGCGGCTCGTCGCCCACCTCGCCGGCTGCCCGGCGTGCCGGGACGAGTACACCGAACTGTTCGACGGGCTGCAGCAGGCCCTGGCTGCCGCGCCGGCCGTCGCACCCCCGCCCGGGTTCTCCGGCAGGGTGCTGGCAGCGATGGCACCGGTGGCCGCGCCCTCCCGCGTCCGACCCCAGCGGGCACGGCTGCTCGTCGCCGCAGCAGTGCTGCTGGGCCTGCTGGCCGGCATCGGTGGCACCCTCGCTGTGACCAGCTGGACGACCCGGCCGCCGGGAACGGCGACCAGCCATGCGCCGGTGGCCACCCAACTGCTCACCAGCGCAGGGCTGGCGGTCGGCTCCGCCGGGATCACCACGCAGGACGGCCGGACCTACCTGCTGCTGAACATCACTTCCGGCAAGCCGGGTGCCAGCTACGAGTGCTTCCTCGTGGGGCAGGACGGCCAGCGGTCGAGTGGCGGCAGGTGGACGCTGACCAGCGAGTACGGCTCGGATCAGGCTTCCGGGTCCTGGCTGGTTCCGGTCAGCGGCGAGCCGCCGGCAGTCGTCGAGTTGGTGGCGCCCTCCGGGACGGTGTGGTCCACCGGCCACTTCTGATCCTCAGGGCCGCCCGGGAGCCTCACGTGTGAGCCTGGTCTGTAGGGGGTACTTGGGTGATGACCTACAGGAGGAACCATGTCTGAAGCAGCCGAGCCTCACGGTCCCGGTTCGGAGAACCCCCAGGCCACCAACCCAGTGCCCCATCCCTTCGAGCCCGACCCGCTGGTGCACGGGCTGGGCCAGGCGGATGATCCCGACGGCACCGCGCAACCACGGCGGATCGCCATCGATGATGACGCGGCGGATGACGAGTCACTTCCGTTCGGCCTCGGCTCGGAGAACACCCAGCACACCCCGCAGGAGCCGCGCCGGGCCGAACCGGATCCTCCGGAGCACGGCCTGGGCTCGGCCGACAGCCAACCCGGCGAGTAGCCAACACGTTCCCCCTCCGCGAAGTGGACTGAAACCGCCGTAGTCGGCGGTTTCGGTCCACTTTGCTCGTCCGGGGGGTTGTGGCCCAGACCCTGATCCCCGCCCCCATTCGCAAGGTGGACTGAAACTGCCGTAGTCGGCGGTTTCGGTCCACTTTGCTTGAGACGGCGGCGGCTAGTGCGCTTCAGGTGAGGGATCGGGGCTGATACCTAGGACTGAGTAGGCGTCGCGGATGTGCGCCTCCATCACGGACGCGGCGATCGCCGGATCGCCGGCGACGATCGCTTCGAGGATCGCCCGGTGCTCGGCGAGGAGCTCGAGCCGGAACGTCGCCCAGTCGGCGATCGAGTTCGAGGCGTCCCGGATGGCTTCCCGAACCGCTTGCCGGATCGCGACGGTGAGGTCGGCGATCAGCTGGTTCTGGCCGGCCCGCGCGATCAGGACGTGAAATTCCGTGTCGAGGTCGTTGAAGGCCTCGACGGTGTCGGCGGCGTCCATCGCGTCGACGACAGCGTGCAGCCGGCGCAGGGACTTCGGCGTGGCCCGGCGGGCAGCCAGCGCGGCCGACGAACGCTCCAGGGCGACCCGGGTTTCGGTGAGGTCGCCGCTGCCGGTGTCGGACAAGGCGAAATGCAGCTGGAAGATCCGGGCGAGCGCGCTGCCCTGTGCCGGAGCGATCCGGGTGCCCCGTCCCGGACCGGTACTCGAGGTGATCAGGCCCTGCGTCTGCAGCACCCGCATGGCCTCCCGGACCGCCGACCGGCCAACCCCGAGGTTGGTGGCCAGCTCACGTTCGGGCGGCAATTGGTCACCGGCGCGATGAGTGCCGGAGAGAATGCCGGCCTCGATGTGGCGCAGCACCACCTGGTAGGCGTGCAAACCCTCGCGTTCCTCTGGCACCACGGGTTCATTGTTGCCCAACTTGGCGCCGGGCACTTGACGTCCGGTCGAGGTCCATAGAGACTGGACCTATTGGTCTGACCAATAGGTCAGGATCGGTCCAACAAGGAAGTGCGGACTGACATGCGGTACACCCCGAGCAATTCCCGAAGCGGCGACCCCAACCTGCGCGTCCGGCCGGCCAAGGCCCGCGAGACCCGGACGGCCAGAGCATGACCGCGCGAACCGAGGGCCTGAAGGTCGCCCTGTTCGCGACCTGTATCAATGACGTGATGTTCCCCGGAACGCCCAAGGCTGTGGTGACGGTCCTTGAGCGACTTGGCTGCACGGTGGAGTTCCCGCTGGAGCAGACCTGCTGCGGCCAGATGTTCACCAACACCGGCTACTTCGACGCCGCCCTGCCCGACGTCCGCAACTACGTCGAGGCCTTCTCCGGCTATGACTACATCGTCGGCCCCTCCGGGTCCTGCGTCGGTGCGGTCCGGCACCAGCACCCGATGCTGGCCGCCCACTCCGGCGACGAGAAGCTCGCTGCCCGAGTCGACGAGGTGGTGGCGCGCACCTACGACTTCACCGAGTTGCTGGTGGACGTGCTCGGCGTCACCGACGTCGGCGCCTACTTCCCGCACCGGGTCACCTACCACCCGACCTGCCACTCGGTCCGGGTCGCGAAGGTCGGCGACCGGCCCTACCAGCTGCTGGAAAAGGTCAAGGGGATCGACCTGGTGCCGCTCCCGGACGCCGACCAGTGCTGTGGTTTCGGTGGCACCTTCTCGGTGAAGAACCCGGACGTCTCGGTCGCGATGGGCGGTGACAAGGCCAGGCAGGTGGCGTCCACAGGCGCGGAGTACCTGGTCACCGGCGACAACGCCTGCCTGATGCACATCGGCGGCCTGCTGCACCGCCAGAACGCCGGGATCAAGACCATGCACCTGGCCGAACTCCTCGCCCACACCGAAAGCGGGATCTGATGAGTACCGAAGCCGTCCGTCGCACGCCGGCGCCGCCGACCGGCACCTACCTCGGCATGCCCAAGTTCTCCAAGAACGCGAAGGTGCAGTTGGGGGACCAGCAACTGCGCAAGAACCTGCGCAAGGCCACCGGCACCATCCGGGCCAAGCGGGTGGCCCGCGTTGCCGAGGTGCCGGAATGGGAGGAACTCCGGCTGGCTGGGGAGGCGATCAAGAACCGCACCCTGCGCCACCTGGACACCTACCTGGTCCAGCTTGAGGAGTCCCTGACCCGCAACGGCGCCAAGGTCCACTGGGCAAGGGACGCAGCGGAGGCCAACGCCATCGTCGTCGACCTGGTGAAGGCCAAGGACGTCGACGAGGTGGTCAAGGTCAAGTCGATGGCGACCCAGGAGATCGACCTCAACGAGGCTCTCGAGGAGGCGGGCATCGCCGCCTGGGAGACCGACCTCGCCGAGCTGATCGTGCAGCTGGGTCACGACCGGCCGAGCCACATCCTGGTGCCGGCCATCCACCGCAACCGGTCCGAGGTCCGCGAGATCTTCCTGCGGGAGATGAAGCTCTACGGCACCCCGGCGCCGACGGACCTCTCCGACGAGCCGGCTGTGCTCGCCGGCGCGGCCCGCACCCACCTGCGGGAGAAGTTCCTGCGCGCGAAGGTGGCAATCTCCGGCGCCAACTTCGCCATCGCCGAGACCGGCACCCTTGTCGTGGTCGAGTCCGAGGGCAACGGCCGGATGTGCCTCACCCTGCCGGACACCCTGATCTCCGTGGTCGGCATCGAGAAGACGCTGCCGACCGTCGCCGACCTCGAGGTGTTCATGCGGCTCCTGCCGCGATCCTCCACCGGCGAGCGGATGAACCCCTACACCTCGATGTGGAACGGCGTCACCCCCGGCGATGGGCCGCAGGAAGTGCACGTCGTCCTGATCGACAACGGTCGCACCAAGGTGCTCGCCGATCCCGACGGTCGCGCTGCGCTGCGCTGCATCCGCTGCTCGGCCTGCCTGAACATCTGCCCGGTCTACGAACGGGTCGGCGGCCACGCCTACGGCTCGGTCTATCCAGGCCCGATCGGGGCCGTCCTGACCCCGCAGCTGCGCGGCACCACGTCGGAGATCGACAAGTCGCTGCCGTTCGCCTCCACCCTGTGCGGGGCGTGCTTCGAGGTCTGCCCGGTCCGGATCCCGATCCCCGACATGCTGGTGCACATGCGGCACAAGGTGGCCGATCAGAAACGTGGCCACGTCGGGGTGGAACAGACGGCGATCGCCGTGGCCGGCTGGGTGCTTTCCGACCACAAGCACTTCGAACTTGCGCAACGGGCCGCAATGCTGGCCGGACGGGTGCTGCCCGGCCGCACGCACCTCGGGCCACTGCCGTGGCCGGCCTCGCCGTGGACGAACGCAAGGGACCTGCCGATGCCGCCGACGGAGTCCTTCCGGGCTTGGTGGAAGCGAACCAGAGGGGAATCGGCATGAACGCCCGCGAGGAGATCCTGAACCGCGTCCGGGGAGCCCTTGGTGACGTGGTGCAGCCCGACCCGGCACTCGACGTCCCGATCCCCTGGGAGTACGGCAGGCCAACGGCCATGCCCGACATCCTGGAGCGCTTCGTCGAGATGACCATCGACTACAAGGCGCTCGTCCGACGGGTCCCTGCAGCCGGGGTGGCGGAAGCTGTGGCCGAACTCCTTTCCGGTGCGGGGGCCGCATCGGTTGTGCTGCCGGCCGGGCTGGACGCTGATTGGCGGGCGGCAATCGCCGCGGCCGGGATCAGCATCCACGACGATGACCCGCAACTGTCCCGGCAGGAACTGAACCGGATCGACGCGGTGGTAACCGCATCCGCCGTGGCGATCGCCGAGACCGGCACCATCGTGCTCGACCACGCCCCCGACCAGGGCCGGCGCGCCCTCAGCCTGGTGCCGGACATCCACCTGGTGGTGGTGCGGACCGACCAGGTGGTCTCCGACGTACCCGAGGCGGTCGGCCGGCTGGCCCCTGCGATCACCGACGGGAGCCCGCTCACCTGGGTGAGCGGTGGGTCGGCAACCTCGGACATCGAACTGATCCGGGTGGAGGGCGTCCACGGGCCGAGGACGCTGCTGGTGATCCTGGCCGACTAGTCCCGCCCGAGGGCGGTTGGGTCGGAGAGCGAGCTTCGCCGGACCGTGGCGCTGGTGTGCAGCAACGACCTGGCCGGGGGAGAATCGTCGGTAGAGGTGCCGCCATCGGGCGACCGCCCCTGAGCCACACCGCTGACGAAGGCTGAATCAATGACGCATCTCCACCCGACACTTGCTGTGGACTCCGGCCAGACCGGGATCAAGGTCCGCTGCCTCGGCGGGGTCCCTTACGAGCACACCTTCCCCGGAGCGGTCACCAGCACCACACTGTTGCCGCAGATCGCCGACGTCGTGCTCGCTGCGTCCCGCGCAAGCGGCTCCAAGTTCCCGCTGGTGACCGTCGGCACCACCGGCCTAACCGCAACGGAGGACGACCCGGACCGGCTACTGGAGCTGTGCGCGGGCGCCGGCACGGTCGAGGTCCGGCTCGCCCACGACTCGATCACGTCCTTCCTCGGCGCCCTCGGCGTTCGCGAGGGCGTGGTGGTCGCTGCCGGCACCGGGGTGGTCACGCTCGGGGTAGGGGCAACGGCCATGTCCCGCGTGGACGGCTGGGGCAACCTGATCGGTGACGCCGGCAGCGGCTACTGGATCGGCCGGGAGGCGCTCGACCACGTGCTCCGGGCCCACGACGGACGCGGCCCGGCGACGGCCCTCAGCGAAGTGGTCAGCCGCCTGTTCCCAAAGCTCGAGCAGGCCTACATCGAACTGCAGACCAATCCGGATCGGGTACGGGTGGTGGCATCCCTGACCCGCGCGGTGTCCGACCTGGCCAGCACCGACCCGGTGGCGGCCGACATCTGCGCCCGGGCGGGCGCGGAGCTGGCCCACTCGGCGGTCGCCGCTGCCCGCAATGTCGGCCTCGATCGGGAGCCGGAGACCGTTGTTTGCCTGATCGGCGGGGTCTTCGGCTCGGCTGCCGTTCGGGAGGCCTGCGAGGCCGCGCTCCGGCGCGAACTGCCCGGCTATCGCTCTGTGCCCCCTCTGGGCGACGGCCTCTCGGGCGCGGAGGCGCTCGCCGAACTCGGCCCGGACCATCCGATGAGCGCCCAGGTGGCGATCGCCCGCCGGACCGCTTGCCTGTTCCGGGTCGAGCCGCCGCTACGCGACTACGCCTGGGGCTCGCCGGTCGCGATCCCCGACCTCCTCGGCACCGAATCCGACGGCCGGCCGCAGGCGGAGCTGTGGCTCGGGGCGCACCCCGGTGACCCGGCGCTGCTGGAATCCGGCGAGGGCCTCGACGCGCTGCTGGCAAGGGAGCCGCAGCTGCTGGGCGGGACCGGTGACCACGGCGAGTTGCCGTTCCTGATGAAGCTGCTGGCAGCGGGTCAGCCACTTTCCCTGCAGGTGCACCCCGATCGCGAGCAGGCCGCCACCGGCCACGCCCGCGAAGACGCGGCTGGGGTGCCGCTGGATGATCCGGGGCGCAGTTACAAGGACACCAGGCACAAGCCCGAGATCATCCTCGCGATCAGTCCGTTCGCCGCCCTTTGCGGCTTCCGGGCCCCTTCGGATGCCCGGGCGGAGTTGCTGCAATTGCTCGGTGACCAGGCCGGGCACGGGATTGGGGCTGAACTCGTCGAAGCCCTCGCCGACCCGGAACCGGGCACAGCGTTGAGCCGGACCCTGCAACTGATCCTCTCCGGCCGGCCCGAGGTCAGGGAGCTGGCCCGGACGGCAGTTGCCCGGGCCGCCGATGCGGCGGGGCCGCTCGCCGACACCGTCCGTCTGGTTGGGGCGAGTTATGGCGACGACCCCGGCGTGCTCGCCACCGCCCTGTTGAACCGGGTCGACCTGGCGCCGGGTGAAGCGCTGTACCTGGATGCCGGGAACATCCACGCCTACCTTCACGGGATTGGCATCGAAGCGATGGCTGCGTCCGACAATGTACTACGCGGGGGCCTCACCCCTAAGCACATCGACGTTCCCGGGTTGCTCGAGATCGTGAAGTTCAGCCCCATCGAGCCGATCCGGGTACCTGTGCTGGGCAGTGTTGCCGACGGAGTCCGCCTCGACACCTACCGCCCGCCGGCGGAGGAGTTCTCGGTGCACGTGATCAACGCCGACGGCGGCCCGCGGAGGCTCGACGACCTCACCGGGCCGGCTCTGCTGCTGGTGACCTCCGGAACCCTCGAGGTCAGCTCCGGGCCGGACAGCCTGAGCGTTGCCCGGGGTGAAGCTGCGTTCAAGGCTGCGGGGGAGCCGCTGGTGGTGTGTTCGGTCGGCGGCCCGGCAACGGGTTACCTGACCACCGTCGGCGACTGAACCTTCCCTGGCCGGGCGCGTGACGCCTATCGTTCGGCAATGAGCGACTGGTCCGAAACACTGCAGACCTACACCGAGGCGAGCGCCTGGTTCGTGGCCACCGTTGCCCGGGTCGGCGAGCGCTGGACAAGCCCTGGCCTTGGGGAGTGGGACGTGCGCGCCCTCGTCGGCCATACCTCCAGGGCGCTGCTGACCGTCGAGGCCGGCCTGGCCAATCCGCCGCAGGACCTGGCGGTGCTTACCCCGGCGGGCTACTTCCAGGGCGCCCGGACGATGACCTCCGGACCGGCGGTGGCCCAGCGGGGCCGCGATGCCGGGCAGGACCTCGGCGCCGACCCGGTTGCAGCTGTCGGCGGAATCGTGGCAAGGGTGCTGCCCCTGCTGGACGGGCTGGACGGCACCGAGCCGGTCAGGACAGCAGTCGGCGGCATGCGGATCGCCGACTACCTGCCGACCCGGGTGTTCGAGTTGACCGTGCACACCGCCGACCTGACGGCTGCGCTTGGGGGAGCCGAGGAACCGCCGTCGCGGCCGGCAGCCCTCTCCCTTGCGCTGATCGCGGAGCTGGCCATCGCCGACGGCAACGCCGCAACCCTGCTGCTGGCCACCACCGGACGCATCGCGCTGCCGACGGGCTTCAGCGTGCTCTAGGTGGTTGGCGCTACGCTCCTTACCGACCGGTAAGTAAGGGGAGCCATGGACGGCAGGCAGCGCAACCGCGTCCTCGGGGTGTTGTTCGTCGGTGTGCTGATGGGCGCTCTCGACATCGCGATCGTCGGTCCGGCCCTGCCGGCGATCCAGGCCGAGTTCGGACTCGATTCGCGCGCGGCGTCGTGGATCTTCAGCAGCTACGTGCTTGCCAACCTGATCGGCACCCCACTGATGGCCAAGCTCAGCGACTTCTACGGGCGCCGGGCGATCTACATCCTCGACGTGGCGCTGTTCGCGGCGGGCTCGCTGGTGGTCGCCCTCTCCCACGGGTCCGGGCTGTTCGTCCTGCTCCTGCTCGGCCGGGCAGTGCAGGGCCTTGGCGCCGGCGGGATCTTCCCGGTCGCCAGCGCGGTGATCGGCGACACCTTCCCGCCAGAGAGGCGCGGCGGGGCCCTCGGCCTCATCGGCGCGGTGTTCGGGCTGGCGTTCATCATCGGCCCGATCATCGGCGGCCTCCTGCTTGGACCCGGCTGGCAGTGGCTCTTCGGCATCAACCTGCCCATCGCAGCTGTCGTGATCCTCCTGGCGTGGCGGCTGTTGCCGCACTCCCCGGTGGCCAACCCCGGCGGTTTCGACTGGCCAGGCATGCTCGCTCTCGCGATCGCACTCGGTGCGCTGGCGTACGGGCTCGGCGCGATCGACACAGCCCGGTTCTGGGCCAGCGTGGCCAGCATCGGTGTGTGGCCGTGGCTGATCGCGTCCGCCGTCGCCTGGGTGGTGCTCATCCGGGTCGAGCGCAACGCCGCCAATCCGGTGTTCCCGACACGGCTGTTCCGCCGGCGCCAGCTGGCCGTCGGCTACGCCCTCGCCGCGGGCGCCGGCCTTGGCGAGGCCAGCCTGGTGTTCATGCCGCTGCTGGCGGTGGCCGCGCTCGGCGTCGCGCCGTCGGCGGCGAGCTACCTGCTGATGCCGGTGGTGCTGGCGATGAGCTTCGGATCCCCGCTGGCTGGACGCCTGCTGGACGCGATCGGCTCGAAGACCGTGATCGTCGCCGGGGTTGCGGTGATGACCGTCGGGATGTTCCTGCTCGGCCAGACGAGTGGCTCGATGGCCATGTTCATCGTCTCCGGAGCGCTGATCGGCCTGGGACTCTCAGCCCTGCTGGGCGCACCCATCCGCTACGTCACGCTCAACGAGACCACCGCCACGGAGCGCTCCGCCGCCCAGGGGCTGGTGGCCACCTTCACCAGCATGGGGATGTTGCTCGGCAGCGCTGTGGTCGGTGCGGTCGCGGCCTCCGGGGCGACCGCTGCGGCCGGCTACACCGCAGCGTTCGGCATGATCGGAGTGCTCGGCCTGGTGCTCCTTGCTGCGGCCCTGCTGCTGAAGTCGCGAGCGGTCGAAGCCAGGCCGGCCACCGCTGAAGCCGGCGTCCCCCATGCGTGAGCGCATCCTGGCCACCGCGACGACGATGTTCGTCCAGCGCGGCTACGAAGGCGTGGCGATGCGCGAGATCGCGGAGGCCTGCGGCATCACCAAGGCGGCGCTGTACTACCACTTCGTCGGCAAGTCCGACCTGCTGAATGCGATCTTCGTCGGCTACCTGGCCGAGATTGCCGAGGTGGTCGCGGCCAGCGCGGACAACGGAACGGCCAGGACCCGGCTGCACTGGCTGGTCGAGCGGCTGTTCGAGCTGCCGCCCGAGCAGCGCGCAATCATGCGGCTGGCGATGCACGAGGTGGGCCAGCTCGAACCGGAGCACCGGGCAGCCTTCGCGGCCGACTACCGCACGCGGTTCATCGCGCCGCTGCAGGCGATCATTGCCGACGGCGTAGCCAGCGGTGAGTTCGCCGCAAAGGACCCGTCGCTGGTCGTGTGGGTGCTGCTCGGCATGCTCTACCCGTTCTTCGCCCCACCGGGAACGGGCGCGCCCGCCGGACCGGGCACGGTCGATGATCTCCTGGACATCCTCTTCGACGGGTTGGTGGGCTCAACGCTCGTCGTGGACGACCCGGCCGGCCACGAGCGTGGTGGCGACGTGCAGCCCGCGAAGCCGGCGGGATAGTTCCGGCGGCCGGCCAGAAGCCAGTGGATCGTCGTCGAGCAGGGCAAGGTCGGCCGGTTGGCCGGCACGGACGGTCCCCAGGCCGCCGGCGCTGGCGGCGAGGGCCTCTGCGACGGTCAGTGAGTGTTCCGGGTGCCAGGCGGCGTCATCGGGCTCGCCCCGGTGGACGGCGGCGGCCATCGCCAGCCACGGATCGAGCGGGGCCACCGGCGCGTCCGAACCGAGCCTCAGCCGGACGCCGGCGTCGACCAGTGCCCGCAGCTGGAAGCATCGGCCCGCCCGCTCCTCGCCCCAGATCGAAGCGGCCAAGGCGCGATCGTCCAGCAGGTGCGCCGGCTGCACGCTGGCCACCAACCCGAGACCCGCCATCCGGTGGATTTCCGCGGTGCGCATCAGCTGGGCATGCTCGATGCTCCCGGTGGCCGTGGTGGCCGCGAAGGTGTCCACTGCGAGCGCCACCGCCGCGTCCCCGATGGCGTGTACGGCGGTCTCGAGGCCGGCATCCCTTGCCCTGGCCAGCAGGCTGGCCAGTGCGTCGGCCGGCACGTTCTGCACACCGTGCCCGCCAGTGGCGTACGGCTCGCAGCAGTTGGCCGTCCTGGTGTTCAGCGAGCCATCGGAGATGATCTTCAACGACCCCATGGTCAGCAGGGGCTGGTCCGGATCGAGCCGGGACCCGGTGCGCAGGCCGGCGGCGATCGCTGCCGGCAGGTCGACCGGGTAAGTCGAGGTACGCACCCGCAGCGGCACGCCGGCCGCGGCGTACCGGGCCGGCCAGACGGCGAAGCCGGGCTCGAACTCGTAGTCGCAGACCCCAACCACGCCGAGCCGCGCTGCCGCCTGCAGGGCAGCCGTGTAGGCCCCGGGCCCGGCCTGGGCGTCCTCTGCAGCCAGGACGGCCGGCAGCACAGCGAACCACTCGGCCTCGGTCACCGGACCGTCGAGCCCGGAAAGTCCAAGCAGCCGCATGGCGGCCGAGTTCAGCCAGCCGGCGTGCGCGTCCCCGCTGACCAGCACCACCGGACGTGCCCCGGTGACCTTGTCGAGGCCGGCAACGGTTGGCGGGTCGGCCCACGCGGCCGGACGGTACCCGCCGCCGACCAGCAGGCCGGTTCCGGCGGCAGCGCCTGCCGCGACCCTGGCCAGCGCCTCCCCGGGACTTGCCGTGCCGGCCAGGTCGAGACGATTGGCCTGCCGCGCCCACTGGCCCAGGTGCACGTGGGCATCCCAAAGGCCGGGGATCAGCCACCGTCCTCCTGCGTCCAGTTCTTCCTCGCCGGCAGCGCGTTCCAGTCCGGCACCGACCAGGACCACCCGCTCGCCGACCAGCCGCACGTCGACCGGATCCTCTGGCGCCGGCCGGTCGACCGGCACCAGCCTGACCCCGCGCAGCAGCACTGCTGTCTCAGTCGAGCAGGTCGTCCACCCGGGTGTGGGTCAGCCCGAAGGCGTCGGCCACGGCCGGGTAGGTGATCAGTCCGGCGTGGGTGTTCAGCCCGAGGGCCAGCGGCCGGTTCTCCCTCAGCGCCCGCTTCCAGCCCTTGTTGGCCAACTCGACGGTGTAGGCGAGAGTCGCGTTGGTGAGGGCCCAGGTGGAGGTGTTGGGCACAGCGCCGGGCATGTTCGCCACGCAGTAGAACACCGAGTCGTGCACCATGAAGGTCGGGTCGTCATGGGTCGTGGGACGCGAATCCTCGAAGCAGCCACCCTGGTCGATGGCGACGTCCACCAGCACCGAGCCAGGCTTCATCTCCGCTACCAGCTCGTTGGTGACCAGCTTGGGTGCCTTCGCGCCCGGAATCAGCACTGTGCCGATCACCATGTCGGCGGCCAGCACCTGCTCGCGGATGCTCAGCCGGGAGGACACGATCTGGTGCACCCGGTTGTCGTAGCGCCAGAAGGTACTGCGCAGCTTGTCCAGGTCGGTGTCGAGGATGGTCACGTCCGCGCCCATGCCGAGCGCGACGTTGGCAGCGTTCTGGCCGGCGGTGCCGCCACCCAGCACGACCACCTTCGCGTTGGCCACACCACCAACGCAGCCCATCAGCACGCCGCGTCCGCCCTGGGCCTTCATCATCGAGTGGGCGCCGACCTGCGGGGCCAGGCAGCCGGCCACCTCGGACATCGGGTACAGCAGCGGCAGCAGGCCCGAGGGCAGCTGGACGGTCTCGTAGGCGATCGCCGTCGTGCCGGCGTTCAGCAGTGCCTCTGTGCCCGCCGGATCAGCCGCCAGGTGCAGGTAGGTGAACAGCACCAGGTCGTCACGCAGGTAGTCGAATTCGCTGGCCACCGGCTCCTTGACCTTGAGCACCATTTCGCCGATCGCCCAGGTCTCGGCCACGGTCGCGACGATCCGGGCGCCCTGCGCCAGGTACTCCTCGTCGCTGATCGACGACCCGAGCCCGGCACCGGACTGCACGTACACCTCATGGCCGTGGGCGACCAGTTCGGCCACTCCCACCGGGGTGATCGCAACCCGGTACTCATGGTTCTTGACCTCGGACGGGACGGCGACGCGCATGGCGGTCCTCTCTGCTCAAACCGGCCAGCCCCGGCCGGACGGCACAAGTGTCCTACAACCTTCCGCGGCCGATTGCCAGCACCGCGGTGGCGGGATCCATGGCAACAGGGAATAGACTTTGCGCGAACGTGCTCCGGGGTCGGTGTAAGTCCGAACCGGCGGTTATAGTCCGCGACCCGCTCTGCGCTTGCAGAACGGTTGACCTGGTGGAATTCCGGGACCGACGGTGAAAGTCCGGATGGGAGGCAGCACGCGGTGTCGCAGCGCGCGCATTTGATGCGGGCGTCCGCGGCCCGTTCGCGCATCCCTGCCGCCTCGGTGCAAGAGGCGGAGGTGTGATGAAACGCGAGGTGCTCGCCCCGGTGTCGCTGGGGGTGCTACTGCTGCTCGGCTGGCTGCTGACCGCTGGCCAGGGCTCGGTGCTGCTCCCGACCCCGATGGCCGTTCTGGCCCGGTTGGTCACCGACCTTTCCGATCCGGCCTACTGGGCCTATGTCGGCGTCACCCTCGCCGAAGCCTTCGGCGGCGCCGTGCTCGGCATCGCCGTCGCCCTCCCGCTCGCGGTCCTGATCCACCGCTCCCCGTGGGCAGCAGCAGCCGTCCACCCCTTCCTCGGCGCCACCCAGGCCATCCCCGCGATCGCGCTCGCACCGCTGCTGGTGCTCTGGCTCGACTACGGGCTGGTGTCGGTGGCGGTGCTGTGTGCCCTGATCGTGTTCTTCCCGATCCTGATCTCAGCCGTGGTCGGACTCCGTCACGTCGACAAGGACGTGGTGGACGCCGGCCGGATCGACGGCGCCTCCAGTTGGTCGCTGCTCACCAACGTCGAACTGCCGATGGCGCTCCCGTCCATCCTCGGCGGGGTCCGCAACGGGGTGGCCCTCGCCGTCACCGGGGCAATCGTCGGGGAAATGGTGATGGGCGGCGCCGGGCTCGGCACCGTGCTCACCATCCAGCGTGCTGCCGTCGACACCGCCGGCATGTTCGCAACCATCATCGTCCTCTGCGTCCTCGCTTCCGCCGCGTACGCCCTCATCCAGCTGTGGGAGCGCCGTTCCCGCATCATCAACTCCCTCCAGCGATCTTGAAAGGTATCCCGAGATGACCCGACGCCTGTTCGCAGCCGTGGCCACCCTCCTGCTCCTGGCAGGTTGCAGCCCGGCTGTCACCCCGTCACCGAGCGCTTCGACGACCCCGCCAACCCCGACCCTTGGGCTCACCTACATCCCCAACGTCCAGTTCAGCCCCTTCTACGCAGCCGAGACCGACGGCAGCTTCGTTGCAGCCGGCGTGCGGCCGACCCTGCGGCATCACGGCGCTTCCGAGGGGCTCTTCACCGCCCTCGCCGCCGGCCAGGAGCAGTTCGTCATCGCCGGTGGCGACGAGTTGCTGCAAGCCCGCTCAGAGGGGCTCGACCTGGTGGCCGTGGCCGCGTACTACCGCAGCTACCCGGTGGTGGTGATCGTGCCGGCCGACTCCGGCATCACCACCCTTGCCGGGTTGAAGGGCCACTCCGTCGGCATCCCGGGCAAGTACGGCGAGAATTGGTTCGGCCTGCAGGTGGCCCTCCGTTCCGCCGGGCTGACCGAGGCCGACGTGAAGGTGCAGGAGATCGGCTACACCCAGCAGGCAGCACTGACCACGAAGAAGGTGGACGCCATCGTCGGGTTCAGCAACAACGAGGCGGTGCAATTCGAGCAGGGCGGGTTCGCCACCCGTACCCTGCCGATCGCCGACGGTCAGGTGCCGCTGGTCGGGATCTGCCTGATCACGACGGCCGACTACGCGAAGGCGAATCCGGCGTCGGTCAAGGCGGTGGCCGCCGGCATGCTCACCGGCATCAAGTCGGTGGTGGCCGACCCGGACCGGGCCCTGCAGGTTTCGGGCACCTACATCCCCGGCCTTTCCGCCGCCGCTGCCCAGCAGGCCAAGGCGACCCTGATCGCGACCATTCCGCTGTGGACCACAGCTGACGGCTCCGTCGATGGCGGCCTGGACGCGGCCCAGTGGGCCGCCATGGCCGACTTCATGGCCGAACAGGGATTGACCAAGACCAGGGTGGATCCGACACCGGCCTTCTCGAATGACTATCTGGGCTAGAACACGCGCGGCAGCCGGTAGCCTTCGGACATCCTGCGACAATAGGCAAGGAGCGAGGGAGGCTGATGAGCCAGCACGAGGTGCCGGGGTGGGACGACTACTTCCTCACCATCGCTGGCGCCGTCGCCCGACGCGCCAAATGCACCCGGCGACGGGTCGGCGCTGTGCTCGTGCATGACAAGCGGATCATCGCGACCGGCTACAACGGCGCAGCCTCCGGCCGCCCGGACTGCCTGGATGGTGCGTGCCCCCGCGGCCAGCTGGGCTATGACGAGATTCCCGGGCTCGGCGACTACGACCGTCCCGGCACACCCGGGTTCTGCATCGCCATCCACGCCGAAGTGAACGCCCTGCTGTTCGCGACCAGGGACACCAAGGGCGCGACCGCCTACATCACCGACCCGCCGTGCCCGGGGTGCCGCAAGGCTCTCGCCGCCGCCGGGATCATTCGAGCCGTGTGGCCCGGGGGCGAACACGACGTGGACGGCCTCGTCGACTGGAGCGCGCCGCAGTGAACGTCAAGCCAAAGACCTCGCAGCTGTCGGCCTGGGTTGACCGCGGGGTTGCGCTCTTCTGCCTCGGCACGCTGATCCCGGCGGCGCTGGCAGCGACCGACCAGATCGCCTACCTTGCGCCGTGGTGGATGCTGATGGTCGGCGGCGGCATCGTCCTGGCCAGTATCGGCATGATGTTGGCCAGCTTCATCGGCCTGCACCTGCGTCCCTTCGCACTCTCCTACGTTGCGGTGGTCACCTTCGGCCTGATCACCTGGACGGCAGCCTGGCCGGCGGACGTCGTCGCCACCAGCAGCCCCTGGCTGTGGATGTGCCTCGGTGTCGCAGCGATCTGCCTTGCGGTCACCACCGGCACCGGCTGGGGATTCGCGTACGCGATCGCGTCCGGCATGTTGTTCGCTGCGATCCGGATGACTCCCTCGGGGCAGAACGCCTCGCTGCTCGGTGCCTTCCAGGACATGATCGTGCTGGTGATGAACGCCTCCGTGGTGATCGTCGCGCTCGGCGTGGTCAGCAATGCGTTCAAGCAACTCGACGAGGCTGAGGCAGCCTCCCGCAAGGAGGCCACCGACGCAGCCATCGAGGAGGCGCTGCTCGACGAGCGGCACCGGCTCGACGGGATCGTCCACGACGAGGTGATGACCACCCTGGTCGCGGCAGCGCACAACCCGAATGACTCGCACGTCACCCAGCAGGCCCAGCGCGCGGTCGAACGGCTCGCCCAGGCCGAGGCCCCGAGCGAGGCCAGGTTGCCGGTCACCGGTGACCAGCTGACCTGGCTGGTCACCGACGTGGTCAGCGCCCTCGTCCCGAAGGCCAAGTTCACCTCGGAACTGGAGGACCTGGCCGTGCCGCAACCGGTCGCCGGCACCCTTGGCATGGTGGTCCGCGAGGTTGCCCTCAACGTTGCCAAGCACTCCGGCGCCGAGAACGTCGAGGTGCGCCTGACCAGTCCCGAGCCGGGTGCGCTGACGATCTCGGTGATCGACGACGGTGTCGGCTTCGTCCCAGCGTCCGTCCCCAAGCGCCGCCTCGGCCTGCAGGTCTCTGTGGTCTATCGGATGTGGGCGATCGGCGGCAAGGCCGAGATCATGTCCTCCCCAGGCAAGGGCACCGTGGTGAACCTGAGCTGGGCTCCGGGGGAGCAGCCGGTCCCCGAGGCCGAGCAGCCGAAGCGGCGGCGCTCCGGACGCGTCCTTGCCGACATCCCAGAGCTCACCCGCCCCCTGCTCGCCCAGCTGGTCTGGGTGCTCGTCGGACTCCAGTTCCTGCTCGGCTGGACCAGTCTCGACCAGGTCACCACGATCTGGCCGGTGTTCGTCGCCCAGGCGCTGGCGGCCCTGGCGACCTGGTTCACGGTTACCCGCAGCAGCGAGAACCCGATGAGTTTCAAGCTGGCGGTCGCGGTGGTCGTGCTCCTCATCATGGTGACGGTGACCGTGCAGGCGGTGCTGCCCGACGGCCATTGGCCCGGCTACGCCACCTGGCACAGCAACGTGGTGATGGTGCTGCTGGTGACGGTGCTGGTGCGCGGCCAGGAGCGGGTCGCCTGGACCGGTGTCGGGCTGTTCGCAGTCATCTCGGCCGTGTGGGCGGTCACCCACGGCATGGGAGTCGGTGACACGTTGCGAGCGGGTTTCGGACCGTTTTCCTGGATGCTGGTCGCCCAACTGCTGCAGAGCTGGCTGATCGACATGGGTGACCGGATGAACGCCTCCCGGCGATCCTCGGCCGCGGCGAACAAGGCGATCGCGCAGAGCTTCTCCAAGCTGGTGTTGCGGGACGTCTGGCTCACCCAGCTGCGCGCCCAGGTTGGGCCCCTGCTGAACCGGATCGCCGACCCGGAGCACGACCTGACCGAGGAGGAGAAGGCCGCCTGCCTCGCTCAGGAGAGCCGGCTGCGGGACGCGATGCGCGCCGGCAACCTGGTCACAGAACTCACCTCGGACGCCATCGAGGTCGCCCGCGGCCGAGGCGTCGACGTACGCCTCGTCGACAGCCGCGGCACCAGGCTGCCGGAGGACGTCCGCATGGCGCTCACCCGGCACCTCGGCCGGCTGCTCACCGACTCCAGCACCAAGCGGGTGGTGGCGCGAGCCGCCCCCGAGGGTTACGAGGACGTCGTTACTGTCCTGACGGTTCGTGACGATGGCAGCAGCGAATTGGTCGGGCTCGACGCGAGCGGACGCGTAAGTACGAGATAGTGTTGGCCCATCATGATCACCACCGCAGTCATCGACGACCACGAGGCCATTCGTCTTGGCATGTCAACAGCCCTGCAGAACCACCCCGGACACCAGGTAACCCTGGTCGACGGGGCTGGCACCGTCCCGGAGTTCCTTGAGAAGGGCGTGCAGGCTGATGTCGTCCTGCTCGACCTTCAACTGGATGACGGCTCCGACCCACTCGACAACGCCGAGAGTCTGATCGACGCCGGCTACAAGGTGCTGGTCTACTCGATCGCCGACAACGTCCGGTTGCTGCGCCGCGCCCTGGCCGGAGGTGCTGCGGGGGTGTGCCGTAAGGCCGAGCCGATCTCGGTGACGATCTCCTCGATCGAGGCCGTCGCGGAAGGCCAGGTGGTGGTCAGCCAGGAGATCCTCGCCGCGATCGAGGGTGACGCCTCCTACGTCGCGGCCAACCTCGGACCACGCGAGCGCGAGGTGCTGGCGCTGTACGCTGCCGGCTTCGAGGTTCCCGAGGTGGCCGGGCGCCTGACGATCACCGAGAACAGCGTCAAGGAGTACCTCAAGCGCATCCGGGTGAAGTACACCAACGTGAACCGTCCGGCCGCCAGCAAGCTGGACCTGTTCCGTCGGGCGATCGAGGACGGGATCGTTCCGCCGGTCGAGCCGCACCAGTGACTGACGCCGGCTGACGACGGAAGCGTCGTCGGCAGTCGGTCGGGCGGGTCAGTACCAGCCGTGCGACCGCTTGAACGACCAGGCCCCGCAGGGTGTCCCATAACGGTCATCGACGTAGTCAAGGCCCCAGCGGATCTGGGTGACCGGGTTGGTGCGCCAGTCGGCACCGAAGGCGGCCATCCGTTTGCCGGGCAGGGCCTGCGGAATGCCGTAAGCGGAGGAGTGCGGGTTGTCGGCGCCGACGATCCACCTGCTCTCGCGCATGATGATCGAGTCGTAGCAGCTGAACTGCTCCTCGCCCCAGCTGTACTTGTTCAGCATGATCTGCCGGGCGATCTCGCGCGGGTCGGTAACCGAAGGCTCGTAGCCCAGTTCCTGTACCCGCTGCTGATAGAGCGCCTTGATGGTGGCGTTCGTCACCTCGATCGCGACGGACTGCTTGCGCATCAGTGCGGTGCGGTAGGCGGCCAGGTCCGCGGCATCGTCGGTGCCAGCATTGAGGGTGGCAAGCGGGGCGGCTGAGGCGAATTGGGCCAGGCCGCCGTTCGGAATGGCCGGGCTGAGGGCGATCAGGGCGCCAAGGACGGCGAGTCCAGCTCGCATCCCTCGCCGTTTCAACACCCGTGAAGCATACCTAAGAAAGCTCTCAGGTAGAACTCAGTTTTCCTGGACGGATGCCGCTGACTTCGTCGCGCCGGAATGGCGACCTTCACCGGTACCCGGCGCGGCCCTGACCCCGAAGGGCTGGCTGCTCGCGGACGCTGGTTAGGGTGGGGGAATGCGACTGCGGCTGCTCACCGGCACTGATCTGGTCAGTGGCCTCGAGCGGGCCCTCGGCGGGGGGGAGCCGGTGGCCCCGGAGCCGGAGCCGAGACTGCTGGCAGCCCTGCACGCAGGGGAACCGGTAACCGAAGCCGACGCTGCGGCAGTCGTGACCACGTCCGGTTCGAGCGGCGAGCCGAAAGCCGTGGTCCTGAGCGCTTCGGCGATCCGGTTCGCCGCCACAGCCACCCACGACCGGCTCGGGGGAGCCGGAGACTGGGTCTGCGCCCTGCCGACCCAGCACGTGGCCGGGCTGATGACGATAGCGCGGGCTGTGGTGGCCGGAACCAGGGTGACCTTCGCCCGTGGCGACCTGGCCGATCTCGGCCCGATCACCGACCGCAGCTACCTTTCGCTGGTGGCCGGCCAACTCGACCGAGCCCTCGGCGAGCCGGAGACGACCGCCCGGCTCCGCGAGTACGCGGCCGTCCTTGTCGGTGGTGGCGCACTGCCCGCCGGGCTGCGCGCGCGTGCAGCGCAGGCCGGCGTGAACCTTGTGGCCACCTATGGCATGAGCGAGACCTGCGGCGGTTGCGTCTACGACGGAGTGCCGTTGGCCGGGGTCCGGGTCGAGCTCTCCGACGAGCGGATCAGCCTCGGCGGGCCGATGGCCTTCTCCGGCTACCGGTTGCGCCCGGACCTGACCGCGGCAGTGCTGGACGGCGACCTGGTCCGCACCCGGGATCGCGGACGCTGGGCCGACGGCCGGTTGCAGGTTCTGGGCCGGCTGGACGACGTGGTCATCTCCGGCGGCGAGAACGTCGACCTCGGTGCAGCGCAGCTGGCGTGTGACCGCGAGTTCGGTGAGGCTGCCGTCGTGGTGCTCGCGGTGCCCGACCAGCGATGGGGGTCGCGAATCGTCGCCGTGACCACCGGCGCGCTAACCCTCGACGAGGTCCGGGCCCGCCTGGAACCCCGATTGGGTCGGGCGGCCACCCCCAAGGAATTGCGGCGGGTGGCGGAACTGGCGTACACATCCATAGGCAAGATCGACCGGACAGCGCTACTGCGGTCCTGGGCAGGGAAGGGCGAGCATGGCGACGCTGGCTGAATGGGTCGAGGGCGCCCGTCCACGCACCCTGCCGGCTGCGCTGGCCCCCGTCCTTGCCGGAACCGCTGTCGCCTGGTTCGAGGACGGTTTCCAGCCCCTGCTCGCCGGCCTCGCCCTTGTCGTGGCATTGGCGCTGCAGGTGGGCGTCAACTACGCCAACGACTACTCCGACGGGATCCGCGGGACAGACGCCGCGCGGGTCGGGCCGCTGCGACTGGTCGGCTCCGGGGTGGCCACCCCGGCTCACGTCCGGACCGCGGCGTTCGCCAGCTTCGCGGTCGCAGCTGTGGCCGGACTGGCGATCGTGGGGCTGACCGGCCATTGGTGGCTGCTGTTGGTTGGCGCGGCCGCCATCGCCGCAGCCTGGTACTACACCGGGGGCAGCAAGCCCTACGGCTACCTCGGGCTGGGCGAGTTGTTCGTCTTCATCTTCTTCGGGCTGGTGGCGGTCAGCGGAACCGTGTACATCCAGCTCGGCCGGATGACCGGTGCGACCTGGTGGACCGCCATTGCGATCGGTGCCCTCGCCTGCGCGATCCTCGTGGCCAACAACCTCCGCGACCTCGACGGGGACCGGGCCGCCGACAAGCGGACGCTGGCGACCAGGCTGGGCGACACCGGGACCCGCCGGTTCTTCCTCGGACTGCTGGCAGTGGCGGCGATCGGGGTCTTCGGGGTGGCCGCCACCAGCTCGTGGTGGGCCCTGCTGGGCTGGTTCATGCTGGTCGCCCTGATCGGGCCGATCCGGGAGGTGGCCCGCGGGGTCACCGGCCGCGCGCTGATCCCGGTGCTGAAGCAGACCGGGCTGGCCGAACTGGCCTGCGCCGCCGGACTGTTCCTCGGACTACTGATCGCCCGCTGAGGGGTGCCGATGAAATCGGTGGCCTTCTCCCTGGCCCTGCGCAACCGGTTCCGGGGCATCACCGTGCGCGAGGGTCTCCTGGTGCGCGGTTCGGTTGGCTGGGCCGAGTGGAGCCCGTTCGCTGAGTACACCCGGCCGGAGATCGACGCCTGGTGGGCGGCGACCTGGGAGGCTGCCGAGCTCGGCTTCCCCGAGCCGGTCCGGGACCGGGTGCCGGTGAACGTGACAGTGCCGGCGGTCGGCCCAGAGGTGGCGCACCGGATCGTGACCGGCTCCGGTTGCCGGACGGCCAAGGTGAAGGTGGCCGAGCCGGGACAGTCGTTCGGAGCCGACCTGGCCCGCGTCGAAGCAGTCAGGGACGCGCTCGGAGCGGACGGCAACATCCGGGTGGACGCGAACGGCGCCTGGGACGTCGACACCGCCAAGGCCAACCTGACCCGGCTGGCAAAGTTCGGCCTCGAGTACGCCGAGCAGCCCTGTGCCGGAGTCTCGGAACTCGCCGACCTGAGGCGCCGGCTGGCCCGTGCCGGGGTGGACGTGCTGATCGCGGCCGACGAGAGCATCCGGCGCTCAGGCGACCCGGAGCGGGTGGTCGCCGAGGGCGCCGCCGACATCGCCGTGCTCAAGGTCCAGCCACTCGGCGGCGTCCGCCGCTGCCTTGAGCTGGCCGAGCGGCTCGGCCTGCCGGTGGTCGTGTCATCTGCCCTGGAGAGCTCGGTCGGCCTGGCCGCAGGGGTGGCGCTGGCGGCCGCCCTTCCGGAACTGCCCTATGCCTGCGGTCTGAACACGGCCACCATGTTCACCACGGACGTGACCGCCACGCCACTGGTCGCCGTTGGTGGCGAGATCGCCGTGCGGCCGGTGACTGTGGACGACAATGGCGACTGGCAGGCCGCACCGGCGACGACAGCGGCCTGGCTGGCCCGGCTGGCCCCAGTGGCCGCGGGCCGTGGATCGAGTGCACCTGACCCGCAGGCAATCGATGGGTCGAGACCGAAGGAGAACCGGTGACCGCTTCGCTGGCCTGCGCCGAGGCGGTGGTCGGCCAACTGCTCGCCCAGGGTGTGACCGACCTGGTGCTCGCGCCCGGTTCCCGGAGCGCCCCACTAGCGCTGGCGGCCGATGCCGCGGCCAGGGCGGGGCTGTTGCGGTTGCACGTCCGGGTGGACGAGCGGGGCGCCGGGTTCCTTGCCCTCGGCCTGGCAAAGGCAACCGGGCGCTGCGTCCCGGTGGTCACCACCTCCGGCACGGCGGTTGGCAACCTGCTGCCGGCGGTGATGGAGGCACACCACAGCGGTATCCCGCTGCTCGTGGTCTCAGCTGACCGTCCGGCAGCGCTGGTCGGCGCAGGCACCAACCAGACCACCGACCAGACCCTTGTGCTGGCGGGTTTCCTGCGCCACCTGGCCCGGATCAGCTCTGCCGCGCCGGTCGCGTCGTGGTCGGCGCAGGTCGCCCGCGCTGTGGTCAAGGCGTCCGGCGTCCTCTCGAGGGATCCGGGGCCAGCACAGCTGAACGTCGAACTGGCCGAGCCGCTGCTGCCGACCGTTGGCGTCGTTGGCGGTCCGGCCGCGCTGGCGCCGGTGCGGACCGGCAGGCTTGGCCGGCCGGAGCCGGTCGCCCTGCCGGGCACTCCGGCGACCCTGGTCGTCTGTGGCGATGCCGGCCTCGAGGTGGGTCGAGCGGCGGTGGCCCTGGCCGCCGGTGCCGGGATGCCGCTGCTGGCCGAACCGTCAAGCAACGCCCGGTCCGGCCCGAACGCGCTGGCCACCGGACGCCTGCTGCTGGCCGGCGAACTGGGCGGCCGGATCGAGCGGGTGATCGTGTTCGGCCGGCCGAACCTCTCCCGTCCGGTGACCACCCTGCTGTCCCGCCCCGACGTCGAGGTGGTCGTGGTCACCGCTGTCGCCGATTTCGTGGATCCCGGCTGGCGGGCGAGCCTGGTCGCCGGCGCGGTGACGGTGGAACCGGCACCGGGCGACTGGCTGGTCGCCTGGCAGCAGGCCGACCGGGCCCGACTGGCCGACCTGGCCGGACTCCTCGCTGCCACGAGCCGGCTCACCGGCCCGGAGCTCGCCCGGTTGGTGGTGGCCGGCGTCGGCGTCGGCCAGGTGCTCTGCCTCGGGAACTCCAACCCGATCCGGGATGCCGACCTCGCGCCGGTCCGCGCCGACCCGGTGCCGGTGTTCGCCAATCGCGGCCTATCCGGAATCGACGGGACCATCTCCACCGCGATCGGGATCGCCCTCGGCTCCGGCGTCCCGGCCACCCTGCTGTGCGGGGACCTCGCCTTCTTCCACGACGTGGGCGCGCTCGCGATCGGGCCGGGCGAGCCCCGTCCGGACCTGCGAGTGGTGGTGGCCGATGACGGTGGTGGCAGCATCTTCGCCACCCTCGAATACGGCCAGCCCCGCTTCGCCGAAGCCTTCGAGCGGGTCTTCGCCACGCCGACCGGGCTCGACCCTGCGGCCGTGGCGGCCGGCTACGGCGTCCCGTCCCGGCGGCTGCGAACCTCGGCTGAGGTAAGTGCTGCGCTGGCCGAGCCGGTGGCCGGGCTGGAGGTGCTGGTGGTCGGAATCGACCGCTCCGGGCGGGCCGAACAGGCCAGGCGAATCGTCTCCGGGCGGTGATCGAGGAGCACAGCAAAATGTAAGGACATTTTGTTGACTTCTGGTTCTGGCAAGGATTGAATAGGGACACCGACTGGACAGCGGCAGCGGCCGCGGCTCGACGAAGAGGTCCCAATGACAGACAACAGCACCCCCCTCGGCCTGATGACCCAGCGCGGCCCGACCGTGCTCTGGAACGACTCGGCCACCTTCACAGAACTCACCACTGCGATCGCCTGGGGCGCCGTGGGCGCCACCTGCAACCCGGTGATCGCACTGGCCGCGATCCGCGCCGACCTGCCTCGCTGGCAGGCCGCGGATCGCGGAGATTGGCAGTGGAGATGCCCGACCGCCACCGAGTCGCAGATCGGCTGGAAGGTCGTCGAGGAGGTCTCCCTCGAGGCCGCCAAGCTACCTCGAGCCCGCGTTCGAGGAGCACAACGGCCGCAACGGCCGGCTGTCGATGCAGACCGACCCGCGCCTCGCACCGCGGACGCCAAGGCGCTGGCCGACCAGGCCGAGTACTTCTCGTCGCTCGCGCCGAACATCATCGTGAAGATCCCGGCGACCAAGGTCGGCGTCGAGGCCATCGAGGAGGCCACGTACCGCGGCGTGAGCATCAACGTCACCGTGTCGTTCACCGTCGCCCAGGCCGTCGCCAGGCCGGCGAGGCCATCGAGCGTGGCCTGAAGCGCCGCGAGGCCGAGGGCCAGGAGTCTCCACCGATGGGCCCGGTCGTGACGATCATGGTCGGCCGGCTCGACGACTGGCTGAAGACGGTCGTACGCCAAGCGACGGCATCGACTTCGACCCGGGCTACCTGGAGTGGGCCGGCGTGGCAGCCGTTCAAGAAGGCGCTACGAGGTCTTCCAGAGCGCGGCCTCCGCGCCCGCGTGCTCGCGCCGCCTACCGCAACCAGCTGCAGTGGACCGAACTCGTCGGCGGCGACCTCGTGCTCTCCCCGCCGTTCGCGTGGCAGGAGCAGCTTCCAGGCCAGCGGCCACGACCCCGAGCCGCGCATCGACGTGCCGGTCGACCCGGCAAGATCATCGACGCGCTGCGCACCATGCCGGACTTCCGCGGGCCTACGACGTCGACGGCATGACGCCCGCCGAGTTCGACGACTTCGGAGCCACCCGCAAGACGCTGCGCCAGTTCCTCGAGCGCCGACGAGGAACTCGACCAGATCGTCCGCGACATCCTGATCCCTGCCTGATCGCACCACCGGCCGCACAAGCGGGGACGGTCCCCTTTTGTCGGTGTTCCACTCAGAATCGATTCGAACCCGGAGCTCATGAGATGACCCAGACCGTTCGGCTCACCGTCGCCCAGGCGGTGGTCAAGTTCCTTGCCAACCAGTACACCGAACGGGACGGGGCACAGCAGCGGCTCTTCACCGGCTGTTTCGGCATCTTCGGGCACGGCAATGTCGCCGGCATCGGTCAGGCGCTGCTGCAGGCCGAGGTGCAGTCCCTCGATGGTGTCGCCGACGCTCCCGATCTGCCGTACTACCTCGTCCGCAACGAGCAGGGTGCAGTGCACGCCGCTGCCGCCTACGCCAAGACGAAGAACCGGCTGGCAGACCTGGCGGTCACCTCCTCGATCGGCCCCGGAGCCACCAACATGATCACGGGTGCGGCGCTGGCCACCACCAACCGGCTCCCGGTGCTCCTGCTGCCCGTCCGACATCTTCGCCACCCGGTTCCCCGACCCCGTCCTGCAGCAGCTTGAGGATCCGCGGTCGCTCGACGTCTCGGTGAACGACGCCTTCAAGCCGGTCTCCCGGTACTGGGACCGGATCAACCGGCCCGAGCAGCTGATCCCGTCCCTGCTGTGCGCGATGCGGGTGCTCACCGACCCGGCTGAGACCGGAGCGGCCACCATCTGCCTCCCGCAGGACGTCCAGGCCGAGGCCTTCGACTTCCCTGCCGACCTCTTCACCAAGCGGGTCTGGCACGTGGCCCGGCCGGTGCCAGAGCCAGCAGCCCTTGCCCGCGCCGTCACAGCGATCAAGGCCGCAACCAAGCCGCTGGTAGTGGCCGGTGGCGGCGTGATCTATGCAGAGGCCTCCGAGCAGCTGCGGGCGTTCGCCCAGGCGACCGGCATCCCCGTCGCCGACACCCAGGCCGGCAAGGGTGCCATCAACTTCGACCACCGGATGGCCGTCGGCGGCGTCGGCTCCACCGGCAACAGCGCGGCCAACACGCTCGCCAGGGAGGCCGATCTGGTGATCGGCATCGGCACCCGCTACTCCGACTTCACCACTGCGAGCCACACCATCTTCGCAAACCCGGAAGTGAAGTTCGTCAACATCAACGTGCTCGGTTTCGACGCAGCCAAGCATTCGGCGACCATGGTCGTCGCCGATGCCAAGGCCGCCATCGATGCGCTCACCGCCGAATTGACCGGCTGGTCCACCGATGACGCCTACCAGGCCCGCGCCGGACAGCTGGACGCCGAGTGGCAGCAGGTCGTCGACACCTGTTACGCACCGCACGACCAGCCGCTGCCAGCCCAGACCGAGGTGTTCGGCGCACTGAACGAACTGATGGACGACCACGACGTGGTGATCAACGCTGCCGGCTCGATGCCCGGCGACCTCCAGGCCCTCTGGCGCGCCCGCACCCCCGACCAGTACCACCTGGAGTACGCGTACTCCTGCATGGGCTACGAGATCCCGGCCGCGATGGGCGTGAAGCTTGCCGTCGGTCCGGACCACCAGGTGGTCGCAATCGTCGGCGACGGCACCTACCAGATGCTGCCGATGGAGATCGCGACCATGGCACAGGAGGGCATCAAGGTAATCCTCGTGCTCCTGCAGAACCATGGCTTCGCCTCGATCGGTGCCCTCTCGGAGTCCCGGGGTTCGCAGCGGTTCGGCACCAGGTACAAGACCCGCTCGACCTCCGGCCGGCTCGACGGGGCCGACGTGCCCTTCGACCTGGCAGCCAACGCTGCCAGCTGGGGTGCCGATGTGTTGAAGTGCAACGGCATGGCCGAGTTCCGCGAGAATTACGCGAAGGCTGCGGCAAGTGACCGCACCACCGTGCTCTACATCGAGACGAACCTGTACGGGCCCAACCCGCCCGGGTCGGCCTGGTGGGACGTCCCGGTCTCGCAGGTCTCCGAACTGGAGAGCACCCAGAGGGCCTACGGCGAGTACGTCGCCGAAAAGGCCGCCCAGCGCCACTACCTGTAACGGGTGGCCGGACTCGCAACGCTCTGGACCAGCCTGCCCCTGTGGGGCTGGCTGGTCCTGACGCTGTGCGCGCTGCTGATCGGCTTCTCCAAGACAGCGATCGGGGGCATGGCGCTGATCGCTGTCGTGCTCACGTCCCAGGTGGTGGCGACCAAGGACTCCACGGCTGTGGTGCTGGTCATGCTGCTCGCCGGCGACCTGGTCGCAACCTGGACCTATCGGCACGACGTCGACTGGCGGCTCATCGTGCGTCTCATCCCGCCCGTGCTGGTGGGCATCGTCGCGGGCGCGCTCTTCCTCAACTGGGTGGACGGTCCGACGCTCAAGCGGACGATGGGCGTGATCGTGCTCCTGCTGCTCGTGATCGGGCTGTGGCCGGACAAGCTTGCCGCCCACCGTCCGAGCGTGGGGATGGCCTACGGCGGGTTGGCCGGTTTCACCACCATGGTGGCCAACGGGGGCGGGCCGCCGATGAGCCTGTACCTGCTCGCCCGGAAGTACGACAAGCTCCGCTTCCTCGGCACCACAGCCTGGTTCTTCTTCGCCGTGAACCTGATCAAGGTGCCGTTCTCGATCGTCAACGGCATCCTCCGCCCGGAAACGGCGCTGCTCGGGGCCGTGCTGGCGCCGCTGGTCCTGCTCGGTACCTGGATCGGACGCCTCACGATCAAGCGGATCAACCAGGCCACCTTCGAAAAGCTGGTGACGGCATTCGTGGCTGTCGCTGCGCTCTACCTTCTGTTCGGATAAGGAGCTGCAATGACGCAACGTGGCGACCTCAGGCTCGCTGTCGGCATGGTGGGTGGCGGACCCGGTTCCAACATCGGCATCGCGCACCGCACCGGGCTGTTGCTAGACGATCGCTACCGCCTGGTGGCAGGGAGCTTCGCCCGCGATCCCGAGCGGTCTGCGGCGATGGCCGCCCAGTTGGGCATCGATGCAGAGCGCTCCTACGCCGACTACCGGGCCATGGCTGCGGCCGAGGCCGCCCGGCCCGACGGCATCGACCTGGTGGTCGTGGCGACGCCCAACGACAGCCACGTCGAGATCGTCACGGCGTTCCTCGAGGCGGGCATCGCCGTTGCCTGCGAGAAGCCGCTGGCCACCGATTCGGCCGGAGCCGCGCGGCTGGTGGAACTCGCTGCCGAAACCGGCCAAGTGCTGGCCGTAGCGCACTGCTACTCCGCCTACGCAATGGTCCGCCACGCAGCCCGCCTGATCAGGGCAGGGGCGCTGGGGGAGTTGCGCTACGTCGACGTCGAGCACGCCAGCGGGTGGGCGTCCACGCTGCTGGAGGGTGACGGGCACAAGCAGGCCGGTTGGCGGATGGACCCGGCGGTCGGCGGCTATGCAGCGGTCGTCGCCGACATCGGGATCCACGCGTTTCACCTGGTGCGCTACCTCACCGGCCTTGAGGCCGTGGAGGTGTCCGCCCAGCTCTCCACGCTCGTGCCCGGACGCCGGGTGGCCGACAACGCCACCGTCGCGTTGCGGCTCACCGGGCCAGGGCTGACCGGCATTGTGCCAGGACGGCTCTGGGCGTCCATGGCGGCCACCGGACAGGCCCACGGGCTGCGGATCAGGGTGTTCGGCGAGGCCGCCAGCCTTGACTGGTCGCACGAGGATCCGCAGCACCTGATCCTGCGGCGCAGCAACGGCGAGGAGGTCCGCTACGCCCAGGGCATGGCGGGCCTCAGCGAGGACGAGTCCCGCCTCAACCGGGTGGGGCTGGGCCACGCCGAAGGCTTCATCGAGGCCTTCGCCAACTACTACTCCGACATCGCAGACGAACTCTTCGCCCGGCGCGACGGGCGACCGGTGATCACCAGGGAGCTCAGCTATCCGACCGGCATGGACGGACTCATCGGGAACCTCTTCGTCGAGGCGGTCACCACCTCGAACTCAACAAACTCAGCCTGGGTCCGCCCAGATCTCAAGAAAGCAGGTCAGTGATGCAACGCTTCGCCCTTCTCGGTGCCGGGTTCATCGGCTCCGTGCACGCCAAGAACCTCGCCGAGAACCCCGACATCGACTTCGTCAAGGTGTTCGACGTGTCCGCCGAGCGGGCCGCGGCAGTCGCCGCGAAGTACGGCGCCACCGCTGTTGCCTCGGTGGCGGAAGCTCTGACCGACGTCGATGCGGTCTTCATCGCCTCGTCCACCGACACCCACGCCGCGAACCTGAAGGCCGCCGTCGACGCCGGAGTGGCTGCGCTCTGCGAGAAGCCGATCGATTTGTCGCTGGACCGGGCCCGCGAGGTCGTGGCGTACGCCGAGGCGAGGGGCGCAAGGGTGATGGTGAACTTCAACCGGCGCTTCGATCCCGACCACGCCGAGCTGAAGCGGATCGTCGAGGCCGACGGCGTCGGCAAGGTCGAGCTCGTGCAGCTGACCTCCCGCGGCCCGGCGGTACCGCCCCTCGAGTATGTGAAGGTGTCCGGTGGCCAGATGCGCGACCAGACCGTCCACTTCTTCGACCTCGCCCGCTGGATCGCCGGCGCCGACCCGGTCGAGGTGTTCGCGGCCGGCTCAGCGCTTGCCGACCCCCGGCTGGCGGAGCCAGAGTACGACGACGTCGACACCAGCGTCTGCGTGCTGAAGCTGCCCGACGGCGCCTTGATCCAGATAGACAACAACCGGCGCACCGGCTACGGCTACGACGAGCGGATCGAGGTGCTCGGCTCCACAGGCCTGGTCGAGTCGATGCGTCATCGTGCCCGCCGCGTCACCCACTACACGGCCGGGCAGGTCGTGGAGTCCCAGATGTACGCGGGCTGGTTCGAGCGGATGCAGCCCACCTACGCGCTGGCCCTCGACCACTTCGTCCAACTGCTGGAGACCGGTGCGCCCATCCAGCCGTCGCTCTCCGACGGCCTCAAGGCGCAGGCCATCGCAGAAGCAGCGACGAAGAGCCTGCACACCGGCGTCAGCGAGAAGATCGCCTACTGATCGGCCAGCAGGCGCAATCCCGTCGAGGACCACCCTTGTCGTCGAGAGCCAGCACTGAGTGCTGGCTCTCGACGTTAAGGATGGCCCTCGGCATTGAGGCGAGGCCCTCGCCGTGCAGTGGGATCAGCTGGCGTAGACGGTGATGTCGAAGACGTACCGGTCGTAGCGGTAGCAGTGGTCGCCGAACTCCACCGGGTTACCGGCCGCGTCATACGCGCGGCGGGTCATGGTGAGCACCGGATCGTTCTTGTCCAGGCCCAGCAACTTGCGCTCGCTGGGTTCGGCCGGTCTCGCGCCGATCGTCTGGTGGGCGACTGCCGGGATCACGCCGCGGCGGCGCATCACGTTGTAGAGGCCCTGGGTGGTCAGGTCCTCGAGGTTCAGGTCGGCCCACGATGGTGCCAGCCAGTTCCGCAGGACGGACATCGGGCCCTCCGTCACCGAACGCAACCGCTCAAGGTAGACCAGCTTGGTCTCCGGGTCCAGGCCAAGCACCTGCGATGCGCGCTGGTCGACGAAGTCGGTGTTGAACTCCAGGATCTCGGTCAAAGGTTCCCGGCCGGCCCGGCGGAGGTCGTCATAGAGGCTGGTGAGTTCGTTGCGGCGGTGGATGACCTCGTTGGCAACGGTGGTGCCGATGCCGCGGCGTCGCACCAGCAGGCCACGGGTCACCAGTTCGACGATTGCCCGTCGGACGGTCGGCCGGGAGAGCTCAAGCCGCTCGGCCAGCGACAACTCGTTCTCGAACGCGTCCCCGGGCTTCAACACCCCGGTGTCGATCGACGCGGCCAGTTGTTCTGCGAGCTGGTGGTAGAGCGGCACTGGGCTGTTGCGATCGATGCCTACCTGGATCTGCTGGGCCATGGGCGCACAATATCCGAAAGGCAGGTTGCCGCGACAGCGTAAACGCCGATTGCCGGAATAAGCTAATGTCCTTACAAAGCTTGACATTCGCCCCGATGGCATTGCAGGATGGAGACGCTCGGGCGGGTCCCGGGTCGGCGCCAAAGCCGCCGCTGCCGAAGGACGTTCCATGGGAGATGCCTACGACGTAGTCTGCATCGGCCGCGTGGGGGTCGACATCTACCCGACCCAGATCGGCCTCCCGCTCGAAGAAGTGACAACGTTCGGCAAGTTCCTCGGCGGCAGTGCAACCAACGTCTCGGTGGCAGTCGCCAGGTACGGACGGCGCTCCGCGATCATCACGAAGACCGGGAACGACCCGTTCGGGCGGTTCGTCCGCGCCAAGATCGCCGAACTCGGCGTCGCCACCGAGTTCGTCGGCACCGATCCCTGGCTGCCAACCCCGGTCACCTTCTGCGAGATCTTCCCGCCCGACGACTTCCCGCTGTACTTCTACCGCTACCCGCAGGCCCCGGACCTGCGGATCGAGGTCACCGACCTGCCGTTGCAGGAGATCGCCGACGCCGGGGTGTTCTGGGCGACGCTCACCGGACTGTCCGCCGATCCCAGCCGACAGGCCCACCTGGCCGCGTGGCGCGTGCGCGCGCGGCGTCCGCTGACGATCCTCGACCTCGACTACCGGCCGATGTTCTGGAAGTCCGAGACCGAGGCCACCCGGCACGCCGAGGTGGCGCTGGCCCACAACACCGTCGCCATCGGCAACCGCGATGAGTGCCGGGTCGCCGTGGGGGAGACCGAACCGCTGCGGGCGGCAAAGGCCCTCCTGGAACGCGGGGTGGAGTTGGCCATCGTGAAGCAGGGACCCAAGGGAGTGCTGGCGATGACCGCGGACGAAACCGTCGAAGTCCCGCCGGTCTGGGTGGAGGTGGTCAACGGCCTCGGTGCCGGGGACGCCTTCGGTGGCGCGGTCTGCCACGGCCTGCTCAACGACTGGGACCTGAAGAAGGTGCTGCGCTTCGCCAATGCTGCCGGGGCGCTGGTCGCTTCGAGGCTCGAGTGTTCGACCGCGATGCCCACCGAGGACGAAGTCTGGGCCCTGGCCGGGAGTGCCGGGTCATGAACCGCATCGACGCAGCCAACCTGACGCAGCGACGGGCTGCCGACCCGGGCGAGATCAACCGGGCCTGGCGGAACCGCCGCCGGGCCGAGCGGCGCGACGGTGGTCGGCTGATGATCGTGGCCGCCGACCACCCGGCCCGTGGCGCGCTCGGGGTCAGGGGCGATGCCACCGCGATGGCCTCCCGTGCCGACCTGCTGAAACGGCTCGCCGTGGCGCTGACCCGTCCCGGGGTGGACGGGGTGCTTGGCACAGCCGACATCCTCGAGGACCTGCTGCTCTCCGGACTGCTGGAGGGCAAGGTCGTGATCGGCTCGATGAACCGGGGCGGGCTGCAGGGAGCCGAGTTCGAGTTCGACGACCGCTGGACCGGCTACGACCCCGAAACGCTCGCGGCCAACGGGCTGGACGGCGGCAAGATGCTGACCCGGGTCTGCCTGGAGGAGGAGTACACCGCCACCGTGCTGGAATCATCCGGCCGGGCGGTCAGCGCGCTCGCAGCCCGCGGCCTGATGGCGATGGTGGAGCCGTTCCTCTCGATCCGGGTGGCGAGTGACAAGGTGCAGAACCTGCTCGATCCGGAATCGGTGATCAAGTCCATCCAGATCGCCGCCGGCCTCGGCGCGACCAGCGCCTACACCTGGCTGAAGCTGCCGGTGGTCGCCGAGATGCACCGGGTACTGGACGCCACCACCCTGCCCAGTCTGCTGCTGGGCGGCGATCCGGTCGGTGACCCGGACGAGACCTTCCAGCAGTGGGCCGACGCGCTCGCCCACCCGACCGCCATGGGCCTGGTGATCGGCAGGGCATTGCTGTACCCGCCGGGCGACGACGTCGCTCACGCGGTCGATACCGCCGTTGGCCTGGTGCATAAGGGAGTGTCATGAACGAATGGGTCCGCCCCGCAGGATCGACAGCTGACGGCCAGTACGACACCCGGATCACCCCGGGTGACCCCGGGTGGGCCCACACCGGGTTGCTGGTGACGGACCTGGCAGCGGGGGAGTCGCGAACCGTGGAGACCGGCGTCCAGGAGTTCGTGGTGGTCCCGCTCTCGGGAGGGGCGGTCGTCGAGGCCGACGGCGTCAAGTACCACTTGGCCGGCCGTCCCGACGTGTTCAGCGCGGCCACCGATGTGCTCTTCGTGCCGCGCGATTCGAGTTTCACCGTGACCAGCACCGGCGGTGGCCGCTACGCCTTCTGCTCCGCGACGGCCCGCCGCAGCTTCCCGGTTACCCTGCTGGCCGCCGCGGAGGTCCCCGACGAACTCCGCGGTGCCGGCACCGCCAGCCGCAGGGTCCGCAACTTCGGTACGCCCAGTGTCCTGGAGGCCGACTCGATCATCGCCTGCGAGGTGATCACCCCGGCCGGCAACTGGTCCAGCTACCCGCCGCACAAGCACGACGAGGAACGAGCGGGGGTGGAGACGTCGCTGGAGGAGATCTACTACTTCGAGCTGCGCACCGAGCGGGACGGCCCCAAAGCTGGCACTGCGTTCGGCTACCAGCGGGTCTACGGCACGCCGGAGCGTCCGATCGAGGTGCTGGCGGAGGTGCACCCAAGGGATGTTGTCCTGGTGCCGCACGGCTGGCACGGTCCGGCGATGGCACCGCCCGGCTATGACATGTACTACCTGAACGTGATGGCCGGCCCCGGCGAGACCCGGGCGTGGCTGATCTGCGACGACCCGGACCACGCCTGGGTCCGGAAGACCTGGGTCGACCAGACGGTCGACCCGAGACTCACCCGAACTGAATAATCAACCGGCTGCGTCGCCGGCAATCCCGATGGCGGCCTGGCAACGAAGCGGGCACCAAACCCCCGACCAGAGAGGAACTGACATGGCCCTTACCCAAGAGGTCGCAGCTGCGACAACGGAGAGCGCCGCCCGGCTGCAGCGGCTTCGCTATTTGGTGGACAACGAGTGGCGTGAGTCGAAGACCACCAGCTACATGCCGGTGATGAACCCGTCGACGGGCGAGCAGATCGCCGAAGCGCCCACCTGTACCCAGGACGAGGTCGACTCCGCAGTTGCCGCGGCAGCCCGCGCCTACCCCGGCTGGGCCGCCACGCCACTTCCGCAGCGGATCCAGTTGATGTTCCGCTTCAAGCAACTTCTCGATGAGCACCTGGATGAGCTCGGCGTGTTGCTGGCCACCGAGATGGGCAAGGTGCTGGCCGAGGCGCGCGGCGACGTGCTGAAGGCCATCGAGGTGGTGGAGTGTGCCTGCTCCACGCACTACCTGATGCAGGGCGACACCACCATGAACATCTCCCGCGGTTACGACACGGTTTCGTTCCGGGAGCCGTTGGGGGTTTTCGTCGGCATCGCGCCCTACAACTTCCCCGCGATGATCCCGATGGGCTGGATGCTGCCGTTTGCCATCACCACCGGCAACACGTTCGTGTTGAAGGCAGCTTCGATGGTGCCGCAGACCTCAATGCGGATGATGGAACTGCTGATCGAGGCAGGCCTGCCCAAGGGTGTCGCGAACCTGGTCACCTGCTCCCGGGTCGAGGCAGACAGCCTGCTCGTGCACCCCGACGTCCGCGGCATCACCTTCGTGGGCTCGACCGCTGTCGGCAAGCACATCTATGCCACTGCTGCAGGCGCCGGCAAGCGCGTCCAGGCTCTCACCGAGGCCAAGAACCACGCCCTGGTGCTCGAGGACGCGGTCCTGGAGCGCTCGGTCGCCGGCATCGTCAACTCGACCTACGGGTGCGCCGGCCAGCGTTGCATGGCGCTGCCGGTGGTCTGCGTCCAGGACTCGGTGGCTGACCAGCTGGTCGAGATGCTGGCCGCCAAGGCCGCCGAACTGAAGCTCGGGCCGGCCTACCTGCCCGGTTCCCAGCTCGGGCCGGTCATCACAGCCAAGCATCGCGAGTCGGTGGAAGCCGGCATCGCGCGAGGTGTCACCGAGGGCGCCGAACTGGTGCTGGACGGTCGCGGCGTGAGCGTTGAGGGCTACGGGGGCGGCTTCTGGGTCGGTCCGACGATCCTTGACCGGGTCGGCGCCGACAACTGGGCCGGAACCTACGAGATCTTCGGCCCGGTGACCGCGATCAAGCGGGTGAGGGACTTCGAAGAGGGCCTCGGCATCATGAATGCCAACCCCTTCGCCAACGGTTCCTGTATCTACACCAGCTCGGGGTACCACGCCCGCGAGTTCGCCAGTCGTTCCCATGCCGGCATGGTCGGGATCAACGTCGGCATCCCGGTGCCGTTCTCGACCTTCCCCTTCACCGGCCACAAGGAGTCCTTCTTCGGTGACCTGCACGCCATGGGCAAGGACGGCGTCGCGTTCTTCACCGAGACCAAGGCCGTCACCTCGGTCTGGTTCACCGACGAGCACGCAGGCGAGAAGGTCTCCACCTGGGACGGCACCCTCACCCGGGGCTGACCCCTACGGACGCGATGGCCCAGCCTCCTGGCTGGGCCATCGGCTTCTCGGCCCGGACTGCGAAAGCGTCAGGTGACAACCCAGTCTAATGATCTATTGACTGTACAAAGGTCTGCCAATAGGCTCGTGCTGCCGGCGGGTAACACCGGCGAACTCGGAGCAAGGGATCCAACGATGGCTACCTGCGATGCCTGTCGCGCCGCTGACGGCGACCTGGCCCTCCGACACCTCAGCACCTGAAAGGAACACCCAACATGGCTGCGTCCAAAGCCGTCAACCCGGACCCGCGCTACAGCAAGCTGACCATCGGGGTCTGCCCCGACCAGTGGGGAGTCTGGTTCCCCCATGATGAGGCGCAGGTCGCCTGGGACAAGGCCCTCGACGAGATGGCCACCGCCGGCTTCTCGGTCATGGAGACCGGCCCGCACGGCTACTTCCCGACCAACCCGCGGCTCCTGAAGGCCGTCATGGACGAGTACGGCTTCAAGGTCGTCGCGGGCACCGGCTGGGGCATCCTGCACAAGGCCGAGGCCTGGGCCGACACCGAGGCGTTCTTCCGTTCGATCGGCGAGACCCACGCTGCGATCGGCTCGGAGTACGTCGTGCACCTCCCCCCGATGTACCGCGACGAGAAGACCGGTGACTACACCGACGACAAGGTGCTCTCGACCGAGGCCTGGAACCTCTACATCAAGAACGCCGACCGGCTCGGCCGCATCATGAAGGAGGACTACGGCCTGAAGATGGTGCTGCACCCCCACGGCGACAGCCACATCGAGACAGAAGACGACATCGACCGCGTCTTCCAGGCCACCGATCCCTCCTACGTCGGCTTCTGCCTCGACACCGGCCACATCGTCTACGGCGGCGGCGACCCGATGGCGATCGCCCGCAAGTACCCCGAGCGCATCGAGTACGTCCACATCAAGGCGATGGACCCCGTCATCGTCAAGAAGGCCCACGACGAGGACTGGCCCTTCGTGAAGGCCAACCTGAGCGGCGCCTCGGTGGCCCCGCCCGCCGGCCTGCCCGACATGCACGAGCTCATCGAGACCCTTGCCGATCTCGACAAGGAGCTCTACGTGATTTGCGAGCAGGACATGTACGGCTGCGCCAAGGACTACCCGCTGCAGAACGCCATCGACACCCGCGAGTACCTGGCCTCCCTCGGCCTCGGCGTCCTCTGAGCAGGGAAGGAATTGACATGACTGTACGTATTGGAATGATCGGTCCCGGCGGCATGGGCAAGGCCCACATCGACCGGATCCACTCGGTGATCGCCGGTGGCCGCGTGGTTGCGGTCTGCGACGTGAACCCCGACAACGCCAAGGCAGTGGCAGAGAAGATCGGCGGCGTCGCCTTCGCCGACAGCGCCAGCCTGATCAACTCCGCGGACGTCGACGCGGTGATGATCTGCAGCTACGGCCCGGCCCACGAGGCCGACGTCCTCGCCTGTATCGCCGCCGGCAAGCCGGTCTTCTGCGAGAAGCCGCTCACCCCGGCCGCCGAGGGTGCGCTGCGCATCATGGACGCCGAGCAGGCGGGCGGCCGCAAGCTCGTCACCGTCGGCTTCATGCGCCGCTTCGACCGGAGCTACCTCGAGATGAAGGCACTGCTGGACTCGGGCGAGTTGGGCGAGACCCTGATGGTGCACTGCGCGCACCGCAACCCGACGGTCCCGGAGTCCTACACCTGGGACATGGCGATCAACGACACGGCGATCCACGAGATCGACACCACGCGCTGGCTACTCGGGGAGGAATTCGTCTCCGCCCGGGTCGACAAGCCGAAGAAGACCTCGCTCCGGTTCGGTCACCTGCAGGACCCGCTCGTCCTGATCCTGACCAGCGAGTCCGGCGTCCGGGTTGACGACGAGGTCTTCGTCAACGCCCAGTTCGGCTACGACATCCGTTGTGAGGCCGTGGCCGAAAAGGGCGTGGTGTCGCTGACCGACCAGAACGTGATCGACGTTCGCGACGCCAGCGGTGCCCGCAACCGGATCTGCCGCGACCACAACGACCGGTTCTACGGAGCATTCGTCACCGAGGTGCAGGAGTGGATCACCGCTGTCGCCGAGGGTCGCCATACCGGCTCGTCCTCGTGGGACGGCTATGCCGCCGCTGTGGTTTGCGACGCCGGGGTGCAGGCCCTCACCGCTGACGGTGAGGTGGCGATCAGCATGATCGCCAGGCCGGCGCTCTACACCTGATCGAAGCAGCCGGAGGGCGCCCCGCCGAGGCGGGGCGCCCTCCGGCTGCGCCGTGAGCGGAAGGTGGCCGGGTCGCCTTTCGTCGTTGCAGGAATGTTATCAAGCAAATGTCACCTGCTTGTCTATATGTCTTGACAACCTGTCGTCATGACCGTAGGTTCAACTCACCGGTGACGAAGTCGTTGCCGGACGATACGAGAAGCCTTCGGTTGTCAACGGAGGAGCCAGGGCCTCCTCCCCAGCGGGCAGACCCAGACAGTGCAGATCGTGTCCCCATAGACTCAGAGAGAGGGATTATGGCAATCAAACTCGGACTCAAGGTCGCAGCAATCGTGCTCGCCTCGGCCACCTTCCTGACCGCATGCACCACCCCGGCAACTCCGGCGGCCAGCGGCAGCGGCTCGGAATCGGCTCCCGCCAAGACGCTCAAGATCGGCGTCACGTTCCCAATTCTCGACCAGTTCCTGCAGAAGGTCGCCGACGGCATCACCGCCGAGGCCAAGGCCAAGGGCGTTGAAGTCACCATCGTTGCGGCGGAGGAGAAGACCGACGTCCAGCTGGGCCAGGTCGAGAACTTCGTCTCCCAGAAGGTGGACGGCATCATCGTGGTCCCCGTTGACACCGACGCCGCCGGCCCGATGACCGACGCTGCGACGGCCGCGGGGATCCCGCTGGTCTACGTGAACCGCCGCCCGTCCGACCTCCCCGAGGGGGTTCCGTACGTCGGCTCCGACTCGCTGTACGCCGGCACCGTCGAGATGGAAGCGCTCGCCAAGCTGGCCGGCGGCAAGGGCAACGTGGTCATCCTGCAGGGCGACCCGGCCAACGAGGCCGCGCAGCTGCGCACCAAGGGCTGCAACGACGTCGTCGCCAAGAACCCGGGCATGAAGGTCACCAAGACCCAGGCCGGCAACTGGTACCGCGAGAAGGGCCTGTCGATCACCGAGAACTGGCTTCAGTCCGGCGACCAGATCGATGTCATCTGCGCCAACAACGACGAGATGGCGCTGGGTGCCATCCAGGCGCTGAAGAACGCCAAGCTGCTCGACAAGGTGTTCGTGGGCGGCGTGGACGCCACCTCCGACGCGCTGGCTGCGATGACGGCAGGCGAGCTCGAGGTCACCGTGTTCCAGGATGCCAAGGGCCAGGGCGGCGGCGGCATTGACGCCGTGGTCAAGCTGATCAACGGCGAGACTGTCGAAGCCGTTGTCGACATCCCCTACGTCCTGGTTACCCCGGACAACATGGCGGACTTCGTCGGCAAGTGACACTCTGACGATGGGTGGGTGACCGTCCGCGGTCACCCACCCATCCCCGCTTCGACAACGCCGTCCGTGAGGGTTGAGATGACTGACGAGTTCCTGCTGAAGATGCAGGGTATAGACAAGACCTTTCCAGGGGTGCACGCCCTCGACCACGTCGACCTGATGGTGCGGCCAGGCACGGTTCACTCGCTCATGGGCGAGAACGGTGCCGGCAAGTCCACGCTGATGAAGGTGCTGATCGGGATGTACACCCCCGATGGCGGCACCATCACCTTCGGCGGCCAGCAGGTCACGATCCCCGACACCGCTGCCGGGCTCGCCCTCGGCATCTCGATGATCCATCAGGAGCTGTCGCCGGTGCCGGAGATGACGGTGGCCGAGAACATCTTCCTCGGCCGGGAGCCGCTCGGTCGGATGGGCCTGATCAGCCGCAAGGAGATGAACCGGGCCACCAGGGCGCTCTTCGACAAGTGGGAGATCCTGATCGACCCCCGGGTGCAGATGAAGGAACTCAGCATTGCCCAGACCCAGATGGTGGAGATCGCGAAGGCGATCAGCTTCGACTCAAGGCTCATCATCATGGACGAGCCCACGTCGGCCATCACCGAGCGCGAGGTTGACCACCTCCATCGGATCATCAGGCAACTTCGCGCCACCGGCACTGCCATCATCTACATCACCCACAAGATGGACGAGGTCTTCAGGATCTCTGACGACATCACCGTCTACCGGGACGGCAAGCATGTGGCCACCCTGCCAGCCGCCCAGCTCGACCGGGACAAGCTGATCACGCTGATGGTGGGCCGCGAGCTCACCCAGCTGTTCCCCAAACTCGATGTCGAGATCGGGGACGTCATCCTCAGCGTCAAGAACCTGAACCGTGGGCACCTCGTGAAGGACGTCAGCTTCGAGCTGCACCGGGGCGAGATCCTCGGTTTCGCCGGCCTGATGGGAGCGGGTCGCACCGAGGTGCTGGAGACCATCTTCGGCGTCTTCAAGGCCGAGTCCGGCGAGATCGTCATGAACGGGAAGCGGCTGGCGATCCGCCAGCCCAGCGACGCGATCGACGCCGGCCTGGCCCTGCTCACCGAGGACCGCAAGCTCACCGGCATCATGGGTGTCCTCTCGGTGCGCGACAACATGGTGATGGCCGCCCTGCCGAAGTACTCACCGAACGGCTTCCTGCAGACCCGCAGGATCGAGAAGGACTGCCAGGCGCAGCGTGAGGCGCTGGCACTGAAGACGCCATCGCTCAGTCAGCTGATCCAGAACCTTTCCGGCGGCAACCAGCAGAAAGTGCTCATCTCGAGGTGGCTGCTCACGCTGCCCGAGATCCTGATGATCGATGAACCCACCCGTGGCATCGATGTCGGCGCGAAGTCCGAGATCCACCGCCTCATGTCCTTGCTGGCGCAGCAGGGCAAGGCGATCATCATGGTGTCCTCGGAGATGCCAGAAGTGCTCGGCATGAGCGACCGCGTCGTCGTCATGCACGAGGGAACCGTCAGTGGAGTGGTCGACCGCGCCGACGCCACCCAGGAAAAGATCATGCAACTCGCCACCGGCCCGGCCGTGGCGGCCTGAGAGGATTCGAAATGTCCACCGCGACCAAACCCGAGACCCGCACCGGGAAGTTCGATCTCGGAACCTTCGCCAAGAAGTACGCCATCATCGGCATCCTGCTGCTCTTCGTCCTCCTGCTGACGTTCCTGACCGGGGGTACCTTCCTGCAGCCGCAGAACCTGGTCAACGTGATCCGGCAGGTATCGGCCATCGGCATCATTGCCGTCGGCATGACCTTCGTGATCATCATCAAGGGGATCGACCTCTCGGTCGGCTCGATCGTTGCCGTGGCCGCTGTGGTTTCGGCGAGCCTCGCGCAGATGCCGGACGCGTCGAACAAGCTGTACCCGGGCCTTGAGCTTCCGGTGATCATCGCGATCCTCTCTGGCCTGCTGGTCGGTACTTTCCTCGGCTTCATCAACGGAGCGCTCGTCGCCGGGTTCGGGATCGCTCCCTTCATCGCCACCCTCGGCATGATGACCGCCGCCCGCGGCATGGCGCTGATCTACTCCGGCGGCCGGCCGATCTCGAAACTGAACCCGGGTTTCAACTGGATCGGCCAGGGTGACTTCCTGTTCATCCCGGTGCCGATCTGGCTGTTGGGCATCGTTGCGGTCGGCGCACATGTGGTCCTGAACTCCACCCGGTTCGGGCGGCACACCTACGCGATCGGCGGCAACGAGCAGGCTGCCCGGGTTTCCGGTATCGGCATCAACAAGGTCAAGGTCGGGATCTTCATGCTCGCCGGCCTGCTCGCCGGCCTTGCCGGCATGGTCCTGGCAGCCCGGATCGGCTCCGGTAACCCGCAGCTGGGCACCGGCATCGAGTTGGACGCCATCACCGCAGCCGTCATCGGCGGCACCAGCTTCAACGGCGGTGTCGGCACCATCTGGGGCACCATCGTGGGTGCGCTGATCATCGGCATCATCAACAACGGCCTCGACCTGATGAACGTCTCTCCGTTCATGCAGCAGGTGGTCAAGGGCGCGATCATCGTGATCGCGATCATCATCGACGAGCGCAAGAACCGCTGACCCAGCCTGACGACGGCGCCCCGCACAATTGGGGCGCCGTTTTCTCTGAACCGAAAGGAAATCCCGATGAGGGAAATCGGCGTCGGCGTGATCGCCCTCGGCTGGATGGGCAGGCTGCACAGCCGCGGCTTCAGCCAGGTGGCGGAGCGCTATCCGGAGCTTGGCGTGCAGGCCCGGCTGGTGGCCGCCGCCGACCCGGTGCCGGCGAACCAGGAGGCTGCGCTGGCGCTCGGCTTCGAGCGGGCGGTCGCCGACTACCACGAAGTGCTGGACGCCCCCGACGTTGATGTGGTGTCGATCTGTGCGCCGAACTTCCTGCACCACGAGATCGCCCTTGCTGCGGTGGCGGCCGGCAAGCCGTTCTGGATCGAGAAGCCGATGGGCGTCAGCGCACGGCAGAGTCGCGAGATCGCACAGGCGGCCGCCGACGCGGGTCTGGTCACCGCCACCGGCTTCAACTACCGCCACCAACCGGCCGTCGCGCACGCCCGTGACCTGGTCCTGTCCGGCAAGCTCGGCCGCATCACCAACGCCCGCGTGTGGCTGATCGCCGACTACGCCTCGTCCCCCGACGGCCCGTTCACCTGGCGCTACATCCGCACCCAGGCTGGCGCCGGCGTCGTGGGTGACCTGCTCAGCCACGGCATCGACCTCGCCCAGTTCGTGCTCGGGACGCGGGTGACCGAGGTCACCGCGATGACCGACACCTTCATCAAGACCCGCCCGATCCCACTGGGCGTCGGGGTTGGCCATGCCGCCGTCGCGGTCAGCGACGAGCGTCGCGACGTGGAGAACGAGGATTACGTCGCAGCGCTGGCCCGCACCGAATCGGGGGCCGTGGTCACCCTCGAGTCGTCCCGGGTCGCCATGGGTCCACGCGCCGAGTACGTGGTCGAGGTTTACGGCACCGGCGGCTCGATCCGCTGGAGCTTCGAACACCCGCAGCACCTGCAGGTGTTGATCGCCGGCGAGGGAAGCCACCGCGGCTACATGTCGGTGATGAGCGACGCCGGCCACGGCGACTTCGCCCGCTTCCAGCCCGGCCCCGGCCAGACGATGAGCTTCGACGACTCCAAGGTGATCGAGGCCAAGCTGTTCCTCGAGTCGGTCGTCACCGGCCGCCAGGTCGCACCCTCGGCCGGCGACGCGTGGGCTGCAGCAGAAGCAGACGAGGCCATCGTGGCCTCCGCGGCCGACGGCGCCTGGCACACCGTCCCGGCAGTCTCCGGCACCACCTTCGGCGCCTGAGCGAGTTCAAGGAGAATTCGAATGGTCAAGATCCTGCTCGATCCGAGCATGTACCACCCGCACCTCACGGTGGCGCAGGAGTGCTACAAGGCTGCCGACCTGGGTTATCAGTACCTCGAGCTGTCGCCGCGCGCCGACTTCCACGAATGGCACCACTACCCCAAGGTCAACAATGCCGACATCGCCAGGGTGAAGCATGCGATGGCCGAATCCGGGGTGAAGATCTGGACGTTCAACCCGGTCTTCAACTGGTCCTCGCCTGAGGAGTGGACGCGCAAGGCGCACGTGCGGAATTTCCGCCGGCTGCTGGAGATCGCCAACGACCTCGAGGTGCCGATGATCGCCACCGAGCTGTCCGGAGACCCGAACCGGGCTACCGAATGCGAGTGGGCCTTCTTCGCCTCGATCGAGGAACTGGCGCCCGACTTCGAGAAGTACGGCATCACCTGCACCGTGGAGGCGCACCCCTACGACTTCGTCGAGACCAACTCCCGGGTCGTCGACATCGTCCGCGGGGTGAATCAGGACTGGTTCAATTACGAGTTCTGCTGCGCCCACGCGTTCCACCTCGGCCAGGGCAGTACCGACGTGCGCTCGATGCTGGCCTACGCGGGGGACAAGCTCGCGCATGTTCACGTCGCCGATGTGTTCAACCATGTCGCGAACGTCGGCAACCGCTACATCATGAACCCGCCAGGGGTGGACGCGCGGATCCACCAGCACAACGAGATCGGCAACGGCGAGGTCCCCTGGGACCAGGTCTTCGGCTACCTGCGCGAGACCAGCTATGACGGGCCGCTGTCGGTCTGTGTCTTCGGCTGGGAGGAGCAGGCTGACGCCATTCACGTGCGGATGCGCGAACGGATCGAGGCCGAGTTCGGCGCCAGCTGAAAGCCCGGGAGCGCTTCGTCGGGCTGGACTCTCCCCGACCACCCGGCAGTGGGCTCAGTGCTGCTCGCGCAGCCACCCCCGCAACCGCCACGTGGCCCGGACGTCGTCCTCGTTGTACTCGAGCACCCGGAGTCGGGCCTGCTCCCGCGCCGCTGGGGACGGGCCGCGCACGGCCTCCTCGAACCAGCGCATGCTGTTCAGCCCGCCGGGATCGTCGTCGCGCCAGTGGAAGCCGGCCCCGCTGGAGGCCACCACCTTCAGCCCGAGCCCGTTGGTTCCGAAGAAGTGCTGTCGGATCGTGGGAAAGAGATCGACGAAGTTCTGCCTTGCGAACGCCATCGCCCAGTCCATCGTGGCCTCGCCGTTGACGGCCAGCCGCGCCAGCCGAACCATCTCGTAGTCGGAGTAGTGGTACACGAGGGCGTCGGTGCCGGCCACCAGCCCACGGAGCCAGCCCATTGCTGCGATCGCCAGCCGGCGCTCCCCATCCTCGTCCAGCTCGCTGAAACTGCTGAACTGGTGGTAGGCACCGCCGCCGGAGGCGTCGGCGACCCAGAAGCCCCAAAGGTAGACGCGGTCCTCGCGGGAGGTCTCCACGTCGATGTCGATCTCGAGGGCGGCTTTGGGCACATCGATCGGGCCGGTGGTGGTGCGCTCCAGCTCCACCCCGTCCAGCAGCAGCTGGGAGCGGCGCTTGGCCAGGCGTAGCCGGTCCTCGGCGCCGGAGCGGTGCGCCACCCGCGGCAGGTAGCCCGGCAGGAGCAGGTCGAGGTCGCTGGCCGCGAGCTCGCGAACGGTCGAAACCCCGGCGTCGCGCAGCGCGGCGATCTCGTGCCTGTCCAGCGGCGACTTGTTGATCCGCAGGCTGAGGTCGTCGTCGTCCAGCTGCTCGCGGCAGGTCGGCCACCAGTGGCAGTAGCCGCACTCGAAACTCACGATCGGCCGGAGCAGCGGGGGATCGCCGGCCGCTGCCGAACCCGCTCGCTCGGCCAGCAGTACCCGGGCCGCGAACTCGTGGTCGTAGCGCTCGAGGGCGCTCACCTGATGCGGCTCGCGCTGTTCACCGGCCTGCTCCGGGGCTGGTGGGACCATCGGCTGGGTCAGGTCGAGCCAGGTGGCGCGGAGGCCGTGCCCGCCGACGTCGTCGTTGCCGATCACCAGGGCCCGTGGGCCGCTGACGGCCTGCTGCCCGGTGACGACAAGTAGCCGCCAGAGGTGGGCCAGCTGCAGCGCGTTGGCCCAGCGCCAGTGCCAGCGATACCGCCACCCGGGGGCCGACCGGGTGTCGGTGAGGTCGATCAGTTCCGAGTAGGTGACTTCGACGTCGTCCTTGCGGACCTCGACCAGCCGCTGGAACTTCACCAGGCCGGGAACGTAGCCGCCGGCGGGGTCCCGGACCAGCAGGTCCGTGCGGCCGGAGCGATGTTCCGCCCAGTCACGTGGCAGCAGGCCACCGATGATCACGTCGGTGGCGGACGCCATGGCGGCCAGGCACGCGGCCTCCTGCTCCTCGCTCGGCCGGCCCGCCAATTGCCTCAGGTCCACCGCGCCGGCCGTGCCGGCCAGGATCCGCTGGAACGTCGCAGCGATGAACTCGGCGCTGCCGGGCTGGCGGCCGACGCCGTTGAGCAGCTCCGGCTTCTGGAGCCCGGGGTGGAAGGCGTGGTGGGTCTTCAGCGCGCAGCTGCGGGCGGCGTAGGGATCAAGGGTGAACATCAGGCGTGGGCTCGGTGCAGCGCGACCACGCCGCCAGAAAGGTTCTTCCAGCCGACCCCGCGCCAGCCGGCCGTGCACATCAGGTCGGCAAGGGCGCGCTGGTCGGGCCAGGCGAGGATCGATTCGGCCAGGTACTCGTAGGCGACCGGGTTGGACGCGGTCACGCCCGCGATCTTCGGCAACGCACCGAGCAGGTAGTTGCGGTAGGTGTCGCGGAAAGGCTTCCAGGTCGGGGTGGAGAACTCACAGATCACGATTCGTCCGCCCGGCCGCGTGACCCGGCGCAGTTCCGCGAGTGCAGTCGGCACATCCTCGACGTTGCGCAACCCGAAACTGATCGTCACCGCATCGAAGACGCCGTCGGCGAACGGCAGGGCCAGCGCGTCGGCGTTCACGAAGGCCAGGTCGGGCTGGCGTTGCTTGCCGACGGTCAGCATGCCTCCGGAAAGGTCCGCCGGAACCACAAAGGCGCCGGCGTCGGCGAACGGACGGCTGGACGTACCGGTACCTGCGGCCAGGTCGAGGATGCGCTGGCCCGGACGCGGGGCCACTGCCGCCACCGTCTCGGAGCGCCAGCGGCGGTCCTGGCCGAGGGAAAGGATGTCGTTCACCAGGTCGTAGCGGGGGGCCACCCGGTCGAACATCGCAGCGACCTCGGCCCGTCGCCTCGCCAGGGTCGCCCGGGTCTCGCTAGCTGCTCGCACGGCACCAGCCTGCCACGAAGCTCCGACACCCAAGACCATCCGGGCCGGGACGGCACATTCGTTCGCATCCGGGCCCGGGGTGACCGAGGGACGGCAGGATGGCGCGAGACGCTTCGGGAATGGGGGAGAATCGAGCCCATGGCGCGAAAGACCCCGGTACTCAAGGTCACCAATCTGCGGAAGGCCTTCGGGCCGGTGGTGATCGTCGACGGCTTCAACCTTGAAGTGGCAGCCGGGGAGGCCGTCGCACTGACCGGACGCAACGGCGCCGGCAAGTCCACCGTGCTGCGCTGCATGGTCGGCGCCGAACGTCCCGATGACGGCACGATCGAGGTCAACGGCACGCCGGTGAGCGAGACGAACCCGCAGATCCGCCGGGATGTCGCAACGGTCATCGACGACCTCGACTTCTTCCCAGACCTCAGCGTGGTGGAGCACCTCGACCTGCTGGCGCGCGCCCACGGCATCGCCGACGCCGACGAGGCGGTCGACGAGGTGCTGCACGAGGTGCAGCTGGTGCCGCAGTCCGGGCAGCTTCCCGGCACCCTCTCCTCCGGCCAGCGCCGTCGGCTGGCATTGGCCACAGCCTTCATCCGGCCGCGGAAGCTGCTGATCCTGGACGAGCCCGAGCAGCGCCTCGACACCGAGGGTGTGGCGTGGCTGGCCGCCCGGCTGGTGGCCGAGCGCTCCCGCGGGCTGGCGATCGTGCTGGCGAGCCACGAGCCGTCCCTTGTGGAAAAGGTGGCCACCCGGGTGGTCCGGCTGGGTGAGCGCGCCGAGGTCCTTGCAGATGAGTAAGAAATCCCGAAAGCTGATCCGGTCTACCCCGCCGGCCACCGACGAGGCGCTCGAAGCGGCGCAGCCGGCGGGCGAGCCCGAGCGCACCTTCTTCTTCCTCTCCGATGCCGAACCGATGGAAGTGGACGAGCGCGAACTCCACGACGAGATGAAACTGTGGCGCCACGGCAGGGCCACCCGGACCCTCGGCCAGGTGCTCCAGGACTCCTACGTGATGGTGTTCAGCGTCCTGGTGATCGGCGCGATGCTGGTCTCGGTAGTGCTGCGGGCGCAGTCGGGGATGGCCGGCTGCAACACCGAGGAGTGCGCGTCCGGGCGGCTGCTGTTGCCCTCGGCGATGGTGCTGGCCTGCTACGCCCTTGCGCTCGGCCTTTCTGCGCTGTTCGGCCCAGTGCTGGCCTCTGCTGCCGAAGGCTTCTGGTTGATGGACGCTCCGATCAGCCGGCGACGGCTGCTGCGCGGGCGGCTGGTCGTGCCGCTGGTGGCCTCGTTCGCCGTTGGCATCCTTGCTACCGGGCTGGTGAGCGCGCTTTCCGGGCTCACCTGGCTGCAGGTGGTGGCCTGGAGCGCTGCCGCCGGGCTCGGCAGCGCTGCGCTGGTCACGTTCGCGGCAACTGAGCAGCCGCTGGAGCGGACGAAGGTGCTGAAGGCCTTCCAGGCGGCGTTCGCCGGCGCGGCGCTGCTGCTCCTGCTGGTCGTGATCGCGGTGGCGTCCGGCTGGCTGCCGGTATCGCTGGTAGCGGCCACCGGTGGCGCCACCTGGCTCCTTGTCGGGATCGCTGCCGCGGCCCTGGTCGGGCTGGTCGTGCTGCTGCGGGTGGCCATCGCCAGGCTGGAGCAGATCCGGCGGGCACGGTTGCTGTCCGGTGGCTCGCTGGTGAGCGGCATGCAGGGTGCCATGTTCGCGCTCGACTTCGGCCTGATCCGCGACATCCTGGTGGAGCGGCAGATGGTCGCCAAGGGCCACGTGAAGCCGACCCGCGGACGCGGGCTCGGCCTGACCGCCCTGATCTGGCGGGACGCGGAACGGCTGAAGCGGAACCCGTCGGCCTTCCTCGGCCTTGCGGCAAGCCTGTTCGTGCCCTACGCCGCCGATGCGCTGCGGGTCGTCCAGCTGAACCCGATGATCAGCGGCCTCGCCCTCGTTGCCGGGCTGGTGCCGTTCCTCGGCAGCCTCAGGGTGCTCTCCCGCACGGGTGGGCTGGCCAGGTCGTTCCCGTTCAAGACCGCCCAGCTCCGGACGGCCTCGATGGTGGTCCCGGCCATCCTCGCGCTGGTCTGGGGCCTGGCGGCCTCCCCGGCCTTCATCGGGATCGCGCGCACCGGGGCCGACCGCAGCGTCCTGGATGGCCTCACGGCAGCCCTGATCACGGCGATGGCCGGCCTGCTCGGTGCGGTGCGGTGGACGACGGCCAAGAAGGTCGACTTCGGCACCCCGATGATGGCCACCGAATCCGGCGCCATGCCCCCGACCCTGCTGTTCAACCTGTTCCGCGGCCTCGACATGGTGGCCCTGGTCACCGCCCCGCTGATCCTTGGGTTGTCGGGCTTCTGGTCGCTGGCGATCGCGCTCGTGGTCTTCGTCGCCCTGCGCGGCAGCTTCAACGCCGAGGAACTGCGGGCCGAGCAGGAGGCTGCCAAGCGCGAGCTGGCTGCGTCCAAGCAGGAGCGGGCGGACAAGCAGAAGATTCCGCGCCCGTCACGCTGACGTCACACGCCCTCGCAACAGAAGCCACCACTTGGCGCAGTTGCCACCGGTCTACCGGCGGCAACTGCGCCAAGTGGTGGCTTCTGTGCATCGGGCGGACGGGAGGCGCCGTCAGAGCAGCGTCCTGATCGCGTCAAGTCCGGACACGACCAGGTGGGCCTCGACCAGCTCGGCTGGGGTGAACGTGCCGCTGATGGCGACCACCCGGCCGACGCCGGCGGCCAGGGCGGACGCGACCCCTGCCGGGGCGTCCTCAACGGCGACACATCCGGCAGCAGCCACGTCCAGCCGTTCGCACGCCAGCAGGTAGGGCTCGGGATGGGGCTTGCCATTGGTCACGTCGTCGCGGGTGACCACGACGTCGAAGTGGTCCAGCAGTTCGCCGAGGCAGGTCCTTGCCCACGCGGTGTTGGCCGAGGTCACCAGCGCTAGCGGGACGCCCGCCCGGGCCACCAACTCGGCCGCTCCGACCGCCAGAGCCGGACGGGGGAGCGCTGCCATTCCGGCCAGCAGCTCGGTCAGCATCACCTCGACGTCCTCACCGGTCCACGGTCCGGGGGAGTTGGCCAGCACGTCGTCGGCGCGCCGCCCGGTGAAGCCGGCCAGGACCCCTTCGCTGACCGGCCAGCCCCGGGCGTCGAACCAGTTGCGGAACACCTGGCGGTGGAAGCCCTCGGAGTCGACGAGGGTGCCGTCCAGGTCGAGCAGCAGCGCTGCCGCCGGTTCAGCCATCGACGCTGAACAGTGGCTCTCCGGCGGCAACCTCGCGGCCGACTGCCGGACTCGTCACCGTGCCGGCCGGACGGTCAAGGACCACAACCATCACGGTCGTGGTGATCTCGTCACCGCTGATCTCCGCCGGGTTCCAGGAAACCATCGGATCGCCGGCGGCGACCGTCGATCCCTCGCTGGCAACCAGCTCGAACCCGGCCCCGTTCAGCCGGACGGTGTTGATGCCGAGGTGCACCAGGATGCCCAGCCCGTCGGCGGTGGCCATGGCGAACGCATGCGGGTGCAGCTTCAGGATGGTGCCGGCGACCGGCGCCACGACCGTCGTCAGCCCTGGGGCGGGTTCGATCGCGATGCCGGGGCCGACCAGTTCCTGGGCGAACACCGGGTCGCTGACCTCGGTGATGGCGAAGACGCGGCCGGGACAGGGAGCGAGAACCTGCATCACATCAGGTCTTCGATGTCTTCGGCCAGGTTGTCGGCCTCTGGACCGACCACTACCTGGACCACCCTGCCGGACGCGATCACGCCGTGCGCTCCCGCAGCCTTCAGGGCCGCCTGGTCGACAAGTGCCGGATCCTTGACCTCGGTGCGCAACCGGGTGATGCAGGGCTCGATCTCGACGATGTTCGCCGCACCACCGAGACCGGCCAGGATCTGTTCGGCTTTGCTGCTCATTCGACTACTCCTCTCGATGGGCCGCGCCGGGCCCGTCTTGACAATGTCCGAGAACGATAGCATGATTCCCGGTGGGTGGTACGGACCAGTACGCACCAGTGCGGACCAGTACGGATCAGAGGAGTGACGTGGCGGTCGAGAAGGTCCCCGAGCGGATCCAGGAAGGGCCCCGGCCCAAGCATCTGCAGCTTCGTGAGCTGCTGATCGCGATGGTCGTGCCCGGGCAGGCGATCCCCTCGGAGCGGGAGCTGATGGCCACCTACGGCATTTCCCGGGCCACCGTCCGCAAGGCGATCGACGGACTGGTCGCCGACGGGCTTCTGCAACGCACCCACGGTTTGGGGACCTTCGCGGTTCTGCCGAGGCTGGAGACCCGCCTGCACCTGGCTTCATTCAGCCAGGACATGCGCCGGCGCGGGCTGCAGCCGTCCACCCGACTGATCTCGGTGACGCGGGCCTTGCCACCTGCTGAAATCGCGGACTGGCTCGGTCTGGCACCGGGCCAGAAGGCCTGGCGGATCATCCGGATCCGGCTGGCCGACAACACCCCCATCGCCCACGAGGACGGTTGGTATCCGGCCCACCTGCTACCCGGACTGGATCAGCAGGACCTGGCCGGGGGCTCGTTGTACGAGATCCTCGGCAGCAGGTACGGGCTCTGGGTGGACCAGGCCGAACAGACCCTGTGGGGCGAGTCGGCGGACGCGGGAATGGCGGCGGCGCTGGCGGCGCCGCTGGCCACCCCACTACTGGTTTTCCGGCGGCGATCCGTCGCCGGCGGCCAGCGCATCGAGCACGTGGTCTCGCGCTACCGCGGGGACCGCTACCAGGTGCACATGGAACTGAGCCGCGACGACCTGTCGACGGCCAACTCAAAACCGGAAGGAAGCACGTTGTGACCAGCAACGAAATGGCGACCGTAGGTCGCTTCAACCTGGCCCCACTACAGAAGTTCGGTCGGAGCCTGATGCTGCCGATCGCGTCCCTGCCCGCTGCGGCGCTGCTGCTGCGCCTGGGCCAGGCGGACCTGCTCGGCAAGGACGGCCTCGGCTGGAACGCCGTCGCAGCCGTCATCGGCGCAGCCGGCGGAGCCCTGTTCGACAACCTGCCACTTCTGTTCGCCGTCGGTGTCGCAATCGGCATCGCCAAGAAGGCCGACGGGTCCACGGCGCTGGCAGCCGTGGTCGGCTACCTGGTGTTCAAGGGTGTCGGCGATGCCATGTCCCCGCTGATCGGGCTCCCGGTTTCCGCTGCGGGGAAGCAACTGCTGATCAACTACGGCGTGCTCGGCGGCATCCTGATGGGCCTGATCTCCGGCTGGCTGTGGCAGCGTTACTACCGGATCTCGCTACCGCCGTACCTGGCCTTCTTCGGTGGCCGCCGCTTCGTCCCGATGATCACAGCGCTGGCGGCCATGGTGCTCGCCGTGCTGATGGCCTTCATCTACCCGGCGTTCAACGGCGGCCTCACCGCCGTCGGTAACTGGGTTGCCCAGAACGCCATCATCGGCGGCTTCGTCTACGGCACCCTCAACCGCCTGCTGATCCCGCTGGGCCTGCACCACATCCTGAACAACCCGCCGTGGTTCCTGCTCGGCAGCTTCACCAATGCTGACGGCTCCGTCGTCACCGGCGACATCCCCCGCTTCCTTGCCGGCGACCCGACCGCCGGCACCTTCATGAGCGGCTTCTTCCCGATCATGATGTTCGCCCTGCCGGCCGCAGCACTGGCCATCTGGCAGGAGGCGAAGCCGAAGAACCGCAAGGCCGTCGGCGGCATCATGATCTCGGTCGCCCTGACCGCGTTCCTTACCGGCGTCACCGAACCGATCGAGTTCGCGTTCATGTTCGTTGCCTGGCCGCTGTACCTCATCCATGCCGTGCTCACCGGCCTGTCGCTGGCCATCACCAACGCGCTCGGCGTCCACATGGGCTTCGGGTTCTCCGCCGGACTGTTCGACTTCGTCCTGAACTGGAACATCGGGACCAACCCGTGGATCATCATCCTGCTCGGGTTGGGTTTCGGGGTGCTCTACTACTTCCTCTTCCGGTTCGTCATCCGGAAGTGGAACCTGAAGACCCCTGGCCGCGAGGAAGAGGGCGAGGAGAGCTCGGTCTCGCTGGACCCGACCGCAGCCTGACCCACGCCCAACCCGACCTGTCAGGATCCTGGACCCTTTGGGGACGGTTCCTAATTCGGTCCAACCTTCACCAAGCGTCAAGGTGGACCGTAATTGGAACCGTCCCCAATAGGGACCGTCCTCGGATGCTGACAAGTCGGAACCACAGCAAGAAAGAAGTGCAATGGAAGTAATCATCTGTCCCAACGCCCACCGCGTCGGCGAAGTGGCCGCGGCCAAGGCCGCCCGCATCGCCGCGCCGATCGGCCCGAAGGTCGTCCTCGGCGTTGCCACCGGGTCGTCCCCGGTGCAGACCTTCGCCGAGCTCGCCCGGTTGGTCGCCTCCGGTGACCTCGACCTTTCGGAGGCCTCAGCCTTCGCCCTCGACGAGTACGTCGGCATCCCGGAGGGCCACCCGGAGAGCTATCACGAGGTGATCCGCCAGACCGTCACCGAGCCGATGGGTCTCGACCCGGCCCGGGTGCACGTGCCCGACGGCTTCGCCGATGACCTGGTAGCTGCCTGCCAGGCCTACGAGGACGCCATCAAGGCGGCCGGCGGCGTCGACATCCAGTTCCTCGGGGTCGGCTCCAACGGCCACATCGGCTTCAACGAGCCCACCTCATCGCTGTCCTCGCGCACCCGGATCAAGACCCTCGCCGCACGGACGCTGGAGGACAACGCCCGCTTCTTCGATTCGATCGACGACGTGCCCAGGCACTGCCTCACCCAGGGGCTGGGCACGATCATGGACGCCAGGTACGTGATCCTGGTCGCCACCGGCAGCGGCAAGGCCCACGCCATCGCCCAGATCATCGAGGGCCCGATCACCTCGATGTACCCGGGCTCGGTGCTGCAACTGCACCAGCACGCCACCATCATCGTTGACTCCGACGCCGCCTCAGAACTCGGCCTGATCGACTACTACAAGGCCACCTACGCCAACCTGCCCGACTGGCAGCGGCTGGACGTCTGACCATGCTGATCACAGCTGAGCGGATCCTCCTGCCGGATGCCGACGCCCCGGTGGCCGGCTACCTGGAGATCGAGGGTGACGTCATCGTCGCTGCCATGCGCGGGCCCGCCCCACGTCCGGCGGACGAACACCTGGCCGGGATCGTCGTCCCCGGCTACGTCGACGTGCACAGTCACGGCGGCGGCGGGGCGTCGTTCGTCACGGAGGATCCCGGAACCGTCCGGCAGGTGCTGGCTGCTCACCGGCGGCACGGGGTCACCACCATGGTGGCCTCACTGGTCACCGGAACCACCCCCGACCTGCTGCGCCAGATCGCCTGCCTGGCCGGGCTGGTCGAAGCCGGTGAACTCGCCGGGATCCACCTGGAAGGGCCCTGGCTTGCGCTGAAGTACAAGGGTGCCCACCCGCCGCTGCTGCTCTCCGACCCGCAGCCGGCCGCGGTGGCCGAACTGCTGGCGGCCGGCCGCGGGACGGTGAAGATGGTCACCATCGCCCCGGAACGGGCCGGCGCCCTCGATTCGATCCGGTTGATGACGTCGCAGGGTGTGGTGGCGGCGCTGGGCCACACCGACGCCGACTACGACACCTCCCGGGCGGCGATCGACGCCGGTGCCCGCGGGGCAACCCATCTGTTCAACGCGATGGCGCCGCTGCGGCACCGCGACCCCGGCCCGGTGCTGGCGCTGTGGGAGGACCGGAGGGTCTACCTAGAACTGATCATGGACGGGGTGCACGTGCGTCCCGAACTCGTCGCGTTCGTGATGTCCACCGAGCCCGACCGGGTGGTCCTGGTCACAGATGCGATGGCGGCCGCCGGAGCGCCCGACGGCGACTACGTGCTCGGTGAGCTTCCGGTGGAGGTGCGCGACCGGGTTGCCCGGATCGCCGGCACCGAGACCATCGCCGGCTCGACGCTCACCCTCGACCGTGCCGTTCAGAACTGCGTGGCCGCAGGGGTCCCGCTGGCCCGCGCCGTCCGCTCGGCCACGGCACTGCCGGCCGACTACCTCGGGCTCACCGACGTCGGCCGGCTGGCACCCGGCAAGCGTGCCGACCTGGCCGTGCTGGCCGACGACCTTGGCGTCACCCGGGTGATGCAGCGGGGGATCTGGCTCTGACAGTGGGCAGCCACGGCGCCCAACCGCGGGTGCCGTGGCGGGCCGACCGGCCTCCGGCGACTACGGTTGGGGAGTGACCCAGACCCAGCAGCCGACACCAAAGGTCCGTTGGGGTCGGGTGGCCCTGTTCTACGGGCTCGCCCTCGGCTGGGTCTCCCTGATCGCCGCCGGCCTGTTCCTGGTCGGCGAACGCAACCTCTCCGGTGCCGCCGGGCCAACTGTCACCACGGTCGTGCTGGCGCTGCTGTACATGCCGGCCCCACTGGTGGCCGCCCTGATCGTCGGCCGCCTCGACCGCCGGCCTGCCCTGATCCGGAGCACCTTCGACGGCTTCTGGCGCAAGCTGCCGAAGCTGATCCTGGTGACCGCAGTCCTGGCTGCGTTGGCCCTGCTCGGCATGGTCGGAGCCACCTGGGTGGCCGGCAACTGGCTCGGCATCTCCGGGGCCGGCAGCCTCCTGCTCGGCCAGGCCGACCTGGTCGCGAACACCCTCACCCTGTTGCCGGCCCAGGACGCCGACCAGGTGGCGAGGCTGGCAGCAGCCACGCCAACCTTCTGGGGGCTGATCGGCCTCGCACTCGGCGGCGCGCTGATTGCCGGGTTCACCATCAACGGCGTCTTCGCCTTCGGCGAGGAATACGGCTGGCGGGGCTGGCTCGCCGACGAGTTGCGTCCGCTCGGTGCCGTGTGGGCCAACCTCATCACGGGCGTCCTCTGGGGCCTGTGGCACGCCCCGCTGATCCTGCTCGGCTTCAACTACGGCGACTACACCCGGATCGGCCCAGCCTTCATGGTCGCCCTTTGTATCCCGTTCTCGTTCCTGCTGTGGCGCGCCCGCGAGGTCACCGGCTCCCTGCTGGCGCCGGCGGTCCTGCACGGCACCTTCAACGGCTTCGCCGGGGTCTTCCTTGTCCTGGTCGTCGACTCCAACCCGCTGATCGCCGCCCCGGCGGGACTGATCGGCGCCGGAACCCTCGCGGTCGTCGCCGCCTTGTTCTGGTTGCTCACCCGGAAGTCGGCCGGTCGCGCTTGATGAGCCGTCCCACGTACCCCGACTGGGTGCACCAGCTGAGCGAACGCCGGCTGGTGGAGTTGTTCGGCGAGGTCACCCTTGCCCGCGGGCAGGACTACGTCCGCCAGGGACGGGTCGGACACATCGCGATGGGCTCTGGCACCGGCGGCAGCCTGATCCAGGCCCAGGTGCGCGGCAGCAGCGCGCGGGCCTACCAGACCGTGGCCCGCCACCACGCCGACACCGGCATGATCAGCACGTCCTGCTCCTGCCCGGTCGGCCACGACTGCAAGCACGGCGCAGCCCTGCTGTGGCACATGCGGACGGCGAACCTGCACGCCCTCACCCCTGCCTGGCAACGCGCACTCGCCCAGGTCACCGCCGAGACGCCAACCACCGGTGGTCAGCCGCTGGCGGTGCGGGTGACCCGCGCTCAGTCGGGGGCGATCCAGCTACGTCCCGTGGTTTGGGGGCGATCCGGTCGATGGGTGCGCGGCAGCGTCACCTGGGAGACCCTGCAGCACCCGTGGGGCGGTGAGTACCTGGAGGAGCACCGCGAACTGCTCGCCGGGCTCGCCCGCACTCGCGAGCAGCGCACCGGCTACTCGTTCTATGTCCAGCGAGCCGAAACCATCGAGCTTGGGCAGCTGGACGGGTCCGCCTGGTCGTGGCTGGCCCGCGCCGTCGATGCCGGGGTCGAGTTGCTGCCGGGGCAGGAAACGCCGCCGGTGCGCCTTCTCGGGGAGCGTGCGCGGATTGCCGGGCGACTGAGCAGCAACGGTGGCGACCTGCTGCTGCGGACCTTCGCGGCATCGGGGACCCGCGAATGGCCGGTGCCCTTCTCGAACCTGCTCGGCTCCCCACCGCACGGCTTTGCTGTCATGGAGGAGGGCGAGCTGCTGCTGGTGCCGTTCATCCAGCCGCTCAGCCCCGGCCAGCAGTCGCTGCTGGTGCAACATCCCCGCCTGGAGATCCCGGCCGCAGACATCGCGTCCTTCGCCGGGCAGTTCCACCCCACCCTGCGCCGGCTGCTCGACCTGGCCATCGACGCCGACGTGGAGCTGCCAGAGATCGCCCCGCCGCGGCTGCTGCTGCGGGCCACTTTCGCACCCGACCACGTCACCGGGTTGGCCTGGGCCTTCCGCTACCAGATCGGGGACCAGGCCAGGGACGTCGAGCTCTATGCGTCCGGCGACCAGCAGGTCTCCCGCGACCGGCCGGCCGAACTGGCGTTGCTGGACGCGCTGCCGGCCGGACCCTGGCCGGTCCGCGGCGACCGTGCCGGCCGGCACCCCGCCACCACCGCAACCCTCACCGGTGCGGCGACCGCCGACTTCGTCAGCCACTGGCTCGACCCGCTGGGCGAGCTGGGCGTGATCATCGAGGTCACCGGACGGCCGCAGGCATACCGGCTGGCGTCCGAGGCTCCGCGGATCGACCTGGCCGTGACCGACGCCGGACCAGGCACAGACTGGTTCAACCTCGCCGTGACAGTCAGCATCGAGGGTGAGCCGGTTGAGTACCGCGAGCTGTTCACAGCTCTCGCCACCGGCCAGACGCACCTGATCCTGCCTTCGGGGACCTGGTTCAGCCTTGAGCGACCGGAGCTGGAGCAGTTGCGCGCGCTGATCGAAGAGGCCAGTCACTTGCAGCCCCGGGACGCCGAAGGGTTGCGCCTGCGCGCGGTGCACGCCGGGCTTTGGGACGACCTGCGAAACCTCGGCATGGTCGCCGAGCAGTCAGCGGCCTGGACGGCGGCCGTTTCGGCACTGCTGGAGACTGATGAGCTGCCCGCGGTTCCGCTGCCGGCCGGCCTGCAGGCAACGCTGCGTCCCTACCAGGAGCTGGGCTTCCGCTGGCTCCACTTCCTGCACCGTGCCCGGCTGGGCGGCATCCTGGCCGACGACATGGGCCTCGGCAAGACGCTGCAGGTGATCGCGCTGGCCTGTGCGCTGGTCGAGGAGGGGCGCCTGGACCAGCCGGTGCTGGTGGTCGCGCCCACGTCTGTGCTCGGGACCTGGGCAGCAGAGGCCGCCCGCTTCGCGCCAGGACTCCGGGTGCGGGTGGTTGACCAGTCATCGAGGAAGCGGACGCACCTGGTCGACCTGGCAGCTGACGCCGACCTGGTGGTCACCTCCTACACGCTGCTGCGGCTGGATGAGGACGAGTACGCGGCGCAGCCTTGGTCGGCGGTGTTCCTCGACGAGGCCCAGTTCGTGAAGAACCGGCAGTCGCGGGCCTACCAGGCCGTCCGCAGGCTCCGCGCGCCGGCGAAGTTCGCGGTCACCGGCACTCCGCTGGAGAACAACCTGATGGACCTGTGGTCGCTGCTGTCGCTCGTCGCTCCCGGGCTGTTCACCGACCCGGCCGCGTTCACCGACAACTACCGGCGTCCGATCGAGGCCGGCACCGATCCGACAGCGCTGGGACGGCTGCACCGGCGCGTGCGTCCGCTGATGCTCCGCCGAACGAAGGACGGAGTGGCGGCGGAACTGCCGCCCAAGCAGGAGCAGGTGCTGATGGTGCCGCTGTCACCGGGCCACCGACGGCTGTACGACAAGCAGCTGGCCGCCGAGCGCAAGAAGGTGCTCGGACTGGTCGAGGACATGCGGCACAACCGGATCACGATCCTGGCCTCGCTGACGCTGTTGCGGCAGCTGGCGCTCTCCCCGGCCCTGGTGCTGCCGGGCCACCCAGCGGTCTCGGCGAAGCTGGACGCGCTGGTCGAATTGGTGGCCGAACTTGCAGCGGAGGGTCACCGGGCCTTGGTCTTCAGCCAGTTCACCAGCTACCTCGGCCTGGCGCGGGACCGGCTGAAAGCCGAGGGCATCGCCACCAGCTACCTCGACGGGCGCACCCGGGACCGCGCGGCCCGGATCGAGGCCTTCCGCAGCGGCACCGACCCGGTCTTCCTGATCAGCCTCAAGGCCGGCGGGTTCGGCCTCACTCTTACCGAGGCCGACTACGTCTTCATCCTCGACCCGTGGTGGAACCCGGCCGCGGAGCTGCAGGCGATCGACCGCACCCACCGGATCGGCCAGGACAAGCACGTGATGGTCTACCGTCTGGTCAGCGAGGACACAATCGAGGAGAAAGTCGTGGCCCTGCAGGAGCGCAAGCGGGATCTGTTCGCGAAGGTCGTGGGGGAGGGCGGCGAGTTGGCCGCGCCGCTCAGCGCTGCCGACATTCGCAGCCTGCTCGAACCCACCGGCCCGGCAGTGGAGGGCCAGCAGCGATGACGACAGCAAGGCAGGCCCGGCTCTGGCAATGGGCGGCGGTGGCGTACGGGGTGTGCGCGGCGCTGTTCCTGGCCTACTTCCCCAGCGTCACCGTCCAGGGGAGCTCCTACCCGCTGATCCAGGTGCTCGGCCCGTCGATGCTGGTTTCGGTCTCCATCCCGGTCCTGGTGACCGCGCTGCCCGCATTGTTGCCGTGGCGGAAGTCCCTGGTGGCCTGGATCGTGGCCGGCGCGCTGCTGGTGTTCATCGTGGTGACCGCGTTGTCGGTGGGGCTGGTCTACTTCCCGTCCGCCGTGTTCACGGGGGTGGCGGCCTACCTGCACGGCCGCGCGCCGATCGAGGACGCGCCACCCCCACCGGACGACTGGCCGAATCGACGCCCGACCCCTGGTTGAGCTGGTCGGAATCCTTGCTGGATTCTCACTGTAATCCCTTGTGGGAAGGGCTTTGAGCGTCTAAAATAGAGCACGTGAGCGAATCCGGGTTCGAGTCCAGCGGTGACACCGCCGTGGTCGATCCGAGCCCGGGCGATGCGGCCCTGGTTCTGGATGCACTCGCCGCGCTCAGCGGTGGGGAAGACGCCCTGGAGCCCTGGAGGTTGACGGACAAGCGACTGCTCAGCGAGCTCGAACAGACGCAGCTCTGCGCGACCCGGGCGCAGGCCCGGTGGCTGGCGTTGCTGGCCGAGGCTGAGCGCCGCGAGGTCACGCTGCGGCAGCTGGGGATCCCGACCGCGGGTTGGCTCACCGATCGCAACACCCACTGGGCCCGTTCGGCGCGCGAGGAGGTGCGGCTGGCCGTCCGGTTGGATGCGCAACCCCGGGTGGCCCGGGCCATGGCCGAGGGTGAGTTGTCGCTCGAGCAGGCCCGGGTGATCGTGCACGGGCTGGACCGCCTGCCGGACGACCTCGGGAACGACCAGCGTGAAGCGGTGGCCGCCCAGTTGGTGGAGTTCGGCCACGAGTTCGGGCCGTACGGGCTCTCACGGCTGGTCAACCGCGCGGTGGAGGTGGTCGCTCCCGAGGTTGCCGAGGACGCCGACCGTCGGGCGATCGAACGTTTGGAGGCCGAACAGGAGCGGGACCGGTACCTGACCTGGCGAAAGGATGCCGACGGCGCCTTCGTGTTTCGCGGGAAGCTCGGCAAGGTGGCCGGCCAGCAGCTCGTTGGTGTGCTGCGCAGCCTTGCCGCAGGCCAGCGCAAGGCTGTCCGGGCCGCTGGCAGTGAGCTGGCCTGGACGCAAGCCCACGCGGACGCGCTGACCGAACTGGCCGGCCATTTCGGGTCCTGCCAGCGGCTGCCACGCCTGGGCGCCGACCGTCCTCGCCTTCTGGTGGGCGTCGATCTGGACGTGCTCCGCGGCCGGCTGGGTACGGCGACCCTGCTCAACACCGGGGAACTGATCACCGCGGGCGAGGCCCGCCGGCTGGCCTGCGAGGCGGACATCCTGCCGGTGGTCCTGAACGGGAAGTCAATACCACTCGACCTGGGTCGCAGACGCCGGCTCTTCACCGGCCACCTGCGCGCACTGCTGATCGCCCGTGACCGGGGTTGCGCCTTCCCGGGTTGCGATCGTGGCCCCGAGGAGTGCGAAGCGCATCACATCCTGAGCTGGTACCGCGGCGGTTCGACCGCACTCCGCAACGGAGTGTTGCTGTGCCCGTTCCACCACCATCTCGTCGAGCCGGATCCGAACGGGCCGACCGATCGTCAGTGGCTGACTAGGCTGGATTCCGGCGGGCGGGCCGAGTTCGGCGCCCCGGTAGGCCTGGGTGCGCCGCCAGGTGAGCGTCGCTGGCGGCAGCACCACCGTTACCGCAGCTGAAGGGGCGCCGTCTATACGGCAATGACTTCTCCATTGCGTGGCAGGCCACCGAAGAAGGAAATGGGGATGGCGGTGGCGCTGTGGATGTCGATGCGGTCCATGGCCTGTAGGTGCAGATGCGGTTCGGTGCTGTTGCCCGAGTTTCCGCACTCTCCCACAACGCTGCCAGTGGTGATCGGCTGGCCACGGACGACCGTGGTGCTGTCCCGCCGCAGATGGCACAAGGCGACGACCGGCCCAGCCTCGACCTGAATCACGACGTGATTGCCCGCCAGACCGACCCACCCCTGCGCCGCCCGGCGGTTCTGAGTGAGTGCATAGCCGACCGACGGTAGGCCGCGGAAAGCCTCGTGGTCGGGTTCCCTGTCGTGCACGGCGACGACGACGCCGGAGATCGGCGCCAGAATGGGGCGACCGAAGCCGGGGAAGCGCGTTGGCGCCTCCGGCCGGATCACGGATGCGAGCCTGAACGGCGCCGACCGCCCATGCGCGTCCACCGGTACGAAGTCGATCGCATAATCGGTGCCGAACAGTCCAGAGCCATGACTCGGAACACGGTTGGCCGGGCTGTTCTGCACCAACCATCGTCCATTGAACGGATATGCGAGTTCGAGGTTGCTCATTGCCTGGGGGCGCCGCCGAGCGCCGGCTGACGGGATCATCTCGATCGGCTCCATGCAGCCATCATGTCAATGAAGCCCACGGTCTCGGCTACCAGCAGCAGTAGCCGCCGTCGACCAGCAGGTCGACGCCGGTGATGTAGCTGGCCGCCGGACCCAGCAGGAACAGGACCGGGCCGGCGATCTCGTCCGGTTCGGCCAGTCGTCCCAGCGGCGTCGTCTCGGCGAACTCCGTCACCAGCTCGGCCACTTCCGGCCGGCGGTTCATCGGGGTGAGGGTGTAGCCGGGGCTGACGGCGTTCACCCGGATGCCGAGCGGCGCCCACTCCACCGCCAGCGATTTGGTGAGGTGGACGACCGCAGCCTTGCTCGAGTTGTACTGGGCCTGGGTCAGGTTGCGGTTGGCGATGGTTGCCGAGATCGAGGCGATGTTCACGATTGCGCCGCGTCCGTGCTGGCGCATGGCCCGAGCCTCGGCCTGGCAGGAGTAGAACACGCCGTTGACGTTGGTGTCGAAAACGACCTGCCACTGGTCGGGGGTCATTTCCAGCGCTGGCGTGCCGCCACCGACCCCGGCGTTGTTCACCGCCAGGCTGAGCGGCCCGAACGCCTGCTCCACCGCTGCGACCGCAGCACCCGCCTGTTCGGGGTCGGTGACCTCCCACTCAATGGCGAGCGCCCGACCACCGGCAGCCTCGATCCGACCTGCCGTCTCGGCGGCTCTGGCTGCCGACCGCGCCCCGCATCCGACGGCAACCCCGGCCCGTCCCAGCGCAAGCGCGACGGCCTGCCCAATCCCACTGGACGCGCCGGTAACCAGCGCCACCTCCTGGTCAAGGCCGAAATCGATCATTCCCACATCATGCCCGTCATGGCGGGACCCCAGCTGACCTGAGGGGCATCATGTGTTGCGAGCGAGGAGGAACAACCGATGGGCGAGCACCCCAGCACTCACACGCCGGTCACCTACGCCAACTGCTCCCAGGTAGCTGGACCGTTCTACCACGGCACGAAGTCCTCGCTCGAGGTCGGCACCGAACTCCTTCCCGGCTATGGCTCCAACTTCCAGGAGGGCCGGGTTTCCCGCAACATCTACTTCACAGCGCTCGTGGAGACAGCAGCTTGGGGAGCCGAGTTGGCCACCGCGCTGGCCGGGGTAGGGGAGCGCGGGCACATCTACGTCGTCGAACCCTTGGGCCCCTTCGAGGACGACCCGAATGTGACCAACAAGCGGTTCCCCGGCAACCCCACGCAGTCGTACCGGACCCGCCGACCGCTGCGTATCGTCGCCGAACTGGAGCGCTGGCAAGGCCACGCCCCCGAGGTGCTGAAAGGCATGCTGGACCACCTCGCGCAACTGCGGGAGCAGGGTCTCGACGTCATCGAGGACTAGCGCGGATCCCGACGTGTGTCGAGGTCACAAGGCGATCACGGTGATATCGATCACGGCCTCGTGCGCCTTGATCGCCTCGAGCAGGGATTCCCCGACGGTGCCCTCGACGTTGATCCGGGCAACCGCAGCAAGGGCACCGTCGAAGATGATGTTCTCCATCTCCTGGACGTTGATCCCGGCCGCGCTGATCACGTCCAGGGTGTGGGCCAGCGTCCCGGGCCGGTCGAGGTGACGCACCACGATCGAGGACGTCGCGGGCGTCTGCTTTGCCAGGTTGACCACGTTGGGCACGGTCCCGGTCTCCTTGAACACCCTGACGATGCGTACAGCTTCGGCCGCGATCGCCTCCTGCGCCTGGTCGGTGGACGCGCCGATGTGGTGGGTGCCGTACACGCCTGGGAGGTTTGCGATCTCGGTCACGAACTCGCCGGTTCCCGAGGCCGGCTCGTTGGCGAACACGTCAAGGCCAGCGCGCAATCCCTTGGCCCTGATCGCCGCGACCAGCGCGGGCTCGTCCACCACATCACCGCGGGACGTGTTGATGAAGAACGCCCCATCCTTCATGGCCTGGAAGAAGGTCGAACCCAGCAGCCCACGAGTGCCGGCATTGAGGGCAACGTGAACGCTGACAATGTCGGCGACCGCAGCGACATCCTCCGGGGAGGCTGCCAGGCTGATGCCCAACGCGGTGGCCTTGTCGGCGGTCAGGCTACGGCTCCAGGCCACGACCGGCATGCCGAACCCCTTCGCCCTTGGGATCATTTCCTTGCCGATCCCGCCAAGGCCGATCAGGCCGAGGGTGCGGCCGTGCAGGCCTTTGGCACGGGAGTACTCGGCCTTGTTCCAGGTACCGGCCCGCAGGTCGGCCACGTTGTCGGCGATCCTGCGGTCCAGCGCACAGATCAAGCCGAAGGCAAGTTCGGCCACGGCGACGGAGTTCTTGCCGGGGCAGTTGGCGACGTAGATGCCGAGCCGCGATGCCGCGGCGACATCGATGGTGTTGTAGCCGGCGCCTGCTCGGACGACCAGCTTGAGGGGTCCAGCAGCCAGCACCGCTTCGGGGACCTTCGTGCTCCGGACGACCAGCACGTCAGCAGCCCGGGCCGCGACCTCATCGACGAGGGACTGGTCCTTGACGGTGGGCGCATAGACCACCTCGCAGCCGGCGGCGGTCAGGCCGTCGATCCCCGATTGTTCGAACTTGTCAGCAACGAGTACACGCATGCGCCCAACCTAATACCGCAGGGCAGGCCCCCGTCCGCCCAAGCGCAGGTGTGGGGGCGAGTCACTGGTTGGCTGAGAACGAGGCTTCGGCTCGGGCACAGCCTCTGCGCTACGTCATCGAAACTGACCATGACGCACCGCCACTCGCTGGGGAAGGTGCGCTGCTCAGCCCCGGGTCAACTGTGGTACTGGACCTTGTGCCCGCTGTCAGCAAGCTTTGCCGTGTGCAGCGCGAGGTGATGCCCGCAGAACTCCAGCGCCAGGGCGGACGGTCCCTCGCCGACCACAACGACTGCCACGGATGGAGCCACGCACTGATCGCATTTGAAGGTCGGCGTGTCGTCGGTCGCCGGAGTCGCCTGGAAGCTGGTGGTGGGCAGGGTGGCCCGCCCAACTGTTTCGCCGTAGGTGCCCATGATTGGTACTTCGTTCTGGAGACCGGCTCGGGCTCATCTTCACGGTGAAGGTTGTCGGCGTCCGTCCACAGTCTACGGGCGGATCCGCCTTGCGCCCGACTACGGCAATCAAGGTGACGTGTCAACTCGGAGTGTTAGGGTGAGGCTGTGACGAGCGGACCAGGGTTGAGCGAACCGCAATTGAGGGCATGGCGGCAGTTCGTGGAGATGGAGGAACTGCTTCGCGGCCGCCTCGAGCAACAACTGCAGGCAGACAGCGGCCTGTCCAACGCCGACTACACCGTGCTCGTCGTGCTCTCCGAAGCTACCGACGGCCAGTTGCGTGCACTCAATCTGGTCAGGACTCTGCAGTGGGAAAAGAGCCGGCTGCACCACCAGATCACCCGGATGTGCGCGCGCGGTCTGGTCGAACGACGCAGCGGCGTCGGCCGGACCTCCTACGCTGCGATCACCGCTGCCGGGCGCGCAGCGCTCGAGGCGGCCGTCCCCGGCCACGCCAAGGAGGTGCAAAGCCTGGTCTTCGACCGGCTCACCGACAACCAGGTCCAGCAGCTCGCCGAGATCTCTGCATGCCTCGTCAACGGTCTGCGCCGTGACGTGGCTGACTGAGCGAGCGCGGATCGTCCCGGTCACGCGTCTGGTCGATGATGGTGCCATGGCTGCCGGTCCAGGTCCCAGCGCCGTCGTGCGGCGAGGCTGTGTGATCGGCATCGCCTGCGCCCTTGTGCTGTTGGCCGGTTGCGTCGCCGGCGTGTCGCAGACGCCGAGTCCAGCGGTCCAGCCTGGTGCCCCTTCGGCAACCACCACGGTTGAGGTCGGTGACCGGCCGGTGCTGCTCTACGTTCCGGCGAGCCGCCCAGCCCGGCGCCACCGCAGCCCTGGTGGTGGTGCTTCACGGCTACACCGGCGAGGCGGCCGGGGCTGTCGGGTTCTTCGGGCTTCGTCCGCTCGCCGACCAGCGTGGGTTCGTGATCGCCGCGCCGCAGGGCACCGCCGACAGCGAGGGTCGTACCTTCTGGAACGCATCGCACGCCTGCTGCAACTTCCAGGGCTCCACGGTCGACGACTCCGACTACCTGAGCCGCGTGATCGCAACTGTTGTCTCCACGCAGGGGATAGACCCGGCACGGGTGTACGTGGTCGGGCACTCCAACGGCGGGTTCATGGCCCACAGGCTGGCTTGCGAGCATGCCGGCCAGGTCGCGGCCATCGCGTCCCTTGCCGGGGCCCTTGACGCCGACGCCGAATGCAGACCGACCGAGCCGGTGAGCGTGTTGCAGGTGCACGGCAATGCTGACGAAACGATCCACTACGACGGCGGCGAGATCGAAGGCAGGCCGTACACGTCGGCAGGGAGGACCGTCGCCTTGTGGCGACGTGCTGATGGCTGCCACGGGGATAGTCGCCACGGCGAACGCCTGGACGCGGACGCGAGCGTGGCGGGCGAAGACCTCAGGCCCACCACGTGGACCAATTGCGGCCGCGACACCGAGGTCGCCCTTTGGACCATCGCCGAAGGGAGCCACATCCCGGCCCTCACCCCGGCCTTCACTGCGGCCCTCGTTGACTGGTTCGAGGCACACCAGCGCTCCCGATGAAGGCCTTGAGAGAGGGACGACGGCATGGCGGATCGTGAGCTCGACCTGGTCCTGTTCGGGGCCACCGGCTTCGTCGGGTCCCTGACCGCCGCGCACCTGGCCACCGTCGCCGGACCGCAGGTAAGGGTTGCGCTCGCCGGCCGCTCGCTGACTCGCCTTGAGGCCGTGCGCCGCCAGCTTGGGGAGGCAGCCCGCGACTGGGAACTGGTCGAGGTCAACGCGACGGACGCCGAGCGGCTGCGGCAACTGGCGTCCCGAACCAGCGTCCTTGCGACGGCCGTGGGGCCGTTCATCCGCTATGGCAGGGAGGTTGTCCGGGCCGCAGCTGAGGAGGGCACCCACTACGCCGACATCACCGGCGAGGTGCTCTTCGTCAGGTGGACTCTCGACGAGATCGCCGCCCGGGCGCGGGAGACCGGGGCGAGGATCGTCCACTCCTGCGGCTTCGACTCGATCCCCTCCGACCTCGGCGTGCTGCTGACGGCCGAACGTGCGGCCGCAGACGGCCAGGGCACTCTCGCGGAAACCACGCTCGTGGTGCGATCGCTGAGGGGCGGAGCTTCCGGCGGCACGATCGACTCCTTGCGCCAACAGTTGATCGAAGCCGGCCACGACCCGGCGGCCCGACGCGTGTTGCAGGACCCGTACGCCCTGAGCCCGCAGCGAGCCGGCGAGCCGACGAAGCGAGCCGTTGATGGTCGAGGGCCGACCGGGCGACTCCGCCGGTTGGTGCAGGTCGAGCGCGATCCCGAAACGGGTCGCTGGCTGGGGCCCTTCGTGATGGCCGGCTACAACCAGCGTCTCGTGAGGCTGTCCAACACCCTGACCGACTGGTCCTACGGGCGGGCGCTGGCGTACCGCGAGGTGACCGACTTCGGGTCGGGCCCTGCAGCGCCCCTGCTCGCGGCCGGGATGGCGATCGGTCTTGGCGCCCTGCACGCGGGCTTGTCCTGGCCACCCAGTCGCGCGGTGCTTGACCGGTTGCTGCCCAAACCGGGCGAGGGTCCCAGCGCGGAACAGCGCACCGCTGGGCGCTTCCGGATGGAGATCCTCGGCACCTCCACAACAGGTGCCCGTTATCGCACCACCGTCGCGGCGGAGCACGACCCGGGCTACGGCGGCACCGCCATCATGCTCGCCCAGAGTGCCCTCTGCCTGGCTCTGGACGGGCAGCGACTTCCCGGCAGGTCAGGCGTTCTCACGCCGGCGACGGCCATGGGCGACGTCCTCGCGAACCGCTTGCGCGCACACGGCTTCACGTTTGCGGTCGAGCGCATCGAGTGACCATCCGGTCAGGACCGCGCTGGTGGTGGGCAGTTCAGTCGACGTTGTGGGCCGGCTCGATCGCCCGCCCGGTGACGACCCCGAGGGCCTCCAGCATCGGCAGCAGCTTCGCCTCGGTCTCGGCGAACTCCTCGGTCGGATCCGACTCGGCGACTATCCCGCACCCGGCGTAAAGGGTGATCCGGTGCTGGTCGTACGCGTCGACCAGTCCGCAGCGAAGGGCGATCGCGAACTCGCCGTCGCCGGTGGCATCCAGCCAGCCGACCGGGCCGGAGTAGCGGCCGCGGTCGAGATGTTCCAGCTCGGCGATCGCCGCCCGAGCGGCCGGGGTGGGCGTCCCGCAGACGGCGGCCGAAGGGTGCAGCTCCCCGGCCAGCCGAAGGACGGTCACCCCAGGGTGCACCACCGCGGTCACATCCGAGGCAAGGTGCAGGACGTTCGGTAGCTCGAGCACGTAGGGAGCGTCCGGAACGTTCATGCCGGAGCAGAACGGCGCCAGCGAGCGGGCGACCGACTCCACGGCAAGCTCATGCTCGACGAGGTTCTTGCTGGAGCGTGCCAGCGCGTGGGCGAGCTTCAGGTCGAGCTCCTCGCCGCCGTTTCGCCGGATGGTTCCGGCGAGCACCCGCGAAGTTGCCAGACCGCCCTCGAGCCGGATCAGCATCTCCGGGGAGGCGCCGACGAGCCCGGCGACGTGGTAGGTCCAGCAACTGCGGTAGGCGTCGGCCAGGACGGTCAGCAGCCAGTTCGGGTCGAGCGGGGTTTCGGAGGCCAGCGTGAGCCCCCGGGCAAGGACCACCTTGTCCAGCTCGCCGCGGCCGATCCGCGCGACCGCCTCCTCGATGATGTCCTGCCATTGGGCCCGTCCAAGGCTGGCGCCGATCTCGGTCACCCCGGCCGGCTCCCCGGGCCGCTCGCTCAGGTCGGGCATGCCCGGCAGCATTGCGTCGGCACCGCCGACGACGGTCAGCCAGCTCTGCCCGTTGCGGCGCCCGATCACGATCCGGGGAACGACCACCACTGAGTACTGGGCGGTGTTGCCGGGGTCGAAGACGAAGGAGGCGAAGGCGATCGGCCCGGTGCCGGAGCATTCCAGGTGTTCGGACTGGTGCTCGATCCGCCGGCAGGTCTCCTGCCACCACTCGTCGGCCTCCGCAGCGGTGCCACCCTCGAACCGCGCGACCTCGCCGATGCCGACCATGCCGTCCCCGCGCCGTAGCCAGGCATGGCCACCTGCCGGCGGCAGGTACGCGGTCAGGTCGCCGGGATCCTCGATCCCGACCGTCATCGCTCGCCACTGGGGACCAGGCGGGTGATGGATCACCACCGCAGGATAGCCGGTCCCGACCGCCGGGCCGCGGCGGGCGCCAAATGGCTCCGCCCGGCCATATTGCCTAGACTGACGGCAGTCCCCCGAGCCAACGAGCAGGAGCGCCAATGTCCGAGCCGAAGCCGGCACAGCCGGCCACCGGCTCAGCCATTGAAGCCGACGTGATCGTGGTCGGGGCCGGACCGGGTGGTTCCACCGCAGCTGCCCACCTCGCCGACCGCGGCCTGGACGTGGTGCTGCTGGAGAAGAGCACCTTCCCGCGAGAGAAGGTCTGCGGCGACGGCCTCACCCCGCGGGCAGTGAAGCAGCTGATCCGCCTGGGCATCGACACCAGCGAGGAAGCCGGCTGGGTGCGGAACAAGGGCCTGCGGGTCTACGGGGGACGCAGCGAACCCTTCGAGCTGCCCTGGCCGGAGCTCGCCGAATTCCCGCCGTACGGCCTGGTCCGCGCCCGCGCCCAGTTCGACAAGATCCTGGCCGACCGCGCTGTCGCCGGCGGCGCTCGGCTCTACGAGCGGGCGTTCGTGACCGCGCCAATCGTGTCGGAGCGCACCGATCGCATCGTCGGGGTGACCACAAAGGACGGTCGCCAGTTCCGCGCACCGCTGGTGATCGCCGCCGACGGCAACTCCTCGAGGCTCGCCATCGGCATGGGACTGGCCAAGCGCACCGACCGGCCGATGGGTGTCGCCGTCCGGGCCTACTTCACCAGCCCCCGCACAGATGACGACTACATGGAGTCCTGGCTGGAGCTGTGGGACGGCAAGCCGGGCGAATCCGCCCTGCTGCCCGGCTACGGCTGGGTCTTCGGGATGGGCGACGGCACGGTGAACGTCGGTCTCGGCACCGTCGCCTCCAGCTCTGAGCCGGCGAAGCTGAACTACCGCGACATGTTCTCCCGCTGGCTGGCCAACACCCCACCAGCTTGGGGGTTCACCCCGGAGAACCAGGTCGGGCCAACCCTTGGTGCAGCGCTGCCGATGAGCTTCAACCGGCAGCCCGCCTACACCCGGGGGCTACTGCTGGTCGGGGACTCCGGCGGAATGATCTCCCCGTTCAACGGTGAGGGCATCTCGTATGCGATGGAGGCAGCGGAGATGGCGGCCGATGCGATCGCCGACGCGCACTTCCGTGGCTTCGGCACGCCAAGTGCCGAGCGGGCGCTGGCCGGCTACCCGACCCGGCTGAAGTCCGAATGGGGAGGGTACTTCCGGCTCGGGCAGGTGTTCGTCTCCCTGATCGAGCACCCCCAGATCATGCATCTGTGCACCCGCTACGGTCTCCCGCGGCCAACGCTGATGCGGTTCACCATGAAACTCCTTGCACACCTGTACGACAGCCGCGATGGTGATTGGATGGACAAAGTCATCAGCACCCTCGCAAAGGTGGCACCCTCAGCATGACCAATTCGGCGCTCCGCAAGCTGCAGAAGGGACGGGCAACCTGATGAGCCCCTACATTCCACTGCTGGGCATCATCGCCTTGGCTCTCGTCTTCCTGGCGATCTCGATCACCCTCAGCGCGTTCCTCGGGCCGCGACGCTACAACAAGGTCAAGTACAGCTCCTACGAGTGTGGCATCGAGCCGACGCCGGTAGCCGTCGGCGGTGGCCGGTTCGCGATCAAGTACTACATCACGGCGATGCTGTTCATCGTCTTCGACATCGAAACGATCTTCCTTTACCCATGGGCCGTCACCTTCAAGCAGCTGGGCCTGTTCGCCCTGCTCGAGATGGTGCTGTTCATGGCCACCGTCTTCATCGCCTACGCCTACGTCTGGCGTCGCGGTGGGCTGGACTGGGACTGAGCGGGATAGGGAGGCAGATATGGGCATTGAGGACAAGATTCCCCAGGGCGTGGTGCTGACCACGCTCGAAGGCGTGTTCGGCTGGATGCGGCAGGCATCCTTGTGGCCGGCCACCTTCGGTCTGGCGTGTTGTGCGATCGAGATGATGGCCTACGGCACCCCCCGGTTCGACTCCGGCCGCTGGGGCCAGGAGGTTTTCCGCGCCTCCCCGCGCCAGGCCGACCTGATGATCATCTCCGGCCGGATCAGCCAGAAGATGGCCCCGGTGCTGCGCCAGGTGTACGACCAGATGCCCAACCCCAAGTGGGTGCTGGCGATGGGCGTGTGCGCCTCCTCCGGCGGTATGTTCAACAACTACGCGATCGTCCAGGGCGGCGACCACATCGTTCCGGTCGACATCTACGTGCCCGGTTGCCCGCCGCGTCCGGACATGCTGATCGACGCGATGTGGAAGCTGAAGAAGGGCATCGTCGCCAAGCGCCCCATGGCCCAGAACGAGCTGGACGCGTACGAGGCGGCCGAGGCGGCTGCCCTGGCCGCGCCGGCCACGCACGAGCTGAAGGGCCTCCTGCGATGACCGCGGACAAGTTGCCCGGCGAGGAGAAGACGGTCAGCGAGCGGGTCAGCGACCCCGAGGCTGCCCCGAAGGCCGGCGTGGAGCGCGAGGACGCGCAGCCCGACCCGGCGCTCACCCCGGCGGTGCCGGAGGAACCGCGGCCGATCGCCACCCGCAAGGGAATGTGGAGCGAAGGCAGCGGCGACACCTCCGGCTACGGCCGGATCGTGCGGGCGGTCGAATGGCCAGCACCCAGCGAACCGCCGTTCGGCTCCTGGTACGACCAGGTGTACGACCGGCTGGCAGTACTCGTCGCCGACCCGTACGTCAAGGTGGTGCTCGACCGGGGTGAACTGACCTTCCACATCGCGCGGGAGCGGCTCGTCGAAGTGATGCAGGCCCTGCGTGACGACGCCCTGCTGCGGTTCGAGTTCTGCGCTTCCGTCTCCGGCGTGCACTACCCCGACGACGCCGGCGCCGAACTGCACGTCGCCTACCACCTGCAGTCGATGACCCACAACCGCCGCCTGCGCATCGAGGTGTCCTGCCCGGACGCCGACCCGCACGTCCCCAGCGTTGTCGCGACCTACCCGGCGGCCGACTGGCACGAGCGGGAGACCTGGGACATGTTCGGCATCATCTTCGACGGCCACCCGCACCTCACCCGGATCCTGATGCCGGACGACTGGGTAGGCCACCCGCAACGCAAGGACTACCCGCTGGGCGGGATCCCGATTGAGTACAAGGGCACAACGGTGCCACCGGTCGAAGCGAGGAGGAGCTACCGATGACCTCCCAGCACACCGACTACTACGCTGGCTCCGACGAAACCACGGAGGGCACCGTCTACACGGCGATGGGCGGCGGCGACTGGGCAGACATCGCCAGCGAGCAGGCCGAGCGCGGCGACGAGGTCATGGTCATCAACATGGGCCCGCAGCACCCGTCCACCCACGGCGTGCTCCGGCTGATGGTTGAGGTCGACGGTGAGACCGTCACCAGCATCCGGCCGGGGATCGGGTTCCTGCACACCGGCATCGAGAAGAACATGGAGTTCCGGTCCTGGACCCAGGGCACCACCTTCGTGACCCGGATGGACTACGTCTCCCCGCTGTTCAACGAGGCCGCGTACTGCCTGGCCGTCGAACGGCTGCTCGGCATCGAGGACCAGATCCCGCAGCGGGCCAGTGACATCCGGGTGCTGGTCATGGAGCTGTGCCGGATCGCGTCCCACCTGATCGCGATCGGTACCGGCGGCATGGAGATCGGCGCCCTGACGGTGATGACGATCGGCTTCCGCGAGCGGGAGATGATCCTTGATTTCTTCGAGGCCCTGACCGGCCTGCGGATGAACCACGCCTACATCCGTCCCGGCGGGGTAGCCATCGACCTGCCCGAGACCGGGATCGCGCAGTTGCGCGACCTGATCGGCTGGCTGGAGAAGCACCTGCCCGAGTACGCGGCCTTCTGCAACGAGAACCCGATCTTCAAGGGCCGGATGTGCGGGGTCGGCAACCAGGACCTGTCGGCGTGCTTCGCCCTCGGTGTCACCGGGCCGATGCTGCGGTCAGCCGGCTATGCCTGGGACCTGCGCAAGCAGCAGCCCTACTGCGGCTACGAGACCTACGACTTCGACGTGATCACCTGGGACACCGCGGACGCCTACGGGCGCTTCCGGGTGCGGCTGGATGAGATGTGGGAGAGCCTGAAGATCGTCAAGCAGGCCACCGACCGGCTGGAGGCCTCCACCGGGCAGCGGGTGATGATCGATGACCCGAAGATCGCAGTGCCCTCGACGCTGGCGCTCGGCCCCGACGGCCAGGGCAACAGCCACGAGCACATCAAGCACATCATGGGCGAGTCCATGGAGGCCCTGATCCACCACTTCAAGCTGGTCACCGAGGGCTTCCGGGTCCCGCCGGGCCAGGCCTATGTGCCGATCGAGAGCCCGAAGGGCGAGCTCGCCTGCCACATCGTCTCCGACGGCGGCACCAAGCCGTTCCGCGTCCACATGCGTGACCCAGGCTTCAACCACCTGCAGTCCGTACCGATCCAGTGCGAGGGCGGCATGCTGGCCGACATCGTCGTCGCCATCGGTTCCCTCGACCCCGTGATGGGAGGCGTGGACCGATGAGCGGCCACGAGTTCCAGTCCTTCTTCCCCGACTCGGGCGAGGTGGACATGACCGACACCACGACCAGCATCGATTCGGCCACGATGGCGGAACTGCGTGAGCTCGCCGGGCGTTACCCGCAGCCCCGCTCCGCCCTGCTGCCGATGCTGCACCTGGTGCAGAGTGTCGACGGCCGGATCTCCCCGGCCGGGATCGAGGCCTGCGCCGAGGTGCTGGGCATCAGCACAGCCCAGGTCTCCGGTGTGGCCACCTTCTACACGATGTACCGCCGCCGTCCCGGCGGGAAGCACCACGTCGGCGTCTGTACCACCGCGCTGTGCGCGGTCATGGGCGGCGACGCCCTGCTGGACAGCGTCTCGGCGAAGCTCGGCATCGGCCCGGACGAGACCACAGCGGACGGCACCTTCAGCCTGGAGCGGCTGGAGTGCAACGCCGCCTGCGACTTCGCCCCGGTGATGATGGTCAACTGGGAGTTCATGGACAACATGACCCCCGGCAAGGCCGACCGGTTGCTCGACGACCTGGCGAAAGGCCTGGACGTTAGGTCCACCCGCGGAGCAACGATCACGTCCTGGCGGGAGGCCGAGCGGGTGCTGGCCGGTTTCCCCGACGGGCGCGCCGATGAGGGGCCAAGCGCCGGCGAGGCATCCCTGCTTGGCAAGTCGGTCGCGGAAGCCAACGGCTGGTCCGCACCCGCGGTAGAGGAGGCCTGATGACCGACACGCTCACTCCCGTCCTCACCGCCAACTGGGGCAAGGAGTTGTCCTGGACGCTCGGCGCCTACAAGGCAACCGGCGGCTACTCGGGGCTGGCAAAGGCGCTGAAACTGGCCCCGGCGCAGGTCACCGACATGGTCAAGGACTCCGGGCTTCGCGGACGCGGCGGCGCCGGCTTCCCGACGGGCATGAAGTGGAGCTTCGTGCCGAAGGACAACCCGAACCCCAAGTACCTGGTGGTGAACGCCGACGAGTCCGAGCCGGGCACCTGCAAGGACATGCCACTTCTGCTGGCCACCCCGCACACCCTCGTGGAGGGCATGATCATCGCCGCCTACGCGATCGACTGCCACACGGCGTTCGTCTACATCCGCGGTGAGGTGCTGCACGTCATCCGCCGGATGCAGCAGGCTGTGGAGCAGGCCTACGCCGCCGGCTACCTCGGCAAGAACATCCTTGGCAGCGGCTACGACCTGGACATCGTCGTCCATGCCGGTGCCGGCGCCTACATCTGCGGCGAGGAGACCGCGCTGCTGGATTCCCTCGAGGGCCGGCGCGGGCAGCCCAGGCTGCGGCCGCCGTTCCCGGCGGTGGCTGGCCTCTACGCCTCCCCGACGGTGATCAACAATGTCGAGTCCATCGCCAGCGTCCCGGCAATCCTTGCCAACGGCGCGTCCTGGTTCGGTTCGATGGGCACCGAGAAGTCAAGGGGCATGACCATCTACTCGCTCTCCGGGCACGTGAACCGTCCCGGTCAGTTCGAGGCGCCGCTGGGGATCACGTTGCGCACCCTCCTTGAGCTCTCCGGCGGGGTAAGGGCCGGCCACGAGCTGAAGTTCTGGACGCCGGGAGGCTCCTCCACCCCGATCCTGACCGGCGAGCACCTCGACGTCCCGCTGGACTACGAAGGCATGGCCGGCGTCGGCTCGATGCTGGGCACCAAGGCGTTGCAGGTCTTCGACGAGACCACCTCGGTGGTCCGTACGACGCTGCGCTGGGTGGAGTTCTACAAGCACGAGTCCTGCGGCAAGTGCACGCCGTGCCGCGAGGGCAACTGGTGGCTGGTGCAGCTGCTGAAGAAGTTCGAGGCCGGCCAGGCCGTCGAAGGCGACGTGGAGAAGGTGCTGGACATCTGCGACGACATGGGTGGCAAGTCCTTCTGCGCCCTCGCCGACGGTGCGGTCGCCTGCGTGACCAGCGCCGTGCGGCACTTCCGCGGCGAATTCGAGGCCGGGTACACCACGCCCGCCTGGGAGCTGTTCCCCTACGGTCGCAGCGCCCTTTTCCCCGTGCCTGAGCACGCAGTGCCCGAGAAGGTAGGAGCGCCCGCATGAGCGTGGTCACCAAAGCCGATCAGGTGGCACCGGTCGAGACCATCACGGTCACCATCGACGGCACCGAGGTCGGAGTACCCAAGGGCACCCTTGCCATCCGCGCTGCGGAGATGATCGGCATCGCCATCCCGCGGTTCTGCGACCACCCGCTACTCGACCCGGTCGGCGCCTGCCGGCAGTGCCTGGTCGAGGTGCCCGACATGGGCAACGGCCGTGGCATGCCGAAGCCGCAGGCATCCTGCACGCTCGAGTGCGCCCCCGGCATGCAGATCAAGACCCAGCTCACCTCCCCGGTCGCTGAGAAGGCGCAGAAGGGGATGCTGGAGTTCCTCCTGATCAACCACCCGCTGGACTGCCCGATCTGCGACAAGGGCGGCGAATGTCCGCTGCAGAACCAGGCGATGGCCAATGGCGGCGGGGAATCCCGCTACGAAGGCGTCAAGCGGACCTTCCCGAAGCCGGTCCCGATCTCGGCCCAGATCCTGCTCGACCGGGAGAGGTGCGTGCTGTGCGCCCGCTGCACCCGGTTCTCCGAGCAGATCTCCGGTGACCCGTTCATCGCCCTGGTCGAGCGCGGGGCGCTGCAGCAGGTCGGCAGGTACGCCGACCACCCCTACGACTCCTACTTCTCCGGCAACGTAGTGCAGATCTGCCCGGTGGGCGCACTGACTTCGGCGTCCTACCGCTTCCAGAGCCGCCCGTTCGACCTGGTCAGCACCACAGTCACCTGCGAGCACTGCGCCAGCGGCTGCCGGCTGCGCACCGACCAGCGCCACTTCCAGGTGAAGCGCCGGCTCGCCGGGGACGCTGCAGAGGTGAACGAGGAATGGAACTGCGACAAGGGACGGTTCGCGTTCGTCTCCGCCCGTGGGGATGACCGGCTCACCCGGCCGCTGATCCGTGAGGACGGGAAACTGCGGATCGCCTCCTGGCCGGAAGCCATCGACGCGGCCGTGGCCGGACTGGCTGCTGCCGGCAACAGTGCCGGCGTGCTCACCGGCGGCCGGCTCACCCTCGAGGACGCCTACGGCTACAGCAAGTTCGCCCGCGCCGTCCTCGGCACCAACAGCATCGACTTCCGTTCCCGGCCGACCGGTCCGGACGAGGCAGCCTTCCTCGCCTCCCGGGTGGCCGGACGCGGGCTCGCCGACGGGGTCACCTTCGCCGATCTCGAAACCGCCGGCCACGTGGTCCTGGTCGGCTTCGAGCCGGAAGACGAGTCCCCGCTGATCTTCCTGCGGCTCCGCAAGGCGGTCCGCAAGCGCCAGCTGTCGGTGACCGCGATCGCTGCGTTCGCCAGCACCGGCACCGACAAGCTGAACGCAACCCTTGTGCCGACCGCGCCCGGTGGCGAGGCCGAAGCACTGCGGGCCCTCGACCTGCAGCCGGGCAACGTGATCCTGGTGGGGGAGCGCGCCGCGCTCGCCGCCGGGGCGCTGGCCGCCGCCGCAGAGGTCGCCGACGCCACTGGTGCCCGGCTGGCCTGGGTGCCGCGCCGGGCCGGTGACCGCGGTGCGGTCGAGGCCGGCTGCCTGCCCGGGCTGCTGCCGGGCGGACGCCCGCTGGCCGACAAGGCTGCCCGCGTCGACGTGGCCACCGCCTGGGAGATCGACAGCCTGCCGGCAACCGAGGGCCTGGACGCAGCCGCGATGCTGGCGGCCGCCGCTGCCGGCGAACTGCAGGCGCTGGTCGTGGCCGGGGTCGAACCGGCCGACTTCGCCGACGCGGCTGCAGCCCGGGCCGGACTCGAGGCTGCCGGCTTCGTTGTCGCCCTCGAGAACCGGCTCTCGGAGGTCACCGAACGGGCCGACGTCGTGTTCCCGGTCGCGCTGATCGAGGAGCACGCGGGCACCTTCCTGAACTGGGAGCACCGACCGGGCAGGGTCAACACCGTGATCAAGCAGCCAGCTGCACCGATGACCGACCTCCGCGTCCTGGCCGCACTGGCCGATGGTCTCGGCAAGCCGCTGGGCATCCGCAGCCCGAAGCAGGCGTTGGCCGAGATCGTCGAGCTCGGTACCTGGGAGCTACCGGTCGGGACCAAGGCGAAGTCGACCAGGAGAGTCGCTGCCAAGAAGTCGACGAAGGTGGTCTCGACCCTTCGACAGGCTCAGGGCGGATTGAGCTCGACCAACGGCGAGGTGCCGGTGAAGCTGGCGACGTGGCGCCAGCTGATCGACGGCGGCCGTGGACAGGACGGCGAGGAGGCCCTCGCCGCCACCGCGCGCGAATCCGTCGCCCGGGTCAGCCCGGCACTTGCCGAGCAGCTCGGGGTGGTCGACGGAGCCGAACTGACCGTCAGTGGCGGGGCCGGCTGGTACATGCTGCCGGTCGCGATCACCCGCGGAATGGCCGAAGGCACCGTCTGGGTGCCGACCAACTCACCCGGCACGCCGCTGGGCGAACTGGGGTTGGTCTTCGGCGACGAAGTCGGCGTTAGCGCTGGAGGCGAAGCATGAACGATCCGTGGTGGCTGGTCCTGATCAAGGTCGTCGTCCTGTTCGTCGTCCTGCTGGTCTGGACGATCTTCAACGTCTGGTACGAGCGCCGGCTGGTCGGCAAGATGCAGCACCGGCTCGGCCCGATCATGAACGGCCCGCTCGGTCTCGGCCAGGCGCTGGCCGACGGCATGAAACTCCTGATCAAGGAGGACTTCATGCCGTCGATGGTCGACCGGGTGCTGTTCACGCTCGCCCCGGTGATCGCCGGTACCGCGGCCTTCACGGCCTGGGCGGTGATCCCCTTCGGTGGTGAGGTCGAGATCTTCGGGGTGAAGACCCTCCTGCAGCTGACCGACCTCCCCGTAGGGGTACTCGTCCTGCTGGCGGTCACCTCGGTGGGCATCTACGGCTTCGTGCTGGCCGGCTGGTCGTCCAACTCGCCGTATTCACTGCTGGGCGGACTGCGCTCATCGGCGCAGATGATCTCCTACGAGATCGCCATGGGGCTGGCCCTCGTCTCGGTCTTCCTCTACTCCGGCTCGATGTCCACCCACGCCATCGTCGAGGCGCAGCGGGCCCCGCTGGCGCCGTTCGGCTTCGACTTCGGGCTGCAGAGCTGGTACTTCCTGCTGCTGCTTCCCTCCTTCGTTGTCTACGCGATCGCGATGGTCGGCGAGACCAACCGGGCACCCTTCGACCTGCCGGAGGCCGAGTCCGAACTGGTCAGCGGCTACATCACCGAGTACTCCGGCTTCCGCTACGCGGTCTACTTCCTTGCCGAATACATCAACATGGCCACCGTCTCGGCGATCGCAACCACCCTGTTCGTCGGCGGCTACCTGCCGCTGTGGCCGTTGAACCTTGTGGAGCCGCTGAACAACCCATGGCTGGGTCCGATCTGGTTCGCCCTCAAGGTCCAGCTGTTCATCTCGCTGTTCGTCTGGCTCCGGGGCACGCTCCCGCGGCTCCGCTACGACCAGTTCATGAAGCTCGGCTGGAAGGTGCTGATCCCGGTCTCGCTCGGCTGGATCATCCTGATCGCCACCATCCAGGCGTTGCGGCAGGAGAACCTCCTGCAGGGCCCGATCCCGTGGCTGGTCGGAGCCATCACCCTCGCCGCGATCGTCGCGATCGGGTTCATCGGGGAGCGTCCGGAGCCCGAGGCGGAGCCGGCCGGCGAGTTCGACGCCTTCGCCGGCGGTTACCCCGTCCCGCCGATGCCGGGCCAGGTGCTCCCGGAAATGCAGGGAGTGGTCACCTCCACAGCCGTTGCCGACCAGAGCTCAGATGTAGAGGAGCAGTAGATGGGCATCTTCGACCCGTGGGCCGGGTTCGGGGTCACGTTCCGGACCATCTTCCGCAAGACCTTCACCCAGGGCTACCCGGAGAAGGGCAAGGAGAAGATCACAGCGCCGCGCTTCCACGGCCGGCACCAGCTGAACCGCTGGCCGGACGGCCTGGAGAAATGCGTCGGCTGCGAGCTCTGCGCCTGGGCGTGCCCGGCGGACGCGATCTACGTCGAGGGCGCGGACAACACCGACGAGGAGCGGTTCAGCCCCGGTGAGCGCTACGGCCGGGTGTACCAGATCAACTACCTGCGCTGCATCCTCTGCGGGCTCTGCATCGAGGCCTGCCCGACCCGGGCCCTGACCATGACCAACGACTTCAAGCTGGCCGATGTGACCAGGGAGAAGATGATCTACACCAAGGACCGGCTGCTGGCACCGTTGCTCCCCGGCATGGAGGAGCCGCCGCACCCGCGTCGGCTCGGCGCGAGCGAACTTGACTACTTCCTCGGCCTGCCGGCCACCGGCCAGCCCGACAACCGCACTCCGGTCGCCGACGACCTTGCTGGAGGTACCCGATGATCCCGCTGGTGACCGGTGCCGAGGTCACGTTCTGGGTCGTGGCCCCGCTGATGGTGCTCGGTGCATTGGGCCTGCTGTTCTTCCGCAAGGCCGTGTACGCCGCCCTCAGCCTTGCCTTCGTGATGGTGAACCTTGCCGTCCTCTACGCCTCACTCGACGCGATGTTCCTCACGTTCGTGCAGATCATCGTCTACACCGGCGCGATCATGATGCTGTTCCTGTTCGTCTTGATGCTGGTCGGGGTCGACACGCCCGACTCGGTGGTGGAAACGCTCCGCGGGCACCGCTGGTTCGCCGGCCTGGCCGGGCTCGGCCTGCTCGGCCTGATCTTCTTCGGCATCGGGGGCGCCCTCGTCGGCGGCCCGCAGGTGGGCCTGACCGAGGCGAACGCCGCCAACGGCGGGAACGTCGAATCGCTGGCAGCCCTGATCTTCGGCCGCTACGTGTTCATCTTCGAACTCACTTCTGCCCTGCTGATCACAGCAGCAGTCGGCGCCATGGTGCTGGGCCAGCACGACCGCATCCGACCGAAGCCGACGCAGCGCGAACTCGCCCTGCAGCGGATGCGCGACTACGCCGAGACCGGTGCCCATCCGGGCACGCTGCCCAACTCCGGGGTGATCGCAAGGCACAACTCGATCGCCACACCGGCCCTGCTGCCCGATGGGTCGGTCAGCGAGGCTTCGGTCTCCGACGCGCTGGCCAGCCGCGGAGTGATCCTCGACTCGCCGGCGCTGAGTCGCGCGACAGCCGAGGCCTTCGAAGCCATCGAGGGTGTCCATGCCGAGGAGGACGACCAGTGAGCCCCGACAACTACGTGTACCTGGCCGCGATCCTGTTCACGATCGGCGCCGTTGGCGTGATGACCAGGCGCAACGCGCTGGTCTCCTTCATGTCGGTGGAGCTGATGCTGAACGCTGCCAACCTGGCGATGGTGGCCTTCGCGCTCGCCCGCGGCAACCTGGACGGCCAGATCGCCACGTTCTTCGTGATGGTGGTCGCCGCCGCGGAGGTCGTGGTCGGGCTGAGCATCATCATCACCATCTATCGCACCCGGAGATCCACCTCGGTGGACGCGGCGAACCTGTTGAAGCTGTGAGGGGCGCACCCGAATGATCACCCTGGAAACCCTTGCGCCGGTCGCCGCAACCGGCATGTTCAGCTACGCCTGGCTGATGATCGCCGCGCCGGCCGTCACCGCAGCGATCCTGCTGCTGTTCGGCAGCATGCTCGACCGGGTCGGCCACTGGGTCGCGGTCGCCTCGGTGCTGTTCTCGTTCAGCATCGCAGTCTGCCTGTTCACCCAGCAGCTGCTCTCGGCTCCCGACCAGCGCGCGGTCGGCGTGGTGCTGTTCGACTGGATCACCATCGAGGCCTGGACAGTGTCGGCAGGGCTGCTGATCGACCAGCTCTCGATCCTGTTCGCGCTGCTGATCACCGGGGTCGGCGCGCTGATCCACATCTACTCCGTCGGTTACATGGCCCACGACTACCGCAGGCGCCGGTTCTTCGCCTACCTGAACCTGTTCATCGCTGCGATGCTGATCCTGGTGCTGGCCGACAACTACCTGGTCCTGTTCGTCGGCTGGGAGGGCGTCGGCCTGGCGTCCTACCTGCTGATCGGGTTCTGGCAGCACAAGCCTTCGGCCGCAGCTGCAGCCACGAAGGCATTCGTGATGAACCGGGTCGGCGACCTTGGCATGACCATGGCAGTGATGGCCATGCTGGCATTGTTCGGCAGCTCAACGTTCACAGCTGTCAATGCTGCCGCCGGCAGTCTGGACTCGTTCTGGGCCACCACGATCGGACTGCTGCTGCTCCTCGCCGCCTGCGGCAAGTCGGCCCAGGTGCCGCTGCAGGCCTGGCTGCTGGACGCGATGGAGGGCCCGACCCCGGTCTCGGCACTGATCCACGCCGCGACCATGGTGACCGCCGGGGTCTACCTGGTGGTGCGCAGCCACGCCATCTTCGAAATGTCCAGCGTCGCGACCACAGCGGTCGTGGTCGTCGGCACCGTCACCCTGCTGTTCGGCGCCTGGATCGGCTCGAGCAAGGACGACATCAAGAAGGTGCTGGCCGGCTCCACGATGAGCCAGATCGGCTACATGATGCTGGCCGCCGGCATCGGCCCTGCCGGTTACGCGCTCGCGATCTTCCACCTGCTGACCCACGGCTTCTTCAAGGCCAACATGTTCCTCGGCGCCGGCTCGGTGATGCACGCCATGGACGACGACGTGAACATGCGGCACTACGGCGGGCTCGCGAGGCTGCTGCCGATCACCTCGATCACGTTCGGGATGGGCTACCTCGCAATCATCGGGTTCCCCGGCTGGGCCGGCTACTTCTCCAAGGACCACATCATCGAGGCCGCCTTCGAGCACAACGCCGTTGTCGGCACCGCCGCCCTGATCGGCGCCGGCGTGACCGCCTTCTACATGACGCGACTGATGCTGATGACCTTCTTCGGCTCGAAGCGCTGGCGCGAAGGCGTCCACCCGCACGAGTCCCCGAAGACGATGACGGTGCCGCTGATCATCCTCGCGCTGTTCAGCGTGATCTCCGGCGTCCTGATGAACTTCTGGATCCAGGAATGGCTGGAGCCGGCAACCGGTGCGCACGTCCACGAGCTGTCGCTGGTGCCCGGCCTGATCGGTTGGGCGACGCTCGCCATCGTGGCCGCCGGGGTCGGCCTGGCCTGGTGGGTCTTCGGCACCAAGCCGGTGCCGGAGGTGGCGCCGACCTCGGTGAGCCCGTTCACCATCGCCGGCCGCAACGACCTGTTCGGGGACGCGGTGAACGAAACCCTTGTGGTGCAGCCGACGATGGCCATGGCGGGCGGCGTGGTCGCCAACGACGACCGGATCATCGACGCCGGCGCCGACGGGCTCAGCGCGATGTTTGCCGGGCTCTCCGCCCAGACCCGAAGACTGCAGACCGGTCAGGTCCGCACCTATGCCCTCACCACGACCGTCGGCGCTCTGCTGGTCGGCGTGGTGCTGATTCTCAGTCAGCTCGGCTGAGAAGGAGATGCTGACATGACATTCCCCTGGCTCACCTTCCTTGGACTCGTGCCGCTCGTCGGCGCCGGCGTCCTCTGCCTGCCGGTCAAGCAGATCGCGCGCGGCGTCGGCATGGTCTTCGCCCTGCTCACAGCCGTTGTCGGGATCGGCGTCACCGTCCTCTACACCGGCGGCGTGCCGCTGGCAGAGAAGGCCCCCTGGATCCCAGCCTTCGGCGCGTGGTGGGCCGTGGGACTCGACGGCATGGCCCTGGTGATGGTGCTGCTCACCGTCGCGCTGGTGCCGGTGGTGCTGCTTGCCGAATGGAAGGTGCAGGGGGTCGGACGCTGGTCGCCGCAGGTCTTCTTCGCCCTCGTCCTTGCACTCGAAAGCCTGTCGTTGTTCGTCTTCATGGCCACCGACGTCCTGTTGTTCTACCTGTTCTTCGAAGCGACCCTGATCCCGATGTACTTCCTGATCGGCGGCTTCGGCGGCGCCCAGCGGGCCTACGCAGCGGTCAAGTTCCTGCTGTTCAGCCTTGCCGGCGGCCTGATCATGCTGGGCAGCGTGATCGGCCTCTACGTCTGGTCGGTGCGGCTCACCGGCACCCCGACCTACCTGCTCGCAGAGCTGGCCGAGCTCGACCTCGGCACCAACATCGGCCGCTGGCTGATGGTCGGCTTCCTGCTGGCCTTCATCGTCAAGGCGCCGATGGTGCCGATCCACACCTGGCTGCCCACCGCCACCGAACAGTCGACGCCCGGCACCTCGGTGCTGCTGGTCGGCATCCTTGACAAGATCGGCACCTTCGGGATGATCCGCTTCTGTCTCGGACTGTTCCCTGAGGCCAGCCAGTGGGTGGCGCCGGTGATGGTGGTGCTCGCCCTGATCAGCATCGTCTACGGCGCTCTGGCAGCGATCGGCAGCACGAACCTGTTGCGGCTGGTGGCCTACACCTCGATCAGCCACTTCGGCTTCATGGTGCTGGGCATCTACACCTTCACCAGCGCCGGCATCTCGGGCTCGATCTTCTACATGCTCAACCACGGCTTCTCCACCGCTGCCCTGTTCCTGGTGATCGGGTTCCTGATCACCAGGCGCAGTTCGGCCCTCGTGTCGGACTACGGCGGCGTGCAGAAGGTGGCGCCGGTGCTCACCGGTGTCTTCCTGATGGCCGGCCTCTCCGGCCTTGCCCTGCCCGGCATGTCCACCTTCGTCTCCGAGTTCATGGTGCTGGCCGGCGCCTGGTCGCGGCAACCGGGGCTCGCTGCTGTGGCCACCGTCGGCACGGTCCTGGCAGCGGTCTACATCCTGTCGATGTTCGAGCGGACCATGACCGGCCCGGTTACCGATGTGACCGCAGGGCACTTCACCACCGACGCCTCGACGAGGGAGAAGTGGGTGGCCGCGCCGCTGCTCGCGGTGATCCTCCTGCTCGGCGTCGTGCCGAACCTGGCGCTGGGCGTCATCGAACCCACCGCGCACCAGACCATGAGCCAAGTCGGGGTCGCCGACCCGGTGGCGCCGCTCGGAGAGGAAGCCAAGTGAACCCAATCACTCCGCCCACCTTCGAATGGCTGCAGCTCGCGCCGGTGCTGATCGTGCTGCTTGCGGCGTGTGTCGGCGTCATGATCGAGGCCCTCGTGCCCCGCGCCTGGCGCTTCCTCGCCCAGATCGTGCTGTTCGAACTGGCAGTCGCTGCCGCCTTCGTTGCCCTCGTGCTCAGCTGGCGCCTGCCGGCCGACAGCGTCGGCCTGATGGTCATGGGGTCGATCAGCCTTGACGGGCCGACGTACCTGATGTGGGGCGCACTCCTGGTCTTCGGGCTGCTGAGCCTGCTGGTCTTCTCCGAACGCGACCTCAACAACGGCGCGACCGCGTTCGCCGCCTCGGCGGCGTCCGTGCCGGGCAGCCCGGCGGAGGCCGAAGCGATCTCGGCCCACCACGAGCACAGCGAGGTCTTCCCGCTGGCCATGTTCTCGCTTTCCGGGATGATGGTCTTCGTTGCGGCCAACGACCTGCTGACCGCCTTCGTCGCCCTGGAAGTCATGTCGCTGCCGCTGTACCTGCTGTGCGGCATGGCGCGCAAGCGCCGCCTGCTCAGCCAGGAGGCCGCGCTGAAGTACTTCCTGCTCGGCGCCCTTTCCTCGGCGTTCTTCCTGTTCGGGGTGGCGCTGGTCTACGGGTTCTCCGGTTCGTTCCAGCTGAGCGCCATCAACGATGCGATCCTCGACCCGGTCTACGGACGCGGCCTGCTCTACACCGGCATGGCCATGATCGCGGTCGGGTTGCTGTTCAAGATCGGCACGGTGCCATTCCACAACTGGGTGCCGGACGTCTACGTCGGCGCGCCCACCCCGGTCACCGGCTTCATGGCGATCTGCACAAAGCTGGCCGCCATCGGCGCCACCGTCCGGGTGTTCTACGTCGCGTTCGGCGCCGAACGGTGGAGCTGGCAGCCGCTGCTGGCCATCGTCGCGGTGATCACGATGGCCCTCGGTGTCGTGGTGGCGTTGACCCAGACCGACATCAAGCGCCTGCTGGCGTACAGCTCGATCTCGCACGCCGGTTTCATCCTGGTGGCGACCGTCGGGGCAACCGTCGGCACGGTCGGCCAGGTGAACAGCTTCGGTTCGATCATGTTCTACCTGATCGCCTACGGCTTCGCCACGGTGGCAGCCTTCGCCATCGTGACCATGGTCCGCGACCCGGCAGGCGAGGTGCACGCCATCTCCGGCTGGGCCGGGCTCGGGCGCAAGAACCCCCTGCTGGCCGGTATCTTCGCCGTCCTGATGCTGAGCTTCGCTGGCATCCCGCTGACCGGCGGCTTCATCGGAAAGTGGGCGGTCTTCTCCGCAGCCTGGCAGGGTGGCTACTCCTGGCTGGTGCTGGCAGCGATCGCCTTCAGCCTTGGGGCTGTCTACGTCTACCTGCGCGTAATCGTGGTGATGTTCTTCGCCGAACCCGCCGTCGGCGTCAGCATCGGCCGGGCGAGCGGGATGACCTGGGTGCCCGTCGGTCTCGGTGCCATCGCGTCGGCCTACCTGGGACTGTTCCCCGGCCCGCTGCTTGACCTGGTCACCTCGGCGAGCACTTTCCTTCGCTGAGGCTATGCTGTCGGGCGTGTCCGCCGCCAACCAGCCTGTCGAACTCGTCGGCGAACTGGAGCAGGATTTCACCGAGCGCGTGACCGCGCTGCTGGAGCGGATCGAGGAGCGGCTCGCCGAGGCGGCGGCCGCAGACACCGATTTCGTCACCGAGGCCGCCCAGCACACCATCAGCGCCGGCGGGAAGCGGTTCCGGCCACTCCTGGTCGTGCTCGCGGCCCTGCTGGCCGAAGAGGTGGACGAGGACGCGCTGGTCCGGGCGGCTCTGGTGATGGAACTCACCCACGTCGCCAGCCTCTACCACGACGACGTCATGGACGAGGCGCAGTTGCGGCGCGGCGCCCCAAGCGCGAACCACCGCTGGGACAACACCATCGCCATTCTCGTCGGGGACTTCCTGTTCTCCCGCGCCTCCTCGATCGTGGCGTCGCTTGGCACCGAATACGTGAAGCTGCAGGCCGAGACGTTCGCCCGCCTGGTGCAGGGCCAGATCGCCGAGACCCGCGGGCCCCAGGACGGGGAAGACCTGCTCGACCACTACCTGCGGGTGCTGGCCGACAAGACGGGCTCGCTGATCGCAGCGTCGGCCATCTTCGGCGGCATGGTCGCCGGAGCGAGCCCGGAGGTGCTGGGCGCACTGGCCGCCTACGGGGAGGAGATCGGGGTGGTCTTCCAGCTCAGCGACGACATCATCGACATCGCCAGCGATTCCTCCGGCAAGACCCCCGGCACCGACCTGCGGGCCGGCGTCCCCACCCTGCCGATCCTGCTGGCACGCCGCTCGACCGAGTCGTCGGACGCACGCCTGCTCGCGCTGCTGGACGCCGACCTCAGCGCGGACGCCGACCTGTCCGAGGCTCTGGGCCTGATGCGGTCACACCCGGCGATGGCCGAGGCACGCGAGGAAATCCACCGTCGGGCCGAGGTCGCCCGCGGACATCTTGCGCCGCTTCCTGAGGGCCCGGCGAAGCAGGCGCTGGCAGCGCTTTGCGACGGGGTCATTTCGCGATCATCCTGACCGGGTTAGGGTGGCCTCAGTCCGGGTAGCAGCCCCTTGAGCGGAGGTCGACATGGCCCGTCCACAAGTAGTGATCATCGGTTCCGGGTTCGGTGGGTTGTTCGCAGCCAAGGCCCTGGCGAAGTCTGACGTCGACGTGACGCTGGTCTCCAAGACCGTGGCGCACCTGTTCCAGCCGCTGCTGTACCAGGTTGCCACCGGCATCCTCTCCACCGGCGAGATCGCGCCGGCCACGCGGGACATCCTGCGCGACCAGGCCAATGCGACCGTGTTCCTTGCTGAGGTCACCAGGATCAACCTTGACACCCGGATCGTGCTCGCAGAGAAGCTGGGCAAGACGGCTGCGTTCAAGTACGACTACCTGCTCGTTGCAGCCGGCGCCGGCCAGTCCTACTTCGGCAACGACCACTTCGCCACCTTCGCCCCCGGCATGAAGAGCATCGACGACGCGCTTGAGTTGCGCGCCCGGATCTTCGGGTCGCTGGAGATGGCAGAACTGACCCAGGACGCGGACGAGCGGCGCCGGCTGCTGACCTTCGTAGTGGTCGGCGCCGGGCCGACCGGGGTGGAGATGGCCGGGCAGATCGCTGAGCTGACCCAGCACACCCTGCGCAAGAGCTTCCGCCGGATCGATACGACCAGCGCCAAGGTCCTGCTGCTGGACGGTGCGGACGCGGTCCTGCCACCGTTCGGCCCTGAGCTGTCCAAGGCTGCCCGGGCCGAGCTGGAGCGGAACAAGGTGGAGGTGCGGCTGGGTGCCCTGGTCACCAATCTGGACGCGACGGGGCTGGACGTGAAGTACTCCGACGGCACCACCGAGCGGATCGCCTCCGCCTGCAAGGTCTGGGCTGCCGGTGTGCAGGCCAGCCCGCTCGGCCGGACGCTGGCCGAGCAGTCCGGCGCCGGGATCGACCGGGCCGGCCGGGTGCAGGTGAACGACGACCTCACGCTGCCCGGTCACCCGGAGGTGTTCGTGGTTGGCGACATGATCGCCCTGAAGAACCTGCCAGGGGTTGCCCAGGTAGCCATCCAGGGCGGACGGTACGCCGCGGAGCGGATCAAGGCAGAGTTGTCCGGCCGCCCGGCGCCGGGGGAGTTCGTTTACCACGACAAGGGTTCGATGGCTGTGATCAGCCGGTTCGGGGCGGTCGCAAAGATGGGCAAGTTCCGCCTGACCGGCTTCCCGGCCTGGTTCGCCTGGCTGTTCGTGCACCTGATCTACGTGGTCGGCTTCAAGAACCGGATCACGACCCTGCTGCACTGGGCCATCACGTTCATCGGCCGGGCCAGGTCGGAGCGGGTCACCACCGAACAGCAGCTGGTCGGCCGGCTGGCGGTGCAGCAGCTCGGCGAGGACTTCCAGCCGACCATCTCGGGCACCCTGGAGCCTGGCAAGATCAAGCATTGATGGAACCAACAACCTTCGACGCCCTGGCCACAGCAGCCGCGGTCAGGGCCGGGGCGGTCAGCGCCGTCCAGGTCGCCAAGGCCCACCTCGAACGCTCCGAGCGGCTGGGGCCAGTGGTGGGGGCTTTCGCGCGGCTGACCCCGGAGTTGGCCCTGGCCCAGGCGGCGGCGGTGGATGCTGCGGTGGCTCGCGGCGAGGTCGCAGCGCCCCTGCTCGGGGTGCCCTGCCCGATCAAGGACCTCAACCCGGTCGCCGGCGTCGGTCACGAGGCCGGCAGCGCGGCGCTGGCCGGGAACATCGCCCAGGTCGACGACGATATCGTCGGTTGGTTCCGCGACGCCGGGACGGTGCTCACCGGGAAGACCACCACAGCCGAGTTCGGGCTGCCCTGCTACACCGAGCCGGACGTGGGGCCGCCGGCCCGCACCCCCTGGGACCTGTCCAGGTCGGCCGGTGGCTCCAGCGGAGGTGCTGCGGCTGCTGTGGCGACCGGGCTGGCGCCGATCGCCCACGCCTCCGATGGCGGCGGCTCGATCCGCATCCCGGCCTCGGCGTGCGGCCTGGTCGGGTTGAAGGCCAGCCGCGGCCGGATCAGCTCCGGACGTTGGCGCGAACCCGGCCCGGGGCTGGCCAGCGAGGGAGTGCTCAGCCGGACGGTGGCCGATACCGGGCTCGCCCTCGACGTGCTCGCCGGTCACGGGGTTGGGGAGACCTACCAGGTGCCGGCACCGCGCGGCAGCTTCCTCGAAGCCTGCCGGCGGGAGCCGGGCAGGCTGCGTATCGGGCTGCTGACCACCCCGGTGATCGCCCATGCCGAGGTGCATCCGGCCTGCCTCGCCGCCGCCCGGTCCACCGCCGAGACCCTGGCGGCGCTCGGCCATGAGGTCGCCGAGGCTCCGGTGCCGTTCGGCGTGGAGAGTTGGCAGGCGTTCGGCGCCATCTGGTCGGTCGGGGCAGCATCCATCCCGTTGCCGCCCGAGGCGGAGCCGCTGCTGCGTCCGCTCACCCGCTGGTTGCGGGAGCAGGGTCGCGGCACCAGCGGTGTCACCTATGCAAGTGCCCTTGGCGCGTTGCAGCGGCTCACCGTCGACGTCGCGCTGGCCTGGGACCCCTTCGACGTGATCCTCACCCCGACGCTGGCCCAGCCGCCCGCGCTGATCGGTGAACTGCGGAATGACGACGATCCGGCTGCCGATTTCGCCGCCCAGACCCGGTTCACGCCCTGGACCAGCGTCTACAACCTTTCCGGGCGGCCGGCGATCTCACTGCCGTTGCACACCGCTGAAGTTGGCGGCCGCATCCTGCCGATCGGAGTGATGCTGGGCGGCCGGTTCGGCGCCGAGGAAATGTTGCTGAGCCTTTCAGCACAGCTTGAGGCGGAAGTGGGGTGGCAGCACCCGTTCCTGGACTCCGACCCGCAGTCTTGAGCCGACCCCCCGACCGGCGCGAGCCGGGTGTCGCTCGCGGGCAACCAGTCCTCGCTCGCTGCGCTCACGAGGACGGCCAGACCCATCCACGCCCGCTACGTGACACCCGGCTCACGCCGGATCGGGTCTGCAGGTGCGGGAGTCGGCGCGTCAGCGCGCGAAGGGCTGCCGCTGGCGCGTCAGCGCGCGAAGCGGTCTGGTGTGCCGTCGGCGTCCTCGTCCAACTGTTCGGCCAATTCCACAGCGCGGTAGTGCCGGTTGCGGGAACCGAGCACGATGGCTGCCAACAGCGCCGCAAGTACCGAAGCTGTGAGGATCGCCACCTTGCCGATGTCGTCGTTGGGCGTGCCCTGGCCGAAGCTGAGCTCGCTGACCAGCAGTGAAACGGTGAAGCCGATGCCGCCGAGGATGGCCAGGCCGAACACGTCCACCCAGGCCAGGTCGGGATCCAGGCTGGCGTGTCGCAGCCTGGTGACCAGCCAGGTGGCTCCGAAGATGCCGATCGCCTTGCCGGCAACCAGCCCGAGGATCACGCCAAGGCCGATCGGGCTGGCAACGGCAGCGGTGAATTCGCTGATGCCGCCGATGGCGACGCCGGCCGAGAAGAACGCGAATACCGGTACAGCCACCGCGGCCGAGAACGGCCGGATCCGGTGCTCGATGGTCTCAGCAAGGCCATGGGCCGCGTCGTCGCCCTTGGCCGGTCGCACCGGCACGCCGAAAGCGAGCAGTACCCCGGCGACGGTCGCGTGGACCCCGGAGGCGGACGTCAGTGCCCAGGCGATCAGCGCCAGCGGCACCAACAGCAGCCACTGCGCCCACCACTTCCGGGAGAGGAGCCACTGGAACCGGTGGGCGACCAGGGCGAACGCCCCGATCGGCACGAGTGCGGCCAACAACAGCATCGGCTCCAGGTCACGGGTGTAGAAGAAGGCGATGATCGTGATCGCGATCAGGTCGTCTGCTACCGCGAGGGTAAGCAGGAAGGTGCGCAGGGCTGCCGGCAGGTGCGAGCCGATCACGGCAAGCACAGCGAGGGCGAAGGCGATGTCTGTGGCCGCCGGGATCGCCCAGCCGCCACGCGCCTCCGGGTCGCCGTAGGTGCAGGCGACGAAGATCAGCGCCGGGACCGCGACTCCGCCGATCGCGGCGACCACCGGGACCAGCGCGGTCTGCGGATCCCGCAGGTCGCCGACCACGAATTCCCGCTTCAGCTCCAGTCCGATCAGGAAGAAGAACACCGCGAGCAGGCCGTCAGAAGCCCAGTGGCCGATCGACAGGTCGAGGTGCAGGCCGAGAAGGTCACCGCCGAGGTGGGTGTCCCGCAGGCCGAAGTAGAACTCGGGGGCGAAGTTGGCGGCCAGCATCGCCGCAGCGGCCGCGATCAGCAGCAGGATGCCGCCGACCGACTCCCGGCGGAGGATGCCCTGAATGCGGACGAACTCGGTGTAGGCGCCGCGGGCGAGGGTGACCGGAACCGGCCGGCCGGTCACCAAATCCTCACCCGCTCCTCGGGCGCCAGCCACGCTGCGTCGGACTGGGTGACCCCGAACGCGTCGTAGAAGGACGGCAGGTTGCGGACCACCTGGTTGCACCGGAACTCCTCCGGTGAATGCACGTCGGTCGCGATCTGCTGGCGCAGGGCCTCGTCGCGACGCTTGGTCTGCCAGGTGCGCGCCCAGGCCAGGAACAGTCGCTGGGCCGCCGGGATGCCATCGACCGGCTCCGGCTCGGCGTCACCGACAGCTATCCGCCATGCTTCGTTGGCGATGGTGAGGCCGCCCAGGTCGCCGATGTTCTCCCCGACGGTCAGCTCGCCGTTCACCCGAAGTTCTGGCAGCTGGGCCGGCGCGAGCGCGGAGTACTGGGCGATCAGGGCCTTGGTCCGGGAGTTGAAGGCTTCCCGGTCGGCTTCGGTCCACCAGTCGCGGAGCCGGCCGTCGCCGTCGCAGGTGGAGCCCTGGTCGTCGAAGCCGTGGCCGATCTCGTGGCCGATCACCGCACCGATCGCACCGTAGTTGACCGCGTCGTCAGCGTCGGCGTCGAAGAACGGCGGTTGCAGGATGGCGGCAGGGAAGACGATCTCGTTGCGCAGCGGGTGGTAGTAGGCGTTCACCGTCTGCGGCGTCATCAGCCACTCGTGCTTGCGGATCGGGCCGCCCAGCTTGCCCAGCTCGTCTGCGGTGTGGAAGGCGGCAGCCCGCAGGACGTTGCCGATCAGGTCGTCGGGTTCGATCATCAGGGCGGAGTAGTCCAGCCACTTCTCCGGGTAGCCGATCTTCGGCGTGAACCGGGCCAGCTTTTCCAGCGCCTCCGCCCGGGTGGGCTCGGTCATCCAGTCGAGGTTCGTGATCGAGCGCCGGTAGGCAACCAGCAGGTTGGCCACCAGTTCGTCCATCCGGTGCTTCGCCGTCGGCGGGAAGTGGCGTTCGACGTAGAGCTTCCCGACCGCCTCCCCGAGGGTGCGCTCCACAAGGGCAATCCCGCGGCGCCACCGCTCGCGCTGTTGCGGGATGCCCTGGAGCACGGTGCCGTAGAAGTCGAAATTCGCCTGCGCCATCGGGTCGGGCAGGTAGGGGGCCAGCGATGCGACCAGCGACCAGCGGCACCAGTCCTTCCAGTCCTCCAGCCTGCCCGGGTTCAGCAGGGTGGCCATCTCGGTGAAGAACGACGGCTGCGCCACGATGACGACCTCCAGCGTCGGGACACCGGCAGCGGTCAGCAGGCGCGACCAGGCCACCCCCGACGCGTCCAGTTCTGCGGGAGTGGTGGGGTTGTACATGGCCCGCATGTCGCGCGTGCGCACCTTGTCCCAGTGGTGTGCAGCCACCTCCTTCTCCAGCCCGACGATCAGCGACCCGGCGCTGGTCGTGATCCCGGCCATCGTCAGCAGGCGGTCGACCAGTTCGGTGTACGACTCCAGGATGCTGGCGTGCTGCTCCAGCCGGTAGTACTCCTCGTCGGGCAGCCGGATGCCGCTCTGGCCGGCGAACAGGGCGTAGCGGGACGGTTCGCCGGGGTCAGCGTCCACCTCAAGGCCGATCGGCGCTCCGGTGCCGCGGCGCAGGCTGGCGCCGAAGTAGTCGAGCAGGTCGTCGACGGTACCGATCGCGTCGATCTCGGCCAGGAGTGGCGCGAGCGGATCGACGCCCTTGGCCTCCACCTGCTCGGTGTCCATGAAGCTGCCGAAAAGGTGCTCGACCAGGGCGGCCTCGGTGCCGGGGACGGAGCCGGACAGGCCCGTGACGATCTCCCGGATGGCCCGCTCGGAGGCGTTGCGCAGGTCGATGAACGAGCCGGCTGCGTGTTCGTCAGCTGGGATCTCCACCTCGGCCAGCCAGCGGCCGTTGACGTGGCGGAAGAGGTCGTCCTGGGCCCGGACGGTTGGGTCTAGTTCGAAGTCAGTCACGAGCGAAAGGCTAGCGCCTGCCCGTGACGGGTCTGGGAGGGTCGATGCTCTCCAGGGAGATGAGCTCCAGCCCGAGGTCGCGGATCTTCGCGAGCAACCCGTGCAGCTGGGCCTGGTCCGCCACGAGCCCGCTGAGGCAGGTCGTGCCGTCGCCGCCATCGGTCATGGCCAGGCCGTCGAACCAGGGCGACCAGTGGGCGTCCAGTCGCCCGGCGACCCGAATCAGGTAGGCCGCCGGACGCTGCGCTTGCGGCGCGCTCATCTGGGTCGGGCCGTCGTGGCGAGGGCCGGGGTGCGGCGGCCGGAGCCACGGCTTCGGCTCCGGCGGATCACGCCTTCGGCGACGGCGAGGTTGATCACCCACGCCGCGCCCAAGGCCAGGTCGTGGGCCAGCACGCCGCCGCCGGGGAACGCCCCGGCGATGGCACCGGTGAACACCTGGGTGCCGGCGCCGAGGGCAAGGGCGTACGCGCGGGTCATCCAGGCCCGGTGGTGCCCGACGTCGCCGCGCCGGATGGCGACGAGCCCGAGCAGCACGCTGGCGGCCATTGCGGAACCGGCCAGGAGCCGGAACGCGTACAGGAGCGCGCCGGTCCCAAGCTGTCGCGGGTAGGCCAGGGTCATCCAGAGCCCTGAGGACGCGACCGCAAGGCCCAGCACCACCAGCAGGCGACCGGTTGCCCGGTGCCAGCCGGGATGGCGCCGACGCAGGCGGGAGGAGAACTGGAAGGCCCCGAGGAGTGCGTACGGGATCACGCTGGCGATGTGCAGGATCACGGGGACCGGCGAGGCGGCCATACCGGGGTTGGCCGGCATCAGCGCCGGGCCGCCGAACAGCTCGCCCAGCCGCAGCGAGCCCATGACGGCCGGCACCACGCTGAGGGCGACCAGAGCGGCGGGCACCCACCGGGCCGATTCGGCCCGGTGGGTGGTGGTGTTTCCGGTCACTGGACGCCCGCTGGCTTCAGCGCTGCGGTCGCTGCGGGGGCAACCACCGGCTGGCTGTGCTGCTGGCGCCACAGTGAGTAGCCCAGTGCGATCAGGGCCAGGCCGGTCGGAACCGCGAACAGCCGCTGGTTGACCATCGGCAGCAGCGGGATCGCGATGGCGAGCGGGGTGGCCACGGCGAGCAGGATCGAAGCCCAGCGGGCCAGGACTCTTGCCCGGAAGAGGGCGATGCCGAACACCAGGCCGCCGGCCATGTAGGCGAGGCCGCCGAGCAGGTTGAGGGTCGCGAAGTTGCCGAGGTCGCCGACGGCCGTGCCGCCACCGGCGACCGCGAGGACGTCGCTGACGTAGCCGGGTGCACTCTGCGCGAGGGTGGGCAGGGCAACGACTCCGATCGCCTGGACGGCGAACATGTTCAGGAACGCGGCGCCGAGGATCAGGTAGCCCAGCAGCCCGAGGACACCGTTCTTCTTCACCTGGGAGAGGTACATGCCCGTAATGCCGATCAGCGCCAGCACCGAGACTCCGAGTTTCATGCCCTCGCGGACCACCCATTCGGTGGAAACGACGAGGTCGAGGTCGAGTGGCGGGTGGTTGATCTGCACAGCGATGAAGAGCAGGCCCGCGACGACGGCGCTGATGCCGGCCGCCCGGGTGAGGCCAGTGGTGGTGATGGACATGTGAGGCTCCCTGGTTCGAGGTCTGCGGCGGCGCCGCGGCTTGTAGTCCGAACCTAAGGAAGGGCTGGGTGAGGCGGCATCACCCACTGATGTGACTTGCTGGGTGATTGGACGCGGACCTACGTCAGGCCGCGCTCGCGCGCCCGGGCAACGGCTGCCCGGCGAGTGGTGACGTCGAGCTTGGTGAAGATGTGCTTGGTGTGGGTGCGCAGCGTGTTGTGCGACACGAACAACTCCCGGGCGATCTGCGGACCGCTCAGCTCGCTGTCCAGCAGCCTCAACACCTGCAATTCCCGCTCCGTCAGGGCGTCGGCCGGCTGCACCGGCGTGCTGGGACGCACGCTCGCTGCCTGGCCGGCACGAGGGTCGCGGGCGAGCGCCAGTAGCTTGCGGATATCCGCGAGGCTGCCCTCGCGACCCGAGCTCTCCGCTGCCGCTTCCAGGCGGCCCAGCAGCAGCACCGCATCGTCGAGGGCTTCCGGTCGGGTGGGGTGCTCTGCGAGCAGGAGGCGCACGAGCGTGAGGTGCTCGTACTCCCTGAGGTAGTTGACCTCACCAGTGGCCGCCACCCCGCCCTCGGCGGCCCAGTCGGCGGCCCGGGCGAGGTCACCGGCAGCGATCCACACCCGCGCCCGCATCGCAGCGATCGGACGAACCTTCGGGTAGTAGCCGGGCCGGTAGTGCTCGTCCGCCTCATCCAGCAGCTCGATCGCGCGCTCATGGTCACCGCGGGCCTCGGCCAGGCGTGCGGCGGCGACGAATCGCCGATGCCGGCTCTCGCTGTTCGCCTCGCGCTCGGCGAGCGGTTCGGCCACAGCAAGGTGCTGCTCGGCGGACGCCAGGTCGCCGGCATCCAGGTCGAGCTCTGCGAGCGCCACATGCAGGTCGGCGGTCGCCCGCGCCGCGACCAACCCGAGGTCCTCCGACGCCGAAAGGGCACGCCGGCACAGTTCCCGGGCCTTGCTCGGCCGTCCGGCCACCGTCCACATCTCGGCGAGCAGAGCAGTGCTGCTGAGCTCGTCAACGAAGCTCCCGGCTGAGTGCAGGCTCGCCACCGCAGCGGTGAAGGTCTCCACAGCGACTGTGATGTTGCCCTCCGACCAGGCTGCGAGGGCAAGGAAGCCGGCCGCGGCCCCCCGCCAGAAGTGGTCGTCCGGGCCGGCGGCCTCGAGGGCCTGGCGGGCATGGAGGGTGACCCCGGCCAGGTCGCCCCGGGCCTGGGCAAGGGCGGCCCGGTACATGGCGATCGTCGCGGGCAGCGTGCGCAGCTCCTCGGTCATGGTCCACGGGGGCGGCGACCCGGACGGGACGGCGGCCAGCAGGTTCTCGGCATGGTCGAGTCGAGACCCCAGCGCCTCGAGGTCGCCGGCGACCAGGAAGGTCCAGGCCTGGAAGACGGTGAGCACCGGGTTCCGCCTGATCGCCTCCTCAGGCAGTGCCTGCAGCCAGCCGATCAGGGCGGCGTCGCGCCGTTTCCGGCGGGCCTCTGGCAGGGCGAGCTCGATCAGCCGGCCGGCCCGGTCGACATCCCTGGCGGCCAACGCATGCCGAATTGCGTCGTCGGTGAGGTCGTTGGCTTCGTACCAGCCGCTGGCGCGGCGGTGCAGGTCCGGAACCTGCTCCGGTCGTTCGGCGAGCAGCCGTGCCCGCAGCACATCGGCGAACAGGTGGTGGTACCGGAACCAGGCCTGCTGGTCATCGAGGGGGACGACGAAAAGGTTCGCCCGTTCCAGGTAGCCCAGCATCCGGGTGCCGTTGTCGAGCCCGGTGACCGCGTCGCAGAGTCCACCGGTGAGCCGGTCGAGGACTGCGGTGAGCAGCAGGAAGTCCCGCACATCGCCGGGTTGGTGGGCCAACACCTCGTCCATCAGGTAGTCGACGATGTAGCGGTCATCACCGGCGAACCGTTCGATGAAGCCGCTGGCGTCGTCGCGCCCGCGCAGGGAGAGGGCCGCCAGCTGGAGCGCAGCTATCCAGCCCTCGGTGCGCTGTCCAAGAGTCGCCACGTCCGCCGGGGTGAGTTCCAGTCCGGTGGCCGCGCGCAGGTAGTCGGCCGCCTCGTCGCTGGTGAAGCGCAGGTCGGCTGCCCGGATCTCGACCAGCTCGCCGCGGGCCCGCCAGCGCGACAGCGGCAGGTCCGGGTCGACGCGGGTGCTGACCAGGACGTGGACGTGGGGCGGCAGGTGCTCCACCAGGAACTGGAGGCTGTCGCGATTCTCGTGGCTGACGACCAGGTGGTAGTCGTCGAGGACCAGCCAGACCTCGTCGGGCGCCTCGGCCAGTTCGTTCAGCAGCGTGGTGATCACCTGTGCGGTGCCCGCCCCGGCCTCGGCCAGCTCGCGCCCGGCAGTGCTGACGTTGGGCACGGCGGCCTCCAGTGCCGCCACGACGTAGGACCAGAAGCGGCCGGCGTCGTCGTCGGCAAGGTCGAGCGAGAGCCAGGCCACGACCCCCGAGCCGGCGGTCACGCCCTTGGCCCATTCGGCGAGCAGCGTGGTCTTGCCGAACCCGGGCGGTGCCGACACCAGGGTGAGCCGCGCGGTGGATCCGCGGTTCAGTCGCTCCAGCAACCGTGGCCGGGCAACCAGACCCCGGCGGAGGTTCGGCACGTACAGCTTGGTTGCGATCAGCGAGCGTGCCACGAACCCCCGTTCCACGGTGCCTGACGTCCCTGCGGTGCGCAGCGCGCAACGCCGACGCTCAGGGTAGCCAGACCGCTGCCGAGGGCACCATCAGCAAAGAGGGCACGATCGGGGACCCCTGGCCCTAGACCGTCCAGGTGTCGGTGCCGGTGATCAGGTCCTGCAGCTGGGCGAGCCGCTCCGCCGGAGCCACCTGCGTCAGCTGCTCGCGGGCGAGCCCGTCGTAGGTGGGGCGCTCCACGTCCCGGAGGATGCCGATCGGCGAGGTCTGCATGCCATCGGTGTCGGTGAGCCGGGACAGCGCGAAGGCCAGTGCCGGATCGTCGGCGTGGGCGTCGTGGACCAGCAGGTTCTCCATCCCCACCTCGGCAACCTCGGCGATCCGCAGGTTGCCGGAAGCATCCCGCACCACCCCGCGTTCCGCGTTGGCGCCGAACGTGATCGGCTGTCCGTGGACGAGCGGGATCAGGCCACCGCCGGCACCCTTCAGTGGGTCGAACGCGCCGTCGTTGAAGATCGGGCAGTTCTGGTAGATCTCCACCAGGGCAGCTCCCGGATGGTTGATTGCAGCGGTCAGCACCTCGGAGAGGTGGGCGCGGTGCGAGTCGACCGTGCGGGCCACGAACGTCGCCTCAGCCCCCAGCGCCAGCGAGAGCGGGTTGAACGGCCGGTCCACCGAGCCCGCGGGGCTGGACTTGGTCACCTTGCCCTGCTCGGACGTTGGTGAGTACTGGCCCTTGGTGAGCCCGTAGATGCGGTTGTTGAACAGCATGATGGTGATGTTGACGTTGCGCCGCAGGGCGTGGATCAGGTGGTTGCCGCCGATGCTGAGGGCGTCACCGTCGCCGGTGACCACCCACACGGCCAGGTCCGGACGGGTCATCGCCACACCGGTGGCGATCGCGGGCGCCCGGCCGTGGATCGAGTGCATGCCGTAGCTGTCAACGTAGTAGGGGAAGCGCGAGGAGCAACCGATCCCGGAGACGATCACCGTGTTCTCCCTGCGGATGCCCAACTGCGGCATCAGTCCCTGGAAGGTGGCCAGCACTGCGTAGTCGCCGCAGCCGGGACACCAGCGGACCTCCTGGTCGGAGGTGAAGTCCTTGCGGTTCAGCGGCGTGAGGCTGAGCGGAACCCCGGCAAGGCCGCCGGACGCCGCCGGCATCGTGGTGGTCACTTCGCGTTCTCCTCGTCAAGGTCGATCAGTTCGATAAGGTCGGCTGCCAGTTCTGACAACGAGATGGGCAGTCCCCGGACCCGGGAGTAGCTCACCACCGGCACCAGGTAGCGGGCCCGCAGGACCATCGCCAGCTGGCCGAGATTCATCTCCGGGACGACCACCCGGTCGTAGCCCCGCAGGACCTCCTCGACGTTCGCCGGCAGCGGGTTGAGGTACCTGAGGTGGGCGGTGGCCACGCTCCGGCCGGACGCCCGCACGCGGCGGGCGGCGGCCGAGATCGGGCCGAAGGTGGAGCCCCAGCCGAGCACGAGGATCTTCGCGTCGCCGTCCGGGTCGTCGACGGCCAGCGGCGGCACCACGGCACCGATGTTCGCAACCTTCTCGGCCCGCAGGTTCACCATGAACTCGTGGTTGGCCGGGTCGTAGGAGACCGCGCCGGTGCCGTCGGCCTTCTCGATCCCGCCGATCCGGTGCTCAAGGCCCGGCGTGCCTGGGACCGCCCACGCCCTGGCGAGCTTGTCATCGCGCAGGTAGGGCCAGAACTCCCCGTCCGGACGGTTCGGCTCGGTGGCGAACTTCGGGTCGATCGCGGGCAGGGTGGAAAGGTCGGGCACCGGCCAGGGCTCGGCGCCGTTGGCCAGGTAGCCGTCGGAGAGCAGGATCACGGGGGTGCGGTAGTCGATCGCGATCCGGACAGCCTCGAAGGCAGCGTTGAAGCAGTCCCCGGGGGAACGCGGCGCGATCACCGGCACCGGCGCCTCGCCGTGCCGTCCGAACAGGGCCTGGGTCAGGTCGGCCTGCTCGGTCTTGGTCGGCATGCCGGTGGCCGGGCCGGCCCGCTGGATGTCGCAGATCACCAACGGCAGTTCGAGCATCACCGCCAGCCCGATCGTCTCCATCTTCAGGGCCAGCCCCGGCCCGGACGTCGCCGTCACGCCGAGCTGCCCGGCGAAGGACGCGCCGAGAGCTGCCCCGATCGCGGCGATCTCGTCCTCGGCCTGGAAGGTGAGCACCCCGGCGGTCTTGGCTGTCGCCAGGTGGTGCAGGATGTCGGAGGCCGGGGTGATCGGGTAGGCGCCGAGGAACAGTTGCAGCCCGGCCTTCGCCGCGCCGGCCATCAGCCCGTAGGCCAGTGCCCGGTTGCCCGAGATCTGCCGGTAGGTTCCGGCCGGGGCCGGCGCGGCCGCAACCTTGTAGCGGTTCGCGAAGATCTCGGTGGTCTCACCGAACGCGTAGCCGGCCTTCAGGGCTGCGATGTTGGCGTCGCGGACCGCTGGTACCTTGCCGAACTTGCGCTCCAGGAACCCGATGGTGCTCTCCAACGGGCGGCTGTACAGCCAGTCGAGCAGGCCGAGCGCGTACATGTTCTTGGTCCGCACCGCCTCCTTCCGGCCGAGTCCGAGCGCCGCCACTGCTGCCGTCGACTGTCCGGAGAGGTCGAAGGCGTGCACCTGGTAGTCCGAAAGGCTGCCGTCGGTGAGGGGATCGGCGAGGTAGCCGACCTTGGCGAGGTTCCGCGGGGTGAAATCGGCGGTGTCGGCGATGATCAGGCCGCCGCGGGGCAGGTCGGCGAGGTTCGCCTTCAGCGCTGCGGGGTTCATCGCCACCAGCACGTCCGGACGGTCGCCGGGGGTGCGGATGTCGAAGTCGGCGAAGTGGAGCTGGAAGCTGGACACGCCGGCCACCGTCCCGGCTGGGGCGCGGATCTCCGCCGGGAAGTTGGGCAGGGTCGAGAAGTCGTTGCCGGCGATGGCGGTGTCGTGGGTGAACCGGTTGCCGGTCAGCTGCATCCCGTCACCGGAGTCACCGGCGAACCGGATGACGACATGGTCTAGCTCGGTCACTTCGGTCATGCGATGCGTTCTCTTCCCGAACCCGGAGCCTGGCCGGGCAAATCTAGTTGTTCGGCGACCACGGCAGCGTAGGCGGCTGCAACCGCGTCCACCACCATTGGATGTACCCCTATCGGATCTGACACCACGTCGGCACCAACGGCGTGCAGCCGCCCGGAGAAGACCCCGGGCGCCAGCAGGTAGGTGGCCACAGCCACCCGGTCGTGACCCGACGCCCTCAACTGTGCCACGGCTGCGGGAACCGACGGCTCCGCCGCGGTGATGAACGCCGCGACAACCGGGAGACCGACCAGTTCGGAGAGTTGCCGGGCGGCCTCCGCGACCTCGGCAAGGGACCTGGCCCGCTTCGATCCGGCGGCGGCCAGCACCACAGCGTCGGCCGGCTGGCCGGCGGCGCGGAGACGGTCGGCGACGGCCCCGATCAGGCCCGGCCCGATCAGGCCGGCCAGCCGCGCGCGGCCACCTGAGGCCTGGATCGCCGCTGGCAGGTCGCTGGTCACGTGGTAACCCGCGGTGAGGAAGCCGGGCACCACCACGGCCTCGCCCAGCCGGGTGAGGGTTTCGGTGAGCGTCGGCGAAAGGACGTCGGCCCAGCCCAGGTGCACCTCGACCCTCGGGAGTCGCTCGGCGACGGCCACAACGAGCTCGGCCGCCACTCGCTGCCCGGCAAGGCTTTGCGTGCCGTGCAGGGCGAGGACAAGGTTCGGGGAGCTGCGCATCAGATCGACCAGCCGTCGGCGACGAAGTCATTGCCGAACACTTCATGGCCGCGGATCATCCCGGCAGCCAGCGTCCCCTGGGTCTGGGGGTCGATCAACAGGAAGGAACCGCCCTTGCGGGTCCTGGTGTAGTCCTCGGCCAGCACCGGGGCGGCCAGCCGCACCCGGACCCGTCCGATGTCGTTCAGCACCAGCCGGTCGGCCTCCTCCGGGGCCATCCGGTCCAGGTCCAGGCGGGCAAGGATGTCGGCGACCCGTGCCTGCACGGTCCGGGTGCCGTGCTTGAGCAGCACCCTTGCCCCGGGCAGCAACGGTCGATCGGCCAGCCAGCAGACCATGGCGTCCAGTTCGGTCACCGGAGCCGGGGCGTCGACGACAGAGGAGATCAGCTCGCCGCGGGTCACGTCCACATCGTCGGCGAGCCGCAGGGACACGGAGGCCCCGGCCGCGACCTCGGCGAGCTCGACGCCGGCAAAGTCGATTCCGGCGATCCGGGTGCGGACGCCTTCGGGCAGGACGACCACCTCCTGGCCGACCCGGGCCGACCCGGCGCTGACCCGGCCGGCGTAGCCCCGGTACTCCTGGTGCTTCGGGTCGCGGGCGGCCTCCTGCGGCCGCAGCGTGAGCTGCACCGGGAACCGGAACCCGGCGCCGGGCTCGGTAGCCACCGGCAGCTCCTCCAGCAATTCCAGCAGGCTCGGGCCGTCGTACCAGGGCGTCCGCTCGGAGCGGGTCACCACGTTGTCCCCGGTCAGGGCAGAGACGGCCACGGTGTGGACGTCGCCGATCCCGAGGCTGGTCGCGATCAGGGCAAGTTCCTCGGCGACCGCACCGTAGGCTTCGCCGTCGTAGTCGACCAGGTCGATCTTGTTGACGGCGACCACCACCGCAGGCACCCGCAGCAGCGCGGCCACGGCGAGGTGCCGCCGGGTCTGTTCGAGCACCCCCTTGCGGATGTCGACCAGCAGCACCAGCGCATCGGCGGTTGAGGACCCGGTCACGGTGTTGCGGGTGTACTGCACGTGGCCCGGGCAGTCGGCGAGGATGAACGAGCGCTTCGCGGTGGCGAAGTAGCGGTAGGCGACGTCGATGGTGATGCCCTGTTCCCGCTCGGCACGCAGGCCGTCGGTCAGCAGGGCGAGATCGACATGGCCGAGCCCCTTGTCCCTGCTGACCCGCTCGACGGCGGCCAGCTGGTCGGCCAGCACCGACTTGGAGTCGTGCAGCAGGCGGCCGACCAGGGTCGACTTGCCGTCATCGACACTGCCCGCTGTGGCCAGGCGGAGCAGGGAGGTGTTCTCAGGCTTCCCCATCAGAAGTAGCCCTCCTTCTTGCGATCCTCCATGGCCGCCTCGGTGAGCCGGTCGTCGGCACGGGTGGCGCCCCGCTCGGTGATCCGGGTGGCTGCCACCTCGACGAGCACCGCTCCGACGTCGGCGGCTGCAGACTCGACAGCGCCGGTGCAGGACATGTCGCCCACCGTGCGGTAGCGCACCTGCAGGGTCCGCACGTGCTCGCCGGCCCGCGGCTCGGAGTAGGGTCCGACCGCCAGCCACATGCCGTCCCGATCGAACACCTCCCGGTCGTGGGCGTAGTACAGGTCGGGCAGGTCGATCTCCTCCGCTGCGATGTAGTGCCACACGTTCAGCTCGGTCCAGTTGCTCAGCGGGAACACCCGGACGTGTTCGCCGGGCCGGTGCCTCGGGTTGTACAGGTCCCAGAGTTCCGGACGCTGGTTGCGGGGGTCCCACTGCCCGAACTCGTCGCGAAGGCTCACCACCCGCTCCTTCGCCCGCGCCTTCTCCTCGTCGCGCCGGCCGCCGCCGAAGACCGCATCGAAGCGGTGCTCGCCGATCGCGTCCAGCAGCGGCTGGGTCTGCAGGGGGTTGCGGGTGCCGTCGCTGCGTTCCAGCAGCCGGCCATCGTCGATGTAGTCCTGTACGGATGCGACCAGCAGTCGCAGGCCGAGGCTCGCCACCACCGCGTCCCGGTAGGCGAGTACCTCCGGGAAGTTGTGGCCGGTGTCGACGTGCAGCAGCGGGAACGGCACCGGGCCGGGCCAGAAGGCCTTGATCGCCAGGTGCAGGAGCACCACTGAGTCCTTGCCGCCACTGAACAGCAGCACCGGCCGCTCGAGTTCTGCGACCGCCTCGCGGATGATGTGGATGGCTTCGGCCTCGAGTACTTCCAGATGATTCACAGGTGCAATCCGCATTCGGTCTTGGCCAGGCCGGCCCAGCGGCCGGCGCGGGGGTCCTCGCCGGGCTCCACCCGGCGCGTGCAGGGGGCGCAACCGATCGACGGGTAGCCGTCGGTCAGCAGCAGGTTCACCGGCACCTGGTGGCTCCCGGCGTAGTCGAGCACATCGTCGAAAGTCCACGCCGCCAGCGGGTTGATCTTCACCATCTCGTGCGTCGGGTCCCACTCCACCAGCCGGGCGTTGGCCCGCAGCGCGTTGTCCTCCCGCCGGATCCCGGTCACCCAGGCCTCGTAGCCGGCCAGCTCGGCATTGATCGGGTCCACCTTGCGCAGTTGGCAGCAGAGAGCCGGGTTCCGGTCGTGCAGCCTTGGGCCGTACTCGGCGTCCTGCTCGGCGACGGTCTGGAGCGGCAGCACGTCGATGATGTTGGCGTCGATCACGCTGGCGAGCGCGTCGCGGGTGCCAAGGGTCTCGGCGAAGTGGTAACCGGTCTCAAGGAACAGCACGTCAACCCCAGGCGCCGCGGCAGCCACCAGGTGTGGCAACACCGCGTCGCCGGCCATCGAGCAGGCCACCGCAAGGGAGTGCCCGAAAGTCCCGGCCGCCCAGGCGACGACCTCCTGGGCGCTGGCGCCGGCGAGCTCCTCGCCCGCCCGCTCGGCGAGCCGCCGCAGGTCCTCGGGCGACCGGGTCCGGCCCGGACCGTGAGTGGTCAAGGTCATCGCAGCACCTCCTCATCCACCCGGTGCGCCCAGTCGGCGAAGGACTCCTCGGCCTGCCGCCCGGCGACGAAGGACCGGGTCACCCGTTCCACGTACTCCGGCAGGTCAACGGCGGTCACCTTCAGTCCGCGGACCGTGCGGCCGAGGCCGGCGTCCTCCCGGTCGGCAGAGGCGAGCCCGCCGCCGAGGTGCACCTGGTAGGCGAACTCCTCGGTGCCATCGGAGTTCTTCATCAGCTGGCCCTTCAGGCCGATGTCGGCAACCTGGATCCGGGCGCAGGAGTTGGGGCAGCCGTTGACGTGCAGGCTGATCGGGCGGTCCAGCTCGACATCGGCGAGCCGGGACTCCAGGTGGCTGATCGTGTCCGCCGCGGCCTGCTTGGTCTCGACGAACGCCAGCTTGCAGTATTCGATGCCGGTGCAGGCCATGGTCGAACGGCGGAACGGGCTCGGGTTCGCGGTCAGGTCGAGGGGAGCGACGGCTGCCAGCAGGGCCGCGACCTTCGCGGGCTCGACGTCCAGCACGAGCACCTTCTGGTGCGGGGTGAACCGGACGCGGCGGGAGCCGGCGGCCTCGGCGGCATCGGCAAGGGCAGCGAGGATCTCTCCGGAGACGCGGCCAACGGTAGGAGCAAGTCCGACGAAGCTGCGGCCGTCCTTCTGGGTGTGCACGCCGATGTGGTCGCCGGGACCCGTCGTGGCCTGCGGGGCCGGACCGTCGGCCAGCCGGAAGCCGAGGTACTCGGTTTCGAGCACCTCCCGGAACTTCTCCGGCCCCCACTCGGCGAGCAGGAACTTCAGGCGGGCCTTGTTCCGCAGGCGGCGGAATCCGTAGTCGCGGAAGATCCGGATCACCCCATGCCAGACGTCCGCCGCCTGATCGGCGGGGACGAAGGCGCCCAGCCGTTCGGCGAGCCGTGGGGCGACGCTCAGCCCGCCGCCGACCCAGAGGTCGTAGCCGGGGCCGAGTTCCGGGTGGACGACCCCGACCAGCGAGATGTCGTTGATCTCGTGCACCACGTCCTGGCTTGGGTGGCCGGTGATCGCCGACTTGAACTTTCGCGGCAGGTTGGCCAGTTCCGGGTCGCCGATGAAGCGCCGGACGATCTCCTCGATCACCGGGCTCGGGTCGATGATCTCGTCGGCGGCGATCCCGGCCACCGGCGAGCCGAGGATCACCCGCGGGGTGTCGCCGCAAGCCTCGGTGGTCTGCATCCCGGCTTCCTCGAGCCGCCGCCAGATCGCCGGCACCTGCTCGATCTCGATCCAGTGGTACTGGATGTTCTGCCGGTCGGAGATGTCGGCGGTGTTCCGGGCGTAGTCCACCGAGATTCCGGCGAGCGTCCGCAGCTGGTCGGTGCTGATCGCACCGCCGTCCAGCCGGACGCGCATCATGAAGTAGCGGTCGCTCAACTCGTCCGGCCCGAGCGAGGCGGTCCGGCTGCCGTCGATGTCCTGGCGACGTTGCGTGTAGAGCCCCCACCAGCGCAGCCGGCCGTGCAGGTCGTCGGCGGGAATGGAGTCGAAGCCCTCGCGTGAGTAGACCTGTTCCACACGCTGCCGGACGGTCAGGGGATCATCGACCGACTTGAATTCCTCATTGTGATTCAGCGGGGCATGCCCGTCGACGGCCCATTGACCGTTCGAGCGGGGTTCGCGGGCAGTGCTGGTCATGCTTCCTCACGGGGTTCTGGGGCACTTCGGCCGCAAGACCGGGCAACGCCGGACCGGGGCTTTGAGTGCCCGGCTACTGGTTGGGTGCGGGCGCGTCAGTACGCGCAACACATCGAACGGGGTGCGTCGACGCCACCGGCGATGGACGCATAAGGGTTCCGTTCGAGCATGGGCGCGACCCTAACACGGGTGGTTCGGATTTCAAGCATTCGACGTCCAGCCAGTGGAACGCACGCTCCGAAGTGGCCGCGCCGCTGCCGGTCGGTGTCCTCGGTAAGCTGGCGCCCGTGCCACCAGCGAGGTCGAGCCAGTGGCGGTGACCCAGCAGACCAGGTCGGCCGGCAACAGGTCTGGCCTTTGGCGTGCCCGCATGTCGGGGTACCGCGCCGACATCGCGAAGGCCTGGGAATACCGCCCGGTGCGGCGCGGGTTCCTCGGCTCGGCACTGCTCTTCGTTGGCTCGCTGACCCCGGCCTACCTGCCGCAGAACAGCCCCTGGTGGGACCCGATGCGGGCCCTCGGCCTGGACAACTGGCCCGCCAAGGCCTTCGGTACGGCCCTGGTCGTAGCCGGCGTCGCCCTGCTCGTCGAAGCCTGGTTCAAGCTGCGGCCGAGCCTCTACCACGAGGTGAAGCACTGGCCGATCACCCTGTTGTGGAGCCTGCCGCTGCTGCTCGCGCCCCCGATCTTCAGCCACGACGCCTACGCCTACGCCGCGGAGGGCTGGCTGCTCCGCAATGGACTGAACCCCTACACGAATACGATCTCGGTGCTGCCGGGACCGTTCGCCGATCAGGCGGCCTGGCTGTGGCGCTACACCACCGCGATGTACCCGCCGCTGAGCCTTGAGATGTTCCACGGCCTGGTGATCCTTGCCGGCAACAACCCCTACTACTCGGCGATGGCCATGCGGATTCCGGCGCTGATCGGGGTCGGCCTGATCGCCTACTTCCTGCCGCGGCTGGCGACCCGGATGGGCGCGGACACGCAAATGACCGCCTGGTTCTCCACCATCAACCCGCTGCTCATCATCGACTTCGTCGGCGGCGCCCACAATGACGCGCTGATGATGGGGCTGGTGGTGCTGGCTCTGTGGCTGGCGTTCAACGAGCGCTTCTGGTGGGCTGCGGCTCTGGTCGGGGTGGCTGCCTGCATCAAGCAGCCGGCGATCCTTGCCTTCTATCCGGTGGCCCTGATCGGGCACCGCTGGCGGAGCTTCCGCTGGCGTGACAGTTCGCGCGCCCTTGCCCGCCTGGCGCTCTCGCTGGCCGTCTCGGTCGCCACCTTCGTCGCGATCTCGCTCGCCAGCGGCCTGGGCTTCGGCTGGACCGGAGCGGCCGACGTGCCGGGCCGGGTGGTGACGCTGGCGCCCTTCACGCTGGTGGGCGCCGGGCTGAAGTACGCCCTGGAGTTCTTCGGCCAACCCGTCGCCGGCCAGCTGGCCATGGACGCACTGCGTTATCTCGGGTTGGGGCTGACGGTATTGATCATCGGTTGGCTGGCCCTGACCATCGGACGCCGCAAGCCGGTGACCTTCCTCAGCTGGTCGTACCTGGTCTTCGCCTTCGGCGGAATCGCCCTGAACAGCTGGTACCTCACCTGGGGTGGGCTGTTGCTGCCGCTGACCAAGCCAACCGAACGGATCATCGGTACCGCGGTCACCGTGACCACCGTCCTGTTGGCCTACGGCGCCGGCAACCTGGCCTGGCGGAACGACGCGGTTGCGCTCGGGTTCGCCGCGCTCGCCCTGATGCTCGTGCTGCTCTACCGGCATGCCCAGGAGCGCAAGGCCCATCTGGAAGCCGTCAAGGAGGGGACCGCTTGAGCGATCCGGAGGTCCTGGTAGGGATCAGCGATGGGATCGGCCGGATCCGGCTGAACCGTCCCCGACAGATCAACGCCCTCACCGTCGAGATGATGCGCACCATCGCGACGGCACTTGATGACTTCGCCGCGGACGACCGGGTGCACGGGGTCGAACTCACCGGTGCCGGGGAGCGCGGCCTGTGCGCCGGGGCGGACGTCCGGGCCCTGCGGGAACTGGTCCTCACCGGTGGTGACGTGGCCGACTTCTTCGGGACCGAGTACGGGGTGAACCTGCGGGTCGCGGGCTACCCGAAGCCCTACCGGGCGGTGATGACCGGCGTCACCATGGGCGGCGGGATCGGGCTGAGCGCTCACGGATCACAACGGGTGGTGGACGCGTCCAGCCGGCTGGCGATGCCAGAGACCCAGATCGGGCTGTTCCCCGACGTACTGGTCACCCCGCTGCTGGCCCGGATGCCAGGCGGGGTGGGCACCCACCTCGCGCTGACCGGCGCCTCGATCAACGCCACCGACGCCGTCCGGCTCGGCCTTGCCGATGAGGTCGCCGGCCCGGCTCCGGAGCCCGACCCGGTTCTGGCCGGACAGTGGATCGCGGAATGCTACGCCGGCGACGACCCGGTCGAGATCCTCGGCCGGCTCACCGACCACCCCGACCCGGCGGCGCGTGGGGCGGCCGCGGAGCTTCGCGGGCGTAGCCCGCTGTCGGTGGCAGTGAGCCTCGAGGCACTGCGTCGGGCGGCGAAGATCGAACACCTGGCCGACCTGCTTCCCCAGGAGCTGGGACTTGCGGTCCGGCTGGCCACCGGCCCGGACTTCGCCGAAGGGGTCCGCGCCCAGCTGGTGGACCGCGACCGGAACCCGCGGTGGTCACACCCAACGATCGCGGACGTCTCCCGCGAAGAGGTGCTCAGCTACTTCGACCCGCTCCCATAGGGGACGGTTCCTATTCCGGTCCAGGGAGCCTGCAGCGGCACCGAATCCAGCCGGGAGTCTTCCTGGACCGGAAAGGGAACCGTCCCCTTAGGCTCCGTCGGCGTAGTCAACGACCACCGGGGCGTGGTCGCTCATCCGCGCCTCGTAGCTCTCCGCGCGGTCAGTCCCGCCGCTGAGCGCAGCCTTCGCCAGTCCGGGCGTGGCGAGCTGGTAGTCGATCCGCCAGCCGACGTCGTTGTTGAAGGCGTTGCCCATCCAGCTCCACCACGAGTACGGCCCTTCGGTCTCCTGGTGGAGCCGACGCACCACGTCCACCAGCGTCCGCGGGCCGAGGACGGAGGCGAACCACTCCCGTTCCTCGGGCAGGAAGCCGACAGCCGCCTGGTTCGTCCGCCAGTTGCGCAGGTCGAGGCGGGTGTGGGCGATGTTGAAGTCGCCCATCACGAGGAACTCGCGGCCCTTGTCCCTCGCTGCCAGGCGCGCGCGGGTGAGGTAGGGGCGCAACGACCGCAGGAACTTCAGCTTGCGCCGGTAGCGGGCGAGTTCTGCTGCGGAGTCGTCGGCGCGTCCGCCCTTCGGCAGGTACAGCGAGCCGACGGTCAGCTTCCAGCCGCACAGGTCGAGGTCGGCCTCCACATAGCGTCCCTCGGCGTCGAAGGCCGGATTGCCGAATCCCTCCCGGATCGCCACCGGCGGGGTGCGGCTGAGCAGGGCGACACCGTTGCGTCCGGCCCGGTCGCCGGGGTGGTAGCAGTAGTGGTAGCCGGCCAGGGCCTCGGGCGGCACCAGGTCGGCGGGGCAGCGGACCTCCTGCAGGGCTACCAGGTCGCAGTCGCGAGCAGCCAGCCAGTCGGCGAACCCGCGCCGGGTGGCCGCGCGGATGCCGTTGACGTTGACAGTGGCGACCCGCATCAGTTATTGCGACCACGAGCGGCGACCGACCAGGTGCCGCCGTCAGTGAGGTGATACGAGTCGGCGAGGTTGACCGCGTTGCAGACATGATTGGGCACCAGCAGCAACTGGCTGCCGAGGGAAGGCAGGGCTCCGGGCCACTCGATCGTCGAATGGTGCTCCGAAAGCGCGACGATGCGGGCGTCCGGTGTCTCGAGGACGCGGCCGTATCCGGTGGCCCACGGCGCGCGGTCCGCGCCCAACGCCTTGCTGCCGGCGTCGGTGATCACCCGGCGGCCGGCGTGCGACACAACGGTGGCGACCACTGTGAGCGCGACCTGGTCGAAGCCGATCGTGCCGAGCTCCAGCTGCTGGGCGTCGCCGAAGACGTAGACGCCGGGCCGAAGCTCGTTGAGCACCCCGGCACGGCTGAAGCCCGCGGAGGGGGTGGAGCCACCGCTGACGAGGCGGGCAGGGACCATGGCCGCGGCGAGCGAGCTGGTCGCGACGGCAAGGGCTGCCGATTCGTCCTGGGCGGCGCTGGCCCGGGTGCCGGGGGAATAGCTGTGGCCGGGGAACGTGAACACTCCACGCACCCGCAGCCCGAGCTCACTGATCCGCGCGGCGAGCTCCCCAGCCTCCGCAGGCCGCACGCCGGAGCGGTGGTGACCGCTGTCGATCTCGACGGCCACCTCGACCGGCAGGCGGCTCAGCTTTCGTGCGGCCTCGACGGAGTCGCAGCCCACCAGGATGCGCGAGTGCCCGGCGAGGGCGCGCAACCGGTCGGCGTCGGCCTTGTCCACCCACAGCGGGTAGGCGATGAACAGGTCATCACAGACCGGCGCGAAGACCTCGGCCTCGCCGATCGTCGCAACGGTCAGGCCGACCGCACCCGCGGCGAGCTGGCGCTGGGCGATCTCCAGGGACTTGTGCGTCTTGGCGTGCGGACGCAGGTTCAGGTGGGCAGCGGTGCACAGCTGCGACATGGCTGCGATATTGCGGTCGAGGACGGCAACATCCAGCCGCAGGTAGGGAGTCGAGCCCATTCAGCGGATGCGGGTCATCGATAGTTGTCGAACTGGACCGCGAAGTCGAGGTCGGCACCCTTGCACCAGCTGCTGGACGGCCTGGAGGTCGTCCCGCTTCTTGCCGAAGACCCGCAGCTCCTCGCCCTGGATCTGGGTGCGGATGCCCTTGGGGCCCTCGTCACGGATCAGCTTGGAGACCTTCTTGGCGTTCTCGGTGCTGATGCCCTGCTTGATCGATGCCGTGATCTTCCACAGCTTGCCGGACAGCCGCGGCTCGCCGGCCTCGAGCGACTTCAGGTCGATCTTGCGGCGAACGAGCATGGTCTGGAACACGTCCAGGATGGCCTTCACCCGTTCCTCGCCGTTGGCCTCCATCTCGAAGGAGTCACCGGAGGCCTTGATGGAGGCGTCGGTGCCCTTGAAGTCGAACCGGGTGCGCACCTCCTTGACTGCCATGTTCAGGGCGTTCTCGACCTCCTGGGAGTCCACCTTGCTGACGATGTCGAACGAGTTGTCTGCTGCCACTGCTCTCTCCTTCGTTTCGATGACCATTGTCGCCTGAATGCGGTTGGTTGCGGCAAACCGGGCGATCCCCAACCCACCGACTTGGGTGACGCCCAGTTCGCGCCCCAACCGATACTGCCAGCGTGAGCGCACGACCTGATCCATTTGCCGGGGCGACGGCGCTGCGGTCTGGCGCTTCCGACTGAGCTGTCAGTGCCTCGGGACGGCCTCGGCTGGCAGGCACGAACAGGTCTTCGGGAACGGACTCCTGCGGGTCTCCGTCGCTGCGGATCGGCCCCTCCGGGCACCGTTGCCGGATTCGTGGGCCAGACGCTGTTTTGCTACAGTGTCCCGGCACGGCAGGTTGCCCGAGTGGCCAAAGGGAGCGGTCTGTAAAACCGTCGGCTCAGCCTACGTAGGTTCGAACCCTACACCTGCCACCAGTGCATGGAAGGGCCCTCGGCAACGGGGGCCCTTCGGCGTTACACCCCTTGTGGAATGCCCTTTCGGCGACACGAGCCCGCCCTGGTCGAGCTCAGGTGCCGGCCTTGGGGCCGGTCATCGACATCACGTCGAGGGCGCTGGCCAACTGTGCCTCGGTCAGCTCGCCCCGCTCCACATAGCCGAGGTCGCGGGTCGCCTCGGCTACGGTCAGGTTGGCCTTCACCGAGTGCTTTGCGATCCTTGCCGCGGCCTCGTAGCCGATGATCCGGTTCAGCGGGGTGACGATGGCGGGGGAGGACTCGGCCAACTGGCGGCAGCGCTCCACATTGGCGACCACCCCGTCAACACAGCGGTCGGCGAGCAGCCTGGAGACGTTGCCGATCAGTGTGATCGACTCCAGCAGGTTTCTGGCCATCACCGGCAGCATCACCAGCAGGTCGAAATTGCCCTGCGTGCCGGCGAAGGTGATGGCTGTGTCGTTGCCGATCACCTGAGCGGCAACCATCACCGTCGCCTCCGGCAGGACCGGGTTCACCTTGCCCGGCATGATCGAGGACCCGGGCTGCAGGTCAGGCAGGGCGATCTCGCCGATCCCGGTGCGGGGGCCAGAACCCATCCAGCGCAGGTCGTTGGCGATCTTCACCAGCGAGACCGCCACCGTCCGCAGCGCACCGGACGCCTCCACAAGGGAGTCCTGGGCGGCCTGCGCCTCGAAGTGGTTGCGGGCCTCGGTCAGCTGCAGTCCGGTGTGCGCGGCGATCAGCTCGATCACCCTGGCGGAGAACCCGGCCGGGGTGTTGATGCCGGTGCCGACGGCGGTACCGCCAAGGGGCAGCTCACCCAGCCGGACAAGGGTCGCCTGCACGCGATCGATGCCGTTGCGGACCTGGGCGGCGTAGCCGGAGAACTCCTGCCCGAGCGTGATCGGGGTGGCGTCCATGAGGTGCGTGCGTCCGGACTTCACCACATCCGCGAACTCGGTCGCCTTGGCCTCGAGCGAACCCGCAAGCACCTCCAGGGACGGGACCAGTTCGGCCGTGATCGCCTGCACGGCAGCGATGTGGATCGAGGAAGGGAAGACGTCGTTGGACGACTGGGAGGCGTTCACGTGGTCATTGGGGTGAACCGGCGAGCCCAGACGCCTTGAGGCGAGGGTGGCGACCACCTCGTTGGTGTTCATGTTGGACGACGTCCCGGACCCGGTCTGGAAGACGTCGATCGGGAACTGGTCATCGTGGCCGCCGGCGATCACCTCGTCGGCGGCGGCGACGATCGCCGCAGCGACCGGTTCGGTCAGCACCCCGAGCTCGGCGTTGGCGATCGCTGCTGCCCGCTTGATCTGGGCCAGCGCCGCGATGTGGTGGCTGGACAGGCCCCGTCCGGAGATCGGGAAGTTTTCCACCGCCCGCTGGGTCTGGGCGGCGTAGAGGGCTTCGGCGGGGACGCTGACCTCGCCCATGGTGTCGTGCTCGATACGGAATCCGGCCATCGGAGACTCCCTTCGTCCAGCTCCACCCTAAGCGGGCAGCAGCCGTAGAGTTCTGGCATGGTTCCGCCGAGCATGGCCGAGCTGGCCGACAGCATCCTGCTCGCAGCGGACGCGATCCCCGCGGGCCGGGTCGCCAGTTACGGCGACATCGCAAGGATGGTCGGCTGCGGGCCGCGACTCGTGGCAAGGGTGCTCGCAGCCCGCGGTGACGAAGCCTGCTGGTGGCGGGTGGTGCGAGCCGACGGCACGATCGCCGAACATCTCGTTGCGGAGGGGTCCCGCCGGCTGGCGGAGGAGGGCGTCCGGGTGCGATCCGGACGGGTCGACATGGCCGCCCATCGGGCCGCGCCGGAGTGATCCCGAGGACGGCCCCGGCGGGCATGGGGGCCGATTTGGGGGGCACCCCGAAGGTGGGGTAGTCTCGTGCGCTGTCCGGCCCCTATAGCTCAGTCGGCAGAGCGTCTCCATGGTAAGGAGAAGGTCTGCGGTTCGATTCCGCATGGGGGCTCTGTGTTCGGATTGACGGATTTACCGCCCGTCGGCCAGCCTCGCTGGAGTCCGGACGGGGGCGGGATAGCTCAGGCGGTAGAGCAAGCGGCTCATAATCGCTGTGTCGCGGGTTCAAGTCCCGCTCCCGCTACCGCAGTAACATACGTAGGGAAAGAGGAAGCCGATGGCCAAGAAGACAGCCGACGTACGGCCCAAGATCACCTTGGCGTGCACTCAGTGCAAAGAGCGCAACTACATCACCAAGAAGAATCGGCGCAACGATCCCGACCGGATGGAACTGAAGAAGTTCTGCCCGAAGTGCCACGTGCACACCGCGCACCGCGAGACTCGCTGACCGTGACTTCGTTCGAGCCGCCCGCCTTCGCGGGCGGCTTCGCTGCGTCCGGGGCCAGATGATCGAGTGGCGGCTCACCGATCGGGCCAACCGGGTCGCCTTCTACGCCTGTCTGGGCGCAGCCACGGTCCTGGTCGTGCCCCTGCTGGCGGGCGGGGAGTCGCTGCTGTTCATGGCGGCGGTGCTGGTGCTGGTCGTCCAGGCATGGCGGCTGGCCATGGCCGGCCAGCTGAGCGCGCGCCTGGACGAGGCCGGCATAACCAAGGAACTCGGGCAACGGCACTGGCGGCTGTCCTGGGAAGAGGTGACCGGTGCCCGGATGATCAACTTCCTCGGCTCGGCGCAACTGGTGGTCACCACCGTCGACCAGGCCGGCTGGAGCATCTCCGACCGGCTCGCCGGACGCCTGCCGCGGGACGTCCGGGCGATCCAGGTGCCCGCCGACCAGGTGCCGGCGGTGCGGCAACTGCTCAGCGATCACGGACTGGCCGCTGCCTAGGCCACACGCGGGTGCTGGCCTTCCGGGCCGATCGTTGAGCCGCTGCCGTTAATCTGGGCACATGCCGATCAGCGAAGACCACGTCGGGCGCACGTACCCGGCCACAGCTCCCTACCAGGTGAGCCGAGCCAAGATCGCCGAGTTCGCCGCCGCCCTCGGCGACGCGGCGAACCCGGCCTATGCCGGCAAGGAGCCGATCGCACCACCAACCTTCGCTGTGGTGCTGTCCTCCGCGGCGTGGGACGCCATGTTCGCCGACCCAGAACTCGGGCTCAGCCTCAGCCGCACCGTCCACGTCGACCAGCGGTTCACCTGGCAGCGGCCGCTGCGAGCCGGTGACGAGGTCAGCGCGACCCTGACCATCGAAAAGGTCCGGGCCAGGGGAGCGACTGCCATCATCGGCATCGCTGTCGAGCTGGCCACCACGGCCGGTGAGTCGCTGTGCACGGCGACGTCGACCTTGATGCACACGATGGAGGAGGCGGCATGAGCAACCTCACTGACGTGGCGGTCGGGCAACAGCTTCCCGGCTTCAGCCGAACCTTCACCCGCGCCGACCTGGTGCGCTACGCCGGCGCGTCCGGCGACTTCAACCCGATCCACTGGTCGAACCCGGCGGCCACAGCCCTCGGACTGCCCGACGTGATCGCCCACGGCATGCTCACCATGGGCACCGCCCTGCGGGTGGTCACCGACTGGGCCGGCGATCCGGGACGGGTACGCAGCTACTACGTCCGGTTCACCAAGCCGGTGGTGGTGCCGGCCGTCGGCGGCACCGAGGTGCGCTTCGCCGGCACGGTCACCAAGGTGGCCGACGGCGTCGCGACGGTGAGTGTCGAAGCGACCTGCGACGAGGTGAAAGTGCTCGGCGCAGTGACCGCAGAGGTGGGACTTGGCTGAGCGGCTGGCCGGCCACACAACCCTCCGGGTTGGTGGGCCGGCCAAGGGATGGGTCGAACCGGAGACCGAGGCCGAACTCATCGACGTCGTCCGCGACGCCGACGAGGCGGGGGAACCGCTGCTGATCCTCGGCGGCGGCTCGAACGTCGTGGTCGGGGACGCCGGCTTCGACGGAACGGTCGTGCACACCGGACGGCTCCGCGGCATCCACACCGAGGATGTCGCAGCCTGCGCCGGGGCATTCGTTAACGTTGCCGCCGGTGAACCCTGGGACGGTTTCGTTGCCGAGACCATCGGTCATCGCCGGGTGGGGATCGAAGCCCTCTCCGGCATCCCCGGGCTGGTCGGGGCCACCCCGATCCAGAACGTCGGTGCGTACGGCCAGGAGGTCGGCCAGGCCATTGCACGGGTGCGGGTGTACGACCGCATCGAACGGCGGGTCGTCACCCGCAGCGCCATCGAGTGCCAGTTCGGCTATCGCAGCTCGGTGTTCAAGGCCATCCCCAACCGGTTCGTGGTGCTCTCGGTGAGTTTCCAGTTCCAGCTCGGCACCCTCTCCGAGCCCATCCGGTACACCGAACTGGCCCGCAAGCTCGGGGTCGAGCCCGGCGTCCGGGCCCCGATGACCGAGGTCCGGCACGCAGTCCTCGAACTGCGTCGCGCCAAGGGCATGGTGCTCAACGCCGACGACCACGACACCTGGAGCGCCGGCAGCTTCTTCACCAACCCGGTCCTCGACGACACCGTCGCGGCAACCCTGCCGACCGATGCGCCGCGCTACCCGCAGCCGAACGGCGGGGTGAAGACCAGCGCGGCCTGGCTGATCGAGCACGCCGGATTCAGCAGAGGCTACGGTCCGGGTCTCGCCCGGCTGTCCAGAAAGCACACCCTCGCCGTCACCAACCGGGGCGGGGCCACAGCGGCCGACGTCATCGAGCTCGCCCGGCTGGTGCGCGACGGGGTGGAGCGGGTCTACGGGATCCGGCTGGTGCCCGAGCCGGTACTGATCGGGACCACGCTCGACCCCTAGACTTGCTGGCGGTCTGTGAAAGGAAGAACCGTGAGCATCCTGTCGAGCATCCCGCTGGCGCCGAGGGACCCGATCCTCGGTCTCACCGAGGGATTCCTCGCCGACGCCCGGGCCGACAAGGTCAACCTCGGTGTGGGTGTCTATCTGGGGGCTGACGGCAAGATCCCGCTGCTGGATTGCGTACGTACCGCCGAAGCCGTCCTGGCCGCGGCGCCGGCTCCCCGCGGTTACCTGCCCATCGACGGGCTGCCGGCCTACACCAAGGGCGTCCGCGAACTGGTGTTCGGGGCCGACTCCGAGCCGGTCACCTCCGGCAGGGTGGTCACCGTCCAGGGGCTGGGCGGCACCGGCGCGCTGAAGGTCGGGGCGGAGTTCCTCAAGCTCACCGAAGCTGCGCGGACGGTGCTGATTTCCGATCCGTCGTGGGAGAACCACCTGGCGCTGTTCACCAGGGCCGGGTTCGAAGTCGGCAGCTACCGCTACTACGCGCCCGAACTTGGTGGCATCGACGTGCCCGGCCTGCTGGCGGACCTGCGCGCCGCAGCTCCCGGCACGGTCGTTGTCCTGCACGCGTGCTGCCACAACCCCACCGGCTACGACCTCGGTGATGCCGAGTGGGCCCAGGTAGCCGAGGTCGTCGTCGAGCGCGGCCTGGTTCCGTTCCTCGACCTGGCCTACCAGGGCTTCGCCGCCGGCATCGAGCCTGACGGTGCTGTGGTGGCCCGGTTCGCAGCGCTCGGCATCCCGATGCTTGTCGCGTCCTCGTTCAGCAAGAGCTTCGGCCTCTACGGCGAGCGGGTCGGCGGCCTGAGCGTTGTGACCGCGGACGCGGCCGAGGCCGCCCGCGTGTTGTCCCAGCTGAAGGTGACGATCCGGACCACCTACTCCAGCCCGCCGACCCACGGCGCGGCCGTGGTTTCGCGGGTGCTGGGCGACCCGGAGTTGCGCGCGCTCTGGGAGTACGAGCTGGAGCGGATGCGGTTGCGGATCAAGGGCATGCGGGTCGCGCTGGTCGATGCCCTCGCCATTGCCGGTGCCAGCCGGGACTTCGGCTTCATCGCCGAGCAGGTGGGCATGTTCAGCTACTGCGGGCTGAGCGCTGACCAGATGCGCGAACTGCGCGAGGTACACGGCGTCTACGGCACCGACGCCGGACGGATCTGCGTGGCTGCGCTGAACCCCGGCAACGTCGACCTCGTCGCAAGGGCGATCGCCACGGTCCTTTGATCAAGTCCTTGCAGGGGCGGCGGCCGGTTCGACGCGCCATTCCAAAACCCGTACAATCCTGTACTTGGTGACCAACTCCTGCTGGGTCATGCCCACAAGGCGGAGCGCGGCGGGCGGCTCACCACCAAGGGCAATAGCTCAATTGGCAGAGCAGCGGTCTCCAAAACCGCAGGTTGGGGGTTCAAGTCCCTCTTGCCCTGCTGGGCAGCCGTTTCTCTTGAGCGGCTAGCACCACCAAAACCAGCGAAAGTGAAGGACGGCCCCGTGGCGGACGAACAGGACAAGGCTGCTGCCGACGTCCCTGCTGACCCCACTGGCGACGAGCTCGATCTCGAGGCCATGGGCCTGGAGGACGTCGAGCTGACCGAGGAGGAGCAGGTAGCCCTGACGGCTGCCAGCGCCCGCCCGGTCCGCAAGGGGGTTACCGAGCCGGATGGGGGCAAGGGTCGCGCCACCCCGAGGCGGCGGCGCAGCACCACCACAGATGAGCGTCGTCGGACCACCCCGGCGGACTTCGTCCGGGAGTCGGTGGCGGAGTTGAAGAAGGTGGTCTGGCCAACAAGCAGCCAGCTGCAGCAGTACTTCGTCGTCGTACTGGTGTTCGTCCTGATCATGATCGGCTTCGTCAGTGCGTTGGACCTCGGTTTCGGCACCCTGCTGTTGCAGATCTTCGGCTGACGACGAGGAAGCGAGAAGCAGTGACCGACAACAACGCGCCCGATGAGGACGTCCGTGGGGCAGAGCCGGAGATCGAGATCGATCTCGGCATGCCGGACGCCCCGGTGGCCGACGACGTCGAGCTGAACCTGGACTTCGGCGATCTCGGCGGAATCGACGCCGACGACGACCTGGTCCTTGACTTCGGCGAGGACGAGGCCGAGCCCGAACCCGAGCCGGTGGTCCTTGACGCCGATGACGAGGCAGTGCTGGAGGAACTCCGCCAGGCGCTGCGCGCCCAGGTAGGTGACTGGTATGTCATCCACACCTACTCCGGCATGGAGAACCGGGTGAAGCAGAACCTCGACAACCGGGTGAAGACGCTCGGTATGGAGGACTACATCTACGAGGCCGTGGTGCCGACCGAAGAGGTCATCGAGACCCGCAACGGCGCCCGCAAGACGGTCACAAGGACCGTCCTGCCCGGCTACGTCCTGGTCCGGATGGAACTGACCGATGCCTCCTGGGCAGCGGTTCGGCACACCCCTTCGGTCACGGGCTTCGTCGCCCATGCCAATGCTCCGGTGCCGCTGAGCCTCGAAGAGGTCGAGAAGATGCTCGCGCCGGCAGCGCTGGCCCGGGCAGCCGCGGCCTCCACCGGTCCGAAGCGAAACCCCAAGAAGATCGAGATTGCCGATTTCAAGGTCGGCGACTCGGTCATGGTGGTCCAGGGCCCCTTCGCCGGGGTGCACGCGACCATCACCGAGATCAATGCGAACAGCCAGCGGCTCAAGGCGCTGGTCGAGATCCTTGGCCGGGAAACCCCGGTCGACCTGACCCTCGGCCAGATCCAGAAGGTCTAGCTGTCGCATCGCCGACGGTCAGCCCGGCCGTCGGCGCAACACCGAAGAGAATCTACAAAAGGACCCAATCGAAATGCCTCCCAAGAAGAAGGTAGCCGCGATCGTCAAGGTGGCCTTGAACGCGGGCGCGGCAACTCCGGCTCCGCCGGTCGGCACCGCGCTCGGCCCGCACGGCGTGAACATCATGGAGTTCTGCAAGCGGTACAACGCCGAGACCGAGCCCATGCGGGGCACGATCATCCCGGTCGAGATCACGATCTACGAGGATCGCACCTTCACCTTCATCACGAAGACCCCGCCGGCAGCGGAACTGATCAAGAAGGCCGCCGGACTGAAGAGCGGTTCGGCTCGGCCGCACAAGGAGAAGGTGGGTTCGCTCACCGCTGACCAGGTGCGCGAAATCGCACACACCAAGATGCCCGACCTCAACGCCAACGACATTGACGCCGCGATGAAGATCGTGGCCGGCACCGCCCGTTCCATGGGCGTCACCGTCGAGCTCTGACCAACAACCCATCCAGTGGCAGGGCAGCGCGCCCACACCACGACTGGCACCCGGCCCACACGAGGGCCGCATAACTTCAGGAGACCAGAATGAAGCGCAGCAAGGCCTACCGGGCCTCTAGTGAGAACATCGACGAGAACCAGCTGTACAGCCCTGAGGCTGCCCTGGCGATCGTGAAGAAGAACGTATCGGCGAAGTTCGACGAAACCGTCGAGGTCGCCATCCGGCTCGGAATCGATCCCCGCAAGGCCGACCAGATGGTGCGCGGCACCGTCAACCTCCCCAACGGAACTGGCAAGACGGCAAGGGTCCTCGTCTTCGCCACCGGCGAGAAGGCCAACGACGCCATTGCTGCCGGCGCCGACGAGGTCGGTGGCGACGAGCTGATCGACAAGATCTCCGGCGGTTACCTCGACTTCGACGCCGTGGTCGCCACCCCCGACATGATGGGCAAGGTCGGAAGGCTTGGCCGGGTCCTCGGCCCGCGCGGCCTGATGCCGAACCCCAAGACCGGCACGGTCACCATGGACGTTACGAAAGCCGTCACCGAAATCAAGGGCGGCAAGATCGAGTTCCGCGTCGACCGGCATGCCAACCTGAACTTCATCGTCGGCAAGGCGTCCTTCACCGAGCAGCAACTCGCGGAGAACTACTTCTCGGCACTTGACGAGGTGCTCCGGCTCAAGCCGAGCGCTTCCAAGGGCCGCTACATGCGGAAGATCACCGTCGCCTCGACGATGAGCCCCGGCGTCCCGGTCGATCCGACGAAGGTCAAGCCGAGCGCTGAGTAACCAGAAGCAGTTGTCCGGCCCCGGTCCCGTTGGGATCGGGGCCGAACTGCATTTGCGGGCCAGCGACATCTCGACGATTTGGTGCCGCGGACGCCACTGGCCTAAACTGAGGGCTGCCGAAGACCGCTGGTACTCGACCTGGTTAGCCAGGGAAGGCAAATCCCGCGCAGGTGAAACGTGAATTTCTCAGCCATGAGTTGTCCCGGATCGCCAACGCGCTCCGGGTTTTTCTTTGCTCGCGGTCTCCGACGATCCAATGAGAAGTGGGAAGGAGACCCATGGCGAGGCCGGACAAGGCAGCCGCCGTTGCGAAACTGGCTGATCAATTCAGCAAGTCCGCTGCCGCAGTGCTGACCGAGTACCGCGGGCTCACCGTCAAGGACCTGAAGGCATTGCGCCGGGCCCTTGGTGAGAACGCCACCTACGCCGTGACGAAGAACACGCTGACCACGATCGCTGCCCGCAAGGCTGGTATCGAAGGGCTGGACGACACGCTCGCCGGCCCGACTGCGATCGCGTTCATCTCTGGCGACGTTGCAACCGTCGCCAAGGGACTGCGTGACTTCGCCAAGGCGAATCCGCATCTGGTGATCAAGGCTGGAGTCATGGACGGTCGTGTCCTTGACGCCGATTCGGTCAGGAAACTGGCCGATCTCGAGTCGCGCGAGGTACTCCTCGCCAAGCTCGCCGGCGCTATGAACGGGAACCTGGCCAAGGCTGTTGGCCTGTTCGCTGCGCCGCTGTCCCAGGCTGTCAGGGCCCTGGACGCGCTGAAATCCCAGAAGCAGGCCGGGGAACTCCCGGCTACCGATGCGGCACCTGCTGCTGAGGCCACCATCGACGCGGCTGACGCTGCATCCGAATAAGTTGAGAAAGGACTGACCGTTATGGCGAAGCTCACTACTGACGAGCTCCTTGACGCGTTCAAGGAAATGACCCTGATCGAGCTCTCCGAGTTCGTGAAGCTGTTCGAGGACACCTTCGGTGTCACTGCTGCCGCTCCGGTCGCGGCTGCCGCGGCCCCCGGCGCAGCTGCTGCCGAGGCCGTCGAGGAGGAAGAGGTCAGCAACGAGGTCGACGTGATCCTCGAATCCGCTGGCGACAAGAAGATCCAGGTCATCAAGGAGGTGCGCTCGCTCACCAACCTGGGCCTCAAGGAGGCCAAGGACCTGGTCGAGGCCGCTCCGAAGGTCGTGCTGGAGAGGGTCACCCGCGAGGCTGCGGCCAAGGCCAAGGAGGCCCTCGAGGCCGCCGGCGCCGCGGTCAGCGTCAAGTGACCAACTGATTCAAGCCAGATGGCGGCGATCCCTGCTGGGGTCGCCGCCATCTGCGTTCGCCAGGATCCCGCCGCCCGGCGGCGCTCGACGGAAAGTACAGAACGGCGGTGACCCCTAGGGGGCACCGCCGTTCTGACTCTACTGGGGGTGGAAGGTTGGACTCAGGTTGCCCCAGCCGCTATCGGCTGAGAGGCGGTGAGGATGTCAGGGCTTGAACGGCCAGTTCCCTTGACCACCCATGGTGGTCACCGTGATCTTGGTGCTACCAGCGGCACCACCAGCGGTCTGGACGTCGTTTGCGATCAGGCTGATCGGAAGCACGGCGAACGTACCGGCAACGACGGCTGCGGCGAGGATCCTGCGAACGCTGGTCATTTCCTGAAGGCCTCTCTTTGGACTGGCTCAATGCATGGAAACTAGCGGGCACTTGACTAGTTTGTCAACATTTGACAAGGTTCAATGAGATGAGGACCAAGGAGGTCGTGTGAACGCGTCAGCCGCGGTGCAGTTCGGCTCTCTGTTGCGTGAGGCCCGGCGGCGGCAAGGTCTCTCCCAGAACGAATTGGGCGCCGGTAAGTACTCCGGCAGCTACATCTCGCACCTGGAGAGCGGGCGGCGTGCCGCCACGCCTGAAGTAATCGCGTTCCTGTCCCGGCGCCTCGGCGTTTCCCCGCTGGAGTGGGGCGTTTCGCCGGCAGGGGATCCGGCGCAAATGGTCGCGGGGGACACCATCGAGGACCTGCTGGTGGCGGAGCGGGCCTGGTCGGAGCACGACTGGGCCGCTGCGATGGAGCATTCGACCAAAGCCGCAGCGACCGCTCTCGCAGCTGGTGACACCGGGCGGCACTGGGAAGCCCTTTATGTGTTGGCGCAGGCCAAGTTCTCCTCCGGCGACTTCGCCGGCGCTGCCGACGTGGCCGAGGAGTTGGCCGAACACGAGACGGCTCGCCGGTTCGCGGTTGCCCGAGCGCAGTCCCTGAGCCTCGCTTCGGTGGCTTACCGCGCCTCCGACCGCCTCGGCTGGGCCGTCGCCTATGGCGCCAGGGCTGTCGAAGCGGCCTCCTCCGCACCCCCGATCATCCTGTCCGAGGCATTGATGGCCCTAGTCAGCGCCATGTCTGAAGCCGGACATACGGCATTGGAGAGCCGGCCGTACCTCAACCGGCTGGCCGAGCTGTCGCCGCGTCTCAGTTCGGATCACTCCCGGGGACTGATTGCCTGGACGATGGGTACCGCCGAGTTCATCGCCGGCAACAGCGGAGTGGGCCTCGAGCAGCATGGCAAGGCCAAGGAGCTGCTGGACGCCCGTCGGGACCTGCGGCTCTGGCTGCGGTTCCACCGCAGTGCCGCTCGCTGTCGACTGGACGCCGGGATCGTCGAGGGCGTGCCCGAACTGGTGCACACCGCAGCCCTCGGGCTGCAGATCCTCGGCAACAAGCACGACGTCGTCGAGCTCCGCCAGGTGGAGGCGAAGCTTGCCCTGCTCAGCGGGGATCCGGCCGGCTGTGCCCGGATCATGAGCAAGGTCCTCGACGACCCGGTGCTCGGCGCCGCAGACGTCTCAAGGGGCGGTTCGGAGCTACTCCTTGCTGAGGCGCTGCTGGCGCTCGGCAAGGGGGCAGCGGCCAGGGAGCGATTCGTGGCTGCCGGCCGCCAGTTCGAGCGCGAAGGACGGCTCAAGGCCGCCGTCGATGCGTGGCGTCAGGGGATGGGTGAGGAAGTCTCGAAAGAAATGTTGACACATACTTGACAAGTACCAGTCAAGTCTGATGGAGTTACCTCTGTCGGCGCCCCCCCTAATGCGTCGGATTGAGTACACACCACTTAGGCCGGTGCTCTGCAGCATATGGATACCCCTCCCGTGCCTGCCGCAGACACCGGCCTTGTGGCGTCCCCTCAAGGTTCGGGGACTCTCTTGCGGGGAACGTTCCCTGGAGTGGCTCCAAGGGCTACGATCACAGGACAAGCGAGGTTCGCCCATCCGCGGCGGTCTCGGTTTGCGGGCTCTGGCATGCTGGAGTAAGCTATCGCTTTGCCCATTGCCATCGACGACCCGTGAAACTTGACGCGGGCCGTTTCGCGTGCAACGAAACCGGTGTAACCGGGTTTCTTGCGGAAGGACTCCACCTTGGCCGTCTCGCGCACTGCGTCGTCGAAGAACACCAATGTTGTCTCACCCAGCGGTCGGATCTCCTTCGCGAAGATCCATGAGCCGCTCGAGGTCCCGAACCTGCTGGATCTTCAGGTCGAATCCTTCGACTGGCTGATCGGCAACGAGACCTGGCAGGCCCGGGTTGCGGCCGCCAAAGCCGCAGGCCGAACCGATGTGAACACCAAATCCGGTCTTGAGGAGATCTTCGAGGAGATCTCGCCGATCGAGGACCTGTCCCAGACCATGTCGCTGTCCTTCCGCGACAACCGGTTCGAAGAGGCCAAGCACACCACCGAGGAGTGCAAGGACCAGGACTTCACCTACGCTGCACCCCTGTTCGTGACCGCTGAGTTCATGAACAACGACACCGGCGAGATCAAGAGCCAGACGGTGTTCATGGGCGACTTCCCGCTGATGACGGACAAGGGCACGTTCATCATCAACGGCACCGAGCGCGTCGTTGTCTCCCAGCTCGTCCGCTCCCCGGGGGTCTACTTCGAGCAGACCGCTGACAAGACCTCGGACAAGGACATCTTCACCTGCAAGATGATCCCCTCCCGTGGCGCGTGGCTGGAGTTCGAGATCGACAAGCGCGACATGGTCGGCGTCCGCGTCGACCGCAAGCGCAAGCAGAACGTGACCGTGCTGCTGAAGGCCCTTGGGTGGAGCAACGAGCAGATCCTCGAGGAGTTCGGCCAGTACGAGTCGATGCGGCTGACCCTGGAGAAGGATCACACCGCGAACACCGACGAGGCGTTGCTCGACCTGTACCGCAAGCTGCGCCCGGGCGAGCCGCCGACGCGTGAGGCCGCCCAGCAGATGCTGGAGAACTACTACTTCAACCCGAAGCGCTACGACCTGGCCAAGGTCGGCCGCTACAAGATCAACAAGAAGCTGGGCACCGGGCTGCCGTTCGACACCCAGGTGCTGACCATCGACGACATCGTCGCGGCGATCCGGTACATCGTCGCCCTGCACGACGGCAGCGGCGAGCTCGCCGGCCAGCCGGTCGAGACCGATGACATCGACCACTTCGGCAACCGCCGGCTGCGCACGGTCGGCGAACTGATCCAGAACCAGCTCCGGATCGGCCTCGGCCGGCTCGAGCGGACCGTCCGCGACCGGATGACGACCCAGGACATCGAGGCGATCACGCCGCAGACCCTGATCAACATCCGGCCGGTCTCCGCTGCGCTGAAGGAGTTCTTCGGCACCTCGCAGCTGTCGCAGTTCATGGACCAGACCAACCCGGTCGCCGGGCTGACCCACAAGCGACGGCTCTCCGCGCTCGGCCCCGGCGGTCTTTCCCGCGACCGGGCCGGCATGGAGGTCCGCGACGTCCACCACAGCCACTACGGCCGGATGTGCCCGATCGAGACCCCGGAAGGCCCGAACATCGGCCTGATCGGGTCGCTGGCTTCCTTCGCCCGGGTGAACCCCTACGGCTTCATCGAGACCCCGTACCGCAAGGTCGAGAACGGCTACGTCACCGACCAGATCGACTACCTGACCGCCGACGAGGAGGACCGGTACGTCATCGCCCAGGCCAACGCGAAGGTCGCCGGAGACGGCAAGTTCTCCGAGGACCGGGTGCTGGTCCGGATCAAGCACGGCGACGTCGACACCGTCCCGCCAGAGAACGTGCAGTACATGGACGTCTCGCCGCGCCAGATGGTGTCGGTGGCGACCGCGCTGATCCCGTTCCTCGAGCACGATGACGCGTCCCGGGCACTGATGGGCGCCAACATGCAGCGCCAGGCTGTGCCGCTGATCCGCAACGAGGCTCCGTTCGTCGGAACCGGCATGGAGTACCGCGGTGCGATCGACGCCGGCGACGTGACGGTTGCGGCCAAGGCCGGGGTCGTCACCTCGGTCAGCGCCGACATCATCGACGTCACCAACGATGACGGCACCTACACCAGCTACCGGATGTCGAAGTTCAAGCGCTCGAACCAGGCCACCTGCATCAACCAGCGTCCGCTGGTCGCCACTGGTGCCCGGGTCGAGGTCGGCACCCCGCTGGCCGACGGCGCCTGCACCGACCAGGGCGAGATGGCCCTCGGCCGCAACCTGCTGGTCGCCTTCATGCCCTGGGAGGGTCACAACTACGAGGACGCGATCATCCTGAGCCAGCGACTGGTCCAGGACGACATCCTCACCTCGATCCACATCGAGGAGCACGAGATCGACGCCCGCGACACCAAGCTCGGTGCCGAGGAGATCACCCGCGACATCCCGAACATCGGTGAGGACATGCTCGCCAACCTGGACGAGCGGGGCATCATCCGGATCGGCGCAGAGGTCGGCACCGGCGACATCCTGGTCGGCAAGGTCACCCCGAAGGGCGAGACCGAGCTCACCCCGGAGGAGCGCCTGCTGCGGGCGATCTTCGGCGAGAAGGCAAGGGAAGTCCGCGACACCTCGATGAAGGTGCCGCACGGCGAGACCGGCACGGTCATCGGCGTCCGCGTGTTCGACCGCGAGGAGGACGACGAACTGCCTCCGGGCGTGAACCAGATGGTTCGGGTCTACGTCGCCCAGAAGCGGAAGATCTCCAACGGCGACAAGCTGGCCGGCCGACACGGGAACAAGGGCGTCATCTCCAAGATCCTTCCGGTCGAGGACATGCCGTTCATGGAAGACGGAACCCCGGTCGACATCGTGCTGAACCCGCTGGGCGTGCCGTCCCGGATGAACGTCGGCCAGGTGCTGGAGACCCACCTCGGGTGGGTGGCCAAGACCGGCTGGGACATCACCGGAGTCGACGAGCCGTGGGCCAACCGCCTGCGGACCGTTGGCCTGGAGCAGGTCGGCGGCAACGCCCGCCTGGCCACGCCGGTGTTCGACGGTGCCAACGAGGACGAGATCGCTGGTCTGCTGAAGCACGGCCTGCCGCAGCGCGACGGCCAGATGCTGGTGAACTCGGACGGCAAGGCCCGGCTCTTCGACGGTCGCTCCGGCGAGCCGTACCCGGAGCCGGTCGGTGTCGGCTACATCTACATGCTGAAGCTGCACCACCTGGTCGACGACAAGATCCACGCCCGGTCGACGGGCCCGTACTCGATGATCACCCAGCAGCCGCTGGGCGGCAAGGCGCAGTTCGGTGGCCAGCGGTTCGGCGAGATGGAGGTGTGGGCCCTCGAGGCCTATGGCGCCGCCTGGGCTCTGCAGGAACTGCTGACCATCAAGTCCGACGACGTCCCCGGCCGCGTGAAGGTCTACGAGGCCATCGTCAAGGGCGAGAACATCCCCGAGCCCGGCATCCCTGAGTCCTTCAAGGTGCTGGTCAAGGAGATGAAGTCGCTGTGCCTGAACGTGGAGGTCCTCTCCAGTGACGGCACGGTGGTGGAGCTCCGCGACTCCGAGGATGACTTCCGCGCCAGCGAGGAGTTCGGCATCGACCTGTCCCGGCGTCCCGGCGCGGATTCCTTCCGCTCCGTCGACGAAGTCTGAGTTGTCCAACTCAGTCGAAGACAACTCAAGACTTCCAAGTATTGGTTCCTGCGCTGATCGTGCAGGGGAAAGAGAAGCAACGTGCTGGACGTGAACTTCTATGACGAGCTTCGAATCGGGCTGGCTACCGCAGACCAGATCCGGGAGTGGTCGCACGGTGAGGTCAAGAAGCCGGAGACCATCAACTACCGGACCCTGAAGCCTGAGCGGGACGGCCTGTTCTGCGAGAAGATCTTCGGTCCGACCAGGGACTGGGAGTGCTACTGCGGCAAGTACAAGCGCGTGCGCTTCAAGGGCATCATCTGCGAGCGCTGTGGCGTCGAGGTGACGCGGTCCAACGTCCGCCGCGAGCGGATGGGCCACATCGAGCTCGCCGCCCCGGTGACCCACATCTGGTACTTCAAGGGCGTCCCGAGCCGGCTGGGTTACCTGCTGGACATCGCGCCGAAGGACCTGGAGAAGGTCATCTACTTCGCGGCCTACATGATCACAGCCGTCGACGAGGAGGGCCGCCACCGCGACCTGCCCTCGCTCGAGGCGAAGGTCGAGGTCGAGCGCAAGCAGCTCGAGTCGCGCCGTGACGCCGACGTCGAGACCCGGCTGCAGAAGCTGGAAGAGGACCTCGCCCAGCTCGAGGCCGAGGGCGCCAAGGCAGACATCAAGAAGCGCGTCCGCGAAGGTGGCGAGCGCGAGGTCAAGCAGCTGCGGGACCGCGCCCAGCGCGACCTCGACCGGCTCGACGCCGTCTGGAACCGGTTCAAGTCCCTGAAGATCCAGGACCTCGAGGGTGACGAGATCCTGTACCGGGAGATGAAGGCCCGCTTCAGCAAGTACTTCGAGGGCTACATGGGGGCAGAGGCGATCAAGAAGCGCCTCGGCACCTTCGACCTGGCCGCCGAGTCGGAGTCGCTGCGCGAGACCATCCTCACCGGCAAGGGCCAGCGCAAGACCCGCGCCCTGAAGCGGCTCAAGGTGGTGGCCGCGTTCCTGAACACGGTCAACTCCCCGCTCGGCATGGTGCTGGACGCCGTCCCGGTGATCCCGCCGGACCTGCGCCCGATGGTTCAGCTGGACGGTGGCCGGTTCGCCACGTCCGACCTGAACGACCTGTACCGCCGGGTGATCAACCGGAACAACCGCCTGAAGCGGCTGCTCGACCTCGGTGCGCCCGAGATCATCGTCAACAACGAGAAGCGGATGCTCCAGGAGGCCGTCGACTCGCTGTTCGACAACGGCCGCCGTGGGCGCCCGGTCACCGGTCCGGGCAACCGGCCGCTGAAGTCCATCTCGGACATGCTCAAGGGCAAGCAGGGCCGGTTCCGCCAGAACCTGCTGGGCAAGCGCGTGGACTACTCCGGCCGTTCGGTCATCGTGGTCGGCCCGCAGCTCAAGCTGCACCAGTGCGGCCTGCCGAAGGCGATGGCACTCGAGCTGTTCAAGCCATTCGTCATGAAGCGGCTCGACGACCTGAACCTCGCGCAGAACATCAAGAGCGCCAAGCGGATGGTCGAGCGCCAGCGTCCGGTCGTGTGGGACGTGCTCGAAGAGGTCATCGCCGAGCACCCGGTGCTGCTGAACCGTGCACCGACCCTGCACCGGCTGGGCATCCAGGCGTTCGAACCGCAGCTGATCGAGGGCAAGGCCATCCAGATCCACCCGCTGGTCTGCACCGCCTTCAACGCTGACTTCGACGGCGACCAGATGGCAGTGCACCTGCCGCTGAGCGCCGAGGCCCAGGCCGAGGCCCGGATCCTGATGCTGAGCACGAACAACATCCTCAAGCCCGCTGACGGTCGTCCGGTCACCATGCCCACGCAGGACATGGTCATCGGCCACTACTTCCTCACCCTCGAGCAGGAGGGCCTGGCCGGCGAGGGCCGCGCGTTCTCGTCGGTGGCCGAGGCGTACATGGCCTTCGACCGCAAGGAACTGGCGATCGGGTCCACGTGCCGGATCCGGCTCACCGGCATCGTTGCGCCGGAGGGCCATGAGCTCCGTCCCGACGGCAGCATCCTGCTGGAGACCACGCTTGGCCGCGCCCTGTTCAACGAGGCGCTGCCGACCGATTTCCCGTACGTCAACGTCGAGGTGGGCAAGAAGAAGCTGGGCCAGATCGTCAACGACCTGGCCGAGCGCTACCCGAAGGTGGCCGTTGCGGTCACCCTGGACAAGCTGAAGGACCTCGGCTTCAAGTGGGCCACCCGGTCCGGAGTCACCGTGTCCATCGGCGACGTGCAGACCCCGCCGAACAAGCCGGAGATCCTGGCGTCCTACGAGGAGCGCGCCTCCAAGATCACCAAGCAGTACGAGCGCGGCAAGGTCACAGAGGAGGAACGGCACCAGGAGCTGATCCAGCTCTGGACCGACGCCACCGCGGAACTGACCGCTGCCATGGAGGCCAACTTCACGAAGAACAACCCGATCGTGATGATGGTCCACTCCGGCGCCCGAGGGAACATGACCCAGATGCGCCAGATCGCTGCCATGCGAGGCCTGGTGGCCAACCCCAAGGGTGAGATCATCGCCCGGCCGATCAAGTCCAACTTCCGTGAGGGCCTGAGCGTGCTGGAGTACTTCATCTCCACCCACGGTGGCCGCAAGGGGCAGGCGGACACCGCGCTGCGGACCGCCGACTCCGGCTACCTCACCCGGCGCCTGGTCGACGTCTCGCAGGACGTGATCATCCGCGAGGAGGACTGCCTCACCGATCGTGGCCTGGCGAAGGGAATCGCCGCGGAGGGCAAGAACGGCAAGCTGATCCCGGCCCGGAACGTCGAGACCGCCGTCTACGCCAGGACCCTGGCCAACGACGTGGTCACGGCCGAAGGCAAGTTGCTGGTGAAGGCCGGCGTCGATCTTGGTGACGTGAATATCAAGAAGCTGCTCAAGAACGGCGTCACCGAGGTGAAGGTGCGCTCCGTGCTCACCTGCGAGGCCAAGACCGGCACCTGCGCTGCCTGCTACGGGCGTTCGCTGGCCACCGGCAAGCTGGTGGACGTTGGCGAGGCGGTCGGTATCGTCGCGGCACAGTCCATCGGTGAGCCCGGCACCCAGCTGACGATGCGTACCTTCCACACCGGTGGTGTGGCGGGCGACGACATCACCCAGGGCCTGCCGCGTGTGGTCGAGCTCTTCGAGGCCCGCCAGCCCAAGGGCAAGGCCCCGATCGCCGAGGCCTCCGGCCGCGTGCGGATCGAGGAGGGTGAGCGGCTTCGCAAGATGGTCATCATCCGTGATGACGGCGACATCGATGTGGAGTACCCGCTGCCGCGGCGCGTCCGGCTGGAGTGGGAGGACGCCACCGGTGTTCGCCACCTGGTCAGCGACGGCGACCATGTGCAGGCCGGGCAGCAGCTCTACGCCGGCACTCCGGACCCGCAGGACGTGCTCCGGGTGTCCGGTCTCCGCAAGGTGCAGGAGCACCTGGTCGAAGAGGTGCAGGCCGTCTACCGGACCCAGGGCGCCCCGATCCACGACAAGCACATCGAGATCATCATCCGGCAGATGCTTCGCCGGGTGACCGTGATCGAATCCGGTGACACCTCGATGTTGCCGGGCGAGCTCGTTGACCGGAAGTCGTTCGAGGCCCAGAACCGGAAGATGGTGACCGAGGGCAGTACTCCGGCCCAGGGTCGTCCGGTGCTGATGGGCATCACCAAGGCGTCGCTTGCGACCGAATCGTGGCTGTCCGCCGCTTCGTTCCAGGAGACCACCAAGGTGCTCACCGACGCCGCCATCAATGCCAAGTCCGACACGCTCGTCGGCCTGAAGGAGAACGTCATCCTTGGGAAGCTGATCCCGGCCGGAACCGGACTTGACCGGTACCGGAACATCCGGGTGGAGCCCACAGCCGAGGCGCGAGCAGCGGCGTACGACCTCTCCTACGACCCGTACGACTACGACCTCTCGGTCGGCGGTCCTGCGGTCGGGCTGGAGGAGTACGACACCGGAGAGCTTCGCTGAGCCATGCGGATCGTTGTCGCTTCTGACCACGCGGGCTTCGACCTGCGCCAGGAGATGGCTGACGAGGCGCGTTCGCTCGGTCACGAGGTGACCGACCTCGGCCCCGAACCGGGGGAGTCCATGGACTACCCCGTCAACGGGGCCAGGGTCGGTCGGCTGGTGGCTTCGGGCACCTACGACCTCGGGATGCTGGTCTGCGGTACCGGGGTCGGTATCTCCATCGCCGCCAACAAGATCCGTGGCGTGCGCGCAGTGGTGTGCTCGGAGCCCTTCTCGGCACGGCTCGCCCGCCAGCACAACAACGCCAACGTGTTGGCGTTGGGTGCTCGCGTGGTGGGTCCAGGGCTGGCCCGACAGATCGTGCGTGACTGGCTGAACGCCGAATTCGAGGGCGGTCGGCACGCGCGCCGGGTAGGGCTGATCGGAGAATTGGAAACGCCAAGCCAGGGCCAGTAGGTGGCTCTAAGCTTTGATTTGTGAGGACAAACTGGGGCAAGGGCGCTCCGATGGCCACCCGCGCCGCTGGGTCAGCGCTGCTGGGCAGCGCGGTGGAGTATTTCGACTTCACCCTGTTCGCCACAGCGTCGGCGCTCTTCCTCGGCCCGGTGTTCTTCGCCCCACTCGGCGCGATGCAGGGCACCCTTGCCGCGTTCATCACTTTCGGCAGCGCGTTCGTTGCGCGTCCGCTCGGAGCGGTGCTGTTCGGGCATCTTGGGGACCGGACCGGCCGGCGGGCCGCGCTGATCTGGTCGGTGACCCTGATGGGCGCCAGCACCACCGCGATCGGACTGCTGCCCGGTTACGCTGCGATCGGCGCAGCCGCCCCGGTGATGCTGCTCCTCCTCCGCCTGCTCCAGGGGGTCTCGGCCGGCGGTGAGCAGGCCGGCTCCAACGCCCTGACCCTTGAGCATGCGCCTGCGGGCGCCCGGAACCGCCTGGCTGCCTGGACCATGCAGGGCACCTCCCTTGGGACGCTGCTGGGCAAGCTGGCCTTCCTGGCGGTGGTCTGGCTGCCGCAGCCCGCCCTGCTCAGCTGGGGCTGGCGCGTGCCGTTCCTTGTGGCCGGGCCGTTGATGCTGGTTGCCATTGCGATCCGCCGAAACGTCAGCGAGCCCCCGGCCTTCCGCCGGCTGGCCGAGAGCGGCGGGCTGGTCAGGGTGCCGGTGGCCATCGTGTTCGCCGGTCACCGGCGGGGTTTGCTGACCGTTGCCGTCGGCACCCTGTTCGCGCTCGGCGGGGCCGTGTTGAACGTCTACGGCCTCAGCTACGCTACGGCCCGCGGCACGACGCCGGCCGGCTACCTTGTGATGATCTCGCTCGTCACGGCCCTCGGCCTGCTGCTGCAACCGGCGTGGGCACGGCTGTCGGACCGGGTCGGACGCCGGCCGGTGTTCATCGTCTCCTGCCTTGCCGGAGCGGTGCTCTACTTCGCCTACCTGCCGGCCCTCGGTTCCGGCAACCTGCTGCTGCTCGGGCTCGGGTCGGCCGCCATGATGGCCGCCTGGAGTGCGGCGAACGCGGTCAGCGCAGCCTGGTTCGCTGAGTTGTTCCCGACCGCGATCAGGTACACCGGTGCTGCGCTTGGCGGGCAACTCGGGATGATCGTGGTCGGCTTCGCACCCGCCATCATGACCGGCCTGGAGAGTGTCGGCTGGCTGGCGGTCGCCGGCTTCGGCGCCGGTTGCCTTCTGCTGGCTGCCGGCGCGGCCTGGCTCGGCGTCGAGACCTACTCCCGCCCGCTGGACTCCGTGCCGGCCGCCACCCGGTAGGGCCGGTAGCTGGTGTGCAGCAGGTGGTGGGCGAGGTCGGAATTGGGCTGGCCGTAGTAGTCGTCGTAGAGCCGCAGGATGTCGGGGTTCTCCTGTGACTTGCGGTACTTGCTGGTGCGGTCGATGTTGATCAGCACCTGCTGGCGGGCCGCCATCTCCTCCACCCGCCTCGGCACCGGATTGCCCGCGCCGGCGATGCACCCGCCCGGGCAGCTCATGATCTCGACCAGGTCGTAACCGACGTCCTCGCCGGCCAGCACCCGCTGCACGAGCGGATCGACATTGGCCAGGCCGGAGATGACCGCCACCCGCACCTCGGTGCCGCCCGCGGACACTGTGGCCTCCTTGAGGCCCTCGAAGCCGCGGACCTGGTTGAAGTCGAGGTGGTCGACCAGCTGCTCGCCGGTGAGCTTCTCCACCGCCATCCGGAGCGCCGCCTCGGCGACGCCGCCGGATGCCCCGAACAGCACGCCAGCGCCGGTCACCCTCGAGTACGGCTCGTCGAACTCGCAGGGGGTCACCTCTGCAGGGTTCAGGCGCACCATGTCGACCATCTCCAGGAACTCGGTTGTGCTCAGCACCGCGTCCACGTCCCGGATGCCGTCCGGGGCGAATTCCGGCCGTGCCGCCTCGTACTTCTTCGCAAGGCACGGAACGATGGACACGACGTACAGGTCGTCCAGGGACACTCCGAAGCGGCTGGCGTAATGGTTCTTCACGGTCGCCCCCATCATCTGCTGCGGCGACTTGCAGCTGGACAGGTGCGGGATCAGGCCGGGGTAGCGCTTCTCCACCAGGTTCACCCAGCCGGGGCAGCAGGAGGTGAACTGGGGCATCACGCCGCCACTGGTCACCCGGTTCAGGAACTCGGTGGTCTCCTCGATGATGGTCAGGTCGGCAGCGAAGGAGAAGTCGAAGACCCGGTCGAACCCGATGGCCCGCATCATGCCGGCGACGAAGGCTGAGGCCTGGTCGAATTCGATGCCGTACTTGGCGGCGATCACGCTGCGCGGTGCGGGGGCGACGAAGCCGACCACGAGCTTGGTCGGGTCGTTGATTGCCGCGAACACCTCCGGACGCTCCCGGACGTAGTCGAGGGCCCCGCAGGGGCATGCGGTCACGCACTGGCCGCAGGAGACACAGTCGGTCTCGATCAGCGGACGACCGTCACTTGTGCCGACGGTCAGCTGTCCGGTGCGGAACTGGAAGGCCAGGACGCCCGGACCCTCGATCTCCGCGCAGGCGGCAACGCAGCGACCACAGGAGATGCACTTGTTGTGGTCGCGAATGATGAACGGGTGGTCGCGGACGATCGGCAGGTGTGGCCGGACGTGCAATGGCTCGGCGTAGGTGACCCCGGAGGAGGTGGCCACCTTCCGCAGGTCGCAGACGAAGCGGGCCTTGCAGCCGCAGCGCAGGCAGCGCGCCGCCTCGGCGCGCGCCGCATCCTTGGAGTAGCCGAGTTCGACCTGCCTGAAGCTACCGATTCGCTCCGCTGCCGGCGCGGTGGGCATCGGCCGTCGCTCCAGCCTTGGCAGCGCCTCGAACTCGTCCCGCGGCAGGTCCTCGAGCGAGCCCCGGCTGCAGTTGTAGCTGGCCGGCTCGGCGCGGACGTACCCCTTGGTGACGAATTGGTCCATTGCCCAGGCGGCCTGGCGGCCGGCGGCGACCGCCTGGATCACCGTTGCCGGTCCGGTCACGCAGTCGCCGCCGGCGAAGACCTTTGGCTCTGAGGTCTGCATGGTGGAGCCTTCGACGTCGATGTCACCCCACTTGTTCAACCTCACCGGCAAGTCGTTGTAGAGGAACTGGGTGTTGGTGCTCTGGCCGATGGCGCCGATCACGAGGGTTGCCCGCAGTTCGAATTCACTGCCCTCGACCGGGATCGGGCGGCGGCGCCCGGACCGGTCGGGTTCGCCCAGCTCCATCCGGAGGCAGCGCATCCGCATCTCGTCGCCGCCGGCCAGGATCGCGCTCGGAGCGGCCAGGAAGATCAGTTCGACGCCCTCAGCCTCGGCGTCGGCCACCTCGTGCGGCTCGGCTGGCATTTCGTCCCGAGTGCGCCGGTAGAGCAGCGCCACCCGTCCGGCACCGCGACGCAGCGCCGTCCGGGCGCAGTCGATCGCCGTGTTGCCGCCGCCGACCACCACCACCGTGTGGCCGGGCTCGGGGTCGGTGCCCTTGACCACCTGCTCCAGGTAGCGGATGCCGGTTAGCACCCCCTCGGCGTTCTCACCCTCCAGGTGCAATGGGGTGGGGGTCCACGAGCCGATACCGAGGTAGACGGCGTCGAAGTCACGCTGGAGGTCCTCCAGGCGCAGGTGGGTGCCAAGGGACTTGCCGCAGACGATCCGGACCCCCATCGAGGAGATGATGCCGATCTCGGCGTCGAGCACGTCCTTGGGCAGCCGGTATTCGGGGATGCCGTAGCGCAGCATCCCGCCGGGCTGGGGCTGGCGTTCGAAGACGGTGACCTCGTGCCCGGCCATGGCTGCGTAGAAGGCGGCGCTCAGGCCGGCCGGGCCGGCACCGATGATCGCGAGCTGCTTGCCCGTCGGTTCGCCGACCGTCGGGATCCACGGATGCTCCCTCGACAGGTCCCAGTCCGCGGCGAAGCGCTTGACGTTGTTGATCGCCACCGGGGCGTCCACAAGGCTGCGCCGACAATCGGCCTCGCACGGATGCGGGCAGATCCGGCCGCAGATCGACGGGAACGGGTTGCGGTCCTTGATCACGTGCACCGCTGCCTCGAAGTTGCCGTCGGTGACCAGGGCGAGGTAGCGCTGGATGTCGATGTGGGCCGGGCAGCGCTGCTGGCAGGGCGGCTCGCAGTCCGCGTTGTGGTCGCACAGCAGCTGCTCCACCCGAACCTTGCGGTAGGCGTCCACGGTGGTCGACCGGGTGTGGATGACCATCCCGGCCGCCACCGGGGTTACGCAGGACTTCACTTCGCGCAGGTCGTCGCCGACCTCGACGACGCACAACCCGCAGTTGCCGTTTGCCCGCTCCAGGCGCAGGTCCTGGCAGAGCGAGGGCACGTTGATGCCCTCCTGCTGCAGTGCGGTGAGGATCGTGAGGCCGTTCCGGACGAGAACCTCGCGGCCGTCGACGTGGATTGTGATCAGCTCGTTCTGGCTGGGTTGGTTCATTGCAGTCTCCCCGCTGAGACCCGATTGCACCCGCCGCCGCCCGCCGGGCGCATTTTGTAAGAACATTGTGGACCAGACCGGCGTCCCGGCGTGGCCGAATGGCGCTTTTGACGCTTGCCGGGGGGTTCGCGTAGCCTTGGTGGTTGTGTTCGGGCGACCGAACCATGCGTGCGTGCGCCGCGTCCGGCCCGGACTCTACCTATTGGAGGGGGGCTGGTGGCGCGCGGTGCGCGCTACCAGAAGCCTCACGGAAAGAGATACCAGCCGGTGCCCACAATCCAGCAGTTGGTCCGCAAGGGCCGCACTGACAAGGTCAGCAAGAGCAAGACCCCAGCGCTCAAGGGTTCGCCCCAGCGTCGTGGGGTTTGCACCCGGGTGTACACCACCACCCCGAAGAAGCCGAACTCGGCGCTGCGCAAGGTCGCTCGCGTCCGGCTCTCGTCCGGCGTGGAGGTCACCGCTTACATCCCGGGCGTTGGCCACAATCTGCAGGAGCACTCGATGGTGCTGGTCCGTGGCGGCCGGGTGAAGGACCTCCCGGGCGTCCGTTACAAGATCATCCGCGGTTCCCTGGACACCCAGGGTGTCAAGAACCGCAAGCAGGCCCGCAGCCGCTACGGCGCGAAGAAGGAGAAGTAATGCCTCGCAAGGGTCCCGCCCCGAAGCGTCCGGTTGTCGTCGATCCGGTTTACGGATCCCCGCTGGTTTCCCAGCTGGTCAGCAAGATCCTGCTGGACGGCAAGAAGACCACCGCACAGAGCATCGTCTACGACGCCCTCGAGGGCACGAGGGTCAAGACCGGCATCGACCCCGTGCAGACCTTGAAGAAGGCCCTGGACAACATCCGCCCAGCGCTCGAGGTGAAGAGCCGCCGCGTTGGTGGTGCCACCTACCAGGTCCCGATCGAGGTGAAGCCCGCCCGGGCCAACACCCTCGCGCTGCGCTGGTTGGTGAGCTTCTCCCGGCAGCGTCGCGAGAAGACCATGACCGAGCGACTGATGAACGAGTTGCTCGACGCCTCCAACGGGCTCGGTGCCTCGGTCAAGCGTCGCGAGGACACCCACAAGATGGCCGAGGCCAACCGCGCCTTCGCCCATTACCGCTGGTGACCGATACCAACTCTTGAACCCAATGCAGGGCACGGTCTTTTGCACCGTGCCCTGTGCCCTGAGACAGATGGAAGGTTGAGCCCTCGTGGCCATTGACTTGAAGACGGACCTGGGGAAGGTCCGAAATATCGGCATCATGGCCCACATCGACGCCGGCAAGACCACCACGACCGAGCGGATCCTCTACTACACCGGCATCAACTACAAGATCGGCGAGGTGCACGACGGCGCCGCGACGATGGACTGGATGGAGCAGGAGCAGGAGCGGGGCATCACCATCACCTCCGCAGCCACCACGTGCTTCTGGCATGACCACCAGATCAACATCATCGACACCCCGGGCCACGTCGACTTCACCATCGAGGTGGAGCGTTCGCTCCGCGTCCTCGATGGCGCGGTCTGCGTCTTCGACGGCGTGGCCGGCGTCGAGCCGCAGAGCCAGACCGTTTGGCGCCAGGCCACCCGCTACGGCGTGCCCCGCATCTGTTACGTGAACAAGCTGGACCGCACCGGTGCGTCCTTCGACTACTGCGTGAAGACCATTCGCGAGCGGCTCCACACGATTGCCGCCGTGCTGCAGCTGCCGGTTGGCGCCGAGTCGAAGTTCCAGGGCGTTCTCGACCTGGTCCGGATGAAGGCCCTGATGTGGCGCGGCGAGACCGCGATCGGCGAGGACTACGTCGTCGAGGACATCCCCGCCGAGATGCTGGAGGCCGCGGAGGCCGCCCGTGAGGAGCTCATCCACGTCCTCGCCGACAACGACGACGAGTTCGCTGAACTCTGGCTCGAAGCCGGGGAGACCGGCGACGTCCTGAGCCAGGCCCAGATCAAGGCAGCCGTCCGGCGCGCCGTGATCGGGAACAGGATCACCGCGGTCATCTGCGGCTCCTCGTTCAAGAACAAGGGCGTGCAGCCGATGCTGGACGCGGTCATCGACTACCTGCCGTCCCCGCTGGAGATCCCGCCGATCGAGGGCTTCAAGCCCGGACATCCCGAGATCGTCATCGAAAAGCACACCTCCAACGACGAGCCGCTGGCGATGCTCGCCTTCAAGATCGCGGCCGACCCGCACCTGGGGAAGCTGACCTACATCCGGGTCTACTCCGGTGTGCTCAAGGCCGGCCAGCAGGTGCTCAACTCGACCAAGGGTCGCAAGGAGCGGATCGGCAAGATCTACCAGATGCATGCCAACAAGCGTCAGGAGATCGACGCGATCGGCGCCGGCATGATCATCGCGGTGATGGGCCTGAAGGACACCACGACCGGTGAGACCCTCTGCGACCCGGCCAACCCGGTGGTGCTGGAGTCCATGGACTTCCCGGCCCCGGTGATCGAGCAGGCCATCGAACCCAAGACCAAGTCCGACCAGGAGAAGCTGGGGCTCGCCATCCAGCGCCTGGCCGAGGAGGACCCGACCTTCCGCGTGCACACCGACGACGAGACCGGTCAGACCATCATCGCCGGCATGGGCGAACTGCACCTCGAAGTGATGATCGACCGCATGAAGCGGGAGTTCAAGGTGGAGGCCAACATCGGCAAGCCGCAGGTCGCCTACCGCGAGACCCTGCGCCGCAAGGTCGAAAAGGTCGAGTACATCCACAAGAAGCAGTCGGGTGGATCCGGGCAGTACGCCAAGGTGCTGATCGCTCTCGAGCCGACCGCACCCGGAACCGGCTACGAGTTCGTCAACGGCGTCACCGGCGGGCGCATCCCCAAGGAGTACATCCCGGCCGTCGACCACGGCATCAAGGAGGCCATGGCTTTCGGCCCGCTGGCCGGCTACCCGGTGGAGGACATCAAGGTCACGCTGCTTGACGGCGCCTACCACGACGTCGACTCCTCGGAACTTGCCTTCAAGATCGCCGGCTCGATGGTGTTCAAGGAAGCAGCCCGCAAGGCCGATCCGGCCCTGCTCGAGCCGCTGATGGCCGTCGAGGTGACCACTCCGGAGGACTACCTCGGCACGGTCATCGGCGACATCAACAGCCGCCGTGGCCACGTCCAGTCGATGGAGGAGGCCCACGGCAACCAGGTCATCAAGGCTCTGGTGCCGCTGAGCGAGATGTTCGGCTACGTCGGCGACCTGCGATCCAAGACCTCCGGCCAGGCCTCGTACTCGATGGAGTTCGACTCCTACGGGGAGACGCCCAAGTCGGTGTCCGAGGAAATCGTGGCCAAGGGCCGTGGCGGCGCCTGAGTTTGACTCAGGCAGACAGGTAGAGAAAACTTGGCACGGTCCGTGCTTAGCGCGGACCGTGACCATGCAGTCAAACAACAAGTAAGCGCCCCGCGAGCCCGCGTGGCGACAGATCCGAAAAGGAGCCCAAGTGGCAAAGGCCAAGTTCGAGCGGACCAAGCCGCACTGCAACATCGGCACCATCGGGCATATCGACCACGGCAAGACCACGCTCACCGCGGCGATTACGAAGGTGCTCCACGACAAGTACCCTCTGCTCAATGCGGTGTCGGCGTTCGATCAGATCGACAAGGCGCCGGAAGAGCGCCAGCGCGGTATCACGATCTCCATCGCGCACGTCGAGTACCAGACCGAAGCGCGTCACTACGCTCACGTCGACTGCCCCGGTCACGCTGACTACGTCAAGAACATGATCACCGGCGCTGCCCAGATGGACGGTGCGATCCTGGTCGTTGCCGCCACCGACGGCCCGATGCCGCAGACCCGCGAGCACGTGCTGCTCGCCCGTCAGGTGGGCGTGCCCGCGATGGTCGTCGCGCTGAACAAGTGCGACATGGTCGACGACGAGGAGCTCATCGAGCTCGTCGAGCTCGAGGTTCGTGAACTGCTGTCCGCCCAGGAGTTCGATGGCGACAACTGCCCGATCATTCGCGTCGCTGCCTTCCCGGCCATGAATGGCGACGAGAAGTGGAGCGCAAGCATCCTCGAGTTGATGGACGCTGTGGACTCCTACATCCCGCAGCCCGAGCGCGAGACCGAGAAGCCGTTCCTGATGCCGATCGAGGACGTGTTCACGATCACCGGTCGTGGCACCGTGGTGACCGGCCGGATCGAGCGCGGCATCGTCAAGACCGGCGAGACCGTCGACATCATCGGCATCGCCGACAAGAAGCAGTCCAGCACCATCACCGGTGTCGAGATGTTCCGCAAGATCCTCGACGAGGGTCGCGCGGGCGAGAACGTCGGCCTGCTGCTCCGTGGCACCAAGAAGGACGATGTCGAGCGCGGCATGGTCGTCATCAAGCCGGGTTCGGCCACGCCGCACACCGACTTCGACGCGAACGTCTACGTGCTGACCAAGGAAGAGGGTGGCCGTCACAAGCCGTTCTTCTCCAACTACAGCCCGCAGTTCTACTTCCGAACCACCGACGTGACCGGCGTCGTTCAGCTGCCCGAGGGCACCGACATGGTGATGCCCGGTGACAACACCGACATGACCGTGCACCTGAACAAGCCGATCGCCATGGAAGAGGGCCTCAAGTTCGCCATCCGCGAGGGTGGCCGGACCGTCGGCGCCGGCCGTGTGACCAAGATCCTGAAGTGAGCCTGGCTCGCTGATTGGTTCCTCGAACGGCCCCCGCTTCCTGCGGGGGCCGTTCGGCTTTCCCGGGTGGGCTATCCTCCCGGCGTGACCATCCACCACTCCCAACCGTTCGCCGATCCGCCGTCGGCCCGCGACGCCGTCCGCGCCTTCCGCGGCCAGTTGGCCTCGGGGGTGACCCTGTGGACGTCGGCGGGGGAGCGGCGGCCGGCCGGGCTGACGGTGTCGTCACTCGTGGTGGCCACCGGCGTGCCGCCGCGCATCATTGCGCTGCTCGACCCGCTGTCGGACCTGTGCGAGGCACTGCTGATCTCGCAGACTGCTGCGGTGACCGTGCTCACCCGCGACCAGCTGCGGCTGGCCGAGATCTTCGCCGGCCAGGCTCCGGCCCCCGGCGGACCGTTCCGGCAGGCCGCGTTCAGTGACACCACCTGGGGTCCGGTCCCCACCGGTGCGGCCACCTGGGCGGGCGTGCGTCTCGAGGACTCGCGCCAGGTCGGCTGGTCACTCCTGGTGACCTGCGTCCTCGAGGAGCTGGTCGCTGACGGCGGCATCGACGACCCCTTGGTGCACCACCGGGGCCGCTACCCGAAGCTGGGCTGACTCGGACTAGACCTGGACGTCCAGGTCGGTGCGGGTTGGCGGGTTCGCCCCGGCACGGGAGACCGTGATGGCCGCGCAGGCCAGGGCCCGGTCGACCGCAGCCCAGATCGCCGGCCACTGCGCGAAGCGGAGCCGCTCCCTGGCGCCGGCGTCGCCGAGCAGGTCGGCGTCGAGCAATCCGGAGATGAGCCCAGCCATGAACGAGTCACCGGCCCCGACCGTGTCGACCACAGAGGTGGGCAGGGTGGGGAAGCGCTCGATGGACCCGGCGGCCATCACCACCACCTCTGACCCGCCCTGGGTGACCGCGCAGATCGATGGACCCATCGCCGCCCACTCGGCGAGCACCTTGGTGACCGGGGTGGTTCCGTAGAGCCACCGGACATCCTCGTCGGAGGCCTTCACCACGTCCGACAGCGCGATCAGCCGCTCGATCACCGGCCGGGCCTCCTCCGGCGAACCCATCAGGCTCGGCCGTGCATTCGGGTCGTAGGAGATCGTGGCGTTGGAGTGGGCGGCCAGGACGATCTCCAGCACAGCGGCGCCACCAGGGGGAAGGGTGGCAGCGATCGAGCCGGTGTGCAGGTGGCCGCCGGCCGGAACCACCACCTTGGCCGGGTCAAGGGTCCACTCGAGGTCGAACTCGTAGGTGGCCACGCCAGCCTCGTCGAGGTGCGCTGCTGCGGTCGGGGTGCGCTCGGCGTCCGTGCTGCCGGGGGTCAGGGCCACGTGCTCGGTCGCCATCAGGTCAGCGATCCGCCGGCCGCGCGGGTCAGTGCCGATGTGCGTGGCCAGTGCGGTGTGGTGGCCCAGCCGCGAGAGACCGATCGCCACGTTCGCCGGGCTTCCGCCGACATGTTCCATCGACGGACCCGACGGCGGGATGACGATATCGATGAGGGCTTCGCCGACGACAATCACAGGGCTGTGCATGGCCCATACCTTAGGGCTCGAAGGCGATCCCGGTGAGCTGGGTGGACATCTCCCACAGCCGCGCGCCGACGCCGGGTGCCAGAGCCTGCTTTGGCAGCGGCGCCGGGCCGGCCGGGCCGGCCGCGCCCCATCGCCTGGTCGGCCCGTAGTACGCCGCCGGCCGCGGGTCGGTGGCCGCAAGCAGGACCGGCTGGGCACCGTCGGTGGGTGATTGCAGGGCACGCATCAGCTCTCCGAGCCGTTCCCCGGACGCCGGTGGCGGCGGGTCGACGATCCGGGTCTGCGACCAGCCGGGATGCGCCCCGACCGAACTCACACCGGATCCGGATGCGCTGCTGCGGCGCCGCAGTTCGCCGGCGAAAACGACGATCGCGAGCTTGGAGTTGGCATAGGAGCGCGAGGTCGAGCCGGTCGGTCGGCCGAAACCGTCGTCGATCCGCCCGCGGACGGCCACCAGCGAGCCCAGGTTCACGACCCGAGGCGCCGCTGCGGCCGTCAGGGCGGGCCATAGACCGGCGGTGAGCGCCCACGCGCCGAGGTAGTTCACCCCGACGGTCAGGTCGAAGCCGTCTGTGGTCAGGGACCGGTGATCGGGAGCGTTGAGGCCGGCGTTGTTGACCAGCAGGTCCACCGGGGCTGTGCCGACCCGGGCAGCGAAGCCGGCGATGCTGGCAAGCGATCCGAGTTCGATCAGCTCGACGACTGGGCTGGCGACCGGCCGGGTGGCGCGGATCAGCTCGGCCGCAGCCTCGCCACGGGCAAGGTTCCGGACGCCGAGGACGACCTGGGCGCCGGCGCCGGCCAGTCCAAGGGCCGTGGCGAGCCCGATTCCGCTGCTCGCGCCGGTGATGACCACCCGGCGCCCGGTCAGGTCAGGGAGCCGCAACGGCGGAAGCCGATCCGCGACCAGCCTCCGGGCAGGTGGCACCGGGTCAGCCCTTGCGCCGCTGGATGGCGGCCCACTCGTCCCGCAGGCCAACCGTCCGGTGGTAGAGGCCGGGAGTGTCGAGGTCGGCCGCGAAGTAGCCCAGCCGTTCGAATTGCACCACCTGCCCGGGGACGGTCGCAGCGATAGCAGCTTCGGCCTTGCCAATGACGACGTCGCGAGAGTTGGGATTCAGATCGTCCAGTGGCTCACCGGTCGCCTCGCCCGGAGCTTCGGCGAGGAACAGTCGTTCGTAGAGCCCGACAGTTATGTCCGTGGCGTGCGCCGCCGAGACCCAGTGCATCGTCGACTTGACCTTGCGCCCGTCGGGGGCGTCACCGCCGTGGGTAGCCGGGTCGTAGCTGGCGCGGACGGCCACGACCTCGCCGGCGGCGTCCTTCTCCAGCGCGGTTGCGGTAACCAGGTAGGCGCCGCGGAGCCGGACCTCACGGCCGAGGGTCAGTCGGAAGAACTTCGGTGGCGGGACCTCAGCGAAGTCGTCGGCCTCGATCCACAGCTCGCCGCTGAAAGCGACCTGCCGGGCACCGTCGGCCGGGTTCTCCGGGTTGTTGGCCACCTCGAAGAACTCGACGACCGGTTCGCCGGCCGCGTCGGTGGGCCAGTTGTCGATCACCAGGCGCAGTGGCCGCAGCACGGCCATCCGGCGCTGCGCGATCCGGTTCAGCTCGCGCCGGACATAGGACTCGAGCGCCTCGATGCTCTGGCGGCTGTTGGTGCGGGTGGTGCCGACGTCGGAGCAGAAGGCCCGGATCGCCCCTGCCGGGTAGCCACGGCGGCGCAGCCCTCGCAACGTCGGCATTCGCGGGTCGTCCCAACCGTCGACGGTGCCGTCGTTGACCAGCTTGGCCAGGCGGCGCTTGCTGGTGATGATGTGGGTGAGCTCCAGCCGGGCGAACTCGATCTGCCGGGGCTGGTCGCCGGGCAGGGGCAGGTGCGACAGGTACCAGTCGTAGAGCGGACGGTGGGTGTCGAACTCCAGAGTGCAGATCGAGTGGGTGACCCCTTCGATGGCGTCGCTCTGCCCGTGCGCCCAGTCGTAGGTGGGGTAGATGCACCAGTCGTCGCCGGTGCGGAAGTGGTGGCTGTGCCGGATCCGGTACATCACGGGGTCGCGGAGCGCCATGTTCTCGTGCTGCATGTCGATCCTGGCCCGCAGCACCCGGGTGCCGTCGGGGAACTCCCCGGCCTTCATCCGCCGGAACAGTTCGAGGTTCTCCTCGATCGAGCGACTGCGGTAGGCACTCTCGGTGCCGGGCCTGCCGAAACCGCCGCGCTCGGCCGAGATGGTCTCCGGGTCGGAGTCGTCCACGTAGGCAAGGCCCTGCTCGACCAGGTACTCGGCCCATGCGTACAGCTGGCCGAAGTAGTCGGAGGCGTGCAGCAGCTTCGCCGGGTGGAACCCGAGCCACTCGATGTCGGCCACGATGGAGTCGACGTACTCGGACTCCTCGGTGTCGGGGTTGGTGTCGTCGAGGCGCAAATTGCAGGTCCCGCCGAACTCCTCCGCTGTGCCGAAGTCGACCGTGATGGCCTTGGCGTGACCGATGTGCAGGTAGCCGTTCGGCTCCGGCGGGAACCGGGTCTGGACCCGTCCGCCGTAGGTGCCCTGCTCGTTGTCCCGTCGAATGATGTCGCGAATGAAGTCGTTGGCAACGGGCTGGGTCATGGCCGAAAAGTTACCACTCCGCGAAGCCCGTCCTCCCCGCCGCCAACCCCGTCCCGTCCGCCCAAAAGCCGTCGATTCGCGCAGAAGCCACCGCTTGATCGGCGGCTTCTGCGCCAAACGGCGGCTTCTGAGCGGACGGGGGGGGCGGGGTGGGCGGGGGTGGAGCGGAGGGACGGGGAGTGTTCGGTAGGCTGATCCGGCCATGAGTCCCAGCCCAGCCCGCCTCCGCGTAGCCCCCTCGCCGACCGGCGATCCGCACGTCGGAACCGCGTACATGTCCCTGTTCAACCTCGCCTACGCCCGCGCCACCGGCGGGGCCTTCGTGCTGCGGATCGAGGACACCGACCGCGCCCGCTACGTGGCGTCCTCCGAGCAGCAGGTCTACGACACGCTCCACTGGCTGGGGCTGGACTGGTCGGAGGGCCCGGACATCGGCGGCCCCTATGGGCCCTACCGGCAGTCGGAGCGCCTGGAGACCTACCGGCCCTTCGTCGAGCAACTGATCGCCGCCGGCCACGCCTACCACTGCTGGTGCTCGACCGAGCGCCTCGCCGGGCTCCGCGCGGAGCAGCAGGCGACGAAGGCCTCGGTCACGGGCTACGACCGGCTCTGCTACGGCCTGACCCGCGAGGAGCGGGCAGCGCTGCCCGGCTTCAGCGAGACCCCGGTGGTGCGGATGCTGATCCCCGACGACGTGCAGCTGACTTTCACCGACCTGATCCGCGGCGAGGTGAACGCCCCCCGTCCCGACGACCAGGTGATCCTCAAGGCCGACGGCTTCCCGACCTACCACCTGGCAGTGGTGGTGGACGACCACCTGATGGGCATCACCCACGTGGTGCGCGGCGAGGAGTGGATCTCCTCGACCCCCAAGCACCTGCTGCTGTACCGCTGGCTCGGGCTGACCCCGCCGGAGTTCGCGCACATGCCGCTGCTGCGCAACACCGACAAGTCCAAGATCTCCAAGCGCAAGAACCCGGCTGCCCGGCTCACCTGGTTCGTCGAACAGGGCTACCTGCCCGAGGCGCTGCGCAACTTCCTGCAGCTGCTCGCCTATCCGCCAGCAGAGGACGGCTCCGAGATCGCCACCTTCGAGGAGTTCGTCGCCGAGTTCGACTGGGCGAAGGTGAACACGGTCGGGCCGATCTTCGACCTGAAGAAGCTGGATTGGCTCAACGCCCACTACATCCGCAGCCTGAGTCCGGACGAGCTCACCGACCGGATTGTCGAGTTCGCCGTCCGCGAGGGCCAGTGGCCGGCCGACCCGCCGCCTGCCGACGTCGACCTGCTGCGCCGCGCCGTCCCGCTGATCCAGGAGAGGCTCGTGCTCCTGGCCGAGGCGCTGCCGAAGCTCGACTACCTGTTCACGGCCGACAGCGACCTGGTGATCGAGCCCGAGGCGCTGACCCAGGCAGGTGCCGACGCCGCAGCAGTGGTCACGGCCGCCATCGAGGCACTGTCCGGGCTGGGGGGGTGGACCCACGACGCGATCCAGGACGCGCTTCGGGTCGCGCTGGTCGACGGGTTGGGCATCAAGCCCAAGTTCGCCTTCGCTCCGGTCCGAATCGCGATCACCGGATCGAAGGTCTCCCCACCGCTGTTCGAGTCCATGGAACTGCTGGGACGCGACTCCTGCCTCGCCCGGCTGCGAAGGCTGGCGGCCGCACTGTGAGCCAGGTGGTTGCGGTGTTCGGGGGCCGCAGCGAGATCGGGCTGGCTGTGGCCACCAGACTCGCTCCGGGAGCCACCGTCGTGCTGGCCGCCCGACCGGGACCGATGGACGCTGCCGTGGCCGCCTGCCGCGAGGCCGGCGCCGTCCGGGTCGAGCAGTTCGAGTTCGACGCCGACGACGTCGACGCCCAGGCCGCGCTGGTCGCGGACATCGAGGCGAAGGCCGGCGAGATCGACGTGGCCGTGCTCGCTTTCGGCGTGCTGGGCGACCAGTCGGTGGCCGAGCACGACCCGGTGGTGGCGGCGGCGCTGCTGCACACCGACTTCGTCGCCCAGGCTGCCCTGCTGACTGTGCTCGCCGAACGGATGCGTGCCAGGGGTCGCGGCACCCTGGTGGCCTTCTCGTCCGTGGCCGGTCAGCGGGTACGGCGGGCCAACTATGTCTACGGCTCGGCGAAGGCCGGGCTGGACGGCTTCGCCTCCGGACTGGCGGACGCGCTGCATGGCAGCGGGGTCCATCTGATCATCGCCCGCCCCGGGTTCGTGATCGGCCGGATGACGGCCGGCATGAGCCCGGCCCCGTTCTCCTCCACCCCCGAACAGGTCGCCGACGCCGTCGTGCGGCGAATCCGGGCCGGCCGGGGGGTCGAGTGCTGGATCCCCTGGCAGCTGCGGGTGCTGTTCGCCATCGCGCGCGTGGTGCCCCGCTCGCTGTGGCGCCGGATGCCGCGCTGATCAGCTGATCGCAGCGAAATCCAGGCCCCAACTGGTCATGCCCTTGGGGGCGTCGGACGGGATCGGGATGGTGGTCCAGGCCGTCTTCGAGCCCAGCTTCTTGCCGTCACTGCGGAGCGCGCGCCCGATGTCCTTGACGCCGCCGGTGTCCTCGCCCGGTGCGCCGATCAGGACCGTGTCGCGCGTGGGTGAGGTCTGCAGCACCCCGACGTGGGAGAAGTCGTCGTTCCGCTCGGAGGAGCCGGGGATGCCCCTGGTCGACTGGGTGTAGGTCCGGTAGAGGGAGCGGGTGAAGTTCGCCACCGTCACCGAGCCGGCGCCACTCAGTTTGCCGTGCCTCTCCAATGCGCCGATCAGGATGTCGTAGGAGCCGCTCGCGGTCAGCCCGCGGGCGATGGCGACATGCTCGCCGAATGCGTCACCCTCCTGGTTCAGGCCGGGTACCCCGCTGGTGTCCTGGCTGATCGCCCGGTACGCGTGGTAGGTGCGCGTGGCCTCGTGCCACACGATCGGCTGGACCAGGCCAGATCCCCAGAGTCGGCCGTCGCTCTCACCGGGAGCCCCGATGGCCAGCCGGCCGTTGCGCATCGCGAGGCTGGCCCCGAATTCGTCGAAGTCCTCGGCTTTGCCGGGCACTCCCGCGCTGTTCTGGGTGAGGGTCTTTCGGAGCACGACCTGGGTTGGATCGGTGTCGTCTCTGGTGTAGATGAGGACAGCTCCGGCGCCCACCTTGCCGTTGACGGTGGCGGTCGGATGGCCGACCGCGATCGTGCGGCCGGAGACGGCAAGGGCGCTGCCGAAGTCCCAGCAGTCGCGCCAGATTTCCGGGAACTCCAGGATCTGGGTGTTGGTGACCGCGAGCGATGTGTCCAGGGTGAGCACGTCGATGTAGGCCCCGTAGTCCTCGGGCCCGTCTTCCTCGATGTCCACCACATGCCGCCCGGACAGGACAATCTGGCTGATGGCGTCGTGGCGCAGTCCGGCTGCCTCGAACGCCAGTGAGCGGCGCTCGTCGTCGGCGACGTCCGCAGCCTGCGGGATCGTCACCTCGGTGGCGCCGGCCACGTCCAGCCCGTCGGGCGTGCCGAGCGCGAGCTTCAGCCAGGGCTCGTGGCCGCCGCGGAACAGGATGGCGTCCGCGCACACGTCACCGTTGACGTCGGCCGACCTGAGTTCGCCGGTGTCGAGAATCCAGGTGGCAGCGCCGCCGTCGCCCGGCTGGAGATACTGCTCCCGAACATAATCGGTGCCGGTCAAGCGCTCCGCGCCCACAACCAGTTCGGGTGCGGCGTCGCCGTCGAAGTCCGAGGCCACCGGGACGCCGGCGGCGCACGGCGCGACCGCCGCGGGCACGGCTGCGGCGGCGCCGGTTGGGTCAAGTGCGCCCAGGCCGCCACAGGCGACCAGAACGGCAAGCAGGCTGATTCGAATGGGCTTCATGGCTACCACCTAGTGCGCTCGGCGGCACCCGCGGGGTTGCTCAGCACTGGGAACCCCTCGGCTCCTTGTTTCAGGTGCCGCAAAGTCCACGCTAGCACCGCGCTGTGGCCGCCACGGAGGGAGTGGCCGGCGTCAGCTCGTACGACTTCTACTTTCGGCTGATCATTGCGAAGTCGAGGCCCCATTCGGACATGCCTGCTGGCGCGTCCGCGGGGATCGGGATGTTGGTCCAGGTCGTCTTCGAGCCCAGTTTCTTGCCGTCACTGCGAAGGGCTCGCCCAACGTTGCTGACGCCGCCGGTGTCCTCGCCCGGTGCTCCGATCAGGACGGTGTCGATGACCGGCGAGGTCTGCAGAACCCCGAGGTGGCAGAAGTAGTCGTTCGCCTCGGAGGATCCGGGAATGCCGCTGCTGGACTGGGTGTAGCGACGGTAGAGCGACCGGGTGAAGTTCGCGACCGTCACCGAGCCGGCGCCACTCAGTCTGCCGTGCGCCTCCGCCGCGCCGATCAGGATGTCGTAGGAGTTGCTGGCGGTCAGGCCGCGGGCGATGGCGACGTCCTCGCCGAAGGCGTCACCCGTCTGGTTCGTGCCGGGCACGCCCGCAGTGCCTTGCGTGATCGCCCGGTAGGCGGTGTAGGTACGCGTCGCCTCGTTCCACCGGATCGGCTGGACGAGGCCGGCCCGTGGCCGGGCGGCCTCGTAGGGGACGCCGATGGCCAGGCGGCCGTCGCGCATCGCGAGAGCGGTCCCGAAGCGGTCCTCGCCCTCGGCTGAGCCCGGGACGCCAGGGCTGTTCTGGGTGAGCATCAAGCGCTGCACCATCGTGGTGGGGTCGCTGGTGTCGGGGGTGTAGAGATACACAGCCCCCGCCTCGCCGTGCCCCTTCACCGCGGTGCCTGGGGCACCGACCGCGATCGTGCCACCGGAGGTGGCCAGGGCCTTGCCGAAACCGATGATCGGGCCCTCGATGCCGGGGAACTCGAAGATCTGGGTGTGCGTGACCGCAAGGGAAGCGTCCACGGTGAGGACGTCCACGTAGCCGCGGTACCTCTCGCTGCCCCATTCCCAGGTGTGGTGGCCGGAGATCGCGACCTGGCTGATGCCGTCGTGGCGCAGGCCGGCCGCCTCGAACACGAGCTCGTAGTCCTCGCCCCTGCCGGCGATGTCGGCGGCCTGCGGGATCGTGACCTCGGTGGCGCCGGCCACGTCCAACCCCTCGGGAGTGCCGAGAGCGAGCTTGAGCCACGGTTCGTGGCCGCCGCGGAACAGCAGGGCGTCGGCGCACACGTCCCCGTTGAGGTCGGCGGACCGGAGTTCGCCGGTGTCGAGGATCCAGGTGGCAGCACCACCGTCTCCCGGCTGGAGGTACTGCTCACGGACCGACTCAGTGCCCGTCCAGCGCCTCGCGCCCACGACCAGTTCGGGCACGGCGTCGCCGTCGAAGTCCGAGGCCACGTGAACCCCGGCGGCGCATGGCGCGACTGCGGCAGGCTCGGCCGCCGAGGCGACGACCGGCGAACGGGGCCGCCCAGGCCGCCACAGGCGACCAGGAGGGCCAGCAGGCTGATTCGAATGGGCTTCATGGCTACCACCTAGCGCGCTCGGCGGCACCCACGGGGCTGCTCAGCACTGGGAACCCCTCGGCTCCAGATTTCAGGTGCCGCTGATTTCACGCTAGCACCGCTGCCCAGCCCCCGCAGGCGATCGACGAGCGCTCGGCTACCCGCGGTCGTCAAGCTGGACAGCGGCCTCCAGTTCGTCGGGGAGGGTGGGAATGCCTGCGGGGGAGTTACCGCTGGCGAACCGGATCAGCACCACGCCGGCGACGATCAACGCCCCGCCGAGGACCTGGATCGGGCTGGGGATCTCGCCGAGGATCACTCCAGCCAGCAGTGCTGCGAACAGCACCTCCGAGAGGCTGACGAACGACGACAGCCGCTCGCCCATCAGCCTGATCCCCGCGATCCCGACGGTGTAGGCCAGCGCTGTGGCAGCCAACACGACCACGCTCAGCGGCACCCACCACGGCACCATCGTGCCCATCAACTCGACCTCTACCAGCGGGGCGGAGTAGGGGAGTGCCCCCACGAGGGTCGCCAGGCCGAGCACGATCGCGCCGACCGGTAGCCCGAAGGCCGGCAGCGCGAGCGGGTGCAGCCCGGTGGGTCGAGCCCCGAGGAGGAAGTAGGCGGCGGCACCGATCATCGCGCCGAAGGCGAACACCACGCCTAGCGCGTCCGGCCGGGCCCCGGTCAGGTCGAGGACGCAGACCAGGCCAAGCACGCTGGCAAGCGTCCCAGCCACCACCAGCCGGGACGGCGAGTGCCGGGTCCGCACCCACGCCAGCAGGACGAGCAGCACCGGCGCCATGTACTCGATCAGCAGTGCGATGCTGACGCTCATCCGGGAAACGGCGGCGAAGTACATCAGCTGGGCCGTCGCGACGGCCAGCGCGCCGAAGCCGAGGATGATGCGCCACTCGGCCAGCACCACCCGGAGCCGACCGCGCATCACCCACAGGCCGACCGGCAGCAGCAGGACGGCCGCGGCGGTAACCCGCCACAGCACGGCGGCCCCCGGCGACCAGCCGGCATTGAACAGTGGGCGGACGAACGTCCCGGAGGTCGCGAAGGCCAGGGACGCGACCAGCCCGAGCAGCACTCCGAGCCCGGTGCGGCTAGGCTGGACGGGTCCACCGCCGCCGGTTTTCGAGCTGATCACCCCGGCAATGCTGCCCCAGATCCATGATTTGGCAACTTCTCGCCCATCATGAAAGAATCGACAGGTTGCTCCGACGGGGACGCCTGCACAGGCGGCCCCCCGGCAAGTCTGGTGATCGAGTGCCGGGCCCTACCACGACCCATCAAAAAGATCGGTCATGCGCGGCCCAGAACGGTCCGACACGCCCGACCCCGGGGGTCGGTGCAACAGCTCCATCGGAAGATGCACCGGCGGAGCCCGACGAGAAGAAGGACGAACCAGTGGCGGGACAGAAGATCCGGATCCGACTCCGGGCCTACGACCACGAGGTCATTGACTCCTCGGCGAAGAAGATCGTCGACACCGTGACCCGTACCGGCGCGAAGGTGGCGGGCCCCGTGCCCCTGCCGACCGAGAAGAACGTGTTCTGCGTGATCCGTTCCCCGCACAAGTACAAGGACAGCCGCGAGCACTTCGAGATGCGCACCCACAAGCGGCTGATCGACATCCTCGACCCGACGCCGAAGACGGTCGACTCGCTGATGCGACTCGATCTTCCGGCCGGTGTCGACATCGAGATCAAGCTTCCGTGAGGTCACCTGCGATGAGCGAACGAAACGTGAAGGGACTGCTGGGCACCAAGCTCGGCATGACCCAGGTCTGGGACGAGGCCAACAAGGTCGTCCCCGTTACCGTCATCCTGGCCGGCCCTTGTGTCGTCACCCAGGTCCGCACCCCCGACAACGACGGCTACTCCGCCGTCCAGCTGGGCTTCGGTGCGGTCAAGGCCAAGAAGGTCACCAAGCCGGCTGCCGGGCACTTCGAGCGCGCCGGGGTCACCCCGCGCAAGCACCTCGTCGAACTGCGCACCGGTGACGCCAGCGAGTACACCCTCGGGCAGGAGCTGACCGCAGAGGTCTTCGCCGCCGACGAGATCGTGGACGTGACCGGCGTGACCAAGGGCAAGGGCACCGCCGGTGTCATGAAGCGGCACGGCTTCCACGGCCTCCGCGCCAGCCACGGTGTGCACCGCAAGCACCGTTCGCCCGGTTCCATCGGCGCCTGCGCCACCCCCGGCCACGTGTTCAAGGGCACGAAGATGGCCGGCCGGATGGGCGTGGAGAAGGTGACCGTGCAGAACCTCACCATCCATGCCGTTGACGCCGAACGCGGGCTGATCCTGGTCAAGGGCTCCGTGCCCGGCCCCAAGGGTGCCCTCGTCGTTGTGCGCACGGCTGCCAAGAAGGGAGTCGTGGCATGAGCGAGACCCGCAGCGTCAAGGTGCTCGGCACCGACGCAACCGCTGAACTGCCCGCCGAACTGTTCGACGTCCAGACCAACATCCCGCTGATCCACCAGGTCGTTGTGGCCCAGCAGGCCGCCGCCCGCCAGGGCACGCATTCCACCAAGACCCGGGGCGACGTCTCCGGCGGTGGTGCGAAGCCGTGGCGCCAGAAGGGCACCGGCCGGGCCCGTCAGGGTTCCCGCCGCTCCCCGCAGTGGGCCGGCGGCGGTATCGCCCACGGCCCGCACCCGCGCAGCTACGCCCAGCGCACGCCCAAGAAGATGATCGCAGCCGCCCTGCGTGGTTCGCTCTCTGACCGGGCGCGTGACGGCCGGATCTACGTGCTGGAGAGCATCGTCACCGGCGACACCCCGTCCACAAGCGCAGCGCTGAAGTCGCTTGCCCAGATCGGCAGCGCCAAGCTGCTCGTCGTCCTGGACCGCGATGAGGACGTGGCGTGGCTGAGCCTGCGTAACGCTGCCGGGGTGCACGCCCTTGCCGTGGACCAGCTCAACGCCTACGACGTGCTGGTCAACGACGACGTGGTGTTCACCACAGCCGCGCTGGCCACCTTCGTCGGCGGCCCGCTCAAGGGTGACGTCACGCTGGTCGAAGCCGACGAGACCGAGACCGAGGAGGCCGGCAAGTGAGCGACCTGAAGATCCGCGACCACCGCGACATCCTGCTGTCCCCAGTGGTCAGCGAGAAGAGCTATGGCCTCCTGGACGAGAACAAGTACACGTTCCTGGTTTCCACCTCCGCCAACAAGACCGAGATCAAGATCGCGGTCGAGGCCGTCTTCGACGTCAAGGTGACCGGCGTGAACACGATCAACCGGCACGGTAAGCGCAAGCGCACCAAGGCCGGCTGGGGCAAGCGTCCCGACACCAAGCGGGCCGTGGTGAGCATTGCCGAAGGCCAGCGCATCGACATCTTCTCCGGGCCACTCGCCTGAGCCTCGAGCCGAGATAGGAAAACGAACTCATGGGTATCCGTAAGTACAAGCCGACCACACCGGGCCGTCGTGGCTCGTCGGTGGCCGACTTCGTCGAACTGACTCGCTCCACTCCGGAGAAGTCCCTGCTGGCTCCCAAGCCGAAGACGGGTGGTCGGAACAGCTCCGGCCGCATCACCACCCGCCACATCGGCGGCGGCCACAAGCAGGCCTACCGCTTGGTCGACTTCCGTCGCTACGACAAGGACGGCGTGCCGGCCAAGGTCGCGCACATCGAGTACGACCCGAACCGCACGGCGCGGATCGCGCTGCTGCACTACGCCGACGGCGAGAAGCGCTACATCATCGCGCCGAACGGCCTGACCCAGGGCGCTGCTGTCGAGGCCGGCGAGGCCGCCGACATCAAGCCGGGCAACAACCTGCCGCTGCGCAACATCCCGGTCGGCACCACGGTGCATGCCGTGGAGTTGCGTCCGGGTGGCGGCGCCAAGCTCGGTCGCTCTGCCGGGGCCAAGATCCAGCTGGTCGCCCGCGAGGGCAAGATGGCCACGCTGCGGCTCCCGTCCGGCGAGATGCGCCTGGTGGACGTGCGTTGCCGCGCCACCGTCGGCGAGGTCGGCAACGCCGAGCAGTCGAACATCAACTGGGGCAAGGCCGGCCGCAACCGCTGGAAGGGCATCCGCCCGACCGTCCGCGGTGTCGCCATGAACCCGATCGACCACCCGCACGGTGGTGGCGAGGGCAAGCACCTCGGGTGGTCGCCACCCGGTCACCCCGTGGGGCAAGCCGGAAGGTCGCACCCGGGACAAGAACAAGGCGAGCTCTCGCCTGATCATTCGTCGCCGCAAGTCCGGCAAGAAGCGTTGATTGGACAGGTGGAATAGAAAATGCCACGCAGCCTGAAGAAGGGTCCCTTCGTCGATGACCATCTCGCCAAGAAGGTCGACGTGCAGAACGAGAAGGGCACCAAGCAGGTCATCAAGACCTGGTCCCGGCGCTCAATGATCATCCCGGACATGATCGGTCACACGATCGCGGTGCACGACGGCCGCAAGCATGTGCCGGTATTCGTGACCGACTCGATGATCGGCCACAAGCTGGGCGAGTTCGCCCCGACCCGCACCTACCGCGGGCACGTGAAGGACGACAAGAAGGCACGCCGCCGCTAGGCGGGCGAGAAGAGGAACTGATTCACATCATGAGCAAAAACGAGCGACCCACCCGTCGCGCAGCCCTGCTCGGGGATCGTCCTGGCTCGTACGCGATCGCGCGTCACGTCCGGATGTCTCCGCTGAAGGTCCGTCGCGTCGTCGACCTGGTCCGCGGCCTGCCCGTCACCGATGCCCTGAACGTGCTCAAGTTCGCCCCCCAGGCAGCTTCCGAGCCGGTCTACAAGGTGGTCGCCAGCGCGACCGCCAATGCCGAGAGCACCGAAGGCCTCCGGGCTGAGGAGCTGTTCGTCTCGGCAGCCTTCGTGGATGAGGGCATGACCCTTCGCCGGATCCGTCCGCGCGCAAAGGGTTCTGCCAGCCGCATCCTGAAGCGCGCCAGCCACATCACCGTCGTAGTTGAACCGAAGAGCGAGAAGGGAGCCTGAGTATGGGCCAGAAAATCAACCCCCATGGCTTCCGCCTCGGGATCACCACGGATCACAAGACCCGTTGGTACGCGGACAAGAACTATGCCGACCTGGTGGCCGAGGATGTCAAGATCCGTCGGTTCCTGGCCAAGAGCCTGGAACGGGCCGGCATCTCCAGCGTGGAGATCGAGCGCCGCAGCGAGCGGGTGACCATCTTCCTGTACGCAGCGCGTCCGGGCATCGTCATCGGCCGCAACGGTGCCGAGGCCGAGCGCGTCCGTGCCGAGCTGGAGAAGCTCTCCGGCAAGCAGGTCCAGCTGAACATCCTCGAGGTCAAGAACCCCGAGACCGACGCCCAGCTGGTCGCCCAGGGAGTCGCCGAGCAGCTCGGCGCCCGCGTGGCCTTCCGCCGCGCGATGCGCAAGGCACAGCAGAGCGCAATGCGCGCCGGAGCCCTCGGCATCCGGATCCAGTGCTCAGGCCGTCTCGGCGGCGCCGAGATGAGCCGGTCGGAGTTCTACCGTGAGGGTCGCGTGCCGCTGCACACCCTGAGGGCGGACATCGACTACGGCTTCTACGAGGCCCGCACCACCTTCGGCCGCATCGGCGTGAAGGTCTGGATCTACAAGGGCGACGTCTCCGGCAACCGCGCCGAGCGCGCAGCCCAGAAGGCGGCCCGCCAGTCGGCTGGCGGCCAGCGTCGTCCGGCCCGTGGTGGGCCCCGTCGCGATGGCGCCGGAGCCGGTGCCGGTCGCGGTGATCGTCCCGAGCGTGGCGGACGCCGTCGCGCAGAGGGTGTCGCCCCCGACGCAGCTGGGCAGAGCGCAGCTGCGCCCGAGGCAGTCGAGAACGTAGGAGCCTGACCATGTTGATTCCCCGCAGACTCAAGCACCGGAAGCAGCACCACCCGAACCGGACCGGTGCTGCCAAGGGCGGCACCAAGCTGGCCTTCGGCGACTTCGGCATCCAGGCGCTGGAGGGCTCGTACCTGACGAACCGCCAGATCGAGAGCGCCCGTATCGCCATGACCCGCCACATCAAGCGCGGCGGCAAGGTGTGGATCAACGTCTACCCCGACCGTCCGCTGACCAAGAAGCCGGCCGAGACCCGCATGGGTTCCGGCAAGGGTTCCCCGGAATGGTGGATCGCCAACATCAAGCCCGGACGGATTCTCTTCGAGCTGTCCGGCGTCGACGAGGACACGGCCCGCGAGGCCATGCGCCTTGCCATCCACAAGCTGCCGTTCAAGGCTCGCTTCATCAAGCGGGAAGCAGGTGAGATCTGATGGCGATCCACGACCATCACGGCATCACGAGCTGCGCGGCCTCAGCCGCGAGGAGCTCAACGCCAAGGTTGTTGAACTGAAGGAAGAGCTGTTCGGGCTGCGGTTCGCCGCTGCCACCGGTCAGCTCGAAACCCACGGCCGGCTGCGCGAGGCCCGCAAGGACATCGCCCGCATCTACACGGTGATCCAGGAACGCAACCTCGGCATCGTGCCCGACCCTGATGAGGACAAGTGAGTCTGATGAGCGAGAACGACGAGAAGCGCGGTGCGCGCAAGGTCCGCGAGGGCGTTGTCGTGTCCGACAAGATGGACAAGACCGTCGTCGTGGCCGTCGAGCAGCGGGTCAAGCACCCGCTCTACGGCAAGGTCATGACGAAGTCCGAGCGACTGAAGGCGCATGACGAGGCCAATGAGGCCGGCGTCGGTGACCGCGTTCGGGTGATGGAGACTCGACCCAGCTCTGCCACCAAGCGGTGGCGCCTGGTCGAGGTCCTCGAGAAGGCCAAGTGACCAGGAGATATTGCAGATGATCCAGCAGGAATCGCGACTGAAGGTCGCCGACAACACCGGTGCGAAGGAACTCCTTTGCATCCGCGTGCTCGGTGGCTCCAAGCGTCGCTACGCCGGCCTCGGGGACAAGATCGTCGCGACGGTCAAGGACGCCATCCCCGGTGGCGCCGTGAAGAAGGGCGAGGTCGTCAAGGCGGTCATCGTCCGTACGGTGAAGGAGACCCGTCGTCCCGACGGTTCCTACATCAAGTTCGATGAGAACGCCGCCGTGCTGCTGAAGAACGACGGGGAGCCCCGCGGCACCCGCATCTTCGGTCCGGTCGGCCGTGAGCTGCGCGAGAAGAAGTACATGCGGATCATCTCGCTCGCGCCGGAGGTGTTGTGAGCATGGCGAATTCGCTGCATGTCAAGAAGGGTGACCGCGTCAAGGTCATCGCAGGCAAGGACAAGGGACGGATCGGGGAGATCATCTCCGTCGACCCGAAGGCCGGCCGCGTGATCGTCCAGGGCGTGAACCTGGTCAAGAAGCACAAGCGTGAAACCCAGAACACCCAGACCCGGCAGAACAACGCTTCCGGGATCATCACCACCGAAGCCCCGATCGACGTTTCCAACGTGCAGCTCGTGGTCAAGGTGGACGGCAAGGACGTGGTCACCCGCGTCGGCCACGAACGCCAGGAGGTGTCCAAGCGCCGCCCCGACGGTACCGAGTACACCGCCGAGCGCAGCGTGCGGATTGCCCGCAAGACCGGGAAGGAAATCTGATGGCCGCGACTGCGACCAAGGTCACCCCGCGCCTCAAGGAGAAGTACCGCTCCGAGATCGCGCCTGCCCTGAACACGGAGTTCAGCTACGAGAACGTCATGCAGATCCCCGGTCTCACCAAGATCGTGGTGAACATGGGCGTCGGCGAGGCAGCCCGGGACTCCAAGGTGATCGACTCCGCCGTGCGCGACCTCACCGCGATCACCGGCCAGAAGCCGACCGTCACCAAGGCCCGCAAGTCCATCGCGCAGTTCAAGCTGCGCGAGGGCATGCCGATCGGCTGCCACGTCACCCTTCGCGGGGACCGGATGTGGGAGTTCGCCGACCGGCTGCTGACCCTGGCCCTGCCCCGGATCCGCGACTTCCGCGGCCTTTCCGCCAAGCAGTTCGACGGCAAGGGGAACTACACCTTCGGCCTGACCGAGCAGGTGATGTTCCACGAGATCGACCAGGACCGCATCGACAAGCTGCGCGGCATGGACATCACGTTCGTGACCACGGCGGCCAACGATGAGGAGGGTCGCGCGCTGCTGAAGGCGCTCGGCTTCCCGTTCAAGGCCCAGGCCGACGAGCCCGCCAGAGTCATCAAGAAGAAGCGTCCGGCAATGGCCGGCAAGAAGAAGAAGTGAGCTGATCAGCCATGGCTAAGACCGCCCTGAAGGTGAAGCAGGCTCGCAAGCCCAAGTTCGCCGTTCGCGCCTACACCCGCTGCACCAAGTGCGGCCGGCCGAAGGCCGTGTTCCGCAAGTTCGGCCTTTGCCGGATCTGCGTCCGGGAACTCGCCCACAAGGGTGAACTGCCCGGCGTCACCAAGTCCTCCTGGTGAGCAACACCTCGACCCAACACAACCCGCTGAAGGTCCGCGAGAGCGCGGAAACCGTGGCGAGAAAGAGGCACCACAAGTCATGACCATGACCGATCCGATCGCGGACATGCTGACCCGTTTGCGGAACGCCAATCAGGCGTACCACGAGACGACGAGCATGCCCCACAGCAAGATCAAGGTTGGCATCGCCGAGATCCTCAAGGCCCAGGGCTACATCGGTGGCTTCGAGGTTCTCGAACCGAGTGCCGACGAAGTAGGCAAGACCCTCAGGCTCACGCTCAAGTACGGCCAGAACCGCGAGCGCTCGCTCGCCGGGGTCCGGCGGATCTCGAAGCCGGGCCTGCGCGTCTACGCCAAGGCGACCGGGCTGCCCAAGGTGCTGGGCGGGATGGGTATCGCCATCATTTCCACCTCTCAGGGTCTGTTGACCGACAAAGAGGCCAACTCTCGAAGCGTTGGCGGAGAAGTCCTCGCCTACGTCTGGTGAGCGAAAGGAGCTGAATAGATGTCACGAATTGGCAGGCTTCCGATCGCCATTCCGGCCGGAGTCGAAATCAACCTCGACGGCCAGACGGTTGCGGTGAAGGGCCCGAAGGGCTCGTTGCAGCACACCGTCGCGGAGCCGATCAAGGTAGCGCGTAACGACGAGGGCCAGCTTGAGGTCACCCGTCCCGACGACGAACGCGCCAGTCGCTCGTTGCACGGCCTGACCCGGACCCTGGTGTCCAACATGGTCGTCGGCGTCACCACTGGCTATGAGAAGAAGCTCGAAATCGTGGGCGTCGGCTACCGGGTCATCTTCAAGGGTCCCGAGCAGCTGGAGTTCAACCTCGGCTTCTCCCATCCGGTGGTCGTCAACGCCCCGGCCGGCATCACCTTCTCGGTGGAGAGCAACACCAAGTTCACCGTCTACGGAATCGACAAGCAGGCTGTGGGCGAAGTTGCCGCCAACATCCGCAAGATCCGCAAGCCGGAGCCCTACAAGGGCAAGGGTGTGCGCTACGCCGGCGAGCGGGTTCGCCGCAAGGTTGGAAAGGCGGGTAAGTGATGGCCATCTCACTTTCGATGAACAAGGGCATGGCCGACAAGGCCGCTGCCCGGGTGCGCCGCCAGGCGCGTGGTCGCAAGAAGATCGCCGGTACCTCCGAGCGTCCTCGGCTGGTGGTGTTCCGGTCCAGCCGGCACATCCAGGCCCAGGTGGTCGACGATGCTGCCGGCGTAACGCTGGCAGCCGCGTCCTCACTGGAGCTTCGGTCAGCGGCGGGCGACAAGTCCACCAAGGCCAAGGAGGTCGGCAAGCTCGTCGCCGAACGCGCCAAGAAGGCCGGTGTCGAGCATGTTGTCTTCGACCGGGCCGGCAACAAGTACCACGGACGGATCGCGGCGCTGGCTGACAGCGCTCGCGAGGCCGGCCTCGGATTCTGACGGATAGCGGAAGGTAGAAAGCGATGAATACAACCCAGCAGCGCCGCGGTGCCGGTACCGGTTCCGCCGCCGGTGGTGGTGGTGAGCGTCGCGGCCGCGATGACCGTCGTGGACGTGACTCGGCTGCCGATAAGGAAAAGAGCCAGTACCTGGAGAAGGTCGTCGCGATCAACCGCGTCGCCAAGGTCGTCAAGGGTGGTCGCCGGTTCAGCTTCACCGCGCTGGTCGTGGTGGGCGACGGTGACGGCATGGTCGGCGTTGGCTACGGCAAGGCCAAGGAGGTGCCCGCGGCAATCGCCAAGGGCGTCGAGGAGGCCAAGAAGAGCTTCTTCCGCGTGCCCCGGATCCAGGGGACGATTCCCCACCCGGTGCAGGGCGAGAAGGCTGCCGGGGTCGTGATGCTGCGTCCGGCTTCGCCGGGTACCGGCGTCATCGCCGGTGGCTCGGCCCGGGCCGTGCTGGAGTGCGCCGGTGTGCACGATGTGCTGGCCAAGTCCCTTGGCTCGGACAACGCGATCAACGTGGTGCATGCCACGGTGGCAGCGCTGAAGAGCCTCGAGGACCCTGAGGCTGTGGCCAAGCGCCGCGGGCTCACGGTCGAGGAAGTCACCCCTGCTGCGATCCTTCGGGCTCGTGAGGAGGGTCGGCACTGATGGCACGTTTGAAGGTCACCCAGGTCCGGTCCGGGATCGGTGGTAAGCAGAATCAGCGCGACACCCTGCGTTCGCTGGGTCTGAAGCGCATCGGCGACGTCGTGGTGAAGGAGGACCGTCCGGAGATCCGGGGCATGGTCCTTGCCATTCCCCACCTGGTCGCCTTCGAGGAGGTCGAGTGACATGGCACTGAAAGTTCATCACCTGCGTCCGGCCCCGGGCGCCAAGACCGCAAAGACCCGTGTGGGTCGCGGCCAGGGCTCCAAGGGCAAGACCGCTGGCCGGGGCACCAAGGGCACCGGCGCACGCAAGAACACCCCGGAGAACTTCGAGGGCGGGCAGATGCCGCTGCACATGCGGCTGCCGAAGCTTCGCGGCTTCACCAACCCGTTCCGCGTTGAGTACCAGGTGGTCAACGTTGCGCGGCTCGACGACCTCTTCCCCGAGGGCGGCGCGGTTACCCCCGCCGATCTGGTTGCGAAGGGCGCAGTGCGCGAGGGCGAACTGGTCAAGATCCTCGGCAACGGTGAACTCACCGTCGCCGTGACGGTCAGCGCGCACGCGTTCTCGGCGTCCGCGAAGGCCAAGATCGAGAAGGCCGGCGGCAGCGTCACCAAGCTCTGAGCTCACCCAGCTGGTTGTTGAAGGCCCCCGGCGATCGCCGGGGGCCTTCGTCATTGGGCCTGATCCGGGGCTCGATGCGGGTTTCTCGGGCCCGCCTTGATAGAGTTTGCCGGGTTGTCCGGGCTCGGTGCCGTGGTGACTTCCGGGGCTGTGGACTTACAGTTCCGACGCAGAGTAAGGAGTAGGTCCTCTTCATGCTTTCCGCCTTCGCGAATGCGCTACGGACGCCTGACCTGCGCAAGAAGATCCTGTTCACGCTGGGCATCCTGGCGGTCTTCCGGCTGGGTTCGGTGATCCCGACCCCGAACGTCAACATCGTCAACGTCAACCAGTGCCGGGCGCAGGCCACCTCCGGTGACGCCGCCGGCCTGTACCAGATGATCCAGCTGTTCTCCGGCGGTGCGCTGCTACAGCTGGCGATCTTCGCGCTGGGGATCATGCCCTACATCACCGCGAGCATCATCCTGCAGCTGCTCACCGTGGTCATCCCGCGGCTGGAAGCGCTGAAGAAGGAGGGTGCCTCCGGCACAGCGAAGATCACCCAGTACACCCGTTACCTGACCCTCGTCCTTGCCGTGCTGAACTCGACCGCCTTCGTGACGCTGGCCATCAACGGCCAGCTGTTCCAGGGCTGCTCGCTCGACCTGGTCTACGACAAGGGCGTCTTCCCGATCATCACGATGATCCTCACCATGACTGCCGGTACCGGCGTGATCATGTGGCTCGGTGAACTGATCACCGACCGCGGCGTCGGCAACGGCATGTCGGTGATGATCTTCACCCAGATCGCGGCCCAATTCCCGGCATCGCTGTGGGCGATCAAGGAGGCCCGCGAAGGCGCGCAGGGCTGGTTCGTGTTCGCCGTCGTGCTGGTCATCGGCCTGGCTGTGATGCTCGGTGTCATCTTCATGGAGCAGGCGCAGCGGCGGATCCCGGTCCAGTACGCCAAGCGGATGGTTGGCCGCAGACTGCTCGGTGGCACCAGCACGTACATCCCGATCAAGGTCAACCAGGCCGGCGTCATCCCGGTCATCTTCGCGTCCTCGATGCTGTACCTGCCGGTGCTGTACGCCCAGTTCCAGCCCGGAACGGCGGAGAACCCCAACCAGGTCTCCAACTGGATCGCCACCAACCTGGCCAACGGCAGCGGGGTCTACAACCTGGTCTTCTTCGCCCTGGTCATCTTCTTCGCCTACTTCTACGTCTCGATCACCTTCGACCCGGTCGAGGTCAGCGACAACATGAAGAAGTACGGCGGCTTCATTCCCGGAGTGCGGGCCGGCGGCCCCACCGAGCGCTACCTCGCGCACGTCCTCTCGCGGCTGACCGCGCCGGGGTCGATCTACCTTGGCATCGTCGCCCTGATCCCGGCGATCGCCTTCCTCCTGCTGGGTACCCAGAACGAGTTCCCCTTCGGCGGCACTTCGATCCTGATCATCGTCGGGGTCGGGCTGGATACCGTCAAGCAGATCCAAAGCCAGCTACAACAACGAAACTACGAAGGATTCCTCAGATGAGACTGCTGATCATGGGCCCCCCCGGCGTAGGCAAGGGAACCCAGGCAGTGGGCATCGCCGCCCACTACGGCATTCCGGCGATTTCCACCGGCGACATCTTCCGGGCCAACGTCAAGGAGCGGACCCCGCTCGGTGTTGAGGTCTCCCGGATCATGGCCGCGGGCGGCTATGTGCCCGACGAGATCACCAACGCGATCGTCGCCGACCGCCTGACCCACGACGATGCCGCCGGCGGGTGGCTGCTGGACGGCTACCCGCGCACCGAAGGCCAGGTCATCGCGCTCGACAAGGTGCTCGAGCGGACCGGACAACGCCTCGACGCCGTCATCTCGCTGGTCGCCGAAACCGACGTGCTGGTCGACCGGCTGCTGAAGCGGGCCGAGCTCGAGGGCCGCGAGGACGACAACGCCGACACCATCCGCGCCAGGATGGTCATCTACACCGAGGCGACCGACCCGCTGCTGGCCACCTACCGCGACAGCGGCCTGTTGGTCGAGGTGGACGGCATCGGCAGCATCGAAGAGGTCTCCGGCCGGATCACCTCGGCGCTGGACGCCAAGCTCGGCTGAGGATGCGTCGCCGGACAGGGATCGAGCTCAAGTCCATTGACCAGATCCGCAGCATGCGGGTCGCCGGACTGGTGGTCGGCCGCACCCTTGCCGCGGTGCGGGACGCTGCCCGCCCGGGCAACACCACCGCAGAACTGGACGCAGTCGCCCGCGAACACATCGCTGCCGCAGGCGCCACATCGTCCTTCCTCGGCTACGGCGCAGGCTTCGGGCTGCCACCGTTCCCTGCGGTCACCTGCATCTCGGTGAATTCGGTGATCGTCCACGGGATCCCCGGCGACCGGGTACTGGTCGACGGCGACCTGGTCAGCGTCGACTTCGGGGTCTCGAAGGACGGCTGGCACGGCGACTCCGCGATCACCTTTGGCGTCGGCGAGTTGCCGGAAGCTGCCACAACGCTCAGCGAGACCACCCGGCAGGCCATGTGGGCCGGCATCGCCGCAGCCCGGATCGGCGGCCACCTCGGTGACATCGGGCATGCTGTGGAGACATCGGTGCGTTCCCGGAAGGCCGGGTACGGCATCGTCGCCGAGTACACCGGGCACGGGATCGGCACCGAGATGCATCAGCCACCGGACGTGCCGAACCTCGGCCGTCCCGGACGCGGCGGACTGCTGGTCAAGGGCATGTGCCTGGCCATCGAGCCGATGGTGACCATCGGGTCGGCGAACGCTGCCACCCTCGACGACGAGTGGACGGTGGTCACGAGGGACGGCTCGCTGGCCGCCCACTGGGAGCACACGATCGCCCTGACCCCGGCCGGCGTGTGGGTGCTGACAGCAGAGGACGGCGGAGAGGCCGAACTGGCAGCCCGCGGCGTCAAGTTCGGCCCGCTGGGGGACTAGATGCCGCGGATCCACCTGGTCGGCCTCGGTGCGGTCGGGGCCGCGTACGCCAGCCGTCTCGTCGACGCCGGTGCTGACCTGCGGGTGGTCGCCGATGCCGAGCGACTGGCCCGGTACCGCGACCAGCCGACGGTCGTGAACGGACGCCGCTACGACTTCCCGTTGCTGACCGACGACCAGCCGGCGGAGCTGGTCATCGTCGCGGTGAAGCAGCCCCAGCTGGAGGCGGCGATTGCGGAACTGCGGCCATCGGTGACCAGCGGCACCGTCCTGTTGAGCCTGCTCAACGGCATCGACAGCGAGCAGCTGCTGGTTGCAGCCTTCCCGCAGGCCACCGTCCTGCACGCGATCTGCGTAGGGATCGACGCCGTCCGCAGCGGGCGGGAGGTCCGCTATACCTCGCTCGGGCGGATCATCTTCGGCGAAACGGCCAATCCCGGCCCCCTCGCAGCGAGGGTGCAGTGGCTGGCCGGGATCCTCGACCGCGCCGGCATCGACCACCTGGTACCCCCCGACATGCTGCACGAGCTGTGGTGGAAGTTCATGATCAACGTCGGCGTGAACCAGGTGTCGGCCGTCATCAGGGCGCCGTACCGGGTGCTGCAGACCCGCGGGCAGCCGGCCCGGGACGTGATGATCGCGGCCCAGCGGGAGGTGATCGCCGTCGCCAACGCCCGCGGCATCGCGCTCGGGGAGGCGGATGTGGTCCGGTGGCTCGACGTGCTGGACGGGCTGGGTCCCGACAACTACACCTCGATGGCCCAGGACGCCCTGGCGGGGCGGCCGAGCGAAGTCGACAGTTTCGCCGGGACCATGATCCGGCTGGGCGCGGAGACCGGTGTGCCGGTGCCGGTGAACACCGTCCTTTTCGGCCTGCTGAAGGGCGCAGAGGCGGTCTGAGCTAGGACCCGAGCCGTGCCTGCCAGGCGCCGTGCACCGAGTGCAGGCGGAAGCCGATCCGGGTGTTGATCGCCAGCATGTGGTTGTTCTCCCCGGCGTTCCAGGTCTCGAGGTACTGCGCCTGCGGGTCGGAGCCGGCCAGCTGTTGCAGGTTGACAACCTTGATCAGCTGCCCGAGTCGGTGCCCGCGATGGGCCCCGGCCACCACGGTGTTCCACTGTTCGGGCCGGTGGGGATGGGCGTGGTGGACGTGGATCAGGGTCAGGCCGGCCGCCGAGCCGGTGGTGGAGTGGATCGCCAGCGTTGTCAACGAGTGCCCGGTGATGTGGGCGCGCTCGTCGGAGTGCCGGACCCGGTCGGCGTCCCACGCCTCCTCGCCGAAGTCCAGGTCGCCGGTCGGGGCGTCGGTGGAAAGCGCCCGGTTCAGCTCAGCCACCCGATCCAGGTGCTCCGCCGGCGTGGGTCCGACCCACGACACCACCTCGTAGGCCGGTAGGGCCCGCTGCTCGGCCTCTGCGCGCAGCCCGGAAAGCAGTTGCGGATCCACCGGTAGCTGCAGTCGGGACTCCCGCTCCACCTGGGCAAGGGACAGGCCGAGCGCCCGGGCGAACCTGGTGGCCCGGTCCACGGGCAGGTGGCCGAAACCGGTGGGCGGCAGCACGCGATCCGGCTCGCTGGCCGCGCCGGCAAGGTGGTGGGTCCAGGCGATGATCGTGTCCCGGCCCTCCGCCCCGGCGATCCGTACCACTTCGCGCCACAGTGCTGTGCCGACGCCCTGGCGGCGGGCCTTGGCCCGCACCTGCACCCAGGTGTCGTCCGCGAGGTGCAGGTTGTCCAGGCTGGGCAGCGCGAACTCAACGGAGCCGAGCGGCTCAACCGGCTCCTCGGGAGCTTCCGGCAGGCCGAATCGTCCCGGTGTGCCGGCCACCGGAGCCGACCCGGGCAGGGCGAGCAGCAGCACCCGCCGGGCGGTCCTCTCGTCGGCGTAGGCCGCCCGGGACCAGTCCGCGGAGACCGACTGGTCCTCACCGAGCAGTTCCTCGGTGATCGCGACTTCGAGCGCGTGCAGCTGGTCATAGACCCAGTCGGAACTCGGCCTGGCCTCGACGATCTGGAAATCGGACATCGCGGAAGGATAACCGCAGCCGGGCGCCTCCGCAGCCCCCAAGCCCGTGTCGTCTAACCTGCTGTGGTGACCAGCACCCCGCGCCAACGCCTTCTGGCCGGCCTCATCGACCTTGGGCTGATGCTGGCCTGGGTGCTCCTTGTCGCCGCCGTCGGGGTGCCGCTGTACCTCACCGGGCAGACTGCTGGGCTCGCTCCGCTGACGCTGAACCTGGTCGGGTTGGCGCTGGTTGTGTTGCCGGTCACCATCGCGCTGACCGTGCTGGAATGCGGACGGTTCGAAGCGACCCCTGGCAAGCTGAAGCTCGGCCTGCGGGTCAGGGTGGACCCGGGCGGGGAGCGGCTGTCCTGGCCACGCTCGTTGCTGCGCAACCTGCTGAAACTCGGGGTGCCGTGGTCCCTTGGGCACGTGGCCGCGATCACGTTGGCCAACGGGGGCGGGATCGACGCTCAGATCGGCGCCATCTTGTCGATGGCCGTCCCGGTCGCCTACCTCGTGTCCCTGCTGACCGGCAACGGTCGCACCATCTACGACCGGCTCGCCGGCACGATGGTGATCAGCACCGCGCCCGGGCGCAGGTTCGCCTGACCCCTGCCGGTGCGACCCGACTGCCCGCATCACTTAGACTTCGCAGGTGGAGCAGCCCCAGGAAGAATCCCCAATCCCCCGTTTCAACGAACTCGGAATCGACGACCGGGTGTTGAAGGCGGTGCGCGATCTCGGCTACGAGGCACCCACCGCGATCCAGGCCGCCACCATCCCGCCGCTGCTCGAGGGCCGGCACGTGGTCGGCCGGGCCCAGACCGGCACCGGCAAGACCGCAGCCTTCGCGCTGCCGATCCTGTCCCGGCTCGACCAGTCCCAGAAGGCACCCCAGGCACTTGTGCTCTGCCCGACAAGGGAACTTGCGATCCAGGTCTGCGAGGCGTTCGCCAGCTACGGCTCGCACCTGGCCGGGCTGCACGTGCTCCCGGTGTACGGCGGCCAGGGCTACGGCGTCCAGCTGAGCGCGCTGCGCCGCGGCGTCCAGGTCGTGGTCGGTACCCCCGGGCGGATCATGGACCATCTGGAGAAGGGCACCCTCGACCTCAGCCAGATCCGGTTCCTGGTTCTGGACGAGGCCGACGAAATGCTCAAGATGGGCTTCGCCGAGGATGTCGAGACCATCCTTTCCGGCACGCCCGAGGACAAGCAGGTCGCGCTGTTCTCGGCGACCATGCCGACCCAGATCCGCAAGATCGCCAAGCGCTACCTGGTTGACCCGGTCGAGATCACCATCAAGACCAAGACCACCACCGTCGCGGCCACCACCCAGCGCTACCTGCGGGTTGCCCCGGCACAGAAGCTGGACGCGCTCACCCGGATCCTCGAGGTGGAGAACTTCGAGGCGATGCTCATCTTCGCCCGAACCAAGCAGGCAACCGAGCAACTCGCCGAGCGGCTGCGGGCCCGCGGGTTCGCTGCCACCGCGCTGAACGGGGACATCGTCCAGGCCCAGCGCGAGCGGATCGTCAACCAGCTTAAGGCCGGCAAGCTGGACATCCTGGTGGCTACGGACGTGGCGGCTCGCGGCCTCGACGTCGACCGGATCAGCCATGTGGTGAACTACGACATCCCCACCGACACCGAATCCTATGTGCACCGGATCGGCCGAACCGGCCGGGCCGGACGCACCGGTGACGCGATCTCCTTCATCACGCCGAAGGAGTTCTACCTGCTGCGCCTGATCGAGAAGGCCACCCGGCAGGAACTCACCCTGATGCCGCTGCCGACCATCGACGACGTGAACAGCAACCGGCTGACCAAGTTCGACAGTTCCATCACCGCAGCGCTGGAATCGGACTCGGTCGACACCTTCCGCGACATCGTCGCCCACTACGTGCGGGAGCACGACGTGCCAGAGGTGGACGTCGCTGCTGCCCTCGCGATCGTGCTGCAGGGCGACGTACCGCTGCTGCTGGAGGACCGTCCGGAGAAGCTGCCGCGGATTGAGCGGGAGCGCCCGGAGCGCGGTGCCCGGGATTCACGGGAACGGCGGGAGCCCCGCTCGCGCGGCCAGGTCGAGCTGGCCACCTACCGGATCTCGGTCGGCCGCCGGCACCGGGTGGAGCCGCGACAGATCGTCGGAGCGCTGGCCAACGAGGGCGGTCTCGGCCGCGATGACTTCGGCCACATCGACATCCGGATCGACCACTCCCTTGTGGAGTTGCCGGCGAAACTGCCGGCCGGCTCATGGGAGGCGCTGCAGAGCACCCGGATCTCCGGCAAGCTGATCGAACTCAGCCGCTTCGGCAACCAGCCGGTGACCGACGGCGAACGGCCGACGAAGGCGCGCTACCGCGGCTGAGCGCAACCGGCCCGTCAGAGGCCGGGATCGGTCCGGCTGTTAGAATCGGTTCTTCACCTTCCTGAGGAACCCCTTGTCGACTTTCGCCGATTTCGGCCTGCCCACTGCGCTCGTCAGCGTCCTTGTCCGCCACGGCATCGTCGAACCCTTCGGGATCCAGTCAGCGACGCTGCCCGATTCCCTTGCTGGGCGCGACGTGCTCGGTCGCGGGCCCACCGGTTCCGGCAAGACCGTGGCGTTCGCCCTGCCGCTGGTCACCCGACTGGCCGCCGACGGCCGGAGTCGGCGCCGCGGCCGGCCCGCCGGGCTCGTGCTCGTACCCACCCGCGAACTGGCCGTGCAGGTGGAACGGACGGTGCACTTCCTGGCCAAGGCCGCCGGGTTGCGCACCATGACGGTCTACGGCGGGGTCGGCTACCCGGGCCAGTTGAAGCAGCTCGCCGCCGGCGTGGACATCGTGATCGCCACGCCCGGCCGGCTGGAGGACCTGATCGAACGGCGCGCCTGCGACCTGTCGGAGGTGAAGGTGACGGTGCTCGACGAGGCCGACCTGATGGCCGACATGGGCTTCCTCCCGCCCGTCCGCCGGCTGCTCGACCTCACGCCGCCGGGGCAACGGCTGCTGTTCTCCGCCACCCTTGACGGTGACGTCGACAAGCTGGTCAGGCAGTACCTGGACAAGCCGGTGACGCATGCCGTCGAGCCGCCGCGGGAGCGTCCGGCCGAACACCTGGTCTTCCTCGTGACAAGGGAGAACCGGCACAAGGTGCTGGTCGACCTGCTCGGCGGTGCCGGTCGCAGTCTGGTCTTCGCCCGCACCAAGCACGGCGCCACCCGGCTGGCCAGCGACCTGACCCGCGCAGGGGTGCCGGCGACGGAGCTGCACGGCAACCTCAGCCAGGGGGTCCGCCAGCGCAACCTCACCGCCTTCTCCACCGGCAAGGTGCGGGTGCTCGTCGCCACCGACATCGCCGCCCGGGGCATCCACGTCGACGACATTGCCCTGGTGGTCCACTCCGATCCGCCGGCCGAGGCCAAGGCCTTCCTGCACCGTTCCGGACGGACGGCCCGGGCCGGGGCCACCGGCATCGTGGTCACCCTCTGCCAGCAGGACCAGAACCGCAAGGTGAAGGCCATGATGGCCGCCGCCGGTATCGGCAACGCGCGCCGCGAGGTGGTGGCTCCCGGCAGCGAGCTGATCGCAGAGGTCCGCGGCGAACTCGCCCCGGCGCAGGCCTACCTTCCCGAGCCGGTGGTCGACCGGCGGTTCGAGCCAAAGCGGCCCAAGCACGTGCCCGGCCGCGGTCGCGGCCCGTCGTTCGGCCGTGGCCGGGGTTCGACGAAGGCGAGGGCGCAGCTCGGCCAGGGGGCCTGGGGCAAGGCGGCGCCCGAAGCCGGGACCGGGCGCGGCAGCGGAGCGCGGCGCGAGCGCTAGCCCGCAGGCCCGAATTCCATTGGCAAGACGACACCTGACTGAAACAAGGGGAGCCTAACCTGAGGCAGGTGAGCCTGCTGTTCCGTGACTACGCCGGCACCCCGAAAGCCTTCGACGAGGTGGTTGGGGCCGAAGGCGTGCGAGTGGCGTACGGCTCGGTGTTGCGGCAACTCGCGAAGCTGGACGGCGACGAGGTCAGGGCTCGCGCCGAGTACCTGAAGTCGACCTACCTCGACCAGGGAGTCACCTTCGACGTCGGCGGTGAGGAACGGCCGTTCCCGCTGGACATCGTCCCGAGGGTGCTCCTTGCCGACGAGTGGGCCGAGGTGGAGGCCGGCGTTACCCAACGGGTGCGCGCACTCGAGGCCTTCCTCGCCGACGTCTACGGCGAGGGCCGGGTGTTCCGGGACCACGTGATCCCGCGCAAGGTCGTCGTCAGCTCCCCGCACTACCACCGGGTGATGGCCGGCGTCCGGCCACCCAACGGCGTCCGCTGCCATGTCGCCGGGATCGACCTGGTGCGCGACGAGGTGGGCCGGTTCCGGGTCCTCGAGGACAACGTCAGGGTGCCGTCCGGCGTCTCCTACGTGATGACCAACCGGCGGGCGATGTTCTCAGCACTGCCGGAGGTGACCAGCCGGCACCGGATCCGTCCGGTGGAGGGCTACCCGCTGCACCTGCTGGCAGCATTGCGGGCGGCGGCACCGAGCGGCGTCAGCGACCCCACCGTCGTGGTGCTCACCCCTGGCGTGTTCAACTCGGCCTACTTCGAGCACGCGCTGCTGGCCCGGATGATGGGGGTGGAGCTGGTCGAGGGCCGCGACCTGCTCTGTCACAACGGGCGGGTCTCGATCCGCACCACGCAGGGACTGAAGCCGGTGCACGTCATCTACCGGCGGGTGGACGACGAGTTCCTCGACCCGGCCCAGTTCCGCTCCGACTCGATGCTCGGCTGCGCCGGGCTGATCACGGCGGCCCGGGCCGGCAACGTCACCCTCGCCAACGCGATCGGTAACGGGGTGGCCGACGACAAGCTGGTCTACACCTACATCCCAGAACTGATCCGCTACTACCTTGCCGAAGACCCGTTGCTGGCCAGCGTCGACACCTGGCGGCTGGAAGACCCGGCCCACCGCGAGGAGGTGCTCGACCGGCTGGCCGAACTCGTGCTCAAGCCCGTGGACGGCTCCGGCGGCAAGGGCATCGTGATCGGGCCGCGGGCGACCAGGAAGCAACTGGACACGCTGCGCGCCCGGATCGTGAAGGATCCCCGCGGCTGGATCGCCCAGCCGGTGGTCCAGTTGTCAACCGTCCCGACAATGATCGACGGCAAGATGGTGCCCCGGCATGTGGACCTGCGGCCGTTCGCTGTGAACTCCGGCGACGAGGTGTACGTGCTGCCCGGCGGGCTCACCCGGGTCGCCCTGCCCGAGGGCGAGCTGATCGTGAACTCCAGCCAGGGTGGCGGCTCGAAGGACACCTGGGTGCTGGCGCGGGACGGCGTCCGCGGGAAGCGGCGGCGGCGAAGGCCCCGGGAGGCGGTGACCCCGGTGCCGCTGGGTGAGCTCGGCGAGGAGAAGGTGCAGCAGCAGCAGGCCCAGCAACAGCAGCAGGGCCGAATCGGTGGTGCGCCGTGCTGAGCCGGATCGCCGAGTCCCTGTTCTGGATCGGGCGCTACCTGGAGCGGGCAGAGAACACCACCCGGATCGTCGAGGTGCACCTGCAGTTGCTGCTGGATGATCCCTCGGTGGACCAGGACGACGCTGCACTGTCGCTGCTGGCCGTGATGGGCGCACCGGCCACCGAGGTCGCCGACAGCACCGAGGTGCTGCGCGCCCTCTGCTACGACCCCACCTCGGTCTGCTCGATCGCTGCGGCGCTCAGCGGCGCACGGGAAGCGGCGCGACGGGCCCGGGAGACCGTCTCGATCGAGATGTGGGAGGCGATCAACACCACCTGGAACTCGGTCAGGGGTACCCGTCTGCAGCGGATGCGTCCAGCCTCGGCGTTCCGGCACGTGCGGGAGCGGTGCGCGGTCATCTCCGGCACCGCCGACCAGACGATGAGCCACGACGAGGGCTGGCACTTCCTCACCCTCGGCCGCAGCCTCGAACGGGTGGACATGACCGCCCGCCTGATCTCCACCGCCCATCTGACCTCGGGCACGCAGAGCGCCTGGAACAACGTGTTGCGCGGCTGCGGTGCCCATCACGCCTTCGTCCGCACCTACGGCGGGGTGACCACGGACAAGGACGCTGCGGAGTTCCTGCTGCTGGATCGGCTCTTCCCCCGATCGGTGGTGCACAGCCTCCGGTCCGCCGAGAGCTCGCTGGCCGACCTCGCGCTCGCCGGTGGCCGCCGGGTCGGGTTCGACGACGAGGCCCAGCGGCTGCTGGGCACTGCTCGGGCAGCGCTGGAGTACCGCGCGCCGGGCCGGATGCTGGAGGACCTGCCGCAACGGATGACCGACCTGCAGCGGACCTGCAACCTGGTCAGCGAGGCGGTGACCACGCGCTACTTCACCGGAGCGACCGCGGCCACCTGGAGTGGGGGTAACTGATGGGCCGACAGCTACGCGTCGTCCACCGCACCGGCTATCGGTACCGTGGCCTGATCAGTGCTTCCCACAACGAGGCGAGGATGACCCCGCGGGCCACCCGGGAACAGTTCGTCCTTGCCACCCGCCTGGACATCACCCCGGTGGCGTGGTCGCACTCCTTCGTTGACTACTGGGGTACCCCGGTGACCGCCTTCGAGATCGCCGAGCCGCACAACCGGCTGGACGTCGTGGCCACCAGCACCGTTGACGTCGGCGACCGGCTGAGCGTTGGCCCGGGCGTCAGCTGGGAGGACCTGCGTGATCCCATGCTGTGCGACCAGCAGGTCGAGTACCTCGGCATCACCGGCCACGTCGACCCCGGAACCGAACTGCGGCGGATCGCCCAGGACGCGGCCAGGAAGGCCGAACGCCCGGTGGAGGCCGTCAATGCGATCATCCGCCGGATCCTCGACCGGGTGGCCTATGTGCCGGGTTCCACCGAGGTCAGCACCCGCGCGACCGCGGTCTGGGAGGCCGGCGCAGGCGTCTGCCAGGACCTGGTGCACCTCGGCGTCGGCGCCCTGCGCACCGTCGGCATTCCCACCCGCTACGTCTCCGGGTACGTGATGCCCGCTGCCGAACCGGTGGTCGGCGAGGCCACGACGGGGGAGTCGCACGCCTGGCTCCAGTACTGGGACGGAGCCTGGGTGGGCCTGGACCCGACGAACAACACATCCCCTGGCGACTTCCATGTCGAGGTGGGCGTCGGCCGCGACTACTTCGACGTGACCCCGCTGAAGGGGGTCTTCTCCGGCTCGCAGGCCTCCGACCTGTTCGTCGAGGTGGAGATGACCGTCCTGGCCTGATCCGCTGGGGTCAGGGTCGGCGTCGCGCACCGCCGGGCCGGTGGTCCTTGTTGGTGGGCCGAATGTCCTCCCCGGTCAGGTCGGCGTGCACCCGGTAGGTGGCCAGGGCCCCGGTGAGCAACTGGGCCCAGGGGTCGGGCCCGCCCGGCGACCAGGCCGAGGCCGCGAGTACGCCGGGCACAGCGGTCTGCAGCCGCGGCAATTCAAGCAGGGTGCGCCAGGAGGCCCAGCGGGGCCCTTCGGCTGGAGCCGGCCGCACCTGGTGTGCGACCCGGAGGTCATGCCGGTCCCGGGTCAGCCCGGCATGACCGGTCGGGCTGAGGGTACTGATCACCGCGGCGAAGTCGATCCGGCCCTCGGTCGTGACCACCCGCGGGCCGGGATCACCCCTGCGGATGCTCAGCACCTCGATCCCGGTGCGGATCGCCACCCCCCGGGTGGCCAGCCGCTCGACCAGCAGCCGGACCAGGACGGTCGCCGGCTGCGGGGTGCCGTCGGTCGCAACGACCTGCCAGCGACCGAAGGTGCGTTCGACGCTGAGCCGGAAGGCGTGCCAGCCGGGAAGCTGTCTCGGGTCCTGCCCGAGCCTGGCGGCGACATCGAGCACGAGCTCGGTCAGCTGCGCCACCGGCAGTCCGCCGGCCAGTCGGTCGAGGTTCTCCCGCGGCCGCAGGACCGCCCGAACCGCTGGGGTCAGCTGTTCCGGACCGGTGAGCTCTGCCTCCAGGCCCAGCCGTCGTAGCACCTGCCAGGTCGCATCGAGGCGGTCGAGCAGATCGCGCCAGGCGATGGCCGCAGGTTCCCCGAAGGCTTCCCCGATGGCCGCCCACTGCTCGCCGCGGTCGGTGGGCAGGTCGAGGACGGAGCCGTCGGCGAAGCGGTAGGTCCGGGGTGGTGCCGGGACGAGCTCGAGGGCGTTGCGGGCCAGCTCGGCGTCGAGGGTGCTTCCCGACTTGCGGAACAGGTCGCGCCAGGCCGCCGGGAGGGTGAGGACAGTCCCGTCAGGCTCGCCGGACACCTCGATTCCGGAACCCAGTCCAGACCCAAGTTCGAGCAGCTGCACCTGGTGGCCGGCCTTCGCCAGCCGGGCCGCAGCGGCGAGCCCGGCCAGGCCGCCGCCGACGACGCCGATCAACGCGCGGCCAGCCAGGTGCGGAAGGCCACCAGTCCCTTGCGGATCTGGCCGAGCAGCAGGATTGCCAGCGCGACGGTGCCGGCCAGCAGCACTGCGGCGAGGATGGCGGCCTGCACCGGGTAGGCGATGACGAGCGACATCACGGTGATCAGCGCCGCGTCCCCGGCCAGGGAGGCGCCGATGTTGCTCAGCGGCTCCGGCGACGTGTTCACCGCCAGCCGCACCCCGGACCTGGCGGCGTGGCTGACCAGTGCGGTCACCCCGCCGATGGCACCCATGGCCATCGGCAGCAGGTCGCCGCTGGCTCCGGCGATGAGCGCGCCGATCAGGGCCCCGGCGACCGGGCGGATGAGGGTTGAGATCGCATCCCAGGCCGAGTCGAGGTAGGGGACCTTGTCTGCGAAGAACTCGGCAAGGGCGAGGATGCCCATGAGGATCAGCACGTCCGTGCGCTGGAAGCCGCCCGGGATGTTCTCGACGCCGCCGAACCGACCGATCAGGCCCAGCAGGAAGACGGTCGCGTAGGCATTGATTCCGCTGGCCCAGCCGCTGGCGAAGGTGAGTGCGACGACGTCCATGCCGGAAGCCTAGCGAGCGGTTGGTCACCCGGGCTTGACGTGGTGTCGGAGGGGGGTCCTATGATGGGATCAATCGAATATACGTTCGATAACGCGAGTTGGGGAAGCTCGCCCGGGCAGCAAACCGCAGCCCGTCCGGCCCCGGTGGGGACGGTCCCTCGCTGGTCTTTGGGTGGTCTCGACCCCCGCCCTTCGACCCGGCCTTGGGGACCGCCGCGCCGGGGTCGGTCAGTCACATCGGTCAGGCACCGGAGGGATCATGCGCCGTTACGACGAGGAGATCGAGGTTCGTACCGGGTTGATCGGCACCCAGGAGGGCCCGGCCCACTTCAGCTGGCGGCGGCGGATCCTGCGGGTCAGCCAGGTACAGCAGAGGTGGCTCGAGACCGCCGACTGGTGGCGGGGCGCCCAGGTGGAGGCCGTCCATGGCGAGGTGGTCGACGCGTCCGCCGTCGGCGACCTGCTGGGCGAGGAGGAGATCTGGCGGGTGGTCGCAAGTGCCGGCGCATCGGCCGGTTCCGGGGTGTACGAACTTGCCCACAGCTGGGGGAGCGGCCAGTGGCGGCTGCGGGCGGTGATGGACTGATGAGCCCTCCGGCAGGCTCAGGGACCGGTGGGGGCGGTCTCGCCGGGCTCGCTCCGGCACGGGCGGCCCTGCTGGCCGCCGAACTCGCCGATTCCCCGGCGGAGCGCTATCTGGCGGCCCAGCTGGCTGCGCTCAGGGTTGCCGCGGCCATCCTGGCCACCAGGGCGCGGTCGGCAGCCGGCGGACGGCTGCGCAACGTCTGGCAGGTGGTCGGCGAGGTGGCCCCGGAATTCGCCGAGTGGGCAGGCTTCTTCGCTGCGACGCAGGGGAAGCGGCAGGCGGTCGCCGCCGGGGCAGCGGCCATCGTCAGCCACCGGGAGGCCGATGACCTGGTCCGGGATGCGCAGGCCTTCCACGACGCGGTCGCCCGGCGGCTGTCGCGGTCGGCCGAACCGGCCCGGGGTGCGGGGTGAGCGACCCCTTCGTGCACCTGAGGGTGGCTTCCGGCTACTCCCTGCGCTACGGCGCCTCCGCACCCGCTGCGCTGGTGGCTGCCGCCGCCGGCCACGAGATGGACACCCTGGCGATCACCGATCGGGACGGCCTCTACGGGGCGGTCCGGTTCGCCAAGGCGTGCTCGGCCGCCGGGATCGCCCCGGTCGTCGGGGTCGACTTCGCGGTGGCCCCCGCCGCTCCGCCCCGTCCGGCGTCGCGGCCGGTCACCCCGGCCAAGGGTGGCGGTCTCCGGGACTCCCGGTTGCCACGGGTGGTGACGCTGGCCACGTCCCGGGCAGGCTGGGCCTCCCTTTGCCGGCTGACCACGGCTGTGCACGCGGCAGGTGGGCGGGGCGAGCCGGTCTGCACCCCGGACCTGGTGGGCGCCAACGGCACCGACCTGCTGGTGATGCTCGGTGCAGATTCCGAACTCGGCCTCGCCCTTGCCGCCGGCCGTCCGGAGGTGGCCGATCGGGTGTTGGCCCGCTGGCTGGAGGTGGTCGAGCCCTACCAGCTGGTGGTCGGGGTCGCCAACCAGCAGCTCCCCGGCACCGGGGTGGGCACGGCGTCCCACGCCGGCCGGCTGCTGGCGTTCGCCGACCGGCACCGGTTGGTTGGCGTGCTGACCAACGAGGTCCGGATGGCGGCGAAGCACCTGGCCCCGACCGTCGACGTGCTGGATGCCTCGCGGCGCCTGGTGCCGCTGGCTGCCCACAATGTCGACCGCCGCAACGCCGAGGGTTACCTGAAGGCCGGCAAGGAGATGTTGCAGCTGGCCGAGGAGGTGTCCCGGCTGGCCGGCCGGTCAGGTGCCGAGCAGTTGCTGGCCGACACCCGGGCGGTCGCGATCCGGTCCCGGCTCGACCCGCGGGCCGACATCGGCCTCGGCGAGATCCACCTGCCCGAGTTCGACGTGCTCAAGGTCTCCGCAGCAGACGCCGGCAGCGAACTCCGGCAGCGCTGCCGGTCCGGGCTGGCCGCGCGCTATCGCGACCCGGGGCGACCGGTGCACGACCGGCTGGCCGCGGAGCTCGCTGTGATCGATTCCCTCGGCTTCGCGCCCTACTTCCTCACCGTTGCCGACATCACCGACCTGATCCGCGAGCTCGGCGTCCGTTCGGCGGCCCGCGGCTCCGGCGCGGGCAGCCTGGTGAACTACCTGCTCGGGATCTCCGGGGTGGACCCGATCCGGCACGGGCTCCTGATGGAGCGTTTCCTGTCCCCGTTGCGGGCCGGGCTGCCGGACATCGACATCGACGTCGAATCCGCCCGGCGCACCGAGGTCTACGACCTGATCCTGCGCACCTTCGGCGACGACCGGGTGGCCTGCGTCGCAGCCTTCGACACCTACCGGGTGCGGCACGCCGTCCGCGACGTCGGGGCTGCGCTGAGCCTGCCGCCGAAGGAGATCGACGCGATCGCCACAGCCTTCCCGCACATCCGGGCGGCCGACGCGAGGGCCGCGCTGCGGGACCTGCCCGAACTGCGGGCGGCCGGGCTCGGGGAGCAGCGGCTGGAGGTGTTGTTCGCGCTGGTGGAATCCCTCGACGGCCTGCCGCGGCACCTCGCCCTGCACCCCTGCGGGGTGCTGCTCTCCGACGCCACCCTCGGTGACCGCACCCCCACCGAGTCGAGCTTCGGCGGCTACCCGATGAGCCAGTTCGACAAGGACGACGTGGAGGATCTCGGCCTGCTGAAGCTCGACGTGCTCGGCATCCGGATGCAATCCTCGATCGCCCACACGCTCACCGAGATCGAGCGGACCGAAGGCCAGCGGGTGGAGATCGATGCCCTCGCGCCGTTCGACGACCCCGACACCTACGACCTGATCGCCAGGTCGGTGACCCTCGGCTGCTTCCAGATCGAATCCCCCGGCCAGCGAGAGCTGCTTGGCAAGTTCGGCCCCGGCAACTTCGCCGACATCATCATCGACATCTCCCTGTTCCGGCCGGGTCCGGTGAAGTCCGACATGGTGATCCCGTTCCTGCTCACCCGACAGGGCTGGCAGCGGCCGACCTACCTGCACCCGTCGCTGGAACCGGTGCTGGCTGAGACCGGCGGCGTCGTGGTCTTCCACGAGCAGATCATCCAGATCATCGCTGTGGTCACCGGCTGCACCCTTGCGCAGGGGGACGTGGCCCGCCGGGCGCTCGGGCATCCGCAGGCGCAGGCCGACGTGAAACGCTGGTTCTTCCCGGCCGCCACCCGGAATGGCTACGACCAGGCGACCATCGGACGCATCTGGAACGTGGTCGAGGCCTTCGCAGCGTTCGGCTTCTGCAAGGCGCACGCTGCAGCGTTCGCCCTGCCCACCTACCAGTCGGCCTGGCTGAAGACCCACTACCCGGCGCACTTCATGGCCGGCGTGCTGACCCACGACCCGGGGATGTACCCCAAGCGGCTGATGCTGGAGGAGGCCCGCCGGCTCGGTGTGCTGGTGCTCGGGCTCGACGTGAACCGCAGCGACGCCTGCTACCGGGTGGAGAAGCTGGACGCACCGCCGCCGGGCCCGCCGGAGGCGTGCGCCGGTCGGCTGGTGCCTGGTGCCGGGCTGCCGGACGGGCGTGGCTACGGCATCCGGCTGGCCCTTGAGGATGTGAAGGGCATCAGTGCTGCCGAGATCGAACGGGTCGTCGCGGGGCGGCCGTACGCGTCCCTCACCGACTTCTGGCGCCGCGCCGGAGTCGCAGCGCCGGTGCTCGAGGGCCTGGTGCTGGCCGGTGCCTTCGACGAGCTCTACGGGATCGTGGCTGTGGCAAGGTTGCGCCGCGGCCTGGTCACCCGGCGGGACCTGTTGCTGAGCGTCGGCGACCTGGAGCGGGCCGACCGGGTGGATCGCCGCGGCGGCCGGGCCAGGGGATTGCGCGCTGTGCACGACCGCTCGGGGGAGATCCAGCTACCGCTCGACCTGGCCGGCCCGGCGGACGTCGGCGACGTGGTGGCCACCGGCCTGTCTGAGCTGAGCGCCTCCGAACGGCTCGCCGCCGAGCTCGAGATCATCGGCCTGGACGCCAGCCGGCACGTGCTGGCCGGTTGCCTGGACTTCCTGACCGCACTCGGAGTCACCTTCTCCTGCGACCTGCTGAGCCGGCGCAGCCGCAGCGACATTCTGATCGCCGGGGTGAAGGTGGCCACCCAGACGCCGCCCGTGCGATCCGGGCGCCGGGTGGTCTTCCTCACCCTCGACGACACCACCGGCCCGGCCGATGCCACCTTCTTCGAGGACGCCCAGGGACCCTACGCCGCCACCATCTTCTCCTCCTGGCAGTTGGTTGTGCGCGGCGAGCTGCGCCGGGCCGGTCCGCGCGGGGTCAGCGTCCGGGCGACCGGGTGCTGGGAACTGAGCCACCTGCACGGGATCTTCACCCAGGCGCTTGCCGAGACCGGAAGCGAGACCGAGGCCCTGGACCGGGTGCGGGCGGCGATGGCTGTCGTCCCGGCGGGCCACGGGGTCGGGGACGCCGACGGCCGGCGTCCGGTGCTGGTGCACGCCAGTGGGTTCCGCCAGTCGCCCTACGCCGACGTGAAACCGGCCGGCGGCCCGGTGGCGTCCGCACCGCGGAAGCTGTGGCACTCCAGTCCGGGGAGCGCCGGACGATGAGGGTGGTCACGCACGTCGACATGGACGCCTTCTACGCCTCGGTGGAGATCCGCCGCCGGCCAGAACTGCGCGACGTGCCGATGTGGGTCGGAGGTGCGGAGCGTGGCGTGGTCCTGTCGGCGAACTATCCGGCCCGCGCCTACGGGGTGCGTGGCGGCATGTCGTCGACCCAGGCCCGCAGGCTCTGCCCGCAGGCGGTCAGCGTCCCGCCCGACTTCGACACCTACGCGGAGGTCTCGGCCGGGGTCGTAGCCATCTTCGAGACCTTCACCGCCCAGGTGGAGAGCGCTTCGATCGACGAGGCCTACCTGGACCTGACCGGGGCGGTACCCCAGGGCGGCTCGGCGGTGAGGATCGGCGAACGGCTGCGCGCGATGGTGCAGGACGAGCAGCAGATCTCCTGCTCGGTGGGTATCGGGCCGAACAAGCTGATCGCAAAGATGGCCTCGAACGCTGCGAAGCCGGATGGGCTGCTGGAGGTGCCGGCCGCAGCCGTGATCGGCTTCCTGCACCCGCAGCCGGTTGAGCACCTGATCGGGGTGGGGGAGAGCACGACAGGAGCGCTCCACCGGCTGGGCATCAACTCGATCTCCGAACTGGCTTACTTGCCGCGCAGCACCCTCCAGCGGGCGTTCGGGCCGCGCGCCGGGGCGCTGCTGGCCGAACTGGCCTGGGGCCGGGACTCCAGCCGGGTGGTCGCCCGGCCGGGCGAGCGTGGGGTGGGTTGCCAGGAGACCTTCGCCCGGGACACCGACGACCGGGCCACCGTGAACGCGGAGTTGTTGCGGGTCTCGGTGAAGGTCGCCTCCCGGATGCGGGCCGCCGGCGTCCTCGGCCGGACGGTGACCCTGAACCTGCGCTTTGCCGACTTCACCACCATCTCCCGCTCGCTGACCCTTGGCAGCCCGACGGATCTCACCGACGAGGTGTACGACGCCGCCCTCGGCCTGTTCGCGAGGCTGGGTTTGCAGCGGGCCCGGATCCGCAGGGTTGGCGTGCGGGTCACCGGTCTTGTCGACCGCGCCACCGCCTACCTCCAGCCGGCCCTTGACACCCCCGACCATGGATGGCGGGATGCGGAACAGGCGGCCGACAAGGTTATTCGGCGATTCGGTCCGAAAGCGGTGCAGCGAGCAGTGCTCACCCGCCACCACCGCCCCTGAGCAGGGGATCCGTTGCCGCTCCAGTTCCGAAATGTGGTGTGGGCGCCTAGACTTGCCTCATTCTTCGGCCACTAGGGAAACCGGGAGGCGGTCATGGCGCTCTCCAAAGACGAGCAGCGGCTCCTCGAGCAGATGGAGGCCGCCCTCGCGGCTGAGGATCCGAAGCTGGCCAATACCCTCAGGGGCACCACAAGACGCTGGCATCGCCGCAGTGTCGTCCTCGCCGGGATCGGCTTCGTGGCCGGCGTCGCCTGCCTGATCGCCGGCATGCAGGTGCATCCAGCCGTGAGCGTCGTCGGCTTCGTCATCATGCTTGCCGCGGCCGTGGTCGGCGTCAGCGCCTGGCAGCAGCACGGCCTCTCCGCAGATGGCCAGAGTGCCGGTGGCCGGTCCGGCAACGCCGAGCGTGACTTCATGGGACGCATGGAGGATCGCTGGCGGCGACGTCAGGACGACGGCCTCTGAGGCCACAGCGATCGCGGCCACCAGCGCCGCAGCAGAGCGGTGGGTTCTGCCCACCGCTTTTCCATTGCCCGGCCGATGATGCCAACCCGGTCCGCCAGGCGGGCCGCAGCGACCGGTTCGCCGGAATACCTCATCCGCTCCACCAGCAGGGCCAGTTCGGCAAGTTCGGCCCGCGCCCGCCCGTCCAGCTCAGGGCCGAGGACGGCCACCACCTGGCGGCTTGATCCCGTCGGCCAGTCCTTGCCCTGGTCGACGACGACGGCGCGCACCTCGGCCCAGGCATCCTCGACAGCCCGCCGCTGGTCGGCGCGGGGGGCCAGCCGCCGCCAGCGGACCAGCCGCCGCGCCAGCAGTGGGCCGAAGGCAACCAGCAGCCCGCCCGCCAGGCCACCGGCCACCCAGAGCAGCCCGCCGACGAGATCGCCACCGGACTGGCCGGCCGGACCCGGCGCGGCATCGGTCGGCGTGACCGTGGCCGATGTGGTCGGCGGCTCGAGCGTCGGCTCGACGGTCTGTGGGCTGGCGCTGACCGATGGGGTTGGCCTCCCGACGGCCGAGCCCGGGGTGGCGTCCAGCGGGACCCAGCCGATGCCGTCCCCGAAGTTCAGCTCGGTCCAGGCATGCATGTTCTTCGCCCTGACCTCCCAGCGCCCGTCGACCTTCGTGCCCGGCAGGAACCCGACCACGACGCGGGACGGGATGCCGACCATGCGAGCCATCACCGCCAGGCCACCGGCGAACTGCTCGCAGTAGCCGGTGCGGCTGCCGAGCAGGAAGTCGTCGAGGGTCTCCAGGGTGGAACCCTGGAGACCCTCGATTGTGCTGTAGGTGAAGGCGTCCGAGGTCAGGAAGTCACGCAGGGACAGCGCCTTCTGCCCGGCCGTCACGTCGCCGGCGGTGACCCGCTCGGCCAGTTGCCGGATGGCCGGGGAGATCTGGTCCGGCAGGTGGAGGGTGAGCTCGACGTCGGTCGGGCGACCCGGCTCGGCCACCGTCGGCAGCAGGTCGTCGACAGCGGGCAACCGCGCGCTGGTGGCCGTGTACTTCAGGCGCCGGCTGGCTGTCTTCCGGTTGTCGCCGATCGCCACAACGGCCATCGTCCGTGGGTCGTAGCGCCAGTTGGCCGGCACGTCGGCGCCGGCCGGGATCCAGGGCATCGGCAGGTACTCGCTGCCGAAATCGCCGATCGTCACCGAGGTGCTGACCTCCTCGGTCGCGACCCCCACCGGCCCGTCGGGGTCCAGCGGTAACGGCACCAGGTCGGTCGCGGCCATGTGGAACCCCCGGTCGTCGAACACCGCAAGCGCGGCCAGCCGGAGGTACTGCCCGCTGTCGTCGGAGGTGGCGTAGGTGTAGAGGAGCGTGGGGCTGCCGCTGGTGACGTTCTTGATCAGGTCGATGCTTGGGTCGCCCAGCTGGACGGCGCCGGTCCCGCCGGGGTTGGCAGCGTTCGCCGAACGCTCCGGGATCGGGATGGAGGCCACCCCGGTCAGGAACAGGGCGAGCGCCGTGGCTGCGATCGCTGACCGGGTCACCCCGGTTCGCCAACCCCGACGGGTGTGTCCCGACACCGGCAGGGTTGCCAGGGCCTGGTTGCGGACGCTGGTCGAGAGCACCACGACGAAGCCGATCGCGGTGTAGCCGAAGAGCAGCGGGCTGGCCTCGCTGTAGATGGCCAGCGCGGCGACTGCGTAAGGCATGACCAGCAACGGGAAGGTCCAGCTCGGGCTGCGGACGCCGATGGCAATCGTCTCGACGGCAAGGAAGGTGAACCACAGCAACCCGGCAGTGAACACTGCGAAGCCTTCGGAGTACGCCATCGGGGCGAACGACTCCTGGACGAAACCGAAGGTCACAACCGCCATCTTCCAGGGGTCCCGGAGCGCCGGGATCAACCACGGCAGCAGCAGGCCGGGCAGCAGCTGGACCAGCCTCACGCCGAGCTCGCCGGCCCCCACCCGGCGCGCCAGTCCACCGATAACGGCGCTGCAGGCCATCAGCACCAGGGCCAGCAGCAGGTAGCTGCGATCCTGGGTCACGGCGAAGAACGGGACCCCGGCGAGCAGGGTGGCAACCATTCCGGCCAGGCTGAGCCGGTCATCGGCGCTCATCTGTCCTCATCCCCGTCCAGCCCCCGCCAGGCGGCCGCCACCGGCAGCCCGGGCCCGCCGATCGAACAGCGCCAGCCCGCGGCGCGCACCAGTTCGGCGCCGGCTGCGGCCAGTTCCGGGTTGGCGCCCACCATCACCGCCCAGCAGGCGCGCCCGTGGCGCCGGGCCCGGGAAAGGGCAGCCGAGTCGGCTGCGTCCACCCGGCCGAGGATGGCGATCAGCAGTTGTCCCTCCGCCCCCGCCGACGCAGCAGCCAGCGCAGCGCTCAAGCCCGGGAGCGAGTGGGTCCTCAGGTCGGCCAGCTGCTCAAGTACCAGGGCCTCGCGTCCGGACACCGCCCGGTGCGGGCTGAGGACGGTGCCGTCGGCCTCCACAAGGTTCAGGTCGAAGCCGTTGGCCAGCAGGTGGATCGAGATCGACGCCGCGGCGGAGACGGCCCACTCCAGACGCGCGTCCGGGGTTCGCCTCGAATAGGCGGACGCCCGGTTGTCGATCACGACGGTCGCGCTCGGATCCCAGGAGCGTTCCTCGCGTCGCACCATCAGTTCACCGGTTCGCGCGGTCGAGCGCCAGTGGATGCGACGGACGTCGTCGCCGTGCCGGTACTCGCGGATCAGCACGTCGTCGGCGCTGCCCAGACCGGTGCGCAGCAGGGTGGTGTCGGCGCTGATGCCGAGTCCGGAGGCACCCCTGAGGTGACTCAGCGGCTCCACCTGCGGGGTGACCAGGAGCTCGGTGGTTCCGGGGATCACGGTATGGACGACGGCAAGGCCCAGCCCGTCGGCCAGGCTCCGTTCGGCCGGCCCGACCTTGTGGCGGCCGCGCCAGCCGGGCAGCAGTTCGTAACTGAACTGCTGCTGCCACAGCCCCAGTCGCGTCGGGGCATCGTGCCACTTGGCCTCACCCAGCGCCGGGGCCAGCCGGTCCCTGGCCCTGGTCTGACCGCCGATCGTCAGGGCGTGCGGGTCGAGCAACAGGTCGACCCGCACCGACTGCCCGACGCTCACCCTGGGTGGGTTCAACCGCCGGCGCACCCCCAGCCGGCTCGAGCCGGGCAGCAGGAGCAGCAGGCTGGCCAGCGGCAGCAGGGCAAGGAACAGCCCGGGCCACCACAGGTCCCGCTGGCCGACGAATCCGGCCACCAGGCACCAGGCGATCCCGGCGGCCAGGACCGTCCAGCCGCGTGCGGTCAGCCCGTTGCCGGCCCTCATCTCACCGGCGTCCGGTCGGGACGGGGACCTCCCGCACGGCCGCCTTCAACAGGTCGGCGGTATTCCGGCCCGCGAGTTGAGCCTGGGTGTTGAGCAGGATCCGGTGGGCGAGTGCCGGCACGGCGAGCTCGGAGATGTCGTCGGGGATCACATAGCCGCGGCCGGCCATGGCGGCCCTTGCCTTGGCCGCCCGCATCAGCTGCAGCCCGGCCCGCGGCGAGGCCCCAAGCCGGATCTCGGACTGGGTACGGGTCCGGTGCAGAATCGCCACCAGGTAGTCCTTGACGGACGGGTGCACGAACACCCGTCGCACCGTGCCGACGCAGGCCATCACGGCTGCGGCGTCGGTGACCGGTAGCAGCGGGTCGATCGGGTCCACCTCGCCGTGGTGTTCGAGCATCGCCACCTCGGACTCGGCGCTCGGATAGCCCATCGAGATCCGCATCAGGAACCGGTCCCGCTGCGCCTCGGGCAGCGGGTAGGTGCCCTCCATCTCGATCGGGTTCTGGGTTGCGATGACCATGAAGGGCCTTGGCAGTGGATGGGTGGTGCCGTCGACGCTAACCCGGCGCTCCTCCATGGCCTCGAGGAGAGCCGACTGGGTCTTCGGGGAGGCCCGGTTGATCTCGTCGCCGATGACCAGGTTCGCGAAGACCCCACCCGGCTTGAACTCGAACTCGCCCGAGGCCTGGTTGTACACCGACACCCCGGTGATGTCGCTCGGCAACAGGTCGGGCGTGAACTGGACGCGGCGGGCAGTGCAGTCGATGGACTTGGCCAGCGACTTGGCCAGCATGGTCTTGCCGACTCCAGGGACATCCTCGATCAGCAGGTGACCCTCCGCCAGCAGGGCTGTGATGACGAGGTCCACCGCCTCTGGCTTGCCTTCGATCACCTGGCCGACAGCCTGCCGCACCGCCTGGGCAACCCTCAGCACATCGGCCAGCTCCCGCTCGCGTTCGAGATCCACGCTGCCTCCCTCTTGCCGCTCAACCATATGTGTCCGCTGGCGGGCCGTCGCGGTCAAGCCAGTGCCGGGTGGCGCAAGAACTGCGGAAAAGGGCTGTTCAGTGGAGCGAAGTGGAGTATGGTGGCGCCAAGTGGAGGAGAGTGAAAGGGGAAGAGCCGTGTTTCTGGGCACTTACACCCCCAAACTCGACGAAAAAGGCCGGTTCTTTCTGCCCGCGAAGTTCCGCGTGCAGCTGGCCGCCGGCCTGGTCATCACCCGGCAGCAGGATCGCTGCCTGGCGATCTGGCCGACCGAGGCCTTCCTGGCCGAGGTCGCCAATGCCGCGACCGGGCCCTCCACAGTCCGCGGAGTGCGGGACTACCAGCGAATGGTGGCCTCGGGCGCCTCGGATGAACTGCCGGACAGCCAGGGACGGGTGACCGTTCCGGTACCGCTGCGGGCCTACGCGGGCCTGTCGAAAGAGATCGTCGTGATCGGGGCCTTCAACCGCCTCGAGGTGTGGGACCTGACGACCTGGGCGGAGTACTCGGCAGCGCAGGAGGAGGCTTTCGCGGCCTTGGACGAAGGAGCACCTGCGGTGGGGTGACCCATCGAACGCAGCGAATCGTGCGTGGCGGCTCCAATCCGCGCTCGTCCGGCTCCCTGGCTCACCTTCCCCGGTGCCAGGTACCGGCGGCACGCGGCTTGGAACCACTTCGCACGAATCGGACGCCGAACAGACAGGGTCGAGGATGGTCGGATCGGGCGACGACGCGGCAGCCACCCATGTGCCGGTGCTGGCTGCGCGAATCGTGGAACTGCTCGCCCCGGCCCTCACCCGGCCGGGCGCGGCCTATGTCGACGGCACCATCGGACTCGGTGGGCACGCCGCCATGGTGCTGGACGCCTGCCCCGAAGCCCGACTGATCGGCATCGACCGGGATCCGGCAGCCCTCGAGGTTGCCGGCGAGCGCCTGGCCAGGTTCGGTGACCGCGTCGGGCTGTACCGGGCCGTCTACCACGAGCTGCCCGAGGTGCTCGCAGAGGCCGGAGTGCGCCGCGTGCAGGCCATCTGCCTCGACCTCGGGTTGTCCTCGCTCCAGATCGACCGGCGCGAGCGCGGCTTCGCCTACGCGGCCGACGCGCCCCTCGACATGCGGATGGACCCCGATTCCGAGCTCACCGCAGAGACGATCGTCAACACCTGGTCGGCCGCCGACCTCTCCCGGGTGCTGCGGATCCACGGGGAGGAGCGCTTCGCCGACCGGATCGCTGACCGGATCGTGGCCGCCCGCACGATTGAGCCCTTCACCAGCTCTGCCCGGCTGGTCACCGTGATCGCCGATGCCATCCCGGCAGCGGCAAGGAACACCGGTGGCCATCCGGCGAAGCGCACTTTCCAGGCCCTACGGATCGTGGTGAACGCCGAACTCGAATCGCTGGCCGCCGTCCTGCCGGCCGCGCTGGCCGCGCTCGCCCCGGGCGGCCGGCTTGCGGTACTGGCCTACCACTCAGGTGAGGACCGGATGGTCAAGCGCGCCTTCGCGGCAGCGACCAGGGACCACGTCCCGGTCGGCGTGCCCGCGGTGCCGGCCGGTTACCAGGCCAAGTACCACCTGCTGACACGCGGCGCCGAACGTCCGGACGCCGAAGAGACCCAGGCAAACCCAAGAGCAGCGTCGGCGCGGCTGCGTGCCGTCGCCCGCAACCAGGAGGCACCCCGATGACCGCACTGCTGGCCCCACGTCCAGGCAGGCAGGCGCCGCCACGCCCGCAGCTGCGTCCGGTGCCGGGACGGCGGGGGCGGATGTCCACCATCCCGTTCGTAATGGTGGTCGCGGTGGTGCTGGCCATCGGCATGGTCGGCCTGCTGGTCCTGACCACAGCCCTCCAGAACCAGGCGTTCGGGGTGCAGCGCAAGCAGAGTGAGGCGAACGTGCTGGCCACGCGGCTCTCGGCGCTGCACGCCGATGTGGCTGACGCACGCTCCATCCAGAACCTCTCGGTGAAGGCCCAGCGCCTCGGCATGCGCCCCAACCCGTACGGCGCCCAGCTCCGGCTCTCCGACGGGGCGGTGCTCGGCGAGGCTCGGCCGGTACTCGGCGGCGAAGTGCCGGCCGTCCGCTACCTGACCCCGGAGCAGGCCCAGGCCCAGGTGGAAGCGCTGGACCGGGCCGAGGCTGAGCGCAAGGCGAAGGCGAAGGCGCTGGCCGCAAAGGCGAAGGCTGAGGCGAAGGCGAAGGCTGAGGCCAAGGCCAAGGCCGTGGCGGAAGCGAAAGCTGAAGCCAAGGCGAAGGCTGAGGCCAGGGCGAAGGCTGAGGCGGAAGCCGCCAAGCAGGGGAAGCGCCCGTGAACCGACCACTCGACCGGTTCTTCGCGCCCGATCGCAAGCGGCGCCGGATCCGCCTCCCGCTGGTCCGCTCGGTACGCCGCGTCCGCGGCCTGCTGATCGGCGTCGCAGTGGTGTTCTCCCTCGCCGCCGGTCGCGCCGTCCAGGTGCAGGCCATCGATGCCACCAACGTCGCGCAGGAGGCTGCGGAGCAGATCACAGTGGTGCGCGACCTGCCCGCCTTCCGCGGCGAGATCACCGACCGCAACGGTGAGGTGCTGGCGATGACGACCGACACCGTCAAGGTGCTCGCCGACGCCAAGCAGATCGCAACCAACGGCCGGATGAACGCTGAGATGACCCCAAAGGACCGTGAGGTCGCCGCGGCTGCGCCACAGCGGATCGCCGACCTGCTGGTCAGCCACATCGGCGGCACCGCAGCCGACTACCTGCCGAGGCTGACCGCCACCGGTCCGGGCTCGCAATCCGGTCTGATCGCAGCCAAGGTGCCGGCCGCCACCTACCGCGAGGTCTCCCTGGCGATGTCCGAAGCCGGCCTGCTGGGCCTGTACCCAGCCAGCAACCCGACCCGGGTGCTGCCCAACGGCAGCCTTGCTGCGAACGTCCTCGGGTTCATCAACGAGACCGGCGCCGGGGCCGGCGGACTGGAGTTCGCGCTCAACTCGACCCTCGCCGGCAAGACCGGCAAGGAGGTCTACGAGAACTCGCCCAACGGCAAGATCCCGATGGGCAACAACGTCCTGACGCCGGCCAAGAACGGGCAGGACTACCAGCTCACCCTTGATGCTGGAATGCAATGGCAGGTCGAGCAGATCCTCGCCGACCGGGTCCGGCAGTCCAAGGCCAAGGCGGGCATGGCGATCGTCCTCAACATCAAGACAGGGGAGGTTCTTGCGCTTGCGAATGTCCCGACGTTCGACCCCACCAATGTTGGCAAGGCTGACCCCGACTCCCTGCGCCTGCGCGCGGTCACCGACCCCTACACCCCGGGTAGCGTCCAGAAGGTGCTCACCTTCGCCGCCCTGATCGATCAGGGCCTGGTCAAGGCCACCGATGTGGTGAACATCCCGGGCAGGATCAGATCGGGTGACAACTACATCATGGACGCCGGGGGCGACCACGGCCGGATCAAGCTGCTGGCGCGCGGGGTGGTGGCGAAGTCCTCCAACATCGGCACCATCATCCTGGCCCGGAAGGCGACCAAGCAGTCGCTGCACGGCTACCTGACCTCCTTCGGCCTCGGCACCAAGACCGGCATGGGCCTGCCCGGCGAGTCCGCCGGGTCCCTGCCCGCCGCGGACATGCCCGACTACTCCCGCGATGGCCTGGCCTTCGGCGGCAGCGCCCTCACCGTCACCCTTGTCCAGGAGGCGGCCGCCATCGGCGCCGTCGCCAACGGCGGCGTCTACGCAACGCCGCACATCGTCGCCTCCCGGACCCGGGCTGACGGCACGGTCGAGCAACTGCCGATCGCACAGCCGCGGCGGGTCGTCTCCGAGCACACGTCGAAAGAGGTCGTCTCGATGATGGAGTCGGTCGTGCAGCAGAACTCCACCCACGCCTTCACCGTCGACGGCTACCGCACCGGGGCGAAGACCGGTACGTCGAAGAAGTTCTCGAACGCGTGCAACTGCTACAAGGGCCTGATCACCTCCACCGTCGGGGTGGGCCCGGTGGAGGATCCGCAGATCCTGACCTACGTGGTCGTCGACAACCCGTTGCGTGGTTCCTACGGGGGTAGCGTCGCCGGGCCCGCCTACCAGGACATCATGTCCATCGCGCTTCCCCGCTACGGGGTCACGCCGTCGAAGACAAAGGCACCCACGTTGCCCATCGAGCCCTGAGCGCTCGTAAGGTAGCCAATCATGACTACTGCGCCGGCGGCCCTCCGCCCGACCGCGAACCCGGGCGTGCCGTTGTCGGCGCTGTTCCCGGGAACCGCGGACGTCCCAGTGACCGGCGTCAGCCTCGATTCGCGCCAGGTCCGGTCGGGTGACCTCTACGTCGCCCTGGCCGGCCAGACCACTCACGGCGCCCGGTTCGGCGCCCAGGCGTTGGCCGCCGGGGCGGTCGCCGTGCTCACCGACGAGGCCGGGGCGCAGCAGCTGGCCGGGTCCGGTGTTCCGGTGGTCGCTGTCGCCGACCCGCGCACCGAGATGGCCAGGCTTGCGGTCGAGGTCTACGGGCGCCCGGGCGAGCGGTTGTCGCTGTTCGGCGTGACCGGCACCACCGGCAAGACCAGCACCACCTTCCTGCTGACGGCTGCCCTCGAAGCTGCCGGGCGGCAGGTCGGCACGATCGGGACCATCGGCTTCACCTTCGCCGGTCGGCAGCTGGCCGCGCCCCGGACCACCGTGACCACCCCCGAGTCGCCGGACCTGCAGGCGCTGCTGGCGCTGCTGGCCGAACTCGGCGCCGACTCGGTGGCGATGGAAGTGTCCTCGCACGCCCTTGCCCTGCATCGGGTGGACGGACTGGTCTTCGACGTGGCAGCGTTCACCAACCTCGGCCGCGACCACCTGGACTTCCATCCCGACCAGGAGCACTACTTCCAGGCCAAGGCTGCGCTCTTCCGGGACGGTCGCTGCCGTTCGGCCGTGGTGAACATCGACGACGAGTACGGACGCCGGCTCGCCGGCGAGCTCCGCGCCGATCCCACGATCCGGCTGGTGACCACGGGCAGGTCCGCGCCGGCCGACTTCCACCCGCTGGCGAGCGAGCCGGGCACCGACGGTCGCAGCCAGGTGCGGCTGGCGACCCCGTCCGGAGAGTTCGAGTTCACCCTCGGGCTGCTCGGCGACTTCAACGTGCGCAACGCGACCACCGCCACCGCGATCCTCGACGTCGCCGGCATCGACCTGCCAGCGGCGCTGCCCGGTTTCGCCGACGCGTTCGTTCCGGGACGGATGCAGCGGGTCGATCTCGGCCCCGGTGCGCCGGGCGTTGTCGTCGATTTCGCCCACACCCCGGAGTCCGTCGGCGCGGCGCTGGCTGCGCTGCCGGCCGGACGCCGGGTCGCCGTCCTTGGCTGCGGCGGCGATCGGGACCAGGCCAAACGCGGGCCGATGGGGGCTGCGGCTGCCGAGGGAGCGAATGTGGTTGTGGTGACCGACGACAACCCGCGCAGCGAGGACCCAGCGGTCGATCCGGGCAGCGGTGCTGGCTGGGGCACGGCAGGCAGCAGGGGCCAGCGGCGCCGAGGTGGTCGACGGGGGCTCGAGGAGCGAGGCGATCGCGCTCGCCCTCAAGCTGGCCGGACCGGGCGAGTGGGTGGCGGTGCTTGGCAAGGGTCACGAGACCGGCCAGCACCTTGCCGACCGGACCGTCCCGTTCGACGATGTCGCCGTGGTCACCAGCGAATGGGACCGGCTGCGGGGCAGCAATGCGTGAACTGAGCGCCGTCCGCCTTGCCGAGTTCACCGGAGCCCGCCTGATCGGGGATCCGGACGCGATCGTCGGCCCGGACGTGGTGATCGATTCGCGGGCCACCACGCCGGGCTCACTGTTCGTCGCCCTGCCCGGGGAGCGGGCCGACGGCAACGACTTCGCTGACCGGGCGGTCGCCGCCGGCGCAGCTGCTGTGCTCGTCACCCGGCCATCGGGCCTGTCCGTCCCACAGTTGGTGGTGGCCGACGCGACCGCCGGCCTCACCGCCCTTGCGACCTCGCTGGTGACGGAGGCCCGCGGCGCGGGCCTTGTGACGATCGGGATCACCGGGTCCTCCGGCAAGACCAGCACGAAGGACCTGTTGGCCCAGGTACTGGCTGTGGCCGGCCCGACCGTGGCCCCGGTCGGCTCCTTCAACAACGAGATCGGGGTGCCGCTCACCGCCACCCGGGTCACCCCGGAGACCCGGTACCTGGTCAGCGAACTCGGCGCTCGGGGGATCGGCCACATCACCTTCCTCTGCACCATCGCCCAGCCCCAGGTCGGCGTCGTGGTCAACGTCGGCCACGCGCACGTCGGCGAGTTCGGCTCGGTGACCGCCATCGCCAGGGCCAAGGGCGAGCTCGTGGAGGCTCTGCCAGCCGACGGCTGGGCCGTGCTGAACGCGGATGACCAGCTGGTCTCAGCGATGGCCGCCCGCACCACCGCCCGAATCGCGGGCTTCGCGGTTGGCGCAGCCCCGGCCAGCGGCGACCTGCGGGTCTGGGCCGACCAGATCGGTGCCGACAGCCGGCAACGGCCATCGTTCACGCTGCACGCCGCCGGGGTCGCGGAAGGCGTGGCCGCGGTGCAACTGCAGGTGACCGGGGCACACCAGGTCGGCAATGCCCTTGCTGCGGCAGCGGTCGCGGTCAGCCAGGGCCTGGAAGTGGTCGAAGTCGCCGCTGCGCTCAGCCGCGCAACAGCCAGGTCGCAATGGCGGATGGAACTGTCCGAGCGCCCCGACGGCGTACTGGTCGTCAACGACGCCTACAACGCCAACCCCGACTCGATGGCCGCTGCGCTGCGAACCCTCGCCGCGCTGCGCCGCCCGGACGGACGGCTGCTGGCTGTGCTGGGCGACATGCTCGAACTCGGCCCGGGCGCGGCCGCCCAGCACCGCGGCATCGGCAGGTTGGCTGCAGAACTCGGGATCGACCGGCTGATCGCCGTCGGCGACCACGGCCCCGACCTGGTCGCCGGCGCGGCCGGGACCGATGCGAGCATCGCTGCGGATCGGGAAACCGCTGCGGCGGAGGCGTCCACCTGGCTGCGCCCGGCGGACGTGGTGTTGGTGAAGGCCTCAAGGGGTTTAGCGTTGGAAACCGTGGCCGAACGGCTGTCTGCGGCGCCGGAGGGGGACCGACGATGAGAAGCATCCTGCTCGCCGGCGGGATCGGCCTGTTGGGCACCCTGCTGGGCACCCGGTACGCGATCGCCTTCCTGGTCACCCGGGGCTACGGCCAGTTCATCCGCGACGACGGACCGACCAGCCACCACACCAAGCGCGGCACGCCGACCATGGGCGGCATCGTGATCATCTTCAGCGTCCTGCTGGCCTACACCGTCGCCCACCTGGAGAGATGGACCATACCCACCGCCAGCAGCATGCTTGCCCTTGGGCTGATCACCTGCCTCGGCCTTGTCGGGCTTGCCGACGACTGGATCAAGATCAGCAAGGCCCGCTCCCTTGGTCTGCACGCCTGGGTGAAGTTCTCGCTGCAGACCGGCGTCGCAATCGTGTTCGCGATCCTCGCCTTCCAGTTCCCCGACGCCCGCGGGCTCACCCCGGCCAGCACCTACATCTCCTTCCTCCGGGACCTGCCCTGGCTGCAGCTACCGATCTGGGGCGCGGTGATCTGGATCGTCCTGATGGTTTCCGCCTGGTCGAACGCTGCGAACCTCACCGACGGCCTGGACGGCCTGGCCACCGGTGCTGCCGCCATGGTCTTCGCCGCGTACGGGATCGTGAACATCTGGCAGTACAACCAGTCCTGTCGCCTGGGCGGCCGCCGGCCCGCAATGCTATGAGGTGCGCAACCCGCACGACCTGGCCCTGATCTCGCTGGCCCTGGCCGGCGCCTGCTTCGGCTTCCTGTGGTGGAACGCCAGCCCGGCCAAGATCTTCATGGGCGACACCGGCTCGCTGGCGATCGGTGGCGGGTTCGCCGCGCTCTCGGTGCTGACCCGCACCGAACTGCTGATGGTGGTCATCGCGGGCCTGTTCGTCATCATCACCGCCTCTGTGGTGCTGCAAATCGGCTGGTTCAAGCTCAGCAAGGGCAAGCGGCTGTTCAAGATGGCGCCGTTGCAGCACCACTTCGAGCTGATCGGCTGGGCCGAGGTGACCATCACCATCCGGTTCTGGATCATCTGCGGCCTGTTCGTCGTCGCCGGGCTCGGCCTGTTCTACGCCGAATGGATCGTCGGCCAGTGAAGGACTGGATCGCCACAGCTGACCGGCTCTCCCCGTGGCCGCAGGCCCTGGTGGTCGTCGCCGGGCTCGGTACCTCCGGCTTCGCAGCAGCCGACGGACTTCTCGACCTGGGCGCCAGGGTCCTGGTCCTCGAGGACGCCGAAACCCCCGGCAACGCCGAGAAGGCCAAAGTCCTCGAAATGCTGGACGCCGAGGTGCGGCTCGGCCCCGGCTCAACGGCAAGCCTCCCCGAAGCCGTCGACCTGGTGGTCACCTCGCCGGGCTGGCGGCCGGCGTCGCCGCTGCTGGCCCAGGCCGCCCTGCGCGGCGTCCCGGTCTGGGGCGAGGTCGAGCTCGCGTGGCGGATGAGCCTGCCGGACCGGCAGGTCCCGTGGCTGGCCGTTACCGGCACCAACGGCAAGACCACGACCGTCGGGATGCTGGCATCCATGCTGACGGCTGCCGGGCTGCGCACCAGCGCCGTCGGCAACGTCGGCCGGCCGATCGTTGAGGCCGTCCTCGACGAGGTGGCCTACGACGTGCTGGCCGTCGAACTCTCCAGCTTCCAGCTGCACTGGACCAACAGCCTCGCCCTGCACTCGGCCGCTGTGCTCAACGTCGCCCCGGACCATCTGGAGTGGTACGCCGACAGCGCCGGCTGGCCGCCGGGCGTCGCCGACCCGATGGCCGCCTACGCCGCCGACAAGGCCGCGATCTACGCCCGGGTCACGCACTCCTGCGTCTACAACGTCGCCGACCCCGCCACCGAACGGATGGTCACGGACGCGGAAGTGACCGAGGGTGCCCGGGCGATCGGGTTCACCCTCGGCATCCCTTCGATTTCCATGGTGGGCGTGGTGGACGACCTGATCGTCGACCGGGCCTTCATTGCGCAGCGCCGGGATTCTGCGGTGGAACTGGCCAAGGTCTCCGATGTGGTGCCGCAGGCCCCGCACAACGTTGCGAATGCCCTCGCCGCTGCGGCGCTGGCCCGTTCCTTCGGCGTACCGCCGACGGCCGTCGCCGAGGGCCTCAAGCGGCTGCAGATAGGTGACCACCGGATCCAGACCATCGCAGAGGTCGCCGGGGTCCGCTACATCGACGATTCCAAGGCGACCAACCCGCATGCTGCCGAGGCCTCCCTGACCGCTTTCGACAAGGTGGTGTGGATCGCCGGCGGCCAGGCCAAGGGCACGACCTTCGACGATCTGGTCAGCCGGGTCGGGCCGAGACTGCGGGCGGCGGTCGTGCTCGGGGTTGATCGCCAGGTGATTGCCGACGCGCTGGCCCGACACGCACCGCAGGTACCCGTGAACAACCTCGCCGCCATGGATCATGGAGCGATGCAACAGGCGGTTGAGTGGTCGGCGACGCAGGCGAGGCCCGGCGACGTGGTACTGCTCGCACCCGGTTGTGCCAGCTTGGACATGTACACCGACTACGCGGCCCGCGGCGACGCATTCGCCGCCGCGGTCGCGGCGCTTACCGGATAGGAGGCGAGCTTCGAGGTGGCGATCCGGACTTCCCCCGCTGTGGATCGCCGCGGAACACCGCCGAAGGGTCCCATTCCGGGTCACCGGCGGAGTCTCGTGGTCGAATTGCTGGCGCATCCGCAGGCCAGCCTCTATCTGGTCCTTGTGCCGGCGGTGCTGCTGCTGGCCCTCGGCTTGATGATGGTGCTCTCTGCCTCCAGCGTCTACGCGTTCGTCAGGTTCGACGACGCCTACTACTTCGTGAAGCGCCAGGTGATCTTCCTGGTCATCGGTGGCGTCTTCGCCGTCCTCCTGGCCCGCCGCTCGCCGCAACACCTCAAGGTCTTCGGCTGGATCATGGTGATCGCCTCGCTGGTGCTGCAGCTGCTGACCTTCACGCCCCTCGGCTTCTCCAACAACGGCAACACCAACTGGGTGCAGCTCGGCACGTCCCTCTTCCGCATCCAGCCCTCCGAACTGGCCAAGCTGGCCATCGTGGTGTGGGGCGCCGACATCTTCGCCCGCAAGCACAAGCTGCTCGCGGACCCGCGGCACCTGCTCGTCCCGTTCCTTCCGGTCTCGGCGATCCTGATCGGCCTGGTCGTGATCCAGTCGGACCTCGGCACCGGCATGATCATGGGCGCCATCGTGCTGGCCGTGCTCTGGTTCGTCGGCGCTTCCTGGAAGGTGCTGGGCGCGCTGGTCGGCTCGGTGGGCGCTGCTATCGGACTGCTGGTGCTCACCTCGAGCTACCGGGTGTCCCGCATCCTCGGCTTCTTCAACCAGGACCTCGACCCGCTGGGTGTGAACCACCAGCCGATCAAGGCGATCTTCGCCCTCGCCTCCGGTGGCTGGTGGGGCCTCGGCCTCGGTGCCAGCCGGCAGAAGTGGGGCGGCCTTGTGGAATCCCACACCGACTACGTTCTGGCGGTGATCGGTGAGGAACTCGGCCTGGTCGGCACCCTGCTGGTCCTCGGCCTGTTCCTGATCATCGGTTACGCCGGCTTCCGGATCGCGATGCGCTCCGACATCAGGTTCGCCCGCTACACCGCCGCCGGGATCACCAGCTGGTTCATGATCCAGGCCCTGGTGAACATCGCCGTGGTGCTGCGGATGATCCCGGTGCTCGGCGTCCCGCTGCCGCTGGTCTCCTACGGCGGCTCGTCCCTGCTGGCCAACCTGATGGCCCTCGGCGTCCTGCTGGCCTGCGCCCGGCAGGAACCGGACTACCGGGCCTTCCTGCGTCGGCGACGCAGCCAGCGGGAGCGGTCCCTTGTGACCACGGCTGCGGGGCGCGGATGAGTGCCATCGCCGTTGTGTTGGCCGGCGGCGGAACTGCCGGCCACACCTCGCCCCTGATCGCCACGGCGGAGCAGCTGCTGGCGCTGGCCGAGGTGGACATCGTCTGTGTCGGCACCCCGAAGGGACTTGAGTCACGGGTGATCCCCGATGCCGGACTGCGCCTCGAACTGATTCCGCCGGTACCGCTGCCGCGCCGGCTGACACCGGAGCTGCTGGCCGTCCCGTTGCGGCTGGTGCAGGCGGTCCGCCAGGCCCGCCGGATCCTGGCCGAGCACCACGCCCAGGTCGCGGTCGGCTTCGGCGGCTACGTCTCCCTTCCGGTCTACCTGGCCGCCCGGATGTCCGGCGTACCGCTGGTGGTGCACGAGGGCAACGCAGTACCCGGCCTGGCCAACCGGATCGCCGCCCGGTTCACCCCCTACGTCGCCACCACCTTCGCTGAGACCCGGCTGCCGCACGCCCGCCACCTTGGCCTGCCGGTGCGCGGACCGATCGCCCGCCTCGACCGAGCGGCTCGCCGCCCGGGTGCGCTGGCGGCGTTCGGACTTCCCGCCGCCGGGCCGGTGCTGCTCGTCAGCGGCGGATCCCAGGGTGCCCGCAGCTTGAACAACGCCACCACGGACGCCGTCGGGCGCCTGCTGGCCGCCGGAATCTCCGTCCTGCACGTGCTCGGCGCCGCCAACCTGACTCCGGAGATCGTCCCGGTGACCGATGCAGCCTCCGGAGCCGTGTACCGTCCGGTGGGCTACGTCGACGAGATGGGCGACGCCTATGCTGCCGCCGACCTGATGCTCGGCCGAGCCGGGGCCGGCACCGTGATGGAGACCGCGATCACCGGACTCCCGACGATCTTCGTCCCACTGCCTCACGGCAATGGTGAACAGGCCCGCAACGCCAACTTCCTGGTCGAGGCGGGTGCCGGGCTGCTGGTCTCCGACGCCGCCCTGGACGGGGACCGTCTGGTCGCAGAAGTCACCGGGCTGATCGCGGAACCCGCGCGACTGGAGCTGATGTCGGGCATCTGCCGTCGCCTGGTGCCCGCCGACGCCTCCGCAGCGCTGGCCAAACTGGTACTGGACGTCGCCCGGCGGCGAGACTGAAGCCATGCCGTTGATCGAACCCGTCGCGCTGCTGCCGGTCGCCGACCTCGGCGACGTCCACTTCATCGCCATCGGCGGCGCCGGGATGAGCGGCATCGCCGCCATGTATGCGGCTCTCGGCGTCCGGGTCAGCGGCAGCGACCAGGCCGACACCCCGACGCTTTCGGCCCTCGCCGACCTCGGCATCCGGACCCACGTCGGCCACGACCCGGCCCAGCTTGGCACGGCCTCCACCGTCGTGGTTTCCTCGGCGGTGCGGGATTCGAACCCGGAACTCGCCGAGGCGAGGAGGCGAGGGCTGCGGATCTGGCACCGCAGCGCAGCGCTGGCAGCCCTGATGCTCGGCCGCACCGGTATCGCGGTCACCGGTACCCACGGAAAGACCACGACCACAGCCATGACCGCCGTCCTGCTGGCCGGTGCGGGTGCCGACCCGAGCTATGTGGTGGGCTCGCCACTGGCGGACACCGGCCGGGCCTATCACCTCGGCTACGGCGAGGCGTTCGTCGTGGAAGCCGACGAGAGTGATGGGTCCTTCCGGCAGTACCCAGCCCAGGTGGTGGTGATCACCAACATCGAGGCCGACCACCTCGACAACTGGGGCACGGCCGAGGCCTACGCCGCCGGATTCGTCGCACTTGCGATCTCCGATCACGTCGAGACCGTGGTGATCAGCGCCGACGACCCGGGTGCCCGGGCGATCACCCCTGCCCTCCGGGACGTGGGCAAGCTGGTGGTCACCTTCGGGGAATCGGCCGGCGCCGACGTCCGGATCAGTGAGCCCAGCTACCCCGTCCGGGGTGCCCGGGCCATCCTCGCCGGCCCCGGCGACAGCGGCGAACTCGTCCTCTCTGTGCCCGGTAGGTACAACCTGCACAACGCCGCGGCCGCCTACGTCGTCGGCCGCGCGCTCGGGCTGGACGGTCAGCGGCTGCGGGCGGCTGCCGCCGGCTTCAGCGGTACCGAACGCCGGTTCCAGCCGGTTGCCGACGTCGCGGGCGTCCGGATCTTCGACGACTACGCCCACCACCCCACCGAGGTGGCCGCCACGCTGACCGCAGCCAGGGGGCTGGCGGGGGACGGCCGGGTGGTCGCCTGCTTCCAGCCGCACCTGTTCACCCGCACCCGTGACTTCGCGGTTGAGTTCGGCCGGGCCCTCGCGCTGGCCGACGAGATCCTGGTGCTGGGCATCTACCCGGCGCGGGAGGATCCCATTCCCGGCGTCACCGGAGTCCTCGTCGCCGATGCCGCGGCTGTGGCTGCGCCCGGCCGGGTGCACTACGCCGAGACGCTTGACGAAGCCGCACCGGCGCTGGCCGCGCTCGTCCGCTCCGGTGACCTCGTGGTGACCCTTGGCGCGGGCGACGTCACCCGGGCCGGACCCGCCCTAGCCGGCCTACTGGCTGCGGAGGTGGGGGAGTGAGCAAGGTCAGCGACGCCACCTCCCGGCTTCAGCTGCGCCGCCGCGACCAGCAACGACGACGCTGGCTGCGCTGGCTGGTCGGCGGCCTCATCGGCATGGTCGTGCTGGGCGCCGGGTACCTGATCGGCTTCTCCCCGGCGCTGTCCGCACGGGCGGTCACCGTCGCCGGCGCGAAGGTCCTGACCAAGGGCGAGGTGCTGGGCGCCGCCGGCGTCGCCGCCGGCACACCACTGGTCTGGGTCGATCCGGCACAGGTAGCCGAGCGGGTCTCCGGCCTGCCGGCGGTAGCAGAGGTGACCGTCACCAGGAACTGGCCCGACCGGGTGGCGATCGCCGTAACCGAACGCAAGCCGCGGCTGGCCATCCCGGCCGGCGGCGGCTACCTGCTCGCCGACGCCTCCGGCGTGGTCTTCCAGGCCGTGGAGCGTGCGCCGTCCGGACTGGTCGTCGTTGAAGCCGACCCGAACCAGCAGCGGGTACTCGTCGACGTCGGCACCGTCTTTTCCGCGCTCAGTGCGAAGACCGCAGCCAAGGTGTCCCGGCTGGAGGCCCCGACCCGGGACGGGATCGTGCTTCGCATGCGGGACGGCTCGCGCGTGGTCTGGGGCAGCGCCGAGGACTCGACGTTGAAGAGCCAGGTGCTGGAAGCCCTGCTGCCGCTGGGCGGAACCGAGTTCAACGTGTCCGCACCGGCCTTCCCGACCCGGCGTTGACCGCGGCGCGTGAACCCTGAACCCATACTTGAGGGACTCGCCGAGCCATCGGCCATTCTTGGACAAGCCCAAAAGCGTTGCCTAGCCTTGCGATAACGCCGAAGCAGTTGCCCTTCCCCGGTTCGCCCCGCTTCGTCGAACCAAACTGTCCAGACAGTCCAAGCTCTTCAGTAAGGGTGAAATTCGTGGGAACTGCGTCCCAGAACTACCTCGCCATCATCAAGGTGGTCGGGGTCGGCGGCGGTGGCGTGAACGCCGTGAACCGAATGATCGAGGCTGGATTGCGTGGCGTCGAGTTCATCGCGGTCAACACAGACGCGCAGGCGCTGTTGATGAGCGATGCCGACGTCAAGCTGGACATCGGGCGTGACCTGACCCGCGGTCTCGGCGCCGGCGCCGACCCGGCCAAGGGCCGCCAGGCTGCCGACGACCACTCGGACGAGATCGAAGAGGTGCTCAAGGGCGCCGACATGGTCTTCGTCACCGCGGGCGAGGGCGGTGGCACCGGTACCGGTGGCGCGCCGGTCGTCGCCCGGATCGCTCGCTCCCTCGGTGCCCTGACCATCGGTGTCGTGACCCGCCCGTTCAGCTTCGAGGGACGCCGCAGGGCCACCCAGGCAGAGGACGGCATCGCCGACCTGCGCGAAGAGGTCGACACCCTGATCGTGATCCCCAACGACAAGCTGCTGGAGATGACCGACCACCACGTGGCGATCCTCGACGCTTTCCGGCAGGCCGACCAGGTGTTGATGCAGGGGGTTTCCGGCATCACCGACCTGATCACCACCCCTGGCCTGATCAACCTCGACTTCGCCGACGTCAAGGCCGTCATGCAGAATGCCGGTTCCGCGCTGATGGGCATCGGTTCGGCCCGCGGTGAGGACCGCGCCCGTGCTGCCGCCGAGATGGCGGTCAGTTCCCCGTTGCTGGAGGCCAGCATCGAGGGTGCCCACGGTGTGCTGCTCTCCATAGCCGGCGGCTCCGACCTGGGCCTGTTCGAGGTTTCGGCCGCAGCGAACCTGATCGAGGCTGCTGCCCACGAGGACGCCAACATCATTTTCGGTACGGTCATCGACGACGCCCTCGGCGACGAGGTGCGGGTCACCGTGATCGCTGCCGGCTTCGATGGCGGCCAGCTGCCGCGCAAGCAGTCGGCCAGGCCAGAAACCCGTCACCCGGCGCTGCCCGCCGTCCGTCCGGTGGTCACCACCCCGGCCCCGACCGCAGAAGCGACCGCAACCACGACGGCGCCTGAGCCGACTCCGGAGCGGCCGGCGCCTGCGCCTTCCGCGCCGGTCTACGCCGACGACGAGCTGGACGTCCCGGACTTCCTGAAGTAGGCGGGCCCAAGGCTCACATGTACAGCTTTCGCAACGACCCCGGCGCCGACGGCGCCGGGGTCGCGTGCTGCGATGCAGTGGCTCCCGATGGCGGCCGGCTCGACCTGACCCTCGGCGTCCAGGGCGGCTGGCGTTCGCCTGACTGGGATCTGGTCGAGGCTGACCTCGGCGTCCCGGTGCTCAACGCCTACCAGGTGCACGGCACCCGGGTCCTCGCCGTCGACCAGCTCAGCGACCCACGCGCTGTGGCCGGCGAACGGGCCGACGCCCTGGTCACCACCAGCCGAAGGCTCGCCCTCGCGGTGCGGGTGGCTGACTGCGTGCCCGTGTTGCTTGCCGACCACCAGGCTGGCGTGGTGGCCGCTGCCCACGCCGGACGGGTCGGGCTCGGCGCCGGCGTCCTGCTGGCCACCGTCGAACGGATGACCGGGCTGGGGGCGCAAACGATCACCGCCTGGATCGGTCCGCACGTCTGCGGCGAGTGCTACGAGGTACCAGCCGGGCTGCGTGCTGAGTTCTGCGTCGCCCAGCCGGCTGCTGCGGCCACAACCAGCTGGGGAACACCCAGCCTGGACCTGGGGGCTGCGGCGGCCGCGCAGCTGACCGGACTCGGCTGCCGGGTGATCCGGGTCGACCCGTGCACCAGGACAACCCCGACGCTGCACTCCTACCGTCGCGATGCGGATGGGGCCGGCCGCCAGGCCGGCCTGGTCTGGTTGCCCTGAGTTGGCGCGTGTCGGCCGTGGCCTCCACCGACCACGGCGGAGCCCCAGTAAAGTCATTGGGGACTGGCGACAAGAAGGACGAGAGACATGGCTGATCGCTTGAAGAAGGCGGCCGTTTGGCTTGGCCTGGTTTCCGACAACGACTACGCCGAGATTGAGCCGGGCGCCGAGGACGTGACCGAGCAGGTGCTGGATCGCGATCCGGAGACCCGGCCGGCGCCAGCCACCGTTACCGAGCTGGAGACGCGCCGCCCGGCAAAGGACCATCATCGGGTGGCCGACATCAGCCGGATCATCACGGTGCACCCGCGCACGTACAACGAGGCCCGCACGATCGGCGAGAACTTCCGGGACGGGGTTCCGGTGATCATGAACCTCAGCGACATGGAGGAGTCCGACGCCAAGCGGCTGGTGGACTTCTCGGCGGGCTTGATCTTTGGGCTGCGTGGCAGCATTGAACGCATCACCAGCAAGGTCTTCCTGCTTTCGCCGCACAACGTGACGGTCGCGGCGGAGGACAAGGAGCGTCTCGCCGGGGGCTTCTTCAACCAGTCCTGAAAGGCGGCCGGATGTCCCTGATCGGAAGTCTGATCCACGGGGTCATCTGGATCTACCTGGTCATCCTCACGCTTCGGATGGTCTTGTCCGTGATCCCGTTGCTGGTGCGCCAGTGGGAGCCGCGCGGTGTCCTGCTGGTGGTCGCGGAGTTCGTCTACACCGTCACCGACCCACCCCTGCGCTTCCTGCGTCGGTTCGTCCCGACACTGCGGATGGGTGACCTGGTGGTCGACTTGCCGTTCACTGTGCTGTACTTGGGGCTCTGGCTGCTGTTGCGCTGGCTGCCGTTCTGAATGTCTTGACCTCGGGTTTACTCCTGCCGCCGCGCCTAGTGTGGTTCTTGGACTCCGCAATCCGGCTGCATTAGCCTGAGAACGCCCTCGGGGCTCGGTGAAGACTGGGCCTCGTAACCAATCACGTGAGGTGAGTAATGACCCTGACCCTGGAGCAGGTTCGCCAGACCCGCTTTCATTTGGCTCGGCGGAACGGCTACGAACCGGTAGACGTCGACAATTTCGTCGACAAGGTCGAAGCCACGCTCACCCAGTTGACTGAGGAGAACGGCACCCTAAAGCAGCAGATCGATGCGCTCAGCTCCAGTGAGCCGTCGAGCATCTTCGTGCCCGGCGATTCCGGCGAGGCCGATCAGCTCAAGGCGGACCTGCACGGACGCCAGACAGAGCTGGACGGGCTGCGGAGCGAGCTTGCCGGCAAGCTGGACGAACTCGAGCAGAATGCCAAGGAACTCGAGCGTTCGCGCGCCGAGCTCGCCCAGGCGCACGCCCAGCTCGACTCGCTGAAGGCAGAGGCCGACCAGCTTCGCCGGTCCGCGAGCGACGCCCAGGCCGCAGCCGCGGCGCTTCAGGCGTCGGACATGCCGATGGGCAAGGTGGACAACATCGTTGTCACCTCCTCAGCAGAGGCGTCCCCGGCGGTCACCCGGCTGCTCCAGATGGCCACCGAGCAGGCCGAGCGTCTGGTCGGCGAATCCCAGGTCGAGGCCCAGCGGATCGTCAGCGGCGCCCGCGCCGAAGCCGAGAACGTCATCGACGGGGCCAACAAGAAGGCGCACGAGACCCTCACCGACGCCCGCACCCGGGCCGACCGGATCGAATCCGAGGCCCGCGTGAACGCCGAGAAGGTCACCACCGACGCGCAGCGCCGGGCGGACGCTGTAAACGGCCAGGCGGATGCCCGCAGGGCCGAGCTGTTCACAGCACTGGAGCAGGAACGCGACACGCTCCGGGGCAAGGTGGATCACCTGCGCAGCTTCGAGTCAACGTTCCGCACCAATCTGGCCAACCACCTGCAGAGCCAGATCAACTCGCTCACCGAGGCTGCCCTTGAGCCGTCCGACACGCCGGTGATCCTCAGCGAGCCGGCGCCGGAGTCCGCGACCCCGCGGCTGGACGCACTGCTGAACGAAGGGCACTGACCGAACAACCTCCAGCGTTGGCTCCCCGGCGATTCCGCCGGGGAGCCAACGCTGGAGTGGTACTCTCCCTGCTCAGGTAACAGCAGGAGGATTTTGATGGCGTCGGCGCGCACCAAGGAGAACGAACCGAACGCTCCGTCACGGGCACACTTCATCCCCGTGGCTGAGGGTGAGGAACCCTGGACCGACGAAGAGGTCGAGGAGATCCGCAAGGAGTTGCTGGCCGACATCGCCAGGATGGAACGGGCCATCGAGGTTGCCGAGGCCGGGCTGGCCGATCTGTTCGAGGAAGGCACTGACGGTGCCGGGCGCGACCCGGCCGACGTGGGTTCATCGAACTTCGAGCGGGACCAGGAGATGTCGCTGGCCCAGAACGCCCGGGACATGCTCGAGCAGGCCCAGCTGGCTCACCGGATGTTCGAGTCCGGGGACTACGGCTCCTGCGAATCCTGTGGCCAGCCGATCGGCAAGGACCGTCTCCAGGTCTTCCCAAGGGCAACCATGTGCGTTTCCTGCAAGCAGCGTGAGGAACGGCGATAACTGCCGACCAAGTCGCCGCCCGCACCGGACCTGCAAGGCTCAGGTGGCTCGCCCTCGGGATCGGAGCCGCCGGTTTCGGGCTCGACCTGCTTGCCAAGAACATCGCGCTGGCCAACCTCGACCCGCAGCACCCGATCCCGCTGCTCGGCGGGCTGGTCACGCTGCGGTTGATCCGCAACCCGGGCGCCGCCTTCAGCATGGGTGAGAACCTGACCGTGCTGCTGACAATCATCGCGATCAGCGCGCTGGTCGCAGTGCTCGTCTGGGTGGTGCCGCGGACCCGTCACGTCGGTTGGGCTGTGGCCATCGGGTTCCTTCTCGCCGGCATCAGCGGCAACCTCGCCGATCGGCTGTTCCGGGCGCCGGGCCCGTTCCGCGGCCACGTGATCGACTTCATCCAGTTGCCCTACTTCGCGATCTTCAACGTCGCGGACATCTTCATCACTGCGGCCGCCGTCCTGGGGATCTGGCTTTCGATGGTCACCCAGGTCAGCTTCAACGGCGCGCGACTGAAGGAGTCGGTCGAGGCCGGCGATGGCTAACGTCTGGTTCGTGCCGGACGGGCTGGACGGCGATCGCGTCGACGCCGCGGCCGCCCGGATGACGGGGCTGTCCCGCAGCCGGATCGAGGACCTCGCCGAAGCCGGCGGCGTCCTGGTGAACTCGGTGCCGGTCAGCAAGTCGCACCGGGTGCATTCCGGCGACCTGCTCGAGGTCGAGATCGTCGAAGCGCCGACGGTGCGCGTGGTGCCGAGGGAGGTTGCCGGGATCAGGATCATCCACGACGACGCCGACATCGTTGTGGTCGACAAGCCGGCCGGGGTCGCCGCCCACCCGAGTCTCGGCTGGGACGGCCCGTCGGTGGTGGAGCACCTCGCTGCGGCCGGATTCCGGATCTCCACCTCAGGGGTGGCCGAGCGCAAGGGAATCGTCCAGCGACTTGATGTCGGCACCTCCGGGCTGATGGTGGTCGCAAAGAGCGAGCGCGCCTACACAGTGCTCAAACGGGCCTTCAAGTCCCGCGACGTGGAGAAGACCTACCACACCCTCGTCCAGGGCCACCCGGATCCGTTCGAGGGCACCATCGAGGCGCCGATCGGCCGGCATCCGGGCGCCGACTACCGCATGGCCGTGATCGCGGGTGGGCGTCACAGCGTCACCCACTACCGGGTGCTGGAGGCCTTCCGCGCCGTCACCCTGCTCGAGGTCCACCTGGAGACCGGGCGCACCCATCAGATCCGGGTGCACATGCAGGCGATCAAGCACCCCTGCGTCGGCGACCCGACCTACGGCGCCGACCCGGTGCTGGCCGCCCGGCTGGGCCTGGAACGGCAATGGCTGCACGCGGTCGAACTGGCGTTCCTCCATCCCACGACGGGGGATCAGGTCCATTTCACGTCCGGCTACCCTGAGGATCTGGCGGCAGCGTTGAGGCTCGTCCGCACCTGAGTTCTGCCCGGTGGGGCGGCCACGGTTCGGCTAGGGTGCTGGTGTGCGTAGAGCAAAGATTGTCTGCACGATCGGTCCGGCAACAGATTCAGCTGAGATGATCGTCAACCTTGTCAATGCCGGCATGAACGTCGCCCGGCTGAACATGAGCCACGGTGACCACGTGCTCCATGCCAAGCGGGTCGCCTGGATCCGCGACGCGGCCCGCGAGGCCGGCCGGCCGGTCGGGATCCTTGCCGATCTGCAGGGTCCGAAGATCCGGCTCGGCAAGTTCACCGATGGCGAGGCACACCTCGCCAAGGGAGCCCGGTTCACCATCACCATCGAGGACGTGCCCGGTACCGCCGAGCGCGCCTCCACGACCCTGAAGACCCTCACCGACGACGTCACCGTCGGTGACCAGATCCTGATCAACGACGGCGCCATCGAGCTCAGGGCCGTCGAGGTGACCGAAACCGACGTGGTCACCGAGGTGATCGTCGGCGGCAAGGTGTCCGACCACAAGGGCATCAACCTGCCGGGTGTGCCGGTAAGCGTGCCCGCCCTCAGCGAGAAGGATGAGCGTGACCTGCGCTGGGCTTTGCGGCACGGCGTCGACATGGTCGCCCTCTCCTTCGTCCGCAGCGCCACCGACATCGCGCCGGTGCGTCGGGTGATGGACGAGGAGGACCGGCACGTACCGGTGATCGCCAAGCTGGAGAAGCCGCAGGCGATCGACAACCTGTACGGGATCATCGACGCCTTCGACGCGTTCATGGTTGCCCGGGGCGACCTGGGCGTCGAACTGCCGCTGGAGGATGTGCCCTCGGTGCAGAAGAAGATCATCGACGCTGCCCGGGCCTGGGCGAAGCCGGTGATCGTCGCCACCCAGATGCTGGAGTCGATGATCACGGCGCACCGGCCGACCAGGGCAGAGGCCTCCGACGTGGCCAACGCCATCCTGGACGGTGCGGACGCGGTGATGCTCTCCGGCGAGACCGCCGTTGGCGACTACTCGATCGATGCGGTCGAGGTGATGGCGAGGATCATCACCCGGACCGAGGCGGAGGGCCTGGACAAGGTCCGGGCCCTGGCCTGGAACCCGCACACCACCTCCGGTGTGATCTCGAAGGCTGCGATCGAGGTGGCCGAACGGGTGGACGCCAAGTACCTGGCGGCTTTCACGATCTCGGGGGACACGCCCCACCGGCTGGCCCGGTTGCGGTCGGAGGTGCCGATCATGGCCTTCACGCCACTGCCGAAGACCGCCCAGGAGCTCACCCTGTGTTGGGGGGTCCAGTCCTACGTGACGCCGGAGTACACCAACACCGACGCCATGGTTGATTCGGTGCAGACCGTTCTCACCGAGACCGGCCTGGTCGAGCACGGCGACCGGGTGGTCATCGTGGCCGGCAACCCGGGGCGGCACTCGCGGTCGACCAACTCGCTGCGGGTCTACGAGATGGACTGAAGTCCAGCCCGTTCTGGATCTCCTTTGGGAGTTTGACCTATTGACAGGACAAAGACCCGTCAGTAGGTTCGGACCCAACCCGACGATGGTCGGGCATGAGTCACCAGCAGAGGCGATCCAGTGGACCAGTTTCCGATCCCCGAGACCATGCGTGCGGCCGTCCTGGTCGCCCCCGGTGAGCCGCTGGAGGTGCAGGAGATCCGCACTCCGCGCCCCAAGGCCGGCGAAGTACTGGTGAAGGTGACGGCTTGCGGGCTCTGCCACTCCGACCTGCACGTAATGGCGGGCAAGATCCCGTTCCCGACTCCCGCGGTGCTCGGGCACGAGGTGTCCGGGACAGTCGTCGAACTCGGCCAGAACACGCTGCACAGTGGGTTGAGCGTCGGCGACCAGGTGTGTGGGGCGTTCCTGATGCCGTGCGGGCAGTGCCCGGAGTGCGCCCGCGGCCGGGACGACCTGTGCGCGCCATTCTTCGAGTTCAACCGGCTGAAGGGTCAGCTGTTCGACGGGACGAGCCGGCTGGCCGACCTCGACGGCAACGTGATCGCCCAGTACTCCATGGGCGGGCTCGCCGAGTACTGCGTGATCCCGGTGACGGCTGTCGCCCGGATGGTCAGCGGCATGGACCCGGTGGCGGCTTCGATCATCGGCTGCGCTGCCATGACCGCCTACGGCGCCGTGCGGCGGGGCGCCGACCTGCAGTACGGCGAGACGGTCGCGATCATCGGCATCGGCGGCGTGGGTTCCAGCATCGTGGCGGTAGCCAAGGAAATGGGAGCCCGCAGGATCATCGCCATCGATGTCGATGACGAGAAGCTCGCCGCTGCGGTACGGCTGGGTGCGACCGAAGTGATCAACTCCCGACATGTCGATGCGCGGGCGAGGGTCTTCGAGATCACCCACGGTCGCGGCGTGGATGTGGCCATCGAGGCGCTCGGCTTCCCGGTGACCTTCGAGCAGGCTCTGACCCTGCTGGCCGACGGCGGCCGGATGGTGCCGATCGGCCTCGCCGCCGGCGCGGCCACTGCTGCGGTAGAGATCAACCGGCTGGTACGGCGCGGCCAGCAGATCTGCGGGTCCTACGGTGCGCGTACCCGGACCGACCTGCCGACAGTGATCGACCTGGCGGCTCGAGGCCTGCTTGACTATCGCGGTGTGGTGTCGCTGCGGGTCCCGCTCAGCCAGGCCGAGGCGACCTACCGGATGCTCGAGCACGGCGGGGTCTCCGGTCGTGCAGTGGTGGAGATGGCGCTCAGCGAGTGAATCGTCGAGGGAAATTGATGGCCCCGGCGCTCTGGTCTTGACCGCTTGTTGAGATCCTGTGCGGGGTGGGCTTGGTACACGGCTCGGCGCGACGCGTCGCACCCTACAGTTGTCGGGAACGTTGGCCGAATGTGGCCGCGTCGGGTGCGCCGAACCAGTCGTTGATGACGTGTGTTCGCGCTGGAAGCTTGGGAGATAGACATGCGCAGGACCCGTTTGAGGAATTTCGCCATTGTGACCGTGGCGCTGGTGATTGCGAGCGCAGGCATCGCGTTCGCCTACTGGACTCAGTTGGGCGGAGGCACCGGCTCGGCCGGCACCGGGACCACCGTTGCTGTGGTCGTCAACCAGACCAACGCCCCCATCACGGACCTGTACCCCGGTGGCCCAGCTCAAGCATTGTCCGGGGACTTCGACAATCCCAACACTTCCGCCGTGACAGTCGGAGCTGTCAGCGCGACCGTCACATCCACAAGTGTCGCGGGCTGTCTCCCGGCTTGGTATTCGATCACCGGGACCGGGACGCCGGCGTCCCAGGTCCTTGCTGCTGGCCCCGCCGTGGGCGCCTGGTCCGGGCTGAACGTGTCGATGCTCAACGACGCGGCCAACCAGGACTCGTGCAAGACCGCCACGATCACCATCACCTACACGGTCGCGGCCGCCTGACACGGCAGACAGCCAGCTGACTGGCTGAACAACGGGTGGCGGCTCGGACTCTGGGCCGTCACCAGACGCTCCGGGGGGGGCTGAGATGAACCGACCGACACGACGTGAGGCGATCCTCACTGTCGTGTTCGCCATTCTCCTGGCGGTTCTCCTCTGGTTCCGCGGCTGCGGGCCGGTGGGCAGCTCGACCGCGGACGCAGGTCAGGGTTCGGTTCGAGCCCCGTCGTCGTTCACGATCAGCGGGGACCTTCGTCGCCCGGTCTCGCCGGGCGAACTGGAGGCGCTCGACCTCACCCTGGACAACACCAACGACGTCGACCTCGTCATCGACCGGATCACCGTGGCCGTGGTGGGGATCGACGCCCCGCGTGCGGACATCGATCATCCCTGCAGCGAGGCTGACTTCGAGGTCCGGCACCTCTCCGGCGGGGTCGTGCTGAGCCTTCCGGGCAACAGCACCAGAACCCTGAGCGGGCTGGAGCTGGCTGAGGAGAATTGGCCGGCGGTCGGCATGATCAACCGCCCGGTCAACCAGGACGGGTGCAAGGGAGCGTCCCTGACGCTCCGCTACGAGGCCAGCGGAGTGGAGGTGCCCAGATGAGTCCTCGCATCCGTCGGGGACCCGCTGCCTTCGGCCTTGTCATCGTCCTCGCGCTGGTCACGTCGGGCATAGCGGTTGCCGTGTGGGCCGAGGCCGGGGCCGGCTCGGGCTCGGCTGGTACCGGCACGACGCAGGCTGTCACGCTCAGCCCGGGCACCGTCTCCGACCAGCTCTTTCCCGGCGGGGTGTCGGCGGTCGCAGTGACCGTGACCAACCCCAACCCGGGCCCCGTCAGGATCGAATCGCTGTCCCTCGACACCACGCAGGGAACGGGTGGGTTCGCCGTCGACGGTGGGCACGCCGCCTGTGGCGTGGCCAGCTTGGGCTTCACGACCCAGACCAACGCCGGCGCCGGCTGGACCATCCCGGCCGGCGGGTCGTCGCCGCTGTCCCTTACGAACTCGCTGTCGATGAACACCAACGCTGCCAACGCCTGCCAGGGTGCCAGCTTCACCGTCTACCTCAAGGCGGACCTGTGATGCGGCGATTCCTGACTTTCCTCCTCACCGTGAGCCTTACGATCTCGGCGGCCACAGCGTGGGCCTTCTGGACCGCGGGCTCGGTGCTCGGCGGGGTCTGGCGCTGCGGCAGTCACGAGCGTCAACCAGGGAGCAACACCCACCGCCAGCGTGGTGGCGCAGGCCGTCACGATCAGTTGGGCCGCGAGCACCCTCTCCAACGGTCAGGCCGTGACCGGCTACCAGGTCAAGCGCTACGAAGCCACCACCCTGGCGTCCCAGCCGATCCTCTCCTCCTGCACCGGCACGGTCGCTGCGACGACCTGTGCGGAGAACAGCGTGCCTGCCGGGTCGTGGAGGTACACGATCACGCCGGTATTCGCCACCAACTGGCTGGGCACCGAAAGCGGGCTGAGCGCCACCGTCACGGTTGCCCCGCCCGACCCGACGCCGCCGACCAACTCGATCACACGGACGGCCATCTCCGGCGGCTCCTACAAGTCCGGCAACACGATCTACTACAAGGGCAACGCTGTCGGCTCGTTCACGCTCACCAACGCGGTCGCGGACGTGGGCTCAGGGCCCGCCTCGAGCGCGACCGCAGCCCTGGGCGGCACAACGACCGGCTGGACCCACACCCCGTCCACCGTGTCGACCCCTCCGGGGGGCCCGTACGTCTCGAACTCCTTCAGCTGGGCAGCCGCCACCACGAGCGGGCCCACCGAGGTGGTCACCGGGCGCGACGTGGCCGGCAACACCGCCCAGACGACGCTGACGTTCATCAACGATTCCACGTCGCCGGGTTCGGGCAGCATCTCCTACGCCAACGGCTACCAGCCCAGCCTCTCCGTCCCGGTCACGTTCACCACCGGCACCGACAGCGGCTCCGGAATCGCCACCCGCTGGCTCCAACGGCAATCAGCGCCGTTGTCGACCGCTGGGACCTGCGGCACCTACTCGGCCTTCGCCAACCTGGGGGTGGTGAACCCCACCTCGATCTACACCGACACCACGGTCACCAGCGGCAGGTGCTACAAGTACCGGTACCTGGTTACCGACAACGTCGGCAACCTCCGAACCACGACCAGCACCAGCGTCTCGAAGGTCGGGTATGCCGGTGCGGTGAGCGCGACCCCCGGCCTGGTCAGCTACTGGCGCCTCGGCGAGGCCCTGGCGTCCTCGGCCATGGACGACATCACCGCCACCAACAACAACGGCACCTACGGCACCAGTCCGACGATGGGGATCACCGGCGCGATCACCGGCGACTCCAACACAGCCGTCCAGTTCGACGGCCAGTGGCCGGCCTACGCAACCGCCGCACGCCAACTCGGTGGCGACTTCTCCTTCGAGTTCTGGTTCAAGTCCACCCAGGACTTCTCCAATGACTTCGGGCAACCACACTGCACCTACTGGTGGCAGGGGGCCGGCCTCATCGACGCCGATGTCGGTGGCCCGGGCAACGACTTCGGCATTTCGCTCTGTTCGGGCAAGGTCATCGCCGGCGTCGGCAGCCCGGACGTGAGCATCGTGACGCCTGCGTCGTACAACAACGGGGCCTGGCACCACGTGGTCTTCACCCGGACCCAGGCCAGCGGGGCGATCGCGTTGTACCTCGACGGCAGCCTCGCCGGAACCGCGACCGGCAGCGTGAACGCCCTGGACTCGCAGCCGACCCTCAACTTCGGGCGAAGCGCCGCGGGGGCCAACTACTTCGCCGGGTCCCTTGACGAGGTCAGCCTGTACAACACGGCGCTGTCCGGGACAACCATCGCCGACCACCACCAACTCGGCACCTCGATCTACTCCGATGTCGCCGGCCCGGTCGGAGGGTCCGTCGACGCGACCGGCCTCGTCGGCACCGGTTCCCGCTACGCGGCGTCGACGACGCTGAGCCTCAACCTCGCCAAGGGCACCGACCCGAGCGGGGTGGCCGCCACCGGCAACCAACTGTTCCGGGCCAGCGCATCGTTGACGAACGGCACCTGCGGCACCTTCGGGGGCTACACGCTGGTCAGCGGCGGGACCGACCCCAGCTCACCGAAGTCCGACGTCGTGACCGACCAGTCCTGCTACAGCTACCGCTACGTCGTCCTCGACACGATCGGCAACTCCAGCACGTACACAAGTCCGGAGATCAAGGTCGACCGGACGGCACCAGCCGCACCCTCGTTGGCGTTCTCCGGATTCACCAACACCTACTGGACGGGTTCCGGCACGACCGTCTTCTACCGCTCCACGGCAACCTCGGGCTCATTCGTCGTCACCGCGACCGCGACCGACCCCGCGTCCGGGATCCTCAGCTACACGTTCGCAACGTTGGGCACCAACTGGACCTCGACGGCGGGTGGCCTCGGCGTGAACACCTATTCGTGGTCCGGTGCCCCCGCAGCACCCGGCACAAGAACCGTGACTGCGAGAAACAACGCGGCCATCACATCACCAACCGCGCCGTTCGTGATGACCCCGGACAACACGATTCCCACAGCCGGCACGCTCAGCTACGTAGACGGCGAAACGATGGGCACGTCGGTCAGCGTCACCTTCACCGCCGGTACCGACAGCGGCTCTGGCATTGGTACCCGCCTGCTCCAGCGCGCGTCCGCTACCCGAACCAACGGCACCTGCGGCGCCTTCGGTGCGTTCGCAACCGTCACCAACGGCACCAACCCGACTTCGCCGTTCGCCGACACCGTGGCGACCGGCAACTGCTACCAGTACCAGTACGTTGTAGCCGACAACGTGGGCAACATCCGAACGACGACCAGCACGCGCGTCGCCACGGCCCCGGCAGGCGGCCACTGGGCTTTCAGCGAAGGCAGCGGCACCACGGCAGCGGACAGTTCCGGCAACGCCAACACCGGCACGCTCCAGGCCGGGGCCGGCTGGACCGCGGGCAGGGTCGGCCCCTTCGCGCTCAACCTCACCGGTGCAGCCAACAGCTTCGTTGCCGTGACTCCGCCGGTCATCGACTCGAGCCAGAGCTACTCCGTGGCCGCCTGGGTCAGGGTGAACAACCTCACCGGGTTCCAGACCATCGCCGGCATCGACGGCGCCGCCATCAGCCCGTTCTACCTGCAATTGCAGGACGGGGTTCTCCAGTTCACGGTCCGTGGATCCGACTCGACAGTCTCGACCAGCACCACCGTCACCGGCGGCACCGCGACTCCTGGTGACTGGACGCACCTCGTCGCCGTGCACGACAACGTGGCCGACACCATCTCCATCTACAGGGACGGCACCCTACAGTCCAGCACTGCGTTCGCCTCTCCCTGGCAGGCGACCGGGAACTTCGTGATCGGTCGGGCCAAGTGGGACGGCACCCCGGTCGACTTCCTCAACGGCGCCGTCGACGAGGTCCACATCTACGATCGCGCCCTCACCGCCGCCGAGGCCGCGAACCTCGCAGCCCAGTAGTCCGCTCCGACCGTTGCAGGTAACACTGGCGGGTGGCTGTCAGGGATCGAGTCAGCGAGTACCGGCGCCGGATGCGGGAACGAGGCTGCCGGCCGGTACAGGTGTGGGTGCCCGACGTGCGCACCGAGGCGTTCGCCGCCGAAGCCCACCGCCAAGGGCGCTGTCCGGGCTCGACCGCGACAGCGGACATCACAGCTCCATGTGCCACACACCTGGTGCAGATCCGCGCGGTTCAGCCGTCGCAACGCCGGGCTGTCGCGCTACGTGAGCGCCCCGTAGTCCCCGGCTTTGCGGACGAGTTCAGCGCGGGTGGACGCCTGGAACTTCTCCCGTAGCGTCGCCACTTGATTGCGGACGGTGTGCACGGATACGTGCAGCTTTCTGGCGATCAACGGGACCGAGTCGCTGGTGGCGAGGAGCGGAAGCAGAATGGCCTCGCGGTCGGTCAGCTGGAGCAACCCGACCGCATCGTCACCGTCGTTCACTGCCTCTAGCCGGTCGCAGAGTTCGAAGAACTGTTCGTGAATGTCAGAATCGGTCGACTGTGACTCGCAGATGGTGAGGATCGCGTCCCGGGCATGCCGTGGCAGCATGGCGAAGGGGAGATAGCTGCGTGCTTGCACCAGGGTTCGGAAGGCGTTGACGGTATCCATCTCGATGTCGGGAGTGATGCTGTTGTCCAGCTTGGTCGCTGCGCCCCTGACGATCAGGAGTTGCAGCCGATCAGCGTGGATCAGGTTGGGGTCGGGCAGGGTCAGCTCCATGACACGCACGGCTTGGCCCAGTCGTCCGGCCCAGAGCAGCGTCCGGGCCTGGGGGAAGCTGCGGAACGGCTCCACCACCGATTCGTCACACAGAGTTGCTGCCCCGAAGGCACCGATCTTGCAGAGCAGGAAGGACCTTGCCCGGCTCAGCATCAGGCCGCCGAGGGGCTCATCCTGCTGGCGTGCCCCCCTCGGCTGGTTGGCCAGGGCAGCCATCATCTCGCTGAGCCCCAGCCGGGCGTCACCCCACACCGCAGCGTGCATCGCCTGGAGCCCGATGAATGGTGCCAGAACGCCGGCGACCCCTGCCATCTCCGGGGTGATCGCTGCAAGGGTCGCCTCCACCCCGGGGCGGTCCAGGATCTGGAGCGCCTGCCGACCGCGAGCCAGCGTCGTCATGATCGCAGCCATCTGGCCGAGGCTCCCGAACCGGAAGCTGTCCAGCGGCGGGGTGTACTGCTCGCCGAGGTGAGGGTCGCGGATCTCTCCGGCCATATTTTGAGCCAGGGCCTCGATGGCCAGGGCTAGATCCGCAGCCGACGGATCCTCGGCGAGGATGCCTCCCCAGTGCGCCTCGGCCAAAGCCCCGCGCAGGTCGGCACGGAAGAGCGCGAGTTGTGCGGCCATCACCCGGAAGAACGAGTGTGCGGGCTGGCCGGGCGCCTGGCCCTTGCGGGACCGCTCGTCGATAAGGGTGTCGATCTCGAGCTTGGTCCGCCAGGCGGCGTCGAGCGGTGCGAGCGATGGTGGGAGATGACGCTCTCCGATCATCCTCAGGATGCCTGCGACCACCGCCGAATCGGTGTCTTCGCGTAGTGACCAGTCGTAGTGCACGATTGCCGAGTCGCGAATCAGGCGATCGAGAAACGCCGCCGCCGCTTTGCCCGGAGGAGCGGCATCCGCCTCAGCGACTGCGCACGCCCAGCTCAGCGTCGGGTATTGCTTGCGCGCGTCGGTGGGCAGATCGGAGAACACTTGCAGCACGTCCGGTGGTGCGTCTTCCGAACGCCGGGCGAACTTGGCCCAGATCTCGCTCAACACGTCCCAGCGGCAACTGCTCCGTGCCCAGGTCGCGAATTCCAGCATCACGTGTGGTTGGTGCGCGTGGGCGGGCTCAAGCAGTTCGTCGCGGACGCCGCGCTCGTCGAGCCCATCCAGGGCTGAGCCGAGGACCGCCAGCCAGTGCGGCGTCACCATCAGGGTCATCGGCTGGGAATCCGGTACAGCATCAGCCAAACCTGTGCCCACCAGCCAGGTCCCGAACTCCGGCCATGCCGTGGCTGCCTCGTCGCTGAAGGCGCTGCACATGGCGGCGTAGGAGGCTTCAGTGACCTGGGGCCACAGGGCCAGGATCGGCAGCCAGCGCGGGGCTCCTGCGGGCAATTGGCGCTCTTCGGAGGCACCGATCGGTTGATGGACGGCAGGGGTGGGGTCCTCCATGGTCGCCTCTCCTTCACGGGGAGGACAGGCCCCTCCGTGAGCTACGCCCAGAATATGCCAACGGCGCTGGGTCGGCGCGGCGACCTTCAGAGAGGAATCGGAACCCACGGCTCCACCGGGTGTCCAGATCAAGACCCGAAAGGCTGACCAAGTGCAGTACTAAGGCGGGCGTAAGCCGGAGAATGCCCACGTCGGGATGCAAACATTTCCTCCTACCGCAAAGGTGATCGGCAACGGGCACCGGAGCGCCTTCGTCCCAGTGTTGTTGGTTGCCTCCCCCTAAACCGGGCAGCCGACAGGTCGCCGGAAGGCGGCCCAAGGACGAAGTTCAGTAGAGACCCCCGGTAGTCCCCCCGGACGGGTGGTCAAGCAAAGAAAGGTCGGGGTCACCCAGTACCCGTCGTGACCCCGACCTCACAACACCCCGGCCAGCGACCGAACCCACCCACGAGTGGTCACCGATGTCCATTCTCCGGGTGTCCTTCCACGACCCCATCGCAGAACCGGCCTGTGCCAGCGAGTCAGGTGCCAGAGGTTGTGTTTCCCTAGCCAAAGTCCACAGGGCCCGCGTGCCGGGAAGGGGAGTCGAACCCCTACGCCCTTGCGGGCAGACGGGTTTGAGCCGTCCGCGTATGCCATTCCGCCACCCCGGCAGGTGCCAAAGGATTGTGCCACAACTTGGCAGCACGTAATCCGCGCGCGGTAACCTCGACCCAGCATCACCGCAGGAACCGAAGACGAGCCCAGCCAGGAAGCGGATCATGGAGAACACTGCCGAGGAAGTCCGACCCGAAGGTGCTGCGCTGCGTGTGCTCGTGGCTGAGGACGAAGCGTTGATCAGGCTCGACCTGGTGGAACTGCTCACCGAGGAGGGCTACCAGGTGATCGCCGAAGCCGGCGATGGCGAAGAAGCGCTCGAGTTGGCCCGCAAGCTGCGGCCCGACCTGGTCGTCATGGATGTCAAGATGCCCAAGATGGACGGCATCTCGGCGGCGGCCATCATCGCCGAGGAGCGGATCGCTCCCGTGGTCATGCTGACCGCGTTCAGCCAGCGCGAACTGGTGGAGCGAGCCCGGGACGCCGGGGCGATGGCCTACGTGGTGAAGCCCTTCGACGCCTCCGACGTGGTGCCTGCCATCGAGATCGCGATCGGGAGGTTCGCCGAGATCCGTGCGGTCGAAGCCGAGGTCGCGGACCTGGAGGAGCGGTTCGCCTCCCGCAAGGCCGTCGACCAGGCCAAGGGGCTGCTGCAGGAGGGGCTGGGGCTCACCGAGCCGGAGGCCTTCCGCTGGATCCAGAAGACGGCCATGGACCTGCGCAAGTCGATGCGCGAGGTCTCAGAGGGCGTGATCGATCACGCCAAGGCCGGCGGCAAGCCCCGTCCGCTCAAGTAGTCGCTTTCGCGCGGCGCAGGAACACCGTGATCCGCGCGGCACAGATCTGCTCGCCGTCATCATCGATGATCGATACGTCATAGGTGGCCAGCGTGCCGCCGATCCGGATGGCCGTGGCTACGCCGGTCACCCAGCCCGCCCGCGCCGCCCGCAGGTGAGTCGCGTTGATGTCGACGCCGGTCACCGCACCGTCAGGACCCACCTCGGCCGCGGCGGCAAGTGACGCAAGGCTCTCTGCGAGGACGCAGGAAGCCCCACCGTGCCACAACCCGAACGGCTGGGTGTTGCCCTCCACCGGGCAGCGGCACTCCGCCCGGGTCGGAGTCACCTCGAGCAACTCCACCCCGAGCTTCTCGTCGAGGGGACTGCGCAGGCCGGTGAACCAATCGGGCACGTTCATGGCGCCAACCTTGGCACACCGCCAGCCGGCCCCGTGGGTGCCGACCGGTAAGGTTCGGGATTGTGACGAACCCAGCCGCACCCGACGGACAGCCCGAGACCCTGCTGCTGATCGACGGCCATTCGGTGGCCTACCGCGCCTTCTTCGCCCTGCCGGTGGAGAACTTCTCCACCACCACGGGGCAGCACACGAATGCGGTCTACGGGTTCACCTCGATGCTGATCAACGTGCTGCGCGACGAGAAGCCGACGCACCTCTGCGTCGCCTTCGATGTATCCCGCAAGACCTTCCGCAGTGCGGAGTACGTCGAGTACAAGGCCAACCGTTCGGCGTCCCCGGCGGAGTTCACCGGCCAGATCGGGCTGATCAAGGAAGTGCTCGACGCCCTCAACATCGTGCACATCGAGCTGGACGGCTTCGAGGCCGACGACATCATCGCCACCCTCGCGAAGCAGGGCGTCGCGGCCGGCCTGAACGTGCTGATCTGCACCGGGGATCGCGACACCCTGCAGCTGGTGAACGACAAGGTCACCGTGCTCTACCCGCGCAAGGGCGTCTCCGACCTCGCCCGGCTCGACCCGGCCACCGTCGTGGAGAAGTACCTGGTCACCCCCGACCGCTACCCGGAGCTCGCTGCACTGGTGGGGGAGTCCAGCGACAACCTGCCGGGCGTGCCCGGGGTGGGCCCGAAGACCGCGGCGAAGTGGCTGGCGGCCTTCGACGGGCTGGAGAACCTGCTGCGCCACGCTGACGAGATCGGCGGCAAGGTGGGCGACTCCCTGCGCGAGCACCTGGACGGCGTGATCCGCAACCGGCACCTGAACGCCCTGATCGGCGACCTCGAGCTGCCGCTCGGCCCGTCCGACCTCCTGCGTCGCGACTGGGACAGGGAGGCCGTGCACTCGCTGTTCGACGGCCTCGAGTTCCGGGTGCTGCGCGATCGCCTGCTGGAGACGCTTCCTGCCGAGGACGCCGAATCCCAGGGCGGCTTCGACGTCACCGGTGAGACCCTGGCGACCGGCGGCGTCCGCGCCTGGCTGGACGCCCACGCACGCTCCGGAGTCGTCGGGATCGACGTGACCGGACGCTGGCGTGCCGGAGCCGGCGACATCACCGGCCTGGCTCTGGCAGCCGCAGACGGCACCGCAGCCTGGCTGGACGTGACCGGGCTGTCGCCCGACGACGACAAGGCGCTGGCCGACTGGCTGGCCGACGAGTCCGCCCCGAAGGCAATGCACGACGCGAAGGGTCCGCTGCTGGCGATCTGGTCACGTGGCTGGGACCTGGCCGGGCTGGTCAGCGACACCCAGCTGGCTGCCTACCTGCTACGTCCCGACCAGCGGGTCTATGACCTGGGCGACCTCACCGCCCGCCACCTCAAGCGCGACCTCGCCGTCGCCGGCACCGGTGCGGACACGGGCGACCAGGCCGCGTTCAGCTTCGACGACACCGACAGCCACGACGCGATGATGCGGGCGCGCGCGGTGATCGACCTTGCCGCCGCCCTGGAGGCCGAGCTCGACGCTCAGGGTGGGGCGACCCTTCTGCGCGAGGTCGAGCTGCCGCTCACCCGGACGCTCGCCACCATGGAACGCGTCGGAGTCGCGGTCGACATCGATTACCTGAACCGGCTGTACGCCGACTTCGACGCCGCCGTAGTCGCTGCGGAGGCCGACGCGTTCGCCGTCCTGGGTAAGCCGATCAACCTCGGTTCGCCCAAGCAGTTGCAGACCGTCCTGTTCGACGAGCTTGCGATGCCGAAGACGCGGCGCACCCAGACCGGGTGGACAACGGACGCCGAATCGCTGGAGACCCTGTTCGCGAAGACCGAGCACCCGTTCCTCGCCCACCTGCTGCGCCACCGCGACCAGATCCGGCTGCGGCAGACCGTGGAGGGGTTGCTCAAGGCCGTGGCCGACGACGGCCGGATCCACACCACCTACGTGCAGACGATCGCAGCCACCGGACGCTTGTCTTCCACCGACCCGAACCTGCAGAACATCCCGATCCGGACCGAGGCGGGCCGCCGCATCCGGGAGGCCTTCGTGGTTGGCGAGGGTTACGAGACCCTGCTCACCGCCGACTACTCCCAGATCGAGATGCGGATCATGGCCGACCAGTCCGAGGACGCCGGCCTGACCGAGGCCTTCGCTTCCGGCAAGGACTTCCACACCATCATGGCCTCCCGCGTGTTCGGGGTGGCCGCGGACCAGGTCAGCGGAGCGCAGCGGGCGAAGATCAAGGCCATGAACTACGGACTCGCCTACGGCCTTAGTGCCTTCGGGCTGAGTCAGCAGCTCCGAATCGAGGTCTCCGAGGCCCGCGGCCTGATGGAGGAGTACTTCGAACGGTTCGGGCACGTGCGCGACTTCCTGCAGGAAATCGTGGTCACGGCCAGGCGCACCGGGTTCACCGAGACCGTCCTCGGCCGGCGCCGGTACCTGCCCGACCTGAACTCCTCGAACCGGCAGCGTCGGGAGATGGCCGAGCGGGCCGCCCTGAACGCGCCGATCCAGGGGTCGGCGGCCGACATCATCAAGGTGGCGATGCTCGATGTGGAGACTGCGATCGGGCGCGGAGGGCTGCGCAGCCGGATGCTGCTCCAGGTGCACGACGAATTGGTCTTCGAGGTAGCGCCGGGGGAGCGGGACGAGTTCGAAGCCCTGGTCCGGGACAAGATGGGCCACGCTGTCGAGATGGCCGTGCCCCTTGAGGTTTCGGTCGGGGCGGGCCGATCCTGGCACGAGGCTGCGCACTGATCTGAGGAGGGGTTGTGTACTACAGCATTTCCATCCACCACCCGGCACCGGGCAAGCGCGAGGAGCTGATCGCGTCCATGCACCGCTATGGCGCTGCCATCGCCGGCGCCCCCGGACTGGTCTCCGTCAACACCCTGCACGACGCCGATCAGGACGTGCTGATGGGCCTTGCGGTCTGGGAGTCGGAGGCGGCTTTCCGGGCTTCGGTCCACCTCGCGCGGGAGGCGGTCGCCGACGACCCGTTCGACGAGTGGGAGGCCGAGCCGGTAGTCGGCTTCCGGCTCACGGAGGCCTAGCCGGATCCTGGTGGTCTGAGTTCCACAGGGCCTGCTCGAACAACCGGTGGCGTGGGTTGCGTCCGCTGCGGATCGTGCCGTTCGGACCGACCCGGTAGCGGTCACCGTGCGGTGTCTGCCACCAGAAGACGCCCGCTTTCGGTTGGTCAAGACGCCAACCGGCGTGGGTCTTGGCCCGGTGGGGTTTTCGCCAAAGCGGGCCAAGGTTGGTGGCACGGGTCTGCCGCTCGCCGCCGGGCCGATACGGCTCGGTGTGGTCGAGATCTGCCTTCCGGGCGGAACGCGAGGAGAACGGGAACACCTCGTAGGTGTCCCGGAGAAGCACCTGGTGACGGATGCGATCGGGGATCTCGTAGGCGTCCGTGGCGACGTCGGCGTATGGGCGGATCACCGGGGTCACCCGGATGCGCGAGTGGCCCACCAGATGCCTGAGCATCGTCGCAGCAAGCGGGCCCACACCCTCGACCCGTGCCGTGCCGGCACCGCGCAGCAGGGACTCCTCCGCGACGTGAACGTAGACGCAGGCCTCCGGGAGCAATCGTGGATCGGCGGAGCCGTTGCCTGACCCGGACAGGCCGGCGGCCTCGGCGAGGAGCAGGTGGGCGCGTGCCGGCGTCGCGAGGATGCCGATCGACTTGGCCCGCCGGAGCTCCTTATCGTCGGTGTCTCCGGTGCTGCCAAGGAGGTCGGCGATCCGGTCGACCATCGCGTCGAAGAAGATTGCATCAGCTGTGTCGACTCGCGCCGAGATGTAGGCGATGGCTGGGTCGTCGGTGGGGAGCTTCCGGACGAATCGCGCCTCGCGGGACTGCCGCTGCAGCGCAGTCACCTTCTCTGCAGCCACATCGGTGATCAGGCCGCGGGCCAACCGGTGCACCCGCCGCCACGGCAAGGTGGCTACCTTCGGCGCCAGCTGCTCGTCCACCGCGCGCGCCTGCTCGATGCTCAGGTCGAACCGGGCGACGTCCGCAGCAAGCTGGCACGCGCGATGGATCGGGATCAGCCCGCGGGTGGCCTGGCACCAGAGCAACGGGTGCCGGGCCTTCAGGTTCACCACATCGCGGATCAGCCAGGTGGCCGAAGCGACCGAGATGCCCTTCAGGGCCGCGACCTCCAGCGGCAGGAACTCATCCACCAGCAGGGTGCCGTCGGCGCCGATCCGCACCGGCCGGGTGCCGATCAGATCGAACGAGGCGTCGGCCGTCCACTCGTGGGTCTCAGCCAGCTCCGCGATCGCGATAGCCTCCTCGACCTCGGCCTTCTTGCGCGCTTCGACAGCAGCTCGCAGGCGGGCGGTCGCTGCAGCCATCGAATCGTTCATGTGTTCTATTCTAGGGAGCGCCGCTGACACTCGCGCTGGCGGCTGTCGGCTGACCGGAACGAGCGGAGGAGCGCATGCCCCACCTCTCGATCTGCGTCAGGCGCGGGATCAACTTCAGACCCGGGCGCTCAGCGCAGGATGGCCAGGACCTGCTCGACCTCGGCGCCATCAGCGGTCCAGGTACCGGTGAGGGTGCCAAGCGGCGTCCGGGTGCCGGGAATGTGCTGGCCGTCAAGGACGCGCACCACCCGCATCGACTCCCCGGCTGCGTTCGACACCGGAACGATGCCGGACCCCTCGACGGTCATGGACTTCTCGCCGTGGGATAGGTCGGCCTCGGTGTCGCCCTCGTGGATAACCCGCATCAGCTCGACCATGTACACCGGGTCGCCGACGGCGTCGTAGACGTAGCGGGTGCCAAGGACGGAGTGCTCCAGCGTGCCGATCAGGGAGTCGTCGGCCTCATCCAGCCGGTCCGACCGATAGGTCAGCGGTACCTGGTAGGTCACGCCACTCGAGCTCACCAGGATGGTTTCGATCCCGACTTCGCCGTCGGGGTCGACGAACCGGTACGACGCCACCCGGGTGAGGTCGTCGGGGGTTCCCGCGAACCAGGACTGGGACGGCAGCCAGCCGGCCAGCAGTTCGAGCTTGGTGGGGGTCAGGGTCGCTTCGTGGATCTCGGCAGTGCCACTCATGTTCCTCCTCAGGATCGCCTCACTAGCCTAGACGACGAGCTTTCCAGTCGCGCCAGCGACTGGAAAGTGAGGAGTCTTGACGAGGGCGGCTGACGCCGGCCGAGGAACGGCCTCGAAGGTGTTCTCAGATTGACCCTCGCTCAACCCGAAAGCTAGGCTGGCGGTTGCACTACGACCGGCCTGACCTCGGACCCAGAGGTCGGCACGCTTTCTTGGCGGTTTCTCCAGGCGTCAGCCTGATCCAGCGTCGATTAAGTAAGCGGTCCGACCTGCGTCCAAAACCTATACACCAACCCATCGGAGCCCTACTACATGACCTCTTCTCCCGAGGCAGCCACCGTCGCGTTCGACGATTTCGACTCAGCCGAAGCTTTCCTGGCAGCGGTCGACGCGACCATCAAGTACTTCAATGACGGCGACATCGTTACCGGAACGGTCGTCAAGGTCGATCGGGACGAGGTCCTGCTCGACATCGGCTACAAGACCGAAGGCGTGATCCCCTCCAAGGAACTCTCCATCAAGCACGACGTGGACCCGTTCGACGTGGTCAGCGTCGGGGATGTGATCGAGGCTCTGGTCCAGACCAAGGAGGACAAGGAGGGTCGCCTGATCCTGTCCAAGAAGCGCGCACAGTACGAGCGCGCCTGGGGCACGATCGAGAAGGTCAAGGAGGAGGACGGCGTCGTCACCGGCCGCGTCATCGAGGTAGTCAAGGGCGGCCTGATCATCGACATCGGCCTGCGCGGCTTCCTGCCGGCGTCGCTGGTGGAGATGCGCCGGGTGCGCGACCTCCAGCCCTACGTCGGGATGGAGCTCGAGGCCAAGATCATCGAACTGGACAAGAACCGCAACAACGTGGTGCTGTCCCGCCGGGCATGGCTGGAGCAGACCCAGTCCGAGGTGCGGCACACGTTCCTCAACCAGCTCACCAAGGGCCAGATCCGCAAGGGTGTGGTTTCCTCCATCGTCAACTTCGGCGCGTTCGTCGACCTTGGCGGGGTGGACGGACTCGTGCACGTGTCCGAGCTCTCCTGGAAGCACATCGACCACCCGTCCGAGGTTGTCGAGGTCGGAGACGAGGTCACCGTCGAGGTGTTGGACGTCGACATGGACCGTGAGCGTGTCTCGCTGTCGCTGAAGGCGACCCAGGAAGATCCGTGGCAGACCTTCGCCAGGACCCATCAGATCGGCCAGATCGTGCCCGGCAAGGTCACCAAGCTGGTGCCGTTCGGTGCGTTCGTGCGGGTCGAAGAGGGCATCGAGGGCCTGGTCCACGTCTCCGAGCTGGCCGAGCGCCATGTGGAGATCCCGGAGCAGGTGGTCACCGTCAACGACGATGTCATGGTCAAGATCATCGACATCGACCTTGAGCGTCGCCGGATCTCGCTGAGCCTCAAGCAGGCCAACGAGGGTGTCGACATCGCGGCTGACGACTTCGACCCGGCCCTCTACGGCATGTCCGCGTCCTACGACGATGCGGGCAACTACATCTACCCCGAGGGCTTCGATCCGGAGACCCAGGAGTGGAAGCCGGGCTACGAGGCCCAGCAGCGCGCATGGGAGCTGCAGTACGCCGAGGCCCAGGCACGGTGGGAGGCCCACAAGAAGCAGGTCGAGGAGGCCGAGGCTGCCGACGTGCAGGCATCGGTTTCCGAGTCGAACACCGCCACGTACTCCGCGGGTGGCGCAACCGACGACACTGCTCCCGAGGGTTCGCTGGCTTCCGACGAGGCGCTGCAGGCGCTGCGGGAGAAGCTCACCGGCGGTCGCTGACGCAAAGCCGTGTGACGTGCCCCCCACCTTTCGGTGGGGGGCACGTCGCGTTTGTGCTGATGCTGTCATGCTGGGAGCCGACCTTGCAGCCGGAGGAGATCAACCTTGTCCAGTGAGCCGCCGATCGCGGACCCGGTCGATGAATCCTCTGCCGAAGTCCAGCGGGCAAGTATGTCCGGGACGGGGGAATTCCATGGCAAGGCCGGGCGGCTATTGGCGCAGCAAATGGTGGACGAAATGAGCCAGGGATTCTGATGCAACTGGGCCTGACTGGCGGGATCGCCTCCGGAAAATCAGCGGTAGCAGAATTGCTGGCTGCCCACGGGGCGGTCATCATCGATTCTGACGTCCTCGCGCGCGAGGTCGTGGCACCCGGCACCCCGGGACTGGCCGCCGTGGTCGAGCGCTTCGGTCCCGGCGTGCTGCGCCCGGACGGCGTCCTGGATCGGGCGGCGCTGGGCGCAGTGGTCTTCGCCGACCCGGCAGCCCGCCGCGACCTGGAGGCGATCATTCACCCGACGGTGCGGGCCCGGGCCGCCGAATTGGCCGCAGCCGCACCGCGGGATGCGGTCGTCGTCCAGATGATCCCGCTGCTGGTGGAGACCGGACAGCAGGACCGCTTCGACCTGGTGGTCGTCGTCGACGTGGAACCGGAGGTCCAGCTCGCCCGGATCAGGCAGCGCGATGGCCTGGACGAGCCGGCCGCTCTGGCCCGGGTCCGGGCCCAGGCCGAGCCGCGAGGTCCGGCTCGCCGCTGCCGATGTAGTCCTGCCCAACAATGGAACGCTGGCAGAACTCGCTGCCGAAGTTGACCGTTTCTGGTCGGGGCTGAGGAGCCGGTCAACGAGGAAGCCGCGGTAGGTACTCCCCAGTCTGGACTGACCGGACCCGGTGACCCCTATGCTGTGCCCAAACGGCAACGCAGGAGGCTCGTTAAATGCATTGTTCACGCTGCCAATCCCCGGTTCCCGAGGTGGCCCATTTCTGTCACCACTGCGGTCAGGACCTCGTTCAGGGTGACGAACGCGGCCGTCGCCGGTTCGCCCTCCAGCCGGACGAGCCGGTCGCATCCTTCGCCCTGATCAGCTCGATCATGCCCCGCGAGGCGGGGCGCCACCCGCAGACCTACCGCACCGCCTTCACCATCACCTTGGTGGCGGCGCTGGTGGCGGCCATCTTCGGGGCGCTGCCGATCGCGGTGCTGATCGCGGCGTTCTCGATCCCGATCGTCTACATCACCTATCTCTACGACGTGAACCTTTGGGAGGACGCCCCGCTCACGGTCACGGGTTTCGCCTTCGGGCTCACCGGCATCGCTGCCGCTCTCTTCACCCTCCTCTGGACAGCCCTGCTGCCGATGTCCACCACCTTGCGCGGGCCGGACGGGAACCTGCTCGGCGGGCCACAGTGGGGGACCTTCCTCATCGTCGCGATCCTTGTGCCGGTGGTCGGTGAGGCGATCCGTCAGGTCGGTCCGGTGCTGCTGGCCCGCAAGCCAGCGTTCGACGACCTCATGGACGGGGTCACCTTCGGGGTGGTCAGCGGCGTCGCCTACGCCTGCTTCGACACCCTGGTGCGGCACTGGGAACTGCTGACCGCCGGACTGGTTGCCCCGCAGCCGGCGCAATTCGCCTCCCTCGTCTTCCTCGAGGGCTTCGTCAAGCCGCTCGTGATGGGCACGGCGACCGGGCTCGCCGTCGCCGAGTTCTCCGGCCTCGGCAAGGGCCACGACGGCTTCACGCCGCGCTACTTCGCCGGCGTTGGGCTGGCGATCGGGGCCAACGTGCTCTACGCCACCGGCGTCTACCTGCTGGGCTACGTCGGGAGCCCGAACGTTGCCCTGCCGCTGCAGGTGCTTTGGGGCCTGCTCGTGCTTGGGGCGCTGATCCTGAGAATGCGGACGGTGCTCCAGACCGCACTGATGGAGGGCGCCCTCGAAGCGACCGCCCGGGCCGAACAGCCAGAGGCGGGCGAGCCAGGGTTCTGCGTCCGGTGCGAGATGCCCCTGCTCCACGGCTCCGCCTTCTGCAGCGCCTGCGGAGGCTCGACGCTGGTCAAGGTCAAGGCGCCCGTCCTGGCGACGGTCGCCGGGTCCTCGGTCCCGGCCGCCGACCCGCCACCCGACCCGGGGCCACCGGCTGACCCGGATTCCGACGACCTGGACGTGGAGGAGGAGAAATGAGCCAGACCCCACCCAGCGGATCCCAGGTTCCCGGCGGACAGCCCCCGCAGCAGCCCGTCCAGGGCTTTCCGCAGCAGCCCCAGCCGGGCTACCCGCAGCAGCCCCAGCAGGGCTACCCGCAGCAGCAGCCGCCGCAGGGTTACCCGCAGCAGCCGCCGCAGGGTTACCCGCAGCAGCAGCCGCAGGGTTACCCGCAGCAGCAGCCGCCGCAGGGTTACCAGCAACCCGGTGCCTACCCGCAGCAGCCCTACCCGGGTCAGCCGGCCTACGGAGGCCAGGCCGGGCGGCCGCAGGGTGCCTACCCGGGCGCGCCGGTCCCCCCGGCCGGAAGGCAGTCATCCTCCAAGATCCTGATGATCGTCATCGGTGCCGTGCTGTTGCTCGTCCTTGCCGGCGGGGTGCTGATGATGATGTCCAACAAACCGACCCCGACCATCGATCCGGTGACCCCGCAGCCAACGACCCAGGCGACCACCGCCCCCCCAACCACGGAGCCGACGGCGACAACAGAGCCGACCACGGAGCCGACCACGGATCCCACCACGACCCCACGAACCCGGGCCGGAACCCGAGATGGTGGATCTCGGCAATGGCGTGATGTTCCTCCCCGCAGCTGGCTGGGAGATCCAGGAGCAGGTGCCGACAGCGATCTCGGTAAGCAACGGACAAGCCATCGTCGTCACCCGCGTGGTCCAGCAGAAGAAGACCACCAACCCCGGGCAGCTCTGCGAAGCCTTCAACAAGCAGGTGCTCGCCGAGGCCCCAGGGGCGAAGTACGGTGATTCCAAGGACTTGCAGATCGACCTGGAGAACCTCGGCCTCGCCAGCTGCCCGGGCGCCTTCGTCTCCACCTCGAACGGCAAGAGCGTGCAGATGTACGTCGTGACGTTCGCCGCGGTACGCACCACGGACGGGGTCGCGTCCCTGACCACGATGCTCTTCACCAAGCAAACCTCGGACGAGACCTTCTCCGACATCGACTCGATGCTGTCGGTGGTGCTGACCTCACAGTCGGTGGGCGGCTGACCCGAACCGGACCACGCCCGGCGCAGCCCAGCTGCGCCGGGCGTGCCCTGTCCAGAAGGCACTGTCGGAGGGGCGGCCTATGCTCGTCGACGTGCGACCCGTAACCGACCTGCAGCGCCGAGTGGCCCCGTTCCGGATGGTGGCCGACTTCCAGCCCGCCGGCGACCAGCCGGCGGCCATCGACGAACTCGAGCGCCGGATCGAGGCCGGCGAGCAGGATGTGGTCCTGCTCGGGGCAACGGGAACGGGCAAGACCGCGACGATCGCCTGGCTCGCCGAGCGGCTGCAGCGGCCGATGCTGGTGATGCAGCCCAACAAGACCCTGGCTGCCCAGTTCGCCAACGAGCTACGGCAGTTCTTCCCCGACAACGCCGTCGAGTACTTCGTCTCCTACTACGACTACTACCAGCCTGAGGCCTACGTCCCGCAGACCGACACCTACATCGAGAAGGACTCCTCCCTGAACGAGGAGGTGGAGCGGTTGCGGCATTCGGCCACCAATTCACTGCTGACCAGGCGCGACGTGATCGTCGTCGCCACAGTCTCGGCGATCTACGGGTTGGGCACGCCGCAGGAGTACGTCGACCGGATGGTCCGGCTGCGCCTCGGCGAGTCCATGGATCGGGACAGCCTGCTACGCCGGCTGGTCGACATCCAGTACGTCCGCAACGACCTGGCCGCAACCCGGGGCACCTTCCGCGTGCGGGGCGACACCATCGAGGTGTTCCCGATGTATGAGGAGCACGCGGTCCGGGTGGAGTTCTTCGGCGACGAGATCGAGGCGCTCTCCACACTGCATCCGCTCACCGGAGAGGTGTTGAGCACGGACACCGAGGTCTACGTCTTCCCCGCCTCGCACTACGTCGCCGGTCCCGAGCGGATGGAACGGGCGATCGGGCAGATCGAGACCGAACTTGGCATCCGCCTGGCCGAACTCGAGGCCAACGGCCAGCTGCTGGAGGCCCAGCGGCTCCGGATGCGCACCGGCTACGACGTCGAGATGATGCGCCAGATCGGAACCTGCTCCGGGATCGAGAACTACTCCCGGCACATCGACGGCCGCAACCAGGGCAGCGCCCCGAACTGCCTGCTGGACTACTTCCCGGAGGATTTCCTGCTGGTGGTGGACGAGTCCCACGTCAGCGTTCCGCAGATCGGTGGCATGTACGAGGGCGACATGTCCCGCAAGCGCACCCTGGTCGAACATGGCTTCCGGTTGCCCTCGGCCATGGACAACCGGCCGCTGAGGTGGGAGGAGTTCGTCGACCGGATCGGCCAGACCATCTACCTCTCGGCGACCCCCGGGCCGTACGAACTGGCCAAGTCCAACGGCTTCGTCGAGCAGCTGATCCGCCCGACCGGGCTGGTCGACCCCGAGATCGTGCTCAAGCCGACGAAGGGTCAGATCGACGACCTGATCGGCGAGATCCGGGCCCGCACCGACCGCAACGAGCGGGTCCTTGTGACCACCCTCACCAAGAAGATGTCCGAGGACCTGACCGACTACCTGATGGAGAACGGCGTCCGGACGCGGTACCTCCACTCAGAGGTGGACACGCTGCGGCGGATCGAGCTGTTGCGTGAGCTGAGGCTGGGGGTCTTCGACGTCCTGGTCGGCATCAACCTGCTGCGCGAGGGACTCGACCTGCCCGAGGTCAGCCTGGTCTCGATCCTCGACGCTGACAAGGAGGGGTTCCTGCGCAGCGCGCGGTCCCTGATCCAGACCATCGGCCGGGCGGCGCGCAACGTCGACGGCCAGGTGCACATGTACGCGGACAAGATCACCCCGTCGATGGCAGCAGCCATCGACGAGACCAACCGGCGCCGGGTGAAGCAGGTGGCCTACAACACCGAGCGTGGCCTCGACCCGCAGCCGCTACGCAAGAAGATCGCCGACCTCACCGATCTGCTCGCCCGCGAGGATGCCGACACCGAAGGCCTGGTCCGCCGGGCCGGGCGGGGCCGTCCGATCAGCCCGGTGCCGCTCTCTGCGGAGCGCTCCCGGGACCTTGGCTCCATGCCGTCCAGCGAGCTGGCCGGCCTGGTCAGTGAACTCACCGAGCAGATGCACTCGGCCGCCGCCGATCTGCAGTTCGAACTTGCGGCGCGCCTGCGGGACGAGATCGCCGACCTGAAGAAGACGCTCCGGCAGATGCTGGAGGCCACCCGCTGACCGATTCGGGTGCCGCTTTGGCTCGGCGCCCGAACCCCTGAGACAATCACGGTTGAAGCTTCGTGGGCCCCCGGCCGGCGAGCACCGACACCGCACTGGAGATTGCCTGCATGCACGTGACCATCGAGGTGTGGCTGACCACCATCGCACTGATGACCCTGGTGTTGGGGGTCGACCTGGTGTGGATCGGCCGGCGTCCCCACGAGCCGTCGATGCGCGAAGCCGGCATAGCGATCGGGGTCTTTTCCGGCCTGGCTGTGCTGTTCGGACTCGGTGTCGGGTACTTCGCCGGGGCGCGCTATGCCGGCGAGTTCTTCGCGGGCTGGCTCACCGAGTACAGCCTGAGCGTGGACAACCTCTTCATCTTCGTCATCATCATGGCCAACCTCCGGGTTCCCAGGGAGTTGCAGCAGTTCGCCCTGATGGTCGGCATCGTGCTGGCGCTGATCTTCAGGGGGATCTTCATCGCGCTCGGGGCTGCAGCGATCGAGCGCTTCAACTGGATCTTCTTCGTCTTCGGGGCCTTCCTCATCTACACGGCGGTGCGGCTCTACCTCGACTACCGAGACACCGACGACGACGACGACGCGACGGAGAATGCGGTGATGCACTGGGTCCGGCGGACCTTCCGTTCCACCCCTGACTTCCGCGGCACGAAGCTGGTGGTTCGCGAGGATGGCCGCCGGTTGATCACGCCAATGCTCTTCGTCATTGTCGCCCTCGGCACGACCGACCTGCTGTTCGCCCTTGACTCCATCCCCGCGATCTACGGCCTCACCCAGGAGCCGTACCTGGTTTTCACCGCCAACGTGTTCGCCCTGATGGGGTTGCGCCAGTTGTACTTCCTGATCGGGGGATTGCTGCAGCGGCTCGTCTACCTGTCGGTCGGCCTCTCGGTGATCCTTGCCTTCATCGGGGTGAAGCTGGTGCTGCACGCCCTGCACGAGTACGGGATCGACACCCGGATGGGCCTCGATGCCGAGATCCCGATCTGGCTCTCCCTCGTTGTCATCCTGGGCACGCTCGTGATCACAACGGTCGCCAGCCTGATGAAGTCGCGCCGCGAGGCCGCGTCAGGCCAGTAGCGCCGGCTGCAGCCCGTCGGCGCCGGCCACGGCTGACGCGGGCTGGCGCCCACACAGCCAGGCCCACAGCCGGGCGTCGCTGCCACTCACCGTTCGGGACTCGCCGCCGTGACCGAGCTCGGCGACCAGCGAGTCCGACTCCAGCCGCAGGGTCGGCAGGTCGGCGTCCTCAAGCAGGTCCAGCACCCAGCGCAGCAACCACGCCGCCGCCGCGGGATCGACCGCCTCCGGGCCGAAGTTGCAGTCCAGGTCGAGGTGGTGGAGGCACACCTCGTGCAACCGGGCCAGGGGGAGCACGGCCAGGGGCCACGTCCGGCCACTCAAGCTGATCGGCACGGACCAGTCGGTGATCCGCTCGATGGTCTGCTGCAGGGCGCCGGCGCTGGTGTCCAGGTCGATCTGCAACTGCAGGCCGGTGCGGTCAGCGCCGCGTTCAAGATCGGCGCGACGCTCGGCGGCCGTCTGCGGCACCGGTTGCGGGAGTCCGGCCCCTGCAGCTTCAGCGATCAGTCTGAGGTAGTCGGCATTCCGGGCGAGGTGGGTGGCCAGATGGGCGCGCGACCAGCCGGGCAGCGGGCTCGGCCGATGCCACTCCTCGTCGCTGATTCCGATGGTGTAGCCAAGAAGTCGCTGGGTCGCCTCCGGCTTCCACCGGTGCAGATCCTCCACCGGTACTGATCCGGAGTACTGGCTCATGGGCACAAACCTACGGCCACGGGACCGTCCCGGGCCAGCAGGGTCAGCGCCGTGGGTTGGACTGTCAGTGGCACCCTCTACCATGAACGGCGTGACTGACCGGCTGATCGTCCGCGGGGCGCGCGAGCACAACCTGCGCAACATCAACCTCGACCTGCCCAGAGACGCCCTGATCGTGTTCACCGGCCTGTCCGGCTCCGGCAAGTCCAGCCTCGCCTTCGACACCATCTTCGCCGAGGGCCAGCGTCGCTACGTCGAGAGCCTCTCCGCCTACGCCCGCCAGTTCCTCGGCCAGATGGACAAGCCTGACGTCGACTTCATCGAGGGACTCTCCCCGGCGGTCTCGATCGACCAGAAGTCCACCAGCCGCAACCCCCGTTCCACCGTTGGCACCATCACCGAGATCTATGACTACCTGCGGCTGCTCTACGCCCGCGCCGGGCGCCCGCACTGCCCGGAGTGCGGCGAGCCGATCAGCCGGCAGTCTCCGCAGCAGATCGTCGACCGGCTGCTGGCGCTCCCCGATGGCACCCGCTTCCAGGTCCTGGCACCGGTTGTCCGCGGCCGCAAGGGCGAGTACGTCGACCTGTTCCGCCAGCTGTCCAGCCAGGGCCTCTCCCGGGTCCGGGTCGACGGCGAGATCCACCAATTGCTCACGCCCCCGACCCTCGAGAAGCAGAAGAAGCACTCGATCGACGTGATCGTCGACCGGCTGGCCACCAGGGCAGGGATCAAGCAGCGCCTCACCGACTCGGTGGAGACGGCTCTCGGCCTTGCCGGGGGAGTTGTGGCGATCGACTTCGTCGACCTCGAGCCGGCCGACCCGAAACGTGAGCGCCGCTACTCCGAGCGCCTGGCCTGCCCCAACGACCACGACATCTCGGTCGAGGAGCTCGAACCCCGGCAGTTCTCGTTCAACGGCCCCTGGGGTGCCTGCCCGGCCTGCTCCGGAATCGGCACCCGGATGGAGGTCGACGTGGAACTGGTGGTTCCCGACCCTGGCCGGAGCCTTTCCGACGGTGCCATCGCCGTCTGGCAGACGCCCTACCTGGCCAGCTACTTCCAGAACCTGTTCGTGGCGCTTGGGGAGCAGGAGGGCTTCTCGGTCGATGCACCCTGGGCAGACCTGCCAAGCCGGGCGCAGGGCCTGCTGCTGATGGGCCTGCCGCACGCGATCACGGTGCACAGCCGCACCCGGCACGGTCGCGAGCACACCTACCGGGCCAAGTACGAAGGCGCGGTGCCCTATGTTCGGCGCCGCCATGCCGAGGCCGAATCCGACAACGCCCGCGAGCGCTACGCCGGGTACATGCGCGAGGTGCCCTGCCTCACCTGCAACGGCGCCCGGCTGAAACCGACCTCCCTCGCGGTCACGGTCAGCGGCCGGAACATCGCCGAGGTTTCGGCGATGTCGATCGACGAGGTGTCGGTGTTCATGCGCAGCCTCGAGCTCACCGAACGGGAGGCGCAGATCGCCGAACGGGTGGTGAAGGAGATCAACGAGCGGCTGCGGTTCCTGCTCGACGTCGGCCTGGACTACCTTTCGCTCTCCCGCCCGTCAGGCAGCCTCTCCGGCGGCGAGGCGCAGCGGATCCGGCTGGCCACCCAGATCGGTTCCGGCCTGGTCGGGGTCCTGTACGTCCTCGACGAGCCGTCGATCGGCCTGCATCAGCGGGACAACCGGCGACTCATCGAGACCCTGTTGCGGCTGCGGGCGCTGGGCAACACCCTGATCGTCGTCGAGCACGACGAGGACACCATCCGGACGGCCGACTGGGCGGTTGACATCGGTCCCGGAGCCGGCGAACACGGCGGGGAGGTGATCGTGTCCGGGCCGGTGAGCGAACTGCTGGCGCACCCGACCTCACTCACCGGGGCGTACCTCTCTGGGCGGCGGAAGATCCCGATGCCGGCGAGCCGCCGCGCCGGCTCCGGCAAGGAGCTCACGATCCACGACGCGGCCGAGCACAACCTGCGCGACGTGACCGTCTCCTTCCCGTTGGGCAAGCTGATCGCGGTCACCGGCGTTTCTGGATCCGGCAAGTCGTCGCTGGTCAACAGCATCCTGTACACGGCGCTGGCCAAGAAGCTCTACAACGCCCACACCGTCCCCGGGCGGCATCGCGCGATCAGCGGGGTTGAGCACATCGACAAGAGCATCCATGTCGACCAGTCACCGATCGGGCGCACCCCCCGGTCGAATCCCGCCACCTACACCGGCGTGTTCGACCACATCCGCAAGTTGTTCGCCGAAACCCCTGAGGCGAAGGTGCGGGGCTACCAGCCGGGACGGTTCTCCTTCAACGTGAAGGGCGGGCGCTGCGAGAACTGCGCCGGCGACGGCACGATCAAGATCGAGATGAACTTCCTGCCGGACGTCTACGTGCCGTGCGAGGTGTGTCACGGGGCCCGTTACAACCGGGAGACCCTTGAGGTGCACTACAAGGGCCGGACCGTCTCCGAAGTGCTGAACATGCCGATCGAGGAGGCGGTGGAGTTCTTCGCCGCGATCCCGTCGATCGCCCGGCACTTGCGCACCCTGGTCGAGGTCGGCCTCGGGTACGTCCGTCTCGGCCAGCCGGCCACCACCCTCTCCGGCGGCGAGGCGCAGCGTGTGAAGCTCGCCTCCGAGCTGCAGAAGCGTTCCTCCGGGCGCACCATCTATGTCCTCGACGAGCCGACCACCGGCCTGCACTTCGAGGACATTCGCAAGTTGCTCACGGTGCTGCAGTCGCTCGTGGAGAAGGGCAACACCGTCATCGTGATCGAACACAACCTCGACGTGATCAAGGCCTGCGACTGGGTGATCGACCTGGGGCCGGAAGGTGGGTCCCGGGGCGGTCTGGTGATCGCCGAAGGCACCCCGGAGGACGTCGCGGACAACCCGGACTCCTACACCGGCGCCTACCTGAAACCGATCCTTGCCGGACACCGGGTGCCCGTGGCAACCGAACAACCCGACCTGCTCGCCAGCGTCAGCTGAGACCTAGCTGATCGTCAGCGTGTCGCCGTCCAACTTCACGGTGGCCTTGGTGAGTGCCTTGGTGGCCGGCCCGGTCAGCACCGTGCCGTCCGCGAGGGAGTAGCTGCTGCCATGGCGGCCGCAGACGATGGCAGCGTCGGTGACTTGCTGCACCGGCAGGTTCTGGTGGCTGCAGAGGAAGCTGAACGCCTCGAAGGTGCCCTCCTTCGCCTGGGTGACCACGAAGGAGCCGACGATCTTGCCACTGCCAACGGGGATCTCTGCAGCCTTGACGGTCGTGGCCCCCGCGGCGGACGAGGTCGCACCACCAGCAGCCGGTGCACAACCGGCGAGACAGATGGTGACCGCGGCCAGGCCGGCGGAGTTCAGGACCGTACGTCGGGAGGGGAACGGCTGGGCAGTCATCGGGTTCTCCTTTGGTTGCGGTTTCAACATCCTAGGGGCGCCCGGGCCACCTTTGCTGTGACGAAGCTGTGTAAATCGGGGAACCACGGGAGGGGCCGTCAGCACCAGTGCCTATGCTGGCGCGAGTGAGGAACGGACGCTGCGATGGCTGACCCGGCGAGCTATCGGCCCGCGCCTGGCACCATTCCCACCGGCCCAGGGGTGTACCGGTTCAGCGACCGCGACGGCCGGGTGATCTACGTCGGCAAGGCGATCAACCTGCGCCAGCGGCTCAGCTCCTACTTCGCCGACACCTCCACCCTGCACTTCCGCACCCAGACGCTGGTGCGAACCGCAGCGAAGGTGGAATGGACCCTGGTGCGCAACGAACTGGAGGCACTCCAGCTCGAATACACCTGGATCAAGCAGTACGACCCGCGCTTCAACGTCAAGTACCGCGACGACAAGTCCTACCCCTGGGTGGCGGTGACCTGGTCCGAGGAGTTCCCCCGGGTCTTCGTCGGCCGCGGCAGCAAGCGCAAGGGCAACCGCTACTTCGGCCCCTACGCGCAGGCGTGGGCGATCCGGGACACCATCGACTCGCTGCTGCGGGTCTTCCCGATCCGCTCCTGCACGAAAGGGGTGTTCAACAGCGCCCGAGCCTCCGGCCGGCCCTGCCTGATGGGCTACATCGGCAAGTGCTCGGCTCCCTGCGTCGGCAAGATCGACCCCGGTCAGCACCGCGCCCTGGTGCAGGACGTTTGCGACTTCCTGGCCGGCCGCACCGGCGCCCTCGTCCGCCGCCTCGAGGACCAGATGCGCGCGGCGTCCACGAACCTCGAGTTCGAGCGGGCAGCTGTGCTGCGCGACCAGCTGTCCGCGCTGCGGCAGGCGACCGAGCGGAACGCGATTGTGCTGGGTGACGGCACCGACGCCGACGTGGTCGCCCTGGCTGAGGACCCGCTCGAGGTGGCGGTCCAGGTGTTCCACGTCCGGGATGGCCGGATCCGCGGCGAACGCGGCTGGGTGGCCGAACGCAGCGACGACGGCGACACCGGCCAATTGCTCGAGCAGTTCCTGCTGCAGCTCTACGGCGAAGCCGAGGACGACCAGACCATCCCGCCGGAAGTGCTCCTGCCGGCACTCCCGGCGACCGCTGACCTGCTGAACCAGCTGTTGAGCGACCAGCGCGGGGCCAGGGTCCGGTTGAAGGTGCCGCAGCGGGGCGACAAGGCGTCCCTGCTGCAGACAGCTGCCCGTAACGCAGCCGATTCCCTTGCCCTGCACAAGGTGCGTCGTGCCAGCGACCTATCCACGCGCAACCTTGCTCTTGAGGAGCTGCAGGAGGCTCTCGACCTGCCACAGGTGCCGTTGCGGATAGAGTGCTACGACATTTCCCACACCCAGGGCTCGGAGGTGGTCGCCTCCATGGTGGTGTTCGAGGACGGCCTGGCGAGGAAGAGCGAGTACCGACGGTTCATCATCCGCACCGTCGAGGGCAGCAACGATGTCGCTGCCATGCGGGAAGTGATCACCCGCCGGTTCACCAGGCTGCTGGACGAGCGGCAGCGGGCCGAGGCACGGGACGCCGCCGAAGGCCCACTCCTCGTGGATCCCACCACCGGGGTGCCGCGGAAGTTCGCCTACCCGCCCTCGCTGGTGGTGGTCGACGGCGGCGCCCCCCAGGTCGCGGCAGCCGAACGGGCCCTCGCCGACCTCGGAGTCGTCGAAGTGGCGTTGTGCGGCCTGGCCAAGCGGCTCGAGGAGGTCTGGCTGCCGGGTGAGGAGTTCCCGCTGATCCTGCCGCGGACCAGCGAGGGCCTCTACCTGTTGCAGCGGGTCCGCGACGAGGCCCACCGGTTCGCGATCACCCACCACAGGGGCCGCAGGAGTGCTTCCATGGTCGAGTCCCTGCTGGACGAGGTTCCCGGGCTCGGGGAGATCCGTCGCAAGGCGCTGTTGAAGTATTTCGGCTCGCTCCGCAAGCTGCGCGCCGCGACCGTGGCGGAGATCGCGGAGGTGCCAGGAATCGGTCCGCGTACGGCGGCTGCGGTCAAGGATGCACTGGCCGGCCAGGAGGCTCCGGTTTCGATCAACCTCACCACCGGCGAGGTTCTTCAGGACTGAGCGGGCGCTGGCTGGATAATGGGCCCATGAATGACACGCCAGTCCCGGTCCGGCTCCTTGTGATCACCGGGATGTCCGGGGCCGGCCGGCGAACCGCCGGCCACACGCTCGAGGACCTCGGCTGGTTCGTCGTCGACAACCTGCCGCCGAGCCTCCTGCTCGAGCTCATCGAGACCAGCCGGCAGCGGCAGTTCAGCCGGGTGGCTGTGGTGCTGGACGTGCGCACCCGCTCGGAGTTCAAGCAGATACCGGCGGCGTTCGCCGATCTCGGCAAGGCCGGGGTGGTGCCCCAGATCCTGTTCCTCGACGCCAGTGACGAAACGATCGTGCGTCGCCAGGAGTCGGCGCGCCGGCCGCTGCCGCTGCAGGGTTCCGGGCGGCTGCTGGACGGCATCCACAAGGAGCGGGAGATGCTGGCCGGGATGCGCGCAAGCGCCGACCTGGTGATCGACACCACCTCCATCAACGTCCACGAACTGGCCTCGAGGGTGAGCAAGGCGTACGCGGGCGGTAACGACACCGAACTGCAACTGACCCTGATGTCGTTCGGGTTCAAGAACGGCATCCCGATCGATGCCGACATTGTCTTCGACATCCGCTTCCTGCCGAACCCGCACTGGGTGCCGGCCCTGCGTCCGCAGACCGGTCTGTCCCAGCCGGTGTCCGCGTTCGTTCTCGGCCAGCCGGACGCCGAGCCCTTCCTCGAGCACGCGCTGGCCCTGATCGAGCTGATTACTCCCGGCTACATCCGTGAGGGCAAACGCAACGCCACCATCGCCATCGGCTGCACCGGTGGGAAGCATCGCTCGACGGCTGTCGTCGAGGAGCTGGCCCGCCGGCTGCGGGGGCAGGGGGTCGCCACCGAGGTGGTGCACCGGGATCTGGGCAAGGAGTGACGCCCTTCGTCCAGCCGCCGACAGTGGTCGCGTTCGGCGGTGGGCACGGTCTCGCTGCGAGCCTCAGCGCACTGCGCCAGCTGACCCACCGACTGACCGCAGTGGTCACGGTCGCCGACGACGGTGGATCCTCGGGTCGGCTCCGCGCCGAGTTCCCGATCCTGCCGCCCGGTGACCTGCGGATGGCCCTGGCCGCCCTTTGCGGCGACGACCAGGTCGGCCGGGCCTGGGCCGAGGTGCTGCAATCCAGGTTCCCCGGCGAGGGTCCGCTCGGCGGCCACAGCATCGGCAACCTGCTGATCGCCGGGCTCTGGCAGCAGATCGCGGATCCGGTTGCCGGCCTGGACATGGTGGCAGCGATGCTGCACGTCGAGGGCCGGGTGCTGCCGATGGCAGCTGTGCCGCTGGTGATCGAGGCCGACGTGATCGGCGCCGATCCCCAGTCACCCGACGAGACCATCCGGGTCGTCGGCCAGGAGGCGGTGGCGTTGGCCGTCGGTGACATCCGCGACGTCCGGCTGGTCCCGGCCGACCCGCCGGCGGTGCCCGAGGCGCTCCAGGCGATCCGGGCTGCCGACTACCTGGTGTTCGGCCCCGGATCCTGGTACTCGTCGGTGATCCCGCACCTGCTGGTGCCCGAGCTGTTGCACGCCATCTACGAAGCGCGGGGACGGCGAATCCTCACCCTGAATCTCAGCCCCACCGACGACGAGACGCCGGCCTACACCGCGTCCCGCCACCTGGAGGTGCTGGCCGAGCACGCCCCGGCCCTCCGGCTGGACGTCGTCGTGGCTGATCCGACCTTCGCGGCCGGCGACCCGCACCTGGCCGCCTACGTGGCCTCGATGGGCGCAAGGCTCGTCGTCGCACCCGTCCGGATGCGGGATGCGACCCCGCGGCACGACCCCCATCTGCTGGCCTCGGTTTATGCGGGGATCATGGGTCTGTAGTCTTACTCCACTCACGCCCACCCAGCTCGAGAGGCAGTACCGCACAACATGGCAATGACCCAGCAGGTGAAGTCCGAGCTGGCCACCCTCGAGGTGACCAAGCCTGAGCTCCGCAAGGCCGAGGTCGCCGCGCTGCTGCGCTTCGCCAACGGGCTGCACATCGCCGGAGGCCGGATCGTGGTGGAGGCCGAGCTGGACACTGGTGCCGCCGCCCGGAGACTGCGCACGGCGATCGCGGAGCTGTTCGGCTTCAACTGCGAGTTCGTGGTGATCACCGGAAGTGGCCTGCGCCGGGGCACCCGGTATGTGGTGCGGTTGATCCGGGACGGCGAATCGCTCGCCCGCCAGACCGGGCTGATCGACCCGCGGGGCCGACCGGTCCGAGGTCTCCCGATCCAGGTGGTCAGTGGCGGGACCGATGTTTCGGTCGCAGCCTGGCGGGGCGCCTTCCTCGCGCACGGGTCGCTGACCGAGCCCGGGCGTTCAATGGCCCTCGAAGTGACGTGCCCCGGGTCGGAGGCCGCCCTGGCTCTGGTCGGTGCGGCCCGCCGCCTCGGGATCGGCGCGAAAGCGCGCGAGGTCCGCGGCATCGACCGGGTCGTGATCCGGGACGGCGACGCGATCTCCGCAATGCTCACCCGGCTGGGAGCCCACGAGTCGGTGCTGGCCTGGGAGGACCGACGGATGCGCCGCGAGGTCCGCGCCTCGGCCAACCGGCTCGCGAACTTCGACGACGCCAACCTGCGCCGCTCCGCGCGGGCCGCGGTGGCTGCCGGCGCCCGGGTGAAGCGCGCCCTCGAGATCCTCGGTGAGGACATCCCCGACCATTTGCTCGAAGCCGGACAGCTGCGGTTGGAGCACAAGCAGGCCAGCCTTGAGGAACTCGGGCAGCTGCACGTGCCGCCCCTGACCAAGGACGCGGTGGCCGGCCGGATCCGCCGGCTGCTCGCAACCGCCGACAAGCGGGCCGGCGAACTCGGGGTGCCGAACACGGAGGCTGGGCTGAGCCAGGAGATGCTCGAGGACCGCGACTGATCCTCGGTCGATGGGCCGTCCGGATCGGAAACCCGGGTCACTTCGCGGTTTCCGAACCGCTAGGGTGGAGTTTGAACGCGGCTGAGTCCAATCCCGCCGCGTACACCCTTTCGTAAAGGAGACCCTCACAACATGACCGTCAAGGTTGGCATCAACGGCTTCGGCCGGATCGGCCGTAACTACTTCCGCGCCCTGGTCGCTTCGGGCGCCGATCTCGACGTGGTCGCAGTCAATGACCTCACCGACAACAAGAGCCTCGCGCAGCTGCTGAAGTTCGACTCGATCCTCGGCCGCTTCCCCGGTGAGGTGTCCTTCGACGAGAACGCCCTCTACGTCGATGGCAAGGAGATCAAGGCCTTCGCCGAGCGCGATCCCTCGAAGCTGCCCTGGGGCGACCTCGGCGTCGACATCGTCATCGAGTCCACCGGCTTCTTCACCGACGCCACCAAGGCGAAGGCGCACATCGACGCCGGCGCCAAGAAGGTGCTGATCTCCGCCCCGGCGAAGAACGAGGACATCACCATCGTGATGGGTGTGAACGACGGCTTGTACGACTCGGCCGTCCACCACATCATCTCCAACGCTTCCTGCACCACGAACTGCCTGGCCCCCCTGGCCAAGGCGCTGAATGACGGCATCGGCATCGTCAAGGGCCTGATGACCACCATCCACGCCTACACCCAGGACCAGAACCTGCAGGACGCGCCGCACTCCGACCCGCGTCGCGCCCGCGCCGCCGCCCTGAACATCGTCCCGACCACCACCGGCGCAGCGAAGGCTGTCGCGCTGGTGCTGCCGGAGCTCAAGGGCAAGCTGGACGGCTACGCGCTGCGCGTCCCGGTACCCACGGGCTCGGTGACCGACCTCACCTTCGAGGCCTCTCGCGAGACCAGCGTCGATGAGATCAACGCGATCGTCAAGGCTGCAGCCGAGGGCCCGCTGAAGGGGATCCTCGAGTACAGCACCGACCCGATCGTCAGCAAGGACATCGAGGGCTACCCGCTGTCCAGCATCTTCGATGCGCCGCTGACCAAGGTCATCGGCAACCAGGTCAAGGTCGTTGCCTGGTACGACAACGAGTGGGGCTACTCCAACCGGCTGGTCGACCTGACCGCCCTGGTCGGCTCCAAGCTCTGATGATCCCTGACGGGTCGGTCCGCTCTGCGGGCCGGCCCGTCTCTTCATGACCAAGAAGAGAGGCTAGTGGTGAAATCTGTAACGGACCTCGGCGACCTCAAGGGCCTGCGAGTCCTGATTCGCTGTGACTTCAATGTGCCGCTGGACGGCGGGACCATCAGTGACGATGGTCGAATCCGGGCCGCGCTGCCAACGCTGAACCTGCTCAAGGATGCCGGCGCGAAGGTGGTCGTGATGGCCCACCTCGGCCGCCCCAAGGGTGCGGTCAACCCCAAGTACTCACTCGCCCCGGTCGCCCAGCGGCTCGGCGAGCTGATCGGTGCCGAGATCAAGCTCGCCGGCGACGTGGTGGGCGACAGCGCCACCACGACCGTCGCCGGCCTTGCCGATGGCGAGATCGCGCTGCTTGAGAACGTGCGCTACGAACCCGCAGAGGAATCCAAGGTGGATGCCGAACGCGAGGAGCTCGCGGCGAAGTACGCAGCCCTCGGGGACGTCTTCGTCTCCGACGGCTTCGGGGTCGTGCACCGCAAGCAGGCGTCGGTCTACGACGTAGCCAAGTTGCTGCCGAACTCTGCCGGCCTGCTGGTGGCCAAGGAGGTCGAGGTACTCAAGCGGCTCACTGAGACCCCGGACCGGCCCTATGTCGTGGTGCTCGGTGGGGCCAAGGTCGCCGACAAACTCGCGGTGATCGACAACCTGCTGAAGACGGCAGACACCCTGATCGTCGGGGGCGGCATGGCGTACACCTTCCTGAAGTCCAAGGGCTACGAGGTAGGCAACTCGCTGCTGGACGCCGAGAAGGTTGATGTCGTCGGTGGCTACCTCGACCAGGCCGTCGCCGCCGGCAAGCAACTGCTGCTGCCGGTGGACATCGTGGTCGCCCCCGAGTTCGGTCCCGATGGCCCGGCCACGGTGGTCGAGGCCGACGCGATTCCGGCCGACCACCTTGGCCTCGACATCGGCCCCCGGAGCCGGGAACTGTTCGCAGCTGCGATCAGGGGCGCGCGGACCGTGTTCTGGAACGGCCCGATGGGCGTCTTCGAGATGGAGCTGTTCGCTGCAGGCACCCTAGAGATCGCCAAGGCGCTCACCGAATGTGAAGGGTTGACCGTTGTCGGTGGCGGTGACTCCGCCGCCGCAGTGCGGCAGCTCGGCTTCAGCGACGACCAGTTCGGTCACATCTCGACCGGCGGCGGCGCGTCCTTGGAGTACCTCGAGGGCAAGGTGCTCCCGGGTCTGGCTGTACTTGAAGGGGAGGACTGACATGGCACGCAAGCCGCTGATGGCTGGCAACTGGAAGATGAACCTCAACCACGTCGAGGCCACCGGTCTGGTGCAGAAGCTCGCCTGGACGCTGGCCGACGCCAAGTACGACCCGGAGCAATCGGAAGCGGCGGTGATCGTCCCGTTCACCGACATCCGCACCGTGCAGACCCTGGTCGAGGGTGACCGCCTGCCGCTGAAGTTCGGTGCCCAGGACGTCTCGGTGCACGCCTCTGGCGCCTACACCGGTGAGATCTCCGCCGACATGCTGGCGAAGCTGAACTGCGCCTACGTTGTGGTCGGCCATTCCGAGCGCCGCGAGTACCACGGCGAGTCCGACGCCCTGATCGGCGAGAAGGCCAAGGTGGTCTTCGAGGCCGGCATGACGCCGATCGTGTGCTGCGGCGAGGTGCTCGACATCCGCAAGGCCGGCACCCATGTCCCGTTCGTGCTCGGTCAGGTCAAGGAGTGCCTCGAAGGCCTCACCCCTGAGCAGGTCGCGGCCATGGTGATCGCCTACGAGCCGGTCTGGGCCATCGGCACCGGTGAGGTGGCCACCCCGGAGGACGCGCAGGAGGTCTGTGGCGCCATTCGTGGCTATGTCACGGAGGCCTTCGGCGCCGACGCCGGCGCAGCCGTCCGCATCCAGTACGGCGGCTCGGTGAAGGCCAGCAACATCGTCGAGATCATGGCGAAGCCGGACGTCGACGGCGCCCTCGTCGGCGGCGCGAGCCTGAACGCCGAGGAGTTCGCCAAGATCGTCACGTTCTATTCGGCCGGCTGAAGCTGCCTGAGATCGCATTGCCACGAACGCCGGCCGGGGCCATCCCGGCCGGCGTTTAGTTTGTGCGGGACTGCTGAGTTAGGATGCTCGACGTGACATTGTTGCCCCTCGCGATGACCTGGCCGATCCTTACCCTTTCTGTGGTGTTGATCCTCACCAGCGTCGTTTTGGCCCTTTTCATCCTTCTGCACAAGAGCCGTGGCGGCGGCATGTCCGACCTGTTCGGCGGCGGAATGTCCACTGGGATGGGTGGCTCTTCGGTGGCCGAGCGCAACCTGGACAAGCTGACGATCACTGTCGGCCTTGTCTGGCTGGCCAGCATCATTGGATTGCTGGTGCTTTACCGGTTCTTCCCGGCGATCGGGACCCTGGGCTGACGCCCACCTTTGCATCAAGGAGTGGATTCGCGTGGTTGGTGGCAGTGCGATTCGTGGTAGCCGGGTAGGCGCCGGACCGATGGGTGAGGCCGAACGGGGCGACGCAGCGCCGCGGCTGTACGTTTCCTACTTCTGCTCCAACCGGCACGAGACCCGTCCGGCCTTCGCCGCCGACGCGGTCGTGCCCGAGACCTGGGACTGCCCCCGCTGCGGGCTCCCGGCCAATCTCGACTCGGAGAACCCGCCGCCGCCCCCGAAGATCCAGCCGTACAAGACCCACCTGGCCTACGTGAAAGAGCGTCGATCGGACGCCGAAGCCGTGGCCATCCTCAAAGAGGCTCTCGACTCGCTGCGCGCCCGGAGGGCCGCCGGCGAGGTCATCTACTGAGCCAGACCGGTCGACCTAGTCCTAGAGGGTGCAGTCGAAGTACGGCAACTCGGCGGCCGAAGCACGGTCAACCAGCCAGAGGGTGCGGACCTGGCCAGACACCCGGCCCGCCGGCAGATCGGTGTCACCGGCCAGTGCCTTGGACATGGCCGAGGCCTTCTCCTCGCCGCTGACCAGGAACCAGACCTCCTCGGAGTTGTTGAGTGTCTGGATGGTCAGGCTGATCCGCTCGGCAGGCGGCTTCGGCGCGTCACTCACCCCGATCACCGGCTGGGTGGTCGGTTCGCTGGACGGGTGGCCAGGGAAGATCGAGGCGACGTGGCCGTCCGGCCCCATCCCGAGCAGACAGAGGTCGAACCTGGTCCCGCCGTAATTCCTTGGCGTAGGTGGCGGCCGACGCCGCAGCGTCCACCACGCCGTCGGCGCTCGGCATCGGGTGGGTGCGGGCCGGATCGAGGGCGAAGTGCCGGGCCAGCAGGGCGAGGGTCGGGCCGGCGTTGCGCTCCGGGTCATCGGTGGGCACGAACCGCTCGTCACCCCACCAGAGTTCGAGGCGGGACGGGTCCAGCGCAGAGTCGGCAACGAGTTCGCCAAGTCGGGCATACAGCGACAGCGCGATCCGGCCGCCGGTGAGGCACAACTGCGCGACTCGGCCGTCGGCCTGCAGGTCGACCAACTTGCGCAGCAGGCGCGCAGCCACCCGCTCGGAGAGGTCCTCGGCGTCGCGGTGCTGGATGACCTGTGGCCCCGCCCCAGTCATGCCGGCGTTCCTTGGGATCGTTCGGCTGCACGGTCGAGGCGACGCACCAGGGATGACATGGCTTCAGCGTAGATGGGATCGTCACCCAGCCGGCGCAGTTCCTCGGTGAGGAGGGTGTTGAGGTCCCGACGGGGCAGGGCGACCAGTCGTTGCGGCAGCCCGGGGGCGGAGAAGCTGGCCAGGTTGCCATCGGTCCGCACGACGCGGATCTCGTCCTCGCCGCCGCCGAGCGAAACCCCGGTGATGCCAACGCCGGGCCGCTGCCGGTCGACCGTCACCGGCACGTCGAGGCGGTCGGACAACCACGCCGCCAGCAGCGTCCCGGCGGCATTCGCCGGGGCAGCGGACACCGTCGCCCTGGTCACGTCCATCGGGTAGGCGTCCAGGGCGGCAGCGAGCAGCCCGCGCCAGCGGGTGAGCCTGGTCCAGGTCAGGTCGGTGTCACCCGGGCAGTAGTTGCGGGCCCGCACCTCCAGGGCGCTGAGCGGGTCGGGATCGCCCATGGCGTCGGTGATCCGACGGTTGCCCAGGCGACCGACCGGATCCTGGCCCGGGGTCTTGGGGGAGCGTCCCGGCCACCACACGATAACTGGCAGGTCGGGCAGGAGCAGCGGCAGCACGACGCTGTCGCGGTGCTGCTGCAGCGCTCCGTGGAACTTCAGTGAGACGATCTCGCCCGGGGCGTCCTCCCCGGCCCGGATGCTCGCGTCCAGCCGGTCGGTTCGAGCCCGACCGTTCGTCACCAGCAGGATCCTGGACGGGTGCTCCCGGCCCGCCTGGAGGCAGGCTGCCAGCGCCCGGTCGTACTCCGCCAGTTCGGCGACCACCACCAGCGTGAAGACCAGCCCGGACGCACCGCCGAGATTGTGCCGCGCCCGGCTGAGGGCCTGCTGCACCGCTGCGGTGCCGGTGTCGGTGAGGTTGATGATCATCGTTACTCCAATCAGGGCCTGCGCCAGGCGAAGCCGTCCCTGGCCAGCAGGTCCATGGCTGACCGCGGCCCCCAGGTGCCGGAAAGGTAGTGATCCGGGGCAGCGTCCAGGCCGGCCCAGTGATCGAGGACCGGATCGAGGATCTCCCAGGACAGTTCGACCTCCTGGTGTTGCGGGAACAGCGGCTCCGAACCCAGAAGCACATCCAGCAGGAGCCGTTCGTAGGCCTCCGGGCTGGATTCGGCAAAGGAGGAGTCGTAGCCGAAGTCCATGTTCACGTCGCGCAGTTCCATCGGGGTGGCCGGCACCTTCGCACCGAACCGCAGCGTGATGCCCTCGTCCGGCTGGATTCGGAGCACCAGCGCGTTGGTGCCGAGCGACCGGACGTCGGTGCCGGCGAACGGCAGGTGCGGGGCCGGCCGCAGGTTGAGGGCGACCTCGGTCACCCGGCGCGGGAGGCGCTTGCCGGTGCGAAGGTAGAACGGCACTCCAGCCCAGCGGCGGTTGTCGATGTCCACCCGGATGGCGGCGAAGGTGTCGGTACGGGAATCGGCGGGGATGCCCTGCTCCTCGAGGTAGCCCGGGACCTCCCGGCCGCCGGCCCAGCCGGCCCCGTACTGGCCGCGGACGGTGTGCACCTTCAGGTCGGTTGGCACCCGCGCGGCCGACAGCACCTTTCGCTTCTCCCCACTGAGGTTGTCCGCGCCGAACGAGGTGGGCTCCTCCATGGCGGTAAGCGCAACAAGCTGCAGCAGGTGGTTCTGGATGACGTCGCGGGCTGCCCCGATGCCGTCGTAGTACCCGGCGCGGCCCTCGATCCCGATGTCCTCGGCCATGGTGATCTGGACGTGGTCGATGTAGTTGCGATTCCAGATCGGTTCGAACATGGTGTTCGCGAACCGGAACGCGAGCACGTTCTGGACGGTCTCCTTGCCAAGGTAGTGATCGATGCGGAAGATGCTGGACGGCTCGAACGCGCGAGCCAGTTTCCGTTCCAGTTGCCGGGCGCTGGCCAGGTCGTGACCGAAGGGCTTCTCGATCACCACCCGACGCCAGGATCCCTTCGGGTGGTCGGCCAGGCCGTGGCGGCGGAGTTGGGCGACGGCGACGTCGAAGGCTGCCGGCGGTACCGAAAGGTAGAAGGCATGGTTACCGCCGGTGCCCTGGCTCTCGTCCAGGTCGGAGAGGGTGCGCTTGAGCCGCTCGAAGGCCTCGTTGTCGTTCAGCTCGCCGGGGACGAACCGGATACCTTCGACCAGCTGCTTCCACACGTCGTCGCGGAACTCGGTGCGGGCGTGCTGCCGGACGGCGTCGGCGACCACCTCGGCGAAGTGCTCGGCAGCCCAGTCGCGTCGGGCGAAACCCACGAGGCCGAAGCCGGGTGGCAGCAGGCCACGGTTGGCGAGGTCATAGATGGCGGGGAGCAGCTTCTTGCGGGCAAGGTCGCCGGTCACGCCGAACAGGACCAGGGCTGACGGTCCGGCCATCCTTGGCAGACGTGGGTCGCGCTGGTCGCGGAGCGGATTCACCTCCAAGACTGTACAAGCAGGTGATCGCCGCCAGCAGTGCGGGGGCATTACACTGCTCAGACTTGGGAGAAGGGACGGGATGAGACCAGCCGAGGAGGGCGCACCGCTGACGGCGTTGGCGCCCGGTGACTGGCGAGCCGTCGGACTGGCCTATCTCGCCCTGGCGAAACCGCGGATCATCGAGCTGCTGCTGGTGACAACCATCCCCGCGATGTTCCTTGCCGCCGGGGGTTTCCCGGACTGGCAGCTGGTGTTGTGGACCCTGCTGGGTGGCACAGCGGCAGCCGGCAGCGCCAACGTCTTCAACTCCGTGCTGGACGCCGACATCGACGCGCGGATGCGGCGCACCCGGAAGCGGCCGATGGCGCGTGACCTGGTCAGCCCGGCCAGGGCGATCGCCTTCGGCGCGGTGCTCGGGATCATGGCCACCCTGATTCTCGGTCTGGGGGCCAACTGGCTGTCGGCCACGCTTGCCCTGGTTGCGAACTTGTACTACGTCTTCGTCTACACGATGGCGTTGAAGCGACGCACCTCGCAGAACATCGTCTGGGGCGGGATCGCCGGCTGCTTCCCGCCGCTGATCGGCTGGACTGCGGTGACCGGGCAGTTGGCGTGGGCGCCCCTGGTGCTGTTCGCAATCGTCTTCGCGTGGACGCCGCCGCATACCTGGGCCTTGGCGCTGCGCTACCGCGAGGACTATCAGAACGCCCACATCCCGATGCTCCCCGTCGTGGCCCCGCCCATCACCGTGGCCTGGCGGATCCTGGCCTACAGCGTCCTGACGGTGGCGGTCAGCCTGCTGCTGTGGCCCGTGGCCGCCACCGGCTGGCTCTACCCGGCAGTCGCGCTCGCTGCCGGATCGGCGATGCTGGCCGAGGCGGTCGCGCTCCTCGTCCGGGCCCGGCGTGGACTCACCGACGCCGACCTGAAGCCGATGCGGCTGTTCCACCTTTCGAACAGCTACCTGGCGATCGTGTTCATCGCAGCTGCCGTGGACCCGTTGCTCTTCTGATCCTCAGGCCGCTGTCGCGTCCTTCGTCAAGACTTCTCCCTTGCCGGTCGCTGACGCGCCCGTCGCGGTCGGCGTCTGATCCCCAGGCCGGGTGAGCCACCACAGGTTGCCCAGCGCAGCGGTGAACAGCGCCGTCCCCAGCATGTGCAGGGTGACCAGCCACGGCGGCAGGGAAAGGAAGTACTGGGCATAGCCGACGACGCCCTGGAGCACCTCGACCCCGAGCAGCAGCAGGACCGCTCGCCGGGCAGCAGGTTGGCCGCGAGTGAACAGGGCCAGCAGAACCGTCAGGAAGACCACAAGCCACACGGCCAGTGAGTGCACCCGGGCTGTCGTCAGCAGGTCGAGGCCGTTGCGGGCAGCGCCACCGTCACCGGAGTTCGGCCCGGCGCCGGTGACCACGACGCCCAGCAGCATCGCGACCAGCCCGAGGCCGGAAATGGCAAGGACGAGCCGGCGTGACCGCGAGTTGAGGGCGACCGGTGCCACGTCGAACGCCTCGTGGACTGCGACGACACAGGCGACGATCAGGGCGATCGACGGCAGCAGGTGCGACCCGACCACCCAGGGGTTCAACCCGGCAAGGACGGAGATGCCGCCGAGCACTGCCTGGGCGAAGATCCCGGCTACCACCGCGACCGCCAGCCCCCGCAGCAGCCGTCTCGGGCGGCCGGCGGCGTCCCTGGCCCTCCACGCCGCAGCAAGGGTGCCGATGGCGAGGATCACCAGGACGAAGGTGAGCAGCCGGTTGCCGAACTCGATGTAGGCGTGCCCACCGGCCTCCGGGTGCGGCACGTACGAACCTGGTTCGCACTGGGGCCAGGTGGAGCAACCGAGGCCGGATTCGGTGACCCGCACCAGCCCGCCGGTGACAACGATGGCCATGTTGGCGACGAGCGATGCGACCGCCCAACGGCGCAAGGCGGCGGGGGAGCCTACGAGGTCCATCTGAACACCTTCCTGGCTACAGCTACGGCGACGACCGCCCAGACGAGGGTCACCATGATCTCCCATCCGGGGAAGGGAAGCCCGAACGGCGCCCCGCCGGCCCAGGCGCGCAGGCTCTCGGCCAGCGCCGTCGTCGGCAGCAGGGCGAGCACCGGCTGGCTCCACGCCGGGAACGCGGCCAGCGGCACCAGCACGCCGGCGACGGCGCCCACCAGGTAGACCAGGTTGGCCAGGCCGAGGGTCAACTCGGCCGAAGCTGTGCCGGCGAGGGTGAGGGCCAGCCCAGCGAACGCGATCAGCCCCAGCGGCACCGTGGCAACGACCACGAGAGTGGCGCCGACCCCTGGCCGCGGTGACCAGCCGGCCAGCAGCCCGGCGACCACCAGCAGCGCAGCCTGCCCGATGGCGACCAGCCCGATCATCGCGGCCTTCCCAAGCAACAGGTCGGCCCGGCGCAACGGGGTGGCCACGAGACGCTCCAGGACGCCGTAGCGGCGCTCGAAGGCAGTGGTGATGGCAGGGGAGGTGAAGCCGCTTGACCACAGGCCAAGGGCGATGACCGAAGCGATGAACGGCTCCCTTGCGATACCCATCCGGTCACCGACAGCGGCGCTAGCTGCGATCAGGCCCAGCGGGATCACCAGCGCCAGCAGCAGTTGCTCGCCGTTGCGGACGATCAGGCGGGTCTCGATCAGCGCGTGCCGCAGGATCCGGCCGGGACGGGACGCTGGCGCTGCAGCCGGGCTCAGGTCGAGGCCGGTCATGCTTCACCCCTTTTGCCGGTGAGGTCGAGGAAGACCTGTTCGAGACTGCTGGTGGCTGTCAGTTCGGGCACGGTCCCTGCGGCGACCCGGCGGCCGGCGTCCAGGAGCACCACCAGGTCGGCCAGTTGCTCGGCCTCGTCCATGGAGTGGGTGGTCAGGAGGACTGCTACGCCGGCGGAACGCAGGTCGCGGATCAACGCCCACACCTGTCGCCGGGCGTGCGGGTCAAGGCCGGCGGTCGGCTCGTCGAGGAAGACCAGCTCTGGGCGGCCAATGATGGCCCCGGCGAGGTTGACCAGCTGCTGCTGGCCACCGGAGAGGCGGCGGTAGGTGGTGTCGGCGAAGGAGTCGATGCCGAGCGCTGCGATCAACTGTCGCGGCGGCAGCGGGGTGGCGTAGAGGCCGGCAAGGTAGCCGAGCAGTTCTCGGGGTCGGACCCCGGACCAGGCGCCGGTGGCTTGGGGCATGAGTCCGATCCGCGAGTTGGCGGCTGCCGACCCGGCCGCCTCTCCGAGTACCTCGATCCGACCGCTGTCGGGGGCGAGCAGCCCGGTGCAGCAGCGGATCATCGTGGTCTTGCCGGCTCCGTTGGGTCCGAGTACAGCGGTAACGGCCCCTGGCGCGGCGTTCAGGCTGAGGGAGTCGAGCACGACCCGTCCGCCGAGGCTCAGCCGCACAGCGTCGAGATCCAGGGCTGCGGGCACCGGATCAGTCTAGGGCTGGCTCGCCCGGGAAACGCCGGAGCCCCGGACCGACGAGCGGTCCGGGGCTCCGGCGTCTACCGACGATCAGGCCTCGACGGTCTCCTTGACCTTGGCTGCCTCAGCCTCGGGTGCGTTCGCGTCATCCTTGAGGTACGCGAAGTCGGCGGAGGTCAGCATGGGCTGGTCGATCCGCATGCCGTAGAAGGAACGCCACACCATGTACGCGCTGGCCAGGCCGAAGACGACGGCCAGGGTCCCGTTGATGGCCGGGTTGCCGATGATGAGTGAGAGCTCGATCGCCAGCATTCCGAACAGGGTGGTGAACTTGATCACCGGGTTCATGGCCACCGATGAGGTGTCCTTGAAGGGGTCACCAACGGTGTCGCCGACGATCGAGGCGTCGTGCAACAAGGTGCCCTTGGCCTGCAGGTCGACTTCGACGATCTTCTTCGCGTTGTCCCAGGCGCCACCGGCGTTGGCCATGAAGATGGCCTGGTAGAGCCCGAAGATGGCGATCGAGATCAGGTAGCCGATGAAGAAGTACGGCTCGACGAAAGCGAAAGCCAGCGTGGCGAAGAAGATGCCGAGGAAGATGTTGAACATCCCCTTCTGCGCGTACTGGGTGCAGATCTCCACAACCTTGCGGGAGGTCTCCACCGAGGCCTTGGTTGTGCCCTCGAGGTCGATGTTCTCCTTGATGTACTGCACCGCCCGGAACGCGCCGGTCGTGACGGCCTGCATGGAGGCGCCGGTGAACCAGTAGATGATCGCGCCACCGGTGAGCAGGCCGAGCAGGAACGGCACGTGCAGCAGCGAGAGGTTCTCGACGTTGGTCGTCAGGCCGCTGGTGAGGCCCATGATGATCGAGAAGATCATCGTGGTGGCGCCCACTGCCGCGGTACCGATCAGCACCGGCTTTGCGGTTGCCTTGAACGTGTTGCCCGCGCCGTCGTTGGCCTCCAGCAGGTACTTGGCCCGTCCGAAGTTGGGCTTGACGCCGTAGTCCCGCTCGAGCTCCGCCTCAATGTTGGGGATGGACTCGATCTGGGACAGCTCGTAGACGCTCTGGGCATTGTCGGTGACCGGGCCGTAGGAGTCGACGGCAATCGTGACCGGGCCCATGCCGAGGAAGCCGAAGGCGACCAGGCCGAGGGCGAAGACGCCCGGGACCAGCATGATGCCGCCGGTGATCACACCTTCGACCATGGCCCCGGGGGTGATCATCGTGGACACGCCGTACGCGCCGCTCATCAGGGCGACGATCGCGATGCCCAGCCAGTAGGCCGAGAAGTTGCCGGCCACCAGGCCGGAAAGGATGTCCAGGGACGGCCCACCTTCCTTTGCCGACTTGACGACCTCTTCGACGTGCTTTGCCTTGACGCTGGTGAAGACCTTGACCAGTTCCGGGATGACCGCGCCGGCAAGGGTGCCGAAGCTGACGATCAGCGACAGCTGCCACCACAGGCCCGGCTGTCCGGGGAGGTCGGCGAGCATCAGGAACGACATCGCGAAGGTGAGCAGGATGGAGACGATCGAGGTGATCCACACCAGCGAGGTCAGCGGGGTCTCGAACTCCATCTCGTCGGCATTCTCGTACTTGGCCTTCGCCCAGAGGCTGTTGCCGAAGTAGGAAAGGCCCGAGGCGACCAGCATGATGGCCCGGATGAAGAAGATCCAGACCAGGAAGTGCGCCTGGTACTCGGCCTGGACACCAAGGAGGATGAAGGTGATCAGGGCGACGCCGGTGACGCCGTAGGTCTCGAAGCCGTCAGCCGACGGGCCGACCGAGTCGCCGGCGTTGTCACCGGTGCAGTCGGCGATGGTGCCGGGGTTGCGGGGATCGTCCTCGTCGATCTTGAAGACGATCTTCATCAGGTCGGAGCCGATGTCGGCGATCTTGGTGAAGATGCCGCCGGCGATGCGCAGCGCAGAGGCGCCCAGCGACTCGCCGATGGCGAAACCGAGGAAGCAGGCTGTGGCGATGTCTGCCGGAACGAACATCAGGATGGCCAGCATCATGATCAGCTCTGTCGAGATCAGCACCATGCCGACGCTCATGCCTGAACGCATCGGGATGTCGTAGACCTTGAACGGCTTGCCCTCGAGGGCAGCGAACGACGTCCGCGAGTTCGCGAAGGTGTTCAGCCGGATGCCGTACCAGGCGATGCTGTAGGAGCCGGCCATGCCGATGATCGCGAACAACAGCACGATCGCGACCCTGCCCCAGCCGCCGGTGGTGTTCAGGAAGCCGAAGTAGACGAAGATGACGCTGCCGATGAAGGCGAACAGCACCAGCAGCAACTTGCCCTGCTGGACGAGGTAGGCCTTGCAGGTTTCGTAGATCAGCTCGGACACATCGCGCATGGACTGGTGGACCGGCAGGTTCTTCAGCTTCATGTAGCTGAGGATGCCGAAGGCGAACCCGGCCACACAGATCAGCATGCCGATGAGCAGCAGGTACCAGCCGTTGATGCCGCCGAAGAAGCTCACCGCATGCAGGTCGGGTAGTGGCAGGTCGAACTCGGACTTGTGCGCGCCTTCAGTGGGCGCCTCGGCGGCGCCGCCGGAGCAGGCGGTCAGGGTCAGAGCGAAAAGCCCGAGAACCGCGAACAGGCCGGCGCGCACAAGCCTGTGCCGCCGCCCCGTAGGTGGCTGGGTATCGAGCGATGAAGTCGTCACGATGGGTCCTTTGCAGGTAACTGAAACTGGTTCGTTGATGACCTGTCACCTTTGACAAGACAAAGTCACCGCCAGCACTCTACGACCCCTTGTCGTAGTGCTTGTACACGGCCACCTGCTGGAAGGCGTGTCTCGCATCCGAAGTTGTGCCGAGTGCCACCAGGTTGAGCCTTCCGCCTAATTAGGTAAGAATGGTGTTGTGAAAAGCGATCTGGTAGCGGGACCTGACGAGGCGGTGACCGACGCGGAGCGGCGGGCGGCCGACGCGTCTACCCGCAGCCGTGTGGCCAGCTCCATTCTCAAGCACGGCCCGTCGACAGCCAACGACCTGGCCAACCGCCTCCGGCTCACCCCGGCTGCCGTTCGCCGCCACCTGAATGTGCTCGAGAGCATCGGCCAGGTCACCAGCAGGGAGCAGCGGGTCTATGGCCAGCGTGGCCGGGGCCGTCCGGCCAAGGTCTTCACGCTCACCGACGAAGGCCGCGGCGAGTTCTACCAGGCCTACGACCAGCTGGCGATCAGCGCCATCGACTACCTGCAGCAGGTTGCCGGCCCGGATGCCGTCGAGGCCTTCGCCGCACGGGTGACCGAATCGGTGACTGCACGCTTCCATGCGCTGGAGCCGGAATACAGCAGCTCTGCCGAGGCGTTGGTTGAGGCATTGACCGCCGAAGGTTTCGTGGCTTCACTGCAACCCGTTGCCTCCGGCGTCCAGTTGTGCCAGTACCACTGCCCGGTCGCCCACGTGGCGGCCGAGTTCCCGCAACTCTGCGAGGCCGAAACCAGGGTCTTCGCCGAGCTGTTGGGGTCCCATGTACAGCGACTGGCGACGATCGCGCACGGCGACGGGGTGTGCACCACCCACGTGCCGCGCCCGGTGGCCGCCGCAATGCATCCGCAACCTTCTCCGAAAGGCCGATAGATGACTTCAACAGCCCCGGTGGCCCCCGGTCTGGGTTCTACCCAGGAAGAACACCTTGAGGCACTCGGCGCCTACCAGTACGGCTGGCGGGACTCCGACGCTGCCGGCGCCCTCGCCCGAAGGGGCGTCGACGAGGATGTCGTAGCGAACATCTCGGCATTGAAGAACGAGCCGGAGTGGATGCTGAAGCTGCGGCTGAAGGCGCTGAAGCTCTACCAGCGCAAGCCGATGCCGGCCTGGGGTGCAGACCTCAGCGGGATCGACTTCGACAACATCAAGTACTTCGTGCGCTCCACCGAGAAGCAGGCCAACACCTGGGAGGACCTGCCCGAGGACATCAAGCGCACCTACGACCGCCTCGGCATCCCCGAGGCCGAGAAGATGCGGCTGGTCTCGGGTGTGGCCGCCCAGTACGAGTCCGAGGTGGTCTACCACAAGATCAACGAGGAGCTCGAGCGTCAGGGAGTCATCTTCCTCGACACCGACACCGGCCTGCGCGAGCATCCGGAGCTCTTCGAGGAGTACTTCGGCTCGGTCATCCCGGTCGGGGACAACAAGTTCGCCTCGCTGAACAGCGCCGTGTGGTCGGGTGGTTCCTTCATCTACGTCCCCAAGGGCGTGCATGTCGCCATCCCGCTGCAGGCCTACTTCCGGATCAACACCGAGAACATGGGCCAGTTCGAGCGCACGCTGATCATCGCCGACGAGGGCTCCTACGTGCACTACGTCGAGGGCTGCACCGCGCCGATCTACTCCTCGGACTCGCTGCACTCTGCGGTGGTCGAGATCATCGTGAAGAAGAACGCCCGGGTGCGCTACACGACCATCCAGAACTGGTCGACGAACGTGTACAACCTGGTCACCAAGCGGGCCACCTGCGACGAGGGCGCCACCATGGAGTGGATCGACGGCAACATCGGTTCCAAGGTCACCATGAAGTACCCGGCGGTCTACCTGCTCGGCGAGCACTCCCGTGGCGAGACCCTCTCGATCGCGTTCGCCGGCGAGGGCCAGCACCAGGACGCCGGCTCCAAGATGGTGCACGCCGCCCCGCACACCTCGTCGTCGATCATCTCGAAGTCGGTTGCCCGGTCCGGCGGGCGCGCGTCCTACCGCGGCCTGGTGCAGGTGCAGGAGGGCGCGCACCACTCGGCCTCCTCGGTGAAGTGCGACGCGCTGCTGGTCGACACCATCTCGCCGCTCCGACACCTACCCCTACGTCGACGTCCGCGAGGACGAGGTCTCGATGGCCCACGAGGCGACGGTGTCGAAGGTGAGCGACGACCAGTTGTTCTACCTGATGAGCCGTGGCATGGGCGAGGACGAGGCGATGGCGATGATCGTGCGCGGCTTCGTCGAGCCGATCGCCCGGGAGCTGCCGATGGAGTACGCGCTCGAACTGAACCGGCTGATCGAACTGCAGATGGAAGGGGCCGTGGGCTGAGGCCCCGGCTCAGCGATCGAGAAGAAAAGATGACTGTGACGACTGCTGTGCCCAATCTGGCCGAAGCCGTGGAGGCGAGTCGTCGCCTCCAACCTGCACCCGGTGGCCTCCTTCGACCTTGCCGACCATCCGGTGCCGAACGGACGCGAGGAGGTGTGGCGGTTCACCCCGTTGCGCCGCCTGCGCGGCTTGATGGACGGCACCCCGAGCGATGCCCACCTTGGCTGGCAGGCGAACTCCCCGGCTGGGGTGACCCGCACCGGGGTGTCCACAGCCGAGGCGATCGCGCTCGGCCTGCCCGCCCCGGTCGACCGGCCCTCTGCGCTCGCTGTGGCTGAGGCCGGTGGTGCGGTGGTCTACGAGATAGCTCCCGGCAGCCAACTGGCTGAGCCGCTGGTGATCGAGCTCAGCGGCAGCGGGCTTGAAGAAACCGTCTACGGGCACCTGGTCTTCAAGATCGGCGCCCACGCCGGAGCCACCATCGTGCTCCGGCACACCGGTTCGGCGCGGTTCAACTCCAGCGTCTCTGTGCTGGTCGGCGAAGGCGCGCACCTCAACTTCGTCGGGCTGCAGGACTGGGCAGACGACACCGTCCACCTCGGCCATGTCGGGATCCGGATCGGCCGCGACGCGCGGGTGCGCACCGTGACCGCAAGCCTTGGCGGCGACCTCGTGCGGCTGGTCGAGACCTCGGAGTACGACGGACCCGGCGGCGAGCTGGAGCAGTTCGGGCTGTACTTCGTGAACGCCGGCCAGCACATCGAGCACCGCCTGTTCGTCGACCACAACCAACCGCACACCCGCAGCCGGGTCGACTACCGGGGCGCCCTGCAGGGCGAGGGTGCGCACTCGGTCTGGGTCGGCGACGTGCTGATCCGCAAGGTGGCCGAGGGCATCAACACCTACGAGACGAACAAGAACCTGGTGCTGACCGACGGTTGCCGCGCCGATTCGGTGCCGAACCTCGAGATCGAGACCGGCGAGATCCAGGGTGCCGGGCACTCCTCGACGACCGGGCGGTTCGACGACGAGCAGCTGTTCTACCTGCGCTCCCGCGGCATCCCCGAGGATGAGGCCCGGCGGCTGGTCGTGCACGGCTTCTTCGCCGACATCATCCGCCGGATCGGCGTCCCGGACGTGGAGAGCCGCCTGCTGGCAGCGGTCGAGAAGGAGCTCGAGATCCTCGTCGGGATCCCGTTGGAGGTCACCCAGTGAGCTTCGTTCGCGCCTGCTCGGTCGCAGAGGTGCCGCTGGGAACCGCGATCGGCATCGACCTCGGCGGCGACGCCGACATCGCCGTCGTCAACACCGAGGACGGCTTCTTCGCGATCCGGGACGTATGCTCGCACGCTGAGGTGCCGCTCAGCGACGGTGACGTCGAGGGCGCAACCCTCGAGTGCTACATGCACGGTTCCAGATTCGACCTGCGCACCGGCTTCCCGCTGGAGCTGCCGGCCACCCGCCCCGTCCCCGTCTACCCGGTCCGGGTGGACGGCGACCACATCTACGTAGACCCAGAAAACCCGATCGATTCCCAGGAGCAGTAACCAAATGTCAGAACTCCGCATCAGCGACCTGCATGTCGACGTCTTGACCGAGACCGGGCCGAAGGAGATCCTCAAGGGGGTCAACCTCACCGTCGGCAGCGGCGAGGTGCACGCGATCATGGGTCCGAACGGGTCCGGCAAGTCGACCCTTGCCTACTCGATCGCCGGCCACCCGAAGTACGTCATCACCTCCGGCTCGGTGACCCTCGACGGCGTCGAGCTCACCCACCTGAAGGTCGACGAGCGGGCCAGGGCCGGGCTGTTCCTGGCCATGCAGTACCCGATCGAGGTGCCCGGGGTCTCGGTGGCCAACTTCCTGCGCACGGCCAAGACCGCCCTGTCCGGCGAGGCGCCGAAGGTGCGCACCTGGGTGAAGGAGGTCAACGCCGCCCTCGAACGGATCGGGCTGGACGGCACCTTCGCCGCCCGCTCGCTGAACGAGGGCTTCTCCGGCGGGGAGAAGAAGCGCAACGAGATCGCCCAGCTGGAGCTGCTGAACCCGAAGTTCGCGATCCTCGACGAGACCGACTCCGGGCCTCGACATCGACGCGCTGCGGATCGTCTCCGAGGGGGTGAACCGCTACACCGCCCAGGGCGACCGCGGGCTGCTGCTGATCACCCACTACACGCGGATCCTGAACTACATCAAGCCCGACTTCGTGCACGTCTTCGTCGACGGCCAGATCGTCGGGAGGGTGGCGCCGAGCTGGCCGACCGCCTCGAGATCGAGGGCTACGACCGGTTCGTGAAGGCCGCCAAGGTCGATGCCTGAGCCGCTGCGGGCACTCAAGCTGACCGAGCCCCCGTGACTCCGGTCGGAGGCTACGACGTCGAACGGATCCGGCGCGACTTCCCGATCCTGGACGCACCGGATCGGGGGAGTGGCCGCTGGCCTACCTGGATTCGGCGAACACCTCGCAGAAGCCGTGCAGGTGGTGATCGACGCGATCGCCGACCACTACCTGCAGCACAACGCCAACGTCGCCCGGGCGATGCACACGCTCGGCGGCGAGGCGACCGCGGCCTTCGAGGGCGCACGGGACGAAGGTCGCCGACTTCATCGGTGCCGCCGGACCGCAGGAGGTGGTGTTCACCAAGAACGCCTCCGAGGCGCTCAACCTGGTCGCGCACACCCTCGGCGGGCGCCTGTCCGCCGGGCGACGAGATCGTCATCTCGGTGCTCGAGCACCACTCCAACATCGTGCCCTGGCAGCTGCTGGCGCAGCGCACCGGCGCCATCCTGCGCTGGTTCGACATCACCGCCGGACGGCCGGCTCGACCTCGCCGCGGCCGCGGCCGAAGGACCTGATCAACGAGCGCACCCGGATCGTGTCGATGGCCTGGGTCTCCAACGTCCTTGGCACGGTGAACCCGATTCGCGGAGATCGCCGGCCTGGCCCATCGCGGTCGGCGCGCACGTGGTGGTCGACGGCTCCCAGGGCGTGCCGCAGCTGCCCACCGACGGTGGCCGACCTCGGCGCCGACCTGATGGCCTTCACCGGGCACAAGATGCTCGGCCCGACCGGCATCGGCGTTCTCTGGGGCCGCTACGACCTGCTGGACACCATGCCGCCGTTCCTCGGGGGCGGCGAGATGATCGAGGTGGTCCGATGACCGGCTCGACCTACGCGCCACCGCCGCGTACGGTTCGAGGCCGGCACGCCGCCGATCGCGCAGGCGGTCGGGCTCGGCGCCGCCATCGACTACCTGAGCGGCATCGGCATGGCGAACGTCGCCGCGCACGAGCAGACGATCACCGCCTACGCCCTCAGCCGGCTTGCTGCGTCGACGGGGTCTGCGGATCCTCGGCCCGACGCGAGGCCGTGGACCGCGGGCGGCGCGATCTCGTTCACCCTTGCCACCGCCGACGGCCTCGACGTGCACCCGCACGACGTGATGCAGCTTCCTGGACTCCCGCGGCGTCGCGGTGCGGGGCGGCCACCACTGCGCGCGTCCGCTGCACGACCGGCTCGGGCTGGGTGCGACCAGCCGTGCGTCGGGATACCTGTACACCCCTGAGCGCGAGATCGACGCCCTGGCCGACGGCGCTGGACTACGTCCGGGAACTTCTTCGGAGGCACGCGATGAGCGTTGAGGCGATGTACCAGGAGATCATCCTGGACCACTACAAGGCCAAGCATCACAGCGGGCTGCGGGAGCCGTACCAGGCCCAGGTGACGCACGTGAACCCAACCTGCGGTGACGAGGTGCTGCTGCGGGTGGCGCTCGACGGTGACCGGGTGACCGACGTCTCCTACGAGGGCGTCGGGTGCTCGATCTCCCAGGCCTCCACCTCGGTGATGACCGACCTGGTGATCGGAAGGACCGTGGCCGAAGCGCTCGGCCTGCACGCGGAGTTCACCGAGATGATGCACTCGATGGGCGCGATCGAGCCCGACGAGGACCGGCTGGAGGACGCGGTCGCGTTCATCGGCGTGGCCCAGTTCCCGGCCAGGGTGAAGTGCGCCCTGCTGGGCTGGTCGGCGTTCAAGGACGCCGCCGCGCAGGCGCTGGCAGCTGCCAGCGCCGGGAAGGAATGAAGATGACCCAGAACACCCGCCCGTCCGACCTGGTGGAGGACACCTTCCCCGACGAGCCCGGCGCGTGCCCGTCCGTCCGAGGACGACGTGCTCGAGGCGATGAAGGACGTCGTCGACCCCGAGCTGATGGTCAACGTCGTCGACCTCGGCCTCGTCTACGGCATCACCATCGACGACGAGAACAACGCCACCATCGACATGACCCTCACCTCGCCCACCTGCCCGCTCACCGACCGGCTGGAGTACGACACCCAGATGGCGCTGGAGGGGCTGGTCAGCTCGGTGACGCATCAACTGGGTCTGGCTGCCGCCGTGGACGCCTGGAGATGATCACCGAGGACGGCCGCGAGCAGTTGCGCTCGATCGGCTACAACCTGTAGCCGCCACCCGCCGGCTTCCACCGACCGCTGCCGGCGCACCCCAACACCAGCAAAGTGGGCCGAAACCGCCGCTGTCGGCGGTTTCGGCCCACTTTGCGTTGGGAGGGGGTGGTGACCACTACCGTCCAAGCCGGAAAAGTGATATCACTTAGATATCAGTTTTCTAGTGAGGGAGTGATCCTCGATGTCCGATTCCGATGCCCTGCGCGACGATCAGGTGACCCTGGGCGGTGAACCCGCCGGCGTTCCCGTCGGGCATGCCGGCGCCCGGGTCGACATCTCCGAGCGCCGGGCCTGGTCGATTCCCGGTGCCGTTGCCGTGCTCGGGTCCCTGGCGCTACTGGCCGGTGCCACCTGGCTGTTCATCCAGGCCGGTGGCGTGGACGAAGCCGGTGGCGACGGCACAGCGCTCGGAGTGGCCGGGGGACTCCTGGCCCTGGGCGCGGGCGTATTGATGAGCGCCATCACCATCGTCGGGCCCGGGGACACCCGGGTCTTGCAGTTCTTCGGCCGCTACGTCGGCACGGTTCGCACCGCCGGGCTGCAGATGACCATGCCGTTCGTGGTCGGGCGCAAGGTCTCGGTCAAGGTCCGCAACTTCGAGACCCACGAGTTGAAGGTCAACGACGCCGACGGCAACCCGGTGAACATTGCTGCGATCATCGTCTGGCAGGTCGCCGACACCGCCAAGGCGCTGTTCGCCGTGGAGCGCTACACCGACTTCGTGGAGGTGCAGTCGGAGGCCGCCCTGCGCCACGTCGCCTCGTCCCACCCCTACGACAACGCCGGGCCGGGTGAGGAATCGCTGCGCGGTTCCACCGACGTGGTAGCGCAGGAGTTGGCCACCGAGGTGGCCGCGCGGATCGCGATCGCCGGTCTGGAGGTGGTGGAGGCGAGGATCTCCAGCCTCGCGTATGCCCCCGAGATCGCCCACGCCATGCTGCAGCGGCAGCAGGCCTCTGCGGTGATCGCAGCAAGGGAGAAGATCGTCGAGGGTGCGGTCAGCATGGTGCAGTGAGCCCTGCGGCAGCTGGAGGCGGACGACGTCGTGACCATGGACGAGGAGCGCAAGGCGGCGATGGTGTCGAACCTGCTGGTGGTGCTCTGCAGCTCGTCGCAGGCAACTCCCGTGGTGAACACCGGATCCCTCTACACCTGAGCATGGCCGAGCAGACGGGGTCCAGCCATCAGCGGGCGGAGCGCAAGCCCGTCCTGCTGCGGCTGGACCCGGTCGTGCACGAAGCCCTGGCCCGCTGGGCCGCCGACGACCTGCGCTCGCTGAACGCACACATCGAGCTGCTGCTGCGCCAGTCCCTGAAGCGGGCCGGCCGCACCCCGAAGGACGCCGGTCCGCTGCCGAAGCGGGGCCGTCCGCCAGCTGGCTGAGGGGTCAGCGGGGGGTCAGGTGGACCCCGGCCAGCATGCAGCGCACCGAGCCGCCGGCCAGCTCGATCGTCGGGATCGCCAGGGGCAGCAACCTGGCTGACCGACCGATCACCGCGCGCTGTTCGGGGGTGAGCGCTGCGGCTGCCCGCGCCGAAATGGCCAGCAACCGACCGTCGCTGCCGGTCAGCTCCAGCGCGTTCCCGGCGAAGTCGGCCACCTGGGCGAAACTCAGGTCAAGTACGGTGCGTCCGCTTTCGGCCAGCCGGGTGGCCACCTCGGCCCGGCGCCGCTCGTCGCTGACCGCGGCCAGACAGACCAGCGCGTACTCGGTGGCGATGGTCATCAGCACGTTGGTGTGATAGATCGGACGACCATCTGCACCCGCTGTCGGGAACGCCATCGGCTCGTAGCCGAAAGCCGTGCAGAACCGTTCGAGGATCACCGGGTCGGCCCGGTGGGAGCTCGCGACGTAGGCCACCCGCTCCAGGTGGTCGAACACCATCGCCCCGGTGCCCTCCAGGAACAGGTCGTCGTACTCGAGGCCGGAGTAGTCGATGACCTCCTGGACGCGGTAGGCGCTCTTCAGCAGGTCGATCACGTCGGTGCGGCGCTCCCGGCGCCGATTCGGGGCGTACATCGGGTAGATCGCGATCCGTCCGCCCTGGTGGGTGGAGAACCAGTTGTTCGGGAACACCGAGTCGGGCGTGTCGAGCTGGCCGAAGTCGTCAAAGACGTGCACGCCCACCCCGGCCTCGGCCAGGGCATCGACGCAGCTGTCGAACTCGGTGCGGGCAGCCCGGGCGACGGCTTCGCTCATCGACTGGCGCGGTGGTGCCTGGAAGGCGTTGTCCGCGAGCGTCTGCGGGTTCACAGCGAACCGGTGGGGCCGCACCATCACCACAGCGGTCGGCGCCTGCACGTTCCGGAAGTTCACCCTGCCTCCTGAGCCTCGCCGCCAGCTTAGGGTTTCGGCAGCGGCGGGGTGGGGCAGGATGGGCGCGTGATTCGAAACCTCGGCTGCCATCTGGAACTGTCCCTGGCCGGCCCGGCAGAACTCGTCTTCTCGGTGAGCGCCGCCAAGGGCGTGCCGCTGTCTGCCGAGTCGCTGCTGCTCAGCGTCGACGGCCGGCGGGTGACCCCGGCCGAAGTGCTGGACGACCACGGCACCCGGCTGCACGTCCTGCGCGCCGAAGGTGGGACGGTGGTGCTGGACTACGTAGCTGTCGTCGACGGCCTGGCCGAACCGGCAGAGGTCACCGGCGTCGACCGGCTCCGCTACCTGCGCCAGAGCCGCTACTGCGAGGCCGATTCGCTTGCGCCGACCGCAGCAGCTGAGTTTGCCGGGCTCAGCGGCGCCGCCCTGCTGATCGCGGTGGCAGCGTGGGTGAACCAACGGATCGCCTACGTCTCCGGCTCGAGCGCCGGCACCGACAGCGCCCTGGACACCCTGCTCGCGCGACGGGGGGTGTGCCGGGACTTCGCCCACCTGGTGATCGCCCTGCTGCGGGCCCTCGGCGTGCCATCCCGGCTGGCCGCGGTGTACGCGCCCGGGCTGAGCCCGATGGAGTTCCACGCAGTAGCCGAGGCCCTCATCGATGACGAATGGTGGGCGGTGGACGCCACCCGGCTGGCACCGCGGCAAAGCCTGGTCCGGGTGGCCACCGGTCGGGATGCCGCCGACACCGCCTTCCTGTCCAGCTTCGGGGCGAATGTCGAGCTGATCGGGCTGGAGGTCTCTGCAGTCGTGTCCGACTTCGTGCTCGACGATCAGGACAGCCTCATCCGGCTGCGCTGAACTCCGGATCCGCGAGGGTCTCGGCAAGGCCGTGACGGGCGATCCCGGCCAGCTGGGGCAGGTCGTCGCTGGAGAGCGCGAAGATGACCGCCAACCCGAGCGCCCAGGCCCAGGCCCTTGCCCAGACGGCGCCGTCGTAGTTTCCGGACAGGCTGCACTGCGCCCGGAACCGCTGCCGCGCCGCGGCATCGAACATCAGCCAGGCCACCGCCAGGTCGCCGGCCGGGTCACCGCTGCAGACGTCACCGAAGTCGATCACCCCGCGCAGCCCCCCGTCGGATCCCAGCAGCAGGTTCATCGGGTGCACGTCACCGTGCACCCACAGCGCCGGCCCCGACCAGGCCGGGACGTCGGCAGCCCGCACCCAGTCCGCGAGGGCGCGCTGCCCGGCGACCCTGCCGATCTTCGGGCCCCACGGCTCGGCCTTTGCCGCCAGCGGAACCCCGCGGAACGGGTTGGGCGGAGCGCCGTCGCCAGCTGGCACGTGCAGCGCCACCAGGAAGTCCGCCAGCCCTGCGGCTGCCGGGCCGCGTTCGGGCACCGGGACACCGGCGGCACTGTGCCCTGGCAGCCGCGGCACAACGGTCCAGCGCCACGGGTAGCCGTGGCCCGGCCGACCTGCGAACACCGGCACCGGTACCGGGGTCGGCACGAGCGGTGCGATGCGGGGGAGCGCGGCGATCTCGTGCTCGATCAGCACCGCAGCAGCCCGGCGCCGGGGGAGTCGGACCAGCAGGTCGGGACCGAGCGCGAACAGCTCGTTGTCCCAGCCGTGGCTGAAGGCCTCCACGTGCGGTTCGGCAAGGTGGGGACACTGCTCGGCGAGTAGCCGGGTCACCAGCTGCGCGTTGATTCGCACCTCGGCTGCGGGAATGTCGGCCACCGCGACAGGGTAGCCTTGCCGGGCGATGTTGGTGGCTAGGGAAGTCGAGGTCCGGGCGGGAGCCCAGCTATTGCTGTCCCCGGTTTCGTTCCAGGTCGCCGCTGGTGACAAGATCGGCCTGGTTGGGCGGAACGGTGCGGGGAAGACCACGCTCACCCGAATCCTGGCCGGCGAGTCGCTCCCGGCGTCGGGGCAGATCACCCGTACCGGACAGATCGGGTACCTGCCCCAGGACCCACGAACAGGTGACCTGAACCAACGGTCGTTGGACCGCATCCTCTCCGCCCGCGGGCTCGACCAGATCCTGAGCAGGTTGAACACCCACACGATTAACATGGCCGAAGCCGAGGGCGATGCCCAGGAGAAGGCGATGGCTTCCTACTCCCGCGCAGAGGCCGAGCTGACCGCAGCCGGCGGGTACGGCGCCGAATCGGAGGCCGCGCGAATAGCAGCCAACCTCGGCCTCGCGGACCGTGTCCTCGCCCAGCCCCTGCGCACCCTTTCCGGCGGGCAGCGGCGCCGGGTGGAGCTCGCCCGGATCCTGTTCTCCGGTGCCGACAACCTGCTCCTGGACGAACCGACGAACCACCTCGACGCCGACTCGATCGTTTGGCTGCGGGGTTTCCTTGCGTCCTATCCGGGTGGATTGCTGGTGATCTCCCACGATGTCGGCCTGTTGGAGGCCACCGTGAACAAGGTCTTCCACCTCGACGCCAACCGTGCAGAACTCGATGTCTACTCGATGGACTGGAAGCGCTACCTGCTGCAGCGCGAAACCGACCAGAAGCGGCGCAAGCGCGAACGGGCCAATGCCGAGCGCAAGGCCGAGACGCTGATGGCCCAGGCGGACAAGATGCGCGCCAAGGCCACCAAGGCGGTCGCGGCGCAGAACATGGCCAAGCGTGCCGAGAGGCTGTTGTCCGGCCTCGAGGAGACGCGGGCCGTTGACCGGGTGGCCAAGATCCGGTTCCCCAAGCCGGCCCCCTGCGGCAAGATTCCGCTGACTGCGGCAGAGCTGAGCAAGAGCTACGGGTCGCTCGAGGTTTTCACCGACGTTGATCTGGCCATCGATCGGGGCGCCAAGGTTGTCGTGTTGGGGCTGAACGGCGCCGGCAAGACCACCCTGCTTCGCATTCTGGCCGGCCTGGAGCCGCCGGACACCGGACAGGTGTTGCCGGGCCATGGCCTGCGGTTGGGCTATTACGCCCAGGAGCACGAAACCCTTGACGTCTCCCGCAGCGTGCTGGAGAACATGGTCACCGCTTCCCCTGAACTGAACGAGACCGAGGTCCGCAGGATCCTCGGGTCATTCCTGTTCACCGGCGACGACGTGGAGAAGCCCGCCCGGGTGCTCTCCGGCGGCGAGAAGACCCGGCTGGCCCTTGCCATGCTGGTGGTCTCCGCCGCCAATGTGTTGCTGCTGGACGAGCCGACCAACAACCTTGACCCGGCCTCGCGGGCTGAGGTGCTTGGCGCCCTTCGCACCTTCGCCGGAGCCGTGGTCCTGGTGACCCACGACGAGGGTGCTGTGGTCGCCCTCGAACCCGACCGGGTACTGCTGCTGCCGGACGGGGACGAAGACCTCTGGAACCCCGACTACGTAGAGCTGGTCTCGCTGGCCTGAGCCCTGACCGCTGGTTGAGCTTGTCGAAATCCCCCGGCGCTCCCGACAGGCCCAACCAGGACGATCACACCAGGTCGGATGCCCGGGTAAGCACGTCGCGGAGCATGCCGCCGATCTCGGCGAACTCGGGTTCGCCGATGGTCAGCGGCGGCGCCAGCTGGATCACCGGGTCGCCCCGATCGTCCGCGCGACAGTAGAGCCCGGCTTCGAACAGCGCCTTGGAAAGGAACCCCCGCAGCAGGCGTTCGGACTCGGCCTCGTCGAAGCTCTCCCTTGTCGCCTTGTCCTTGACCAGTTCGATGCCGTAGAAGTAGCCGGCTCCGCGGACGTCCCCGACGATCGGCAGGTCGCGGAGGGCGTCCAGCTCGGCCCGGAAGACCGGTGCAAGGGTCGCCACCCGCTGGTTCAGCCCCTCGGCCTCGATCACGTCAAGGTTCGCCATCGCCACTGCGGCCGAGACCGGATGGCCGCCGAAGGTGAAGCCGTGCGCGAAGGAGGTGGTGCCGTGACGGAACGGCTCGAACAGTCGGTCGGAGGCGATCATCGCGCCGATCGGCGCATAGCCACTGCTCATGCCCTTGGCGCAGGTGATGATGTCGGGCACGTAGTTGAACTCGTCGCAGGCGAACATCGGGCCGATCCGGCCGAACGCACAAATGGTCTCGTCCGACACCAGCAGCACGTCGTAGGCGTCGCAGATCTCCCGGACCCGCTCGAAGTACCCCGGCGGCGGCGGGAAGCAGCCGCCGGAGTTCTGCACGGGCTCAAGGAAGACCGCGGCGACAGTGTCCGCCCCCTCGAACTCGATCACCTCGGCGATCCGGTTCGCCGCCCACTGCCCGAACGCGTACTCATCGGTTCGCAGGTGCTCGGGGGCGCGGTAGAAGCCGGTGTGCGGCACCTTCAACGCACCTGGCACCAGCGGCTCGAACGGGGCCTTCGCCGACGGTATGCCGGTGATCGAGAGCGCCCCGTGCGTGGTGCCGTGGTAGGCCACCGAGCGGGAGATCACCTTGTGCTTCCCCGGCTTGCCGGTGAGCCGGAAGTACTGCTTGGCGAGCTTCCAGGCCGACTCGACGGCCTCGCCGCCACCGGTTGTGAAGAAGACCCGGTTCAGGTCACCGGGGGCGTAACCTGCCAGCCGCTCAGCGAGCTCGATCGCAGCCGGGTGCGCGTAGCTCCACAGCGGGAAGTAGGCCAGCTTCGCCGCCTGCTCGGCGGCGGCCTCGGCGAGCTCGGTGCGCCCATGGCCAACCTGGACGGTGAACAGGCCTGAAAGGCCGTCGAAGTACGACCGGCCCAAGCTGTCCCAGATCCGGTGACCCTGTCCGCGGACGATCACCGGGATGTCGGTGCCGGCCCCGCCGGCTTCGGTGGGCTCGTACGCCGATTGTCGGGTGAAATGTCCCCACAGGTGCTCGCGGGCGGCCTTCGCCAGGGGAGTGCCGGTGCGGGTGGTGGTGGGTTCACTGCTCATCTGGTGCCCCAGTCGTAGTGCTGCTTGTTGAGTTTCAGGTAGACGAAGGTCTCGGTATGGGTCACGCCCGGAATCGTCCGGATCCGGGTCATCAGCACGTCGAGCAGTTCGGCGTCGCCCTCGCAGACCACCTCGACCAGCAGGTCGAAGCTGCCGGCGGTCGTGACCACGTAGTCGACCTGCGGGATCTCGCACAGCTCGGCGGCCACCGGGCTGACATCGCCCCGGGTCTTTATGCCGATCATCGCCTGGCGGGCGAAGCCGACCACCAGCGGGTCGGTCACCGCGACGATCTGCATGACCCCGGTGTCGATGAGCCGCTGCACCCGTTGGCGGACCGCGCCCTCGGAGAGGCCAACCTCGGCGGCGATGCTGACGAAGGGGCGGCGGCCGTCCCGCTGGAGCAGTTCGATGATCCGCTTGCCGATGGCATCGGTCAGCGCCGGACGCGAGCTCGCCGACGGCGTCTGGTCAGCCGCAGGGCCGCCGCGCTGTTGTGCCATGTCTTGATCCTGCCCTACGATTGTCGCAGTTGGCAAACCACCAGACTGCGATATTCGTGGTATCGGGACGGTAACAAATACGGATTATCTTCCTTGGCGGGGATGGATATCTTCGCTCCACGAGATGGGGATCCGGAAGAGGGAGGGGACGGATGTCCGAGGTCGCGAGCCTGTGCAATTTTGTAGCCGGCGACTATGCCGAGCCGACCACCGCTGCATTCGGGGACGTGGTGGACCCGGCAACGGCCCAGGTGATCGCCCGGGCGCCGATTTCGGGCGCCGCCGAGGTGGACGCAGCCTACGCCGCAGCTGCGGAGGCGTTCCGCACCACCTGGGGACGCACCACCCCCGCCGATCGCCAGCTGGCCCTGTTGAAGATCGCCGACGCGATCGAGGCCAGGTCTGAGGAGTTCGTCGCACTCGAGGCCCGGCAGACCGGCAAGCCGTTGGCCCTCACCGCAACGGATGAGATCCCGCCGATGCTCGACCAGCTCCGCTTCTTCGCCGGGGCGGCCCGCGTCCTTGAGGGAAGGGCAGCTGCCGAGTACCTGGCCGGGCACACCTCCTGGGTGCGACGGGAACCGATCGGCGTGGTCGGCCAGGTCACTCCCTGGAACTACCCGGTGATGATGGCGGTCTGGAAGATCGCCCCGGCCCTGGCAGCCGGCAACACGGTGGTACTCAAGCCAGCCGAGACCACGCCGCTGACCACCCTGCTGCTGGCCGAGGTGGCGGCCGAGTTCCTGCCCCCGGGCACCCTGAATGTGGTCACCGGGGACCGGGAGACCGGCCGGTTGCTGGTCGAGCACCGCACCCCGGCACTGGTCGCGATCACCGGCTCGGTTCGGGCCGGTGCGGAAGTGGCCGCCAGCGCTGCCCGATCGTTGAAGCGGGTTCACCTCGAACTCGGTGGCAAGGCGCCCTGCATCGTCTTTGACGATGCCGACATCGAGGCGGCTGTCGAGGGTCTCGGCGTCGCCGGCTTCTTCAACGCCGGCCAGGACTGCACCGCGGCGACCAGGCTGCTGGTCCACGAGCGGATCCACGACGACTTCACCGCAGCGCTGGCCGAATTCGCAGCCGGGACGGTTGTCGGCCCGCCGGATTCCGCCGATGCAGCGTTCGGCCCGGTGAACAACGCCTCCCAGCTCGGCCGGATCTCGGGCTTCATCGACCGGCTGCCCGACCATGCCTTCCTTGCCGCCGGCGGGCAGCGGCTCGCAGCACTTGGGGCGGGCTACTTCTACGCCCCAACCGTCGTTTCCGGCCTGAAGCAGGACGACGAGGCGATCCAGTCGGAGATCTTCGGCCCGGTGATCACCATCCAGTCCTTCAGCGACGAACAGCAGGCGATCACCCTCGCCAACGATGTGGACTTCGGCCTGGCTTCCAGCGTCTGGACGAAGGACTTCGGCCGGGCGATGCGGGTCAGCAAGGAACTCGACTTCGGGTGTGTCTGGATCAACACCCACATCCCGCTGGTCGCCGAGATGCCGCACGGCGGCTTCAAGCGCAGCGGCTACGGCAAGGACCTGTCCATGTACGGCTTCGAGGACTACACGCGAGTCAAGCACGTCATGGCCAACATCAACTCCTGAACCGACCAGCCTGAGGAGGCGGCATGTCCGATCGGCAGCTACCCGAGCCGAGCGTAGTGACCACGGCTTTCATCCGCGGGGCGTTGTCCCGGCGAACGGCCCTGACCGGTCTCGCCGGATTGGCTGCTGCTGGGGTGCTGACCGCCTGTGGCTCACCCGGACGCAATGCGTCCGCCTCGGGTTCGGCCAGCCGGACGCCGAACCCTGCGCCGACCGACCTGTCCGACGCCGACAAGCTCGTGAACTGGTCGAACTGGCCGGAGTACATCGACATCGATGACGCCGGCAAGAACCCGAGCATCGAAGCGTTCACCAAGGAGACCGGCATCAAGGTCAACTTCAACGAGGACTACAACGACAACGACGAGTTCTTCGCGAAGGTCCGCCCACTGCTGGAGGCGGGCCAGGACACCGGCCGGGACACCTGGGTGAGCACCGACTGGATGGTGGCCCGGCTGATCCGGCTCGGCTACATCCAGCAGCTCGACTACGCCAACATCCCCAACCTGGCCAACCTGGAACCGTCGCAGAAGGACGTGCCGTTCGACCCCGGGCGCGTCTACTCCCTGCCCTGGCAGATCGGTTTCGTCGGCATCGCCTACAACCCGAAGGCGACCGGCGGCCGCAAGGTCACCAGCGTGGACCAGCTGCTCCACGACCCGACCCTCAAGGGCAAGGTCACCATGCTCACCGAGATGCGCGACACCGTTGGCCTGGTGCTGATCGAGCAGGGCAAGAACCTAGGCACGGTCACAGCGGACGAATTCGCGGCGGCCCTTGCCGTGGTGCAGGCTGCGAAGGAAGCCGGCCAGATCAAGGGCTTCACCGGCAACGAGTACACCAAGCCGCTGGCCTCCGGGGACACCGCGGCCTGCGTGGCCTGGACCGGCGACGTGGTGCAGCTGCGCGCCGACAATCCGGAACTCGGCTACTCGCTCGGAGACAAGGGGATCGCGATGTTCTCCGACAACTTCGTCATCCCGAACCTGGCCAAGCACAAGAAGAACGCCGAGTTGCTGATCAACTACTACTACGACCCGGAGGTGATGGCCGAGGTAACCGGCTACGTGAACTACATTTCGCCCGTCGCCGGGGCGAAGGAGGCGCTGCTGAAGAAGGATCCGGAAGTCGCCGGCAACGAGCTGATCTTCCCCAGCGCCGAGGTGATGGCCCGGACGCAGGTCTTCCGCGGGCTCACGGCCGAGGAGGAAACCTCCTTCAACCGCCAATTCCAGGCCGTGGTGACGGGCTAGCGGTGGCAGCGACGGGCAAGGCAGCCGGCGATCTTCGGCTGGTGCAGCTGGCGAGGCACTTCGACGATTTCGTCGCGGTGGCCGGCCTCGATCTGGTGGTGCCGGCAGGCTCGTTCTTCGCGCTGCTCGGGCCGTCCGGTTGCGGCAAGACCACCACCTTGCGGATGGTGGCGGGGCTCGAGGAACCGACCTCGGGACAGATCTTCATCGGCGAGGACGACATCACCGCCACCCGCGCCTACCAGCGCAAGGTGAACACGGTCTTCCAGAGCTATGCGCTCTTCCCGCACCTGAGCGTGCTCGACAACGTCGGCTTCGGCCTGCGGCAGCGCAAGGTGGATGACTGGAAACGCAAGGCGATGGCGGCGCTGGATCTGGTGAAACTCGCCGACCGGGCGAAGCAGCGGCCCCGGCAGCTGTCCGGCGGCATGCAGCAGCGGGTTGCCCTGGCCAGGGCGATCGTCAACGAGCCGGAAGTGCTGCTGCTCGACGAGCCGTTGGGCGCGCTGGACCTGCAACTGCGCCGGGAGATGCAGATCGAGCTGAAACGCATCCAGCAGGAGGTCGGGATCACCTTCATCCACGTCACCCACGACCAGGAGGAGGCCATGACCATGGCCGACACGGTCGCGGTGATGCGGGCCGGCCAGCTGGAACAGGTCGGCGCGCCGGCCGACCTCTACGACCGCCCGGCCACCACCTTCGTTGCCAACTTCCTCGGCCAGTCCAACCTACTGCCGCTCACCCTCAGCGGAGGCGGCGAAGCCGGCCTTGCTGCCGGGACCACGCACGGAGTGCAGCTGCTCGTCGACCGCACCCAGCTGCCTGCGCAGGCCACTGCGGTCAAGCTCGGAATCCGCCCGGAGAAGCTGCGCCTGCTCGGCGCCGACGCTCCGGCGGTGGCCAATCGTCTGGACGGGAGGGTCACCGACGCCTCGTTCAACGGGGTGGCCACCACCTATCTCGTGGCGATGCCGTGGGGCCAGGAGCTCACCGTCACCCAGCCGAACGACGGGTCGCCCAGAGCACAGCTTGGGGACGAGGTCACCCTTGGCTGGGATCCGCACCAGGCGTTCGTGCTGGCCGAGGCGGATTGATGGCCATCCTGACGCAGGCGGCGGTCGGTGGCGTCGTGGTCGCACGGCCGCGCCGCCGCGGCGGTCTGGTGCCATTGCTGTTGCTGGCTCCCGCATTGGGTTGGCTGGTGGTGTTCTTCGTGGTGCCGACCATCTCGCTGGCGTCCCAGTCGCTGCAGACCGGCGACATCGACAACGGCTTCACGCTCACCTGGAACTTCGCCATCTACGCCGAGGCAGTGAGCCGCTACTGGCCGCAATTCCTCCGCTCCTTCATTTACGCCGCCTCCGCCACCCTCGGCACCCTTGTGCTCGGCTACCCGCTGGCCTGGTTCATCGCGCACCGCTCCGGCAGGTTCAAGACAATGCTGCTGGTGCTGGTGGTGGCGCCGTTCTTCACCAACTTCCTGATCCGCACCCTTGCCTGGCAGATCATCCTCACCGACAGCGGCCCGGTGGCCGGTTTCTTCCGGGCGACCGGACTGACCGTGGTGCTCCAGGCCGTCGGCCTCACCGAGAACGACTCACTGCTGGGCTCGCAGTTCGCGGTGATCTGTGGCCTGATCTACAATTTCCTGCCGTTCATGGTGCTCCCCCTTTACACCGTCCTTGAGCGGCTGGACACCCGGCTGCTGGACGCAGCGGGGGACCTGTACGCAGGAGGCTGGGACACCTTCTGGAAGGTGATCTGGCCGCTGTCGCTGCCCGGGGTGGTGTCCGGCACCCTGCTCACCTTCATCCCGGCTGCCGGTGACTACATCAACTCCAGGCTGCTCGGCAACACCCAGACCGTGATGATCGGGCAGGTCATCGATGCCCAGTTCCTGCGGGTGCTCGACTATCCGATCGCCGCAGCGCTTTCGTTCATCCTGATGCTCGCAATCGTCGTCCTGGTCGCGGGCTACGTCCGGGCCGCCGGCACCGAGGAGCTGGTGTGATGACCTGGCTTCGTCGCAACCTCGTGGTCATCGTCGCCTGGGCGGTGATCGCCTACATCATGATCCCCAACCTCGTGGTCACGGTGTTCTCGTTCAACAAGCCCAACGGCCGCTACAACTACGAGTGGAGCCGGTTCTCCCTGGACGCCTGGCTGAATCCCTGCGCCAGCGCCGGCTTGTGCGAGTCGCTCGGGCTCAGCCTTTGGGTAGCAGTGGTGGCGGCGCTGGTGGCCACCGTGATCGGCACGATGGCGGCGTTCGCGCTCGGCCGGTACCGCTTCCGGGGCCGCGCGGCGACGAACCTGCTGGTGTTCTTCCCGATGGCCACCCCCGAGGTGGTGATGGGCTCCTCCCTGCTCACCCTGTTCATCGCGATGGGCCTGCCCTCGGGCCAGGTGACCATCCTGATCGCACACATCCTGTTCACGGTGTCGTTCGTTGTCACAACGGTGAAGGCGCGGGTAGCTTCGCTCGACCCGGCGCTGGAGCAGGCAGCAGCAGACCTGTACGCCACTCCGGCGAAGGCGTTCTGGAAGGTCACCTTCCCGCTGGTTGCCCCGGGCATCGCTGCCGGCGCGCTGCTGGCGTTCGCGCTCAGCTTCGACGACTTCATCGTGACCAACTTCAACGCCGGGGCGACAACGGTCACCTTCCCGATGTACGTCTGGGGGGCAGCCCAGCGCGGCACCCCGGTGCAGATCAACGTGGTCGGCACCGTCATGTTCTTCGGGGCCCTCGCGATCGTCGGCGTCGGCCAGGTGATCGGGGCAAGGGTGAGACTCGGAGCCAGGAGAAAGGAAGCGCTCTGATGCGAGTGCTGGTTGTTGGTGCTGGGGGAGTGGGCGACGCGGTCGCCCGGATCGCGGCCCGGCGGAAGTTCTTCGACCTGATGGTGATGGCCGACTTCGACCTGGCGAAGGCGGAGGCAGCAGTAGCAGCTGCGGAAGCCGCGGGTGGCGGAGGGCGCTTCGTCGCAGCGAGGGTGGACGCGTCCGACCCCGCCTCCGTGACCGGGCTGGCGCTCGAGCACCAGATCACGCACGTGCTGAACGCCGTCGATCCCCGGTTCGTGATGAGCATCTTCACCGGTGCCTTCGACGCCGGCGCGGACTACCTGGACATGGCGATGAGCCTTTCGCGCCCCCACCCCGAGCGGCCCTACGCCGAAGTGGGGGTGAAACTGGGCGACGAACAGTTCGCCCAGGCCGGCAAGTGGGAACAGGCCGGACGGCTGGCCCTGGTCGGGATCGGTGTCGAGCCTGGACTCTCCGACGTGTTCGCCCGCTACGCCGCCGACCACCTGTTCAGCGAGATCGACGAACTCGGCACCAGGGACGGGGCGAACCTTGTGGTGCGCGACGAGAACGGCACCGAGATCTTTGCGCCCAGCTTCTCCATCTGGACCACCATCGAGGAGTGCCTGAACCCGCCAGTCATCTACGAGCGCGACCGCGGCTGGTTCACAACGCAGCCGTTCAGTGAGCCCGAGGTCTTCGACTTCCCTGAGGGCATCGGCCCGGTCGAGTGCGTCAACGTCGAGCATGAGGAAGTGCTGCTGATGCCCCGCTGGGTTGAGGCGAGGCGGGTCACCTTCAAGTACGGGCTTGGGGACGAGTTCATCGGGGTACTGAAGACCCTGCACGCCCTCGGCCTGGACAAGACCACTCCGGTGCAGGTGAAGGGCGTCCAGGTGTCGCCGCGGGACGTGGTGGCTGCCGTGCTGCCCGACCCGGCGACCATCGGGCCACGGATGACCGGCAAGACCTGCGCCGGGCTGTACGTCACCGGCACCGGCCTGGACGGCCAGCCGCGGCGCACCTACCTGTATCACGTGGTCGACAACGAGTGGTCGATGGCCGCTTTCGGTGCCCAGTGCGTGGTCTGGCAGACCGCGATAAATCCGGTGGTGGCCCTTGAGCTGCTGGCGTCCGGGGTCTGGTCGGCCACCGGCATTCGGGGCCCGGAGTCGTTCGACGCCGTGCCCTACCTCGACCTGCTCGCCGCTGCCGAGCCGGTCGGCTTCGGTTCCGCGTGGGGGATGGAGGACCGGTGACCGCCACCCCGATCGAACAGGCCCGCCAGCTGGTCACCGAGATTCCCGGGCCGCGCTCCCGGGAACTGGCCACCCGCCGCAAGGCTGCCGTGTCCAGCGCGGTCAGCGTCGGCCTCGAGGTCTACATCGACAGGGCGGAAGGCGCGATCCTGGTCGACGTCGACGGCAACCACCTGATCGACCTGGGTTCAGGCATTGCGGTCGCCTCGGTCGGCCATGCCGATCCGGATGTGGTGGCCGCGGTCACCGATCAGGTGGGTCGCTTCGCGCACACCTGCTTCATGGTCACGCCGTACCCGGGGTACGTCGAGCTCTGCGAGAAGCTGGCCGAGATCACTCCCGGCAGCCATGACAAGAAGTCGGCCCTGTTCAACTCCGGCGCCGAGGCGGTCGAGAACGCCGTCAAGGTCGCCCGCGTCCACACCGGACGCACGGCCGTCATCGCCTTCGACCACGCCTACCACGGACGCACCAACCTGACCATGGCGCTGACCGCGAAGGTCCAGCCCTACAAGCAGGGGTTCGGCCCGTTCGCACCAGAGGTGTACCGGGTGCCGATGGCCTACCCGTACCGGTGGCCGACCGGCCCGGAGAACTGTGCCGAGGAGGCGTTCGCCGAGTTCACTTCGCGGGTGCACGTCCAGGTGGGGGAGGGGAACGTCGCGGCGGTGATCCTTGAGCCGATCCAGGGCGAAGGAGGCTTCATCGTCCCGGCCCCGGGCTTTGTCTCCCGGCTCGCAGATTGGTGCACCGAGCATGGCATCGTCTTCATCGCCGACGAGGTGCAGACCGGGTTCTGCCGCACCGGGGACTGGTTCGCCTGCGAGCACGAGGGCGTCGTCCCGGACCTGATCACCACAGCCAAGGCCCTCGGCGGCGGGATGCCGATAGCTGCGGTCACCGGCCGCGCCGAGATCATGGACGCGCCGGTGCTCGGTGGGCTCGGCGGGACCTACGGCGGCAACCCGGTGTCCTGCGCTGCGGCGCTGGCGACGATCGAGACGATGACCCGCGACGGCCTGGCCGATCGCGCGCTGCGGATCGGCAAGGAGCTGGACGGCCGCCTCGGTCAGCTCGCGGCCGAATTCCCGCAGATCGGCGAAGTCCGGGGTCGCGGAGCGATGATGGCGATCGAGCTGATCCGTCCGGACGGGTCGAAAGCGCCGGACGCTGTCCTGACGAAGGCGATCCTCGCCGGCTGCGCCCGGCGTGGATTGGTCGCCCTCGGTTGTGGCACCTACGGCAACGTGGTCCGCATGCTGCCGCCGCTGGTGATCGAGTTCGGCCTGCTCGCCGAAGCGTTGGACATCCTGGCCGAGTCGCTGGCCGAAGCCGTGGGCGATCAGTTGCGGTGAGCCAGCTGGATGCCGCCAACGTAGCCGGCGGCCAGTGCGAGGGCCAGGTGCCGGATGGACTCCTCCGGCGGCAGGAACGTGGGGTGGTGCAGGCCCACCCGGTGGCGCGCGCCACTTGACGGGGCGCCCGTGCCGACGAACATCATCAGGATCGGCGCGATCCGGGAGTAGTGGGAGAAGTCGTCGGCGCCGCACGAGCGGAACGGGTCGTGCGCCACCGGCAGGCCAACCTGGGTGAGCAGCGGGTCCACGAATTGCACCAGACGACGGTCGTTGTTGAGCACCGGGTCACCGACGGTGAGGGTCACCTCGGCGCGGGCACCGCGGGCAGCGGCAGTGTGCTCGGCCAGCCGGCGGATCGCGGCGTGCAGGTGGGTCCGGTCGGTCTCGTACATCGACCGGATCACGCCATGCAGCGAGCCCTTCTCCGGGATGATGTTGTGCGCGGTGCCGGCCTGGATCCGCCCGACCGTGACCACCGCCGGGTGGACCGGGTCGATGGTGCGGCTGACCAGCTCGTGGAGGCCGAGCACGATCGCAGCAAGGATCGGGACCGGGTCGATAGCCACCTGCGGGTAGGCCCCGTGGCCCGGTTCGCCGTGGACGACGATGTCGAACTGGTCGGCCGCGGCGTTGACCGCCCCGGCGCCGGTGCTGATCACCCCGCCCGGCACCCTCGGCTGGACGTGGCCACCGATGACGGCACGCACCTCATGTTCGGTCAGCAGCGCCGATGCCACCACGTCCTCGGCCCCGGAGGGCTGGGTCTCCTCCCGTGGCTGGAACAGGCCCACCAGGCCGACCGGCAGGTCATCGATCCGCCGGGCCGCCTGCAGCAGCAGCCATAGGGCGGCCAGGTGTACGTCGTGACCGCAGGCGTGCATCGCTTCGGTGGTCGAGGCCCACTCGACCCCGGTGCGTTCGACCAGCGGCAGGGCGTCCAGCTCTGCCCGGATCGCGACTGCCGGGCCGGGCGGGCCGACCCGGACCAGGAAGCCGGTATCGGCGACCCGGTGGTGCCGCAGGTTGGGAAGTGCCTTGCGCAGCCGCTCGGCGGTCGGGCGCTCGGCGCCGCTCAGGTCGGGGTGGCGATGCAACTCCCGGCGCAGGGCGCGGGCGTGGGTCAGGTCCTGGTCGATATGTTCCACCAGCCGGGCCAGCAGGGTTGTGGCAGCAGCGTCCGGCCAGATGGTCACCATGGCCCCATCTTCCCAGCGGGAGGGCTCAGGAGGACAGCGGTCGGAACGTCTGGACGGTGATGTCGGTGGTCACGGACCCGCCGGCGACGTCCTCGGGCACCCGGTGGAAGGCGTTCGGGCCCATCGCGATCAGGTCGGCGGCCTGGCCGGCGGTCACCGGGACCTGTCGGCGCAGCACCCGGGTTTCCAGCAGCCCGAAGAACTCCGAGGCCGTCGCCACCAGCTGTTCGGCCTTGTCGGACGGCACTCGCAACAAACCGTGCCGGTCCCGCAGGCCGGCCAGGTGGCCGGGCCGGGGGGTCACAACCACCAGCAGCCCGTCCGGCCGCAGGACCCGGGCGAATTCGGGAACGTTTCGGGGAGCGAACACACAAAGGACGCCGTCCAGACAGCGGTCGCGGAGCGGCAGGGGCCTCCAGACGTCGGCCACCACGGCTGCGATCCGCGGACCGGTGCGGGCCGCAACCCTCGCTGCGGCCTTGGAGACGTCCAGCGCCAGCCCGACGGCAAGCGGGTCCGCGCCGATGGCCCGAGCCAGGTAGTAGGCGGTCCCGGCCCCCACCTCCAGCAACGTGGCCCGCCCGGCGAGCTGACCGGCCACCAGTTCGGCCACCGGCTCGAAGATCCCGGCGGAGTGCACCCGCGCCCGGGCCGCCAACATCGCCCTGGTGTCGGCGTTGGCCGGCTCAGGACCGCCCAGCAGGTTCACGTAGCCCTGCCGGGCCAGGTCGAAGACATGTCCGTTGACGCAGTGCAGCGAGCCCTCGGCCAGGCCGAGGGCCGACCGGCACAGCGGGCACGCCAGCAGGTCGATAGCCGCCTCGATGCCCACTATGCCGCTCGGAACTCCAGGCCGGAGCCGTCAGGGGATTTCAGGGTGAGGGTGCTGCCCTCGATGGCGTAGTTGGTCGCCGCCTCAAGGTTCTTCAGGACCTGGGTCTCCTGGGCGCTCTCGCCGGCGCTGAGGCGCAGGCCATCTTCGTGCTCATCAGCGGGCCGGCCTTGAAGCTGTCGCCGGAGACGGTGACCGTGCCCCGGAAGGTGTTGCAGGCCTTCCCGGTGAGCTGGCCGCCGGCGATGGTGAGGCTCACCGTCGTGCCGGCGACCGGCGATGACACCGCTTCCCCAGCGATGATCCCCGATAGCTGCCAGCTGGTTCCCTCAAGAGGCTTGGCCGGTTCGGCCGGTTCGGGCTGGAGGGTGAGCACCACCTTCCCGGTGGCATCGAGCAGTTCAAGGCCCGCTGCGGCCGTGCGGACGCCGGCCACTGAGGCGAGGGCCTTGGCGAAGGCCTCCTCCTGAGCCATCACCGTCGCCGGCGAACAGGCCATCTGGGTCATCACCAAGTCCGGGCTGACCTTCAGTTCGCTCCCGGACTGGGTGTAGCCGGCGCTGAACCGGTTGCAGCTGGCCATCCCGGAGACCCGGTCAGCCTCGAACTCCAGGGTCGGCCGGTGGTCGGCGAGGGTGTTCGCGCCGGTGATCCCGGTGACCACCCAGCTGGTACCGGCCAGGTTCGGAGCAGTTGCCGGAGCGCTACCGGGCACTGCCGGGCTCGGCGAGCTGCACGCTGCCAGCAGCGCCAGCAGCCCGATCGTCGCGATCCAGTGCTTCCTCATGAGGCCTCCTCGCGCTCGGTGGCCGCAGCCGCGGCAGGTCGTCGCATTGCCCTCACGTCGGAGCGGATCAACAGGACCAGCCCAAGGCCGGCCATGCCTGCGAACGTGAACCATTGAAGCGCATAGGAGAAGTGGTTGCCCTCAGTCAGCTCCGGCGGCGCGACCGGAGCCAGGCCGCCGGTCTGGGCCGGGGTCATCTCGATCACCGAAACGAAGCCGTTGACCACCGGGTAGGGCAGGCTGCCGGCGAGCACGCCGGAGTTCACCAGCCGGATGGCATTTCCGGGCTGGGCTGGGGTCATGGCTTCCTGGCTGCCCTGCTCGTCGCGGCGGACGTAGCCGATGATGGCGACCTCGCCGGTGGGCGGAGCCGGCAGGGTCGTCGGGTAGTCCTCGTCGTTGCGCTTCGTGCCGAAGCCCCGGTCGACCAGCACCCAGGCTCCGCTGGTCGTCCGCAGGGGGGTGATGACCTCGTAGCCGCTGGCCTGACCACTGGAGCGGTAGCGAACCAGGAACTGGTGTTCGGCGTCGAAGTTGCCCCGTACGGCCACCCGCTGCCATTGGTCGGCCTCGGTGATCGTGCGGCTGTACACGGCCGCGAAGTCGGCCACCGGCGAACTCTCGTGCACCACGACGGAGTTGTTCCGCTCCCGGCGCTGGTCCAGGCGGTCGAGTTGCCAGCGGCCGAGGTTGGTGAAGGCCGCGGCGAGCGCAACCACGAAGACGGCGAGCGCCAGCCAGCGCAGCCATGGCCGGTTACCGGTGGGCCGGGTCCCCATCGGTGTGCTGAGCAGCCTCATTTCGGTTCCTCCACCACCGATCCGCCGACTGTCTCCGCGCTGGTCAGCGCGGCCCTGGCGTTGGGGCCCGGCGGCTCGACCTCAGCTGGACGGCGCTGATCGATCGCGTTCGCCAGCATGACCGCGATGGTCGGCAGGACCGCTGCGGCGACGAGGAGGATCAGGTTCCAGGGCAGCGGGGTGACGGTAGCGGCCAGGAAGCAGGCAACCCGGACGGCCATCGTCCACAGGTACCGGAAGCGGCGTTCGTCGTTGTCCAGCGAGCGACGCTTCCTGGCGCTGGTGATCAGCGTCGGTTTGGGTGTACTGGCCGGACTCACGGCACAAGCGTAGGTCGCAGACTCACGGTCAGGTTTCCGCTAGCGTTGCGCCGTGACTGAAACCTCAACCAACGCAGGCGCCCGCAGCGTGATCGTAACCGGTGGCAACCGGGGAATCGGCCGGGCCATCGTCGAACGCTTCCTGGCCGCTGGCCACAAAGTGGCCAGTCTTGACATGGGCGGCGAGGCTCCCCCGGGAGCCCTTGGCGTCAGCTGCAACGTGACCGATGCCGAGCAGGTCGATGCAGCTTTCGCCGAGGCGGAGGCCGCCAACGGGCCCGTCGAGATCCTGGTGGCAAACGCCGGGATCACCAAGGACACCCTGATCCTGCGGATGACCGACGCCGACTGGGACGCCGTGATCAACGTGAACCTCACCGGCGCATTCCGGTGCGCCAAGCGGGCGACCAAGAGCATGATCCGTGGCCGCTGGGGCCGGATCATCTTCACCGGGTCGGTGGTCGGCCTCTACGGCTCGCCGGGACAGGTGAACTACTCGGCGTCGAAGGCCGCCCTTGTCGGCGTGGCCCGCTCCCTCACCCGTGAGGTCGGCTCCCGCGGGGTGACCGCGAACGTGGTGGCGCCGGGCTTCATCGAGACCGAGATGACCGCCGTCCTGCCCGAAGAGGTCATTGCCCGCTACCTGGCCTCAATCCCGGCCAATCGCCTCGGCCAGCCGGCCGAGGTCGCCGCAGCCGTCGCCTTCCTCGCCAGCGAGGAGGCCGGGTTCATCAGCGGTGCTGTGATCCCCGTCGACGGCGGCCTCGGCATGGGTCACTGAGAGGAATCGGCATGGGAATTCTGGAAGGCAAGAACATCCTCGTCGCCGGGGTGACCATGAACACCTCGATCGGCTTCCGGGTGGTGGAGATCGCCCAGGCCGAGGGTGCGAACGTCATCGTTTCCAACTTCGGGCGGGCGATGAGCCTCACTTCCCGCGTGCTGAAGCGTCTTGACGTCGAAACGCCGCTGATCGAACTCGACGTCACCAATGACGAGCACCTGAGCACCCTCGCCGAACGGATCGGCGAGCATGTCGACCGCCTCGACGGCGTCGTGCACTCCATCGCCTACGCCAACCCCGACACGGCGCTCGGCGGGAAGTTCCTCTCCACGCCGTTCATTGACGTCAGCACCTCGGTACAGACATCGGCTTACTCGCTGGTGAGCCTGACGATGGCCTGCAAGCCGTTGTTCGGTGAGACCGCCTCGGTCGTCGGCCTGACCTTCGACGCCACGTTGTCCTGGCCCATCTACGACTGGATGGGTGTTTCCAAGGCCGCGCTGGAGAGCGCGTCGCGTTACCTGGCCCGTTATCTCGGACCGGAAGGCGTGCGCTGCAACCTGGTCGCAGCCGGCCCGCTGGAGACGATCGCCAAGAAAGCCATCCCCGGCTCGGAGGAGTTCAACAACATCTGGGGCGGCCGGGCTCCGCTGGGCTGGGATCCGACGGACCTGACGCCGACTGCAAAGGCAGTGGTGGCCCTGCTCAGCGACTGGTTCCCGGCCACCAGCGGTGAGATGGTGCACGTCGACGGCGGGCTGCACTCCACTGGGGCATGAGGGTCGGTAGGTTGGCCGCATGAGCGTTGTCCAACTCGAGGGTGTCTCGGTCGTCAGATCCGGGGCAACCCTGTTGGCCGACGTTTCCTGGAAGGTCGAGGAGGATGAGCGCTGGGTGGTGATCGGTCCCAATGGGGCCGGCAAGACAACCCTGCTGCAGATCCTTGCGGCCCAATGGCATCCGTCCAGGGGTAGTGCAGCAATCCTCGGGGAGGCCCTCGGCGCGGTCGACGTGTTCGAGCTACGTCCCCGGATCGGGGTTACCTCGGCCGCCATGGCCGACCGAATTCCCAGGTCCGAGAGGGTTTCCGATGTGGTGGTCTCGGCCGCCTACGCTGTGATGGGCCGTTGGCGGGAGGACTACGACGAGCTGGACCATTCGAGGGCAAGGAAGCTGATGCAGCAGCTCCACGTCGACCACCTCGGTGATCGGACCTTCGGCACCCTGAGTGAGGGTGAGCGCAAGCGGGTGCAGATCGCCCGGGCGCTGATGACCGACCCAGAGCTCCTGCTCCTTGACGAGCCGGCCGCCGGGCTCGACCTGACCGGCCGGGAGTCGTTGGTTGCCACCCTCTCCGACCTGTGCGCCGATCCGTACGCACCGGCCACGGTCCTCGTCACCCACCACGTAGAGGAGATCCCGAGGGGGATCACCCACGCGCTGCTGCTCAAGCACGGCCGGGTGGTGGCCGCTGGGCCGCTAGCCGAGACCCTCACCGGGCCGAAGATGAGCGCAACTTTCGACATTCTCCTCGAGGTCACGTCCATCGACGGGCGCTGGTCGGCCCGGGCGGCTGCCCGTGCTGGTCACCGGCTTCCCGCGCGGTTGGCATGATTGGTGGTAGGAGAAGGGACTTCGATGCTGCAATGGCTGGCTGAACACCTGTGGGCTTCCTGGCTGACGCTCGCCGCGCTGCTCGCCGTCGCCGAGATGCTCACGCTCGACCTCACCCTGCTCATGCTCGCGGTCGGAGCGCTCGCCGGCGGCATCGTGGCCGTGGCCCTGCCCGGTGCGCTGTGGCTGCAGATCGTGGCGGCGGTCGTGGTGGCGGTGGCGATGCTGGCCCTGTTGCGTCCAACCCTGCTGGTGAAGATCCGCTCACTGCCCGGCTACCGCTCCAGCGTCGACAAGATGGTCGGCAGCCCGGGGGTTGCGCTCACCGAGATCACCGCTGCCGGCGGTGAGGTGAAGGTCGCCGGCGAGGTCTGGTCAGCGCACAGCCTCGAAGGCAGCATCGAAGCCGGCACCGAGATCGAGGTCTACCGAATCGATGGGCCGATCGCCATCGTCTACCCCAGACACCTAGCCCTGCCCTGAACCCCGAGGAGAATCGGAAAAATGGAGTACTTCAGCGCCATCGTCGGACTGCTGCTGGCCATTGTCGTGGTCACCATCCTGCTGCGCTCGGTTCGGGTGATCCGCCAACAACAGGTGGGCCTCGTGGAGCGGCTGGGCAAGTTCCGACGCACCCTCGAACCAGGCCCGCACCTGCTGATCCCGGTTATCGACTCGGTGCGCTACACCATGGACATGCGGGAGGTCGTCGTCCCGTTCCCACCGCAGGGCGTGATCACAGAGGACAACCTGATGGTCAGCATCGACTCGGTCATCTACTTCCAGGTCGTCGATCCGGTTCGGGCAGCCTACGAGGCGCAGAACTACATCCAGGCCATCGAGCAGCTCACCATGACCACCCTGCGCAACATCATCGGCGGCCTCGACCTCGAGCAGACGCTCACCAGCCGTGAGGAGATCAACCAGAAGCTGCGCGCCGTTCTCGACGAGGCCACCGGCAAGTGGGGCATCAAGGTCAATCGGGTCGAGCTGCGCGCGATCGAGCCGCCGGCAACCATCCGCGACGCGATGGAGAAGGGCGCCCGCGCCGAGCGGGACAAGCGGGCCGCCATCCTGACCGCCGAGGGTCAGCGGCAGTCGATGATCCTTTCTGCCTCCGGTGACCGGGAGGCCTCCATCCTGCGCGCCCAGGGTGAGCGGGAGTCCGCCGTGCTTCGGGCGCAGGCCGACCGGCAGTCATCAATGCTGCGGGCCGAGGGCGAGGCCCAGGCGATCACCACCACCTTCGCCGCCATCCACGCCGGCAAGCCCAGCCAGTCGCTGCTGGCCTACCAGTACATGCGGATGCTGCCGAACCTTGCCCGCGGCGAGTCGAACAAGGTCTGGATCATCCCGAGCGAACTCAACGATGCCCTGAAGGGACTCGGCAACATCGCCGGCCGGGCTGTGGGTGTCGAAGCCTCCAGCGAGGCTGACACCGACGAGGGTGAGTTCAGTGCTCCCAAGCGGGTGGACGTGTTCGCTGAGATCGAGGCGCAGAAGGCGCAGGACGCCGCGCAGTCGCAGAAGTCAGTGCAGCAGGCCATCGCTGAGGCCGAGAAACTCGAAGGCCGACGCGCGGCAAGGCTGGTCACTGAACGCGGCAACGCCCTGACGACCGGGCAGCCGGACGAGCTCGCTACCGGGCAGCTGCCGGTCGAGCTGGGGGAGCAGGAGCCCAACCCAGCAGGCTGACCAGTCCGGCCAGGTGCTCGGCCATGTCCAGGTCCGGGTCGAGCAGCCATTGGGTCTGCAACCCGTCCGCCGCTGCGATCAAGAGGCTCGCCGCGGTGTTCGGGTCGAGGTTCGTCGGCAGCGTCCCCGCCTGCTGGCGGCGAGCAACGTCCGCTGCGAGTGACTCCCGGAGGCGCGCGTAGCGGTCGACGAAAGCCCCGTGGGCAGGGTGGTCGGGGTCGCCGGCCTCCACCGAGAACTGGGCGAACAGCTGGACCAGCCCGGGCACCTCGGCATTGTGTCGCACGACCGAGACCAGCGCGTCGATGGGCGACTCGCCGCGCTCGCTGGCTGCATCCTGGTCGACCACGTCGCGCAAGCCGAGGATCTCGGCAAACAGCTCCTCCTTTGAGGCGAAGTAGTGCAGCAGGCCGGCCTGGCTGAGGCCGACGGCACTAGCAAGCTCCTTCACCGACGTGCGGCGGTAGCCGGTGCGGGCAATGACCTCAAGGGCGACGGTGAGGATCTCCTCGCGCTTGGCGAGGCCCTTGGCATAGCGGATCGGTCGGGGCACCGTCCCATCGTAAAGTCAGTCGGCCGCCTGGGCTGACCACGCCCAGGTGACAGGTCAGCCCTTCCGTGCGTAGCGGCCGGCCAGGGCGGAACACGCCATCAGCTGCGCCTGGTGGAACACCACCAGCGGCAGCATCAACAGTCCCAGCGGCTGGCCGACGAACAGCACCCCAGCCATCGGCAGGCCACTGGCCAGGGACTTCTTGGTGCCGCAGAACTGGATGGCGATCGCGTCGGCGCGGTCGAAGCCGAGCCGGCGGGCCGTCCACCAGGTGAGCCCGAGCATCAGGGCCAGGATCACCAGGCTGACCGCCAGCAGGACCAGGAGCGACTGCCAGGTGGTCTGGGACCACATGCTCTCGCGCATTCCGGCAGAGAAGGCGGCGTACACCACCAGCACGATCGAGCCGCGATCGAAGAGCTTCAGGTGTGGGTGGGCGGAGATGAAGCCGGCTGTCCAGCGGCGCGACAACTGGCCAAGGACGAAGGGCAGGAAGATCTGCAGCACGATCTCGACGATCGTGGACGTGGTGAAAGCCACCCGGCCGGTGCTGCTCATCAGCAACCAGCACAGCAGCGGGGTCAGGAAGACGCCGAGGATGTTCGAAGCCGAGGCGCTGACCACCGCACCGGCCACGTTGCCTTTCGCGATCGAAGTGAACGCGATCGACGACTGGACGGTGGACGGCACGAGCGTGAGGTAGAGCAGACCCGCCTGCAATCCCGGGCTGAGGACGGAACCGGTGAGTGCAACAACCGCCAGCCCGACCAGCGGGAACAGCACGTAGGTGAACGAAAGGATCGTCAGGTGCAGGCGCCAGTGCTTCAGCCCGGCCAGGGTTTCGCCAGGGCTGAGCCGGGCCCCGTAGAGGAAGAACAGCATCGCGATGGCGGCGGTAGTCGCCCAGTCGAGCACCTCCACCCAGGCTCCGGTGGCGGGCAGGATCGATGCCAGAACCGCTGCCGAGACGATGGCGAGCAGGAACCGATCGATCGGGACGCGGGAGAGCCAGGACATTGGGGTCATCCTAGGGCTCTATGATCGGCCGGTGCTGATCGAGATAGCAGTCGCTGACGACCCGCGGCTGGCCGACTACGTCCGGCTGCGCGAGGTGTCGCTCCGGCACAGCCTCGAAGCGGCCGAGGGGTTGTTCATCGCCGAGGGCAGCAAGGTCATCCGGCGGGCGGTCGACGCCGGCTACCGACCACGGTCGTTCCTGCTCACCTCGCGGTGGCTGGACGAGCTCGCCGGGCTTCTTGCCGGCTGCCCCGACGTGCCCGTGTACCTGGTCAGCGAGGAGTTGGCCGAGCAGGTCACCGGGTTCCACGTGCACCGCGGGGCGCTGGCATCGCTGCAGCGGCAGCAGCGCCACACCACAGCGGGGTTGATCGCAGCGTCTCGCCGACTCGTGGTGGTCGAGGACATCGTCGATCACGCCAACGTTGGTGCCATTGCGCGCAGCGCCGCCGGCCTCGGCTGGGACGGCCTGCTGCTCAGCCCCCGGTCTGCAGACCCGCTGTACCGGCGTTCGGTGAAGGTGTCGATGGGGGCTGTGCTCTCGCTGCCCTGGGCGCGCCTCGACAACTGGGCGGCGGCCGTTCCGACCCTGCAGGAAGCCGGCTACCTGGTGGCAGCGCTCACGCTCGCCCCCGGTTCGGTCGGCCTCGCTGAGTTCGCCGCGGAACTGACGACAAGGCCACGGCGGGTGGCGATCCTGCTGGGCACAGAGGGCCACGGTCTCAGCGACACCTGGGCGGGACAGGCCGACATCGCGGTAAGCATCCCGATGCGTGGCGGCATCGACTCGCTGAACGTTGCCGCCGCAGCCGCCGTGACGTGTTACGCGCTCGCCGAAGTGGTGCCGCCGGCCGAGGTGGCCTTGGGCGTTCTGGGCCAGTCGGCTGGGTAGAGGTGGGCCAGCTCCTCGGCCTGGGCGTACAGCTTCCGGCGCATCCGGGTGGAGAGCCGGTCGCCGAAGACGGTCCCGTTGAGGTGATCGGTCTCGTGCTGCAGGCAGCGAGCGAGTGTGCCGGTGCCGGTGACCGTGACCGGCTGACCCCAGGGATCGACCCCGGTGCAGACCGCATGATCGGGGCGGGCCAGGGGCTGATACCCGCCCGGAAGGGAAAGGCAGCCCTCCTCGGTGGATTCAAGGTTCCGCGCGTCGCCCTCGGGCAGAGTCACCACGGGGTTGCAGATCGCGCCGATGCGGTTGATGTCGTCTGCGTCGGGGCAGTCATAGATGAAGAGCGCAAGGTCGATTCCCACCTGGGTCGCAGCCAGGCCAACCCCGTGGGCCGCGGCCATGGTGGCAAACATGTCGCGTACCAGCACGAGCAGCTCGTCGTCGAAGGCGGTCACCTGGCGGGTCTTTGCGTGCATCACCGGCTCACCCCAGCGGGTGATCGGACGCAGCTTGCCGCCGCTCGTCAACTCCTCGATGCCCATGCCTGCCCACTCCTGTAGTTTCAACGGCCGCCATCTTAGGGGCCACCGCGCGCCAACTTGCGCCAACGGCCCGACGCGGCGACGCTGGCCGGGTGGAGCCGTTGGCCGAGCTGTTGACGCCCGAGGCGAAGGTACTGCTGGGCGTGTTCGCCGACCACCTGAGGCTTGAGCGGGGACTGTCCGGCCACACGATCCGGGCCTACACCGGTGACCTCACCGACCTTTTCGCCCACCTGACCCGGGTGGGGGAGGGCGATCCAGGCGAGGTGACCCTTGCCGACCTGCGAACCTGGCTGGCCAACCAGTACGCCGGCGGGTTGGACCGGGCCACCCTGCAGCGCCGGGCGGCCGCGGCCAGGACCTTCTTCGCCTGGGCGCGGCGCACGGATCGCCTGCCCAGCGACCCTGCCCAGGCCCTGCGGTCGCCGAAGGTCGACCGGCGGTTGCCGCCAACGGTCGAGGCCGACCAGGTACGCACCCTGCTGGATGGCCTGGCCGCTCTGGTTGCCGAGGCCGACGACCCCGACCAGCTCGCCGGCCGGCGGCGTGACCTGGCCATCGTCGAAGTGCTCTACGCATCGGGCATCCGGGTCTCGGAGTTGTGCGGGCTCGACCTGGGCGATCTCGACTCCCAACGGGGCCTGGTGCGGGTGCTTGGCAAGGGCGGGAAGCAGCGGACGGTACCACTCGGCGGCCCAGCCCTGCGGGCGATCGACAACTGGCTGGCGGCTCGTTCCCGGCTCGCCGCTCCGGCGGCAGGGCTCGCCCTTTTCGTCGGCGACCGCGGCGGACGGATCGACCCGCGAGTGGTGCGGCGGCTCGTCCATCGCGCGCTGGCCGCCGTTCCGGATGCGCCCGACCTGGGCCCGCACGGCCTCCGCCACGCGATGGCCACCCACCTGCTGGAAGGTGGGGCCGACCTGCGCTCCGTGCAGGAGATCCTCGGGCACTCGTCGCTGGCGACCACCCAGCTGTACACGCACGTCTCCGGTGACCGGTTGCGCCGGGCCTATCAGCAGGCCCATCCGCGCGCCTGAACAGGTTCACCGGCCCTGACGCTTCAGAGGAACCGCTCGGGGTCCGCGTACCGGCCGTCCAACCAGGTCACGAAGTGCAGGTGGCACCCGGTGCTCCAGCCGGTGCTGCCCACCGTCCCGATCAGCTCGCCGCGGCGGACCGTCGCTCCCTCGCGCACCGAGTAGCCGGCGGCGTGCAGGTAGCCGGTGCGGAGGCGGTGGCCGCCCACGACGCCGTGATCGATCTCCAGGCGATGCCCGGAAGCGGAGTCGTAGCCGGCCCTGACCACCCGACCGGGTGCGGCCGCCCGGATCGGCGTGCCGCAGGCAGCGGACAGGTCCACTCCATTGTGGAGCCGCCATTCGCGGAAGATGGGGTGCAGCCGCATCCCGAAGCCTGAGGTGATCGCCGCCGGTACCGGCCTGGTGAGCACGCCGGGCACGCGGCCACCAGAAGCCAGAGCGGTCGCCCGCTCGGCTGCCAGCCGGCGCACCAGACCGGCCGAGTCGCCCGGCAGCAGCCGGATGGGCGCCGGGTCGAGCAGGCTGAGCGGATCGAGGTACTCCTCCCCGCGCTTGAGTCCCCAGTGCAGGCAGGAACCCCCGGGACAACGGTGGCCGGCGGTCAAGCGTCCGATCACCTCTCCGGTCCCGACGGAGGCGCCGACCGTGACCAGCGGATGCAGCGGCAGGTAGGTCGAGCGGAGGCTCCCATGGGAGACCACCACCACTCCGCGCCCGGCCAGGTTGCCGGCGAAGACGACCCGACCAGCCATGGCCGCCACCACGTCGCTGCCTTCGGCGCCGAGCAGGTCAACCCCTCGATGACCTGGCAGCCACGGCTGGTCGGGCGGGTCGAAGCCGCGAACCACCGGGCCCGGCAGGGGCGGGACCGCGGTCGCAGCCGCGGCCATCGGCGGTGCCGTCCCCAACCACAGGCACCAGCCAAGCGCCACCACCGCCAGGCCCCGCAGCTTCCCCATGCACGACATCATCGGTAGCCATGGAGCGTCCGTGTCACCCGTCCGGCAGCCTGTGGACGGGGCCGCAGGTTGTGCACACTGCCCGGTTGGCGACCCGGGCGGCAGGCAGCGTAGAATCTCGGCAGCGGCCCGGCAGATCCGGGTCGACTTCGCACGCAGTCCTACCGCCTCAAGGCGGGCCGGGCCCGAGGTCCTATTCGTAGGTGGGTTCCCGGCGGCTGTGTCAGGCGGACCGAAAAGCTCGGTCCGGAAAACCCAAAGCGGGAACGGCTCAGTCCGACCCGCGAAGAGAGGAACGGCCATGGCCGTCGTCACCACGCGCCAGTTGCTGGACAGTGGCGTCCACTTCGGGCACCAGACCCGCCGATGGAACCCGAAGATGAAGAAGTTCATCTTCACCGAGCGCAACGGCATCTACATCATCGACCTGCAGCAGTCGCTCGGTTACATCGACAGCGCCTACGCCTTCGTCAAGGAGACGGTGGCCAAGGGCGGCCAGGTGTTGTTCATCGGCACCAAGAAGCAGGCGCAGGAGGCCATCGCCGAGCAGGCGACCCGGGTTGGCATGCCCTACGTGAACCAGCGTTGGCTCGGTGGCATGCTCACCAACTTCGGCACCATCAGCAAGCGGATCGCCAAGATGAAGGAGCTCGAGGGCCTCGACTACACCGACGTCGCAGCCTCGGGCCTGACCAAGAAGGAGCTTCTCCAACAGAAGCGCAAGATGGACAAGCTCGCCAAGACCCTTGGTGGCATCCGCGACATGCACCGCGTGCCGCAGGCCATCTGGGTCGTGGACACGAACAAGGAACACCTCGCGATCGACGAGGCGCGGAAGCTGCACATTCCGATCGTCGGCATCCTCGACACCAACTGCGACCCCGATCACGTCGACTTCCCGATTCCGGGCAATGATGACGCCATCCGCTCCGTCGCCCTGCTGACCCGGGTGCTCGCCGACGCTGTCGCCGAAGGCCTGCTGGCCCGGTCTGCCGGTGCCGCGACTGGCGAAGAGCCCGAGCCGATGCCCGACTGGGAGCGTGACCTGTTGGGTGGCGCTCCGGCCGTTGTGGCCGAGCCGATCGTCGAGGACATCGTCGTTGTGGAGCCGGTCTCCGAGGCTGTGGCCGAGGAACTCGCGGTTGCGGAACTCGTTGCCGAGGTTGTGGCTGAGGAGCCGGTTGCCGAGGTTGTGGCTGAGGAGCCGGTTGCCGCGGTTGTGGCTGAGGAGCCGGTTGCTGAGGTTGTGGCTGAGGAGCCGGTTGCCGAGGTTGTGGCTGAGGAGCCGGTTGCCGAGGTTGTGGCTGAGGAGCCGGTTGCCGAGGTTGTGGCTGAGGAGCCGGTTGCCGAGGTTGTGGCTGAGGAGCCGGTTGCCGAGGTTGTGGCTGAGGAGCCGGTTGCCGAGGTTGTGGCTGAGGAGCCGGTTGCCGAGGTTGTGGCTGAGGAGCCGGTTGCCGAGGTTGTGGCTCGAGGAGCCGGTTGCCGAGGTTGTGGCCGAGGAGGCCGCTCCCGTCGAGGTCGCGGCCGAGAAGGCCACCCCCAAGCCCACCAAGAAGACCAAGTAAGGAAAGCAGAGAATGGCAACGATCACTGCCGCGGACGTCAAGAAGCTCCGCGACGCAACCGGCGCCGGAATGATGGACGCCAAGAAGGCACTCACTGAGGCCGATGGCGACTTCGATGCGGCCATCGAGATCCTTCGGGTGACCGGTCAGGCGAAGATGGCCAACCGTTCCGACCGCGACGCCAGCAATGGTCTGGTCGCCGCGGCCGGCAAGACGGTCATCCAGTTGGCGGCCGAGACCGACTTCGTGGCAAAGAACGCCGAGTTCATGGCGCTGGCCGACGAGATCGCCACAGCTGTGGACGCTGCTGGCGCCCACGGTGTCGAAGCTGCCGCGGCCGTCACGCTGCCGTCCGGCCAGACTGTCGCCGAGGCGGTCGCAGCCCTGAGCATCAAGATCGGCGAGAAGCTGGAGCTGGCTGCGGCGGCGACCTACTCCGGTCCGGTGAGCATCTACCTGCACAAGCGGTCGCAGGACCTGCCGCCACAGGTGGGGGTCATGGTCGAGTACGACGGTGGCGACGAGTCGTTCGTGAGGGGCATCGCGATGCAGATCGCGGCCATGTCCCCGGCGTACGTCACGCGCGAGGAGGTCCCCGGCCACGTGCTGGAGAACGAGCGCAAGATCGCCGAGTTGACCGCAAAGGAAGAGGGCAAGCCCGAGGCGATCATCCAGCGGATCGTCGAGGGTCGCCTTGGCGGCTTCTTCAAGGAGGTCTGCCTGGTCGAACAGGCCAGCGTTTCCGACGACAAGATGAGCGTCGGTCAGCTGCTGAAGAAGAACGGCGTCGAGGTCAAGCGCTTCGTCCGGTTCGCGGCCGGCACCTGAGCCAACCCGGGAACGGCCGTCCAGCCTGGCTGGGCGGCCGTTCCCGCTGTCCACCGGGAGCAGCCCGGGTCGCCGAGTCTGGCCACTGGGGGAGTGGCGGCGCCCTTTCAGTTAGTGTGGTGACGCGAATCCTGAACCCGCCGGTGCCGTTGCCCGTCCGCCAAGAGGAGACCACATGCCCAGCCCCTACCGCCGTGTCCTGCTCAAGCTCTCCGGAGAGGCTTTCGGTGGTGGAAAGCTGGGGGTCGACCCGGACATCATCGCCGCCATCGCCGAAGAGATCGGTGGCGTGGTGGCCAGCGGCGTCCAGGTGGCCGTGGTGACCGGTGGCGGCAACTTCTTCCGGGGTGCAGAACTGCAGACCCGCGGCATGGACCGCGCCCGGGCCGACTACATGGGCATGCTGGGCACGGTGCTGAACAGCCTCGCCCTGCAGGACTTCCTCGAGAAGGCCGGTCAGCCAAGCCGGGTGCAGACCGCCATCGCGATGGGACAGGTTGCCGAACCGTACGTGCCGCTGCGCGCCATCCGCCACCTGGAGAAGGGCCGCGTGGTGATCTTCGGCGCCGGATCCGGAATGCCGTTCTTCTCCACCGATACCGTGTCGGCCCAGCGCGCGCTGGAGATCCACGCCGACGTGCTGCTGATGGCCAAGCAGGGCACCGACGGGGTCTACGACTCCGACCCCCGGACGAACCCCGACGCCAAGAAGTTCGAGAACCTCACCTACGATGAGTTCCTCGCCGGGGACCTCAAGGTGGCGGACGCCACAGCGGTCAGCCTGGCCCGTGAGCACGGCCTGCCGATGGTCTTCTTCGACCTGGGTGTCCCCGGCAACATCGCAAGGGTGGTCGCAGGTGAGAAGATCGGTACCACCCTGCACGCGTGAAGCGTGCGGGAGAACCAGAAGGGAAGAGACTTCGTGATCCCGGAGATCATCAAGGACGCCGAGCACAGGATGGCCGGCGCCGTCGAGCACGCCCGCGAGGAGTTCGCCGCAATCCGCACCGGGCGAGCGCACCCGGCGATGTTCAACAAGCTGCTGGTGGACTACTACGGCGCTCCCACCCCGCTGCAGCAGCTGGCCACGTTCCAGGTGCCGGAGGCTCGTACCGTGTTGATCACCCCCTTCGACCGGGGTGCGATGCACAACATCGAAAAGACGATCCGCGACTCCGACCTCGGGGTCAACCCGGCCAACGACGGCAACGTGATCCGGCTGGTGATGCCGCAGCTCACCGAGGAGCGCCGCAAGGAGTACATCAAGCTCGCCAGGCATAAGGCCGAGGAGGCCCGGGTGGCCGTCCGCAACACCCGCCGGCACGCCATCGAGGGCGTGCACAAGCTGGTGAAGGAAAAGGAAGTGAGCGAGGACGATGCTCGCGTGGCCGAGAAGCAGCTGGAAGCGAGCACGAAGAGGCACATCGACTCCGTCGACGAGTTGCTGAAGTCCAAGGAAGCCGAACTGCTGGAGGTCTGAATGGCCGACAGCGAACAGCCTGAGCCGCGCAAGTCGCGGGTGGGCCGGGACCTGCCCGCCGCCATCGCGGTGGGGTTGCTCCTGTTCGGGATAGTGGCGGCCACCCTGGTCTGGTGGCCGCCCGGCTTCATCGTGGTGCTGGTGGTGCTCACCAGCCTCGGCGCGATCGAGGTGCACCAGGCGCTGCGCCGGGTCGGAATGACCTCGACCCTCGTGCCGGTGGTGATCGGCAACATCGCGATCATCGGCGGCTCCTACGCCGCTGCCGAGCTGCAGGAGGTGACCAACATTCCCTGGCATGTGGTTCTGCTCGGCACCATTGGCGGCAGCGTCCTGCTGGCCCTGATCTGGCGCATGTTCTCCGGTGCGGAGGGCTACGCCCGGGACAGCGCGGCCAGCCTGTTCACCATCGGCTACATCCCGTTGCTGGCATCCTTCGTCGGCCTGATCCTCGCGCAGCAACACGGCGTCGCCAAGGTGGTGGCGGTGTTCCTGTGTATCACCGCCAGCGACACCGGGGGATACGCAGCCGGCGCCAGCCTCGGCCGGCATCCGATGGCGCCGACGATCAGTCCGAAGAAGACCTGGGAGGGGCTGGCGGGTTCGTTCGTGCTGGCCACCGTCGCGAGCGTGCTGCATTTCGAGCTCGTGATGCACCAGCCGTGGTGGCAGGGGGTGCTACTGGCGATCGTTGTAGTCATCTTCGGTACCGCCGGTGACCTGATCGAATCGATGATCAAGCGGGACGTGGGCATCAAGGACATGAGTTCGTTCCTGCCCGGTCACGGCGGGGTGATGGACCGCCTCGACTCGACCCTGGTGGCTGCTCCGGCAGCCTGGCTGCTCTTCATGCTGCTCGGGGTGATGCCATGACCGGCCTGACCCCGGAGGAACAGGCAAGCTATGCCGAGACCCTGGCCGCGGCGCAGTCCGGGCGGACGGTGCCGCTGGCCCTGAACGCACAGCGGCGGGGGAAACCACCGTTGCACTGGGCCGACCTGGACGCCGGCCAGCGAGCCGAGGCGATCGCCGAGCTGGGATTGCCGAAGTTCCGCGCCGGCCAGCTGACCAGGCACCTGTTCGACCGCCTGAATGGCGACCCGGAGGCGTGGACCGACATCCCGAAGGCCGAGCGATCCCTGCTGGCTGAGCGCTTCGCGCCCAACCTGCTGGATCGCGTTCGGGACCAGCAGGCGGATGCGGGCACCACGATCAAGACCCTGTGGCGGCTGTACGACGGATCGCTGGTGGAGAGCGTGCTGATGCGCTACGGCGTGCCGGGCCTGCGGGCAAGCGGCAAGGGTCGGGAGCGCGCGACAGTTTGCATCTCGTCGCAGGCCGGGTGCGGGATGGCCTGCCCGTTCTGCGCCACCGGGCAGGGTGGCCTGCAGCGCAACCTGAGTACCGCGGAGATCCTTGCCCAGGTGATGGACGCCGCCCGCCGGCTGCGCGACGGCGAGATCCCAGGCGGTCCCGGCAGGGTGAACAACATTGTCTTCATGGGAATGGGGGAGCCGATGGCCAACTACACCGCCGTGCTTCGCGCCGTCCGCGGCATCGTTGGGCCGGCGCCCGAAGGCCTGGGGATCTCCGCCCGCGGTGTGACCATTTCAACCGTCGGGCTGGTTCCCCAGATCCAGCGGCTCACGGCCGAAGGTCTGCCGGTGACCCTCGCGGTCAGCCTGCACGCCCCCGACGATGAACTGCGGGACACGCTCTGCCCGATCAACACCAGGTGGCCGGTGGCCGAGGTCGTGGCTGCAGCGCGCGGCTACTTCGAAGCCACCGGGCGGCGGGTGTCCATCGAGTACGCGCTGATCCGCGACATCAATGACCAGGGGTGGCGTGCCGATGCCCTTGCCGACCTGCTGACTCGCCACGGCTATGGCTGGGTGCACGTGAACCTGATCCCGTTGAACCCGACGCCTGGATCCATGTGGACCGCCTCCCGGCGCGCGGACGAGGTCGAGTTCGTCCGCCGGCTCGAAGCGAAGGGCGTGCCGACCACGGTCCGCGACACCCGTGGACGAGAGATCGACGGGGCCTGCGGGCAGCTGGCCGCAACCGAACTCGGCTGAACCCCGCCCTACCTCTGGCGCCGCTCCCAGTGCATGCCAATGCCCGGCTCGGGTCTGGAGCCGGTGGGTCTGTACGGGGTTCGGCTGTTCGCGGGTCGCACGGGTTGCGATCGGCGGCCGGTCCTAGGGTCGCAGGCGTGGTCGGGGCCGTTTCCGGGTGGGGCTTGTGGGTGTTCGGGTTCTTCGTCCGCGTCTGGATCGACTCCCGCTGCCGGGTGGTTCGGGTAGGAGTGGTCCGCCGGTCGGGTTGTCCCAGGGGTTGGCGCCGGGGGCGTGTTGGTAGTCGTTGGTGAGGCCGGCTGGGGTGGTCAGGTAGCGGCGGCCGAGTGGGCTGGTCCAGGTGTATTGGCCGGGTTGGGGTTGGGTGAGTTTCCAGCCGGCGTGGGTTTTGGCGCGGTGGGTTTTGCGGCGGAGGGGTCCGAGGTTGTCGGGTCGGGTTTGGCCGGGGGGTCTGCCGGGTCCCCAGTGGTAGGGCTGGGTGTGGTCGAGGTCGAGGCCGGCGGAGGTGCGGTTGCCGTAGGGGAAGATTTCGTAGGGGTGGCGTTGCAGGACGGCGCGGCGGATGCGGGCCGGGATTTCGTAGCTGTCGACCGGGCTGATGCCGTTGGGGTTGAACACCGGCCGGACCACCAGGCGGCTGTTGGCGAGGACGGCTTTGATTTGGTTGATGGTGAGGGGTCCGAGTTGTTCGCAGCGGCCGATGCCGATCCCGGTGGTGAGGGTGTCGTCGGAGAGGTGGATGACCAGGGTGGTTTTGGGTAGGAGTTGGTCGGGCGGGACGGTGATGGTGCCGCAGCTGTGGCCGGTGCAGCCGAAGGGGGAACGCGGGCCGTGCCCGGCTGCCTGGTTGTTCGGCGGTTGGGCTGGGACCGGGAGTCCGGGTTGGATGATGGCGGCCTGGATCAGGGCGAGGGCTCTGGCTGGGGTGGCGAGGATGCCGAGGGCGGTGGCGCGGCGTTCGGCGGCGGGTTGGGGTGAGCCTTGGCTGGTGAGGATGTCGGAGAGTTGGTTGAGGGCGGCGTCGAGGTAGCTGGCGTCGGCTGCGGTGAGCCAGCCGTAGATGTCGCGCAGCCCGTCGTGCTGCATCTGCCCGATCTCGACCCTTGGGGTGTTCCGCTGTGCCCAGCGGGCTTCGGCCGTGGCCGGGTCGGCCTGCACGACCAGGGCTTCGACGAACTTCAGCAGCCGGGTGGGGGCGAGTCGGGTGGTGAACGGGGCGATCGTGGCATCCACCCACAACGCTTTGGCCAACGACAGGCCGGCGGTGGCGCGGGCCACCTTGCGGCCCAGCCACACCGGGATTCCGCAGGCCACGACCTGTTCCCACAACCGGGGTAGCCGGGCTTCCAGGTTGAGCAACTCCACCACCTGTGGGGTGACCGAGTCGACGCTGCGGTGCAGGGCTGCGGCCAGCTCCAGGCAGGCGAAATCGTCAACCAGCCCGGTACCTTCGGCTGCCAGGCGGACCTTGTCGGCGGCAATCTGGTGCCGGTAGGTCTGCACCACCCGCAACATCGCCAACCCTTCCTGCACCTCAGCCTGCCGCTTGGCCTGCTGGGCCTGCTCGAGCACGTCCAGAGCGCCAGCCGCGTCCAGCCGGCCCACATCCACATACTCGAACATGTGTACTATTCTCGCAGACCCCACCGACAGTCCTGGTGGTTCAGTCGGCGCGCGAGGGTCTGGCTCCGTAGGTGATTGCCAGGTACTCGGGGTGACGCTCGATCCAGCCCTTGATGAACGGGCAGACCGGTAGGGCCTTGCGGGTGCCACCTGCCAGGAGCTGGTCGAGCGCGTACCGTGCGATGGCTGAGCCGACTCCCTGGCCCTCGAAAACCGGGTCGACCTCGGTGTGGGTGAACACCACCAGGTTCTCGGTGAGCTGGTACTCGGCAGACCCCGCCAGTTGACCGTCGATGTGGGCTTCGAACCGACTGGCTGCGCGGTTGTCGGTCACGCTGGGTTGGCTCACGACCTACTCCCCGTGTTCGACGATGGCCAGGGCGCTGGAGGGGCAACGTCCAACAACCTGACGCAGGTGCTCGGCGAGTTCCGCAGTCCTGGCGTGGTGGGGTTGATCCAGGGCCGTCTCTTGGTGTCGAACACGTCCGGCATGCCCCGGATGCACTCGGCAGCGTGCTGGCAGATCGCACGATCGAACGAAACGTCGATGATCGGGCCGGAGTAGTTCCTGCGGGTCATGCTCACTCCTACCGTAGCTCTGGTTACTGAAGGTCTACCCACGCTGCCCAGTCAGCAACGCGCCGGCGCCAAAGACTCCCGGCGCCGGCCGCCCCCGCGGTGTACCTACCTTGCCCCCAGCTTGATCAACAGCACCGCCCCGATCTCGCGTACGTCCAGACTCTTGCGGACCTCCACGGTCACCGGCAGCAGCCTGCCGATGAGGGCTGCCGCGGCGACGCGCTCGCGCAGGTCGGCGGGGAGCGCGGGGTCTGTCACAAGCGTCGCGCGGTGGCGTTCGGCGAAGTAGAACGTGACTCGCGCGTGGCCGTCTGCCGCGCTGAGCCACGCGATCGTCCGGCTGCCCCGGGTGGCGCGGGCCAGCCAACCGCCATCGCGGTAGTACTTCCACGCCAGGTCCAGGCCCGATTCGGTGAGCAAGGTCGCCAGCTCGTTCCAGGCGACACCAGCAGGACCGAGCGCGGCCTGAATCCGCTCCGTCGTCGGTTCGACGCCAGGGTCACGGAACGCCGAGGTCACATCCCAGACGCTATCCGAAACGCAGGACGCCAGGAGTGCTTCCGGGCGCTCACGCAAGGGCATCGACTGGAGCCGGGCAGTCGTGGCGCCGGCGGTCGAGCGCCAAGGCCTGATCCCAGGTGCGCTGCTGCGGAGGTGGAGCGGTCAGCCGAGCAGCGCCGGCACGTCGGCGATCGAGTCGACCAGGTGGACGGCCGCACCCATCGGACGCCCGTCCGCGAGGCTGGCCAGCAGCGGCCAGGCCGGCTGAACCCGCGTCCAGTAGTCCTCACCGACCAGCACCAACGGCGGGATCGGGTCGCCGGGAAGCGCGTAGAACCGCGGGGTGACAGCCTGGAAGACCTCCTGTACGGTGCCGGCCGCTCCGGGCAGGCACACCAGTCCACCCGAGGCGTGGCGCAGCAGCAGGTCCTCGCGGACCGCGTTCGAGAACAGCTTCGCGATCCCGGCGCTGAACACGTTCGGGGGCTCGTGGCCGTAGAGCCAGGTCGGGATGCCGTAGCTCTGCCCGTTCAGCTCCCAGCGACCCCGGACGGCAAGTCCAACGCTCGCCCAGGACGCCACGTCCTCGGTGAACCGGGGCCGATCCGCGAGCAGCGCCAGCGCAGCGTCCAGGTCAGCCGGCTTGCCCACGAGGCCCGCGCCCAGGTTCACCGCCTCCATCGCGCCAGGGCCACCCCCGGTGATCACCGTCCGTCCGGTCGCGACCAGTGCCCGGCCCAACCGGGCCGCCTCGACGTAGCCCGCCGTTCCCCGGACCAGCTGGTGGCCGCCCATCACGCCCACCGCACCGTCGAGACCAAGGTCGTCGAGAGCCTCTGCGATCGCGTGATCGTGCAGGGTCATGGCGAGTTCGCTGGTCAGGCTGCGGTGCTGGCCGACGTGGCGCCACCACCGGTGCACCCGGGCGTCAAGGGTGTTCCGATACCCCTGCTCGAGGCCGCGGTACAACTCGTCTGCGGTGTAGAGACCGGATCGGTACGGGTTGAACGGCAGGTCCGGCAGGTTCGGGAAGATCAGCGCGCCACGCGCCTCCAGTTGCGGCTCGACCCCTGGAGCCATGCTGCAGCCGAGAAAGACGGCGCGGGTCACGTCGGTCGCCAAGAGCACTTCGCTACGACCGGTCAGGTCGAGCGACTGCAGGTAGCACTCTGCAAGCGAGCCCTTGGCTGCTTGGTCATCGAACTCGGCGAGCGACTCGATCTCGGCCCCGGCGCCGAATGCTGCCGTGATCATGGGCCGCGTCACCGGCGTCCAACCGGGCCGTGGACCACGATCGTGTCGCAGTGCGCCCCGGCCAAGCGATGCTTCACGATCTCCTGATACTCCGGCGAGTTGTACCAGGCCAGGAGATCGACTTCGCTCGGGAAACCGACAATCACCGCACGCGAGTACGGCCAGCTCCCCTCAAGCACCGTCGGCGCGGGGTCAACGGCGAGGTAGGCGCCGTTGAAGCGGGCGAAGACGTCGTCGCAGGCGTCGAGGTACTCCTGGTACTCGGCTGCGTCATGGATCTGGATCTGCGCAACGAAGTAGACCGTCATTGGAGTTCGCGCCTGAACCGCAAGGTGACCAGCTGGAACGGGCGCAGCTCCAGCTCGGTGCCGGCCGGGTCAAGCCGGATTCCGGCTGGGGTCTCAACGGTCTGTTCGAGCAGGTCGGTGACCGCGACGGAGCTGACGTCGAAGCCCGGTCGCACGGTGCCCCTTGTCCGTCGGCCGTGGGCTTCGTAGAGCCGGACGACAACATCCCCGGAACTGTCCTCCGCGAGCTTGACCGCCTCCACAACGATGCCCGGATCGCTGACCGTAACCAGGGGCGCCACCGGCCCACCACCGCGAACCGGACGCAGCCCGAGGTTGGTCCGGTAGCCCTGTTCGACAGCTTCGGCCACCCCGGCTCCCGGCCGGACGGCCACGGTGAAGCTGTGCGGGCCGAGGTCGGCCCCGGGGTCCGGGTAGATCGGTGCCCGCAGCAGTGAAAGCCGGACGGTGGTGGTCGTGCCGCCGTCGGCGCGGATGTCGCGGGTCACCTCGTGGCCGTAGGTGGCGTCGTTGGCGACCGCCACCCCGAATCCGGGCTCGTCGACAAGCAGCCAGCGGTGGGCGCAGATCTCGAACCGGGCGGCCTCCCAGCTGGTGTTGGTGTGGGTGGGTCGACGGTAGTGGCCGAACTGGGTCTCGGCGGCGGAGGTGTCGGCCCTGACGTCGAAGCCGAAGCCGAGCTTGAGCAGCTTCTGCCGCTCCCGCCAGTCGACCTCCGTGCGGATCACCAGGGCCGGCGATCCCGGCGGCAGGCTGATCCACTGCGTCACCGGTGAGGAGCCGACGACCTTGCGAACCACGACCACCGGCTGGCCGTCGACCTCCTCCAGGCTGGCCATCCCAGGCTCCGTGACCACCCCGGCCCGGCGGTAGAACTCCTCGATGTCCCAGGCGTCCCACTGGTTCGGGATGTCCCGGAACAGCTCCAACCGGTTCCCCGGCAGGTCGGGAGCGATCGCTTCCCGGAAACTGTGGCGGTCGAAGAGGCTGATCAGCAGCCCTTCGGTGTCGATGACGGCTTCGACCTGGGCGTTCCGCAGCGCGAAACCGTTCCCCAGCCGACGGGCCGTGGCCGCCTCGCCGGGTTCCGCGAAGGCGATACCAAGTCCCGGGACGCCGTCGCGCTCGTGCGGAGCGGCATTCGCAGCAAGGGACACGTCACCGGCGCCGGCGACGGCTGCCAGCGAATCGGCGATGATGCCTTCGAGTTCCTCGACCACAGCGGCGTAGTTGCGCTCGGCATCGGAGTAGACCCAGGCGATCGAACTGCCGGGCAGGATGTCGTGGAACTGCTGCAGCAGCACCGTCCGCCAGCAGCGTTGCAGCTCCTCGGCCGGGTAGGGCAGGCCTTCGCGGATCGCGGCTGCGGTGGCCCACAACTCGGCCTCCCGCAGCAGGTGTTCGCACTGCCGGTTGCCGCGCTTGGTGTTGGCCTGGGTGGTCAGGGTGCCGCGGTGCAGTTCCAGGTACATCTCGCCCAGCCAGACCGGAGCGTCCGGGTAGTCGGCCTGCGCCCGGGTGAAGAAGTCCCGCGGGCTCCCCAGCACCACCTTCGGCGAACCCTCCAGGTCAGCGGCCCGGACGGCCGCGGCCAGCATCTCCCGGGTCGGGCCACCGCCACCGTCGCCGTACCCGAAGGGCAGCAGCGAGATCGAAGCCCGGCCATGGTCGGCGAAGTTGCGCTCGGCGTGGGCGAGTTCGGCCGGCGACACCTCGCTGTTGTAGGTGTCCACCGGAGGGAAGTGGGTGAAGATCCGGGAGCCGTCGATGCCTTCCCACCAGAAGGTGTGGTGCGGCATGCGGTTCACCTGGTTCCACGAGATCTTCTGGGTGAGGAACCACTTCAGGCCCGCGGCGACCGCCACCTGCGGCAGCCCCGCTGAGTAGCCGAAGGTGTCGGGCAGCCACAGCTCCTCGCAGTCGACGCCGAACTCGGCCCTGAAGAACGACTTGCCCTGCACGAACTGACGGGCCATCGCCTCCCCTCCGGGCATGTTGGTGTCGGCCTCCACCCACATGCCGCCAACCGGCACGAACTGGCCGGACGCCGCCAGGCGCTGCAACCGGGCGAACAGGTCCGGGTAGCCGTCCTTGATCCACGCCAGTTGCTGGGCCTGGGAGCAGGCGAACACGAAGTCGGGATGGTCCTCGGCGAGGGCTGCCACCGATGCGAAGGTCCGGGCGCACTTGCGGATGGTCTCGCGCACCGGCCAGAGCCAGGCCGAGTCGATGTGGGCGTGCCCGGTGGCCACCAGCGTGTGGGCGGACGCCGCCGCGGGGGCCGCCAGCGCTGGCGCGAGAATCGCGCGACCGGCGGCGGCGGTGCCGGGCACGTCGTCCGGGTCGATCACGTCGACCATCGCGTCCAGGCAGCGCAGGAGCTGGTGGCGGCGGGGCTGGTCCACCGGCAGCTCGCGCATCAACCCGGCCAGCGCGACCGCGTCGGCAAGCAGCCCGGCAACCTCGATGCGGCGCTCGGCGAGGACGATGGCGCCGAGGCGGTAGAGCGGCTCCCGGCCCGCGGTTTCCCGAAGCCCGTTCGGATCCGGCCGCAGGTCGTCCAGCTGCAGGATGTTCGGGTTGCCGGCCGCCTCGACGTAGAGCTTGAACTGGTTGCCGGCCAGGGCCGAGCCCAGCTGGCTGATGCCGACGTAGGAGTTGCGCGGCGAGATCGCCTTCACCAGGGTGCCGTCCGAGCGCCAGGCCAGCCCCTCGGCCTGGAAGCCGGCCTGGGCGGTGTTGAAGCCGAGGTCGATGACCAGCTCCGCCGCCAGGCTGGGAGCCTCGCCGAAACCCGGCGGCACCTCGCCGACCAGTCGCAACCAGGTGGTCGACCACGGTTCGCCCCAGGCATCGCCGGCCCTGGCGGGCCGGAAGACCTGCGCCAAGGCGCGGTAGAAGGAAACCGGTTCCCCGGGACAGTCCCAGCGCTCGACGGTGACCGGCAGGCCGGGGGAGTAGAGGGCCGGTTGCAGCCGCTCCCGCAGGAACCGGTCCAGGCGGGCCTCGACGATCACGCGGTCGTCGTGCATGGGTGACCCCCTCGGAGTGGTTGCCGTTGTGCCAGCACCATATCCAGCCGAGGCCGGCCAGATAGGCTTCCATGGTGCGGCACAAGTGAGGAGTTGGACCGGCATGCGGCAGGTGGTGATTCTCGGGAGCACCGGCTCGATCGGAACGCAGGCGATCGACGTGATCACCGCCCGACCCGACCGGTTCGAGGTCATCGGGCTGGCTGCCGGTGGCTCCTCGGTGCAATTGCTGGTCGAGCAGGCCCGCGCGCTGCGTCCCAGGGTGGTCGCCGTGAGCGATCCGGACGCCGCCGACCGCGTGGCCGCCCAACTGCCGGGCATCGAAGTCTGGGCCGGTCCGGACGCAGCCACCAGGCTCGCAGCGGTGCAGGCTGACGTGGTGCTCAACGGCATCACCGGAGCTGCCGGGCTGGAACCGACGCTGGCCACCCTCGCCGCGGGCACGACACTGGCGCTGGCCAACAAGGAGTCCCTCGTGATCGGCGGCCGGCTGGTCACTGAAGCTGCGGCGCCCGGCCAGATCGTCGCTGTCGACTCCGAGCACTCGGCTTTCGCGCAGGCGCTGCGCGCCGGCCGCGCCGACGAGGTCCGCCGGCTGATCCTGACTGCCTCCGGCGGGCCGTTCCGCGGCCGGACCCGCGACCAGTTGCGCGACGTCACGCCTGAGGCGGCGATGGCCCACCCCACCTGGGCGATGGGCCGGGTGATCACCATCAACTCGGCCACCCTGGTGAACAAGGGGCTGGAACTGCTGGAGGCCGGCCTGCTCTACGGCGTGGACCTTGCCGACATCCAGGTGGTGGTGCACCCGCAGTCGATCGTGCATTCGATGGTCGAGTTCTGTGACGGTTCCACTATTGCCCAGTGCTCCCCGCCGGACATGCGGCTGCCGATCGCCCTTGGCCTGTCCTGGCCCGAGCGCACCCCGGACGCCGCGGCAGCGTGCGACTGGACGCAGGCCACCAGCTGGACGTTCGAGCCGCTGGACGACGTGGCGTTCCCCGCGGTGGAGCTGGCCCGACGCTGCGGGAAGGCCGGCGGGCTGGCTCCGGCCGTTTACAACGCGGCCAATGAGGTCTGCGTCGATGCCTTCTGCGCTGGCCGGTTGGAGTTCCCTGGCATCGTGGACGTGGTAGCCGATGTGGTGGACACCCACCTGTCGGTGGCCAGAGCGGACGGACAACTCAGCGTGTCCGCCGTCCTGGCAGCAGATGCCTGGGCACGGGCCGAGGCTGCCGACCGGATCAACCAGGAGCTGTGAATGGAAACCCTAACCGTCGTCGGGTTCGCGATCGCGTTCTTCGCGCTGATCATGGTCTCGGTGGCCCTGCACGAGCTCGGGCACATGGTGCCCGCCAAGCTCTTCGGCGTCCGCGTGCCCAAGTACTTCGTCGGTTTCGGGCCGACGATCTGGTCGACCACCCGCGGTGAGACCGAGTACGGGGTGAGGTGGTTCCCGCTTGGCGGCTACGTCCGGCTGCTCGGCATGTACCCGCCCAGGTCGGACGGCAAGCCCGGCAACCGCACCCGGCTCGCCGAGTTCGCCGACAGCGCCCGGGCAGCCGAATGGGAGGAGATCACGCCAACCGATGTGGCGGACGGCCGGCTGTTCTACCAGAAGAAGACCTGGCAGAAGCTCGTCGTGATGGCTGGCGGTCCGGTGATGAACCTGCTGATCGCTTTCGTCCTGTTCCTGCTGGTCACCGGCCTCTATGGGGTGCAGCGCCCGCAGACCACGATCGCCTTCGTCCAGCCCTGCATCATCACCGACACCACCCGCACCGAATGCACCGCCGCCGACCCCAAGTCCCCCGCCGCCCGTGCCGGGTTGCAGGTGGGCGACCGGGTGATCAGCTTCAACGGGGTGCCGGTGGACAACTATGCCCAGCTCAGCGGGCTGATCCGGGCCAACCTGGACGGCGAGGCCCGACTGGTCGTCGACCGCGCCGGGACCCAGGTCGAGCTGACGCCGGTGCACACAATGATCAACAGCGTCGCCGACAACCTGGACCCGGGCCGGCGCATCTCGGCCGGCTGGCTCGGCGTCAGCCCGCAGTTCGAACTCGTCCGGGGCGGTCCGGACCAGGTGCTCAGCGACATGTGGACCATGAGCCAGCAGAGCGTGGTCGCCCTCGTGCAGTTGCCGGTGAAGGTGTGGCACGTCGTCGTCGGCATGGTCACCGGGCAGCCCCGCAGCCTCTACGACCCGATCAGCATCCTCGGCGCCAGCACCGTTGCCGGCCAGGTCGTGGCCTCCCCCGAGGTGACCATGCCCGAGAAGGTGACCACCTTCGCGTCTCTGCTCGCCTCGGTGAACCTTTTCCTTGCCCTGTTCAACTTCATCCCGCTGCCACCCCTGGACGGCGGGCACATCGCCGGTGCGCTCTACGAGTGGCTGCGGCGAACGGGCGCGAAGCTGTTCAGGCTGCGCCCGTACGGCTTCTTCGACACCGCCAGGCTGCTGCCGGTCGCCTATGCCGTCGGCGGCGTGCTGCTGCTCAGCGGCGTCGTCCTGATCCTTGCCGACATCGTCAGCCCGATCCAGCTCTTCTGAAGATGCCCGATCCGGTCACATTCGTGGCGATCGGCTCCCGCGGCGACGTCGAACCCATGGCGATCCTGGCCGGCGCCCTAGTGGCCAGGGGTGTCCCCGCGACAGTCGTGGCGGTGGACGACTATGCCGAACTGGTGCGCTCCCGGGGCGCGGACTTCCGTGGGCTCGGAACCACCATGGCTGGAATGGACCGTCTCGGCCGGGGCTGGCTCGGCCAGTTGGCGTTGCGCACCCCGCTCGCCCAGCCGTTCCTGCTCCACCGCTGGCTGTCCGGCCTGGCCGAGCCGCTTGCCACGACGCTCAGCGACCTGGTGGAGCCGGGCACCCTGGTCGTGACCGGCCTGGCTTCCCGGGACGCAGCCCTCGCCCTGGTCCAGGCCAGGGGCTGCCGGCTGGTGACCCTGTTGCACACGGCGATCCTGCCGACAACCCACAGCGACAGTCATCTGGAGGGCCGCTGGTTCCTGGGTTGGCGGTGGCGCGATCGGCTGGTGACCCAGTGGTACTGGGAGACCACTTCGGGGTTGTCCCGCGCCACCTCTTCAGGATTGCGGACGCTGTTCGGACTGCCGCGGCCCAAGGCCCGCGAGAGTACGGCGACGGCCGATCGCGAGCGCATCCTGCTGGCCGCCGACCCGACCCTGGTGCCGCCGGCGTCCGACTGGCCGGCGACCTGCCGGCAGACCGGCGCCATCGCAGCCGGAGTGCCGGCGGACTGGACGCCGCCCGAGGACCTGCAGGCCTTCCTCGCTGCCGGCCAGAAGCCGGTCTACGTCGGGCTGGGCAGCCTGAACGACACCGGTGGGCAGCGCTGGCTGGACCTGATCGAGGAGGCCGCCCGGCTGTCCGGGCGCCGGATCGTCACCCCGGCGCTGAGTGGCGCCGAGCCGGCGGTCCTCGCCGGACTGGTGTGCACAGTCGGGGAAGTTCCGCACGGCTGGCTGTTCCCGCTGATGGCCGGCGTGATCCACCACGGCGGAGCCGGGACGACCGTCGCCGGCCTGCGGGCCGGGGTTCCATCGGCTGCGGCCCCGGCGATGTTCGACCAGTACTACCATGCCCGCCGGCTCGCTGTCCTTGGCGTCGGACCGCGGCACGTGCCCCTGCACCGGCTCACTGCAGGTCGCCTGGCCGGGCTGGTGGTCGCGCTCACCGGCGGCTCCTACACCGCGCGCGCCGCGGCTGTCGGCGTGCAGGTCCGGGCGGTGGACGGGCTTTCCAGCACGCTGGCGGAGCTGGATCCACCTGCCGGGCGTGGGCGGGGCCCGGTTCAGTCCCGCGTGAAGTAGAGCGTCTCGTCCGGGGTGATCAGGCGCAGCTGGTTGTCTTCCAGCTCGACGCGGGTCACCTTCTCGAGCAGTTCAAGGAACCGGTCTGCAGGCTGGCCCGCATCGCTGGGGCAGGGCACCGGCTCCCGCGTCCCCGCCGAGATGGACCAACTGTTGCCGTTGTGGGTGAAGTCGGCGGTGTAGTCGCCACAGCCGCTACGGCCAGAGAGCCGACCGCGCTCCACCCGCAGGGTGATCGACGTCTGCTCACCCTTGCCCCACTGACCGGAGGAGTTGTCCAGCCTCCAGGTCGACTTCTCCGCCGCCAGGAGCAGCGCGGAGTCCGGGATGGCTTCCAGCATGGTGTCCCCAGCTGCGTCCAGGAGGTGGAGGTGGCCGCCTTCGACAACGGCGCCCGTCACGCGGTCGAGGGCATCGGCAACTGCCTTCTCCTGCAGCATGATGGCCGGGTCCTCGCAAAGCATCAAGGACATTCCCATCTGGGTCATGGTCAGCCGGTCGCCGTCTTGGGAGTACGAGCCGCTGATTCCGTTGCAGCCGGTGCTGGCGTGGATCCCGCCATCACGGAAGAGCAGGGTGGGCGGTCGTTCGGGCAGTGGCGCTGCTCCACTGATGCTGGTGACCTGCCAGCCCGTCCGCTCGAGCTTCACGGGGACGTGTTCGAGTTCCACCAGGACGGTGTCGTCTGCCCCGAACAGCTGCAGGCTGTCACCTATGGCAACGAACCGCTGCACGCTCGTCAGAGCCTCGAAGTACCTGCTTTCCTGCTCACCGATCCCATCGCCGCAGCCCTTCCAAGTGGCGGCCACCGGGCCGATTGAGAGCCGGTCCCCGTCGGTGCGGTACCAGCCATTCGTGAGCTTGCCGTCCACCCCGACGGAGCCGAAGCCGTTGCAGCCGCCGAACCCGGTGACGGTACCTTCGCCGAACGCGAGCGTGATCGAGGTTCCGGGAATCAGGTCGGCCCCGTCCAGCTTCAGCACCTCCCACCTTGTGCCGATCAGGGTGGCTGGGGATGGGGAAGGGGTGGCCAGGACGGTCTCAGCGGGCTCGGCCGGCAGCGTCCGTTGCAGCATCCCGGGCAAGACCAGCGCCGCTGCCACCACCACGGCAGAGGCGGCAAGTCCCCAGCCGAGGCGCCGCCCGCGGACGATCCGTCGGCCCGTGCGGATCGCCTGTTCGGTGTCGGACCGGATCTCCACATCGTCGCTGTGGATCGCACGACGCAGCTGGTCCTCGAAATCCTCGTTCATGTCACTCCATCCTTGGCCAAGGCACTGCGGAGGGCTGCCAGGCCGCGGGCTGTGCTGGACTTGACCGTGCCGACCGGCAGGCCGAGCTCCGCTGCGACCGCCTTCTCGGACAGGTCGTGCAGGAACCGCAGCACGATCACCCTGCGCTGCTGTACCGGCAACCCGGCGAGCACCCGGCCGAGCCGTTCACGCTCGTCGAATGCTCCCTCCGCCGACGCTGTGGCGGTCTCGGCCCGCTCGGGCAGACCGACGAGGTCGCGGCGCTTCCGCCAGCCGTCGATGCTCTCGTTCACCATGATCCGGCGGGCATAGGCCACTGCCTCGGCGGGCCGGATCCTCGGCCAGGCCACGTAGGTCTTGACCAGCGTGGCCTGCAGCAGGTCCGCAGCCGCGTCGGAGTTCCCGGTGAGCAGCCAGGCCGTCCGGCCCAACACCCCGGCAGAGTCAGCCACGAACGCTGTGAACTCCGCGTCGCGTTGCGAACCCCAGGCCATGGACTCCCCTCTCACCAGTCAATACGGGTCGGGCTGCAGAAACGTTCCAAGGTGCACAGCCATCGTGCTCCCCGGCGGCGCCGAGTTGATGGTCTTCGCAGAACTGCGCGCCATTGGCTGCGCCGCCCGGTGCTGATGGGGCCGGTGGGTAGGCTGTCTGCCGGTGGTCGCTAACCGACCGCCGCCGCTGTCGAACGAGGAGTCCATGACCATCAACCTTGGGATGCCCGCCACACCGCCCCCGACGTTGGCACCCCGCCGGCCGACCAGGCAGATCAAGGTCGGCAAGGTACTCGTTGGCGGCGGTGCACCGGTCTCGGTGCAGTCAATGACCATCACCAAGACCACTGACATCAACGGCACCCTGCAGCAGATCGCCGAACTGACGGCCACCGGCTGCGACATCGTCCGGGTCGCCGTCCCCAGCCAGGACGACGCCGACGTGCTGCACATCATCGCCAAGAAGAGCCAGATCCCGGTGATCGCCGACATCCACTTCCAGCCGAAGTACGTGTTCGCTGCGATCGACGCCGGCTGCGCAGCGGTCCGGGTGAACCCGGGGAACATCCGGGCGTTCGACGACCAGATCAAGCAGATCGCGCAGGCAGCCGCCGACGCCGGCGTCTCGATCCGGATCGGGGTCAATGCCGGCTCGCTCGACAAGCGGTTGCTGGTCAAGTACGGCGCCCCGACCGCAGAAGCCCTGGTCGAATCGGCACTGTGGGAGGCGAGCCTCTTCGAGGAGCACGGGTTCCGCGACTTCAAGATCTCCGTCAAGCACCATGACCCGGTGGTCATGGTTCGGGCCTATGAGCAGCTCAGCGAGGCCTGCGACTACCCGCTGCACCTCGGTGTCACCGAGGCCGGGCCGGCGTTCCAGGGCACCATCAAGAGCTCGGTCGCGTTCGGTGCCCTGCTGGCAAAGGGCATCGGCGACACCATCCGGGTCTCGCTGTCGGCGCCGCCGGTCGAGGAGGTGAAGGTCGGCATCAAGATCCTCGAGTCGCTGAACCTGCGTCCGCGGCACCTCGAGATCGTCTCCTGCCCGTCCTGCGGCCGTGCCCAGGTGGACGTCTACAAGCTGGCCGAAGAGGTCACCGAGGGGCTCACCGGCATGGAGGTGCCCCTTCGGGTGGCGGTGATGGGCTGCGTCGTGAACGGTCCGGGCGAGGCCCGCGAGGCCGACCTAGGCGTCGCCTCCGGCAACGGCAAGGGCCAGATCTTCGTCCGGGGCGAGGTGATCAAGACCGTTCCCGAGTCCGAGATCGTCGCGACCCTGATCGAGGAGGCCAACCGGCTGGCCGCCGAGATGCCTGCGGTCGAGTCGGGGCCGGTCACGGTTTCGGTCGGCTAGACGATGACCGCCCGGATCCTCACCAATTCCGACGCCGACATCGTCCGGCGACTGGTCGCGGAGGATCCGGTGGTCAACGTCTTCGTCGCATCACGAGTCGAGGCCGGCATCCTGAACCACGGGGCGCCCGGCGTGCTCTGGGGCTGGCCAGGTGGGGCGCCGACGGCGCTGCTGCACGTCGGGGCGAACCTGGTCCCGGTGGTGACCGACGCCGAGCCGCTGCCAGCCTTCGTCGAAGCCGCCGGACGGCGTCGCAACAGCCAGTCCATCGTCGGTCCATCCTGGTTCGTCATGCCCTTCTGGCGCGCGCTGAGCAATCGCTGGGGCAAGGTCTACAGCCAGGTTCGCGAGGTCCGGCCGCGGCAACCCGTGATGGCCACCGTCGATGCCCCGAAGGTCGCCGCAGACCCCCGGGTCCGGCCGATCACGAAAGCTGACTTCGATTCCTACTTCGAGGCATCGGTGGCGATGTACACCGAGGAGGTCGGCGCCGACCCACTCGCAGGTGGGGACACGAGCTACCGCAGCTACTGCCGCTGGGTGGTCGAGCAGGGTCGGGCGTTCGGCATCGTCGAGAACGGACGGGTGATCTTCAAGAGCGACGTGGGCGCCGCCAGCGGCCCGGCGGCCCAGATCCAGGGGGTCTGGCTGGACCCGGCACTGCGCGGCCGCGGGTTGTCGGAACCGGCGATGGCCGGAGTCACCGAGTACGTGCTGGCGGACTACCCGATCGCCTGCCTGTACGTGAACGACTTCAACACCCGGGCGATCCGCTGCTACGAGCGGGTCGGGTACGAGGAAGTGGGGGAGTTCGCCACGATCCTGTTCTGATCCTCGCGCTTCGTTCCTCAGCGCTCGTCAAGACTCCTTCCTTCACGGTCGCTGACGCGCCCGTGGCGGTCGTCGTCTGATCAGGCGATCTCGGCCACCGGGGCGCCGGTGAGTTGCACGAGTTCGGCCGGGGAGAGCGGGAAGACCGCGTAAGGATGACCGGCCGCTGCCCAGACCTGCTCGAAGCGGAACAGCTGGGTGTCGATCAGGATCACGGGCTCCGTGCTGTGTCCCACCGGGGACACCCCACCGATCGAGAAGCCGGTGGCCGACTTCACGAAGTCGGCATCTGCGCGACCGACCTTGCCAACCAGGGCGGACACCTTCCTCTCGTCCACCCGCAGGTCGCCGGATGTGACCACCAGGACTGCGGCGTCGTCCTGGTGGCGGCGGAAGATGATGCTCTTGGCGATCTGGCCGAGCTCGATGCCAAGCGCGGCCGCGGCGTCGGCCGCGGTGCGTCCGGTCACGGGCAGCATCACCACGTCGTGGGGATGCCCCAATTCGGCGAGCTTCTCGGTCACCCGGCGCACGCCGTCGGGAAGTGCTGTTGCGGTCACCCGGCCATCCTGCCAGCCGGGGATCAGGGGCAGGCTAACCTGAACCGAACCAGTCAACAGATGACCAGGAGATCAATGACCGCCACCGTCGGTTTCGAGACCGTGCCGCTGGAGTCCGGGCTGCGTTCGGCAGTGCTGTTGTCCCGGCACTGGCTGACGCCCGGTTATGTCCGGGTGCGTCTGGCCGGCCCGCAGTTGAGGGGGTTCATCGCTCCGGGAGCCGACGATCACGTCCGGATCTTCCTGGCACCGCCCGGGTCCGCTGCACCGCCGACCCCGGAGCAGTGGCGGGAGTTCGACAGCCGGGAGTACACCCCGCTGGCCAGCGATCCCGCCGCGGGCTGGGTCGATTTCGACCTGCTCGTGCACTCCGGTGGGCTGGGTTCGACCTGGGCCGCCACAGCGCCGCTCGGGTCGGTCGCGGCAATCGGCGGGCCGCGGCGCACCAATGCCGTCGCCGGCGAGCCGGATGCGCTCTTCCTTGCCGGTGACGAGACCGCGGTCCCGGCGATCACCCGGTTCCTCCGCCAGCGCCGCCCGGGAACGCCGGCGCGGGTGCTGGTGGAGGTGGCCGAAGCGAACCGCCTGGTGCCGCTGCCGACCGACGATTCGACCGACATCACGTGGCTCGTCCGCCCGGAGCAGAGCCTTGCCGTGACTCTGGCAGCCCTGACCGCGGATGACCGGCCGGCCGGAAAGGTGCTGGGCTTCGTCGCGGCGGAGTCGGGCGTGGTCCCGATAGCCCGCAGCCTGCTGCAGGACCGCTGGGCGCTGCCAGCAGAAGCTGTCATCGTGAAGGGCTATTGGCGCCGCGACTGAACCCTGGCGCGAACCCCGCGGTCCGCGCCTCGCGGCTCCTCGCCTTTGAGTCGCTCCGCGCCTCAAAGCCTTCGTCGTCTGTTCCTCGGCCGGCTGACGCCGACCTCGTCAAGACTCCTCGCCTTTGAGTCGCTCCGCGCCTCAAAGCCTTCGTCGTCTAGGGTTGCGGGGGTGATCACCCGCCTTTCCAAGCTGTTCGTCCGCACCCTTCGTGAAGATCCCGCTGATGCCGAGGTCCCCAGCCACCGCTGGCTGGTCCGCGCCGGCTACATCCGTCGCGCCGCACCGGGGATCTACACCTGGCTGCCGCTCGGGCTGCGGGTGTTGCACCAGGTGGAGCAGGTGGTTCGCGAGGAGATGGACGCGATGGGCGCCCAGGAGGTCCTCTTCCCCGCACTGCTGCCCCGGGAGCCCTACCAGGCGACCAATCGCTGGACCGAGTACGGGCCCAACCTGTTCCGGTTGAAGGACCGCAAGGGCGCCGACTACCTGCTCGGCCCGACCCACGAGGAGATGTTCACCCTCCTGGTCAAGGACCTGTACTCCTCCTACAAGGACCTGCCGCTGTCGATCTACCAGATCCAGACCAAGTACCGCGACGAGGCCCGGCCCCGCGCCGGCCTGCTCCGCGGTCGTGAGTTCGTGATGAAGGACTCCTACTCCTTCGACGTCGACGACGCCGGCCTTGACGCCTCCTACGAGGCGCATCGCCATGCCTACATCCGGATGTTCGACCGGCTCGGCTTCGACTACGTGATCGTCAAGGCCACCTCCGGGGCGATGGGCGGCTCCGCCTCGGAGGAGTTCCTCGGCGATCTCGCCGACCGGTGAGGACACGTTCGTCCGGTCGCCCGGCGGCTACGCGGCCAACGTCGAGGCCGTCAGCATCGCCGCACCGGCAGCCATCGACGCCAGCGCCGTGCCGGCCGCGCGCGCCGTCGACACCCCCGGCACCGGCACCATCGTCGAGCTGGTCGACGCTGCCAACGCAGCCTTCCCGCGCGCCGACCGGCCCTGGACGGCAGCCGACACGCTCAAGAACGTCGTCTTCAAGCTCGCGTACCCCGACGGCCGCAGCGAACTGCTGGTCGTCGGCGTGCCGGGCGACCGCGACATCGACGCCAAGCGCCTTGAGGCCGCGATCAGCGCCCGCGGAGGCTGCGCCGGTCACCGATGACGACTTCGCCCGCGAACCCCGGCCTCGTGAAGGGCTACATCGGCCCGGTCTCGCTGGTGGACGGCGCGGCCGTGCAGCACCTCGGTGCGGACGGCCCGCTGAAGGTGCGCTACCTCACCGACCCCGGGTGGTGCGCCGGCACGGCCTGGATCACCGGCGCCAACGTCGTCGACACCCACCTGGTCGACGTCGTGGCCGGGCCGGGACTTCACCGCCGACGGCATCCTCGACGTCGCGGAGATCCGCGACGGCGACCCGGCCCCGGACGGCTCCGGGCCGCTGAGCCTTGCCCGCGGCATCGAGATGGGCCACATCTTCCAGCTCGGCCGCAAGTACGCCGAGGCCCTCGGCCTGAAGGTGCTCGACGCCAACGGCAAGCTGGTCACCGTCACCATGGGCTCCTACGGCGTCGGGGTCTCCCGGGCGGTGGCAGCCGTCGCCGAGGCGACCTGCGACGACCGCGGCCTCGCCTGGCCGCGGGCGCTGGCACCCTTCGACGTGCAGGTGCTCGCCACCGGCAAGGGCGAGGAGATCGCTGCGGCCGCGGAGCAGCTCGCGCTCGAACTGGACGCCGCCGGCGTCCGGGTGCTGCTGGATGACCGCAAGGCCAGTCCCGGCGTCAAGTTCGCCGACGCCGAGATCATGGGCATGCCGACCGCTGTGGTCGTGGGGCGCGGCCTGGCCGACGGGCTGGTCGAGATCCGCGACCGCGCCAGCGGTGAGCGGGTCGAGGTGCCCGTGACCGAAGCTGCCGCGCACCTGGTCGCGCTGGTCACCGGCTGAGGTGTCGAGAAAGGCCGGGGACCTCGCCTAGGATTGGGGGGTCGTCCTGGCGACCTACAACCGCAACCCACAATCGGATCGAGGAACGGTCATGAACACCACTGACATCGAGTCACTGGTCGCACCGGTGGCCGCAGCGCACGCCCTCGAGGTGGATCGCATCGAGGTGCTGACCGCCGGGAAACGCTCGGTTGTGCGGATCTTCCTCGACGGGGACGGGCCGGTTGGTCGGGGACCCTCCCTTGACGAGATCGCCACAGCGACGCGGGCGATCTCCGTGGCCTTCGACGGTGTCGACATCACCCGTGGCCGCCCGTACACGCTTGAGGTCTCCTCGCGCGGCGTTACCCGCCCCCTCACCGAGGCAAGGCACTTCCGGCGCAACACCGGCCGGCTGGTGGTCATCGACTCCGCGGGCGGGCAGCTCACCGGTCGAGTGGTCGCAGTGGACTCCGAAGACGTGGAGCCTCGAGGTCGACGGCGCGGTGCGGAGGGTCCCGCTGGCCGGGATCACCCGGGCCGTTGTCCAGGTGGAGTTGAACCGGACGATCGAAGACCAGGAAGAGGAGGGCTGACATGGACGTCGACATGAGCGCACTCAAGGCGCTGGAGCGGGATAAGGAAATCGGCATGGACGTGCTGGTCGCTGCGCTCACCGACGCCTTGCTGAACGCCTACGCCAAGACTCCGGGTGCCATCGAGGGCGCCCGGGTCGAGCTGGATCGCCACAGTGGCAGGGTGAGCGTCCTTGCCCCGGAGCTCGACGAGGAGGGCAACAAGATCGGGGAGTTCGAACACACCCCGGAGGGCTTCGGCCGCGTCGCAGCTGCGACCGCCCGCCAGGTGATCTTCCAGCGCCTGCGGGAGGCTGAGGACGAACAGAAGTACGGCCACTTCGCCGGCGTTGAAGGCGACATCCTGCTGGGCGTCGTGCAGCAGGACCGGGATTCCCGCACCGTCCGCGTCGACCTCGGCAGCATCGAGGCGATCATGCCCCAGGCCGAACAATCGCCCGGTGAGGAATACACCCATGGCAAGCGGCTGCGGGTCTACGTGGTCAGCGTCCGCCGCGAGCAGCGCGGGCCGCAGGTGGTCGTTTCCCGGACCCACCCGAACCTGGTCGCCAAGCTGTTCAAGATGGAGGTCCCGGAGATCGAGCACGGCATCGTCGAGATCAAGGCGATCGCCCGCGAGGCCGGGCACCGCACCAAGATCGCCGTGATCAGCACGGTCCCGGACGTGTCGGCGAAGGGCGCCTGTATCGGACCGATGGGCCAGCGGGTCCGTGCGGTGATGCACGAGCTGAACGAGGAGAAGATCGACATCATCGACTACTCCGAGGATCCGGCTGAGTTCGTCGCCCAGGCGTTGAGCCCGGCCAAGGTGAACTCCGTGATCGTCACCGACCTCGCCGCCCGGTCAGCCCGCGTGGTTGTGCCGGACTACCAGTTGTCGCTGGCGATCGGCCGGGAGGGCCAGAACGCCCGGCTGGCTGCCCGGCTCACCGGCTGGCGCATCGACATCCACGCCGACACCGACGCCCAGGACTGACCCACCCGCCGGTCGAGACCCGGTCCCGGCCGGAGTCAGCCGGTTGGCTCGCTCGAGGGCTGGCCGGACTGGCCGTCCGAGCCGCCGGCCATCGACTCCTGCAGGGCTGCGAGCACCTTGGCCTCGTCCAGGTTCAGCTTCTGGGCAAGGGTCTTGGCCATGGTCGCGATCATCGCCGAGCCGCCGTCGCGCGCGCCGCTGGGCCTGGTACTCGGCTGTCCCGAGGGTTGGCCCGAAGGTTGGCCGGCGGGGCGGCTGGCAGCCATGACTTCCTCCAGCGCGGCCGCCATCTCCGTCTCGTCGACGCCGAGCTTGGTAGCGAGGGTCCTGGCCAGCCGGCTGGTGTCCATCCCGCCGCGGCCACCGGGGACGCCAGCGACGTCCTGGCTCCGTCCGCCGGTCTGGGCGGACGGGTCGCCGGCGCCGAGGTTCGCCGCAAGCGCGCCGACCCCGACTGCAGCCCCGAGGGCGATCACCCCGCCACCAACGGCAAGGGCGATCTTCGCTTTGGTTTCCATTCGGCTCCTTTGGTGAGATACGACCCAACCAAAGCTCAGCCGGCTGTGGGCTGCGTGCGGGCAGGGCTGGGTGTCTGCTGTGGATCGGCGTCGTATAGTCGGATGCCGTGACCCAACCTGTTCGTACCTGCCTCGGCTGCCGCGGCAAGGCGGGCAAGGACGAGCTGGTCAGGTTGGCCTGGGACAGCTCTCTGTGCGGCGTGGCGGTGGATGTCCGCCAGGTGCTGGGTGGCCGCGGTGGCTACGTGCATCCGGCCTGCGCAGCCACTGCCGCCCGGCGAGGCGTGATCGGACGGGCCCTGCGCCGCGCGGTCGACTCCGATCAGGTGGCAGCGGTGCTGGCCGGACTGGTCGTCGTCACCCCCGCTTAGGCGAATCGCCGGTCCCGGCGATAGAATCGACCCTGCGCGTTCGCCGTTCCAGTGCGAGCACAACCAGAAAGTGGGCTAACGCTCATGACCACTCGATGAAAATCTCGAAATGAGCACTGTTAAAAACTAGCGGTCGACGCGCCTGCGTGGACCTGAAGGAGAGTAGTGGCCAAGGTCCGCGTCTACGAGCTCGCAAAGGAGCTCGGACTCGAAAGCAAGGAACTTCTGCAAACCCTGAACGACATGGGGGAATTCGTCCGGTCGGCCTCGTCGACGATTGAGGCCCCGGTAGTGCGCCGCCTGAAGGAGAAGGCGTCAGCCACCGGTGCAGCACCGGCCCCGTCAGCCCCCGCTCGTCGCGTGCCGGCTCCGTCCGCACCGACTACCCCGCGCTCCGGCCGCTCCGGCCGCCCCGGCCGCCCCGGCCGAGTCTGTTGTAGCTGCGGCTGCTCCGGAACCCACTCCTGCACCGGCGGCGCCGGTCGCCCCGGCAACCCCAGTGGTCGCCGATCCGGCCCCGTCCGTTGCGCCGGCCAGCGACAATGCCGCGACCCCAACGAGGCGTCCGGCTGCTCCTGCCCCCCGGCCGGCAACCCCGGCTCGGGCCGCTCAGGCCCCACCGGCCGCTCAGGCGGCTCCGGCTCCGGCTCCGGCGCCAGCGCCGCGGCCGCAGGCAGCCGAGGTAGCTGATCCCAACCGGCCTCGTCCCGTCCCCCGTCCCGGCGGCACCGGCGGACTGCCCGGTGGTGGCGCCCGTCGCTCCGGCGCCCCGCGCCCGGGCAACAACCCATTCGCTTCGCGGCAGGGCATGGGCGTGCAGCGCCCCCGCCCCGAAGGCGCAGCGGCCCCGACGACCCGACCCGGCGAGCGTCCCTACAGCGATCGGCCAGGCGGTCCCCGCCCCGCCGGTGGTGACCGGATGCCGCGTCCCGGCGGTGGTGTCGCCGGCCTGCCAAGGCCCAACCCGGCGATGATGCCCAAAACCGCGTCCTCCGGGCTCGGTGCAGCCCCGGGCCGTCCTGGTGGAGCCAATCGTCCCGGCGGCGTTTCCGCCGGTCGTGGCCGCCCAGGCGGCGCACCCGGACGCGGTGGCGTCGGTGGCCCTCCCGGAGCCGGGGGTCCCCCCGGTGGTGGCGGTCGCGGCGGCCGTGGTGGCCGCGGCGGTTCCGGCACCCAGGGTGCCTTCGGGCGTCCCGGCGGGCAGGCCAAGCGTGGTCGCAAGTCGAAGAAGCAGCGCCGTCAGGAATTCGACCAGATGGAAGCTCCGAGCATTGGTGGCGTGCGCGTCCGCCAGGGCGACGGGCAGATCGTCCGGCTGCGCCGCGGCGCGTCGCTGACCGACCTCGCCGAGAAGATTGGCGTCGAGGCTGCATCGCTTGGTGCAGGTGCTGTTCCACCTGGGTGAAATGGTCAATGCCACCCAGTCGGTCGCAGACGAGACCTTGCAGGTGCTCGGCGCCGAGCTCAACTACAGCATCGAGGTCGTCTCCCCTGAGGACGAGGACCGCGAGCTGCTGGAGAGCTTCGACATCGAGTTCGGTGAGAACGCCGGCGACGAGGACGACCTCGCACCGCGGCCCCCGGCGGTCACCGTCATGGGTCACGTCGACCACGGCAAGACCAAGCTGCTGGACGCGCTGCGCAACGCGAACGTGGTTGCCGGCGAGCACGGTGGCATTACGCAGGCCATCGGCGCCTACCAGGTGACCACGGCTCTCGACGACATCGAACGCAAGATCACCTTCATCGACACCCCGGGCCACGAGGCGTTCACCGCCATGCGTGCCCGTGGCGCGAAGTCGACCGACATCGCCGTGCTGGTGGTGGCTGCCGACGACGGTGTGATGCCGCAGACGATCGAGGCGCTGAACCACGCCCGGGCAGCAGACGTGCCGATCGTTGTCGCAGTGAACAAGGTCGACAAGGAGGCCGCCGACCCGGTCAAGGTCCGTGGCCAGCTCACCGAGTACGGCCTGGTGCCGGAGGAGTACGGCGGCGACACGATGTTCGTCGACGTCTCCGCCACCGCCCGGACGGGCCTTGCGGAGCTTCTCGAAGCGATCCTGCTCACTGCGGACGCAGCCCTCGACCTCCGGGCGAACCCCGAGATGGAGGCCCAGGGCGTTGCCATCGAAGGACACCTCGACAAGGGTCGAGGTCCCGTGGCCACCGTCCTGGTGCACCGCGGCACGCTGCACACCGGCGACTCGATCGTGGCCGGCTCGGCTTACGGCCGGGTGCGCGCCCTGATCAACGACAAGGGCGAGACCGTGGACTCGGCACCGCCCTCGATGCCGGTGCAGGTGCTCGGCCTGACCTCGGTCCCCGGGGCCGGCGACAACTTCCTGGTCGTCGAGGACGACCGGATGGCTCGCCAGATCGCCGAGAAGCGGGAAGCCCGGCAGCGGGCGGCCATGCTTGCCAAGACCACCCGGCGCAAGACCCTCGACCAGCTCTTCGAGCAGTTGGCCAAGGGTGAGACCCAGGAGCTGCGGCTCATCCTAAAGGGCGATTCGGCCGGCGCGGTCGAAGCGCTGGAGGACGCGCTGCTGCAGATCGACGTGGGCGAAGAGGTGGACCTGCGGGTCATCGACCGCGGTGTCGGTGCGATCACCGAAACCAACGTCACGCTTGCTGCCGCTTCGGATGCCGTGATCATCGGCTTCAACGTCCGGGCCCAGGGCAAGGCGACCCAGCTCGCCGACGCCGAGGGTGTCGACGTGCGCTACTACTCGGTCATCTACGCAGCCCTCGACGAGGTTGAAGCGGCCCTGAAGGGCATGCTCAAGCCGATCTTCGAGGAGAAGGTCCGTGGCCAGGCGGAGATCCGGGACATCTTCCGGTCCTCCAAGTTCGGCGTCATCGCGGGCTGCATGGTCATCGATGGCACGATCCGGCGCAACGCCAAGGCCCGGCTCACCAGGGACGGGGTGGTGGTGGCGGAGACCAGCATCGCCTCGCTCCGTCGGGAGAAGGACGATGCCACCGAGGTCCGCGATGGCTTCGAGTGCGGCGTGACCCTGTCGAACTACTCCGATATCAGGATCGGCGACATCATCGAGACATTCGAGATGGTGGAGAAGCCGAGGGACTGACCGCCTTCAACGACGCGGGTCCCGGGAGACCGGGATCCGCGTCGGAGTCCGTTGAGAGGAGTCAACATGACCAAACCGCGCTATGCCAAGGTGGCAGAGCACATCAAGGTTGTCGTCGCCCAGATGCTGGAGCGGCGGATCAAGGATCCCCGGCTCGGGTTCGTCACCGTGACCGACGTCCGGATCACCGGCGACGGCCACGACGCCACCATCTTCTACACCGTTCTCGGGGACGCCGATGCGCGCACCGAGACTGCGATGGCGCTGGCCTCGGCCACCGGGCTGCTGCGATCGACCGTCGGCAAGCAACTGGGGATGAAGTTCACCCCCACCCTGACCTTCGTCCTTGACGGGATCGAGGAGGATGCTGCGCACCTGGAGGACGTCCTGGCTCGTGCCCGGGAGCTGGATGCGGCCGTGGCCGCCCAGGCCGCCGGTGCCACGTACGCCGGGGATCCCGACCCGTACCGCAAGCCCGATGAGGACGGCGACGAGGCTGACGACCTTGACTGACGCCATGCCGGCCTCCGGGCTGGTGGTGGTGGACAAGCCGGCCGGCTGGACGTCCCACCAGGTCGTCGGCCGGGTCCGGCGGCTGCTCGGCACCAGGAAGGTCGGCCATGCCGGCACCCTTGACCCGATGGCCACGGGGGTACTGCTCGTGGGGGTGAACCGGGCCACCCGTCTGCTGGGCCACCTGTCCGGTCGCGACAAGAGCTACACGGCCACCATCCGGCTGGGGCAGGCCACGGTCACCGACGACGCCGAGGGGGATGTGGTGTCCGCCGCCGGCGCCGCCGGGATCACCGAGGCTGCGGTCCGGGCTGCCGTGCCTGAGTACACCGGGCGGATCAGCCAGAAGCCGTCGGCAGTCTCGGCGATCAAGGTGGACGGGAAGCGGGCCTACGCCGTGGTCCGGGCCGGTGGAGAAGTGGACCTGGCCGCACGCGAAGTCACCGTCACCCGGTTCGACGTACTCGCGGTCCGCGCGGCGGCAGCCGGTTCCCTGCCCGTGCTGGACGTCGACGTGGTCGTCGACTGTTCGTCTGGCACCTATATCCGGGCCCTGGCGCGGGATCTCGGCGCCCGGCTCGGCTGCGGGGGCCACCTGACCGCCCTGAGGCGAACCCGGGTCGGTGGCTTCGACCTCGGCCTGGTGGCACTGGACGCCGCCGGGCTGGCCGGCGAGGAGCCCCCTTTATTGATCGGGATGGCGCAGGTCGCCCGGAGCGCGTTCGACGTGGTCGAGGTCGACGCTGCCCAGGCGAGCGACATCGGCTTCGGCCGGTCGCTGGACCTGGCCCTGCCGGCCGACCCGACAGCCTTGTTGTCCGGTGACCGACTGCTCGCGCTCTACCGTCCCGGGGAGGACGGCAGGGCGGTTCCGGTGGCCGTGCTCAGCTGAGGCTCCCCTCAGGTGTTGGGTAAGGTGGCGATTCGGCGCACGACAACGTGCCCTGAGAGGTGGAAGTGAGCGCAGCGGTAGTAGTCATCGGCAACTTCGATGGCGTCCACCCCGGTCACCGGGAGGTGCTGGCTGAGGCCACGCGCCGCCAGCCGGGGTTGCCCCTGGTAGTGGTCACGTTCTGGCCGCACCCGGTATCGGTGCTGCGTCCCGACGTCGGCCCGATGCTGCTCACGTCACTGGAGGCCCGTATCGAGCTGCTCACCGCAGCCGGCGCCGACCGGGTCGAAGTGATCGACTTCACCCCCGAATTCGCGGCCTGGTCGCCAGCGGACTTCGTCGAGAACGTGCTGCTCCCGCTGGAGCCGACGATGGTGGTCGTTGGCGAGAACTTCCGGTTCGGGCACCGGGCCGCCGGCACCGTCGACACCCTGCGCGAACTCGCCGCCGGACGGTTCGAGGTTGACGCGCTGGCGCTGGTCCGGTTCGGAGACGAGGAGACCTGCTCCACCCGGATCCGCGAGGCCCTTGCCGCGGGCGACGTGGCCCACGCCGCCGAACACCTCGGCCGGCCATTCTGTTTCCGCGGCGTGGTGGCCCACGGCGACCGGCGAGGCCGCACTCTCGGCTACCCGACCGCGAACCTCCCCGTGCCCGAGAACCTGGCCTGCCCGGCCGACGGCGTCTATGCCGGGTGGGTGACCCGGCGGGACGGGCTGGACGCGCATGGTGAGGCACTTCCGGCCGGGTCTCGTCCGGATCGGTGGCCGGCGGCCATCTCGGTCGGCACCAATCCGACCTTCGACGGCATCTCCCGCCGGGTCGAGTCCTACGTGCTGGACCGCGACGACCTGGAGCTGTACGACTCGCCGATCTCGGTGGAGTTCGTCGCCCGGATCCGTGGCCAGATCCGGTTCACCGACATCGACGAACTGATCGTGAAAATGGCTGACGACGTGGCCAGATGCCACGAGCTGCTGGCTCCGGCGTAATTCCTCAAGGGGATTCCAAAGTCGGGAATCGAGGAGCAGACTTGGTACATGTTCGGGCTCGGTCCGTTCGGCCGATGGCTTGCCCACACCGAGTCGGCTGCCGACCCGGCAGTCGGCATGGATCTGCTCGGCTCCGATGTGGCGGAACTCGCCGAGATCGCACGCTCGGTCTCCGCTGAGTACGGGGTCAGTTCCCCGGCGGTCATCACCGCCAACCTGTCCCGGCTGCTCAACCGCCGGGTCCCGATCCAGTCACTCACCTCCGGTGGCGCGCTCGGTTTCGCCGACCTGAACTTCGCTGACGCCACCGTCCTGGTGGTGCGGGGATTCCATGTCGGGGATCTTGGGCTGGTGGCCGTTCGGGCACTTCAGCACCAGGTGCGGCTCGAGGGCTTCACCTGCTCGGTCGATGGTGTCCTGCTGGACCTTGCCTGCGCAGCCAGACGGGTCGACGTCGTGGCGATCGGGGTCAGGACGGGGACGTGAGTCAGCGCGCCAGCAGGGACTTGCGGTAGATCGCGTCCATCTGCTCGATGAGCTGAACCGTGCCGGTGGCGTCGACGGTCTCGTAGACGGTCGGTGCGTGGTCACCGGTGGGGGTGTAGTCCAGTCCGATGTACATCGGGATCGCGGCCTCGTTCTCCGGGTCCACCCGAAGGAAGACCTCGACGAAACCGAGCGTCGTTGCCTGCTGCTCCAGGAACCTGGTGAGAGCCCTGGCCGCGCCCTGCCGGCGGGCGTCGGGGTAGACCCAGAGGTTCTTCAACTCCGGGCAGAGACGGTTCTCCGGGTCGCAGTCAAGGACGCTGCTGCCGAGCGCTTCGGCGCCGCGGAAAGCCACAGCGTAGAAGTAGTCGCCGGAGGCCTGCCGATCGAAATGGCCCTGGGCGATCCTGGCCGCGGAATGTGGCTCCCGGGCGTGTAGCGCGGGCAGGTCGTCGATTGTGCATAGGCGCACAGTGATCGGCTCAGCAGTCATGCATCCTCCGCCTGGGGTCGGCAATCAGGATCCCAGTGTGGCGGGTACTCCAAATCCGGGGCTGGTCGTCTTGCCAGGCGGGCTCGCCGGACCTCGATGACCTTCGAACTTGACGGCAGCGGCACCTCCCGTCAGATCAGGGTCTTGACCTGGGTGATCACATCGGCAACGGCCTGCTGGGCGCTGCCGTAGAGCATCGAGGTGTTCTCAGCGTAGAACAGGGCGTTCTCGATGCCGGAGTAGCCGGCACCCTTGCCCCGCTTGATCACGATGCAGCTCTGGGCCCGGTCGGCGTCCAGGATCGGCATGCCGTAGATCGGCGAGCCCTTGTCGGTGCGGGCCACCGGGTTCACGACGTCGTTGGCGCCGATCACCAGGGCGACGTCGGTGGTCGGGAACTCGTCGTTGATCTCTTCGAGGTCGAAGATCATGTCGTAGGGCACGCCCGCCTCGGCCAGCAGGACATTCATGTGCCCGGGCATGCGGCCGGCGACCGGGTGGATGGCGAACTTCACCTGGACCCCGGCCTCCTCCAGCAGCTTGGTCAGCTCCCAGACCTTGTGCTGGGCACCGGCCACTGCCATCCCGTAGCCGGGAATGATGATGACCTTCTCGGCGTAACGCATCATCGCTGCCGCGTCCATGCCGCCGAGTTCCTTCATCGAGCCCTCGATCTCGCCGCCACCGGCCCGGGCCTCGCCGGTGATCGGGGTGAAGATGACGTTCGTGATCGGCCGGTTCATCGCCTTGGCCATCAGCTGGGTCAGCAGGGTGCCGGAGGCGCCGACGACGATGCCGGCGATCACCAGGGCCGGGTTGCCGAGGACGTAGCCCTCGAAGCCGACGGCGAGACCTGTGAAGGCGTTCAGCAGCGAGATCACAACCGGCATGTCCGCACCGCCGATCGGGCTGGTGAGGACCACGCCGAAGAACAGCGACAGCACGAAGAACACGACCAGCAGGGTGATCAGCAGGGGATTGCCACTGGCGCTGCCGGACAGCAGCACGATCGCCACGCCCAGGACGACGGCGACCACGGCGAGGACCAGGTTCACCAGGTTCTGCGCGGGCAGCCGCCAGGTCTTCTTCATGATGCCCTGCAGCTTGAGGAAGGCGACGATCGAGCCGGAGAAGGCCACCGAGCCGATCAGGGCGCCAAGCACCGCCAGCGTGGCAACGATCGGGGGCAGGGACCCACCGCGTTCGGAGGTCACCCGGGCGAACTCGACAGCTGCGATGAGGGCGGCAGCGCCGCCGCCCATACCGTTGTAGACCGCGACCATCTGCGGCATGTCGGTCATCTTGACGACCTTGCCGAGCCACCACGCCACGCCGCCGCCGATGGCGATCGCGACCACGGTGAGGATCAGGTTGATGCTCTTGCCGGGAGCGAAGAACAGCAGGCCGGGGCCGTCGGTGTTCGGGTAGACGAAGGTGATCAGGGTGGCCAGGGTCATGCCTACGCCGGCCCACATGATGCCCCTGCGGGCGGTGACCGGCGACGACATGGCCTTCAGGCCGAGGATGAACAGGATGGCCACCGCGAAGTAGACCGAATGGACGACGAAGGTCATGCTCAGGCCTCCTTGCCGGTCGTGACGGCCGGCTTGGCCTTGGCTGTGAACATGCCCAGCATCCGTTCGGTGACCACGTAGCCGCCGGCGGCGTTGGCCGCGCCGAGCAGTACCGCGAGGAAGCCGAGCGTGAGCTGGAAGGGCCCCGTCGCATGGCCGAGGGCATACATGGCCCCGACCAGCACCACTCCGTGGACGAAGTTGGAGCCCGACATCAGCGGGGTGTGGAGGATGACCGGCACCCTGGAGATCACCTCGTAGCCGGTGAAGGCCGCCAGCATGAAGATGTAGACGAACAAGAGGTCCTGCATTTGGCTATTCCTTCTTACTCAGAGTCCGAGAACTTGCTTGACGACCGGGTGCTTGACTTCGCCGGCATGGGTAAGGGCTGTGCCGGCGATGACCTCGTCGGTCCAGTCCAGCTTGAGCAGGCCCTCCGACAGCATCGGGGCCAGGAAGTTGTAGAGGTTACGAGCGAACATCTCCGAGGTGTGCACCGGCATCCGGCTGGGCAGGTTGACCGGACCGACGACGTGGGCCGGGCCGACCCGGACCTCCTTGCCGGCTACCGTGCCGGCAACATTGCCGCCGGTCTCGGCTGCCATGTCGACCACGACAGCTCCCGGCTTCATCGCAGCCACCATGGCCTCGCTGATGATCAGCGGGGCCTTCTTGCCCGGCACAGCTGCCGTCGTGATCAGTACGTCACAGTTGGCAACGGCCTTGCCCAGCTTCTCCGCCTGCGCAGCCTTCTCTTCCTCGGTCAGCTCGCGGGCGTAGCCGCCGGCGCCGGCGGCGCTCACCCCGGTGTCGACGAACTTGGCGCCGAGGGATTCGATCTGTTCCTTGGTGTCCGGACGGACGTCGTAGGCCTCGACGATCGCCCCCAGCCGCTTGGCCGTCGCGATCGCCTGCAGGCCGGCCACGCCGGCTCCGATGACCAGGACCCGGGACGGCCGGATGGTGCCGGCGGCGTAGGTGAGCATCGGGAAGAACTTGGGCGCCCTGGCTGCAGCGATCAGGACGCATTGGTAGCCGGCGGCCGCACCCTGGGAGCTGAGGATGTCCATGCTCTGGGCCCTGGAGATCCGCGGCACCAGTTCCATCGAGAACGCCGTGATCTGCCGGTCACAGAACAGTTGCACCCGCTCCGCTGAGGAGTAGGGCGCCAGCATGCCCATCAGCACGGTGCCCGGCCGCAGCTTGGCAATCGTCGCCGCTTCCGGCGGGCCGATCACCCAGACGACGTCCGCAGCGGCCAGCACGTCGTCGGTGGTGTCCACCCAGGACACTTCGCCGAGGCTGGATTCGTCCAGGTATGCGTGGTCGGTGGCGCCGCGCTGCACCACGATCTCGGCACCCGCGGCCCGGAGCTTCTTCACCACATCGGGCACGATCGGCGTCCGGCGTTCAGCCGGATCTGCGCTCGTCGGGATGCCGATGACTACCGCCATGGTTCACTCCTTAGTGAACGTCGGATGTTGGGAGCCCGCACGCGACTTTTGGCCGGGCGGGCCCGGCCATCCTCTCATCACTGGGCGTGGACCTGCGTCACTATCCATGCGGGTCGGCGGCCCCGGGCAAGCCACAAGGACAATTCGCCGGGGACTGGGCTAACCGGTAGAGTAGACGCGCCGTCAAGACGGCCGCGGACGCCCAAGAGCTCCCAACGATCCCTGATCCCAGATCCACATCGTGCCGAATGGCTCGGGAGCGCCGCGCAACGGGAAACCGAGAGGAGAGCAGCACCAGATGGACGCTGACACCAAGAAGAAGATCATCGAAGACTACGCGACGGTTCCAGGTGACACTGGATCGCCGGATGTCCAGATCGCGCTGCTCACCAAGCGGATTGCGCACCTGACCGAGCACCTCAAGGAGCACAAGGGCGACCATCACAGTCGCCGTGGCCTGATGCTGATGGTCGGCCAGCGCCGCCGCCTGCTCAACTACGTCGCCAAGCAGGACATCGAGCACTACCGGTCCTTGATCGCGCGCCTCGGCCTGCGTCGGTGACAACCGCTTGCTGACCAGCCGGTGACGGGAATCCGTCACCGGCTGGTCGCGCATTTCACAACTGAAGAACAGCCCCACCCCGCCCTCTGGTCTGGTCCTCGGTAGTGGCTCTCGGGCAGCCGGCTTCGGCCGGTCTCCCGCGGGCCTCGATCGAAGACCGACTGGAGCGGGGCGGGGGAAAAACCCCGAAAGGAATCCGCATGGAAGGTCCTGACCTTCGTTTCACCGAAGCCGTGATTGACAACGGCAGCCACGGCAAACACGTGGTGCGTTTCGAATCCGGCCTGCTGGCCCGCCAGGCCAGCGGCAGCGCCACCGTCTACCTCGACGGCGACACGATGCTGCTGTCGGCCACCACCGCGCAGAAGAATCCGCGCGACGCCATTGACTTCTTCCCGCTCACCGTGGACGTGGAGGAGCGGATGTACGCCGCCGGCCGCATCCCCGGCTCCTTCTTCCGCCGTGAGGGTCGCCCGTCCGAGGGCGCCATCCTGGCCTGCCGGTTGATCGACCGGCCGCTGCGTCCCTGCTTCGTCAAGGGGCTGCGCAACGAGGTCCAGGTCGTCGTTACCATCATGGCGCTGAACCCGAACGTGCTCTACGACGTGATCGCCATCAACGCCGGCTCCGCGTCCACGACGCTCGCCGGCCTGCCGTTCACCGGTCCTGTCGGTGGCGTCCGCGTCGCCCTGCTCGGCGACCAGTGGATCGGCTTCCCGACCGTTGAGCAGGTCGAGGGTGCAACCTTCGACATGGTCGTTGCCGGCCGCGTCCTGCCCGATGGTGACGTCGCGATCATGATGGTCGAGGCCGAATCCACCGAGGCCACCTGGGATCTCGTCCGCTCCGGGCGGACCGCTCCCACCGAAGAGGTCGTCGCCCAGGGACTGGAGGCCTCCAAGCCCTTCATCAAGGCGCTGTGCGATGCCCAGGCCGAACTGGCTGCGATGTTCCCGAAGGCCGTCGCGCAGTTGCCGATCTTCCTCGACTACCAGCCCGACGTGTACGACGCCGTCGCCGCCGCCGGCACCGACCGGCTGCAAGGCTGTCATGAGCATTTCCGGCAAGCAGGAGCGTGAGGTTTCCACCGAGGAGCTCCTCGCAGCGCTGCATGCAGAGCTCGACGGCAACTTCGAGGGCCGTGAGAAGGAGATCACCGGAGCGTTCCGGGCTGCTGACCAAGAAGGTCGTCCGCCACAAGACGATCACCGAGCACATCCGCATCGATGGTCGCGGGGTTGCGGACATCCGCACGCTGTCCGCCGAGGTCGGCGTGCTGCCCCGGGTGCACGGTTCCGCGCTGTTCCAGCGCGGTGAGACCCAGATCCTTGGGGTGACCACGCTGAACATGCTCGACATGGAGCAGAAGCTGGACACCCTGGCTCCGGAGACCACCAAGCGGTACATGCACAACTACAACTTCCCGCCCTACTCCACCGGTGAGACCGGCCGTGTCGGTTCGCCGAAGCGTCGGGAGATCGGCCACGGCGCCCTCGCTGAGCGCGCCCTGATGCCGGTGCTGCCCAAGCGCGAGGAGTTCCCCTACGCCATCCGCCAGGTTTCGGAGGCGCTTGGCTCCAACGGCTCTACGTCGATGGGCTCGGTCTGCGCGTCCACGCTGGCCCTGCTGAACGCCGGGGTGCCGCTGAAGGCGCCGGTGGCCGGTATCGCCATGGGCCTGATGAGCGAAGAGATCGACGGGGTGACGAAGTACGTTGCGTTGACCGACATCCTTGGAGCCGAGGACGCCCTCGGCGACATGGACTTCAAGGTCGCCGGCACGAAGGACTTCGTGACCGCCTTGCAGCTGGACACCAAGCTCACCGGCATTCCTGCCGATGTGCTGGCCGGTGCGCTGCTGCAGGCCCGCGATGCACGGCACACCCTGCTCGAGGTGATGGCCGAGGCCATCGACGTCCCCGACGAGATGAGCCCGTACGCTCCGCGGATCATCAGCATCCGGATCCCGGTCGACAAGATCGGCGAGATCATCGGCCCCAAGGGCAAGATGATCAACCAGATCCAGGACGACACCGGCGCGAACATCTCCATCGAGGACGACGGCACGATCTACATCGGTGCTGACAACGGTGAAGCCGCCGAGGCCGCCCGCGCGATCATCAACGCCATCGCCAACCCGACGATGCCGGAGAAGGGCGAGCGCTACCTCGGTACGGTCGTGAAGATCATGCCGTTCGGCGCGTTCATCTCGCTGCTGCCCGGCAAGGACGGCCTGCTGCACATCTCCAAGCTGCGTCCGCTCGCCGGCGGCGCCCGCGTGGAGAACGTGGAGGACGTCGTCAGCGTCGGCCAGAAGATCCAGGTTGAGATCTCCGAGATCGACGAGAAGGGCAAGCTGTCCCTGATCCCGGTCGTCGAGGAGAAGGAACCGGTTCCCGCCGAGGTCTGAGCACTAACGCCGAACCGGCGTCCCGCACCTGCGGGGCGCCGGTTCGGCGTTTCTGGCGTCCTCCGCCCCGTCTAGTCCTCCGCCCACCCCGGACTGCCGCACCCCTGCTTCGCTACGGCTCGTGGCCCGACGCTACGCTCCGGCCGGGACGCTACCGGTAGACAGGTAGCGTCCCGGCCGGAGCGTAGCGAGGCGACGGACTGGGGGCTGTGGATAGCGAACTCGCAGCTGTGGGTAACTGCAACTGGCCGGTCAAAGTGGTCCGAACTGTGCTGGGCTGAATCGCATGGACGGAGACGAGCTGCGCTTCACCGCCGAAGTGCTCGATGCGGAGGGCCTGAGCCGCTATGCGCTGCTACGCGCGTGCCGGGCTGGTGAATGGGATCGCGTGCGGCGCGGCGTCTATGCCAGGTCCCGCGAGATCGACGAGTACGCGAGCCATCGGCGACTGATCTCCGCCACCCTCCCGTTGGCTGGATCCGACAGCGTGGTGAGCCACTTGTCGGCTGCCGTCCTGCACGGGCTGCCGCTCTATCGGGGGCTGCTCGACCGGGTCTGGGTGACCCGCCCGGGGGGCGGCCACGGGCGGCATGGATCGGTGCTCCATCTTCGCCGCTGCCGTCTGGACGAGGACGAGGTCACTGTCATCGATGGGATCCGGGTGACCAGCCTCGCCCGGACGGCGAGCGACCTGGCTCGGCTGCTGCCCTACGAATGGGGCGTCATCGGCTGCGACGCCGCCCTCAACGCGGGCCTGAGCCGCGACCTTCTCCTCAACACCGTCGACCACGCCAGGGGTTGGCCAGGCGCCCGACGCGCCTGGAGCGCAGCCTCCTTCGCCGATGGCCGAGCGGCCTCGCCCGCCGAGTCGGTGAGTCGGGTGCAGATTCGTCGACTTGGCTTCCCGGCCCCCAAGCTTCAGTTCCAGGTCCACGACAATGGCGTGGTCGCCACGACCGATTTCGGCTGGGAGGACGAGCGGCTGGTCGGGGAGTCCGATGGTGCGGTCAAGTACGGACGCCTGCTCAAGCCGGGCCAGGTTGCTGCTGACGTTGTGATGGCAGAGAAGCGCCGCGAGGAGCGGATTCGTGGCGCCGGTTTCTGGTTCATCCGCTGGGGTTGGGCTGAGGCGTGGCAACCCCGCGAACTTGAGCGGATCCTGCGCCGGGGCTTCGAGCTGGCTCCCCGCGTCCGGCAGAACTCGGCCTGAGGGGTCTCCGCTACAGCTCGCCTCGCAGCACCGCCTGCCCCCGCCTCGCTACGCGTCGGCCGGGACGCTACCCGTCTACCGGTAGCGTCCCGGCGTTCGCGTAGCGAGGCGCGAACGGACGTAGCGAGCGCCGGGGCGCGGCAGGCGGTCCTAGGATGGGCGGACCAAGGAAGGGGATCGGGATGCGGGTTGCGGTGTTCGGAGCCAACGGGCGGATGGGCGCCGAGGTTTGCCGGGCCGTGAACGCGGCCGAAGACCTCGAACTGGTCGCGGCGGTCGACGCCGACGACGACCGTTCGATCGTCGAAAGCGAAGCTGAAGTTGTGGTCGACTTCACCACCCCGGACGCGGTCATGGACAACCTCGCCTGGTGCATCGAGCGTGACATCCACGTCGTCGTGGGCACCACCGGTTTCACCGGGGAACGCCTCGAGCAGGTGCGGATGCAGCTCACCGACAGGCCCGGGGTCGGGGTGCTCGTGGCGGCCAACTTCTCGATCGGTGCCGTGCTGATGATGCACTTCGCCGAGCAGGCTGCCCGGTTCTTCGAGTCGGCGGAGATCATCGAGCTCCACCATCCCAACAAGGTGGACGCGCCGTCGGGCACAGCCCAGGTCACCGCCGGTCGGATCGCAGCAGCCAGGGCAGCGGCCGGACTCGGTCCCGTCCCGGACGCAACCAGTTCCGGCCTTCCCGGAGCCAGAGGGGCCGATGTCAAGGGCATCCATGTCCACGGGGTGCGCCTGCGTGGGCTGGTGGCCCACCAGGAGGTCCTCTTCGGGGCCGAGGGTGAGACCCTCACCATCCGACACGATTCGCTCGACCGGTCCGGCTTCATGCCCGGGGTGCTGGCCGCCGTCCGGGCCATCGGTGAGCTGCCCGGCTTGACCATCGGCATCGATGAGCTTCTGGGGATCTGAGCATGCGCCGGGCACTCGTCTGGATCACGGTGGTCGTGCTGGTCGTCGGCGCCGGGTACCTGGGCGACAACCTGCTCCGCAGCTACGCGGAGCAGCGCGTGGCCGAGGCTATCGCCACCGAGCTGGGAGCCGAAGCGGCACCGGCCGTCACGCTCGGCGGGTCCCCGTTCGCCCTGGCGCTGGTCACCCGTTCGGTGCCCTCGGCCCACGTGGTGCTCGAGGTCGTGCCGCTGGAGATCTCCGGGCACATGGTGGAACTCGCGGACGTGGCCGCTGACACCGGGGAGGTCCGGCTGGACGGCTCTGCGGTGACAGTTGCTTCCCTCACCGGACGCGCCATCTTGTCCTACGCCGACCTGGCCGAGCTGGCGGAGGTCCCGGTCACCTACGCCGGGGACGGAAGGCTGGAGGTGCGTTACACGCGGGAGCTGTTCGGCCGGGAACTCAGCTTCGCGGTGTCGGCACTTCCGAAGGTGGACGTATCCGAGCAGGTCATCCGGCTCACCGACCCGAAACTCGACCTGGCCGGGAACAACACCGACCTCAATCTCGGCCAGGACCAGCTGGACGCCATCGTCGAGCCGATCAGCGTGAAGCTCGACCACGGGCTGCGCCTGACCAGCATCACCCCCGACAACGACGGCGTGCTGATCGGCGTCGGTGGCGCAAACCTCAGCGTGCCGGTGCCCTGAGGGCACCGCGCAGCCGCCCGAAACGGGCTTCAGGCGATCGCGGTGTGCAGCCGCACCAGCTTCAGGCTCGGGCCGCCCTCGGTGACCGCAACTTCGGTGTGGGCGCCGTCGGCCGCCCAGCCGGCCTCGGTCAGGAACTGCCGCAAGGCGTCGTCGAGCGCGTTCACCCACCAGGTCGCCCGCACGAAGGCATCTGCCCGCAGGGTGTCGATGCAGGCGTGCAGCAGCCGGGAGCCGTGGCCCCGGCGCTGAGCTTGTGGGTCCACCACGAACTCGGCCACCAGGGCGTCCTCACCGGCATCGGCGTCGGGGTCGTCGGACGGGCCGACCGCGGCGAAACCGACCAGGCGATCGTCGCCGATGGCCACCAGCACCCGCAGCTGGGCCAGCGGCGGACGGAGGATGGCCTGCTCCCAACTCGCTGTCATCGCTGCCAGATCCACCGAGGCGAGCACTTCCCGGGCCACTTCCGGCGGCAGGGTCTGCGTCCACCCCCGCCGTTGCAGCGCTGCGATGCTGGCTGCCTCAGCGGGAAGGGCGAGACGGACGGAGTCGGCGATCACTGCGTCACTGTACCCACGCGCAGGGACGGACACCCCGGATCGTCGCCTGGTCCAGCTGGTAGCGGGCCAGCCATTCGTCAGGGCTCGTCCTCTGTTCCTCGCGGTTCGTTCCTCACCGCTCGTCAAGACTCCTCTCGGCATCTAGTCGCTGCGCGACTACGATGCCTTCGTCGTCTGTTCCTCGCGGTTCGTTCCTCACCGCTCGTCAAGACTCCTCGGCATCTAGTCGCTGCGCGACTACATGCCTTCGTCGTCTAGGTTTGTCCCGTGCGAGATAGCCTGAAGACCCCACCGGCTCTGGCCAGGGACACGCTGCGGATCACCCCGCTTGGCGGCCTCGGCGATGTAGGTCGGAACATGACCTCCTTCGAAGTCAACTCCCAACTCCTCTTCGTCGACTGCGGCGTGCTGTTCCCGTCCGACGACCAGCCCGGCGTCGACCTGATCCTGCCCGGCCTCCACCTGGTCGAGGACCGGCTGGACGACGTGCAGGCGCTGGTGTTGACCCACGGCCACGAGGACCACATCGGTGCGGTGCCTTACCTGTTGCGCCGGCGCAGCGGCATCCCGGTGCTGGGCTCGCGGCTGACCCTTGCCCTGTTGCGGGAGAAGCTGCGCGAACACCGCATCCGCGACGTCGACTTCCGGGAAGTGGCCGAGGGCGACCGGCTGGCCATCGGGGAGTTCGACCTGGAGTTCATGGCGGTGAACCACTCCATCCCGGACGCCCTTGCTGTCGTGATGCGCACCAAGGGCGGCACCGTCCTGCACACCGGCGACTTCAAGATGGACCAGCTGCCCCTCGACGGCCGGCTGACCGACCTGCGGGGCTTCGCCAGGGTGGGGGTGGAGGGCGTCGACCTGTTCATGGTCGACTCCACCAATGCCGAGACCCCCGGGTTCACCACCCACGAGCGGGACATCGAGCCGGCGATGGAGCGCGTCTTCGGGAGGGCGGAGAAGAAGCTGATCGTTGCGTGCTTCGCCTCGCATGTGCACCGCGTGCAGCAGGTGATGGACGCGGCAGTAAGGCACAAGCGCAAGGTCGTCTACGTCGGCAGGTCGATGGTCCGCAACATGACCGTCGCCCGCGAACTCGGCTACCTGCACGTCCCGGAGAACACGCTGATCGACCTCAAGCAGATCGACAACTACCGCGAGGACGAGGTGGTGATCATCTCCACCGGGTCGCAGGGGGAGCCGCTGAGCGCCCTCTCCCGGATCTCCAACCATGAGCACCCGATCGTCACAGCCGGACCCGGTGATGTGGTGCTGCTGGCGTCATCGTTGATTCCCGGCAACGAGAACTCGGTATACCGGGTGATCAACGGGCTGTCCCGCAACGGGGTCAATGTCGTCCACAAGGGCAACGCCATGGTGCACGTCTCCGGACATGCGAGCGCCGGCGAGCTGCTGTACTGCTACAACCTGCTGAAGCCGAAGAACGTCCTGCCGATCCACGGCGAGGTGCGGCACCTGATCGCCAACTCCAAGCTCGCCGTCGCCACCGGGGTGCCGGTGGACCGGGCCCTTGTGGTCGAGGACGGCGCGGTGATCGACCTGGCCAAGGGCAAGGCGCGGGTCGTTGGCCAGCTCGACTGTGGCTACATCTTCGTCGACGGACTCACCGAAGGTGAGGTCGGGGACGCGGAACTGACCGACCGCAAGATCCTTGGCGAGGAGGGCTTCATCTCGGTGGTGGTCGTGGTGAACCTGCACGCCAACACCCTGGTCAGCGGGCCCGACATCCACGCCCGTGGGTTCGCTGACGACTCGGTGTTCGACGACGTCCGACCGGAACTGGTGGCGGTCATCGAGCGGGCGCTGGCGGACGGGGTCGAGGACACGTTCCAGCTGCAGCAGCAGGTACGACGCACGCTCGGTCGCTGGGTGAGCAACAACTTCCGCCGCCGGCCGATGATCCTGCCGATCGTTGTGGCCAGCTGACCGATTGGCGAGGGCGACGCCGCTTCGGGTATCGTAGGCAGGTCCCCGATCCGGGGCCGAACTTCTCGGCGCTCGCTGCGCCGGATCTAGCTAGTCAACAAGGAGTACTCCAGTGGCTGCCGTCTGTGACATCTGCGCCAAGGGGCCCGGTTTCGGGCACAACGTGCCCTGGTCGAAGAAGAAGACCAACCGGCGCTGGAACCCGAACATCCAGCGCGTCCGCGCCGTCGTCGAAGGCTCGCACAAGCGCCTCAACGTGTGCACCTCCTGCCTGAAGGCCGGCCGGGTCACCCGCTGACGCCCGTTGAAGAGACCCGCTCCCGAGCGGGTCTCTTTGCATGTCCGCACCGACCCGCGCCGCTCGTGCAAGCATTGACCGGTGAGCCAGCAACGGGACCCGGACTTCCTCGGCTGGGCCCCCGCTCTGCCCCTGGAGTTTGACGCACCAGTTTCGAGCCAGCCGGCCCCGCTGGCAGTCCGGCGCGCTCCCCAGCCGCTGCCGGCCGAGCCGGGGCGACCGTCGCCTCCCGTTGCGCCGCAGGGCCATCGGCCCCCGGCCCGACCTGCTGCGGCCCCTCCCGCCCGGGTATATCAGGACCCGCGCGCTGACCCGCGTGCCGCGGTGGCACCGACCCCGCCGCGCAGGCCCCGGACGCCGCCGGCGCCCCTGTTCGGGCTCGCAGTCCTCGCGTCCGGCTTCCTGCTTGTCTTCACGCTCCTTTCCGGTGTGCAGACGCTCTACGGGGCGCTCTACGGGGGCACCGGTTTGGGTTCGGTAGCGCTGATCACCGGAATCGGCGCTTTCCTGTTCGGGCGAGCCGCCTGGCGCATGCGTCCTCGCTAGGGGTCCGCCGCCGGGTCGTGTCGTTGCCGTAGTCGTCGGTGGCAGCGCCTAGTCTGAGTCGTGTGGAGGCGGTGCTGAGCGGCTGGCGGACACGGCTCTACGCCGAGCTGGCTGCACCGCTGGCCGAAGTGCTGGGCGACCGAACGGCCAAAGAGTTCGCCTCGCTGCGAATCCAGACCGTCGGCGACCTGCTCCGCCACATCCCGCGGCGCTACCTGTCGGGAACCGAACTGACCGACCTCGCCACCCTCACCGAGGGCGAGCACGTCGCGGTGATCGCAAGAGTCGCCGACATCACCCGGTACGAGGGCCGCGGCCAGCCCGGACGCAAGGAGCGGCCCGGCAGGCTGGAAGTGCAGTTGAGCGACGGGAACGGCCAGCTGACCGCCACCTTCTTCGGTCGGGCGCACCTGCTGTCGTGGTGGGAGAAGCAGCTGCGCGAGGGCATCGCCGGCGTCTTCGTCGGCAAGGTCGGCAGCTTCCGCAACCAGCTGCAGATGAGCCATCCGGTGTTCGCAATGATGGATTCGAGCGGAAGGGTGGTCAGCACCTCCGAGGAGAAGGAGCGGATCGCAGCGCTCTCCACCGGTGGGCTGGTCGGCATGTACCCGGCAACGGCGAAGCTGCCAACCTGGAAGGTGGCCGAGTGCGCCCGGATCGCGCTTTCCGCGGTATCCGGAACCGAGGATCCCTGGCCGGCCTGGGTGCTGGCCAAGGCCGGTGTCCTCGGGCTCAAGGAGGCGTTTGCTGCCGTCCACGAGCCGGCCAGCCTTGCCGAGGCGGCTCGCGGGGCCGAGCGGCTGCGGTTCGATGAGGCGCTGGCGACCCAGCTGACCATGGCCTATCGGCGTGCCGACGCGGCCAGCCACACCGCGCGGCCCCGCCGGCCCCTGCCCGACGGCCTGCTGGCAGCGTTCGACGCCCGGCTGCCCTTCGAGCTCACCGCCGGGCAGGTCGAGGTCAGCCGCGCCATCCTCGACGACCTGGCCAAGCCGCGGCCGATGCAGCGGCTGCTGCAGGGCGAGGTTGGGTCGGGCAAGACGGTGGTCGCGCTCCGGGCGATGCTGGCCGTCGTCGACGCCGGCGGCCAGGCGGCGCTGCTCGCACCGACAGAAGTGCTCGCCGGCCAGCACTACCAGACCATCCGCGCCCTGCTCGGCGACCTCGGCGGCGGCCGGATGCTCGGCACCCCGGACGTGGCCACCGACGTGGTGCTGCTCACCGGCTCCCTGCCCGCTGCGACGAAGAAGGTGGCGCTGTTGCGAGCGGCCAGCGGCGAGGCTGGAATCGTGATCGGCACCCATGCCCTGCTCGCCGACCGGGTCCAGTTCGCCGACCTCGGCCTGATCGTGGTGGACGAGCAGCACCGCTTCGGGGTGGAGCAGCGGGCAGTGCTGTCCGACAAGGCCAGCAGCCGGCCGCATGTGCTGGTCCTCACCGCAACGCCCATCCCGCGGTCGGTGGCGATGACGATCTTCGGTGACCTCGACGTCTCCACCCTGGCCGAGCTGCCCGCCGGTCGGGCCGACGTGGCGACGGTGGTCGTGGACACCGCCAGCCGCCCGCAGTGGGTCGACCGGGCCTGGGACCGCGTGCGCGAGGAGGTCGCTTCCGGACGACAGGTGTTCGTGGTCTGCCCAAGGATCGGTGGTCACGGTGGCGCGGCTGAGGGCAAGGGCGTGGTCGAACTGGCCGAGGAGTTGCGGTCCGGGCCGCTGGCCGACGTCCGGCTCGGCGTCCTGCATGGGCAGCTGCCCAGCGATGTGAAGGACCAGGTGATGGCCGGCTTCGCAGGCGGGACTCTCGACGTGCTCGTGGCCACCACGGTCATCGAGGTCGGGGTGGACGTGCCCAACGCCTCGATGATGGTGGTCTGGGACGCCGACCGGTTCGGGATCTCCCAGCTGCACCAGCTCCGCGGCCGGATCGGGCGCGGAAGCCATCCGGGTATCTGCCTGCTGGTCAGCGGCGCGCCTGCCGGTGAGCCGGCCCGTGTCCGGCTGGACGCTGTCGCTGCCACCAGGGACGGTTTCGAGCTCGCCGAGCTCGATCTCGAGCAGCGCCGGGAGGGCGACGTGCTCGGATCAAGCCAGGCCGGCGGACGTTCCAGCCTGCGGCTGTTGCGGGTCCTTGAGCACGCCGACCTGATCGCGACCGCCCGGGAACTGGCGGCCGAGTGTGTGGCCAGCGATCCCGAGCAGGCCACCCCCGGGTTCGCGGACGCGATCCGCGCCACCGAACTGCTCGCCTCCGGCGACTGGCTCGAACGCAACTGAGGACCAGTTCCCCTAACCTGTCGACGTGACCAGGATCATCGCCGGCTCCCGGAAGGGCCACCGTCTGCGCACCCCGGCGCATTCGGCCACCCGGCCGACCACCGACCGGGTGCGGGAGGCCAGCTTCTCCCTGATCGCCGCCTGGGCAGGGACCGCCGGCGACGCCGCAGACGAGATGCTCGCCGGGTTCAGCTTCCTCGACCTGTTCGCCGGTTCCGGGGTCGCCCTCGAGGCGGCCAGCCGCGGAGCCGCTCCGGTGTTGGCGGTGGAGAGCGATCAGGCCACCGCCCGGATCGCCCGCGGCAATGCCAAGGAGACCGGACTGGCGGTCACGGTGCTGGCGGCAACCGTGGAGCAGACCCTCGCCGGTGAGCCGGCAGCCCCGTTCGACGTGGTGTGGGCCGACCCGCCCTACGCTGTGCCGGCCGAGCGTCTTGGGCCGGTTCTCGCCGCCGCAATCGACCGCTGGCTGGCCGCCGATGGTTTGCTGGTCCTCGAGCGCTCATCCAGAGATCCGGCCCCGGAGTGGCCTCCGGTGGTGACCGATAGCTGGCAGCGGCGTTACGGTGAGACCACGTTGTACTTCGCCACGAAAGGGCAGTGAATGCTCGCTATCTGCCCGGGATCATTCGACCCCGTCACCCACGGGCACCTGGATATCATCGGTCGTGCCGCCGCGCTCTTCGACGACGTCGTGGTCGCGGTGGGCAGGAATGCGGCGAAGAACCACCTTTTCACCCTCGATGAGCGGCTCGAACTGATGCGCGCGACCACCGGCCAGTTCCCGAATGTGACCGTTGAAGCATTGGACGGCCTGCTGGTGGACTTTGCCGCAGCCAGGGGTGCCCGGGTGCTGGTGAAGGGTATTCGTTTCGCTTCCGATTTCGACTTCGAGTTGCAGATGGCCCATGTCAACGCGGTTGTCGGATCGGTGGAAACGGTGATGTTGCCTGCATCCTCGCAATGGGCCACGCTGTCCTCCACCATGATTCGTGAAGTGGCCAGCTACGGCGGCGATGTCGGAGCCTTCGTACCAGAGGTGGTCGCCCGGAAGATCCGCCAGCAGTCAAAGGGATTGGAGCAGGCCGATGGTTGAGCGCACTAATGAGGTGTTGAAACAGCTGCACCGAATGGTCGCCGGCGCCAAGGCCGTGCCCATGTCGGCCTCCTGCATGCTGAACCGGGCCGAGGTACTTGCCCTGATCGACCAGGCCGCTGCTGCCCTGCAGACTGATGTGGGGGAGGCCCAGCGGGTGACCGCCACCTCCCTGGAGACGCTGGAGCGGGCGCAGGCCGAAGCGGCGCAGATCATCGCCTCCGCCGAGGAGAAAGCCCTGTACCTGGCCAGCCAGGCCCCGGTGATGGAGGCCGCCAGGCGGAAGGCCACCCAGCTGGAGACGAAGGCGCTGGCCGACGCAGCGGCCCTGCGGCGGGAAGCCGACGCCTACGTAGACGCCCGGATCGCCTCCTTCGAGGCGGGCCTGCAGAAGACGATGTCGCAGGTGCGCACGATGCGCGATCGGCTCGCAACCCGATCGGCGCTGGATGACACCTCGACCCAGGCGCTGCCGCGGCTGCAGGCCTAGCGGGGCCGTTTTGGTGACCGGTAGCCGGTCACGGTAGAGTTCTGCGTTGGTTATGACGATGTCGAACCGTTGCGTTGAAGGGAACCGTCGTGCCTCCCCGCTGCCAGACTCTCGATCCGGATCTCGTGATTGAAACCCGCGAACTGAGTCGGAGGGCCGGCATGTCGAAGGAGATCACCCGGGTCGCGGAGGCGCCTGCGGATCTCGGCATCGAAGTAATCGGGGTGCCACCCGGCTCACCCGTCGACCTCGACCTTCGGTTGGAGTCGGTGGTGGAAGGGGTTCTGGTCACCGGTACCGCTGTGGTCCGGCTCCGGGGAAACTGCGCACGCTGCCTTGACGAGATCGCCTCTACCGAGGAGGTCGACATCCAGGAGCTGTTCTGTTATCCCGGGCAAGGAAACCGACGATGCCGAGGCCTTGCGCATCGAGGGCGAGCTGATCGACCTCGAACCCGTCCTGCGGGACGCGGTGGTACTCGAACTGCCGTTCAGGCCGCTGTGCCGTCCGGATTGCGCCGGGTTGTGCCCCGAATGTGGGGCCAACCTGAACCAGGATCCGGATCACGGCCATGCTGAACCCATCGATCCCCGGTGGGCCGGACTGATGGGCCTGACCGAACCGAAGACCGAACCGAAAAACAAGGAGTAACGCCGTGGCCGTTCCCAAGCGGAAAATGTCCCGCAGCAATACGCGGGCCCGCCGTTCGCCAGTGGAAGACCTCCGCGCCGACCCTGGTTACCTGCGCCAACGCCGCATGTGCGGCAAAGCACCTGCCGCACACCGCCTGCCCCACCTGTGGCCAGTACGGCCCCCGTGCCGCCCGCCGGCAGATCCTCGAGCCCTGACCTCGGAACCGGCCACGTCCGGATCCGAGGCGGCCCAGGGCCGCGCCCTGGAGCTGATCCAGCAGCTGGGGATCGATCTCGATCCCCAGCTGTACCGGCTTGCCCTGACCCACCGCTCCTACGCGTACGAGAACGGTGGTCTGCCGCACAACGAGCGGCTGGAGTTCCTCGGTGACTCGGTGCTGGGCGTCGTGGTCACCGAGTTCCTCTACCGCAGCTACCCCGACCTGCCCGAAGGTCGGCTGGCGAAGCTGCGCGCCGCAGTCGTCAACGCCCACAGCCTCGCCGACGTCGCCCGCGTCGCTCGATCTGGGCAGCCAGATCCTGCTCGGCAAGGGTGAGACTCTCCACCGGGGGCAACGACAAGTCCTCGATCCTCGCCGACTCCTTCGAGGCACTCCTCGGCGCCGTCTCATCTCCAGCGGCCGGGACGCGGCCGACCAGCTGGTGCACCACCTGTTCGACCCGCTGGTGATCCAGGCGGCCGAGCTCGGCGCCGGCCTGGACTGGAAGACCAGCCTGCAGGAGTTCGCGGCCGACAGCGAGTTGGGCGCGCCCAGCTACCGCGTCACCGAATCCGGCCCCGACCACGACAAGCGCTTCGAAGCGGTCGCCATCGTCGGCAACCGGGCTTACGCGCCCGGTACCGGCACGTCCAAGAAGCAGGCCGAGCAGGGCGCGGCGCAGAACGCCTTCACCTCGCTGGCCGACAGCCCTGGACTGATGCCGGAACTGCCCGAGGTCGAGGTCGTCCGATCCGGGCTGGCCGGCGATCCTGCCGGGCCGGAGCGATCGCGCGCGTGACCGTGCACCACCCGCGGCCGGTGCGCCGGCACTGGCCGGTGCCGACGACTTCGCCACCAGCCTGGTCGGGCGAACCTTCGCCGAGCCGAGGCGTCGCGGGCAAGTTCCTGTGGCTGCCGTTCGCTCGACGGCGACGCCTCTGATGGCCCATCTCGGGATGAGCGGGCAGTTCCGGCTCGACGAGCCCGGCAGCCACACTGCCCCGCAGTGCCGGGTCGAGTTCGCCTTCGCCGACGGCGGTCCCGAACTAGGTTCGCCGACCAGCGGATGTTCGGCGGCCTGTGGCTCAGCCCGGGCGGGGCCGAGTTGCCGGTCGAGGTCGCGCACATCGCCCGCGACCTGTTCGATCCGGAGCTCGACCTCGACGCCGTCGGTGGCCAGATCCGGCGGCGACACAGTCGGCATCAAGCGGGTGCTGCTGAATCAGACGGTGGTTTCCGGCATCGGCAACATCTACGCCGACGAGTCGCTGTGGCGGGCCCGGCTGCACTACGAGACCCCGGCCGACCGGCTCAGCCGCCGTCGGGTGCTGGAGCTGCTCGCCGCGGCCTCGAGATGTGATGGCCGAGGCGCTCGGCCGGGGGGACCTCCTTCGACGCGCTCTACGTGAACGTCAACGGCTGCTCCGGCTACTTCGGCCGCTCCCTGGCGGTGTACGGACGCGAAGGGGCTGCCCTGCCTGCGTTGCGGTCGGCCGTCGTGCGGGAGCCGTTCATGAACCGCTCGCGCTACCGCTGCCCGGCGTGCCAGAAGCATCCCCTCGGCCGGCTGAGCCACATCGCCCGCACGTTTCGCACCGTGTTCGGCGGAACGTTGCGCCGATAGTCGTCAACGTCAGCATCGTTGGGGTCGCTGGCGCGGCTCCACCCCTTCGTCGTCTAACCTTTGGCAGTTGTGAACCAGACCGCCCTCTACGCCCGCTACCGGCACGTGCTGCGGCAGTTTGTGAAGTTCGGCCTGGTCGGCGGCGCCGGCGTGGTGGTCAACATGCTCGTCGCCATCGCGCTGAACGAGTTCGACGGCGGCACGATCAAC